>NZ_JACNDQ010000003.1:0-1325892 GCF_017351655.1 Pseudomonas sp. FW300-N2F2 | reverse complement strand
CCCTCGCCACAATGTGCTCATTCAAAGGATTTTTTTCATGAATACCCTGCGTCCCGCTTCACGTTCCCAACGCCTGAACCAGATCACCCACGAGCCTCACAGCAAGCTCGACGCCCTGGTCAAGGCCCACGCCCCGTTCGAAACCCCGGCCAGCTTCGCCCGTTTCGTCGTCGCCCAGTACCTGTTCCAGTCGGAACTGGTGGCGCTGTACAACGACGCCGAGCTGTCCGCCCTGATTCCCGACCTGCCGGCCCGTTGCCGGGCCGACGCAGCCAAGGCGGATCTCGCCGACCTGGACACCGAAGTCCCCGCGCCGGTGGCCGGTGCGGTGAACAAACCGACCCAGGCCGAAGCCCTGGGCTGGTTGTTCGTCTCCGAAGGTTCCAAGCTCGGCGCCGCGTTCCTGATCAAGCGTGCCGTGGGCCTGGGGCTGAGCGAAACCTTCGGCGCCCGGCACCTGGCGGAGCCTGCCGGCGGGCGCGCCGAAGGCTGGAAAACCTTCACCCGCACCCTCGACGGCCTGGCCTTCACCGAACAGCAGGAAGCTGAAGCTGATAAAGGCGCGCTGGACGCCTTCAACCGCTTTACCGTGCTGCTGGAACAAGCTTATGCGGCCGAGCCGGCTTGATCTGTGGGAGCGAGCTTGCTCGCGATGGCGGATGGTCAGCCACCTTATTGGTAGCCTGATACACCGCTATCGCGAGCAAGCTCGCTCCCACAAGGTAAAGTGCATGTCGGATAGAAGTACATGAGCCGCACGCCCTCCAAACTCACCCAACTGCTCTTCGCCCTGCTCGCCTACACCAGCCTGGCCATCGGCCTGGTCGCCCTCGTCGTGCCCGGCCTGCCGACCACCGAGTTCATCCTGCTGGCCGCCTGGGCCGCGACCCGCAGTTCGCCGCGCCTGAGCGCCTGGCTGGAGAACCATCGGTTGTTCGGACCGATGCTGCACAACTGGCGCAACGGCAAGGTCATCCCGCGCCGGGCCAAGGTGGGTGCCACCGTCAGCATGCTGCTGTGTGCCGGGCTGATGCTGGTGATGCTCGAGCACGGCTGGCCGGTTTACCTGGCGCTCGCGGGCATGGGCCTGGGCAACCTGTGGATCTGGTCGCGGCCGGAACCTATCCATGGCCATTCCCGTGGCGAGGGAGCTTGCTCCCGCTGGGCCGCAAAGCGGCCCCCAACGGATTTTTGATCTATGATCGCCCTCTCGTACTGGAGGGCTTTCGATGTCAGATCTGCTCACGTCCATGCAAACCGCACTCGGCTTGCCCACGACCCCAATCACCTTCAGCGGCGAAGGCTCCCTGCCCTCGGCGTTCACCGTCACGGAATTGGCCAGCGCCAGCATCGCCGTGGCGGGCCAGGCGACCGCCGCGCTCATCCATCTGCACACCGGCCGCCTTCCGCCCGTCGAGGTCGACCGGCGCCTGGCGTCGTTCTGGTTCGCCACTTCCCTGCGCCCCATCGGCTGGAGCGTGCCGCCAATGTGGGACCCGGTGGCCGGTGACTACGCCTGCGCCGACGGCTGGATTCGCCTGCACACCAACGCACCGCATCATCGCCTGGCCGCGGAAAAAGTCCTCGGCACCTGCACCGACCGCGCCGACATGGCGGCGAGGGTAGCCCGTTGGAACAAGGCCGAGCTGGAACAGGCCGTGGTCGACGCCGGCGGTTGCGCCGCCGAGATGCGCTCCTGGCAATCCTGGCAGGCCCATCCCCAAGGCATGGCGGTGAATGCCGAACCGCTGGTGCATCTGAGTGAAACGACTGCAGAACAGCGCAAGCCCTGGCTCGGCTCCGTGACCCGGCCACTGGCGGGCCTCAAGGTGTTGGACTTGACCCGCGTGCTGGCCGGCCCCGTCGCCAGCCGCTTCCTCGCTGGCCTGGGGGCCGACGTGCTGCGCATCGACCCGCCGACCTGGAACGAACCCGGCGTGGTCCCGGAAGTCACCCTGGGCAAACGCTGCGCCCGCCTCGACTTGCATCGGCCCGACGACCGCGCAGCGTTCGAGGCACTGCTCAAGAACACCGACATCCTTCTGCACGGCTACCGTGCCGACGCTCTCGAACGCCTGGGCTATGGCGCCGAACAGCGTCGACAACTGGCCCCGGGGCTGATCGACGTCAGCCTCAACGCCTACGGCTGGAGCGGCCCGTGGCAGAACCGGCGCGGCTTCGACAGCCTGGTGCAGATGAGCAGCGGCATTGCCGAAGCCGGCATGGGTTGGAAACACACCGACAAACCGACACCGCTGCCGGTGCAGGCGCTGGACCATGGCACCGGCTATCTGCTGGCGGCCAGCGCCCTGGTGTTGTTAACCCGGCGCCTGGAGAGGGGGCACGGCGGCTCGGCTCGCTTGTCCCTGGCGCGCACGGCGAAGCTGTTGATCGAGCGTGGCCCAGGGGACCCGACCCCATTGCGCGCCGAGGACGATAATGATCAGGGCCTGGTGGTCGAACAAACGCCATGGGGGCCAGCCCACCGCTTGCAGGTGCCATTGAAAATCACCGGGACGCCCCTGCAATGGACCTTGCCGGCGGCAGAACTGGGCGCCCATCGCCCGCAGTGGTGAAGAAGGCCTGTGGCGAGGGAGCTTGCTCCCGCTCGGGCGCGTAGCAGCCCTGTTTTTTTGGGGGCTGCTGAGCAGCCCAGCGGGAGCAAGCTCCCTCGCCACGGGAACCGCACGAGCCTTACAACACCAGCACGCCAACGTACAACCCATAAGCCGCCACCCCCGCCCCCGCCATCACGCAGGCAAAGACGCCTTTTTCCACATGGGTGAACAAGGGTTGGCGCTGCTCGCGCTTGGCCTGGGCAAACAGGATCACCCCCGGCGCATACAACAGCGCCGACAGCAGCAGGTACTTCACGCCGCCGGCATACAGCAACCACACCGCATAGCACAGCGCAACGCCACCGATGCACAGGTCCTTCATGCGCCGGGCCGAGGCCTGCCCATAGGTTTCGCCCCGTGCGCAAAGCAACACCGCATAGGCTGCCGACCACAGGTACGGCACCAGGATCATCGATGACGCGAGGTAGATCAGGCTGGTATAGGTGCCTGCGGAAAACAGGGTAATCAGCAAAAACAACTGGATCATGCCATTGGTCAGCCACAACGCGTTGACCGGCGCACGGTTGGCGTTTTCCTTGGTCAGGAACGCCGGCATGGTCTTGTCCCTGGCGGTGGCATAGAGAATTTCGGCGCACAACAGCGCCCAGGACAATAGCGCGCCCAACAACGACACCGCCAGGCCGAGGCTGATCAACAACGCGCCCCAAGGCCCGACGATATGCTCCAGGACACCGGCCAGGGAGGGGTTCTGCAGTTGCGCCAGTACAGGCTGGGTCATGATCCCCAGGGACAACACGTTCACCAGCACCAGCAGCGCCAGGACCCCGAGGAAGCCGATCACCGTCGCCCGTCCGACATCCGCACGTTTTTCCGCCCGTGCCGAATAGACACTGGCGCCTTCGATGCCAATGAACACGAACACCGTGACCAGCATCATGTGGCGCACCTGGTCCATCACGCTGCCCAGGTCCGGGTTCATCTCGCCCCAGATGTCCCGGGTGAACACCTCGACCTTGAACGCCACCGCAGCGATGACAATGAACATCACCAATGGCACCACTTTGGCGATGGTGGTCACCAGGTTGATGAACGCCGCCTCCTTGATGCCGCGCAGCACCAGGAAATGCACCGCCCACAGCAGCAACGATGCACAGGCGATGGCCACCGGCGTGTTGCCTTGGCCGAACACCGGGAAAAAATACCCCAGGGTGCTGAACAGCAATACGAAGTAGCCGACGTTGCCCATCCAGGCACTGATCCAGTAGCCCCACGCGGAAGAGAAGCCCATGTAGTCGCCGAAACCGGCCTTGGCGTAGGCATAGACACCCGAGTCCAGTTCGGGCTTGCGATTGGCCAGGGTCTGAAAGACAAAGGCGAGGGTCAGCATGCCGACAGCGGTAATGGCCCAACCGATCAGCACCGCTCCGACGTCGGCCCGGGCCGCCATGTTCTGCGGCAGGGAAAATATCCCGCCACCGATCATCGATCCCACCACCAGCGCCACCAGCGCACCGAGTCGTAACTTTTCAATCGGCTGCGGCATCTTTCTCGCTCATTAAGTAAATAATGCGACATAACGTTTTTGAATAACGTCACGCGCGCAAAGTCCGAGGAATTATTAATCCGACCATTGTCCAGGACAGCAATAAGAAAGACCACGCCAGACGATTATTTCTGTCATGAAAACAACCTACAAAATAGTTGCGATCCAGTAAAAATCAACTAGCGTGAATAATCCTACGGGATGAAACCCGCCTCGCCACACCTTGCCGAAGCCTCTAAAACGGGACTTCTGGCAACTTATGGACGTGAAGGAAAGCACTCAACTCCTTCATTAACAATGGAATGTTGTCATGCACTGATCCAGATCAGGTATTCAACTTTCAAATCGACTTATTCTGTCGACTCTCTTCTCCTGCATTGGAGTCTCGCAAATGTCTGATACCCCCGGAAAACTTCGACTGGGTGCGCTAGTTGCACTGGTTGTCGGCTCCATGATCGGCGGCGGGATATTTTCCCTGCCACAAAACATGGCCGCCAGCGCCGACGTCGGTGCGGTGCTGATTGGCTGGGCCATTACCGCTGTCGGCATGCTGACCCTCGCTTTTGTCTTTCAGACCCTCGCCAATCGCAAGCCCGACCTGGATGGCGGCGTGTATGCCTACGCCAAGGCCGGGTTCGGCGACTACATGGGTTTCTCGTCGGCCTGGGGCTACTGGATCAGCGCCTGGCTGGGCAACGTCGGCTACTTCGTGTTGTTGTTCAGCACCCTGGGCTACTTCTTCCCGATCTTTGGTGAAGGCAACACCGTTGCCGCGGTGATCGGCGCCTCGGTATTGCTGTGGGCGGTGCATTTCCTGGTGCTGCGCGGCATCAAGGAAGCGGCGTTCATCAACCTGGTGACCACCATCGCCAAGGTCGTGCCGTTGCTGCTGTTCGTGTTGATCGCAGTGTTCGCCTTCAGGCTCGACATCTTCACCGCCGACATCTGGGGCGTGAAAAACCCGGACCTGGGCAGCGTGATGAACCAGGTGCGCAAGATGATGCTGGTCACCGTGTGGGTGTTCATCGGCATCGAGGGCGCCAGCATCTTCTCGGCACGGGCCGAGAAACGCTCCGACGTGGGCAAGGCCACGGTCATCGGCTTCATCACCGTGCTGCTGTTCCTGGTGCTGGTCAACGTGCTGTCACTGGGCATCATGACCCAACCTGAACTGGCCAAGCTGCAGAACCCGTCCATGGCCGCCGTGCTGGAGCATGTCGTGGGCCACTGGGGCGCGGTACTGATCAGCGTCGGCCTGATCATCTCGCTGCTTGGCGCCCTGCTGTCCTGGGTGCTGCTGTGCGCCGAGATCATGTTCGCCGCCGCCAAAGATCACACCATGCCCGAGTTCATGCGCCGGGAGAATGCCAACCACGTACCGGCCAACGCCCTGTGGCTGACCAACGCGATGGTCCAGCTGTTTTTGATCATCACCCTGTTCTCGGCCAGCACTTACCTGTCACTGATCTACCTCGCCACCTCGATGATCCTGGTGCCGTACCTGTGGTCGGCGGCCTACGCCGTGCTGCTGGCGGTGCGCGGCGAGACCTACGAAGGCTTCGCGGCCGAGCGGCGCAAGGATCTGATCATCGGCGCCATCGCCCTGATCTACGCGGTGTGGCTGCTGTATGCCGGCGGGATCAAGTACCTGCTGCTCTCCGCCCTGCTCTATGCCCCCGGCGCGATTCTGTTCGCCAAGGCCAAGCACGAGTTGGGCAAACCGGTTTTCACCTCTGTCGAGAAGCTGATTTTCGCCGCAGTGATCGCAGGCGCCCTGGTGGCCGCCTATGGGCTCTACGACGGCTTCCTGACCTTGTAGCTGGCTGATTGTTTTAACGGGAGGATTTGTAATGACCACGGAAAAAGTGAAGTACGGCGTTCATTCCGAAGCCGGTAAATTACGTAAAGTCATGGTGTGTTCCCCAGGCCTGGCCCATCAACGCTTGACCCCGAACAACTGCGACGAGCTGCTGTTCGACGACGTGATCTGGGTCAACCAGGCCAAGCGCGACCATTTCGATTTCGTCACCAAGATGCGCGAGCGTGGCATCGACGTGCTGGAAATGCACAACCTGCTGACCGACATCGTCGCCATCCCCGAAGCCCTGGACTGGATCCTGCAGCGCAAGATCACCGCCAACTCGGTGGGCCTGGGCCTGGTGAATGAAGTCGGCTCCTGGTTGCGCAGCCTGGAGCCACGCCATATCGCCGAGTTCCTGATTGGCGGCGTCTCGGCCGACGACCTGCCGGACAGCTTCGGTGGCAAGACCATCCAGATGTTCCGCGACTTCCTCGGGCACTCCAGCTTCATCCTGCCGCCGCTGCCCAATACCCAGTTCACCCGCGACACCACCTGCTGGATCTACGGCGGCGTGACCCTGAACCCGATGTACTGGCCGGCGCGGCGCCAGGAAACCCTGCTCGCCAGCGCCATCTATAAATTCCACCCCGAGTTTACCCAGGCTGACTTCCAGATCTGGTACGGCGACCCGGACCAGGAGCATGGCAACGCCACCCTCGAAGGCGGCGACGTGATGCCCATTGGCAACGGCGTAGTGTTGATTGGCATGGGCGAGCGCTCGTCCCGCCAGGCCATCGGCCAACTGGCACTGAACCTGTTCAAGCACAAGGCCGTGGAGCGGGTCATCGTCGCCGGCTTGCCAAAGTCCCGCGCCGCCATGCACCTGGACACCGTCTTCAGTTTCTGCGACCGCGACCTGGTCACGGTTTTCCCGGAAGTGGTGAGCCAGATCGTCGCCTTCTCCCTGCGCCCTGACGAGAGCAAGCCCGGCGGCATCGATGTGCGCCGCGAAGAAGGCAGCTTCCTCGACACCGTGGCCGCTGCCCTCAAGCTGCCGGCCTTGCGCGTGGTGGAAACCGGCGGCAACAGCTTCGCCGCCGAGCGTGAACAATGGGACGACGGCAACAACGTGGTGGCCGTGGAGCCGGGCGTGGTGATCGGCTACGACCGCAACACCTACACCAATACCCTGCTGCGCAAGGCCGGGGTGGAAGTCATCACCATCAGCGCCAGCGAGCTGGGCCGCGGCCGCGGCGGTGGCCACTGCATGACCTGCCCGATCATCCGCGACCCGATCGACTACTGACCTTTGAGCCTGGGCCGGTATCGATCCGATATCCGCCCAGGGGATAACCGAAACCCAAGGAGATCCATATCATGGCTTTCAACATGCGCAACCGCAGCCTGCTGAGCTTGATGCACCACACCAACCGCGAGCTGCACTACCTGCTGGACCTGTCCCGCGACCTCAAGCGCGCCAAGTACACCGGCACAGAACAACCGCACCTCAAGGGCAAGAACATCGCGCTGATCTTCGAGAAAACCTCGACCCGCACCCGCTGCGCCTTCGAAGTCGCAGCCCATGACCAGGGCGCCCACGTCACCTACATCGACCCGGTGTCGTCGCAGATCGGCCACAAGGAAAGCATGAAAGACACCGCCCGGGTCCTGGGGCGGATGTTCGACGCCATCGAGTACCGGGGCTTCGAACAGGAGATCGTCGAGGAGCTGGCCAAGTTCGCCGGCGTGCCGGTGTTCAACGGCCTGACCGCCGAATTCCACCCCACCCAAATGATCGCCGACACCCTGACCATGCGCGAGCACAGCGACAAGCCGTTGCATGACATCAGCTACGCCTACCTGGGCGACGCGCGCTACAACATGGGCAATTCGCTGCTGATGATCGGCGCCAAACTGGGCATGGACGTGCGCATCGGCGCACCGAAAGCCCTGTGGCCGCACCAGGACTTCATCGACCAGTGCCAGGCCTTCGCCGCCGAGAGCGGCGGGCGCATCACCATCACCGAGGATCCGAAAGAAGCGGTCAAGGGCGTGGACTTCATCCACACCGATATCTGGGTGTCCATGGGCGAACCGGTGGAAGCCTGGGATGAACGCATCGAGCAGTTGCTGCCTTACCAGGTCAACGCGCAAATGATGAAAGCCTCGGGCAACCCACGGGTGAAATTCATGCATTGCCTGCCGGCGTTCCACAACAGCGAAACCAAGGTCGGCAAGGACATCGCCGCCCGCTATCCGAACCTGGCCAATGGCGTGGAAGTGACCGAGGAGGTGTTCGAGTCCCCGGCCAACATCGCCTTCGAACAGGCGGAGAATCGCATGCACACCATCAAGGCGATCCTGGTGTCGGCGCTGGCGGATATCTGAAACCAACGCAGTTCCCTTGTGGGAGCGAGCTTGCTCGCGATGGCGCAGGAACAGGCAACATTGATGTCGACTGACACACCGCTATCGCGAGCAAGCTCGCCCCCACAAGGGACCGCGTTGTTCGTCCATTTTTTAGAAGGACAACACCATGCGCATCGTCGTTGCCCTGGGCGGTAACGCCCTCCTGCGTCGGGGTGAACCCCTGACCGCTGCCAACCAACGCAGCAACATCCGCACCGCGACCGAACAGATCGCCAAGATCCACCCCGGCAACCAACTGGTCATCGCCCACGGCAACGGCCCGCAGGTCGGCCTGCTGTCGTTGCAGGCGGCGGCCTACACCGCGGTCACGCCGTATCCGCTGGACGTGCTCGGCGCCGAAACCGAAGGCATGATCGGCTACATCATCGAACAGGAACTGGGCAATCTGCTGGACTTCGAAGTCCCCTTCGCCACGCTGCTGACCCAGGTCGAAGTGGATGGCAACGACCCGGCCTTCCAGAACCCTACCAAACCCATCGGCCCGGTCTACAGCAAAGCGGACGCGGAACGACTCGCTGCCGAGAAAGGCTGGGCCATCGCCCCGGACGGCGACAAGTTCCGCCGTGTGGTCGCCAGCCCACGGCCCAAGCGCATCTTTGAGATCCGCCCGATCAAATGGCTGCTGGAAAAAGGCAGCATCGTGATCTGCGCCGGCGGTGGCGGCATTCCGACGATGTACGACACCGACGGCAAGCTGCAAGGCGTGGAAGCGGTGATCGACAAGGACCTGTGCTCGGCGCTGCTGGCCGAACAGCTGGAAAGCGATCTGCTGGTGATCGCCACCGACGTCAACGCCGCGTTCATCGACTTCGGCAAGCCGACCCAGAAAGCCATCGTCCAGGCCCACCCCGACGAAATGGAAAAGCTCGGCTTCGCCGCCGGCTCCATGGGGCCGAAGGTGCAGGCGGCCTGCGAGTTCGCGCGCAACACGGGCAAGGTCGCGGTGATCGGGTCGCTGTCGGACATCGATGCTATCGTCCAGGGCCAGGCCGGCACTCGCATCAGCACGGCCACAGCGGGCATCACTTATCGATAACAGGAAACTTGCAGGGTGGATCCGGGGTCTGCCCTACACCCATGCCTTCGAGGAGAGTCGTTTATGGCCATGTTCGAACCCGGTCACCTGCACATGGAACGCCATGCGCTGACCAAGGAAGATTTCAACTACAACCTGTGCATCGACTACGAGGTTGCGCAGGACCCCAAGGAAGGCAGCGGCATGTCGTTCCGGGTGCATGGCACGGTGGAGGACAAGTCTCTGGACGAGACCTTCTTCCTGGCCAAGGACCAGGCCTTCGACTTCGCCCGCCACGCCACGCGCATCGCCCAGAAATACGGCCTGCCCAAGACCGCCAGCATCGGCTCGATGCACAAGTACTACGACGAAATGTTCGAAGACGTGCGCAAGCAACTGGACGTCAAGCCGGGCGATCCGATGAAGCCGGAACACCTGGCATAACCCGGCTAAAAGACCACCCCAATCCCCTGTGGGAGCGAGCTTGCTCGCGATAGCGGTAGATCAGCCAACACACATAGTGACTGACCCACCCTCATCGCGAGCAAGCTCGCTCCCACAAGGGCTATCAGTGTTCTGAACAGTGGGTTAAACACACTCACTGTCTGGCTGGCAACCCGCCACGGCTGACCTATGCTGAAAGTAGTACCCCCGGGTATTCGTTCAGAGGTCACCGCCATGAACATCAAAACAAGAAGACGCCTCGCCATTTTCGTCACCTGCGCCGCCACGCTTGCGCTGTATGGCACTGCGGCCTACCGGGTCGAGCAGGCCAGGCAACTGCCCCGTGAATACGCCAGCTGCAACTTCGAACGCTGCATCCCCCACAGCGCAACCCTGAACGCCCTGCGCTGAGGCGTGGTCAGTCGTCCTGTTGATCGGTCTTGAGCCGGTCCCGGAACGCCTTGGGCGAGATGCCGACGCGCCGGCGGAACAGCCGGGTGAAGTTGGTCGGGTCGGAAAAACCGAGCAGTTCGGAAATCTCGTAGATGGTCATGCCGGTGTAGGTCAGCAGGCGCTTGGCTTCCAACAACTGGCGCTCGTGCATGATCTGCAACGCCGGTTGCCCCGCCAGTTCCCGGCAGGTGCCGTTGAGGTGCGACACGGAAATGCCCAGGCGATGGGCCAGGTCTTCGACCTTGACGTGCTCGCGATAGGTTTCTTCCACCAACTGAATGAACCCGTTGAGGTATTCCCGGGCCCGTTGCGGGCGCTGGGCCTGGGTGTGTCGCTGCATCACCTGGCGGCTGACCCAGACCATGATCACGCTGACCAGTGCATGCATCAGCATTTCCCGCGCCGGCTGATGCCCCATGTATTCATTCTGCAGGGCGCTGAACAGGCTGTTGAGGTACTCGGCATTCTCGAGGGCGGGGTAGCTTTCGGCCTGGGCCAGCACATTGACCGAATGCCCCAGTTGCGCTTGCAGGTGCGTGACCAGCGGCGCCGCCAGGGTCACCACGTAACCTTCCACATCCTCGGAAAAACGAAAGCCATGGACCGACAGCGGCGGCAGGATCTGCACGGCCGGCTCGGTGAGCTGCGTGCGCCGGCCTTCGATTTCCAGTTCCGCCTGGCCCTTGAAGACAAACAACAACTGACACAGATCGGCGTGCCGATGGGGTTTGATTTCCCAGTGATGCTCGCGGCTGCGCTTGGAGATGGTTTCGCAGTGCAGCAGGTCCGGGGTCGGCCATTCCTGGCTCTCACCGTAGAGCTTGAACACCGGGATCGAAGGCAGGTCAGGTTTTTTCATAACGTGGATCCGGGCCTGGGGTTGCGGGCGATAATCGCACCAATTGGCAGAAAGTACAGGTATCGGCTCAGTTTTCCCCTTCAACTGACAGGTCCGCAAGCGAAAAATGTAGGCACTCGATTTCTAATAATCAACACCGACCCTGGTCGCGTGCTTCGTGCGAGTCATAAGAACAATGAAAACCCTCAAGACCCAAGTCGCTATTATCGGCGCCGGCCCCTCTGGCCTGCTGCTCGGCCAGTTGCTGCACAACGCCGGCATCGACACTGTCATCCTCGAACGCCAGACCCCGGACTATGTACTGGGCCGCATCCGCGCCGGGGTGCTGGAGCAAGGCATGGTCGAACTGCTGCGCCAGGCTGGCGTCGGCCAACGCATGGACGCCGAAGGCCTGCCCCATGACGGCTTTGAACTGGTGCTCAACGATCGGCGGGTGCACATCGACCTCAAGGGCCTGACTGGCGGTAAAAACGTCATGGTCTACGGCCAGACCGAAGTGACCCGTGACCTGATGGCCGCCCGCGAAGCCGCCGGCGCCCGCACGTTGTACCTGGCCAGCAACGCCCAGCCCCACGACATGCAAACCGAGCACCCTTTCGTGACCTTCGAGCATGAAGGGCAAACCTTGCGCCTGGACTGCGACTACATTGCCGGTTGCGACGGTTTCCACGGTGTGGCGCGACAGTCCATTCCGGCGGAAAAACTCAAGGTCTTCGAGCGCGTCTACCCGTTTGGCTGGCTCGGCGTGCTGGCCGATACCCCGCCGGTTCACGAAGAGTTGGTCTACGCTCGGCACGCCCGCGGTTTTGCCCTGTGCAGCATGCGCTCCAAGACCCGCACCCGTTACTACCTGCAAGTCCCCGCCGAGGAGCAAGTGGCCGACTGGCCGGACGAGCGTTTCTGGCATGAACTGAAAAACCGCCTGCCCACCGACCTGGCCGAAGCCTTGGTGACCGGCCCGTCCATCGAGAAAAGCATCGCGCCGCTGCGCAGCTTCGTGGTCGAGCCGATGCAGTACGGGCGGATGTTCCTGGTGGGCGACGCGGCGCACATCGTCCCACCGACCGGGGCCAAGGGGCTGAACCTGGCCGCCAGCGATGTCAGCACGTTGTTCAACATCCTGCTCAAGGTCTATCGCGACGGCCGTGTGGACTTGCTGGAGCGATATTCGGCCATCTGCCTGCGGCGCGTCTGGAAAGCCGAACGGTTCTCGTGGTGGATGACTTCGATGCTGCACCGCTTCGACGACGATGCCTTCAACCAGCGCATCAGCGAAGCCGAGCTCGAATACTTCCTCGACTCCGAGGCCGGCCGAAAAACCATTGCGGAAAATTACGTCGGACTTCCTTACGAGGCTATCGAATAGCCGCCTACCGACTTAAACTGCGGGCTTCGTCCCATTCGCCTCTTCGGCGCAATGCCCGCAGGTTCTGCCGTGACTCAGCTCAATACACTCCAAGCCCCGAAACCGGCCATCCGCAGCGTGCTGGTGGCCCTGATGCTGGCGATTTTCCTGGGCGCGCTGGACCAGACCATCGTCGCCGTCTCGATGCCGGCCATTTCCGCACAATTTGCCGACGTCAGCCTGCTGGCCTGGGTGATTTCCGGCTACATGGTCGCCATGACCGTAGCGGTGCCCATCTACGGCAAGCTCGGCGACCTCTACGGACGCCGGCCGTTGATGCTGTTCGGCATGGGCCTGTTCACCCTGGCCTCGCTGTTCTGTGGCCTGGCGCAAAACATGGAGCAACTGGTGCTGGCGCGGATCGTCCAGGGCATCGGCGCTGGCGGGATGATTTCGGTGAGCCAGGCGATCATCGGCGACATCATCCCGCCCCGCGAGCGGGGCCGCTACCAAGGGTATTTCAGCAGCATGTACGCGGTAGCCAGCGTGGCCGGGCCGGTGCTCGGTGGCTACATGACCGAATACTTGTCGTGGCGCTGGGTGTTCTGGATCAACCTGCCACTGGGCCTCACGGCCTGGTGGGTGGCCCGACGCACCCTGGTGGGGCTGCCAGTACCGCAACGCACGCCGATCATCGATTACCTGGGCACCGTGTTGCTGATCATTGGCCTGACGGCGTTGCTGCTGGGGATCACCGAGGTCGGCCAGGGCCATGCCTGGCACAGCCGTGAAGTGCTGGGGTTGCTGGGTTGCGCGGGGATAGCCCTGGGGACGTTCGCCTGGTACGAGCGCCGGGCGCGGGAACCGTTGCTGCCGATGCACCTGTTCGCCAACCGCAGCGCGGTGCTGTGCTGGTGCACGGTGTTCTTCACCAGTTTCCAGGCGATTTCCCTGACGGTGCTGGTGCCATTGCGCTTCCAGAGCGTGACCGGCGCCGGTGCCGACAGTGCGGCATTGCACTTGTTGCCGCTGGCGATAGGGCTGCCGATCGGTGCGTATTTCGCCGGCCGCCGGACCTCGGTCACGGGGCGCTACAAGCCGATGATCCTGAGCGGTGCCCTGCTCTTTCCCTTCGCCATCCTCGGCATGGCCTTCACTGCGCCTGACGCGTTCTGGCTCAGCAGCCTGTTCATGCTGCTCAGCGGCATCGCCTCCGGCATGCAGTTCCCCACGTCGCTGGTGGGTTCGCAGAACTCCGTCCACCAACAGGACATCGGCGTCGCCACCAGCACCACCAACCTGTTCCGTTCCCTTGGCGGCGCGGTGGGCGTGGCGTTGATGTCGGCCTTGCTGCTGGCCTTGCTGCAGGACTCAAGCCTGGCCCAACTCGCCGGCGCGTCGCTGATCGGTGAAGGACATGCCGGCAACGTCTTGCTGGACGGCCTCAACGCCGCCCCGGGCGAGGCCCAGAACGCCTTGCGCCAGGCATTGCAGGCGACATTCCGGCATTTGCTGTTGATCAGCGCGGCGGTATCGCTGTTGGGGCTGGCGGCTGCGGTGGCGATGCCCAATCGCTTGCTGCGTGGGCGGGATGAGAAGGCTGGGTAACCTGTAACACACCACCCCGTGGCGAGGGAGCTTGCTCCCGCTGGGCTGCGAAGCGGCCCCACAAATGTTGCGGTCGCTGCGCAACCGGGCGGGAGCAAGCTCCCTCGCCACAAAAGCCATCGTTGCCACACAATCTCTTTAGGCCGTCGCCGCGACACCCTCCGACATCACCTCCGCGCTCATCCCGTCCTTCATCCGCTTGGCATCGCGCACGAAGCAGCGTGACGCCAGGAACAGGAACACCATGGTCAACAGCAGCGCCACCGGGATCAGGTACATCGCATCGTGCAGGCCGATGGCCTTGAATGCTTCGGTCATCTGGTCGACACCCGCGCTGGCCATGGCCGTGCGGGCGAAGTAGTCGGACAAGCCGCCCACCACCACCGGCCCCAGGCCGCCGCCGAGCAAATACAGCCCGGCAAAGTACAACGCCATCGCCGTGGCGCGCAGGCGTGGCTCCACCACGTCCTGGATCGCGGTGTAGACGCAGGTGTAAAAGTTATAGGCAAACAGCCAACCCACGCTGAACACCGCCACGAACACGCCGATTTCAATGCGCCCGGCATGCAGGGCCCACGCCGTGGTGACCGTCGAAATCGCCAGGCTGAACGCTGCAAACAGCAGGCGGCCGTTGGGCACGCGCTGGTGGATCTTGTCCGCGACCCAGCCGCCCAGGGTCAGCCCGAACAACCCCGTCACGCCCACCATGATCCCGGTGGCCACGGCCGCCTCGTGCAGCGGCATCAGGAAATAACGTTGCAGCATTGGCACCAGGAAGGAGTTGCAGGCATAGGTGGCGAAGTTGAAGCACAGCCCTGCCAGCACCAGCCACAGGAAGGTGGGAATCGCCAGCACCCGGCGAACCGGCTTGTCGATCTTTTCCTGGGAGACCTGCACGGTTTCCGCCGCGCCGCGCTTGGGCTCCTTGATGAAAAACATGAACACCGCCAGCACCAGCCCCGGTACCGCCGCGATGAAGAACGGCGCACGCCAGCTGTCGAACGCCTTGACCATCGCGCCAATGGTGAAAAACGCCAACAGCAGGCCCAGGGGCAGGCCGAGCATGAAGATGCCCATCGCCCGAGCCCGACGGTGGGCCGGGAACAGATCGCCAATCAGTGAGTTGGCGGCTGGCGCGTAGCTGGCCTCACCGATACCGACACCCATGCGCACCACCAGGAACGCCCAGAAACTGCCCACCAGGCCGTTCACCGCCGTCAGTCCGCTCCAGGCCGCCAGGCCCCAGCCCATCAACTTGCTGCGCGAACCGGTATCGGCCATGCGCCCCAGCGGCAAGCCGGCAATGGCATAAACGATGGTGAAGGCGGTGCCGATGATGCCGATCTGGAAATCGCTGAGGCTCCACTCCATGCGGATCGGCTCGATGATGATCGCCGGGATGGTGCGGTCGAAGAAATTGAACAGGTTGGCCAGGAACAACAGGAACAGAATGCGCCAGGCATTCGCCGCTTGGGTCGAGTTCTGCATGGGTCCGTCTCTTTTATTGTTATGGGCCAACGGTCCGTGGCCTGGATATGCAATCTAGACAGCGGCACGGGAGCTGTCTCCAATCATTCGCAAGGCTGATACCCGCCCATGGGACGCGGCGTATTTCTTGATGCCGATCAAACTCCTGTAACAATTGCCATCATTTTGCCTTTTGCTGGTTAAAGATCGAAGTCCGGTGGCCGATTCAACGTGATCAGGAAAAGATTATCCCGAGCGCTGCTCAGGCTGCAGCCCTGACCGCTTGGACCGATTTTCGCGTTTATCCAGGCGCGAACTCCCATCCGCGAGCGTTCGATGACCGCATTCGTCGAGCCACCAGTTCAGGCACATGGCGCACAATGACCTCAAAAAAAACAGCCACTGCGGTATCCGATCTGACCTTGAGCCCGGCCGCCAACGGCCCGGAAGTCTCGAAGCCGTCGAGCCCCCCGCGCCCTCTGTCGACCCAGCAGTATCTGTATTTCACCGAAACCAACACCGACCGTATCCTCGATAACCTCGACGGCCTGCGTGACACCGTGTTCCCGCGCCCGCCGCACCTGGTGGACGACGAATACGACCGCGCCCAGCAGGAGTTCCCGTCGGTGTGCCTGATCGGCCTGGGTCGCTGCGGCTCCAACATCGCCCTGGACGTGGCCGAGCTGGTGTACAACGCCCGCAAGTTCTACCTCAACGAATTCAACGCCGAAGACAAAGGCTACAGCGACAAGGGCTACAGCCCCGCACAATGGATTCGCAACAACCTGCGCCTGGGCACCAGCAAGGCCAGCAAGCCGGTGTTCCTGGTAGAGCCGCTGGTGATGCTCGGCGACCTGGACAAGGACATCGCCGGGCGCATCCGTTTCTCGCGCAAGGGCGAAAAAAGCGGTTTCTTGCGCGACTACAGCAAAATGAAAATCATGGACCTGTCGGAAGTCCACGCCGGTGGTGCCGGTAACGCGCCGATCCTGGGCCAGTACCTGGCCAAGATCATCCTGAACAAGGACACCCAGCGCTTCTCCAGCCCCGACTGGAAAATGATCCACTCGTACCTGATCGACAGCTGCGGCATCAAGGCCAACCAGTCGCGCCTGTACTTCTCGATCTTCAGTGCCGGCGGCGGTACCGGCTCGGGCATGGCCTCGGAGTTCGGCCTGGCCCAGCAGTACTCGTACATGAACAAGACGTTCGACACCAAGCCGATGGACGAACACGACAGCAAGAGCGGCCACTCCTTCGTCTTCGAGCCGATCTTCACCAGCGGCATCTGCGTGCTGCCGAACATTTCCGACCACCGCAGCGAAATGTCCGAAGCCTTGCACATCAACGCCGGACGCCTGCTGTGCAAGTACCTGTCGGAAGAATGGGATTTCTCGTACAACTTCGCCAATGAAGACAGCAGCGAAGCCAGCGTGATGGGCCGTATCCGCCCGTGGAACGCGATGATGCTGATCTCCAACGACATCATGCGCTACGCCGAAGAAAGCGATGACGGCAACATCCAGAACATTGATGTCAATGCCATGGAGAAGCACGCCAACCAGTACATCTCCCAGCAGATCTTCAACATCCTGACGGCCCAGGCCGTCACCACCGACTACGACCAGAACTACTTCCGCCGTGCCGGCATCGACATCGGCGAAACCATTCGCCTGGACGCCAACGACCTGTTCATGAGCCTGGCCGGCCCGGTGGCAATCGCCTACGCCGAGTCCGTCGTCCCGGAAACCCCGGTGCCGAGCGGCGACAAGTTCAAGGTGTTCGAGAAAGAGCCGCCGCGCCTGAACATCGACGACCTGTTCTTCCGTTCCATCGACCTGCCGCACTTCAACAAAGTCACCCAGGCCATCGAAGGCATCAGCCTGTTGCCGATCGAATCCAAGCGCTACCGCGCCTCCCTGGAGCAATACAAGAATTCCGGCTACGACGCCGCGGCCCTGCATGACCTGCACTTCTTCAAGAACTGCTCGTCGGTGGTGTCCATCGTCTCCTTGCCCAAGGACTACAAGCTGTCCTACATGGACCTGAACCGGCTCAAGACCCACCTCAACAGCCTGTTCCCCAACACCACGCTCAAGCGTTACGCGTTGGTGATCGGCGCCTCGGCGAACCTGTCGCTGACCACCCTGATCGCCAAGAGCCCGTGCCTGTCGGATGATTTCCTGACCTTGATCGTCGCCTTCATCAAACGCTGCTTCGCCCGCACCCCGTACCGTTTCGACGAAACCCTGGACAACTCGATCCTGGACTTCATCATCAATGAAGACTTCGACGAAGCACGCATCGACGACCTGCTCAACGAATTCGAAAACCCGGCGAAGATCCTCGACACCAACTGGTACGCGATCAAGCCGATGTACGAGAAGAAGTACCGCGAGCTGATCAATGACAAGGATAAGTTCGTCTCGATCAACGACATCCGCCTGTCCCGCGACTGCGTGAAGAAATCCATCAAGTACCTGCGCGAGATCTACCGTCACCGCATTGGCAAGACCAAGGTTATTTCCCTCAATAACCATACTGGCAGGACTTACTGAGGCTGGTGCAGGGACCGCGTCGCCTCGATCGCGAGCAAGCTCGCTCCCACAAGGGTTTGTGTACACAGGCCCACTGTGGGAGCGAGCTTGCTCGCGATAGCGGTCCTGAATCCTGCACCTGAACAACATCCAGAAACAATTGAGCAGCCCAAAGGCTGCTCCATGAACTGTTCCCGTTACGTATACGTCACCCTGCCCTGTGGCGTTTCGCCACGGCAGGGTGCCATCACGCTACTCACCTACACACTTTTTCAAACGCAAAAACACGAACCAACTTGGTGCGCCAATCAATTCGACGCCCTTTCCTGGATCATAATCCACGGCGAAACCACCACCGCCCAAAGCTGCGGATCGCGCTCCAGAAAATCCAGCGCCCGCGTTTCAGACAGCTTGGCGAGCTGGTCGGCGGCCAGCCAGGCGGCGACTTTGGTACCTTCGTCCTGGGCGACGGCCTCGGCGGCGGCGATCAAATCCAGTGCCGGATCGACCCACAATAGGGCACCCTTGGCAAAGAACGGCTCCAGCTCTTTCCAGGTGATGGATGCGGTTTCTCCAAGCAGCTTGGCATAGAGGGTGCTAGGTTCTTGATTCATGGGACCTGTCCGGAAAAGAAATCGGCGCGAATGATAACGTCGGTGGTCTGGCAGAAAAACCCGGTAGCAAATTGCGGTACCGATTGAAAAGCGCAGGAAAGCCAAGGATTGCCGAAACGACCGGACAACCCCCGCCGCTATTCTGTCTTTTTCTTTCAATTAAGCGACACCCCCAGGTTTTGCCCCCAAGCGCCAGCTTCCCTTGCCAACAATGGGCGCTCTACACTGTACCGGTACAGTTGCCGGGGGCATTTTCCGCGAGGGTATCCAAGATATCTGACCCGGTTCTGCTGCTACGGCGCCAGGACTATAAAAACTACAACAGCATGAGTGGAGCACTATGACTAAGGCTACTAAGCAGATTTCCAAACTGTTTGCCGCTATGGTTCTGGCCGGGGTTGCCAGCCATTCGTTTGCCGCCGACACCATCAAGATCGGCATCGCCGGCCCCAAGACCGGCCCTGTAGCCCAATACGGCGACATGCAGTTCAGTGGCGCGAAAATGGCCATCGAACAGATCAACGCCAAGGGCGGCGTCGACGGCAAGCAGCTCGTCGCCGTCGAATACGATGACGCCTGTGATCCAAAACAAGCGGTCGCGGTCGCGAACAAAGTGGTCAACGACGGCGTCAAGTTCGTGGTCGGCCACCTGTGCTCCAGCTCCACCCAGCCAGCTTCCGACATCTACGAAGACGAAGGCGTGGTCATGATCACCCCGGCGGCTACCAGCCCGGACATCACCGCTCGCGGCTACAAGATGATCTTCCGCACCATCGGCCTGGACAGCGCCCAAGGCCCTGCGGCCGGCAACTACATCGCCGACCACGTCAAGCCGAAGATCGTTGCGGTCCTGCACGACAAGCAGCAGTACGGTGAAGGCATCGCCAGCGCCGTGAAGAAAACCCTCGAAGGCAAAGGCGTGAAAGTGGCCGTCTTCGAAGGCGTGAACGCCGGCGACAAAGACTTCTCCTCGATGATCGCCAAGCTCAAGCAAGCCAACGTCGACTTCGTCTACTACGGCGGCTACCACCCGGAGCTGGGCCTGATCCTGCGTCAATCCCAGGAAAAAGGCCTGAAGGCCAAGTTCATGGGTCCGGAAGGCGTGGGTAACGACTCCATCTCGCAAATCGCCAAGGAATCCTCCGAAGGCCTGCTGGTGACCCTGCCGAAATCCTTCGACCAGGATCCGGCCAACGTTGCCCTGGCTGACGCGTTCAAGGCCAAGAAAGAAGACCCGAGCGGTCCGTTCGTGTTCCCGTCCTACTCCGCAGTGACCGTGATCGCTGACGCCATCAAGGCTGCCAAGAGTGAAGACGCAGGCAAAGTGGCTGAAGCCATCCACGCCGGCACCTTCAAGACCCCTACCGGTGACCTGAGCTTTGACGCCAAAGGCGACCTGAAGGACTTCAAGTTCGTGGTCTACGAGTGGCATTTCGGCAAACCTAAAACCGAAGCTTCGCCTCAGTAAGGCCTGGCCTGACTGACTGCCAATAAAGCCCACGGCGTGCCGTGGGCTTTGTTTTAAATGTATTGGGCCGCGCTGGCGTGATCCGCCAGCCTCCCCACCTGAAAATCTCAAAACCGTCATCAGCGGTTCGCTGGCAAACCTCGTGTTCGAAGTGGATGCAGATCCACGGGGCCCGGGCGGGAAAATGACTCCACCAGTGAAATGCGTATCAGGTTTTTAGGAGCGCTGTAATGCCTGACATCTATCACTTCTTCCAGCAGCTGGTTAACGGCCTGACCGTTGGCAGCACGTATGCCCTGATCGCCATCGGCTATACGATGGTCTACGGCATCATTGGAATGATCAACTTCGCCCACGGCGAGGTGTACATGATCGGCTCCTACGTGGCGTTCATCGCTATCGCCGGGCTGAGCATGATGGGACTCGACAGTGTCCCGCTGTTGATGACCGCGGCGTTTCTCGCGAGCATCGTCGTCACCAGCTCCTATGGCTACAGCATCGAACGGATCGCCTACCGCCCCCTGCGCGGCAGCAACCGTCTGATCCCGCTGATCTCCGCCATCGGCATGTCGATCTTCCTGCAGAACACGGTACTGCTTTCGCAAGACTCCAAGGACAAATCCATTCCCAACCTGATCCCGGGCAACTTTGCCATCGGGCCAGGCGGGGCACATGAAGTGCTGATTTCCTACATGCAAATCGTGGTGTTCGTGGTGACCCTGGTCGCCATGCTCGGCCTGACGCTGTTCATCTCCCGTTCCCGCCTCGGCCGCGCCTGCCGCGCCTGTGCCGAGGACATCAAGATGGCCAACCTGCTGGGCATCAACACCAACAACATCATCGCCCTGACCTTCGTCATCGGTGCGGCCCTGGCGGCCATCGCCGCGGTGCTGTTGAGCATGCAATACGGCGTGATCAACCCCAACGCCGGCTTCCTCGTGGGCCTGAAGGCCTTCACCGCCGCGGTACTGGGCGGCATCGGCAGCATCCCCGGGGCGATGCTCGGCGGGTTGGTGCTGGGCGTGGCGGAAGCCTTTGGCGCCGACATCTTCGGCGACCAGTACAAGGACGTCGTGGCGTTCGGCTTGTTGGTTCTGGTTCTGTTATTCCGGCCGACCGGCATCCTGGGCCGCCCGGAGGTTGAGAAAGTATGACTAGGCATCTCAAATCGGCGCTTTTCAGCGCCCTGCTGGTCTGGGCCGTGGCCTACCCGGTACTGGGTCTTAAACTGACCATCGTCGGCATCAACCTGGAAGTGCACGGCACCAGCCCGGCGATCCTGGCGACCATCGCCGTGTGCTCGCTGCTGATGTTCGTGCGCGTGCTGTTCAGCACGCAGATCAGCGCGGCGTGGAAGTCTTCGCCCGGCCTGCCGGTGATCCCGGCCAAGGCCAGCCACTTCCTGACCCTGCCGAGCACCCAGCGCTGGATCGTGCTGGGCCTGATCGTCGTGGCCCTGGTGTGGCCGTTCTTCGGCTCTCGCGGCGCGGTGGACATCGCCACGCTGATCCTGATCTACGTGATGCTGGGCCTGGGCCTGAACATCGTCGTAGGCCTGGCCGGCCTGCTGGACCTGGGTTACGTCGGCTTCTACGCCGTCGGCGCCTACAGCTACGCGCTGCTGTCCCACTACTTCGGCCTGAGCTTCTGGATCTGCCTGCCCATCGCCGGGATGATGGCCGCCACCTTCGGTTTCCTGCTGGGTTTCCCGGTCCTGCGCTTGCGCGGCGACTACCTGGCGATCGTGACCCTGGGTTTTGGCGAGATTATCCGCCTGTTCCTGCGCAACCTGACCGACATCACCGGTGGCCCGAACGGCATCAGCAACATCGAGAAACCGACGTTCTTCGGCCTGACCTTCGAACGTAAAGCCGCCGAAGGCCTGCAGACCTTCCACGAGTACTTCGGCTTGGAATACAACTCGATCAACAAGGTGATCTTCCTCTACCTGGTTGCCCTGTTGCTGGCCCTGGCCGCGCTGTTCGTCATCAACCGCCTGCTGCGCATGCCGATCGGCCGCGCCTGGGAGGCACTGCGTGAAGACGAAATCGCCTGCCGTGCCCTGGGTCTCAACCCAACCGTGATCAAACTGTCGGCCTTTACCCTCGGCGCTGCGTTCGCCGGTTTTGCCGGCAGCTTCTTCGCCGCTCGCCAAGGCCTGGTGACGCCGGAATCCTTCACCTTCATCGAGTCGGCGATCATCCTCGCCATCGTGGTGCTGGGCGGGATGGGCTCGCAGTTGGGCGTGATCCTGGCGGCGATCGTGATGATCCTGCTGCCGGAAATGATGCGTGAATTCAGCGAATACCGCATGTTGATGTTCGGCGCCTTGATGGTGCTGATGATGATCTGGCGTCCTCAAGGTCTGCTGCCTATGCAACGCCCCCACATGGAGCTGCGCAAATGAGCCGCGAGATCCTGAAAGTCGAAAACTTGAGCATGCGCTTCGGCGGTTTGCTGGCGGTCAACGGCGTGGCCCTGACCGTGAAAGAGAAGCAAGTGGTTGCCCTGATCGGGCCGAACGGCGCGGGCAAGACCACCGTGTTCAACTGCCTGACCGGCTTCTACCAGCCCACCGGCGGCACCATCCTGCTGGACGGCGAGCCGATCCAGGGCCTGCCCGGCCACCACATCGCCCGCAAGGGTGTGGTGCGTACCTTCCAGAACGTGCGCCTGTTCAAGGACATGACGGCGGTCGAGAACCTGTTGATCGCCCAGCATCGTCATTTGAATACCAACTTCTTTGCCGGCCTGTTCAAGACCCCAGCGTTCCGCAAAAGCGAACGCGAGGCCATGGAGTACGCCGAGTACTGGCTGGACAAGGTCAACCTCACCGAGTTCGCCAACCGTACCGCCGGCACCCTGGCCTACGGTCAGCAACGGCGCCTGGAAATCGCCCGCTGCATGATGACCCGTCCGCGGATCCTCATGCTCGACGAGCCGGCCGCCGGCCTGAACCCCAAGGAAACCGAAGACCTGAAAGCCCTGATCGGCGTGCTGCGTGAGGAGCACAATGTCACCGTGCTGCTGATCGAGCACGACATGAAGCTGGTCATGAGCATTTCCGACCACATCGTCGTGATCAACCAGGGCACGCCCCTGGCCGACGGTACGCCGGAACAGATCCGCGACAATCCTGAAGTGATCAAAGCCTACCTGGGGGAAGCGTAAATGCTGCAGTTCGAAAACGTTTCCACCTTCTACGGCAAGATCCAGGCCCTGCACAGCGTCAACGTCGAAGTCCGCCAGGGCGAAATCGTCACGCTGATCGGTGCCAACGGTGCCGGCAAATCCACCCTGCTGATGACGCTCTGCGGTTCGCCCCAGGCCCACAGCGGCAGCATCCGCTACATGGGTGAGGAACTGGTGGGCCAGGACTCGGCGCGGATCATGCGCAAGAGCATCGCCGTGGTACCTGAGGGCCGTCGGGTATTTGCCCGACTGACCGTGGAAGAAAACCTCGCCATGGGCGGATTCTTCACCGACAAGGGCGACTATCAGGAACAAATGGACAAGGTCCTGCACCTTTTCCCACGCCTGAAAGAACGCTTTACCCAGCGCGGCGGCACCATGTCCGGCGGCGAACAGCAAATGCTCGCCATCGGCCGTGCGCTGATGAGCAAACCCAAGCTGCTGCTGCTCGACGAGCCTTCCCTGGGCCTGGCACCGATCATCATCCAGCAGATCTTCGACATCATCGAGCAACTGCGCAAGGATGGCGTGACGGTGTTCCTGGTGGAGCAGAACGCCAACCAGGCGCTGAAAATCGCCGACCGGGCGTACGTGCTGGAGAACGGCCGGGTGGTGATGCAAGGCACCGGTGAAGCCCTGCTGACCGACCCGAAAGTGCGCGAGGCGTATCTGGGCGGTTGAGTCTGTCACAGTAAAAGAAACGGCCTTCGGGCCGTTTTTTTTGCCCGGACCGCCCGCAATCCCCTGTGGCGAGGGAGCTTGCTCCCGCTGGGCTGCGCAGCGGCCCCAAGATTTTGCGGTTGCTGCGCAACCGAGCGGGAGCAAGCTCCCTCGCCACGGGTTTTGCAGTGCATAAAAAAATCGAGAGTCCGCTGTAACGCTTTCCCACCTCCCTTCTCTAGTTCAGCAGACCGGCGCTAACGCCGGTTCATTTCCCTGAAGACTGGAGAATCACCATGACTGCTTCGACCCGTACCCTGTCCGCCGCTGCCTTGGTCCTCGCCCTGGGTTCTGCCCTGAGCATGACAGCCGTCCCGACCGTTCACGCAGCCGACGACACCATGGAAAAATGCTTCGGCGTCGCCCTCAAAGGCAAGAACGACTGCGCCGCCGGCGCCGGCACCACCTGCGCCGGCACCGCAAAAATGGACTATCAGGCCAACGCCTGGAAATCGGTCCCGAAAGGCACTTGCACCACCATGGAAAGCAAAACCTCCCCCACCGGTTTCGGCCAGCTCGAAGCGTTCAAAGCCAAGTCCTGATCGCATCTGCCTGAGGCCTGCCACCATGTTGGATACCCTTTCTCTCGCCACCGATAGCCGGTTGCCGCCAAGGGCAGGGCTGGGGCTCAAGAGTGCGCATTTTCGTGAGGTACTCCAGACCCGACCGGACCTGGGTTTCTTCGAGGTGCACGCGGAAAACTACATGGTGGCCGGCGGGCCGCTTCATCACTTCCTGGGGCTGATACGCGAACAATATCCGCTGTCGTTGCACGGCGTCGGCCTGTCGATCGGTGGGGAGGGGCCGCTGGATGTCACGCATGTGCAGCGCCTGGCCGCCTTGATCGAACGCTATCAGCCCCAATCCTTTTCCGAACACCTGGCCTGGTCCAGCCACGGCCCGGTGTTCCTCAATGACTTGCTCCCCCTGGCTTATGACGAAGCAACCCTCGACCGGGTCTGCGAACACGTCGACCAGGTGCAGTCCAGCCTCAAGCGCACGCTGTTACTGGAAAACCCGGCCACCTACCTGACCTTTGAAACCTCGACCTTCGACGAGCCACAGTTCATGAGCGAAGTGATCCGTCGCACCGGCTGCGGCCTGCTGCTGGATGTGAACAACGTCTACGTTTCGTGCATCAACCATTGCCGCGATCCATTGGCCTACCTCGACGCCCTGCCTCTGCATGCGACCGGCGAAATTCACCTGGCCGGCTTCGCCGAAGACTCCGACAGCCTCGGCGAGCGCCTGTTGATAGACGATCACGGCGCACCCGTCGACCACGCGGTCTGGCAACTGTATCTCCAGGCACTGGAGCGGACCGGGCCAGTCGCCACCTTGATCGAGCGCGACAACCACATCCCCGCATGGGAAGTGCTGCTGGCCGAAGCACGCCAGGCCGATCAACTGTTGAGCGCCGCCGGAGCCCGGCAATGAGCAACCAGCACGCATTTGCCGCCGCCCTGCTCGACCCGCGCAAAGCGTGTCCGCCGGGCCTGGTCAGCGCCAATGGGGCGGCCCCGGAAAGCCGTTTCGCGGTGTACCGCAACAACGTGCTCAGCTCATTGATCAATGCCCTGGCCGACAACTACCCGGTGGTGGTGCAACTGGTGGGCGAGGAATTCTTCCGGGCCATGGCCGGGGTCTATGTCCAATCGACGCCGCCGCGCAGCCCGGTGATGAACGACTACGGGGGCGACTTTGCCGAGTTCATCGAACACTTCGAGCCCGCCGCCAGCGTGCCTTACCTGACGGACGTCGCCCGGCTGGAGCGACTGCATGTGCAAGCCTGGCATGCCGCCGACGCCAAGCCCATGGAGCAAGAACGAATCGTGGCAGCGCTGTCGTCCCCAACGCTGACGGGGCACCTGAAGATCGGGCTTCACCCGTCACTGCGGCTGCTGCAATCCCCCTACGCCGTGGTGACGATCTGGGCCGCCCATCAGCACCAGGCGCCCGTACCGTTCGAAACGTTTCCCGCGCAAAACGCCTTGGTGCTGCGCAACGGCCTGGAGGTGGAAGTGTTTGCGATCAGTCGCGCTGCCCATGGGTTCATCGCAGCCCTGCAACAAGGCTTTTCCCTGACGGCTGCCATCGAGGCCTCAATCGATCTTGACCTGGAACACACCCTGGCGGGGCTCATCCGCCACCAGGCCATCACCCATCTCCTAGCCGAACAGGTATCCCCATGAACGCCCTGATTGCCAGTTTCATTCAATGGCTGGAGAAAATCCCCCACAGCCTGATCGCCTTCGTCGCACGCTTCTCGATTGCCGCCGTGTTCTGGAAATCCGGCCAGACCAAAATCGAAGGACTGGCCATCGACCTGTTCGACGGCACCTTCCAGATCGGTCTGCCGCGACTGGCGGACTCGACCATTCCACTGTTCAAAAGCGAATACGCCCTGCCGCTGCTGTCGCCGGAACTGGCCGCGCACCTGGCGGCCACTGCCGAGCATGTCTTCCCGGTGATGATCCTGCTTGGCCTGGCGACACGTTTTTCAGCGCTGGCCTTGCTGGGGATGACCTTGACCATCCAGGTGTTCGTCTACCCGGACGCCTACCCGACCCATGGCACCTGGGCGGCGGTCTTGCTCTACCTGATGGCCCGTGGACCGGGGGTGTTGTCGATCGATCACCTGATAGCCAAGCGTTACGCCCACGGCTGAACACAGATCCCCTGTGGGAGCGAGCTTGCTCGCGATAGCGGTGGGTCAGCTTGCACAAATACCGGATGTACCACCGCCTTCGCGAGCAAGCTCGCTCCCACAAGGGATATCAAATGACCGGGTTATCGCTGTAGCCGATCCAGCGCCTCGCCGCTGCGCTTGAACCAGTCGATCAAATAGTCGGCCAGCACCTGGGTGCGCTTGGGCAGGCCACCCTGGTACGGGTGCACCAGGTACATCGGCATGCGCCGGGTCTGGTAGTCGCGCAGCAGCCAATGCAAGCGTCCGTCAGCCAACTCTTCATGCAGCAGGTACGACGGCAGCCGGGCGATTCCGGCACCGGCCAGGGCGGCTTTTTTCAGCAGGCTGTAGTGATTGCTGGCGAACGGCCCCGACACTCGGACCCGCAACAGTTCGTGTTGTTGGTGGTAAAGCCATTCTTCCCGGCCGCTGTAGTGGCTGTTAAGCAAACAGCGGTGCTCGGCCAGGGCCTGGGGCGTCTCAGGCTCGCCATAGTGTTCGAGGTAGGCCGGGCTGGCGCAGGTCATTTCGTGCCACGCCAACAATGGTCGGGCCACCAGCCGCTCATCGATGGCGGCGTCGGAACGGATCGCCAGGTCGAAACCATCGCGGCTCAAGTCACGGTAACCGTTGTTGAGCTCCAGTTCGATCTGCACGTTGGGATACGTGCGCGCGAACTCCATCAGCAAGCCCTCGAAGAAGGTTTCACCCAACGAAACAGGAACCGTCATACGCACCGGCCCGGAAATGTCATCCTTCAACCGAGCCAATGCCTGACGCGCCCTTTCCACCTGCACCAGTAGCGCCTGGGCCTGAGGCAACAACGCCGCCCCTGCCGCCGTGAGGCTCAAGCGCCGTGTGGTGCGTTGCAGCAACACCACCGAAAACCGACTTTCCAACAGGCTGATGCGCTTGGACAACTGGCCCTTGCTGCACCCCAATTGCTGGGCCGCCAAGGTAAAACTGCCGGCCTCCATCAACACGGCGAACGCCGCCAGGTCATCCATTTCGCTCATTGGATTGTTTCCAAATGAAAACCAAAGGTTGCCTATTAGCACGATTATCACTGGAAAGAACCCCTCTAGACTGAAAACTCGTTCAACCCATTAAGGAACAGCTCATGAAAATCCTCTTGATCGGCGCCAACGGCACCATTGGTTCGGCCATTGATAAAGAACTGTCGCCCCGCCACGAAATCGTTCGGATCGGCCGCCACAGCGGTGAATTGCAGGTGGATATCAGCGACAGCGCCTCGATTCGCGCCCTGTTCGAGAAGACTGGCCGTTTTGACGCCCTGGTCTGCGCCGCCGGCAACGTCACCTTCGCGCCCCTGGCCGACATGACCGAAGACAGCTTTGCCTTGGGCTTGAAAGACAAGCTGATGGGCCAGGTCAACCTGCTGCTGATCGGTCGCGAATTCGCCAATGACGGCGCATCCTTCACCTTCACCACCGGCGTGCTCAGCCACGACCCGATCAAGAGCGGTGCTTCGGCGGCCCTGGTCAACGGCGCCCTGGACAGTTTCGTGCGCGCCGCGGCAATCGAGTTGCCACGGGGCATGCGGGTCAACTCGGTGAGCCCGAACGTGCTGCTGGAAGCCATGGGCAAATACGCGCCTTATTTCCGCGGCTTCAAACCTGTCCCCGCAGTGGATGTGGCATTGGCCTACGCCAAGAGCGTCGAAGGCCTACAAACCGGTCAGACCTTTCACGTGGGCTAACACCCCTTGTGATGCAGGATCAGTCTGAGTAACGTGGCGGCACTTGTCTGGAGACCCAATGATGCGTGCCGCCCGCTCCCTGCTGTTTGTCGCCCTACTGCCGCTGTTCACCGGCTGCCAATTGCTCGACACCCCACGTCAGAGCGCCTCCCACGCCGGCCAGACACGCCTGCAGGGCGAACTCACGGCGGCCGACGGCAAACTGGTGTTCCAGCCATGCCAGGAACAGCGCCGCTACATCGTCAACGACAGCGGTGGCACCAGCGTGCTGCAACAGGCCGCCAGCCTGGCCGATGACCAAGGCAAACTGTTTGCCGATGTACGTGGCCGTATCGTTTCCAGCGCAGCGGCCGGCACCGACAGTCAGTTGGACGTTGAACAGCTGTATCGCCTGGAACGCTCGGGAACGGCTTGCGAAGACGTCGACTTCAAACGAGTGATCCTGCGCGCCGCGGGACACAGCCCTGAATGGACGCTCAAGGCCAGTGGCAAGGGCCTGGTGCTGGACCGCGAAGGCCAGCCGCCGCTGGCGGTGCCTTACGTCGAGGAGCAATTGGGCGATGGCCGCTTCAACTTGGGCACCGAGGCCAACGGCCAGAAAGTCGAGCTGTGGGTCACACCTGCGCGTTGTGTCGACAGTGTCAGCGACAGCGTGCAACACATGAGCGCCGAGTTGCGGGTCAACGGCCAGGTCCAACGCGGCTGCGCCTACTTCGGTGGCGCGCGCGACGACTGATTCACAGCTTTTGGCTTATAATCGCCGGTTCACGCCCTGGTGCAGTTGTGCATCCCGCGAACCGGACCCCGCCATGTTACGAATCACCGAACTCAAGCTGCCAATCGATCACCCCGAAGAGGACCTGCGCCCTGCCATCGTGCAGCGCCTGGGCATCGCCAGCGATGACCTGCTCGACTTCACCCTGTTCAAGCGCAGCTACGATGCGCGCAAGAAATCCTCCGAACTGTGCTTCATCTACACCATCGACCTGACAGTGCGTGATGAAGCCAGCCTGCTGCGCAAGTTCGCCGATGACCGTAACGTCAACGAAGCGCCGGATGTCAGCTACAAAGTGGTGGGCCAGGCACCGGCCGACTTGAGCGAGCGACCGATCGTGGTCGGCTTCGGCCCGTGCGGGATTTTCGCCGCCCTGTTGCTGGCGCAGATGGGTTTCAAGCCGATCATCCTCGAACGTGGCCCGGAAGTGCGCCAGCGCACCAAGGACACCTGGGGCCTGTGGCGCAAAAGTGTGCTCAACCCCGAGTCCAATGTGCAGTTCGGTGAAGGCGGCGCAGGGACGTTTTCCGACGGCAAGCTCTACAGCCAGATCAAGGACCCGAAATTCCTTGGCCGCAAGGTCCTGCACGAATTCGTCAAGGCCGGGGCGCCGGAAGAAATCCTCTACGTCAGCAAGCCGCACATCGGCACGTTCCGCCTGACAGGCGTGGTGGAAACCATGCGTGAGCAGATTCGCGCCCTGGGCGGCGAAGTACGCTTCCAGCAGCGGGTCACCGACGTGCTGATCGAGGACGGCCAACTGGTCGGCGTCGAATTGGCCGGCGGTGAACGCATTCATTCGAAACACGTGATCCTGGCCCTCGGCCACAGCGCCCGGGACACATTCCGTATGCTCCACAGCCGTGGCGTGTATATGGAAGCCAAGCCGTTCTCGGTGGGTTTCCGCATCGAACACCCGCAATCGCTGATCGACAGCGCGCGCCTGGGCAAGTACGCCGGCCATCCGAAACTCGGCGCCGCCGACTACAAACTGGTGCACCACGCCAAGAATGGCCGCTCGGTGTACAGCTTCTGCATGTGCCCGGGCGGCACCGTGGTAGCGGCGACGTCCGAGCCGAACCGCGTCGTCACCAACGGCATGAGCCAGTATTCGCGCAATGAGCGCAACGCCAACTCTGGCATCGTCGTCGGCATTACCCCGGAAGTGGATTATCCGGGTGGCCCGCTGGCCGGCATCGAGTTGCAGGAACGCCTGGAGTCCCACGCGTTCGTACTCGGCGGCAGCAACTACGAGGCCCCGGCGCAACTGGTGGGCGATTTCATCGCCGGCAAGCCGTCTACGGCACTGGGCAGCGTCGAACCTTCCTACAAGCCAGGGGTATCCCTGGGTGATCTGGCCCTGGCCTTGCCGGACTTCGCCATCGAAGCCATCCGCGAAGCCTTGCCGGCGTTCGAGAAACAGATTCGCGGCTACTCGCTGCACGACGCCGTGCTGACCGGCATCGAAACCCGCACCTCATCGCCCCTGCGCATCACCCGCAACGAATCGCTGCAGAGCCTGAACGTCAAAGGCCTGTTCCCGGCGGGTGAAGGCGCCGGTTATGCGGGCGGGATCCTGTCGGCGGGGGTGGATGGGATTCGGATTGCCGAGGCCGTGGCGCGAGATATCCTTGGCCTCGAGGCCTGAGGGGACACTGCTGTTCACTCAAGGCAGCCACAGGCCCAAGTAAACAGCATTACCCTGTGGGAGCGAGCTTGCTCGCGATGGCGGCCTGGCATTCAACACAGATGTTGACTGATCCACCGCTATCGCGAGCAAGCTCGCTCCCACAGGGGATCTCAGGGTTTCAAGATTCAGATATTGGCCCGCAACACACTCTCTGGCAGTGCCTCGCCCCGCTCCACACTCGCCGCCACGATATCCATCAGCCCGCTCAACTCATAGCCTTGGGCCTTGAGCCATGCCGGGTCGTAATAGGTCGTGGCGTAGCGCTCGCCGCCGTCACACAAGATCGCCACGATCGACCCCGACTCCCCCGCATCCGCCATCTGCCGGGCCGCCATGAGTGCGCCGATCAGGTTGGTGCCGCTGGACCCGCCGACCCGTCGTCCCAGACGCTCGGCCAGGTAATGCATGGCCGCCAGCGACAAGGCGTCCGGCACCTTGACCATCGCATCGATGACATTCGGCAGGAACGACGCTTCGACTCGCGGCCGGCCGATACCCTCGATGCGTGAACCGCAATCCAGGCGCAGGCTGGCGTCGCCACTGCGGTAGTAATCGAAGAACACCGAACGCTCGGCGTCGGCACACAGCACGCGGGTGCCGTGCTGGCGGTAACGGACATAGCGTCCCAGGGTGGCCGTGGTGCCGCCGGTGCCGGGGCTGGAGATCAGCCACGTGGGCTCCGGATGCCGCTCGAAGCGCATCTGCTGGAAGATCGATTCGGCAATGTTGTTATTGGCCCGCCAGTCCGTGGCACGCTCGGCATAGGTGAATTGGTCGATGAAATGCCCGTCATGCTCGCGGGCCAAGCGCTCGGATTCGGCGTAGATCTGCGTAGGATCATCCACCAGGTGGCTCTGGCCGCCATAGAAAGCGATCTGTGCGATTTTTTCCCTGGAGGTGGTCGCCGGCATCACCGCAATGAACGGCAGGCCCAGCAACCTGGCGAAGTAAGCCTCGGAAATCGCCGTCGACCCGCTGGAGGCCTCGATCACTGGCGCACCGGGCTTGAGCCAGCCGTTACACAACGCATAGAGAAACAGCGAGCGGGCCAACCGATGCTTGAGGCTGCCGGTGGGATGACTGGACTCATCCTTGAAGTACAGCTCGATGCCCGGCAGGCCAGGCAGCGGCAGCGGAATCAGGTGGGTATCGGCGCTGCGCTGGAAGTCTGCCTCGATGATGCGGATCGCTTCACGGGCCCACTGGCGGTGGTCGTTCATGGTGTGTTTGCTCACTGATCGTGTTCGGCGTGGGGAGATCACGCGGTCGTGCAGGCACGGCTGGAGTTCGGAAAAACCAGACGCCAGCTTAGGAAAAAACCGACATCACGCACAGGTACAGCTAAGGTCCAATATGGTCCGTAACTGCCGACTGCGTGGCGCAGGCCTTGTAACGCCATATAACAAAAAAGAATATAACTTTTGTTTTAACAACTAACAGTACGGGTTAGGGTGTGCCATCTTTTTGATTCGATACATGGAGAGCGATCGTGGCTCTACGCAATTCTCTGACACGTTTTTTTCAACTGGAGGCTGCCAGCGGCCTGCTGCTGATCGCCGCCGCCGTACTGGCCCTGGTCATCAACAACTCACCGCTGTCCTGGTTGTATAACGGCCTGCTCGACACCCCGGTGGTCGCCCAGGTGGGCGCCCTGAAGATCGCCAAACCCCTGCTGCTGTGGATCAACGACGGCCTGATGGCGATGTTCTTCCTGCTTATCGGTCTCGAAGTCAAACGTGAAGTACTCGACGGGCAACTATCAAAGCCGTCGCAAATCGTCTTGCCGGGCGCGGCGGCGATTGGTGGCATGGTGGTGCCGGCGCTGATTTACTGGTTTCTCAACCGCGACAACCCGGCCGCCCTCGCCGGCTGGGCGATTCCGACGGCCACCGACATCGCGTTCGCCCTCGGCGTGCTGGCCTTGCTCGGCAAGCGGGTACCGGTCTCGCTCAAACTGTTCCTGATGACCCTGGCGATCATCGATGACCTGGGCGCCATTATCATCATCGCCATCTTCTATTCCGGCGCCCTGTCGACCTTGTCGCTCATGCTGGCAGCCGCCTGCATCGCCGTGCTGGTGGCGATGAACCGGATGGGCGTGGTCAAGCTCGGGCCCTACATGGTCGTGGGCCTGATCCTCTGGGTCTGCGTGCTCAAGAGCGGTGTCCATGCCACGCTGGCCGGGGTAACCCTGGCGTTCTGCATTCCGCTGCGCACGAAAAACGCCGAGACTTCGCCGCTGCTCTCCTTGGAACATGCCCTGCATCCCTGGGTGGCCTATGGCATCCTGCCGCTGTTCGCCTTCGCCAACGCCGGCCTGTCCCTGAGCGGCGTCACCGTCGAGAGCTTCACCCATCACGTGCCGATGGGCATCGCCATCGGCCTGTTGCTGGGCAAGACCGTCGGCGTCTTCGGCCTGACCTGGCTGGCCGTGAAAATCGGCATCGCCAGCCTGCCCGCCGGCGCCAATTGGGGCCAGGTACTGGGCGTGGCGATCCTGTGCGGGATTGGTTTCACCATGAGCCTGTTCGTCGGCTCCCTGGCGTTCGAACCGGGTGTGAGTGACTACGCTGGCATGGACCGGATGGGGATCCTCACCGGTTCGATCCTGGCGGCGTTGCTGGGTTATGCGGTGACGGCGGCGGCCAGTCGTAATCGGGCTGCGTTGTCTTCCTGACACTTTCCAACACGACAGATCGCTACATCGTTTCGGTGTAGCAATCTGTCTTTAAGTCGAGTCGGGTCCTCGATATCCGTCCCTATCGGTATTTAGGAAAGTAGTAATTAATGAAAAAGTAGAAGTAGAGTTGGTGTGTATATCCGTTTCTGCGGTAACGGCTACTTATGGTTCCGCTCTTACAGCGGGTCACTTTTGGAAAAGCGCCAAAAGTAACCAAAAACGCTTTGCCCCCACCACTCGGTGCCTCGCCTAGGCTCGGCATGCCTGAACGAAGGCATCGCTCCGTGGGCCGCCGCGAAGGGCCATCCATGGCCCAGCGCGGCTAACCCGGCATCCATGCCGGGTTGCCCACTGCGCAATACCTTCGTTCAGCCAGCGTGGTTAATGGGGCGCCGAGATCAACATCTAAAGCAGAGCAAGAGCAAGAGCAAGAGCAAGAGCAAGAGCATCTAAGTTGAATAGCAACTATCGCGAGCAGGCTCGCATCAAGTTCTCAGCAAGCACAAAACTGATATAAAACATAGAACCATTGTGGGAGCGAGCTTGCTCGCGATGACGACAGCAGGTCCAACATCTATGTAACTGAACTACCGCTATCGCGAGCAAGCTCGCTCCCACACTGGGGCTGGGTAAAATCCGGAAGAACCAGGCCGGCTATAAGGCCGCCTCGCTTCGGCTTTTGATCTGGGGCGCCCCGTTAACCACGATGGCCGAACGCAGGCATTGCGCAGTGGGCACCTCGGCATGGATGCCGAGGTAGCCGCGCTGGGCCATGGATGGCCCTTCGCGGCGGCCCACGGAGCAATGCCGGAGTGAGGGCATGCCGAGCCTAGGCGAGGCACCGAGTGGTGGGGCAAGAGCGTTTTGGTTACTTTTGCGCTTTTCAAAAGTGACCCGCTGTAAGAGCGGAACCATAAGTAGCCGTTACCCCAACAACGGATATACACACAACTCTGGAATCCCTCCCGTAAATTAGTGCGATACGCGACTCGTACCACCCACAGTGGAAATACGAACCCGCTCACCCACACGGAACACCTCGTTTTCCTGAACCTGCTGCACATAGGCACGCATGCTGCCGTCATCTTCACGAACGGTAATTTCCACACCCTGGGTGCGGGTCAGGCCTTCTTCAGTGGCGGAACCAATCAGGCCACCCGCCACGGCGCCGATCACGGCAGCGACGATGCTGCCACGGCCACCACCGATGGCGCTGCCACCGACACCACCGACCACAGCACCGGCCGCTCCGCCGATAGGAGTCTTGGTGCCTTCGATCTTGACCGGACGCAGGGATTCGATGGTCCCCATGCGAATCGTCTGCACGCGACGCGCTTCGTCACGGGAGTAGGAGTCACCGGTCAGGCTCGACTGACAGCCAGTGAGCAACATCGCCATCGTGGAAAAAGAAGCAACCAGCAAAACAGACTTACGCATAGCATCAACTCCAAAAGACAGGGATTCATTAAACTCCGCAGCTTGACGCCTGTCACGGCCTCGCCGGGATAAAATTGTTTTCATTCAGGTGGGATACAGGCGCGCCCGAAAAATTCACCAAACAGTAGCGTCAATTTCCAAAACCTGCGTCATCAACCCTGGAATTTTTCATGGATTATTTCATTATCGTCGCCACCACCGTGGCCGGTTTGTACTTCCACTGGTGGCTGTACGTGCGGATCAAACGCTGGGGGGATCGCGATCTGGCGCTTTCACTGGCGGGGCCGGATGGGCAAAAGAAAACCTACATGTTGCAACAATTGGCCCGTGCCCAGGCACAAGGCATCAAGCGCCGTGACCTGCCGCAATGGCTCCAGACCGCCGCGGCAGGTTATCCCGATGCTAAGGCGCCAGACGCTCGCGAGTCCACTGCGCCCCTTGCAGGCGATAGTTGAGGCGATCGTGCAGGCGGCTCGGACGGCCCTGCCAGAACTCGATGCGTTCGGGCAGCAGGCGATAACCGCCCCAATGCTCGGGACAGTGTGGCTGGCTGTCGCTGAAGCGCTGCTCGGTGGCCTTGAGCAGGTCTTCCAGTTCGCCGCGCCCGGCAATCACGCGGCTCTGAGGTGACGCCCAGGCGCCCAAACGGCTGCCCAGCGGGCGAACTTGGTAGTAGGCGTCCGATTCCTGCGCCGTGACCTTCACCACTTTGCCCTCGATGCGCACTTGGCGCTCAAGGGTCGGCCAGAAAAACGTCATGGCCGCAAACGGGTTCGCGGCCAGTTGCTGGCCCTTGGCGCTGTCATAGTTGGTGAAGAACGTGAAACCCTGGGCATCCAAACCCTTGAGCAGCAGGATCCGGCAGTGCGGACGTCCCTGCTCATCCACCGTGGCCAGGGTCATGGCGTTGGCCTCCACCGGGGCCTGTTCGGTCTTTACCGCGTCGGCGAACCATTGGTGGAACAGGGCGAACGGCTCGGCCGGGGCTTGCGCCTCGGTCAAACCGTCGCGGGTGTAGTCGCGGCGCATATCAGCCAGCGCTTGGGTCATGGCGCATTCCTTGTGGTTAGCCCATCACTGCTTGGGGGCATCGGCGGCCGCGACTTTCTTGGTATCGGTGGCGGCTTTGGCCGGTTGGGGCTTCTTCGCTGGGGTAGCGGGCTTGGCCGCGGCCTTCTTTGCAGGCGCCTTGGTCGCGGCTTTTTTGGCCGGTGCTTTCTTGGTCGAGGCTTTGGAGGTCGAGGCCACCGCTTTTTTAGCCGCAGGCGCAGGCGCCGGGGCAGCCGGCTTCACATCCTGGGCCGCAACCATCGTCACTGGGGCCGGGGCCGGCATGTTGTACTTGCTCAGCAGCGCAACCATGGTGTTGGCCGGCGTGACCAGCAATTCCACACGACGATTCAAGGCGCGGCCCTCAACGCTGTCGTTGGCCGCACGTGGCGCCACGGCGCCCATGCCGCGCAGCATCAGGCGATCACGTTGCAGGCCGCTGAGGCGGAAAATCGCCGCCACGGACTGGGCACGCTCCTGGCTGAGCTTGAGATTGGCCGGTGCGGCGCCCGAGGTGTCGGCGTGACCAAGGATCAGCACGGCGGTCTTCGGGTCGGCTTCAAGGATCTTCGCCACGCGGGTGAACGGGCCGAGGGTCACGGGCAGCAACATGGCCGGACGGTCCGGGTTGAAAGAGCCGTCCACGGGCGCGGTGACCACCAGCACATTGTCGCGGCGCTCAAGTTCGAGCTTGCTGTCCTGGATCGCCGTGCGCAGCTTCGGTTCGTAGTCGTCGAGCCAGGCCTGGGTGACTTTCGGATCGGGCATCGGCACCGCCTTGGCGGTTTCCTGGTCCTTGCCGCCGAACGGCCACCACCACTTGCCATTGCTTTCGGCTTCGGCCTTGGCAACAGCTGTCGGCGCCTTGGCCTCAGGCTTGGCTTGCGCTTCTGCCTTTGCTTCGACTTTTCTGGCGGCGTCTGCGGCGGTTTCCTCGGAAGAGAACGGCCACCACCAGTGGCTGGCGCCCTCGGCCTTGGCTTGCGGTGCGACGGCGGCAGGCTTCAGGGGCGCCGCTGGCGCTGTTTCCTTGGCCGCCACCTTGTCGGAAGAGCCGAACGGCCACCAGCCGCCGCTGCCCTCGGCATCATTTTGTGGGGTTTGTGCGCAACCAGTGATAGCGAAGCACAGCGCCAGAGCGAGGGTTTTATTCGATGACATTGGATATCCACAAAATGATCTAAATGAAAAAAAAGGCCATGTTTTGGCCGCATAAACAGACGCTTCGAAACTGAAAAGGACACGAGGTTCCTGTGTCCATGGCCTTCAATGGCGTTTTATAGACAAGCGGCAAGCACCCGCGCAAGATTTTGCGCGCGCGGGTCCATCAACACGTAAGGCCCGAGCGTATTGGTCACGAAACCGAACGCTACGTCATGTTCGGGATCGGCAAACCCGATGGAGCCCCCGGCCCCCGGATGACCGAACGCCCGTGGGCCGAGGCCGTAGGTCGCGTTCGGCACATCCGGCTGGTCGAGCATGCAACCCAGGCCGAAACGGGTCTGGGTCAACAACGTCTTATCCTCGCCAAAGCTGTGCTGGCGAGTCAGTTCGTCGAGCATTTCACCTTCCAGCAGGCTGCCGTCCAGCAGCCCCGCATAGAACCCGGCCAGGCTGCGGGCATTGCCGTGGCCATTGGCCGCCGGTTGCTGCATGCGCCGCCATTCCGGCTTGTTGGTGCTGGTCATGATCGACGGTGGATTGGTAAAGGCCCGGGTGGTCATGGCCGTCGGTTCGCGCATCGTCACCTGCAGCAGGCGCTGGGCCGCCGCATCGCCGACGTTGCCTTTGCCACGGGCGATGTGGGCCACGCGATGGAACTCGTCGTCGGCCAGGCCAACGTGGAAATCCAGGCCCAACGGCTTGGCGACCCGGGCCACGATGGACTCCCCCGGGCCACGCCCATCGGCCCGGCGCAACAGCTCGCCCACCAGCCAGCCGTAAGTGATCGCGGCATAACCGTGGCCTTCGCCCGGCGTCCACCAAGGTGTTTCGGCAGCCAGGGCATCGACCATGGCCTGCCAGTCATAAAGCGCTTCGGGCGGCAGCAATTCATGCAGCGCCGGCAGCCCAGCCTGGTGGCAGAGCAGTTGGCGCAGGGTGATGGATTGCTTGCCGGCCGCAGCAAACTCTGGCCAATAGCGGGCTACCGGGGCGTCCAACTGCAACTTGCCTTCGGCCACCAGTTGCAGGGCGGTAACGGCGGTGAACGTCTTGGTGCAGGAAAACAGATTGGCGATGGTGTCGCTGTGCCAGGCTTCATGGCCATCCTTGTCGGCGGTACCGGCCCACAGGTCGATCACCGTGCGGCCACCCACCTGGATGCACAACGCCGCGCCGCGCTCCTGGGGATCATCGAACAGCGCCGCGAACGCTTCACGCACCGCCTCGAACTGAAGCTCATAATGGCCTTGAATCTGCACCCGCAACTCCCTTGAAACAAAGACTTTTCAGAGTGGCTGGCATTGTTTCAGCCATTGGCGTTTTTGGGAACCGCCATGGGACGGCTGGTTAACCCGAAACCGGTCCCTGTGGCGAGGGAGCAAGCTCCCTCGCCACGACAAGCGCTCATCGCCAGGCCGGCTCCGTCAGGTAATCTCCCGTCGAAACGGCGGCAACGCATTGAGGATCGCCTTGCCATAGCGCTGGGTGACCAGCCGTCGGTCAAGCAAGGTGATGGTGCCGCGATCCTCTTCGGTACGTAGCAAGCGGCCACACGCCTGGACCAGCTTCAGCGAAGCGTCCGGCACGGAGATTTCCATGAACGGGTTGCCACCGCGGGCCTCGATCCACTCGGCCAACGCCGCCTCCACGGGGTCGTCGGGAACCGAGAACGGGATCTTGGCAATCACCACGTGCTCGCAATAGGCTCCGGGCAAGTCCACGCCTTCGGCGAAGCTCGCCAGGCCGAACAGCACGCTGGAGTCCCCACCATCGACCCGCGCCTTGTGCTTGTTCAGTGTTTCCTGCTTCGACAGGTTGCCCTGGATGAACACCTGCTTGCGCCAGTCCCGGTCAAGGCCATCGAACACGTCCTGCATCTGTTTGCGCGAGGAAAACAGCACCAGCGTGCCCCGTGAGCCTTCCACCAGTTCCGGCAGGTCGCGGATGATCGCCGCGGTGTGGGCGGCGGCATCCCGTGGGTCGGCCTTGAGGTCGGGCACCCGCAGCACGCCGGCGTCGGCGTGATGGAAGGGGCTCGGGACCACGGCGGTTACCGCCTTCTTCGGCAGGCCGGCGCGCATGCGGAAGCGGTCGAACGTGCCCAGGGCGGTCAGCGTGGCGGACGTCACCAGCGCGCCATAGGCCACGTTCCACAGGTTGCGCCGCAGCATTTCCGCGGCCAGGATCGGGCTGGCATTGACCTCGATGTCGAACAGCGAACCGCTTTCGGCCAGGGTCAGCCAGCGCGCCATCGGCGGGTTGTCTTCCGGGTCTTCGACGGTGAATGCCGTCCACAGCTCCCAGTTGCCCTGGGATCGGGACAACAGGCTGCCGAACAGCGGGTACCACTCCTCGGCCTGGTTGCTGGCGATACCGATGTTGACCTCGCCGTCCATGCCTTCCTTGAGCAGGTCGGTCAGGCGCGTGAACAGGTCGGTCAGGCGCGCGAAACCTTTCTTGAGCTCGATGCCCATTTCGCGCATGTGTTCAGGAATCACTCCGCCGACGAAGCGATGGCGTGGCCGCTCCCGGCCCTCGACGTCTTCGCCGGGTTTGAAATCGGCCACTTGCTCGCACGCGGTGAACATGAACTGCTGATTCGTCTTGATTTCCCGCGCCAGCTCCGGCACCTGCTCGATGAACTTGCCCAGGTCACCCGGTAACGGATGCTGGGCCAGCAGCTTGGTGAGGTTCTTGGCGGTGGTTTCCAGCCAGTCGGCGGTGGAACGCAGCCGGGTGTAGTGGGCGAAATGGCCGATGGCCTTGTCCGGCAGGTGATGGCCTTCGTCGAACACGTAGATCGTGTCGCGCGGGTCCGGCAGCACCGCACCGCCGCCCAGGGCCAGGTCGGCCAGGACCATGTCGTGGTTGGTGACGATGACGTCGACCTTGCCCATGCCTTCGCGAGCCTTGTAGAAGGCGCACTGGCCGAAGTTCGGGCAATGGCGGTTGGTGCACTGGCTATGGTCGGTCGTCAGGCGGGACCAGTCAGCGTCTTCCAGGGCCGTGGACCAGCTGTCGCGGTCGCCGTCCCATTTATTGCCGGCCAGCTTCTCGATCATGCTGGTGAACAGCTTCTGGCTGGCTTCATCCACCTCGATCCTGAAGCCTTCTTCTTCGAACAACTGGGCCGTGGCAGTCTGCGCGTGGCCTTCCTGGAGCAACATGTCGAGCTTGGACAGGCACATGTAGCGCCCGCGGCCCTTGGCCAGCGCGAACGTGAAGTTCAGCCCACTGTTGCGCATCAGGTCGGGCAGGTCCTTGTAGACGATCTGTTCCTGCAGGGCGATGGTGGCCGTGGCGATCACCAGGCGCTTGCCGGCGGCCTTGGCGGTGGGAATCGCCGCCAGGCTGTAGGCCACGGTCTTGCCAGTACCGGTGCCGGCCTCCACCGCCACCACGGCAGGCTCGCCGCTGCGCCGGCCTTCGTCGTCGGTGTCGATGTCACCCAGGACTTTTGCCACTTCGGCAATCATCAGGCGCTGGCCATATCGCGGCTTGAGGCTCTTGGCTTCGAGAAAACGCGAATAGGCGCCCTGGATCGTGGTTTTGAGTTCGGTGCTGATCATGAATGGTCGGGCGCTAGAAACGCTGGATAAATTTTCAGTGGTTCGGATCGGCGGCTATCATACCCCGCTAATGAATCCTGCGCAGAACGGAGTAACCCAATGACACCCTTTGCCCTTGTCTACACCCTGCATTTACTGGCGGCCCTGGTCTGGGTCGGCGGCATGTTCTTCGCCTGGATGATCCTGCGCCCCGCCGCAATGACGGCGCTTGAGGGCCCTGCCCGGCTCACGCTGTGGGTAGAAGTGTTTCAGCGTTTTTTCGTCTGGGTCTGGGTCGCGGTCGTGCTTTTGCCGATCAGCGGCGTAGGCCTGATCCATCTGCGCTTCGCCGGTTTCGAAACCGCGCCGCGTTATGTGCAGGTGATGATGGGGTTGTACGTGGTGATGACGGCGCTGTTTATCCGCATCCAGGGCTTGCAACTGCCCGCATTGCGTAACGCCGTGACGGCGCAGGACTGGCCGACGGGTGCGGCGGTGCTGGGGAAGATCCGGCGGTTGGTGGGAATCAATCTGTTGATCGGGTTGCTGGTGGTGGCGATTGGCGCGGCGCGGCCGATGTTCTGAAAATCACATAAAACCCTGTGGGAGCGAGCTTGCTCGCGATGGCGGCACGTCGGGCAATACTTGATCGACTGACACAACGCCATCGCGAGCAAGCTCGCTCCCACAGGTTCAGATCAGATTTTTCGTCAGAACCGCTGCACCGTCACCGCCCCCGCCGCTCCGGCAGGCCCTGGCTGGCCATCGGCGCCAGGACGGCCGCTTTTGCCGCCATCGGCGGTATAGACCAGGCAACCCTTGGCCTTGCCCCCCGCCCCGGGCTTGCCGCCGGGTCCGGCAGCGCCACCGGCACCGCCGTCCACCGCCACTTTGATCTGTTCGGCGGGATACTCACGAGGCACTTCGAGGCGCACCAGCGCACCGGCCGCACCCGGTTGCCCATCGCTGCCGTTACTGCCGTCGGCACCGCGACCGGCCGAACCCCAGGTGCAACCCGGCGCCTGGCCATTGGCCCCATCAAGGCCGACGAAACCCGGCGCACCGGTACCGCCCCGGGCGTCCACCGACAACAACGGCGCATTCAACACCTTGAAATGCAGATTGAGATCACGCCCCGGCCGCGCGGCCTTGGTGTAGGTCCCCGGTGCGCCGCGTGAAGTGATCTGGCTGCCCTCGGCCAATTCAGCCTGGGCCACTTTCATTTCCAGTACCTGCTGCGCCGGCACGATGGCGATTCGCGCTTCACGCCCCAGGTGCAACTGGTCGATGGTCAATTCAGTGACATTGGAAGGCACCAGCAGCGTGCCGTAATCGGCCACGACCAGCCGTTCCAGGGTCAGGGAACTGGTGGTATTGGGCAGGCGCATCAACGAATGGCCTTCGACCTGGAGCACCTGGGCCGAAGCCCATGGGCAAACGAGTGCGGCAAGCAGACACAATTTACGCATGGGAAGCCTCTGGCGCGGTCGGGAGGGTTTGCAGGTGGAAGATGCCGAACAGCAGCACTCTGAGGCGATCACGGCCAGGCGCGGGACGGCCACGGAAACTGGCCCGGAACAACAGCAGCTCCAGCAGATGGAGTACCAGCAAAAACCCGCCGGCGACATTGACCAGCAGATGCAGCGGATGAACGAACGGCACCACCAGATTGACCAGCACCACCAGCCAGAACAGCAGGGTCAGCAAGCGCCCCAGCCCCCAAAACACCTTCATACGCCCCCCTGATCGAGCATTATTCTTTGCCCGCACAGTAACGGCTTGCGCGCAGGATAAGCCAGGGGGTCCGGTAAATTTAATCTAACCCGGGCCCTGGCCCACCGGATCGTCCTCCCGACGACCCGGCGGCCCTGGGCCGCGCCTCAGCGCTGGATATGCAATTCAACCCGACGGTTCTGCGCCCGCCCTTCGTCGGTCTCATTGTCGGCCACCGGCTCGCTTTCACCCTTGCCTTCGCTGGTGAGTTTGCCGGGGGCCAGCCCCTGGGTCAGCAAATACTCCACGACGCTGCTGGCCCGACGTTCGGACAGCCCTTGGTTATAGGCATCAGTGCCGACACTGTCGGTGTGGCCCACCACCCGGATGCTGGCGACATTGGCATGGCTGAGTTTGCCCATCAGCCCATCGAGCTGGCTTCGAGCATCTGCGGTGAGGTCGGATTTGTCGAAATCGAACAGCACCTTGCCCGCGTCGTTGAGGGTGATGACCTCGCTCGCCGGTGCTTGCGGCTCGACCGGTGGCGCACTGGCCGGGTATTGCGGCAGCGGGCAACCGTGATGTTCGACAGGGGTATTGGCCGGGGTATCGGGACAACGGTCGCGGCGGTCGAACACGCCGTCGTCGTCTTCATCGCCATCTTGGGCGTAGCAGATCAAGCCACCGCCCAGCAGCCCCAATGCAGCGCCGCCGGCGGCCCAACCACTGCTTTCAATAGCCCCCAACCCGCCGCCGACGAGGCCGCCGATCAGGCTGCAGATTGGCCAGGTGCGTTGATTGAGGGGTGCGCTGCCGTCGCTGTGAGTGGCGCAGCCGGACAACAGACTGCTTGCCAGCAGTACCGGCAAGGCGGCCCTGATTAGAACGTTCATGGTGAAGGCTCCTGTGTCACCGGCCCATACCGGTCACACAGGAGTAAAGACCCGCATCCGCAACTCAACAAGCCGCGGATGACAAGGGTTTCAGCGGTTTATCTTGATTTCCGTGCGGCGGTTCATCGCGCGGCCATCGGCGGTCTTGTTATCGGCCACCGGCTGGCTCTCGCCGGCACCGGACACCGAGACAAAACTGGCCTGCGGCACGCCGTTTTCAACCAGGTATTTCACCACCGAATTGGCCCGTCTCTCCGACAGTTTCTGGTTGTAGGCATCGCTGCCGACGCTGTCGGTGTGGCCGGTGACCCGCAGTTGCGCGGTGGACGTTTCCTGTTTCAGCCGGGTGGCGACCGTGCTCAGGACATCTTTGTCGGCCGGGGTCAGCGTGGCTTTGTTGAATTCAAAGTGCACGTCGCGGATCACGATGGTTTCTTCCTTGACCACGACCGGCTCTTCGACCACTGGCGCCGGGGCGGGTGGCGGGCAACCGTCGGCATCGACCTGCACGCCCTTCGGTGTGCCCGGGCACTTGTCACGGCTGTCCGGCACACCATCGCCGTCTTCGTCGCCGTCGCCATGGGCCCAGCACCAGCCCGCCGCCACGGTGCCGGCCACCAGCGCTCCCGGGCCGATCCAGGAACTGCTTTCGATAGCGCCCAATCCCGCGCCGACGACACCACCAGTGGCCGCACAGATCGGCCAGTCGGTTTTCTGCAAACCTGCGCAACCAGTCAACACACTGGTTAGCAGAACCAGGGGTAACGCTGTCCGAACTATGCTCATTGGGTTTTCTCCTTGAGGGATCGGCTTGTCGCCGATTCAGGGGAGTAAAGACCCGTCTTGGTATCTGCGCCAGCCTGAGCAATCGCGGGTTTTCGCCCCGTGTTTGCGAAGATTCCGCACGTTCAGAGACAAACCGCTCTAGGCCATGCTGTCCGGGCAGGCTATCGTGGTGGTTCTGACTGAGGAACTTCGATGACCGTTGCCATTTCTTCGCGTACCCCCCAGCAAGCCCTGGCGGCCGTGCTTGACCGTTACGCCCCGCAAAAACTGCTGCTGATCGGAGCCAGCGGCTTTCCCGCACTCGAAGCATTCCAGCAGGCCCACCCCGATACCGAAGTGGTCCACGCCGGCCCCGGCGCGCTGCCGGCGGACGTGGCGGCGCGACGTTTTGACCTGGCCCTGGCGCTCGATTGCCTGGAGCATTTGCCCAAGCGCGAGGGTCTGAACCTGTTGGGCGGCATCCGCAATCTCAACGCCAGCCGCATCGCCGTGCTCGCCGACCTCAACGCCTGCGGCTGGCAAGAGACGGACTTTTTTTCCCTGGCCCTGCAAGCCAGTGAGCGATTCCAGCGCGAAGATCAAGTGCTGACCCTGTTCACCTACGATCTGCTTGAATACAAACAGGTCCCCGACTGGCTCAATTCACGTTTTTGGGCCAACCCGGAAAACTTTGGAAAATATTGGTGGTAACCGTGAACACAAGCTCGCACTCGCCCATTTGTCCCTGCGGCAGTGGCAACTCACTGGAGGCCTGCTGCGGCCACTACCACGACGGTCATCCGGCGCCCTGCGCCGAAGCCTTGATGCGCTCGCGCTATAGCGCCTATGTACTGGGCCTGGTCGACTATCTGGTCGCCACTACCCTGCCCGCCCAGCAGCAAGGCCTCGATCGCCAGTCCATCAGCGAGTGGAGCGCCAACAGCACCTGGTTGGGGCTGGACGTAGAGAGCAGCGAAGTGTTCGGCGGTCAACCGGAGCACGCCTTCGTCACGTTCACAGCACGCTGGCACGACGGCCAGGGCGAACACAGCCACCGTGAACAGTCCTCGTTCGTGCAGAACGACGGGCGCTGGTACTTCATCGACCCGACCGTGCCGGTCAAGACCGGACGCAACGACAGCTGTCCGTGCGGCAGCGGGCACAAATTCAAGAAGTGCTGCGCCGGCTACTTCAACCGCTGATTTCAGGAAACGTCCGACGCTCGCCCCAAGGGGCTAGACTGGGGATAAACCAGAGGCACGGACATGACCCCTTCATCATTCTTGCTGCGCATCACCTGCCTGCTGCTGTTCGTTGGGTTCGGCGGCTGTGCATCCTGGCGAGGTGAAGAAGCCCCGGAACCACAGGTGCATCTGGTCAAAGTCGAGGTGGTGCGGGCCCGGCTGGTGGAACAGAGGTTCACGCTGCACTTTCGCGTCGACAACCCCGGCGACAGCGACCTCACCGTTCGCGGCCTGACCTACCGCATCCACCTGGGCGACCTGTTGCTGACCGAAGGCGAGCATGAGCACTGGTTCACCGTGCGCCCCAAGCACAGCGCCTACTTCAAGGTGCCGGTGCGCACCAACCTGTGGCCACAGGTGCGGGAAGTGGTGAAGCTGCTGGAGAAACCCCGGGAACAGATCCCCTATCGCCTGGAAGGTGAGCTGGAAACCGGATTATTCATCGCCCACTACGTGCACCTTGAGCGCAATGGCGTGATAATCGCCGCCGATTTAATTGCGGAGTAACCCCGATGACCCAGCAACCCCACGTCCACGGCCCTGATTGCAACCACGATCACGACCATCATCACGACCACGACCACGGCCACGTCCACGGCCCGAACTGCGGCCACGCCCACCAGGAACCGGTGCGCAACGCCCTGAAGGATGTCGGTCGCAACGACCCTTGCCCATGTGGCAATGGCAAGAAATTCAAGAAGTGCCACGGGGCTTGAGGGGCTGGGCGAAAAAGCTTTTCGCCTGTTAGACCGTCATCGCGAGCAAGCTCGCTCCCACAGGGAAATTGCGCAGAACCCGTGTGGGAGCGAGCTTGCTCGCGATAAGGCCGGCGCTGTAGTACCTATCTATCAGCCCGCCTGCAGAATCCGCTTCACACCGACCACCGTCGCATACTCACCGTGCAAGTTGCCCAGGGACATGGCATGCACTTCGGCTGCCGAACGGGCGTTGCCGAAGTAATCGTTCTTGTCGAAGGTGAAGCAGGCGTCCTCGGCCACCCAGGTATCGAATCCCAGATTGCCGGCTGTACGCGCCGTGGACTCCACCGAGTTGTGCGTCGCCACACCGACGATCACCAGTTGCCTGATTCCGGCTTTGCGCAGGTCTTGCTCCAGGTGGGTGCCACTGAACGCATCCGGCACCTGCTTTTGCACCACCCATTCCCCTGCCTTCGGCTCGAACCGTGGCTGGACCTGCACCCCCGACTGCCCCGGCCAGAACACCGAGTCCGGCGAACGGGACAGATGGTGGACGTGAATCACCGGGCGCGCCGTGTGTCGCCAGAAAGCCAGCAGTTCCAGCATGCGCAACTCTGCCTCGGGGTTGTTGCGAGGGCCGAGCCTGGGGTGAAGGATGCCTTTTTGTTGATCGATAAGGATCAGCGCCGCGTCGTTCTGTAGCTCCATGCCTGTTTCTCTTGCTTGGTCTTTGTATGTTCCACACTTGAGCATCACCCCTTCCAACAGGCAAGCCTTCGAGCAAAAGCGATGACCCGGTCCCGGGCTTTCATCGCCAAATCAACAAATAACCCTCGCCCCCGCTTGCGCGGCCCCCGCCTGCTCACTAACGTAGCGCCTTTATTGGTGCCACCCCCCTCCCGCAGGAGCTTTGCCATGGCCTCGCCAGCCTCTATTTCCTTTATCCCCCGGCTCGGTGTTGCCGCCGCGGTGGCCAGTGTGCTCGGTTTGAGCGGATGCCAGACCTGGAATGCCCAGGACACGGTCCCGCCCACGTCCGGGGTGCAGCCGCTCAAGGGGCTGGCGCAGAATGTCTCGGTCCGCCGCAACGCCACGGGCATGCCGCTGATCGAAAGCAACAGCTTCCATGACGCCTTGTTCACCCTCGGCTACGTCCACGCCAGCGACCGTATCACCCAAATGGTGACCCTGCGCCTGCTGGCCCAAGGACGGTTGGCAGAGATGTCCGGCGCCGAACGGCTGGAGGTGGACCGCTACATGCGCGCCATCAACCTGAAGAAAAACGCCGACGAGCTGTACAAGGCATCTTCGCCACGGCTCAAGCGTTTCTTCGAAGTCTATGCCCGTGGCGTCAACGCCTACCTGTTCCGCTACCGCGACAAGTTGCCGTCGGACCTGGCCGCCACCGGTTACAAACCTGAATACTGGAAACCGGAAGATTCGGCGCTGATGTTCTGCCTGCTGAATTTCAGCCAGTCAGCCAACCTGCCGGAAGAAATCGCCAACCTGATGCTGGCCCAGACCGTCACCACCGACAAACTCGCCTGGCTGAGCCCGTCCTATCCGGACGAGCAACTGCCCGTGGCCGAGGCCGACAAGCTCCAGGGCCTGCGCCTCAATGGCCAGATCCCGGGCCTGAACGAAATCAGCAAGGCCACCCACCAATTGGCCGGCCTGAACCTGTTGGGTGCTGCGTCTTCAAGCAACTGGGCCATCGCGCCACAACGCAGCCGCAGCGGCAAGAGCCTGCTGGCCAGCGACAGCCACGGGCCGCTGGGCATCCCGGGGCTGTGGAGCCCGGTACAGATCCGTGCGCCCAAGTACCAGGCGGCCGGGGTTTCCGTGGCGGGCATCCCGATGATCCTGGCCGGGTTCAACGGCAAAGTGGCCTGGAGCATGACCAGCGTGCTGGGGGACAACCAGGATCTGTTCCTGGAAAAAATCCGCCGCCAGGGCAATGGCCTGTCCTACGAGGTCAACGGCAAATGGCAACCGGCGATCGTGCGCAACGAAACCTACTTCATCAAAGGCCAGCGGCCGATTCGTGAAGCGGTGTTCGAAACCCGCCACGGCCCGTTGCTCAACAGCGCCCAGGGCCTCGCCATGGCCAACGGCTTTGGCCTGGCCTTGCAGACACCGAGCTTCAGCGACGACAAGACCCTGGACGCCTTCTTCGACCTGTCCCGGGCGCAGAACGTCGAGAAAGCGTCCGACGCCAGCCGGGAAATCCGCGCCATGGCCGTGAACCTGGTCTTTGCCGACGCCAGCCATATCGGCTGGCAAGTCACCGGTCGCTACCCGAACCGCCGTGAAGGCGAGGGTCTGTTGCCGTCGCCGGGCTGGGAAGGTCGCTACGATTGGGACGGTTACGCCGACCCGATGCTGCACCCCTACGATCAAGACCCGGCCCAAGGCTGGCTCGGCACGGCCAACCAACGGGTCATTCCCCATGGCTACGGCATGCAACTGTCCAATTCCTGGGCCTCGCCGGAGCGTGGCGAACGCATGGCCGAGCTGGCCGGCGCAGGCAAGCACGACGCCCGCAGCCTGACCGCCATGCAATACGACCAGGCCACGACGTTCGCGGCCAAGCTCAAGCAAGTCTTCGAAGCGCCGGGCATGACCCAGCCGCTCAAACAGGCCATCGAAGCCCTGCCGGTGGCTGACCGGGCCAAGGCTCGCGAGGCCTATACCCGCTTGATGGCATTCGATGGCCGGCTCAGCCCGACCTCCGCCGACGCGGCGATCTATGAGCTGTTCCTTCAGGAAAGCATGAAGCAGATTTTCCTCGACGAGCTGGGCCCGGACAGCAGCCCGGCGTGGCAGGCGCTGGTCGCCAACGGCCAATTGTCCTACTCGGCCCAGGCCGATCATCTGCTGGGGCGTGAAGACAGCCCGTTCTGGGACGATGTGCGCACACCCCAGAAAGAAGACAAGGCCGTTATCCTCGCCCGCAGCCTGGCCGCCACCATCAACGCCGGTGACAGTCAGTTGGGCGGTGACCACAAGGCCTGGCAATGGGGCCAATTGCACCGCTACGCCTGGAAGAACAGCAATGGCCAGATCGTACGTGGCCCGCTGCCGGCCGGTGGCGACGCCACCACGCTCAACACGGCAGCGTTCGCCTGGGGCCAGGATTTCACCACCACCCTGGCGCCGGCCATGCGCTTTATCGTTGACTTCGGCCAGCCCGAACCGTTAATGATCCAGGACGGCGCCGGCCAGTCCGGCAACCCGGTCAGCCCGCACTATGCCAATGGCATCGATCCATGGATCAAGGGGCAGTACCAGAGCCTGCCGTTGCAATCGCAAAACTTCGATCGGGCGTATGGCAAGACGCGGTTGACGTTGGTGCCTGGCAAGTAGCAGCGCCCTTTTTTGCGGGTGCTGCGCACCCGATCGCGAGCAAGCTCGCTCCCACTGGGGCCGGTGTTGATCCGTATTGCGATTCGACACAAAGCCAATGTGGGAGCGAGCTTGCTCGCGATGGCGTCAGTCCATCCCCCACTAAATCCGATAGAACTTCCCCCCTCGCCTGCGCCTCTACCTGACAAGCCCATCGCTCCGGTGATTGCATGGATCTTGTCATTGCCCGCCCCGAAGGCTTGTACTGCCCGCCCGGGGATTTCTACATCGACCCGTGGCGGGCGGTGGAACGCTCGGTCATCACCCACGCCCACGGCGACCATGCCCGCAGCGGCAACCAACACTACCTGGCAGCGGCACCCGGCGAAGGCATCCTGCGATCACGCCTGGGCCAGGACATCAACCTGCAAACGCTGCCCTACGGCGAACGCCTGTCGCACCATGGCGTGACCTTGAGCTTTCACCCCGCCGGCCATGTGCTGGGCTCGGCCCAGGTACGGCTGGAATATCAAGGCGAGGTCTGGGTGGCGTCGGGGGATTACAAAGTCGAGCCTGACGGCACCTGCACCCCGTTCGAACCGGTGAAATGCCATACCTTCATCACGGAATCCACCTTCGGCCTGCCGATCTACCGCTGGCAACCCCAGGTGCAGATTTTCCACGAGATCAACCAGTGGTGGCGCGGAAACATCGCCGTCGGCCGGGCCAGCGTGTTGTTCTGCTATTCCTTCGGCAAGGCCCAGCGGATTCTCCACGGCATCGATGAAAGCCTCGGCCCGATCCTGGCCCATGGGGCGGTGGAACCGCTGAACCGGGTCTACCGCGAGGCCGGGGTTCATCTGCCGCCAACGATCTATGCCGGCGATATCAAGAAGAACGACCCGATCATGGGCCAGGCGCTGGTCATCGCCCCGCCCTCTGCCGGAGGCAGCAGCTGGATGCGCCGCTTCGGCGACTACAGCGACGCCTTCGCCAGCGGCTGGATGCGCCTTCGCGGTACACGTCGGCGGCGCGGCGTGGACCGGGGTTTCGTGCTGTCCGACCACGCCGACTGGCCTGGCCTGCTCTGGGCCATCGAACAGACCGGCGCCGAACGGGTGATGGTCACCCATGGATCAGTCGCCGTACTGGTGCGCCACTTGTGCGAGCAAGGCCTCGATGCCCAAGGGTTCACCACCGAATACGGCGACGACGAAGAAGACCTCGCTACGGCCACCGACAGCGGTGAGGAGGCGCCATGAAAGCCTTCGCCGAGTTGTACGCCGAACTGGACGCCACCACCTCCAGCAATGCCAAGCTCACCGCCATGCAGGACTATTTCAGCAAAGCCCCGCCCCAGGATGCGGCGTGGGCCGTGTATTTCCTTTCCGGCGGGCGTCCACGGCAACTGGTGCCGGTAAAAATCCTGCGGGAGTTGGCGGTCCAGGTATCCGGGTTGTCGCTCTGGCTGTTCGAAGAAAGTTATCAGGCCGTGGGCGACCTGGCCGAAACCATTTCGCTGGTATTACCCGAATCGCCCCACAGCTCCGATGAAGGCCTGGCGCTGTGGATCGAAGAGAAACTGCTGCCGTTGCGCGGTGAGTCGCCCGACGTCCTGGCTGAACGGCTTCCGGCGCTGTGGGCGCAGCTCGACCGGCCGAGCCTGATGCTTTGCATCAAACTCATCACCGGCAGTTTCCGGGTGGGCGTATCCAAACTCCTGGTGACCCGGGCCCTGGCGACCATGGCCGGGCTGGACAGCAAACGGGTGGCCCAACGCCTGGTGGGCTACACCGACCTGTCCCATCGTCCCACGGCCACCAGCTACCTCAAGCTGATCGCGGCCGAGTCCGACGATGAACATGCCCAGCGCGGCGGCCAGCCTTATCCGTTTTTCCTGGCCCATGCGTTGTCTGCGCCGGTGGAGCAATTCGACGCGCTGCTGGGGCCGGCCAGCGACTGGCAGGTGGAATGGAAATGGGACGGCATCCGGTCCCAAGTGATCAAGCGCGACGGCCATTTGTGGGTCTGGTCGCGAGGCGAGGACTTGGTCACTGAACGATTTCCGGAATTGCATTCGCTGGCCCAGGCGTTGCCTGACGGCACGGTGATCGACGGTGAAATTGTGGTCTGGAAAGCCCCCCAGTCGGTCACCGAGGACGCCTCCGACCCGGACGCACCGTTGCAGCCGGCGGTGCAACCCTTCGCCCTGTTGCAGCAACGCATCGGTCGCAAGACCCTGGGCAAGAAAATCCTCGACGACGCCCCCGTGGCGGTGATGGCCTACGACCTGCTGGAATGGCAAGGCGAGGATTGGCGCAGCCGCCCCCAGGCCGAGCGCCGCGAACAATTGGAAGCACTGATCGCCCGTATCCACAGCCCGGTGCTGTTGCCCTCGCCGATCGTCACCGGGCAAGACTGGCTGGACCTCGCCCGGCAGCGCGAAGCCTCTCGCAGCCTCGGTGTCGAGGGCATGATGCTCAAGGCCCGCAACGCGCTGTACGGCGTCGGTCGCACCAAGGACATGGGCGTGTGGTGGAAATGGAAGATCGACCCGTTCAGCGTCGACGCGGTGCTGATCTACGCCCAGCGCGGCCACGGCCGACGCGCCAGCCTCTACAGCGATTACACCTTCGCCGTGTGGGACAACCCGCCAGACAGTCGCGAGCGCACCCTGGTGCCATTCGCCAAGGCCTATTCAGGGCTGACCGATGCAGAAATGCGCCAGGTCGACAGCATCGTGCGCAAGACCACCGTTGAGAAGTTCGGCCCGGTGAGCAGCGTCACCCCCACCCTGGTGTTCGAACTGGGCTTCGAAGGCATCGCCTTGTCCAAACGCCACAAGAGCGGGATCGCCGTGCGCTTTCCACGGATGTTGCGCTGGCGCCAGGACAAGCGCGCCGACGAGGCGGACACACTGGCGACGCTTCAGGATCTGTTGAAATGCTGACCGCCCTCCTCCGGTCAGCGTCAGCTTCGGCCGGCATCAGGACGCTCTCCACGTCAAGGCGAAAATGCTTTCAGCCGGTACTTCAACAATTGAGCACGTCGCGCAAACCATCCCGGGCCGAGTTGAATTAAAGATAGGCAATAAAGTTCTTATTCTTGCGTTTCTAAAAAACTATTGATATCCCGCGCACTGGCAGTTTTTCTGACGCCGTAATTGCGTCACCCGAGCATTCATCACGACAAGAAAAAACCGACTTGCTCTTTTAAAGCGCACTGCTAACGTGACATTAGATCCGTAATTTATTCAAGTGTCGCCAATCGTCCAGATCCTGCGCCAGGCCCATTATGCAACCGTGAAAGGGATGCAATCATTCGGGGAGTGGCAGCACCTTCTCAGGGTGAAGCCGAGCGGGACCGCCCCAATGGCATGCTGACCGAAGTGACATGCCGCCCACACGAATAGGGAGCCTGCCATGCGCGCAGAGAAGCGGTTTCAGTCTCTGGACAGCTTCAGGGGGTTGATGGCCATTTCAGTGATGCTCTATCACTTACGCGTCAGTGGCAGTTTTACCGAATGGTTGTTATTCCGCCATGCCGAAGTATTTGTATCTTTCTTTTTTGTATTGAGTGGCTTTGTCTTGACGCATGCTTATGGCAGCTCGGTACAGTTTAATTTTCGAAAGTTCTTTATCACACGGACCTTTCGCTTGCTTCCCCTGCACCTCTTTATGTTGAGTATTTTTATACTGTTAGAATGCGGGAGATACCTGGCTGCCCAAAAAGGCATGGACTTCAATAACTCACCTTTTACAGGGAAGTTTGCCCCTTCTGAAATCCTGCCGAATGCACTGCTGTTGCAATCCTGGACGCATTTGACTAACCCACTGTCGTTCAACTATCCGTCTTGGAGCATCAGTATCGAGTATTACACCTACATGATCTTCGCCCTGATCCTGGGCATCGCTTTCGGCGTCAGGACGTGGGTATGGGTGGCGGTGGTGTTCGTAGCCCTGGCGTTGATGTATGCAGGCAATACGTTCTTTACCATCGAGTCGCTGCGGGGCCTCGCCTACTTTTTCACCGGCTGCCTGGCTTACGCCGTGTATCTGAGGCTCCCCCACCCCGCCCAGGCTCAAACCTGGTTGCTGACAGCGTTTGAAGTGGTGGCAGTGGTCGTGGCGCTGGTTTTCGTGATCAACGATTTTGCAGCGAAGCCGTTGTGGGCCAGCCCGTTGTTCGGTGCCATCGTGGTGATATTCGCCTTTGATCGCGGCGCTGTGTCGAGGCTGTTGGCGTGTCGCGGCTTCAGTTTTCTCGGAAAATTGTCTTATTCCATCTACCTGACCCACGCAGCCGTTCTGTTTTGCGTAGTGTCGGCGTTCATGGTGGCGAAAAAAATCTCAGGCGTTGACATTGCACCGGTGATCGACGGGACTCGTTATCTGGACCTCGGTAATGTGCCGCTCAATAACCTCATCGCGTTACTGACAGCGGGATCGGTCGTCCTGGTGTCGATGTTCACCTACCGATATGTCGAAATGCCCGGGCAATCCCTTGGTCGAGCGCTTAGCAACACCTCCGCGCGCAGCAGTCCGGCATTGAGACCTGATACTGAGGTTTGAAAAAACGCGATTAAACCCTTCAGGTCGCCACGGCTTTCCTTTGAAGGGCCTGCTCCAGCGCGGTCGGCACACCGATGTTTTGAATAGCGGCCATTCTCCCGTCACATGAGTGTCAGAACGCAGAGTCGGCGCCATCCTGGTGCATCTTTTGAAGCCTGCTCATCCCCGCGCACCATCATGTCCCGTCGGCAGTCACCAAAGTTTTTAAAACACTTGTTCGGCACTCTGGTTCGGAAATTGCTACCTTTATGCCGTCATACCGTTCTCGCCTTCACCGGTAACAATACTTACGCGCCACAAGCGCTCATATTGGTTTTAGGGATTGAATAATGAAAAAAGCACTGCTGACCCTTTCTGCACTGGCGTTGTGCATGGCCGCTGGCGTCGCCACAGCCAAGGAATACAAGGAACTGCGTTTTGGTGTCGACCCTTCCTACGCCCCGTTCGAGTCCAAGGCCGCCGACGGCAGCCTGGTCGGTTTCGACATCGACCTGGGCAATGCGATCTGCGCAGAGCTGAAGGTCAAATGCAAATGGGTCGAAAGCGATTTCGACGGCATGATCCCGGGCCTGAAGGCCAATAAATTCGACGGCGTGATCTCCTCCATGACCGTTACCCCGGCCCGGGAAAAAGTCATCGACTTCTCCAGCGAGCTGTTCTCCGGCCCAACGGCCTATGTCTTCAAGAAGGGCTCGGGCCTGAGCGAAGACGTTGCCTCGCTCAAAGGCAAGACCATCGGCTACGAGCAAGGCACCATCCAGGAAGCCTACGCCAAGGCCGTGCTGGACAAGGCCGGCGTCAAGACCCAGGCCTATCAGAACCAGGACCAGGTTTATGCTGACCTGACCTCCGGCCGCCTCGACGCAGCGATCCAGGACATGCTCCAGGCTGAGCTGGGTTTCCTGAAGTCGCCAAAAGGCGAAGGCTATGAAGTCAGCAAGCCGGTGGATAGCGAACTGCTGCCCGCCAAGACCGCCATCGGTATCAAGAAAGGTAACAGTGAGCTGAAGGCCCTTTTGGATAAAGGTATCAAAGCGTTACACGACGACGGCAAGTACGCCGAGATCCAGAAAAAACACTTTGGCGATCTGAATCTGTACAGCGGCAAATAATGCGCTGCGCCCATCCGGCCTCGGATGGGCGCTTTTTTCCTGCCAAAGGCCTCTTTCATGTTCGAACAACTCCTACAAAATCTGGGGCTCTCCGCCTTCAGCCTGCAGGGCTTCGGCCCGCTGCTGATGCAAGGCACCTGGATGACCATCAAGCTGTCGGCCCTGTCCTTGTTGTTGAGCGTCTTGCTCGGCCTGCTGGGCGCCAGTGCCAAGCTGTCCCGCGTCAAACTGCTGCGAATTCCTGCCCAGCTCTACACCACGCTGATCCGCGGCGTGCCAGACCTGGTGCTGATGCTGCTGATCTTCTACAGCCTGCAAACCTGGCTGACCTCGTTTACCGACTTCATGGAATGGGAATACATCGAGATCGACCCATTCGGCGCCGGGGTGATCACCCTGGGCTTCATCTATGGCGCGTACTTCACCGAAACCTTTCGCGGCGCGATCCTCGCGGTCCCCCGGGGCCAGGTCGAAGCCGCCACGGCCTATGGCCTCAAGCGTGGCCAACGCTTTCGCTTCGTAGTGTTTCCACAAATGATGCGCTTTGCCCTGCCGGGTATCGGCAACAACTGGATGGTGATGCTCAAGGCCACCGCGCTGGTGTCGATCATCGGCCTGGCCGACCTGGTCAAGGCGGCCCAGGATGCGGGCAAGAGCACCTACCAGCTGTTCTACTTCCTGGTGCTGGCGGCATTGATCTATCTGCTGATCACCAGCGCGTCCAATTTCATCCTGCGCTGGCTTGAACGCCGCTACGCCGCCGGAGCCCGGGAGGCGGTGCGATGATCGAACTCCTGCAAGAATACTGGCGACCGTTCCTGTACAGCGACGGCATCAACATCACCGGCCTGGCCATGACCCTGTGGCTGCTCAGCGCCTCGCTGCTGATCGGCTTCGTGGTGTCGATCCCGCTGTCCATCGCCCGGGTTTCGCCCAAGTTCTACGTACGCTGGCCCGTGCAGTTCTACACCTACCTGTTCCGGGGCACGCCGCTCTACATCCAGTTGCTGATCTGCTATACCGGCATCTACAGCATCGCGGCGGTGCGCGCCCAGCCCATGCTCGACAGTTTCTTTCGCGACGCGATGAACTGCACGATCCTGGCCTTCGCCTTGAACACCTGCGCCTACACCACGGAAATTTTCGCCGGGGCAATTCGCAGCATGAACCATGGCGAAGTGGAAGCGGCCAAGGCCTACGGCCTGACTGGCTGGAAACTGTACGCCTACGTGATCATGCCGTCGGCGCTGCGCCGCTCGCTGCCGTACTACAGCAACGAAGTCATCTTGATGCTGCACTCGACGACCGTGGCGTTCACCGCTACCGTTCCAGACGTGCTGAAAGTCGCCCGGGATGCCAACTCGGCGACGTTCCTGACGTTCCAGTCGTTCGGGATCGCCGCGTTGATCTACCTGACCGTCACCTTTGCGCTGGTAGGCCTCTTCCGCCTCGCCGAACGCCGATGGCTGGCCTTCCTCGGGCCGACCCACTAGGGCTTTTGTTCCAGGACACACACGCACATGCGCCACCAGATCCATGACCTGCTGGCCCCGGTACCGGGGACCGCACGCAAGATCCACAGCTTCCACTTCGGCCCGGAAAAAGCCGTCGGCAAAATCTATATCCAGTCGTCCCTGCACGCCGATGAACTGCCGGGCATGCTGGTCGCCTGGCACCTCAAGCAACGCCTGGCCGAGCTCGAGGCGTCGGGCCACCTGCGCCACGAGATCGTGCTGGTGCCGGTCGCCAACCCCATCGGCCTCGAACAAGTGCTGATGGACGTGCCCCTGGGGCGCTACGAAACCGAAAGCGGGCAGAACTTCAACCGCCGCTTCGTCGACCTGAGCGAAGAGATCGGCAACGAAATCCAGGACCTGCTCACCGACGATCCGCAGCACAACCTGATGCTGATCCGCACCAGCCTGCGCGATGCCCTCGCCCGGCAGACCCCAGGCACGCAATTGCAATCCCTGCGCCTGGCCCTGCAACGGCTGGCCTGCGACGCCGACATGGTGCTGGACCTGCATTGCGACTTCGAAGCCGTGGCCCACCTCTACACCACGCCCGAAGCCTGGCCGCAGGTCGAGCCGCTGGCCCGCTACATCGGTGCCGAAGCCAGCCTGCTGGCGACCGATTCGGGCGGCCAGTCGTTCGACGAATGCTTCACCCTGCTCTGGTGGCAACTCAAGGAACGCTTCGGCGAACGCTTCGAGATTCCCCTCGGCAGTTTTTCGGTGACCGTGGAGTTGCGTGGCCAGGGCGACGTCAACCATGGTCTGGCGAGCCTCGACTGCCAGGCCTTGATCGAATACCTGATCCGCTTCGGCGCCATCGACGGCGAACCGATGCCCATGCCCGAATTGCCCTACCCGGCCACGCCGCTGGCCGCGGTCGAGCCGGTCGCCACACCCGTGGGCGGGTTGCTGGTGTACAGCGCCCTGCCCGGCGAATACCTGGAGGCGGGGCAACTGATCGCGGAAGTCATCGACCCGGTCAACGACACCGTCACCCCCGTTCATTGCCGTAACGCCGGGCTGCTGTACGCCCGTTCGCTGCGCCGCATGGCCACGGCCGGCATGGTGATCGCCCATGTCGCCGGCACCGAGGCCTACCGCAGCGGCTACCTACTTTCGCCTTGAGGATGCATGCTCCATGTACAAACTGACCATCGAAGGCCTGCATAAAAGCTATGGCGAACATGAAGTGCTCAAGGGCGTTTCGCTCAAGGCCAAGACCGGCGACGTCATCAGCCTCATCGGCGCCAGCGGCTCGGGCAAAAGTACCTTTCTGCGCTGTATCAACTTCCTGGAACAACCCAATGACGGCGCCATGACCCTGGACGGCCAGCCGATCCAGATGATCAAGGACCGCCACGGCATGCACGTGGCCGACGCCGACGAACTGCAACGCATCCGCACGCGCCTGGCCATGGTGTTCCAGCATTTCAACCTGTGGAGCCACATGACCGTGCTGGAAAACATCACCATGGCGCCGCGCCGGGTGTTGGGGGTGAGCAAGCAGGAAGCCGAAGACCGTGCGCGTCGTTATCTCGACAAGGTCGGCCTGCCCGCGCGGGTTGCCGAGCAGTACCCGGCATTCCTCTCCGGCGGCCAGCAACAGCGCGTGGCCATTGCCCGTGCGCTGGCAATGGAGCCGGAGGTGATGCTGTTCGACGAGCCCACGTCGGCCCTGGACCCGGAGCTGGTGGGCGAAGTGCTGAAGGTAATCCAGGGCCTGGCCGAAGAGGGCCGGACCATGATCATGGTGACCCACGAAATGAGCTTCGCCCGTAAAGTCTCGAACCAGGTGCTGTTCCTGCACCAGGGCCTGGTGGAAGAAGAAGGCGCGCCGGAAGACGTACTGGGCAACCCCAAGAGCGAACGGCTCAAGCAGTTTCTCAGTGGCAACTTGAAATAAACTCCCTGGCAAGCCCCGTGGCGAGGGAGCTTGCTCCTGCTGGGGCGCGAAGCGGCCCCCTGCGGTGTGTCAGTCAGAACCAGAGGGCCGCTTCGCAGCCCAGCGGGAGCAAGCTCCCTCGCCACAAGAGCCTTCCAGCCAGACGATCCCCTTGGGCATAAAACCTTTCATATCCCGCCGTGGTCACTGAAGAAGGACTTCCAGGGCGCACGCGGCAGGCATGGCGACATCCAACAATTTCGCAAACCAGTGGTTCGGCGCCCGCGGCTGGAAGCCGTTCGCCTTTCAGAAGCAGGTATGGGCCGCGGTCAAGCGGGGGCAGTCCGGGCTGTTGCACGCCAGCACCGGCGCCGGCAAGACCTACGCCGTATGGTTCGCCGCCCTCAACCGTTTCGCCCACTCGACACCGCCGCCGGACAAACCGCGTAAACGCAAGCCGCCGGCAGAACCGCTGACCGTCCTGTGGATCACGCCGATGCGCGCATTGGCGGCCGACACCGGCAAAGCCCTCGAAGCGCCCCTGGCAGACCTGCAGGTGCCGTGGAGTGTCGGTCTGCGCACCGGCGACACCAGCGCCAGCGAGCGCGCCCGCCAGGGCCGTCGCCTGCCCACCGCACTGATCACCACGCCCGAAAGCCTGACCCTGATGCTCGCCCGGGCCGATGCGCAAGCTGCCGTTTCGACCCTGCGCATGGTGGTCGTGGATGAATGGCACGAATTGCTCGGCAACAAACGTGGCGTGCAGTTGCAACTGGCCCTGGCGCGCTTGCGGCACTGGCATCCCGAACTCATTGTCTGGGGCGTGTCCGCAACCCTCGGTAACCAAGCCCACGCCGAGCAGGTGTTGATCCCGCAAGACAACGGGATCAGTGTGCAGGGGGCCGACAGCAAGGCGCTGCAGGTCGACACGCTGCTGCCCCCGGCCCTCGAACGTTTCCCGTGGGCTGGGCACATCGGCCTGAAGATGCTGCCCCAGGTCGTTGCTGAAATCGACGCCAGCCGCAGTTGCCTGGTCTTCACCAACACCCGGGCACAGTCGGAAATCTGGTATCAGGCGCTTCTTGAGGCGAGACCCGACTGGGCCGGGCTGATCGCCCTGCATCATAGCTCGCTGTCGCGTGACACCCGGGATTGGGTTGAGCAGGCATTGAAGGACGGCCAGCTCAAAGCGGTGGTCTGCACCTCCAGCCTGGACCTGGGGGTCGACTTCCTGCCGGTGGAACGGGTGCTGCAGATCGGCTCGGCCAAGGGGGTGGCGCGGCTGATGCAACGGGCCGGGCGCTCTGGTCACGCCCCCGGGCGGACCTCACGGGTGACGCTGGTGCCGACCCATAGCCTGGAGTTGATCGAGGCCGCCGCCGCGCAAGACGCCGTGGCCCAGCGGCGCATCGAACCTCGCGAATCGCCGCACAAGCCGCTGGACGTCCTGGTGCAGCACTTGGTGAGCATGGCCCTGGGCGGCGGCTTCGTTCCCGACGAATTGTTCGAGGAGGTGCGGGGTGCCTGGGCCTACCGCGACCTCACCCCGGCCGAATGGGCCTGGGCCCTGGCTTTTGTACGCCACGGCGGTCTGTCATTGACCGCCTACCCCGATTACCGACGGGTCGAACCGGACGAACACGGAGTCTGGCGCGTGCCCGATGCCCGCCTGGCCCGACGTCACCGCATGAGCATCGGTACCATCGTCAGCGATGCCAGCCTGCAATTGAAGTTCTGGAGCAAGGGCGGCGGCGGCAAGACCCTGGGCAGCGTCGAGGAAGGCTTCATCGCTCGCCTGCGACCCGGCGACGGCTTCCTGTTCGCCGGGCGACTGCTGGAATTGGTCCGGGTCGAAGACATGACCGCCTATGTGCGACGCAGCCAGGCCAAGAAGGCCGCTGTGCCACGCTGGAACGGCGGGCGCATGCCACTTTCCAGCGAACTGGCGGCCGCCGTCGTGGCCCGTTTGAGCGAAGCCGCCGCGGGCCGCTTCGAGGGCCCGCAGATGCAAGCCGTGCAGCCCCTGCTGTTGACCCAGCAACGTTGGTCCGGTTTGCCCACGCAGCACACCTTGCTGGCCGAAGCCCTCAAGTCCCGGGAAGGCTGGCATCTGTTCCTGTACCCGTTTGCCGGGCGTCAAGTGCATCTGGGCCTGGCCAGCCTGCTGGCCTGGCGCGTCAGTCGGCAACAGCCGCTGACGTTTTCCATCGCGGTCAATGACTACGGCCTGGAACTGCTCAGCGCCACGGCAGTGGATTGGTCGCACTGCCTGACCCCGAGCCTGCTGAGCGTCGATCACCTGCTGGCCGACGTGCTGGCGAGCCTGAATGCCGGGGAACTGGCCCTGCGGCGCTTTCGCGAAATCGCCCGGATCGCCGGGCTGGTGTTCGCCGGCTACCCCGGTGCGCCGAAAAGCACCCGGCAAGTCCAGGCCTCCAGCGGATTGTTCTTCCAGGTGTTCAAACAATACGACGCCGACAATCTGTTGCTGGCCCAGGCCGGGGAGGAAGTCTTGCGTGAAGAATTGGATATCCGTCGACTGGAGCAGACCTTGCAACGCCTCAATACCCTGAAGCTGGACCTGCACATGATCAAACGCCCCACCCCACTCGGGTTCCCGCTGCTGGTGGAGCGGTTCCGGGAAAGCCTGAGCTCGGAAAAACTCGCCGACCGCATCCGGCGGATGGTCAGTGAGCTGGAAAAGACTGCCGATCGCGGTGACGCCTGATGCCAGCGCCGTATCCTGTCAGCCTGGCCGGCGAAGAACTCTGGTTGCTTGCGGAAAAAGCCTTGTATTGGCCCGCCCAGGAAACCTTGATGGTGGCCGACGTTCATTTCGGCAAGGCCGCCGCTTATCGCCGCCTCGGGCAACCGGTGCCCCACGGCACCACCGCCAGCAACATCGCGGTGCTGGATGCATTACTGGCCAGCCTGGCGTGTCGACAGTTGATCTTTCTCGGAGATTTTCTCCACGGTCCCGGCTCCCATGCGCCCGGCACCTTGAAGGCACTTTCCGATTGGCGTGAGCGACATCCGCACCTAGCCATGACGCTGATTCGTGGCAACCACGACAAACGCGCCGGCGACCCACCTCCAGCGCTGAACATTCGCGTCGTACCGGAGCCGTTGCTACTGGGCCCTTTCGCCGTGCAACACGAGCCTATCCCCCACCCCAGCCGCCATGTGCTGGCCGGCCACGTGCACCCGGTCTACCACCTGAGCGGCAAGGGCCGGCAACGCCTGCGCCTGGCTTGCTTTCGGCTGGGCAGCGAGATCAGCCTGCTACCGGCCTTCGGCGCGTTCACGGGCGGTTATCGAGTCGAGCAAGACAACGATTGCAGGATTTTTGTCATCGGCGATAACGAAATATGGCCCGTCAGCTGAAGCACTCTGCGCTACCGCTGGCGGGCCAGCGCCTCATCAGGCAACAGGCGCAGGAGGCGGCTCGTCCGGCAGAGTGGGCTCGCCGGGTTCGGTAGGCTGTTCGTTGGGCGTATCGGGATCGGGCTGGCCGGGGATGCCGCCTGCCGCTTCGGCAGGATGGGCCAGCAAGGACCAGGCCATGACGCCGATCTGATTGGGCTCAAGCCTTGCCAGTTCGGCACTGATTCGCGGATCGATCTTCATAGAGCAACTCCTGAGCGAAGGCCCGCTGCGCTGACGCACAAAAACGGGCAGTACACGCAATAGAGTGTCTGCCCGCTCAGGAATTCCAAACAGCTCGTCAGATTCAGGTACGCGGCAGCGTCACGCCGCGCTGGCCCTGGTATTTGCCGCCACGATCCTTGTAGGAGACTTCGCATTCTTCATCGGATTCAAGGAACAGCATCTGCGCCACACCCTCGTTGGCGTAGATTTTCGCCGGCAGGGTCGTGGTGTTGGAGAATTCCAGGGTCACGTGGCCTTCCCACTCGGGTTCCAGCGGCGTGACGTTGACGATGATGCCGCAACGGGCGTAGGTGCTCTTGCCCAGGCAGATGGTCAGCACGTTGCGCGGAATGCGGAAGTATTCGACGGTGCGGGCCAGGGCGAAGGAGTTCGGCGGGATGATGCAAACGTCGCTCTTGACGTCGACGAAGCTCTTCTCATCGAAGTTCTTCGGATCGACGGTGGCCGAATTGATGTTGGTGAACACCTTGAATTCGTCGGCGCAGCGCACGTCGTAGCCGTAGCTGGAGACACCGAAGGAGATCAGCCGGTCGGCGCCTTCGCCACGCATCTGGCGCTCGACGAAGGGCTCGATCATGCCGTGCTCTTGCGCCATGCGGCGAATCCACTTGTCCGATTTGATGCTCATGGCGGTTTCCTGAAATAGCGAGGTGGAAAAAATACGTCCGGCATCTTACCGGGGCACGGGGCCGGGTTCAAAGCGCGGCACGCAAATCTCGCCGATCCACCTTGATTTCCGGGTCCTGCCGGCCATCGCCCGCGCCGTCAGTCACCAATTAAGAGAAACCTTCGCAAAGACCATTGGCACATTCTGGAAAAAGGGTTAAGGTGGCGCCACTGTGTTGCTTGTGTCACTGAGAATCTCTACACGATATGTTGAATTTCGATCCAACCATCTACAAGAATTTTTCCTGCTCTTTGCACTCAGTCTCGGCCAGGGTTCTTCCTGAGTCGCAGTTATCTTTGTTCAAGGAGTTACACCATGTCTAATCGCCAAACCGGTACCGTTAAGTGGTTCAACGATGAAAAAGGCTTCGGCTTCATCACCCCACAATCCGGTGACGACCTGTTCGTTCACTTCAAAGCTATCCAATCCGACGGCTTCAAAAGCCTGAAAGAAGGCCAACAGGTTTCTTTCATCGCTACCCGCGGTCAGAAAGGCATGCAAGCTGAAGAAGTTCAAGTTATCTAACTTGCACTTGCTTTAGTAAAAGGCCCCGCCCTCAAAAGCGGGGCTTTTTTGTGCCTGTCAGTTTTTGCCAGCGCACAAAAAAACTGTGGGAGCGAGCTTGCTCGCGATAACGGTGGATCAGCAACATCAACGTTGGCTGACAGACCGCTATCGCGAGCAAGCTCGCTCCCACAGGTGTGTGGGTGAGCCCGAATTACCAGGTCACGCCGAAGCCAGCCGTGTACCGCGTCTTGCTCAAGTCGCTGTCTTCGGTACCCTCGATGACATCTTTCTCAGCCTTGAGATTGAGCGAAGCCCAGTCAGTGACCTTGTAGCGCAGCCCCACTTCAGCGTCGTAGGCGTAATCCGCCACGTCGGACAGGGGTTTGCCCACTTCGCCGTTGGTGAAGAACTCGACGCGCTTGCCGATCAGGTAGCGGTTGTAGTCCCACTTCATGGCCACGGAATAGAAGTTGTCCTTGCCGCCGTCGCGGTACTCGTAATCGGTGCGGTTGAGCAGCGAGCCCAGGGAGAACGCACCCAGCTCGTCGTCCCAGAACTGGTAGCCCGGGCCGGTACCCACCACACGCTGGCGGGCCAGGTCTTCGACTTTGTCACGCTTGTAGTTCAGGCGGCCTTGCCAGAACCATTTATCCGTCAGGAACCGGTCGAGGGAATACTCCAGCCTCCAGTTGTCGGCGGAAACCACGTCATCCTGGAACTCACGGTTGTATTCGCCTTCGGCGGTGTGCCGCCATCTGCCATGGCGCGCCGAAGTCTTGAAGTCGATGTCGTAATCATCGGTATCGTTTTCCGCCCGCTGATAATCCAGCGCGGCATCGATATTGCCTTTCCACACCAGATCCTCGACCACCGGCTTGGGCTTGAGGATCTGCTGGATACTGGCCAGCTCGACGGTCTTGGGCGCGTCACCGTTGGCCAGGGTGACCTTGCCGTCCTCGGCCGCCTGCAGCGCCTTGGCTTTCTCGCCCGTGTAGGCATCCTGCTTGACCAGCAATTGCTGGTCGCTTTCGAGGGTCTTGACCTGTTTCCAATCGATAGGAACCGCGCCAGCGTAATCGGTCTGGATCAGCAATTTGCCGCCATCGAAAACGGTGATTTTACCACTGAGCTTGTCGCCGTTCTTCAACCAGACGGTATCGGCAAGCAAAGGCATGGAGGCGCTGGTGACAGCTAGGCATAGCAGGGTTCTAGACAACATAAGCGATAATGGGCTCAAGTTTTCAGTGAAAAGGCGGCATTATCCCCCAGGATGACACCTCAGCAACGACTGACCTGCATATAGGTGATGAGTTCATTTCTCAACCAGCCTTGTAGGAATTAATCTACAGACGGACATCCTTTTCAGGAACCTTTTATGAGTGACACCCCAGCGGCCACCGAGAATGCCGCGCAAATCCGCCGCACCACCCTTTACCTGACCCTGGCACAAGTGCCGGCCGGCAAGGTGGTCACCTATGGCCAGCTCGCCGAAATGGCCGGCCTGGGGCGTGCGGCGCGCTGGGTCGGGCGAACCCTCAGCCAACTGCCGAGCGACACCAAGCTGCCCTGGCATCGGGTATTGGGTGCCGGTGGTCGGATCAGCCTGCCGGCGGGCAGCGCCTCAGGGGATGAACAGCGTGCACGTCTGCGCCTGGAAGGCATCAGTGTCCTGAACAATCGTGTTGATATTCAGCGCCATGGCTGGCGCCCGGTAGAGCACAGCGGTTAGAGTGCGCGCTTTGTTTTCGCAATTTTTGAGGCAGACTCCAGCCCATGCCCCGTAAAACCTGGCGCGCCGCCCTCGCCGCCTATGCCAGTCCCTCAACGCTCGTGCTGTTGCTGCTTGGCTTCGCCGCCGGCTTGCCATACATGTTGGTGTTTTCCACGCTTTCGGTCTGGTTGCGCGAAGCCGGCGTGGCCCGCGAAACCATCGGCTACGCGAGCCTGATCGGCCTGGCGTACGCCTTTAAATGGGTCTGGTCGCCACTGCTCGACCAATGGCGCCTGCCCCTGCTGGGCAAACTGGGGCGCCGCCGCTCATGGCTGGTGCTCTCCCAGGCCCTGGTGATCCTCGGCCTGATCGGCATGGGTTTCTGTGATCCACAAAAACACCTGTCATGGTTGATCGCCATCGCCGTGATCGTGGCCTTCGCCTCCGCGACGCAGGACATCGCCGTCGACGCCTATCGCCTGGAGATCGCCGACGACACCCGCCAGGCCGCCCTCGCCGCCAGCTACATGTCCGGTTACCGCATCGCCGCGCTACTGGCCACCGCCGGCGCCCTGTTCTTCGCCGAAGGCTTTGGCTCCACCGGTTTCAGCTACAAACACTCGGCCTGGGCCGGTACTTACCTATTGTTCGGCGTGTTGATGGTCCCGGCGCTCCTCACCTCCCTGTTCATGCGCGAGCCGCCGGTGCCGCTGCGCACCCAATTGCAGGCCGGGCGCTACACGTTCGTTCATCAGTTGGCGTCGGTATTCGTGCTGATCGTGCTGCTGGTCTCCGTCCCGGCGATGTTCACCCAGTTGTTCAACACCGACTTCGCCAGCGTGCTGTTCGAGGGCGTCAGCCTGCTCGACCTGCTGCTCGAAGACCGCGCCTTCCTGCGGGCCATCCTCTATACCATCCTGACCGCCCTGTGCCTGTCGACCATGGGCCGGCGCGGACTGGCGCCGGTGCTGACGCCGATCAACGATTTCATCCTGCGTTATCGCTGGCAGGCCCTGTTGCTGCTCGGGCTGATCGCAACCTATCGGATGTCCGACACGGTCATGGGCGTCATGGCCAACGTGTTCTATATCGACCAAGGGTTCACCAAGGACCAGATCGCCAGCGTCAGCAAGATTTTCGGGCTGATCATGACCCTCGTCGGCGCCGGCATGGGCGGCCTGCTGATCGTACGTTTCGGCATCCTGCCCATCCTGTTCATCGGCGGTGTCGCCTCGGCCGCCACCAACATCCTCTTCCTGATGCTGACCGACATGGGCGCCAACCTGAAGATGTTGATTGTCACCATCTCCCTGGACAACTTCAGCTCCGGCCTGGCCACTTCGGCGTTCGTCGCCTACCTGTCGAGCCTGACCAACCTGAAATTCTCCGCCACCCAATACGCCCTGCTCAGCTCGATCATGCTGTTGCTGCCGCGCTTGATCGGTGGTTATTCAGGGGTGATGGTGGAGAAGTTCGGCTACCACAATTTCTTCCTGATCACCGCACTGCTGGGCGTGCCCACCCTACTGCTGATCGCCTTGCACTGGTTCCAGGAGAACCGTCGCCAGGATTCGACACCCACCGAGGAACCGGCGCCCACCCGGCCAGCGGAAGAGTCGTAGGAAACTTCAGCAAACGCCGGGGAAACGGCGTTCGCACCTGGCGACCGGCCACGCGCCTGTACGCCAGGGCATCTCGCCCGTACAATGCTCCGTCACTTCTCGTCATCAGCAACCGACAACGGTCAACCATGCGCACCAGTCAATATTTGCTCGCCACACAGAAAGAAACGCCTTCCGACGCCGTCGTGATCAGCCATCAGCTGATGCTGCGTGCCGGCATGATCCGCAAGCTCGCTTCTGGCCTGTACACCTGGCTGCCGATGGGCCTGCGAGTCATGCGCAAGGTGGAAGCCATCGTTCGTGAAGAGATGGACGCCGCTGGCGCCCTGGAAGTATTGATGCCGGGCACCCAACCAGCCGAGCTGTGGCAGGAATCGGGGCGCTGGGAAGAATACGGTCCTGAGCTGCTGCGCATCAAAGACCGTCACGGTCGCGACTTCTGTGCAGGCCCGACCCACGAAGAAGTGATCACCGACCTGATGCGCAACGAGTTGAGCAGCTACAAGCAACTGCCGATCAACCTGTATCAGATCCAGACCAAGTTCCGTGACGAGATCCGTCCACGCTTCGGCCTGATGCGCGGTCGCGAATTCATCATGAAGGACGCCTACTCGTTCCATGCCGACCTGGCTTCGCTGCAGGTCACCTACGACCGCATGCACCAGGCGTATTGCAACGTGTTCACCCGCCTGGGCCTGAAATTCCGTCCGGTCGAAGCCGACAACGGTTCCATCGGTGGCGCCGGTTCCCACGAGTTCCACGTACTGGCCGAGTCCGGCGAAGACGACATCGTCTTCAGCAACGGCTCCGACTACGCCGCGAACATCGAGAAGGCCGAAGCCGTCCCTCGGGAAACTACCCGCGCCGCGCCGACCGAAGAGCTGCGCCTGGTGGACACGCCGAACGCCAAGACCATTGCCCAGTTGGTGGAAGGCTACAACCTGCCGATCGAGCGCACCATCAAGACCCTGATCGTGCGGGCGGAAGAAGCTGGCAAGCTGATTGCCCTGATCGTCCGTGGCGACCACGAACTGAATGAAATCAAGGCCGCCAACCAGCCAGGCGTCGCCAGCCCACTGGTCATGGCCACCGAAGCCGACCTGCGCGACGCCATTGGCGCCGGTGCCGGTTCCCTCGGCCCGTTGAACCTGCCACTGCCGATCATCATCGACCGTTCGGTAGCATTGATGAGCGACTTCGCCATCGGCGCCAACATCGACGACAAGCACTACTTCGGCGTGAACTGGGAACGCGACCTGCCGGTTCCAACCGTCGCGGACCTGCGCAACGTCGTGGCCGGCGACCCGAGCCCCGATGGCAAGGGCACCCTGGAAATCAAGCGGGGCATCGAAGTTGGGCACATCTTCCAGCTGGGCAACAAGTACAGCAAGGCGATGAAGTGCGAAGTGCTGGGCGAGAACGGCAAGCCGGTCACCCTGGAAATGGGTTGCTACGGCATCGGTGTTTCCCGCGTGGTAGCAGCCGCCATCGAGCAGAACAACGACGAGAAAGGCATCATCTGGAGCGACACACTGGCGCCGTTCCAGGTGGCCCTGGTGCCGCTGCGCTATGAAACCGACCTGGTGCGTGAAGCCACCGACAAGCTCTACGCCGAACTGACGGCCGCCGGCTTCGAAGTGCTGCTGGACGACCGCGACAAGAAAACCAGCCCCGGCATCAAGTTCGCGGACATGGAACTGATCGGCATCCCCCACCGGATCGTCGTCAGTGACCGTGGCCTGGCCGAAGGCAACCTGGAATACAAGAGCCGCACCGAGGCCGAGCCGCAAGCGCTGCCGGTCGCCGACGTGCTGTCGTTCCTCCAGGCCCGTATCCGCCGCTGACACCAGATAGAGACGTCATGTTCAAGCGAAACACCTTAGGCCTCGGTGGCGCCGCCCTGTGCGGCGCCCTGCTGGTCAGCGGCTGTGCCAACCAAATGTCACAACGCAGCGAGCACGAAGAGCGGGTCGAGCGCAAATTGCTCGACCACAGCCTGCAAATCGACGTGGGCGAACCCAAGGTGCTCGACCTGCCGCAGCGTCGGGTGCGCATCAATGAGCAGAAAACCTTCGAAGTCACCGAGTTCGAGGTTACCCGCCATTACGATCGCTACACACCGTACCAACCCTGGCGGGAGATCTACGAGATTCCCCTGGGCGCGGTGGCCGTCGTGGCTGGCATCGGTGCGAACGTGGTCAATGTGTTCGCCCTCGGCAACCTGCCGGACACGGCGACCCGTGACTGGATCAGCTACGGTTTCGCCGGGCTCAACCCGTTCATGAACGTCCCCTCCCATGGTCGCGCCCAGCAGAACCTGGCGGGTATCGACGAAGTCCAGCGCGACAAGCGCACGGAGCACTCGAGCCTGCCCTGGAGCGAACGCCCGGTGGAGGTCAAGGCCGCCCGGCAGACCTTCGAGCTGAGCACTGACCGTAATGGCGTGCTGCGCTTGAACCTGCTGGAAAGCCCGTTCGCCGAGCAGGACCTGAGCCAGTTCGGCAAATTGCAGATCAGCGTGACGGATGCCCAGGACGAAGTGCACACCGACTCATCCCTGAGCATCAGCAGCACCTTGCGCAGCAAACTGGTGGAAGCTCATGCGCTGATCTACGACGACCTGGAAGACGACGAGGTGAGCCAGTGGGTTCATCGGGTCAAGCGCCTGTCGGAGCTGGGACTTGAAGAAGAGGCCAGCGAACTGGAACAGAGCCTGATCGAACTGACGCGCAACGATCCGGAGTTGCAGACCGAGTTCATGAAAGCCCTGACCAAGGATGGCGGGCGGTTGGTGGCGGATCCGGGGGCTCACTGAAATCCCCTTTGCTCCCACTGGACCTGTAGGAGCTGTCGAGCGAAGCGAGGCTGCGATCTTTCCCCAGACACTTGAGTCTCAAGCGAAAGATCAAAAGATCGCAGCCTTCGGCAGCTCCTACAGCCCCAGCGGGAGCAAGCTCCCTCGCCACAAGAGCAAGACAAGGCATTCAGCCAAGCAGCCTCACCGCTCGAACAACTCCAACTGCTCGAACCCTCCCCGCAAATCTTCCAGCCGCACCCCGATCCCCAACAACCGCACCGGCTTGCCGCCCCGGTTGAACGCCTGGGTCAGCAGCAACTGGTAACTGCCCAAGTCCCGTCCTGCCCCGGCCTGCTCCAGTGTGGTCTGGGTGAAGTCGTGGAACTTCACTTTGACGAACGGCTTGCCCGGTCGATAGCTGCTGTCGATCCGCGCCATGCGCCCTTTGAGGGTTTCCATCAGTTCCGGCAGTTTGTCGAGACAACTCACCAGGTCGGGCAAGTCGACGTCGTAGGTGTTTTCGACGCTGATGGACTGCCGTCGGCTGTCGTTGTGCACCAGACGCTCATCGATCCCACGGGCCAGGTTCCAGAGCCGCTCACCGAAACTGCCGAATTCGCGCACCAGCGCCAGCTTGTCCCACTCACGCAACTGCAGACAATCGACGATACCGAGCCGGTTCAGCTTATCGGCGGTGACCTTGCCTACACCGTGGAGCTTGCTGACCGGCAGGGCCGAGACAAAGTCCTCGACCTGGTCCGGGGTGATGACAAACAATCCGTTGGGCTTTTTCCAGTCACTGGCGATCTTGGCCAGGAACTTGTTCGGCGCGACGCCGGCGGACACGGTGATGTGCAACTGGTTGGAAACACGTCGGCGAATGTCCTGGGCGATGCGGGTGGCGCTGCCGCCGAAATGGGCACTGGCAGAGACATCCAAGTAGGCCTCGTCCAGGGACAGCGGCTCGATCAGGTCGGTGTAATCGCTGAAAATCGTATGAATTTCCTTCGACGCTTCCCGATAGGCCTCCATTCGTGGCTTGACAATGGTGAGGTCCGGACAGAGCTTCAAGGCGTGGCCGGAAGACATGGCCGAGCGCACGCCGTAGGCCCGCGCTTCGTAGTTGCAGGTGGCAATCACACCCCGTCGATCCGCCGAGCCCCCCACCGCCATGGGCTTGCCGGCCAGCCGCGGATCATCGCGCATCTCGATAGCGGCATAGAAACAGTCACAGTCGACATGGATGATTTTACGTTGATTCATATAAAAATAGAGCGTGGGACGAATCGGGCCGCCAGTATCGCACCGGCACCTGTATATAGCACCAGTAGTTTGAAAGATCCTTCGTCAGGCTCCGAAAACACCTACACAAATTTAATTCTTCAATCGCAGCGCCCCCTCCAATAGAGCCTCAGCCCTTGCCAGGCCTGCGTCACAGCGTCGTCACAATGCCCACACGCAAGGCTAAGCGCTTGAACCGGAACAGGTTTTTGTGACGCCAGGGTTGACAGTGGCTCGATCCTCTGTAGAATGCCGCCACACAGACGCGGGATGGAGCAGTCTGGTAGCTCGTCGGGCTCATAACCCGAAGGTCGTCGGTTCAAATCCGGCTCCCGCAACCAAACATCAAAAAAGGCTACTCGAAAGAGTGGCCTTTTTTGTGCGTGTTCGTTTTTTGACCACACGATCAGAGACTCGCCGCCTGCGACACCCTACGCACTGCGAGTTGTAGGACAATTTCCCTTTAATTCCGCGCATTTAGGAAGGCAAGGGACGGATCGGCCGTTTATTTTACCCCGGCCTCTTTTAACGGTTGACACTCGGGCGTTCGCCTGTAGAATGCCGCCACACAGACGCGGGATGGAGCAGTCTGGTAGCTCGTCGGGCTCATAACCCGAAGGTCGTCGGTTCAAATCCGGCTCCCGCAACCAAATACCAAGAAAGGCTACTCGAAAGAGTGGCCTTTTTTGTGTCTGGCGAAAAAAGCTCTACATTACAAAGATTTTGTAATTATTTTCCTTCGCGGGGATTGGTAACTTGGCTGGATACCCCCATCCTGTCGCGCATAGCTCAAGAGGTGATTGATGCGCGCCCACTCGTCTGACCCGCAAGACTCCGTTACTGCGACACAACCGATCAAAGCCGAGCGACTGCGCTGGCTGGATCGGGTCAGTCAGTACCGCCAGCCCATTGGCCTCGCGGTCACGCTGCTGCTGTTTGCGATTGCATTGATTGCCTGCCGCCATCTGCTGAGCGAGCTCGATCTATACGCTCTGCACGACTCGATTCTTGAAGTGCCCCGGCCTGCCCTGCTTGGTGCGATCGCCGCCACGGTCGCCGGCTTCATCATTCTTTTGGGCTATGAATGGTCCGCCAGCCGTTACGCCGGTGTGACGCTGCCGCCACAAACCATGGTCCTGGGTGGGTTCACCGCGTTCGCCATCGGTAATGCCATTGGCCTGTCGCTGCTGTCGGGCGGTTCGGTTCGCTACCGCCTGTATGCGCGCCATGGCCTGGGGGCATCGGATGTCGCCCATATGACGCTGTTCGCCAGCCTGTCCCTCGGCTGCGCGTTGCCGCCGTTGGCGGCCCTGGCGACACTCAGCAACCTGCCCGCCGCGTCTGCCGCGCTGCACTTGCCTGCCGCTTTGCTGGGGTCCATTTCCGTGGCGGTGCTGCTGCTCACCAGCGTATTGGCCATCGGCATTTACCGCCGGCGCCTGCCGGAACAGCCGCATCGGGACAGCCTTCTGGTAAAGGCCGGGCGTCGCACGCTGCGCCTGCCGGGCCGACGCCTGACCTTCCTGCAACTGGTGATCACCGCGCTGGATGTCGCCGCGGCCGCCACCGTGTTGTATCTGTTACTGCCCGAGGCGCCGCCGTTCGGCGCTTTCCTGCTGGTGTACCTGCTGGCCCTGGCTGCCGGCGTACTCAGCCATGTACCGGGCGGGGTCGGGGTATTCGAGGCGATCCTGCTGGCCGCGTTTGCCGACAAACTCGGCGCCGCACCGCTGGCCGCCGCGCTGTTGCTGTATCGCTTGATCTACGTGCTGCTACCGATGCTGGTGGCCTGCGTGTTGCTGCTGATCAACGAGGCGCAGCGGCTGTTCCAGACGCGCCAGAGCCTGCGGGCGGCATCGGGTTTCGCCGCGCCGATCCTGGCGGTGCTGGTGTTTCTCTCCGGCGTGGTGCTGCTGTTTTCCGGCGTGACACCGGAAATCGACACCCGCCTGGAGCACATCGGCTTCCTGATCCCCCATCGGCTGGTGGACGCTTCGCACTTCGGCGCCAGCCTGGTGGGCGTGTTGTGCCTGTTGCTCGCCCAAGGCCTGCGCCGTCGCCTGTCGGCCGCCTGGATGCTGACCACGGTTCTGCTCCTGGTGGGCGCCCTGCTCTCGCTGCTCAAGGGCTTCGACTGGGAAGAAGCCACGCTGCTGACTCTGACGGCCACCCTGCTGGCGGTATTCCGGCGCTCCTTTTATCGTCCGAGCCGCCTGACTGAACTGCCGTTTTCCCCGCTGTTCCTGATCGCCAGCCTCTGCGTGCTCGGCGCGTCGATCTGGCTGCTGCTGTTTGCCTATCAGGACGTGCCCTACAGCCACCAACTGTGGTGGCAGTTCACCCTCGATGCCGACGCCCCTCGCGGCCTGCGCTCGCTACTGGGCGCCGCGGTACTGCTGGTGGTGGTATCCCTGACCTGGCTGCTGCGAACCGCGCGTCCGGTGATCCATCTGCCGACGGCAGAGGAACTGGAGCGGGCCAAGACGATTCTCATGACCTCCTCGCAACCCGACGGAGGCCTGGCCCTGACCGGTGACAAGGCGCTGCTGTTCCACCCCAACGACGAGGCGTTCCTGATGTATGCCCGCCGTGGTCGCAGCCTGGTGGCGCTGTATGACCCGATAGGGCCAACCCAGCAACGGGCCGAAATGATCTGGCAGTTCCGCGACCTGTGCGACATCTACCATGCCCGTCCCGTGTTCTATCAGGTGCGCGCCGAAAACCTGCCGTACTACATGGACATCGGCCTGACGGCCATCAAGCTGGGCGAGGAAGCACGGGTCGACCTCAAGCGTTTCGATCTCGAAGCCAAGGGCAAAGAGATGAAGGACTTGCGCTACACCTGGAACCGCGGCACTCGTGACGGCCTGTCGCTGGAGATCCACGAACCGGGCCAGGCGCCGATGGATGAGCTCAAGGTCATCTCCGATGCCTGGCTGACTGGCAAGAACGTGCGGGAAAAAGGTTTCTCCCTGGGGCGTTTCAGCGATGACTACCTCAAGCATTTCCGCATCGCGGTGATTCGTTTCGAGGGCCGGCCGGTGGCGTTCGCCAACCTGTTGGAAACCCACAGCCACGAACTGGCCAGCCTCGACCTGATGCGCGCCCACCCCGAGGCGCCGAAACTGACCATGGAGTTCATGATGGTCGGCCTCATCCAACATTATAAAAACCATGACTACGCCCGCTTCAGCCTCGGCATGGTCCCGCTGTCGGGCCTGCAACCGCGGCGCGGCGCACCACTGACCCAGCGCCTGGGCTCGATGGTGTTCCGCCGTGGCGAGCAGCTCTATAACTTCCAGGGGCTACGCCGCTTCAAAGACAAATTCCAGCCAAACTGGGAACCTCGTTACATGGCCGTGCCCGCCGGACTCGATCCGCTGGTGGCGCTGGCCGATACTGCCGCCCTGATTGCGGGCGGCCTGACTGGACTGGTGAAACGCTGATGATGCAACGCTCCTGGCGATACGTAGTGGCCGCCCTGCTGGTGCTGGCGGTGATTCTCGGTGGCGGTTACTGGTACTGGAACCGCCCGGCCCCGCAACCAACCCTGGAACAACTGGCACCCGCCGATGGCGCAGCGCTGACCCGGGTCACCCCCGGCACCAAGGCACGTGCCCGGGTGCTGGTGGCAGTCAATGAAGACCAGAAGCTCAACGACACGCAATTGACGACCCTCAGCCGCAGTGGCTCGGCGCAGATCGTCCAGGTGATCCTGCCCAAGGATTGCATGTTGCAAGGCCGTGCCCTGCAGGCCGGCCTGAGAGAGCTCCAGGGCCCGGCCACGCTGGTCAGCGGCATCGGCCCTGGCGCTGTGCTGGCCTGGCGTTGGTTGGCTGAACAGAAGGACGACAAGGCCAAGGCCGTTTCAGTGGACCTGGCCCTGGAAAAACCCGGCTGCACCCATCTGCTGCCTAAAAAGGCAGCCCACGGCCATTGGCTGGTGGCTTGGAACGATAACCCTGACGACACCAGCGCCGGTTTCGTACGCGACCAATCGAATGCCGAGACCAGCATCAGCGACTACGACATCAACCTGCCGCAAGTGCTGAACAACGAACTGCGCAAGATCCTGGTGGGCACTGACAAGGCCAAGGGCGGCCTGAGCATCCCGGTAGTGGAAGTCCCGGCCAGCCAGACACGGGACACCGTCACCCTGTTTCTCTCCGGAGATGGCGGCTGGCGCGACCTGGACCGCGACGTGGCCGATGAAATGGCCAAGATCGGCTACCCGGTGGTCGGCATCGACACTCTGCGCTACTACTGGCAACACAAGAGCCCGGAGCAGAGCGCGGCGGACCTGACCGAGCTGATGCAGCACTACCGGCAGATCTGGGGCACCAAGCGCTTCATCCTGACCGGCTACTCCTTCGGCGCCGACGTGTTGCCGGCCATCTACAATCGCCTGCCGGCCACCGAACAACAGCGAGTCGATGCGATCATCCTGCTGGCCTTCGCCCGCACCGGCAGCTTCGAGATCGAAGTCGAAGGCTGGCTCGGCAACGCCGGCACCGAAGCCGCCACCGGCCCGGAAATGGCCAAGCTGCCAGCCGAGAAAGTGGTGTGCATCTACGGCGGTGAAGAAGCCGACGAAAGCGGCTGCACCGACAAGACCGCCGTTGGCGAAGCCATCAAGCTGCCCGGCGGCCATCACTTCGACGAAAACTACCCGGCCCTGGCCAAGCGCCTGATCGATGAGATCAACGAGCGGCAGAACAAGGTCGCCGAACAGTAAGTCGATACACGCCTGACAAAAAGCCCCGGCAGCCTCAAGGTTGCCGGGGCTTTTTTGTACTCGACTGCCCCCCAGTGTGGGAGCTAATACTGTTCATTCAAGAAAAATGATGGACCTGTGGCGAGGGAGCTTGCTCCCGCTCGGCTGCGAAGCAGTCGTAAACCGGCGGGTGCGGTGTATCTGATTCTCCGCATTTGGCAGGTTTTGGGGCCGCTTCGCAGCCCAGCGGGAGCAAGCTCCCTCGCCACAGGCTTGTCGATTGCCTTAAGTGAACAGCATTACCCTGTGGGAGCGAGCTTGCTCGCGATGGCGGTGGCATGTTCAACATCTTTGCAAACTGACACTCCGCTATCGCGAGCAAGCTCGCTCCCACAGGGCTTCATCCTGGCATCAGCCTGTGTGTCGCCCACAAAAAAGCCCCCCGCCGCCGCAAGGCAACGAGGTTTTTTGTTTTCCTGATGCTACATCTCGACCTGCGTCCCCAGTTCAATCACCCGGTTCAACGGCAGATTGAAGAAACGAAGGTTACCGTTGGCATTTTTCAACATGAAGGCGAACAGTATCTCGCGCCAGCGGGCCATGCCCTCAAGCTTGGAGGCGATAACGGTCTCGCGACTGAGGAAGTAGGTAGTGCGCATCGGACTGAAGTCCAGATCATCGAGATGACAGAGCTTGAGCGCCTGCGGAACGTCCGGCTCGTCGGTGAAACCGAAGTGCAGGATGACCCGGAAGAACCCTTCGCCATAGGCATCGACCTCGAAACGCCGCTGCGGTGGCACCCGGGGAATGTCTTCGTACACCACTGTCAGCAGCACCACCTGCTCATGCAGCACCTGGTTGTGCAATAGATTGTGCAACAGCGCGTGAGGCACAGCATCCGAACGCGCGGTCAGGAACACGGCGGTGCCCTGGACCCGGTGCGGCGGCTGCACGCGGATGCTGCTGATGAAGATCGGCAGCGGCAACGCCCCTTCATCCAGGCGCTCCACCAGCAATTGCTTGCCGCGTTTCCAGGTGGTCATCAGCACGAACAAGGCAATACCGGCGATGACCGGGAATGCACCGCCCTGGATGATTTTCGGCACGTTGGCGGCGAAGTACAGGCCGTCCACCAAAAGAAAACCGATTAGTAACGGAACAGCCAACAGCGGCGGCCACTTCCACAACAGCAGTATCACGGCGGACACCAGGATCGTGGTCATCAGCATCGTACCGGTCACGGCCACGCCGTAGGCCGAAGCCAGCGCGCCGGAAGATTCGAAACCCAGCACCAGCAGCACTACACCCACCATCAACGACCAGTTCACCGCACCGATGTAGATCTGGCCCTGCTCGGCGCTGGAGGTGTGCTGAATGTACATGCGCGGGATGTAACCGAGCTGGATCGCCTGGCGCGTCAGGGAGAACGCGCCGGAAATCACCGCTTGCGAGGCGATCACCGTGGCCAGGGTCGACAGGCCCACCAGCGGGAGCAGCGCCCAGCTCGGCGCCAGCAGATAAAACGGGTTGCGCGCCGCTTCCGGGTCGCCCAGCAACAACGCGCCCTGACCGAAGTAATTAAGCACCAGCGCCGGCAACACCAGAATGAACCAGGCACGGGCAATCGGTTTGCGGCCGAAATGGCCCATGTCCGCGTACAGCGCTTCGGCGCCGGTCAGCGCCAGTACCACGGCACCGAGGATCGCCACGCCCATGCCCGGGTGGACGATAAAAAAACGCACGGCCCAGACCGGGTTCACCGCCTGCAACACTTCCGGATGTTGGGCGATGCCGTACACGCCCAGGGCGCCAAGCACCAAGAACCAGGTCACCATGATCGGGCCAAACAGGGTGCCGATCCGTGCAGTGCCGTGGCGCTGGATCAGGAACAGCCCCACCAGCACCACCAGCGACAAGGGCACCACCCAGTGATCGATACCTTCGAACGCCAGGCCAAGGCCTTCAATGGCCGAGAGCACGGAGATCGCTGGCGTGATCATGCTGTCGCCGTAGAACAGCGCCGCGCCGATCAAGCCGCAGATCACCAGGAAGGTCCGCAGTCGCGCTCTTCCCGCCGCGGCTCGCCGCGCCAGGGCGGTGAGCGCCATGATCCCGCCCTCGCCCTGGTTGTCGGCGCGCAGCACGAACATCATGTACTTGATCGACACGACCCAGATCAGCGACCAGAAAATCAGCGACAGAATCCCCAGCACCCCATCGTGATTGACTGGCACGCCATAGGCACCGGAAAACACTTCCTTGAGGGTGTACAACGGGCTCGTACCGATGTCGCCATAAACCACTCCGACCGCCGCGACCAGCATGCTCAGCGGCTTCGCTGCCGAATGCTCGGCACCTGCCACCTGACTACTTGCATGACCCATCCAACACTCCCGTTTCCCAGTCCTGGCTTCTTGAACGAAGCGCTATGTTTTGTTGCGGCAGCATGCGCTGTTTTACGTATTGTTACAGACGTTTTATTGACTGTAGCAATCGCCAGAACGCAAAGGCGCGAAGCATAGCGCAGCACTCGTCGCATTTCCCGGTATAAAGCTGGTCAAGTGCGTCGACCCTGGATAGAATTGCGCACTTTTTGATCAGAGGCGCGCCAGGCGCCCTGTCTCGGCAAGAGACGATCCCCCCTACACCGAGGTTAGACATGTCCACCACTACCGCGCCAGCCAATCCGAAGGTTGGCTTCGTATCCCTGGGTTGCCCGAAGGCTCTGGTCGACTCCGAGCGCATCCTGACCCAGCTGCGCATGGAAGGCTATGACGTCGTGTCCACGTACCAGGACGCCGACGTGGTCGTGGTCAACACCTGCGGCTTCATCGATTCGGCCAAGGCCGAGTCCCTGGAAGTGATCGGCGAAGCCATCAAGGAAAACGGCAAGGTCATCGTCACCGGCTGCATGGGTGTGGAAGAAGGCAACATCCGCAACGTGCACCCAAGCGTGCTGTCCGTGACCGGGCCGCAGCAGTACGAGCAGGTGGTCAACGCCGTGCATGACGTGGTGCCACCGCGCCAGGACCACAACCCACTGATCGACCTGGTGCCGCCACAAGGCATCAAGCTGACCCCGCGCCACTACGCCTACCTGAAGATTTCCGAAGGCTGCAACCACAGCTGCAGTTTCTGCATCATCCCGTCGATGCGCGGCAAGCTGGTGAGCCGTCCGGTGGGCGATGTGCTCGACGAGGCCCAGCGCCTGGTCAAGGCCGGCGTCAAGGAGCTACTGGTGATCTCCCAGGACACCAGCGCCTATGGCGTCGACGTGAAATACCGCACTGGCTTCTGGAATGGCGCGCCGGTGAAAACCCGCATGACCGAACTGTGCGAAGCCCTCAGCACCCTTGGCGTCTGGGTCCGCCTGCATTACGTTTACCCGTACCCGCATGTCGACGAACTGATCCCGCTGATGGCGGCCGGCAAGATCCTGCCGTACCTGGACATCCCGTTCCAGCACGCCAGCCCGAAAGTCCTCAAGGCCATGAAGCGCCCGGCTTTCGAAGACAAGACCCTGGCCCGCATCAAGAACTGGCGCGAAATCTGCCCGGACCTGATCATCCGCTCGACCTTCATCGTCGGCTTCCCCGGCGAAACCGAAGAAGACTTCCAGTACCTCTTGGACTGGCTGACCGAAGCCCAGCTCGACCGCGTTGGCTGCTTCCAGTATTCCCCTGTGGAAGGCGCACCGGCCAACGACCTGGACCTGGACGTGGTACCGGACGACGTCAAGCAGGACCGTTGGGAACGCTTCATGGCGCACCAGCAGGCCATCAGCTCGGCGCGCCTGCAAATGCGCATCGGCCGTGAAATCGAAGTGCTGGTGGATGAAGTGGACGAGCAAGGCGCCGTGGGCCGCTGCTTCTTCGACGCGCCGGAAATCGACGGCAACGTCTTCATCGACAACGGCAGCAACCTCAAGCCAGGGGACAAGGTCTGGTGCAAGGTGACCGACGCCGATGAATATGACTTGTGGGCTGAGCAAATCGGTTGATCTGCCGCGCTTTACAGGCTGCTGCAATACCTGTGGGAGCCGAGCTCGCTCGCGATAGCGGTGCATCAATCAGCATGAATGTTGGCTGACACGACGCTATCGCGAGCAAGCTCGGCTCCCACAAGTTCTTTCATCGCCGAAAAATTGAAAAGCCTCGCCATCCTCACAGGATGCGGGGCTTTTTTACGGCTATCGTATGGAGAAACCCAGCACATCCAGCACAAGGAACAGGCGGACATGCGCCAGCATTCGGTCATCCATACACCGAAACCGAGCGATTACCAGGAACTGACCCAGGTTTGGGAAGCCTCGGTGCGGGCCACCCATGAGTTTCTGCCAGACAGCTACATCGAACTGCTGAAGAACCTGGTGCTCACCCGTTACCTGGATGCGGTGATGCTCATTTGCACCCGGGACGCGCGCCAGCGGATCACCGGTTTCGCCGGTGTCGCGGCTGGCAAGGTCGAGATGCTCTTCATCGACCCGCAACACCGTGGCCAGGGCCTGGGCAAGCTGTTGCTGCGCTATGCCATGGAACACCTGAACGCCGATCAACTGGACGTCAACGAACAGAACCCGCAAGCCTTGGGCTTTTACCTCAAGCAAGGCTTCGAAGTGGTCGGGCGCTCGGCAAAAGATGGCATGAACCAGCCCTACCCACTGCTGCACATGCGCTACAAGCAGCCCGACCTGAAGGCCGGACGCGCCTAAAAGCTGCATGAGGCAAATGGACCCGCGATTAACCGGCCCCAGGCAGGTACAATGCCCACCCTCTTTTTGTTACGGCCCCCGTCATGACTGACCCGATTCGTCTCTCCAAACGCCTCATCGAACTCGTCGGCTGTTCCCGTCGCGAGGCTGAGCTGTTCATCGAGGGCGGCTGGGTCACCGTGGATGGCGAAGTGATCGACGAGCCGCAGTTCAAGGTAACGACCCAGAAGGTCGAACTCGACGCCGAGGCCAAGGCCACCGCGCCAGAGCCGGTGACACTCCTGCTGAACGTCCCGGCGGGCATGGACGTAGACACCGCGATGGCCTCCCTCGGCCCGCAGACCCTGAGCGAAGAACATCGCTTCGGCAAGCGGCCGCTCAAGGGCCATTTCCTGCGCCTGACCGCCAGTGCCGATCTGCAAGCCAACGCCAGCGGGCTGCTGGTGTTCACCCAGGATTGGAAGATCTTGCGCAAACTCACCGCCGACGCCGCCAAGATCGAGCAGGAATACGTGGTGGAAGTCGAAGGCGACATGGTCGCCCATGGCCTCAATCGCCTGAACCATGGCTTGACCTACAAGGGCAAGGAGCTGCCGGCAGTCAAGGCCAGCTGGCAGAACGAGAACCGCCTGCGCTTTGCCATGAAAAACCCGCAGCCCGGCGTAATTGCTCTGTTTTGCCAGGCGGTCGGGCTCAAGGTCGTCGCCATTCGCCGCATCCGCATCGGCGGCGTGTCCATCGGCAAGGTGCCGCTGGGCCAGTGGCGCTACCTGTCTGCCAAAGAGAAATTCTAATTTTTTCCGGCGCCGCACCGAACGCAGGCGCCCACTGCCGATTGATCAGGACTGCACACATGATTCACAACGACGTACTGCGCAGCGTGCGCTACATGCTCGACATCAGCGACAAGAAAGTCATCGAGATCATCAAGCTGGGCGGCCTGGACGTCTCCCTGGCGGACCTGGCGGGCTACCTCAAGAAAGACGAGGAAGAAGGCTTCGTGTTCTGCCCTGACGAGGTCATGGCGCATTTTCTCGATGGCCTGGTGATCTTCAAGCGTGGCAAGGACGAAAGCCGTCCGCCGCAGCCGATCGAAGTGCCGGTGACCAACAACATCATCCTCAAGAAACTGCGGGTGGCCTTCGAGCTGAAGGAAGACGACATGCACGCCATCCTCAAGGCCGCCGAGTTCCCGGTGTCCAAGCCGGAACTGAGCGCGCTGTTCCGCAAGTTCGGCCACACCAACTACCGCCCGTGTGGCGACCAATTGCTGCGCAACTTCCTCAAGGGCCTGACGCTGCGCGTTCGCGGCTGACTTTGAAGGACAGCTGAATCCTGAAAACTTTTGTTTTGAAGAACCGCTGAATCCTGGGGGCTTTTGTGGCGAGGGAGCTTGCTCCCGCTGGACGCGCAGCGTCCCCTCGCGGTGTGTCAGACAACACCGGGGGGCTGCTTCGCAGCCCAGCGGGAGCAGGCTCCCTCGCCACAGAGAACAGTGCCAACCCCGCCCCTCGCGTTATGATGCCCTTTCAACCTCGCCTCGATCCCAACCCATGACCTACAGCGTCTCTCCCATCGGCTTCGTCCGCTCCTGCTTCAAGGAGAAGTTCGCCATCCCCCGCCAACCGCAACTGGCTCCGGCCGCACGCGGTGTGCTGGAACTGGTGGCGCCGTTCGACCAGGGCGAGGCGGTGCAAGGCCTGGAGCAGGTCAGCCATGTCTGGCTGCTGTTCCTGTTCCACCAGGCCCTGGAGGACAAGCCACGCTTGAAAGTGCGACCGCCACGCCTGGGCGGTAACAAGTCCATGGGCGTGTTCGCCACCCGCGCCACCCATCGCCCCAACGGCATTGGCCAGTCGGTCGTGAAGCTGGAACGGGTCGAAGCCGGGCGCCTGTGGCTCTCGGGTATCGATTTGCTGGACGGCACGCCGGTGCTCGACATCAAGCCCTACGTGCCCTACGCCGATATCATCGACTCGGCCTCCAACAGCATCGCCAGCGCCGCGCCTGAGTTGATTGCGGTGCAATGGGCGGACACCGCCCTGGTTCAAGCACACGAGCATGCCAAGCGCCTGGAAGAACCGTTGGTGGAGTTGATTGAACAATGCCTGGCCCAAGACCCACGCCCGGCGTACCAGATTCCCACAGCCGAACGGGAATACGGTGCGCAGTTCTGGGATGTGGACGTTCGCTGGCATTACCCGCAACCGGGGGTGATCCGGGTATTGGAAGTCGTTCCTGCCGTTAAATAAAACCCGGGAACGAAAAAGCCCGCGCGGCCTTTATCAGGCGGCGCGGGCTTTTTTATGCTGTGTCAGTTGGACCGAGTCGCTGCCATCGCGAGCAAGCCCGCTCCCACATTGGGTCTGTTGTGAACAGAGAATCTGTGTTCAATGAACATCCCTTGTGGGAGCGAGCTTGCTCGCGATGGCGATCTATCAGTCACCACAACAGCTTACTTCTCTACAAACGCCCGCTCGATCAGGTAGTCACCCGGCTCGCGCATACGCGGCGAAACGGTCAGGCCGAAGCTGTTGAGCACTTCACTGGTCTCGTCGAGCATGCTCGGGCTGCCGCACAGCATGGCGCGGTCGTCCTGCGGGTTGATCGGTGGCAGGCCGATGTCGCGGAACAGCTTGCCACTGCGCATCAGGTCGGTCAGGCGGCCCTCGTTCTCGAACGGCTCGCGCGTCACGGTAGGGTAGTAGATCAGCTTGTCACGCAGGGCTTCGCCGAAGAACTCGTTCTGCGGCAAGTGCTCGGTGATGAATTCGCGGTAAGCGACTTCATTGACGTAACGCACGCCGTGGCACAGGATCACTTTTTCGAAACGCTCGTAGGTTTCCGGATCCTGGATGACGCTCATGAACGGCGCCAGGCCGGTACCGGTGCTGAGCAGGTACAAATGCTTGCCAGGCTTGAGATCGTCCAGCACCAGGGTGCCGGTGGGTTTCTTGCTGATGATGATCTCGTCGCCTTCCTTCAGGTGCTGCAGCTGGGAAGTCAGCGGACCATCGGGCACCTTGATGCTGAAGAACTCGAGATGCTCTTCCCAGTTCGGGCTGGCAATCGAGTAAGCGCGCATAAGCGGGCGGCCGTTGGGCTGTTGCAGGCCGATCATCACGAACTGACCGTTCTCGAAGCGCAGGCCCGGATCGCGGGTGCACTTGAAGCTGAACAGAGTGTCGTTCCAGTGATGAACACTGAGGACACGCTCGTGGTTCATGTTGCTCATGTACGGGGACTCCTGGGAATGATGCCTGCGCCGATAATCTGCGCAATTGCATCGCATTCTAATGGCGGCGACAATATCTGTTAAATGGATTATTAAGATAAGGGTTATCGGTTATATCGATATGCGATTTACTCTACGTCAACTTCAAGTCTTCGTCGCCGTCGCCCAGCAAGAAAGCGTGTCTCGCGCTGCGGGCCAACTCAACCTGTCGCAGTCGGCGGCCAGCACCTCCATCACCGAACTGGAGCGGCAATCGAGCTGCCAGCTGTTCGACCGTGCCGGCAAACGCCTGAGCCTCAATGCCCTGGGCAAACAGCTGCTGCCCCAGGCAGTGGCGCTGCTGGACCAGGCCAAGGAGATCGAAGACCTGCTCAATGGCAAGTCCGGTTTCGGCTCACTGGCGGTCGGTGCGACGCTGACCATCGGCAATTACCTGGCGACCTTGTTGATCGGCGGGTTCATGCAGCGCCATCCGGAAAGCCAGGTGAAGCTGCACGTGCAGAACACTGCCAATATCGTGCACCAGGTTGCCCACTATGAAATTGATCTGGGTCTAATCGAAGGCGACTGCAGCCATCCGGACATCGAAGTGCAAAGCTGGGTCGAGGACGAACTGGTGGTGTTCTGCGCCCCTCAACACCCACTGGCCAAGCGCGGCCAGGCGACCATGGAAGAATTGACCCATGAAGCCTGGATTCTGCGGGAACAGGGTTCGGGCACGCGACTGACTTTCGACCAGGCCATGCGCCACCACCGCAGCGCATTGAATATCCGCCTGGAGCTGGAACACACCGAAGCGATCAAGCGCGCCGTTGAATCCGGCCTGGGCATTGGCTGCATCTCACGCCTGGCCCTGCGCGACGCCTTCCGCCGCGGCAGCCTCGTCGCGGTGGAAACACCGGACATGGACCTGGCGCGGCAGTTCTATTTCATCTGGCACAAACAGAAGTACCAGACCTCGGCCATGCGCGAATTTCTCGAATTGTGCCGGGCGTTCACCGCCGGGGCCCAGCGCAGCGACGAAATCGTGCTGCCGGCCATTGCCTGAGCCGTTACAGCAGGATCAGGCCCCACACCAACGCGATCATCGTCAGGGCGACGAACTGGGCAGCGCTGCCCATGTCCTTGGCGTTTTTCGACAACGGGTGCAGCTCCAGGGAGATGCGGTCGATGGCCGCCTCCACCGCCGAGTTGAGCAATTCCACGATCAATGCCAGCAGGCACACAGCAATCAGCAGCGCCTGTTCGACACGGCTGACGTTCAGGAAGAACGACAACGGAATCAATACGACGTTGAGCAACACCAACTGACGGAAAGCCGCTTCGCCGACAAAAGCCGCGCGCAGCCCGTCCAAGGAATAGCCGGAGGCGTTGAGGATGCGTTTCAGGCCGGTCTGGCCTTTAAAAGGTGACATAGAGTGAGCAACTGATCGAAAAGGAGTGGAGAAACTAATTCAAACCCGGTCAAAAAAGCGTGAAGCAGCGCATTAAGTCTGCGGCGAAATTGACTCAAGTTGTTGCAGCAGAAGGGCCGCCTGGGTCCGGGTGCGTACGTTCAGTTTACGGAAGATCGCCGTGACGTGGGCCTTGATAGTAGCCTCCGACACGTTCAGTTCATAAGCAATCTGCTTGTTCAGCAGGCCTTCGCAGACCATGGTCAACACTCGAAACTGCTGCGGCGTAAGGCTGGCCAGGCCCGCGCTGGCGGCCTTGGCCTCTTCGGACACGCTCACGGCTTCAAACGCCTGGGGCGGCCAGCAGACATCGCCGTCCAGGACCGCCTTCACGGCCTTTTGAATCATTTCAAGGGAGCTGGACTTGGGGATGAAGCCACTGGCGCCGAACTCCCGGGCCTTGACCATCACTGACGCTTCTTCCTGGGCCGAGACCATGACCACGGGGATCTGCGGGTATTGGCCGCGCAACAGCACCAGCCCTGAAAAACCATAGGCACCGGGCATGTTCAGATCCAGCAGCACCAGGTCCCAATCGGACTTCGCCGTCAACTGGACCTCCAGTTCCGCGATACTGGCCACTTCCGTCAATCGGACATCCGGGCCAAGGCCCAGGGTCACCGCCTGATGCAACGCGCTGCGAAAGAGCGGGTGGTCATCGGCAATCAGGATTTCGTATGTGGCCATTTTTCAAATGATCCTGTTTTTAATGGCAGGCCCGAAGCATTCGCGCCTCGCCAAGACAACTCAAGACATCGCCCTGCGGCGGCATCCACAGGGCACGTGCAACGCCAAACATGACGTTTCAACACGGGCGGCGCCCTGGTCGGCGCCAAGCATGCCCAGCGAAGCCGGGGTGGTCAAGCAGCACGGCCGCCCCTGAGTCCAGTATGGGCCACTATTGAGCCAATACCGTGTGCGGTGTACGAATGAAGGGTCGCAACTCGGCATGGGCCGGGGTCGATACGTTGACCTCCTGCTGGCCCTTGGCGCCCAGGTAATGCTGGCTGAACACATCGAAATAGGCATCCAGGGCCGACGCGGCGTCGCTGTCCCCCGCCAACTCCAGACACAACGCCGCCACTTCCGCAGTGCACAGGTGCTCGCTACGGGTCGAACGACGCAAACGGTAGCGCGACAGTTTGTCGGGCAGCAGGCTCAGGATCGGCAGCCGGTCGAAATACGGGCTTTTACGGAAAATCTTCCGCGCCTCCGTCCAGGTCGCGTCCAGCAGAATGAACAACGGGCGTTTGGACTGATCGAGGTCCACCGTGTGGGTGACCCGCGATGGCTCGACGTATTCACCCGGAAACACCAGGTACGGCTGCCATTGCGGATCGTTCAGCAACGCCAGCAGTTGCTCATCGATCTCCGTGCGCGACCAGATGAAGGCATGGTTGTCGCGCACCACATCGGCGATCAGCCAACCGGTGTTGCTCGGCTTGAACACTTCCTTGTTGGTCATGATCAGGCAGACCCCGGAACGGGTTTCGACGCTCGGACGCCAGGCGCACAGGCAATGGCTCTCGATCACCCGGCAGGCGCTGCAACGGGGGGCGCGCCAGCCTCGGGCCTGGATCGGCTTGATCCCTTCATCGATGCGCTGGTCGCGCAGGCGGGCTACGGCGTTAGGGGCGTGATTCATCGTGGGCGACGCCGACAGACAGGAAAACTCGACACGAACAACACTCGGCAGGGCAATAAAGGCCGGCAGTCTACCAGAGCGCACGAGCCTGTACCGTCCACCCGGGCTCCCCTATAATCCCCGACCACTGAACGCACAGTCATGTGATCGGTCGAACCACCAGTCACTGAACCAGGAGAGTTTCATGCTGCGCCTTATCGTCCCTACCGTTGCCGTTCTGCTGGCGACGTCCTTCAGCGCTCAGGCTGCCTCGCTGAAAGAACTCGAACTGAACAAGATGCTGCAGAACGTTGCCAAGGAAAGTAGCGTCGGTACGCCGCGGGCGATCAACGAAGACATTCTCGACCAGGGGTATACCGTCGAAGGCACCGAGCTGATCAACCACCTCAGCGTGCAAAGCAGCCATGCCCAGAAAATGCGCGCCGATCCGAAGGCCGTGTATTTCCAGCTGGGCTCCACGGTGTGCACCAATCCGGGCTTTCGCAAGTTGATGGCCAAGGGCGCGACAATGCGCTACGAATTCACCGAGGTTAAGACCAACCGCCCGGTCGCGACCGAGCGCTTCCAGGAATCGGATTGCCCGAAACCCGCCAAGACGAAGAAGTAATCAACCCGAGCTTGCGCGCCGCTGCTCATCGTCGGCGCGCAATTCCGCTACCAGCGCCTGCAGGTAGCGCGAGCGCCATGCCCGCCCTCCCAGTCGACGACAGCATTCCTCCTCAAGACTCACTCGATTGGCCTGCGCCGATTCCAACAGCATCAAGTACAACTGCCTGTCGAGCTCCAGAGTCACCCTGGTCATCTCTCCCGCCTCCATGCCCGTCCGCTTCAATCCATCACGTAGCACCAGCCCTGAGCGCCAAATTGCATTGGCACGCTTGTTATCAGTAAATCAGAGCGGCACACACCCGGGCGGCAATCTGACGAGCGGCGCTATATTGAGGTGCACTTATCCAGCGGTTGCCAACGGTCACTTTTGAGCGCCATGATCAGGACAGCAAAGATCGGCTAGATTCAGAAGTATTCTGAGTATTTGCATCGGGCAGAAAGAGGCTGCCCAGCCAACACCTTGGCGTGCTTGTTTTCATCAAAAGGGAAAAACAGAACCCGCTGGATGGCTTGGTCGCCCTGCTGCAGACCGCGTCAAGCCAGGTCAACCTCCAGGCAGCTGCCTGGGCTGACGACGACACACGAAGTGTCGTGGCCCTGATGAATCTCTCATCCGGGCCAGGGTCCTGTTAAGAAGGAGAAGTTGAATGCCTTATAAACCGAATGACCTGCTCAGTCGTCATTTTGAGAACCACGGCCACGACCTCACCCGCAAGGTCGAAGAACAACTCAACCTGGTGTCTCCCAACAGCCCCAACCTCCCCATTTACCGTGACATGATCCTGACAGTGCTGCGCATGGCCCAGGAAGATCACAACCGCTGGAATGCCAAGATCACGTTGCAGACACTGAGGGAATTGGAACACGCCTTCCGTACGCTCGAACAATTCAAGGGCCGGCGCAAGGTCACGGTTTTCGGCTCGGCCCGAACGCCTATCGAACATCCGCTGTACGGCCTGGCCCGAGAGTTGGGCGCTTCGCTGGCCCGCTCGGACATGATGGTCATCACCGGTGCCGGCGGTGGCATCATGGCCGCTGCCCATGAAGGCGCGGGGCGTGACCATAGCCTCGGATTCAATATCACCCTGCCTTTCGAACAGCACGCAAACCCGACCGTTGAAGGCACGTCGAACCTGCTGCCGTTCCACTTCTTCTTCACCCGCAAGCTGTTTTTCGTCAAGGAGGCCGATGCACTGGTGCTCTGCCCTGGCGGTTTCGGCACGCTGGATGAGGCGCTGGAAGTCCTGACGCTGGTCCAGACCGGTAAAAGCCCACTGGTACCGGTGGTCCTGCTGGATGTTCCCGGGGGCAAGTTCTGGCAAAGCGCCCTGGACTTTATCCGCGAGCAGCTGGAAGAAAATCGCTACATCCTGCCCACCGACATGAAGCTCATGCGCCTGGTGTACAACGCCGAAGAGGCCGTGGAGGAGATCAATCAGTTCTACCGCAACTTCCACTCCAGTCGCTGGCTCAAGCATCAGTTCGTGATCCGCATGAATCACAAGCTAAGCGAACAGGCACTGCAGCAGATGCAGGTAGATTTCGCCGACCTGTGCCTGAACGATTGTTTTCATCAACATGACTACAGCGGTGAAGAGCACGACGAGGCCCGGTTCAGTCATCTGACACGTCTGACGTTCACCTTCAACGCCCGCAATCATGGTCGCTTGAGGGAATTGGTGGACTACATCAACCTGCCGGAAAACTGGGCCCAACCCGCCCAAAAGCCCCACCCCCTTACCTGGGAGCCGATCAAGGTAACCTGAGCCCATAAAAAAACGGCCCGCTATCGAAATAGCGGGCCGTTTTCTAATTAATCATCCATGCCGCGACCGCTGAACAAGCGGTTGATCATTTCCATGGAGTAGCCTCGGTACGCCAGGAAACGCCCTTGCTTGGCTCGCTCTCGTGCATCGATGGGCAAATGCCCTGAGAACTTGCGACGCCAGGTGTCCGTCAGTTGCTCCTGCCAATCGATACCGCTTTCGCGCAAGGCGAGTTCGATATCCGGCCGTTGCAAACCGCGCTGGCCCAGCTCCTCACGAATGCGCAAAGGACCGTAGCCGGAGCGGGCGCGATAAGCGACGAAGCTTTCCAGGTAACGGGATTCCGACAGCAGGCCCTCTTCAGTCAAACGGTCGAGGGCCGTGTCGATCAATTCGTCGGGCGCGCCGCGCTGACGCAGTTTACGCGTCAGCTCGACCCGACCGTGCTCGCGCCTGGCGAGCAGGTCCATCGCGGTTCGCCGCACCGCGACGAGGGTATCGAGTACGGCGGTCATCGGATCGATCAGATGTCAGCGTCAGCCAGATCGTCAGCGGTCTCGCGATTAGCCACGGACTTGACGTCTGCAACCGGGCTCAACAGCTTGTCACGCAATTGCTTCTCGAGAGCAGCGGCGACTTCGGGGTTATCCGCCAGGAACTTGGCCGAGTTGGCCTTGCCCTGACCGATCTTGGTACCGTTGTAGGCATACCAGGCGCCCGACTTCTCGACGAAACCGTGCAACACACCCAGGTCGATCATCTCGCCATTGAGGTAGATGCCCTTGCCGTAAAGAATCTGGAACTCGGCCTGACGGAACGGCGAAGCCACCTTGTTCTTCACGACCTTGACGCGGGTTTCGCTACCGACAACCTCATCACCCTCTTTCACCGCGCCAGTACGGCGGATGTCGAGGCGAACCGAGGCGTAGAACTTCAGTGCGTTACCACCGGTGGTGGTTTCCGGGCTGCCGAACATCACGCCGATCTTCATACGGATCTGGTTGATGAAGATCACCAGGCAGTTGGCGTTCTTGATGTTACCGGTGATCTTGCGCAAGGCCTGGGACATCAGGCGAGCCTGGAGGCCCACGTGCATGTCGCCCATTTCACCTTCGATTTCAGCCTTTGGCACCAGTGCCGCCACGGAGTCGACGATGATCACGTCGACCGCGTTGGAACGCACCAGCATGTCGGTGATTTCCAGGGCCTGCTCGCCGGTGTCCGGCTGGGAAACCAGCAGGTCGTCGACGTTGACACCCAGTTTGCCGGCATATTCCGGGTCCAGGGCGTGTTCGGCGTCGACGAAGGCGCAGGTCGCGCCGGCTTTTTGGGCCTGGGCGATCACGGACAGGGTCAGTGTGGTTTTACCGGAAGACTCAGGACCGTAGATTTCAACGATTCGGCCTTTTGGCAGACCGCCGATGCCAAGCGCAATGTCCAGGCCCAGGGAGCCGGTGGAGATGGAAGGAATAGCCTGACGGTCCTGATCGCCCATACGCATTACGGCACCCTTGCCGAATTGACGTTCGATCTGACCCAAGGCCGCAGCCAAGGCTTTCTTCTTGTTGTCGTCCATTAAAGTCCTCACGTAATCAATAAGGCCTGACGGCCAACACCTGTATAAGTAGCCAGTATTATTCCACAGCGATTGAGGATCGCCTACCCCTGATTTGAGATTTCTACAGCGGCATGTTGCAGCAGCCCCTCTAGCGCGGCCTTCACCGTTTGTCGGCGGACCTCGTCGCGGTTGCCTGCAAAGAAGCGCTGCTCGCTGATCAGCGTCTGGCCAACGGCCCAGGCGAGCCATACGGTGCCCACCGGCTTGCTCGGCGAGCCCCCGTCCGGCCCGGCCACCCCGCTGACCGCCACGGCAAAACGCGCCAGGCTTTTGCGCTGGGCGCCTTGTGCCATGGCCTCGACCACCTCGCGGCTGACCGCCCCGACCTTCTCGAACAACTGGGCCGGCACCTCCAGTTGCTGGCTTTTCTGGCGATTGGAATAGGTGACATAACCGGCCTCGAACCAGGCGGAACTCCCCGGAATCCGGGTAATCGCCTCGGCAATCCCGCCGCCCGTACAGGACTCGGCCGTGGTGACGTGGGCATTGAGCAACTGCAGGCGCCTGCCCAATTCAGCGGCCAGTTCGGTAATGTCGTCCATGGTGCTCTCCTGATTCCCCACGATTGAGGCCTACCGTACACGAGCAGTCGACGCTTGCAAGGCTCGCCGGATTACCGACCCAGCGCTCTGATATAGGCTTGACAGGCCTGCAAGGCAATCAGTCCGCGATCACCGGCGTCGGTGATGGCGATAATTCGTTGAGCATGCGCCGGGTCAAGTCGGGCGCGTGGGGCGCCATGATCCAGGCCGCCGGCGCCGGTGGCGGCAGGCACTGCACAACCGGCGGCAACATCGTTGGCGTCGAGGAGGACTGACAGCCGGACATCGGCAGTAGCAAGGCGATCGCGCAGGCGATCCTGGTCACGTTGGGCATCGCTCAAGGCTCGGTAATGGGTTTGTTCACTGGCGGACAGCTGCCGCTCCAGGGCCAGGCGCCTGTCGGCTTCATGCTGCTGCGAAGCGGCCGCTGCGAGGGTCAATTGATTCAGGGTCTCGGCCTGTAGCCTGGCTTGCTCCGCCAAGGTGTTGCCATAGCGCCAGTCCTGGACTTTCCACGTCACACCAGCGGCCGCCAGCGAAAGCGCCAGCCCGATCGCCGGAGCGAACCGTAGCAGGAGCGGGCTCATTCGAGCACCTTCAGCGCTTGTGCATACAGGGCTCGACGATCTGCCGCGCCATTCTGGCCGCCATTGATCCGCTGGGTAATCTTGTCGAAGTGCCCTGCATCAGCCAGGGCATTGAGCCCATTGATCGACCAGAACCAGGCCGCCGAATGTGCAGCCCACTGCGGTTGCTCCAGCAACTCGGGGGCATTGACCAGATCCAGGCCCAGCGCCTCACCACAGGCCTGGTAGTTGGCCCGGCCGGTAATCTGGATCAAACCCCGGCCGCGGTACTTCAGGCCATCGCCATCCGCCTCGGGCGTATTACCCAGGCGCAGGGCCAGCGGGCCGGTGTCATATTTCGACAGGTAGACGGCGTTGCCCAACTCTCGTACATAACGCAACTGGCCAGACTCATGACCAACCTGGGCGAGGAACGCGGCGACACGCTTGGGGCCGACGATCTGGCGGCAGCCCATGGCTGCATTGAGGACAGGTGTAAAAATGCCGGCATTAGCGCCGGCATTGGGGAGGATACGCAGCAGTTGTGCCGGCGTGATGGGCATGGCGTTCTCCTTGACGCGTTTGACGAACATCGTCGAAAAATCCAATCTTAGCGATGGCGATGTTGAACCGGCATTGTATTCAGAGCGAAACTGCACGAAGCCGCGCTGAACAAAAAGCAACAATTTCAGTCGATTAGCAGATCGTAACCACCTGAAACACCTTGAGATATCGAGGGAAACCTGGAAGCCTCCCAGCATCCAACCCTACCCTTCAACGGCAAGGCGGCGTACTCGAATAATCCCTGCACAAACGATGATCTGAACAAGGAAAGACAGATGAACAAGGAAACGTCAAATAGATCGTATAGCAAGGATCCTCCCGCCTCCCTGCCAAGGCGAATCTCACCTGATGAACTGAGAAATACAAAAAACGGCCCCGTCTTTATTATCGCCTCAGGCAATTCGGCGAAGCATTTCCCCATCCATGAGTTTGCAGACATCCCGATGATCACCATGAATGGCGCCATATCGATGTTCGCCGACACCGATATAAAACCGTTCTTCTATGTCTGCTCCGATAATGACTTTCCACGTCAGCAACCCGAGCTGTTTGCCACGGCCATGGCGCTCAGCGAAAACGTTGCCTTATGGGAAGATCAATTCGAAGTCATTGAAACCCAGCCAAGCGGACGCACCCTGAGCCTGAAGAAAGCCCCAAGGGCCTCCTTCCTGACGACGTTGTTTGACAGAGAGGAGTCGCTCGTCCGGAAAACATCTTTCCTGAGCAAACGCAGCAAAGACATCGGCTTCAGCAAAAACATCGCCGCGGGCTGCTTCGATGCGCGAACCGTCATGTACCTGGCCTTGCAGGTCGCCTACCACCTGGGATTCAACAAGGTGTTCCTCGTAGGCTTCGACTTGAACCAGGTCGCAGGCCGATTCTATGAAACGGCCCAAGGCAAACGTTCACCCTGCGGCCTTGACCAGCACTATCACACCCGAATCCTGCCGTCCTTGAAGCTGATGGCGGACTCCGTCATCGACGAGCGCTTCCAGGTCTACAACTTATCCGCCACCTCCCGGGTTCCCACGCAAATCATCCAGAAAATCAGCGTCGATGATGCGAAGCGACTGCTTGCGTCATCCATGCTCAGACCATCGAAAACAGATTGTTAAAGTTGCCCGGCCAGCCAAGGCGGCGCGACCGGGCGATGTTCAACTTCCGGGAAAAACTCATCCTTCGGCCAATCCCTGAGCGCGCGACGGTAAGCTTGGAGCGCTGTGTATTGCGTCTGGTCCAGGGTTGTACCGCCTCCATCGTCCATTTCGTCGCGATCCCGGGCTATCAGGCGGTCGGTGGCCGTAAGCTGGCCGTTGCGCCAGGCGTATTCGTTCGCAGTAGCCTGCTCCACCGTCAGAGGAGGCGGATCCATGAGAATGGGGTAACCGTTGTCTGGGTTGACTGAGATTCTCTTGGGCGAAACAGCCAGTTGTTGAAGCAGCGAGAGCCAATAAGCCCGAGGGATTTCTATGACATCTTCGGGAATGTCTGAAGTATTGATACCCGGAACATAAGCCCCACAGGTACTTGGACTGAACAACACGCTCAATTCGTTCATTCAATAACCCTTCGCGAAATAAGTGACACCCCATCCAGCCGCTACTTGCCCTACATAGTTTCGGACTTTCAGACGTACGCCTTGCCGGGTGGCTGTTCCGCCCACCACGATCACGATGGCTGAATCGCCGCCCGCATGAGTCGCCACTGCCGAGACAAAGGCGTTGGGAAAGGAAATGGGAAAAGTAACGAAGACCTCGCCATTGGCATCGGTCGTACCGAAGCCCCACTGATCGATGTTTCCACTGGCATATTTCTGGTAACCCGGATTACCGAGCTGACCCGAAAACAACGAGGTGTACTTCAGCAGAATGGTGCCGCCGATCAACCGCCATTGGTTGTCCAGTTTGATGAACTCCGCTGTTTCACCCCGCCCCAGATCGATCGGTCCCAATGCCGCACTTGACGGACCTATCGTATCGGCAATCGAGGCCGTCGAAACGGTCACCACGCCGGTCCCCACATTGATAAGGTTGAGCGTAGCCCCATGCATGATTCCGGCAGTATCGGGCAACGTGGCGCTGATCGGCGTCGCACTAGCGAAACTGACGCCACCGCCGATGTGAGCCACTGTCAACGCGGTATTGGTCGCGTATGCAGTAAAGCCGGAATACTGGAGCCCGCTGCGTCTCACGAACTCCGTAGTCGCCACGGATCTGTCGTTGTCGAACTGTGGAGCGGTGGCGAATAACCCGCTGCCTCGCAATGCTGTCAATAACTGATTGTTCAGTTGTTCCGACGGCGTCAACCCGGCGGCTTGTATGACATTAAGCACCTCTTGCGTGACGCCATTCCCCCAACTGGCGGGGATCAATGATCCCGGCGTACCTGCCAGTGGATCCTCATCCACGAACCGGCCATTCACCAGACCCGCACTGGGAACACTTTTTGGATAATCCAAGTTCCTCTCCTTTAAATTTCAAACGGTCGAAAACGGCAATAGAAAGCCTCGCTGTTGACTCGTGCCAACAGCGCCTGGAAAAAAAGAGCGTTTTTTTAGTCGTCCAACCAGTAGTTGGTTTAAACAGCGGACTCAGGCGCGATTGGCCAGGTGATGTCGGTTGGAAAACCGGTTTGATGCTGGATGCGGTTCAATTCGACGCTGTAGAGCTTCCACTCCATCAACATCAGCTGTTCCTGGTCAGTGGCGTCGCCAATGTCTTCGGCGTACTGGAGGGGAGCGATTGTCTGAACCGTGTCCCGCAGCAGTTTGTCGCGCTTGGCTAACCCTTCGCGCTTGAGGTCGGCCAGTTTCAGCGTTTCATCAAAGACCCAGGCGTTATCACGCCATACGTAATAGTTACCGGGCCAGGGCTCGGCGGTGTACATTTCCGGCAATTCGCCGAACTCGTTCCATTGCAAATGAGCGCCGTTGTCCTTGCGATAAACCGCCCCCCGCCAGTCCACCATCTCTCGCGGAACGCCGTTCACCATGACCCATGAATGATGCTCTTGGGCAGCGGGTAATTCGAAGGAAAGCTGGATGCCGTTACTTGGGATTTGAATGCCCATGCCGGGGGTTACGAAAAGTTCTATCGGGCCAGATAGAACACCGGAGCCGTCAAACAGATAAATAAACATAATGGCCTCAGATCAGCTTGATTCGGGCGGGATAGGCGATGTTTCTAGGGCGAGTTTCAGTGCTGAAAATGCCGATGTTGCCTACAAGCTCCCCACTGGAAAAGAAAAGTGGATTGGGATACGTCGTACCGACTATCCCCGTTGCAGGAGCAGCATTAACGTCACGAGTCACGTCCCAAGAGCCATCAGCAATACCAGGCCCCGGACGATTGGCACTACCCGAACTGGTAGGCAAAAAGTGGTTGTGGCTTTCAAGGGCATACATTTGTCTGCTGCCCGCCGAACGATCAATATCCACCCCTCGGGCCTCATCCAACACGCGCAAGAACTCGCCACGAATATCGGGAAGTCGAAAGGTCGTCGCACCATCACCGCTAGTCCACGCACCTTCGTTCCCCGCTCTGGCAGCTTCGGTCACTAGCGCACCGGACGATTGCGCAAAGTCCCACAGCCACGGCCAATCGCTACGCACCAGCAAATTACCGTTAAGCACCGCATACCCACCGGGGATAACCTGGCGTGTGCACTCGAAGGAAATGCGTCCCAGCGCCGTCGAATCAAAGCGATTTACCGGCCACCAGACCCCAGCTTCGTCACTGCGCAAATGCCACCAGTCACCGCTACCCATCAACACCAAGAATGGGTAACCACTGGCTGCCAAGTGAGTGTGAAACCTAATCCTGTCAGTTCCGGCAGCGCGCACCGTCAGGCGGTTACCGCTGTTATCCACACGTCGCACAATCACATCGCGAACACCAAGCGCCGCGTTGGCTGCCGGCAGGGTTACAGTGTTCACACCAGCACTGGCATCGATCAGCACAAGTCCCAACTCCTCGGCAGTCAACACTTTTGAAGCCGACAACCGTGTAATCACCGAACGCATCGGGCTGCTGCGTCCAAGGATGGTTTGCAACGCCTTGATCAACTGCCCGGTATCCGCTTCGGAGGGTGTCATACCGGCCGCCGAGATCACGCCAAGGATTTCCTGGGTGACACTGTTGCCCCAGACCGCCGGAATCAGCGATCCAGGCGTGCCCGCCAGCGGATTTTCGTCCACGAACCGACCGCTCACCAGACCGACGCTGGGAACACTTTTTGGATAATCCATGTTTTGTTTCTCTCTATGAGATGGATATCACGCGCGAAGGCGTAGCGCCCGGATGGCCTCGAGTCCGTCATCAGCGGCTTGGGCGGCAAGATCCGCGTTACCTTTGGCGACGTGCGCGCGAATTTGCGCCTTGGCCTTGAGCCGCAGTTCGCGAAGCGCCAGCAGGTTCGCTTCAAATTCGGCGGCCTTGGCGAGCATCTGATCCGCCGCCTGCCTGGCTGTGCGCCCTTTGACGACCCACGCAGAAACGGCCAACGGGACGGCTTTTTTCGGATACCCCTGATCCTTGAAGGCCCGCGCTTCCAGGGCGGCTTGTTGGTATTCCAGAGCCCGCAACGGATCTCCGGCCATCGTGCGACGGGCGTTGTCGGCAGCGGTATCGACCTTGGCGCACAGGCGTTCGGCATCCTGGCGTAAATGCTCGGCGGCATTCTCTTCGCTAAGTACCCAAGTACCGTCCTCCCAGATATGGGCGGACGAAGGTGCAGGCGGGCGAAGTCCATCTTCGTACTGGTGCAGTTCTTGAATGACTTTCATCGGATCAGCTCCCAGGACAGGTGAACATTGATTGCATTGGTAAAGTTGACGGCGATACCCACGCTGTAATCCGTCAATGCCTGGTGCCCCTTGATCCCCATGCTTAATAGCAACTCATCACTGTCTGCATTGGTTGCGCCGAGTGTGTGCTCGGCCTGGTACGACTGCCAAAGCGAACGCAGCTGTGTATGGTCAAAACTGGCCGTGACCGTGGAGACGCTCACGTCATTGACGACGTTACTGGAGAACAGCACGCACATGGACGGACTGGCGGGGTTTGTCCACCCCCCGGGATTGTTGCCGGGTGTTGTCGCGACGGGAGACAGATAGCTGTAGTTGCCCCCAATCCACCCGGCCTGAACGAACGCCAGCGAAGTCACGGCACTCGGAGAGGGTGTCGGATTCCCCGCCACAAGCCGCGCCGCACGCGCATGCGGATCCAGCGGCAGATACACCACTCCGGTGCCATTCACCGTTTGCGTCCAGGTCAATTGAGCACGGTTGTAAATCGTGCGAATCGTTGGCAAGGAACCCGGCGCCCCAGTCATGACCCAGGCCAGGCACATGTCCAGGGAGGTGGACGCAAACCCGCCGCCGGACGCTCCGTTGACCGTACCCTTCAAGGATTCCGGCAAAATGTCATACAGGCTTCCACGCTGCATATAGAACGTCAGCACACCGCCGATGACCTGTGCTCGTAGAAAATAACTGGCGCTGGGCAACAAATCGGCGCTGCTCCAGCCCGCCGTCACGTAGGTACGTGATCGACCCAACCGTCCACTCACCACCTCTTGTCCGATGCTGATGTACACACCCGCCGGAATCGAGACACGGCCGCCGCTGGTTGACAGTGCCGTTGGCGTTATCGCCAGGCGGGCGTCCGCTGTTGCAATCGTCGGCAGCGGCAAGGCGGTGATCGGAAGCGCGAGGTCCTGGTTCCAGCCCTTGGCGGTGACCGACTGAATCGCCTCGAGCAACTGATCGTTCTGGGTTTCATCTGGCGTCAGATCTCCCGCCTTGATGACATTCACGATTTCCTGTGTCACCCCGTTTCCCCAAGCCGCCGGAATCAACGACCCCGGCGTCCCGGTCAGCGGGTTTTCATCCACGAACTTCCCACTCACCAGCCCGGCGCTGGGCACACTTTTCGGATAATCCATCGTCTACTCCCTAGTCATAATTGATGTGAACCTTGGTATGCGCCGGTGCACTGCGGTGAATCAGGCATTCCAGGGCCGAGCCCGGATTGACGCCAAAACGCTCCCCCCAATAGCTCGCACCAAAACGCCGCCCCAGCAGCAGCCGACCACCGGTATTGAGGGTCCACATGAACTGCGCCTGCCAGGTGCCAAAATGCGCTTCGCCGAACCGTGCGCGGCCCATGCGCGGCGCCTTCAGTTCGGTGATGGTGGCGTTGGGGTAACCCTGGCTCTTGGCGATTTCCACGTAATAGGCAATGGCTTGGCTGCCCACCGCCAACAACCGTCGGCGCACCGCCAGACGGCGATCGTCATACAACGGCGTGGCCCCGAGGCACGGATCCGGCAGGTTCATCACCCGCTCCCAGTCCGGCACCAGCTCACTCACGCCCGCCGGGTCCATCTCGTTGAGCAGGTCGGCGGCACGGGCGTCGAGGCGGGCCAGTTCCTGAGCGATGCCTTGCAGCACGTCGTCCAGTTCCGGCACGCGCTCCGGATCCCACGCCGGGCCGCTGGGCAGCAGGCTGCGCAGTTGGGCCTGGTACTGTTCGGCGGTTCTTATTCCAGCCATGTGCAGCCTCCGAACGTCAGCAACTGGTTGCTGGCGGCGACGACATCGGCGACTGGCGCACTGAGTTTGTGGTCGGTTTCGCCGGTGGCGCTGCTGATGGCTTCAGCGATATGACTTAGCAACAGCGTTTCGCCGAGGCCGGCTTCACGGTTATGCAAGTCGCGCAGTTGGGCCTCGATGGCCGCCCGCACGGCGCTGGTGTCCGGCATGATGCGCAGCCTGTAGTTGACCGGAACCTGCGTCGGCGCCAGCACGTGCAGCTCGGCGGTCACCGGGCGCAAGGGCTCGATGTAGGCCCGCACCTCTTCCAATTGCTCGGCGTTGGGGATCGGTTGTGAGTCGTCGTCCCGCATCACGAACAAGCCGACGGTGCCTGGTCCCAGGTAGCTGCCACGACACCACGCACGGGTGATGCCGGGGCATTCCAGGGCCCAGGTTTCATAGTCCTGGGCCGAACCGCCGTGGGGGATGATGCGATAGGAACGGATCACCCTGGCCCGCAGGGACTCAAGACTTTCCCTGGCAACACCGCCGGTCAGCCCCGGCGCCAGCACGGTGAAGCGATTGCCGATGCCAAGAAGCGGCTGCACCGGTGTCAGCACCAGGCCGGCATCGGCATTGCCCAGGCTACCGGCCTCCAGCGCCGCGACGGTGGCGGTGTTCAGGCCATTGCTGGTGGTGCGGGCGGTGGTCACTTTATAAGTGCGGCCATCGGTCGATTGCAGCAGCGTATCGACATCCAACACGGCACCGGCCGTAGCGCTGAAGCTGACATTGCCGCTGGCCACTTGGGCCGCTTTGCGCGCCTGGTTCAGGCGCAGGGCGGCGATGCGTTCCAGGGTGGACTCATCGGCTTTGTCCGGCAGGATCTGCTCGGCGATCCAGTCCAGGTAGCCATACAGGCCGTAGGCGGCGCCGCCAAGGGTGCGGGCCAGCACTTGGGCATCGGACTGGCGCAGCGAATCGCTGGCCAGGTCGCTTTGGGCGCGTTTGATCAGCACCGGCAGCGAAGGGGTTTCAAACGGCATAGGTCACCTGCCAACTGTTATCGGGGTTGATATCCAGGCGCTCGCCGTCGGCCAGGGTCAGGACCGTGCGCAGGTTCAAGCGCTGGGCGTCGAGGCGTTCGCTGATGATGTCGATGGCGCTGCAGTGGCCGTCATCGATCAGCCATTGCAAGGCTTCGCGGGCATAGAATTCGGCGTCGAGCTGGGTCTGGCGGGTCAGCTTGACCCGGCGCAACAGCCACAGCCGCGAGCCGATGCGGTCGTCGGCAACGGTAGGAAAGGTGTCGCCCCACCAGCCGAAACGTTCGTCATCGTCGACAGCATCGTCGTCAGCGGCGCGGCGCCAGGTGAACAGGCTGATCAGTACCGAGCGGGTCAGCGCGGCGTGCAGGTTCTGGCTGATGAACATCATTGGCCTCCCGCCGGCGCGCCGGTCTGGCCGTTGCCGGCCTGTACGCCGACATGCACATGTTTGATCTGGCTGATGCCGCCGGCGATCTGGTCGCCTTGGGAGACGATCTTGCCGGTGTGGTTGATGACCGGGCTGTCGATGTTCACCGCGCTACTGGCGCGAATGTTCAGGGTTGCAGTCTCGATGTCGATGACACGACCGCGCTTGAAGTGGAGCTTGTCGCCTTCGTCGGTGTAGAGCGCCACTTCGCCGGGGGCCAGGGCCTGGAGACGGAAGCGGCGATCGGCGACCACCAGGACCACGGCATGGGAGCGGTCGCCCCCCAGGAACGTGGCAATGCCCTCGGCACCGGCCAGCGGGTTGCTGGTGAAGCCGTAGGGTTCGAAGTGCTCCATGTCGTCGTTCACTTCGCCGGCGGTGAGGCGCATTTGCAGCGACTGCAGCTTGGTGGCCGAATTGGCGAGCACGACAGTGCCGCGCGCCAGGAGGCGGGTCAGTAGGCTCATTGAGGTTTCCTTGAGAATCGGGGACTTGAACGCGGTGTTCGGATCAACATCTCTGTTGGCTGCACCACCGCCATCGCGAGCAAGCTCGCTCCCACAAGGGATTTGTGGTGGGCGGACACTTTGGGGGCGCTCTCGAAACACTGTGGGAGCGAGCCTGCTCGCGATAGCGGCAGCACATCCAACATCCATGCAAGCTGACCCACCGCCATCGCGAGCAAGCTCGCTCCCACAAGGGATTTGTGGTGGGCGGACACTTTGGGGGCGCTCTCGAAACACTGTGGGAGCGAGCTCGCTCGCGATAGCGGCAGCACATCCAACATCCATGCAAGCTGACCCACCGCCATCGCGAGCAAGCTCGCTCCCACAAGGGACTTGTGGTGGGCGGACACTTTGGGGCGCTCTCGAAACACTGTGGGAGCGAGCTTGCTCGCGATAGCGGTAGCACATCCAACATCCATGCAAGCTGACCCACCGCCATCGCGAGCAAGCTCGCTCCCACAGGGAATCTGTGGTGGGCAGGCATCGGTGGGGTTCAGGGTTTTGGCGGTACCGGGTTGGCGTCGAAGGTATGCGGCGGCGCGACTTGCAGGGTGGTGACGGAGCCTTGTGCCGACAGCGAGTACGTCACTTTGGAAATCAACATGTCACCGTCGAACCCCAGCACCGGGTCGATCACCCGTACCAAGGTGTTGTGCCGCCACAAGTCACCATTGGCCTGGCGCCAGCCTTGCACGCGGTAGGTGGTGGTCAGGGCCTTGCCGGCGCGAATGGCGCTTTCCCAATCGGCCCGTTGCTGGGCCAGTTCGAAGGTCAATTGCGCGCTCTCGCTGATCACCGTCACCCGCTTGCGCTTGAAGCCCAGATCGGTGGCGGTGCCAGAAACTTCACTCACCGCCGCCCCACTCTGCTGATCATTGCCCTTGTGCTGGCCGATGACCCGATATTCGGAGAACACCTGGCTATAGTCCATCGGTGCGTTGCCCGACAGAATGTTCTTGCCCAGCTCCAATACATCACTGGCCCGCCCACCGCTGCCGGGTTTGGCCAGCAACACACGTCCTTGTGCGTCGTCGGTGGAGAACACTCGGAACAACGTCAGCAAACGGTCGATGGATTGAAAGACCGTTTCCCCCGGCACGATGCTGTGTTCGCTCAACCGAGCGGTTTCAGGGATCTCGCTGACGACCCCCACGCCGTATTGCGATGCCAGGGCCTGGACGATGCTCAGCAGCGTTTGCCCGCGCCATTGAGTCGGGCGGTTGATCGCGGCGCAGTCCACCAGGTCCTGGGTCTTGGAGCCACCTTCGATGCTCAGGCTGATCTGTCGACCGTCATAGCTGACCGGTGCCTTGAACACATAACCGCTGAGGACCAGATCGGCACCAATGCGCACCTGGCATTCATCGCCCGGACGGATTGGCACGGCTTGGGTCTGCCCCGGCCATTGCCAAGTGATGTCGAGTTTGAAGGTGCGAAACTGGCGCTCCAGGTCCGCACTGATTTCCACGCTTTTCCAGCCGCCGTAATCCAACCCGCCGACAGTAAGCGAGACAGCGTTGTCGAGCTCGTTCATGGCTTACTCCCCCGAGACTTTCAGGTCATTGGGCGGCAGGAAACCAGGATGGGCGACGCCGTTACGCTGGGTCACCTCCGTCACCCGGGTGGCATCGGCGAATTGCTGATACGCCACCACCAGCGCCGGCAGGCTTTGCTTGAACGACAGGTTGATCAGCCTGACACCCGAAGACGCCACCGCCGTCAGGTGCGCGGCCATTTGCTGGCGCAGGTTGTTCATCGCCTGGTAGTGCTCCGGATCAGCCTTGAGGGAGGCCTGCCAGATGACATCGTTGAGGGCATCGCGCAGGGCCAGCACATCGTCGGCCACCGGTACGTCCCGGCGCTGGACCGGTTGCACGGCCTGTTGCGCCACCGACGGCGTGGCACCCAACGTGACCGCAGGCGCTGCTACCGGCATCGCTGCAATCCATTGCGCGGCCTGCACCAACAGCGTGTCCTGCACCAGGTCGGCCACGGCCTGGGCCGCCGCCGTGGTGTCCTTGCCCGTCGTGAGTTTGGGCGCATCGGCCTTGCGAATGGCCTCCACCTGTTGCGACACGCTGGCAATCACGCCGCGATAGCCGTCACGGGCAAAGTCCTTCAGTTCTCGAATATCGCCCAGCAACCCCTTGAACTCGGCCACCACCTCCTTGGGCAACGCTTTCACCGCCTTGACCAGATCGCTGAGTTGCCGATAGGTCTCGATCAACGGCTTGAGCTCCTGCTCTATCACACCGTAGATATCCTTGAGGCTATTGCGCAGGTCAGCGATGCCGATCCGTGCGGCCTTGATCAAGGTCATGGCGTCTTCGAAGCGCCGCACCGCCGAACCGAGGAAGCTGTCGGCCGAGACCAGCAACAGTTTCTGGCTGTTGATCGTCGCCGAAGGGAATTGCAGCGGCTGGTCGGGGTAGAACTTCAGGGCGAACGTCACCAACCCGCCGTCCTGACGGGTCTGGGTCATGTCGCACTCGCCGACCTTGACCTGCAGGCGCCCCAGCCACGGGTGCACCAGTTCACCGCTGCCCTGCTCCAAGGCCTTGAGCAGCTTGTCGCGCTGCTCCAGGCAATCGGGGCCGACGATGAACGCCGTCAGCTCATGAATCTTCGCCTGCTGGCCGAGCCCCTCGAAAAACGGCTGGTCACGCTGTGGATATTCATGCAACTGGCCTTTGTGGCCGACCGGGGTTTTCGCCTGGTCGACCCAGAACCCGACGCCTCGAAACGACGCCGGCAACAAACGATCACGCCAGCTCATTGGAGCCTCCTGTGGACAGTGAGCGATAGCCGATGCGCGAACTCACCGCCAGGGCCGGTTGATTGGTCTGTGGTGGGTCGGCGCGTAACCCGGCCGGCGCATTTTCGAAACGCACGGTCAGGCCGCCTTCGAGTTGCGTACGATTGTTCGCGGCGCTTTGTTGCACCAGGGCGCTGGAGGTTTGTGGCAAGGTACCCGGCGCCAGCGAGGTCTTCGCCGGAACGTTGGCGGAGGCTGGCGCCAGGCTGGACGACAGGCCCGGAGGCTGCTCGCTGGCCGCGCCAAAAAACGCCGGCGCCAGCTCACCTTTGCCTTCGGCGTTGGTGGCGCGCTGCGCCTCGGTCAAGCCCTCGACCTTAGCGGTGAACGAGGTGATCATCTCGCCGAAGCCGCCGTTGAAAAATGCCTTGATCGGCGCGATCACCGCCTGCAACTCGTTCCACCACTGGCTGAACCACTCGCCCACCGGCCCCCACTGCTTGACGAGACCCTCGATGGGTGACCAGTCGAACAGGCCGCTGAACACCGCCAGCATGATTGACACCTGGTTGCGCACGCCCTCCCAGATCCCGGCGAAGACTTCACCGATCGTGCCCCAGTTGGCCATGATCAGTCCCAACGGCGTCCAGTCGAACAGGCCTTTCAAGGCGTCCATCACCGGCACGGTCAAGGCCCTGAGCAGGTCCCAGATCGCCGCGAACAAACCGGTCAGGGGCGCCCAATTGGCAACGATCAAGCCCAAGGGCGACCAGGCGAACAGCGTCTGCATGAAACCGATGACCGGCGTTGCCGCCGCCACGATCACATTCCAGAGGGCGCCAAAAAAGCTGCTGATCGGCCCCCAGTTGCTGATCACCTGCCCCATCGGGGTAAAGGCGAACATCGTCTTGAAGAACTCGACCATCGGCAGGACAATCGGCGCAAGCCTCTGCCAGAGCCCGGCGAAGAACGCTGAAATCGGCGCCCAGTGGGCAATGATCATCCCTGCCGCCAAGGCGATGCCCATGGCAATCAAACCGATGGGGTTCATCTTCAAGGCCAGGTTCACCACTTCGAACGCCTGGCTCGCGCCGCTGACCGCCATCTGAATCGCGTTGAACGCCACGACACCATTCGCCAGGCCCTGTACCAGTTGCGGGTTGTCCTGCAGCACCTGGGCCACGCCGCTGACCATGGGCTGCAAACTGACCGCCACCGCGTTGACCGCAGGTCCCAAGGCCGAGCCGAACTGCACCGACACGTTACTGATGGAAGTCTTCAATCCATCCAGGTTCTGTGCCGCCATACGGGACGCTTCAGGGGCCTGGCCGGCGCTGGCCGCCGCGCTCGCGGTGCCCGCTTCGTCCTTGAAGGCCAGCGCCGACTTGAGCCCGTCCATAAAGGGCTGGGCCAGGCCGCCGCTGGGCAGCAGACCGGAAATATCCAGGCTGCCCAGGCCCGTGGCGTCGAGGTTCTGCTTGAAACTCGCGACCTTCGCACGAAGGCCGGCGAGCTTGGGTGACAGCTCGTCGATGCCTGTCAGCAGCACCGCCTTTCTCTCTACCTTTTGTGTGTCTGCCATCACTGCACCTGCTGCATCGCATTGATCCGTTGCGCGTGCTCCAAGGACTCGCGGAGCACATCCAGTGGCCTGGCCATCATCTGTTCGGGGTCAACCTTCCAGAACCAGGCCAGGTCATAGGCGGCGGCGATCAGGTCGCCGATGGCTGCGACGCCGCACTCATGAAAAAACTCGCGACGGCCCAGCTCAGGGCGTTGAGGTCAGCCAGGTCCAACTGGTTGACCGACGACGGCGGGATGCCGGCGCACACCGCGATGTATTTGGCCGCGACGTCCATGTCCAGGCTCACCTCCTCGCTCTTGTCGATCTTGTAGGGCAGTGCTTTGATCGCCCGGACCTCTTGCACCGTCGGACGGCGCAGGGTCAGTTCGCTCAGCGGCTCGCCATGGGCCTCGATGGCCACGCGCAGCGTCACGACATCGGTCATTGCCAGGTCCCCTTGATGCCTTCGAATTTCAGTTCGATGGTGGCGTCGTCGCCCTTGGACACCGGCTCTTCCACCAGGTAGGCGCCGGCCAGCACGTAGACCTTGCCGTTGTTGAATTCACAAGTGACGGTCATATCAGTGCCGGCGACCAGTTGCTTGAGCGGGAAGTCCGCGGTGTGCAGGGCCGTCACCTTGAAGGACGGGGCGATGTCGGTTTCCTTGTAGAAACCCGGTACGACGGTTTCGCGTTTGGTGAACATCAGTGGTGCTTCGCAGCCGCCATTGATGGTCAGTTGAGCGCCGTCCACTTTGACGTAGCAGGTGCCCGCAATCAGTTGACCCATGGTGTTTCTCCCTTCAAATAAAAAGCCCACGCAAGGTGGGCTGAATGCATGCGACCGAGTGCAACCGTCAGGCGGCGGCGTCGTATTGCAGGCGGAATTGGTTGAGCAGCGCGAACACCCGCAGGCCGTTGATGTAGTCCGGTGGGAACAGCACATTGACCCGGCTCGGGTCCTGGCTGTCACGCTCCACAACCAGGTGTTCGGCGAACAGCTCGGCGTTTTCCACGTGGCCTTCCAGTTCGAGCTTGGCGTATTGCGCGATCAGCTCGCCGCGGATGGTGCTCGGGGTCACGATGGGCTGGCCGGCGCCGAAACGGGTGCCGTCGGAGGCCAGTTTGTGGCGACCGTACTTGCTGGTGATCACGCTTTGCAGGCGGCGGACGATGAACGCCGACTGGTGCATGGTTTCGCTGTCCAGGTAGGAGTTGTCAGCCTGGCCGAAGGCATTCTTCTGATACGTGGTGATGGAACGCTGGATGCGTACGTAACCACCTTCGTAATACGCCGTGGCGATGCCGTAGTTGAGCAGCGACTGGCGCTCGGTCAGGGTGAAACGCTCGCTGGCCGGTGCCGGGTCCAAGCCTGGCAGGCTGCCGCTCTGGGTCGGACGGCTGGCGTCGGCGGAGATGAACACCGCCGTGCGAGCCGCCAAGGCCGCGGCCTGGACCCAGAACGGTTGCGGTACGCCCAGCTCCAGGGCCTGGAGGGTCATGTGCTGGTCGTTGCGCGCCTGCCCGGCGGCAACCAGGGTGCCAATGGTGCCGCGCTTGGCGCTGTAGACATGGCCGAACAACTGCTTGGCCCAGGACCAGCGGCCGGTGTTGTCGTCCATGACCGCTTGCCAGGTGTTGAGGCTCGCCACGTCGGACCAGGGCATGGCGATGAACTCGAAAGGCTCGTCGCCCAGGGCCGCGACGGCAGCGGTCTGGTCCGGCACGCCGGCGCCACCGGTCATCGCGGTGATGGCGGTGGTCAGTCCCGCCGGGGTGTCTTCGCCATTGCTCTTGCCCAGGCGATTGAACTGCAGGCTGATGTCGTTGCCACTGTCGCCGGTCCATTTGGCGCTGAGGGTCACGACGCCTTCGGCGGCCGCAGCGGTCACCGGCAGGTCGGCGGCGGCGTTGATTTTCAAGGCCAGCGCAGTGGCGGCCTGGGCCGCCGTGGCACCGTTGACGATGGCGGCCTGGACGCGCACACCGCCGACGTACAGGTTGAGCACACCGCTTTCAGTCGCGGTGCCGGTGAAGGTCAGCACGCCCTTGGCAACGGCACCTTCGACGTTGTGCAGCGGCAGGCACCAGATTTCGCCGAGCGGGTCGGTCTTGCGCCAGGTTTCGTACATCGAGGCAAGCATCGAGCCTTGCCCGCCGATGTTCTTGGCCAGCGCGACGCTGGACACCAGCACCAGCTTGCCGACATCGGCCGGAGCGACATTGTCGTTGACCTGGGCGACGATCAACCGGCGCATGGCCGATGACGCGCTATTGGCGGCCGAGTTGTCCATTTCGGCGTAGAACAGCGGAACACGAATGTCCGCGGGAATGTTACTGAATCCGATCGCCATTACTTGGCTCCCTGTGGTTTGGCCGCTTTCACGGCTTTGGTAGTGATATCGCCATCGGCCAGACGTCGACGCCACCAGGCGTTGTCCGGCACTTCACGGCCCTCGAGGGGCAACAGATCGCCCGCTTCCGGGTCCGGTACGGCACGGCCCGGGGCCGGCAGCACGGTGATGCGTTTGCTCATGGGGTTACGTCTCCAGAGAAAGTCAGTTCCACGCGCCCGTCGGGGCCGGGACGTTTCAGGTTGGGGTCCGCCGGGTCGATGGCATCGACCCGCACGGTGGCCCCGGTAAAGGACGACAAGCCGTCCAGTTCACGCTCGTGCCAGCTTTCGGCAGGCTGGCTCGCCAGATTGCGGCCCAGCTGGAACTCGGCGAAAAAGCGCAGCCGGTACGACACCCGGCTGCTGTTGATGGAAACCAGTTCGCTGCCGTCGTACTCGACGCCGGTGTACTCAGCGCCCGGCTTGAACCCCACCAGCGCCCGCCACAGTTCGGCCCGCAGGTCGTGCAACAGATCCAGCGCTTTTGTCGCGTCAGTGGCGTCGAGCACCAGCACGGCATCGAAGCGATCACGCACCGCTTGCAGCGTGACGTTCTGAGCCGCGTTCTTGCTGGCGATGTCGGCGGTGGGCAGGACATAAGCGCAGGGGGTTTGCAGCGGGGTCTCGGCTTGCAGCGTGGCGAGGTCAAAACCTGCGGCCACACGCTGGGCAAGCGTCGGACATTGCTCACGCAACTGCGTGAGGATCGGTGTGATCTTCATGGGGGGGACTCCAGTATCTGAAGGTGCGAGTCTCCCCTGTGGGAGCGGGCTTGCTCGCGAAAGCGGTGGGTCAGGCAGCATTGATGTCGGATGTGCTGGCGTCTTCGCGAGCAAGCTCGCTCCCACAGGGGGGTCAGAGCTTGGCGTCCAGGCAGGTTGCATCAATCAAGCAGCGATAGCTTTTTTCCCGGTCGCCACTGGCGGTGACCTTGTCGATCGACCAGCGACCGCGCATGAAATCCGGCCAGGAGGGATCCAGCAGGACGATGCCCTCGGCAGACAGCCCCGGGTTACCCGGGCACTCGATCGTCACCTTGAGCGCTTCGCGCAGCATCCGACGTACCTCGCCTTCACCGGCGGCGCGGGCATCGGCGGCGCTCTGGAAGCGCTGGCGCAGGGTCTTGAACGGCGCGATGCCGCTCTCCTCGACCTGCAGCTTGCCCGCCGCCGCATCCCACCAGCGGGTCTTGCAGCCTTGGTACTTGGCCCGGGCACCTTCATCCAGCTTGGCCGAAATGAAGGCGTGGTCGCCCGGGCGGTTGTTGGTCGTCACCGACAGTTTCATTTCGGGCAAAACTTTGCCCGACAACGACTTCGCCTGGCCGCGCCGGGCCAGCACATACAGTTCGTTGACCGGCTTGGCGACGGCGTCATACCGGTGGGCCAGACGCGTGAGGAAACCCATGTCGGTTTCATTGGACTGGTCGATGTGCTCGATCTTGATCAGCGACAGGTCCGGCGCCACCCGCGGGGAAAACCCGTGCCTGGAGGTCAACTGACGAAACAGCGCCCCCAGGGTCGTCGGGCCATGGCTGACGGATCGGCGTTGCTTGAACCCGGTCTGGTCCGCCGCGCTGAACGGCGCTGCCATGGCCACCAGCACGAGTTGCAGGGGAAACAGGAGCGGCGTGCGCCGGGTGATGACGAACTCGCCTTTGTCCACCAGACCCGACTCCAGATAGCCGACCCGCAGGCCAATCTTGCCGCCCAGGCTGGGCAACCCTTCAAGCCCGTCCAGGCTGATGGTGAGGGTCAATTGATCGGACTCGATACCCGCCGCATCGACATGCACCCACTTGAGCAGGCGTTCGTTGAGCAGCGCGGCGTTCGCGCCATAAATTTCCACCGCAGGCGTGAAACCCAATGACATGTCGCCTCCTTAATCCCAGGCCGAAACCGGTGGGGTTGCCACGGGCTTGAGGTCCACTTCCGGCAAGACAACCCATACGCCCGCCGGCAATACCGGGCCCCATTCAGCCAACCCCGGATTGAGCAACCAGAGCGCCTCCTCGACGATATCGTCACAACGCTCCAGCTCGCGGTACAGCAGCAGATTCACCGAATCACCGGCGATACTTCGAACCCTACGCATTGGCGAACTCCATCAATTCAACCACCCAGCCGACCACCATCGCCGTGCCGTCATCGATGATTTCGGTCTGGGTTTCCGTGACCTTGTTGATCTGCCACAGGCCCCAGTTGCGGCCAATGCCATCGACCAACGGCAGAGGGATGCGCCGCGCCTGCAATGCGCGCAGCTCATCGAGACGATCCATGGCGGTCGCGTACATCGACTTGCCCGTGATCGTCAGCCCTTGCAGCCCCTGGCCGATCTGGCTGGACTTGGGTTTGCTGGTGAGAATGTCGATGCTTTTCCAGCCACCGTCCGACGTGTGTACCAGCTGGTGGTACGCAAACTTTCTCGACAGCCCAAAGATGAAACTGCCGAGTGCCATTTGTTGACGCATCACGTACCTCCGTCGGTCAAGGCAGCGTCACTGCGCATGGCCAGTGAGCTGGGCATGGTCGTCAAACCAAATTGGCCCGAGAGCTGCTGCACGACCAGGTTGGCCAACTGACTGGCACTGGCCTGGTCCTGGCCGTTGATATAGATATTCGCGGTCATGGTGTTCTGCGCGATGGTGGTCTGGGCATTGGTCAGATCCTTGGCGGCTTGATCCGGAGGGGGGAGTTTGTCGGCGGGCGTGGCGAGTTTGTCACCCAGCCAGGCCCCCGACTCTCCACCGAGCCAGCTTCCTGCCAGTCCGCCAGCGACCGCACCGAGCGCTCCGCCAATAGCGGTGCCGATGACCGGCGCGAAAAAACTGCCCAATGTGGCGCCCGCAGTAGCCCCAGCCGAAGCCCCTGCCCAACCGCCGCCAGCACTGCCCAGGCCAGTCCCGACCTTACGGGCGTCGCCGTCCATGGCGCCGCCAACCACCTCGGGGACCGCGCTTAACGCGAACACGCCAGGTATCCAACGGGTAAGCGAGCGTAACGAGGCTATCGCGCCTCCCGAGGAAAGCGTGGAGCTTCCCACAGCCTCGGCATTCACGACGTTCGCAACGTTCGCAGTCCCCAAGACTCGCTTGGCCGCTTGACTACCCACCTCATCCCCGAGGGCTTTGAGCAGCATGCCCACCAGCGGTTTGATCGCGGCGGCAACCAGCACAATGGCAGCGGTGGCTTTAGGTGAGGACTCAGCCAATTCACTCATGCCATCCGCCAGCGAACCCAGCGCCTGAAGCGAGACATCCTCGACGGGCGCCAGGGCATTGCCCGTGGTCACCGATAGCCGCTCAGCACGCGCACTCAAGACGTTCAACTGACCTTGCCGAGTGTTCGACAGCGCCAACGCGTCCTGCCTCACCGAGCCCCCATTACCCAACTGCGATGTGGCGTACTGGGCTGGGTCTTTCACCTGTCCGAAGGCTTCATTCACATCGGCCAGTTTCTGCGCCATACGCAGCACCGCTTCATCACCGGTGCCAAACAACGTGGAGGCCAGCGCCGAACGCTTCTCGGCAGGTTGCGCGTTCAAAGCCGCCAGCACCGACATCACTGTGCCAGGCGCGGTGTCCTTGTCGCGCAAGCCGCTCGCCACCGCGTTCGGCTCCAGCCCCAACTGCTTCCAGGCCGTTTGTTCGGTGATAGAGGCCTGATCACCCTTGCCCATGGCAGTCGTGAAGGTATTGAGCGCTACGCTGGCTTCAGTTTGTTGCGAACCGGTATTGAGCAATGCCGCCGTCAACGCGGCGGCTTGCGCAGGGACTAGCCCCGCCGCCGTCGCCGCCGCACCGTCACGCTGCAAGACGGCGCCGATGTCACCCGCTTTCGCACCACCGGGAATCTTGCCCAGATGGTTGGAGGCATCCGCCAAGTCAAAGGCTTGAGCACCGCTGAGCTTCATGGAGGTGCGCCAGCCGACCATCATCTCGGCGACCTCCATGGCCGGCAGCCTGAATGCCGAGGCAGCGACGCCCGCATCACTGGCGAAGCGCAGCAGCTCGAACTGTCGATCCGAGGCATTGGGCAGATCGCTACCGATTCCGGCCTTGGCCGCCAGGCTTTCGATCCTCACCAGATCAACCGCTTGGGTCCCCCCTGCCGCCACTAGCGGAGCGATGGCGATCTGCTGAGTGGGCTCAGCCATTTCTTCGATCTGGCGAGGAGTAAACCGGGCAGCCTGCTTCAGATCGGCCATGGCCAAATCCATCGCTATTGCCGGTTTCAGCAGCTCCGGCGGTTCAATACTGCCGCCTGATTTACCCTTTGGCTCATTGGCCGACTCAGCCTTGACTGCGGCTCCCATTGGCCGTTGCGCCGATAGCTTCAAGGTCAATGATTCGATAGCCGTTGTCAGCAGACCGAGCTTGAGCCCGAGCGTTTCCAGCGCCAGATCGAGGCTCGCCAGTTGATCCCTGGCGAACGCGCCTTGCGCCGACACGCCACTGGTGAGGCTGGTATTACCGAACGCCAACCCACTCTCGTTGAAGGCTGCGTATTTGAGCGAATATCTATCGTCCGCCATCCCGCTCTACTCCTGTTTCACGCCAAGGCGAGTGATCGCGATGTCGTAGCGGCGCAAGGCCTTGCCGGCGTCCCACTCCAGGATTTCCGCCTCACTTACCGAGTAAATGAGCGGCACCACATCGAGGATCACTTCGATGTCGCGCTCCGAAAGAAGTCCGCCGGTTTGTTTAAAAAATCGTCGATGCGCACCTGCAACTGGGTCCAGTCGGGCACGGTCAGCCGGTCGAGATCGGGGATCATCAGACCGGTGCAATGGGCGGTGATGAACTCGGCGCGTTCCTTGGCCGTCTTCAGTTTTTTCATCGCCTTGGTGGCACGCAACACTGGCATTTCCAGGGTCAGTGAAGTCATGCTGCGGCCCGCGACGTCGAGCGGTTGCAGCAGCTGTACCTGGTCAGGGTCGACGGGTGCGCCGGCCACCTGTTCCAGGAAGTGGGACGTCGGACGGGTGGACATTTCATGCACGTACTGCGCAATGCTCACGTAGTCCGGGCGCTTGAGCTGGTCGAGTTCCTTGACCGACAGCCCGGTGGCCAGTTTGGCCAGTTCGAAGAACTGATCGTCTTCGTCATCGCCGGCGCGGGCCAGGGCGTCTTTTTGCGCGGCGTAGTACAGCGGCTTGAGTTGGAGTTGCTCGATCTGTGTTTCGTCGTCACCGGCGATCGGCGACAGCAAAACGTGAACGGGAGGCGTCCAGGACATGGAATCAGTTCCTTGATAAATCAGAGGACAACCTGTGGGAGCGAGCTTGCTCGCGATGACGTCGGATCAGTCAGCATCGATGTTGGCTGACACACCGCTATCGCGAGCAAGCTCGCTCCCACAGGGATTGGGTTCAACTGACGGGTATTCGTTTACGGCAACAGCACCGCACGGCGAGCATCGCCGAGGATGTCGACGCCGTTGAGCACGAACTTCTGGGTGCGCACGTCGATATCGATCACCGGGACGCCGTTTTCCAGGCGGTTGTAGGTGCGGCAGGACAGATCGAGGATGGTCTTGGGCTTCTCGTTCATTTTCAGCGTCGTTTCCTCAAGGGACTTCAACTTGCCGCCCACCGTGTGGTAAGTGAACCAGGTGTTGCCGTCCTGGTCCTGGCCGGCTTCACGCACATTCAGCAGAATGTCGTCGCCCACGCTCACGCCCAGCGCCAACATGATTTCCGGACCGAGGCCTTGCAGCGTCAGCTTGGCCGTCAGCGCTTTGCCGGCCTTGGCCATCTCCTCGCCAATGAAGCGGCCGCCACGCATCTCTTCCATCTCGAATTCGATCTTCGGCGGGGTGAACTCTTCCACGGTCGCCGACAACGGCAGGCCCTGCAGGGTGGCCGCGATGGCCTGTCTTACGCGGTTGGTAAACATTAGAGAACGTCCTCCAGGAACTGCTCGATGATTTCATCGCGGGCATTGAGTTGATAAATCATGTGTTCGTTCGGCGCGTAGCGGCCGTAGTCGATGACCACGTACCAGGTGCCGTTCTTGTACTTCTCGACGCTGTTCAATTCCGGGTGCAGGTACACGCTGCCGCCCGGGATGGTTTCGTCGGCGACCAGGGTTTGCAGCCAGTCGTTTATGCGCTTGACCTCCTGGTCCATGAACGACTTGGTCAGGTTCTTGGCCATGGCCTTCTGGCCGGCCTTCACCAGCTTGCGGCTGATGGCATCTTCCAGGCCGACGTAGCTGATGAACTTGCCGGTGATGGAACGGTTGCCCAGCAGCGAGAAGCCGCCGAGGATGGTCCGGGCGTAGTAGCTGACGCCGTAGCGGTTGAGCAGATCGCCTTCGGTGGAGGTGTCGAGGATGTTGTATTCGACGGTGCGGGAAACGTCTTCGGCGTAGGTGACCTGGTTGCCCGGGCTCTCCCATTGCTTGACCTTGGCGAGGGCGGCGATGGCCAGGCTCGACGGCGCCAGGAAGACGTTTTTCTTCGCGGCCTTGGAATACACCGCCGGCATGTTGTGCACCACCAGGCAACGGTCGAAACCAAGGTCCGCGCCGCCCAGTTCCTGGCTGTAGGTCACTTGATCGGCGACCGCGGCGTCCTTGCCATCGAGTACCACACGGGCCTTGATACGCTTGCCGAACGAAGCGAACTCGCTGGCCACGGCCTTGGTACCGGTAAAGCCTGGCGCGCCGATGATGGTCAGGTCTTCAGCGACCCCACTCAACGCGGCCAAGCCCAACTTGCGCCCGGTCTGCGCTTCGATGCCGCCGATCACGTTGTTCTGCGTGTCGGCCAGCGTGGCGCCCTCTTCGACGATAACCACGTACACCGGCACCTTGACTACCTTGAGGATCTGGTAGACGGCGTGGAACAACGTCCCCGCTTCGACACCGGTCGGGTCCAGCTGGGCCTGGGTGGTGAAGCTGTTGATACGGAACGGGGTGTTTTTCGGAATCAGCGGGTTGGCATTCGGCGCGGTGCCGACCAGCCCGATGACGTTGTCACCCAGGCCACCCATGGCCTCGGGAGATTCAGAGGCATTGACGGTAATGCCGTTGTGCTCGAAGTTCAAAACCTCAGCCATGGTTATTCAGCCTTCTTGGTGGCGGCCTTTTTGGCCGGGGTGGATGCAGAGGCCGGTTCACCAGCCTCGGTTTTTTTCAGCTCCAGGCGACCGGCGCTGCGCAAGGCATTGGCCTCGACGTCGAGCAGGTCGAGTTCCTGGCCGGTGGTCGACCAGTGACCACCGCCGATGGGGAATGGGAGGAGTACGGTGTAGGTTTGGCGTGGTGCCATTTTTTGGGTTCTCCAGATACGAAAAAGCCCCTTTTGAGGAAGGGGCTATTGGGTGTTGTCGGGTGTTTGACGGTTAAGAAAACGCCCCGTCGATGCGGGGCGTCTATTGAGTTTGTTTGGCGAGCCATGGTGGTGCGGTCGGCCGAAGCTCAGCACTGGGGAAAGTATCTGTTTGAGGCCAGTCCCGAAGCGCTTGGCGATAGGAGAGCAACTCAGGGAATTGCTCTACATTCAGCGTAGGAGCCAACCCTAAATCCTGTTCTTCACGGTGGCGTGCGACCAACCATTCGGTGCTTCGAATTTCCGAATCACGCCAGTCACGCTCGAATGCGATCATTTGATCAGGCGGTACAACCCGGTCAATCGCCTCTGGCCACCCATCGACAACCGCTATTTCTTTGCCTTGATCAATCTCATCTCTCAAAGCCCGGTAAGCCTCCTGGGTAAGTTCTACACATGCCTTCCCGACCGCATCGCCATAAGGCTCGCCGGGATAAAAGCCGCCCGTTTCGGCACAAAAAAATACAGTCATGATCAATATCCCCAATATTCCCAGGTTCCAACGGTATTGCTGAGTGACACGGTGGAATTATTATTCACACAGACAGCGATAGAGGTCCTTGAAGAACCGTTAGGACGAGGCTGAGCATTCGACAAGCCTTGGCTATGGACTGCCCCTGAACCGGAAAGAAGTCCGTTTGGAAACGCTTTAGGTAGTGTGATAGTTAGGGTTGTATAAGCACCGCTCGCAATACTAGAGGCCGCGTTGAAGGTGCCCCATTGGCGAATCAGTCCACCCGGATAGTGCTGATATCCGCTCGCGCCGACCGATGCTTTGAAATCTTCATTGGTCACCCCTACCAGCCAAGCGGTCCACTCCCCCGCGTTTTGCATGACGCGCACGGCAAAGATCGGCGTCTGACCGCTGGACAAGCCTCCAGTAATCCGCTGAACCAGGTAGTTGTTACTAGCGTAGCCCTCGACAACAAGGCTGTAACGGACCGACGGAGACCAACCTGTCGGCAGGTTTAACAAGCCAGACAATGGAGTCAGATAATTACCGGGATTCAGATAATCATTCATATCGACATCAGTGCTTAGAAACCCGCGACCAACCCCAAAAGCGCCCGTCGTCAACATCGCACCAGGGGTAAAATCAAGCGGGTTAGCCTGTTTTGGCGTGTTGTTGCTACTCCATATCTGCGCCCAAGGAGTCCAGACTCCATTAGCAGTGCGCGTACGTATGCAGGTGATCGGCAGGATGGAATTCACCAAAGAATCCCAAACTTGCGTAGCCATGTTGCTGCTGCCGCGCTCCATGTGGAATACGGTGCCATTGGGGATCTGTCCCGTGCCTTGCTGGGCAGGGTATTCTGGCTTTGTTCCGGTGGTCGAAGCGCTAACCATGAACACGCCATTTTCTACGAGGTTGTCGATATTACCGGTGTAGCTGTAACCAGAAGCGCCCAGACCATAACGAGCCATGATGGCCCGAACCCCTCCATTGAATGTACTAGACAACGCATCCGGCACCGATCCGTTCTCCGCATACCAAGTGATGCCCGCGCCAGTGGACAACGTGATGCTGTCCATTGTCTTGAGCACCAACTGATTGGCGGCAATACCCGCTACATAATCCGTACCCTGCAGGACGATGGTTACGGTACCGCTCGACACGTTAAGTAGGTTGATAGTGCCGCCATTGAACCCCGTGCTTGCCTTCGGCAACGTGATATTCACCGGGTTGGCCGAGTTGATGATGAACGACCTACCGAACGCATCCGCAGTCAGAACGGTACTTGCGTCCAGCCCACCAACGCTTGAATGGTTACCGAGTGCGCGTTGCACAAACGCAGTCGTCGCGAGTTGCTGATTGTTGGTGCTGACCGGTGCAGTCGGAGCCGTCGGGACGCCCAGCAACGCGGGCGAATTGAGCGGCGCAAACCCTTGAGTGATGTTCTGAAACACCAACCCCGTAGCGCCCAACACAATCACACCATCGGTAACCAACTGCCAGATCGTGTTGGCAAGCGTCGCGCCCTCCTCCACCGAGACAATCAACCCCGAAGTCACGTCGACGCTCGCATCGGCATCCTTTGCCCGAACCCAAGCGCCGTTCGCAACCACGTAGATACCGTTGTCTTTCGCCAAGGTCTGGGACTTGACCAGGACCCGATTCCCAGCGATCACCGCAACACCATCGATGGCTTGCGCGCCACTCAAGACAATGTTGGCCGTCGTCGCCACCCGCACGGACTGTTTCCTGTCGAGCTTGGCCAATTCGTCGGCAACGTAGCTGGCAACCCAGGCCCGAGTCGCCTTGACCACCGTATCGTCGATAAGCAACGTCACCAGCTCGGCATTGCTGGTCTCAAAGATCGAGCGAATGTAGAACTCTTTCCCCGAACCGGACGTTGCCAGAATCGGCTTGAACGACTCCGGGTATTTGACGATGGCGTACAGGATGCCCGTATCCGTCCAGATCCCGGCCTCTCGCACATACCAGCCACCTACATCAGAAGGGATGGTGACCTCGGCCAGCAACCAGCTCGGGTTGGTTTCATCCTGGAACAGCGCATTGAGCGGCCCACGCCAGACTTCGCGCTTGAGTGCCGTCGCCGTTGCGGCCGGGTTGTATTCCGCGCCGCCGCCGTCACCAACGGAAATCTGCGACAGCTTGATGGGTGTGCCCGCTGCTTTGCAGGCGGTTTCGTAGGCGATCCCCGCATCGGTGAGCAGGGTGTAGTAGTCGGCCATTTAGGACCCCTGTGGATAAATAGTGGAGGTTTCGACGGTGTAGAGCCCAGCGGCCATGAAGGCCTGGCCCGAGGCTTCGAGCCCTTCGATGACAACCGGATAAACCGTGGTCAGTTCGCCGCACAGCGTCGCGGCGCCGATGACGTGCCTGCCGAAGGCCCTCAAGCCAACAGACACCGTCAAGGTGTCGCGTTCGCTCTTGGCATCGGCCAGGCGACGGTCGAGACGGGCGTCGATGGCTTCGCTGTAGGGTTGCTCGGTAAACGCCCTGACGGAAAAACTGTAGGGCGGGCCCGGTGGCGTTTGCTCATACCAGGCGCGTACTTCAGGCATCAGTTGCAAACCCTTGGCGGCATTTTCCAGCGCCTTTCGCGTCCCGGCCTGCCGGGCGGTGGGCCAGGCGAGTTCAACGGTCAGGCGCTTTTCAACTGCGGGCGCCGCGGAACTCCATTCACTGACCCCGCGGTCTGCTGCGAGATACGGCAGGAATGCGAGGGGCGTGGCCGCCGGGTTCATCAGCTCGGGAAATGGCGGATCGATGCGTTCGAGCAGCCGGGCGAAACCGAGATCCAGGGCCCGTTCCAGTGGCGAACTGTTGATCGGCAGCAGGCTCAGGCGAGGTGTGTCGTCACTCATAACGTGTCCACCTCGACCTCGACGCCCGTGCAGTACGGAGCTTGGAAAGCCGTCGTCACAATCGGTGCAAGCGGTTCGAGAATCTGGAGCTGAACCGCGCCGGCATTGTGCAGCGTGTAGTCGATCCAGCTCGGGTCCACTCGACCTTCCAATCGATGACACGCCTCGGCGTATTCCCGCAATTGCTGTTCGGCGGCAACCTGGGTCAAGCCCGAATCCGGGCCGGCATTGATCTTCGCCACGACGCGGATTTTGTAGGGTTTGATCTGCGCGCCCTGGACAATAACGAGGTCCGTTTCCGGTCGCACATCAGGCCGAGCGAAATGCTGGCGAACACCGTCGAGCAGCGTTTCGGATGGCGTCCCATCACCCTCACGGGACAACACCGTGACCGTGACCTGGCCCGGCGCCGTCCGGCGTGCGTTACCGTCCTTGACCTGCGCCGCACGACCGTCCGGGTCGAAGGTGTAGGTGACTGTCACCACACCGGCCGAGGCGTTTTCCACCTTCACGATGGGCCGTTCCCCCAAGGTAAAAATCTCCCGCCGATACTGCATCCGCGAGCCGGCTGCCGGGGCGTGGGGCGCCAGGTAATAACGCAACCGAGCGTCATCGTCGCTCTCGTAGACCGGTGGGATGGGCGGGAACGCCGCCGGGTCGCCCGGGTCGAGCAACTGACGTTCGAGCCCCATGTCCGCGAGGCGGGCATCGAGGTTGGTTCCGGTGGCCCACCACGCCAGCATCTGCTTGATGCGAGCGTTGTATTTGCGTTCGTGGGTTTGCAGCCGGACACAGAACGCCTCCAGGGCCAGGGTCAGCAGTTCGCTTTCGTTTTCGAGGCTGTCCACCAGCTTCGCCGCGCTGGCGGGAGAGCGTGCGGCGACGTACTCGACCACGAAGGTCTTGAACTCTGCAAGAAGGTCCTCGAATGCTTCGACGGTGACGATAGCCGGTTCCGCCAGTTGGTTCTGGCCGGGTATCAACATGCTCATGTCACCACCTCGAAAGTCTGTTTACGGTTTTTCCAGGTGCCAGCGAAACGCAGCAGCAATCCGGCACCCTGCCGGCTGGCGACAATGACCTGCGGCTCGAAATCATCGATGCCGTTGTCCGGGTTGTAGAACGCTTGGGCCGCGTGGCTCTGGGCGAGGATCAGCAGGTCGTCGCCGAGGTTTTGCCCCAGCAACTGCGTGAGTGCGCAGCCATACAACGGACGCTTCTGGCGAGTGCCCAACGGCGTGGTCAATGCACGGGTGGCGCGCTGCACGAACTGCAGCCAGTCGTCGACCGTGGCGCCGGTATTTCGATCGATTCCAATCATGAGGAAATCTCTTATGCGGTACTGATGACGCGTCCCTGGTGATCCACCACCGGGCCGCTCAGGTGCACACCGGAAGCGTCGAGCCGAATGCCGACGGCGCCGACTTGCAATTCGATGGCCTCGGCTGTCATCGCCAACCGCGACGAGCCAAGGTTCAACTGCAGGGCTTCACGAGAACCGCTGAACGCCGCCGGGCCGTTTTGCCAGTGCAGGACATGGCTGGCGTGGTCGTAGCCGTTTTCCGTACCGTCCTGATAGAGGCGCCGCGTCAGCGAGGCCTGGATCGAGACGGGCGGGAACTGACCGCCGTTGAGGCCGAACAACGCCACCGCCTGCCCGCCGCTCTCGCCGCCGCCATGGTTCAGCAACAGGCACTGCTCGCCCACGGATGGAATCCGCGACTCGCTCTGGGCGCCGGCGCTCGGGTTGAAAAAGCGGATCGCCGGTGTCAGCAACCCGCCATGGCTGACCTTGCAGGTATTGCTGGCCGCATCGACTTCCTGGCAAACGCCGATGCGGCAGAAACTCTCCGCACGTCGATGCAGGTCCTCCAGCTCGGTTTCCATCTGTGCCAGACGCTCGATGATCGGCCCCAGATGCATCCGTAACAACCCATCGAACATGGCTCAGCCCTCGAGTGCGGTGTATTGATCCGGGTCGTCGATGTTCGACACTTCCCAGGTACGGGCAAATTTCGGGATGCCCAACGGGTCCTCCAGCAGCGTCGGGCCGAGGTACAGGGTTTGGTTGAAGGAAAGGCTCCAGGCGCCGTACACCCGTGCTTCGTGGATGAACGTGGATGCGATGCCATCGATTTCCGTGGGCAGATCGCATTGATCGCCCGACAGGCCCCAGCGGTTATCCACGACCAGGTGTTTCAATTCACCGGCCAGATCGCAGGCCTCCCAGCCTGGAACGGCCATGACCACTTGCAGGGAAACCGTCAGGACATGGGCGATACGCCCGTCATTGGCGCGGCTGCCTGACGCATCGCGTTCAATGGCAATCAGCACCCAGGGTTGGTCGTCGGTGCCATCGAACTCCTGAGGGCTACCGACTTTCAAGGTGGGATAAGTGATGCGCAGCGTCTGGGCAATGGCAACAAACAGCTGCGACGGTTTTTCGATAAGGACGGACATTGATCGCCTCCTTGTGTATGGATCAGCGATGTGGGTTCACGGCTGGTCGGGAGGAACGTCCCGCGGTGGCACTTCGCAAACGCCGATCCGCTTGGCGACCCAGCGCTCGTAAAGACCGATCGCCACATCGGCACCGGCCATGGCGGTCAGGCAACCCAGGGCGCAGGCGCTCCAGATCGACATGCCGAGGGCATACAACAGCATGGTTGCCGAAACCCCGCAGACCACGCAGGCACCGGAGCGCAGCACCACGCGGCGCAGCAACGGCCAGCCACGGGCGCCCTCCTTGTCGGCGCGCCACATCTCGCCGGACACCCCGCCCACCAGGGCGAGCACGATGACCAGCCAGATCGGCATGTCCAGCAACGCTTGTTGCTCGTTTGTCATGTCTCGTTTCCTGGGGTGATTAAGATTGGGCGGGGAAGTTGTTTGAAGTTGAAAGAGACGTGGGTCGTTGCAACCCGTTAAGTCACTGGAAGCGGCGTTCAAACGTTTGTCAGGTCATTGAAGGCTGACATCACTTTGGCGCAGCGCAGGTCGCGCCTTTGTAAGTCATGGTGTAGGTGTAGTGTCTGTCCCAAGGCAGCGGCAGCGCACTGGGTGCTGCCCATTCCGCGTAGTTACCCGACATCGAACCTGCGGCGACGAACTTACCCATGGCAATGGTCGCGAGATTGTTGGCGCTCCCTGCACCCGGCATTGGCACACTCCCGTTCCATTGGAGATCGTCCCCGTTCTGGAACCATGCGCCCTTCCAGCCGGCCTGGGAGCTCGAGTACCAGGTATTGTCTTCTTTGAAACAGATCGTTTGGTTGGCATAAAAACCGCCACCCGGAACATGGTAGGAAGCGAATTGCCAGGAACCGACAGGCGAGGTTTCGGCAAACGCGTGGAGGGCCTGGGTCGCCAGGACGGCTGCGAGCAGCACGCTGAGCAATTTTTTCATTAATTGATTTCCTTTGGATAATTAAGCTTGACGGGATCGTGCGTAAGGCCAGCGACGTTTACAGTCGCTCGACAATGACGTTGTCGATAAAGGCGAAGTGAGCATTCGGATCCTGCTCATTCCAGAAGCTCAACGTGGTTTGATCGCTCACGGCGGTGAAATCGTAGGTTTTGGTTTCCCATACGGTCGCATCACTGGTGGCGACAGGGGTGTCGAAACGGGTGGTCTGGCCTGCCACCTTGACGTTGATGATGCCGGTCCCCGTGCGGTTCACGTACCTGGAACTGCCGGCACTGAACGTCAGGCGATAACGTGCGCCTACTACCGTATTGATGTTCTGCTGGATGCCACCGCCGTTTTGATAGGTGTAGTTGGCGAGATCGACGCTCATTACACCTTCGGCGGCGACCGAGCTGCCAATGGCAGCTCTGACATTGATGTACTCCACGCCTGACAGAAACGTGGTCCAACCGGTCACGAAGTCGGCTTGGGCCGGGGTATTCAGTACGCAGTCATTGCCACAACCTGGGGTTTCAAAGCTGCCGTTCACAACCAGGTTGGCTGCGAAGGCAGCACCGCTGGCCGCCAACAGCGCCATGGACAGAACGAACGAGCCGATAAGACGTTTGATTTTTTTCATGCGTTCACCTTAAGAGTCGATGTTTTTGCGCGGAGCATTCCGCATCCATGTCGCTCAAAGGCGATAACTCGAGGCTCAGGGCCTTCCCATGATTCAACGTCCCACACCGGGAACATTTGATCTGGAGTTCGGTGTTCTCGCCCACGCGGGCCAGAAGTCGTTTGCAGTGACCGCATCTGAAATCCTTCAGCATTGAAAGCCCTCCATTGGCGGCGGTGATGTGGTTGAACGCACCTCACGGTGCAGGCATTCCAAAAAGCCCGGTTGCCCAGGCTTTTCAGTAATGCGCTTGATCTTTCGGCGCGACTGGCGCGGTACGGATCCATTCAAATTGTTCCTCCGGCCGCGGTCCCTGCCCGCCGGATAACTGCTTCTGGTGCTTTACGCTGCACACCCGGGTCAGTTGCCAACCCTCTGAACCGTTAAGGCCGGTTCATCGCTGCCTGTTGGTGGAACTAAAGAGCTTTGTTGCCAGCCGCTTTGTCGAGCGGCTTGGACACAGAATATGCATGGATGCATATACAGTCAATGCGTAAATGCATTTATTTATGCACAAAAAATGCGTAGGCGCATAAGCCCCTCGTAAATACAGGGGTTGAGGGCTTTCGGGAGACGAAAAAAAACCCGCAAGGCGGCGGGTTTTATCTGACAGCGGAGGGGTTAACGGGCGTACATGCCCCACCAGAAGACGTGACCGAGGATGACGATTTGCTCGTCCTGCATTTCCTGGAACGTGTAGTCCTCATCCGGATGTTCGTCGCGGTTGAAGCTGCGCAGGCGGATGCCGGTGGGCAGGCGATAAAGCTGCTTCACCCGCAGTTGGCCGTTGTGATTGATGGCGTAGAGGTCACCGTCGACGATGTCGCCGATCCCGCATTTGCCTGCGTTCACCCCGACCGTGGCACCGTCGCGCAGCACCGGCAACATACTGTTGCCGCGCACCGTCACGCACTTGGCCTGGTCGAACTGCACGCCGTTATGGCGCAGGCTGCGCTTGCCGAAGCGCAAGCTTGAGCGCTCGCTTTCCTCGATGACGAATCTTCCTGATCCAGCAGCCAATTCAACCTCGCGCAGAAAAGGGACCGACACTTCGTCTTCTTCGACGGGTGTTTCGTCGTCCCACAGGCTTATGTCCTTGAGTTCGGAATGCGGCTCATCGCGGCGAGCATTGCCGGCGGGCACAACGTCCGCGCGCCCGCGCAACTGGTCGGTGCTCACGGCAAAATATTCGGCGATCTTCGAGATGTGTTTATCCGAAGGGTCGACGATCTTGCCGCTGAGGATCCGCGAGAGGGTGGACTGAGGCACGCCGGTACGCCGGTGAAGCTCCGTGGGGGAGATCCCGTGCTGATCGAGCAATGCTCTTAATACGGTAGAAACGTTGCGTTTTTGCATAACGCGCATAGTGCTTGTTCTTTTCGCAGAAGACAAATGCTGTTTTGCATAAATAGGCAATGCAGGCCTTTTGAATTCATTGTGGCGAGGGAGCTTGCTCCCGCTTGGGTGCGCAGCGCCCACAAAAAGGGTCTGCTGCGCAGCCCAGCGGGAGCAAGCTCCCTCGCCACGGAATCGCCCTACACTCCCTTAGGAAAAGGCTCCGCCCCCGTCCTTCAAATGTGCGACACCAGGCTACATCGCCTTGCGCCTCTGCCTACAACTGCGCCAGAATCCGCCGGCTTGTCCACCTTGGATCCCATCGGTACTTTGGACTCGTCACTGCCCATCAGTGATCGGGTTTAGTCGCTCGGTATTCCAAGGTGCTCATTGCTCCATTCAGTCAGGTACTTCTATTCCTGCGCTTGATGGTAGCTGTGCGCAGGGCGCCCTCGGGCGCGCCGGTTTCTTGGATCCCCGGTCGACTAACCTGCGTACAGCTGCCGCCCCTCGTTTAGTCGCGAGTGAGCGGTGGCTCAACTTCAAGGATCCATAGAATGCCGAAGAACACTCCAAATCCCCCGGACGATCACGTCTCCCGCAACACCAAGAAACTCGATGACGCGGCCACCCGCGCCCTGGACTATTACCTCAAGCCGAAAGCCGACAAAGAAACCTGCGACACACCCGACACCCTTTTCATCATCGCCCCCGACATCGACGCCGAGTGCCTGCTCGCCAACCTCAGCGAAACCCTGGCCTCGGCCAATGCGATGGTCAGTGACCTGGCGTTCGACCTGGAGGGCTCACGACGACATATCGCGTTGGGGGTCCAACAGATGATTGAGCTGGGCCAATTGCTGGCGAATCGGGCGTTGGATGTGGTTGAAGTGAGGTAGGCCTTCTAAGAGAAGCCCGAGCAATCACTGTGGGAGCGAGCTTGCTCGCGATAGCGGTAGTCCAGTTACCACCAAGTTGTATTGGCAGCCGTCATCGCGAGCAAGCTCGCTCCCACAGGGGAAACGCGGTCCCACCAAGAATCAGGTCGGCTATCAGGCCGCCTCGCGGTGGACGTTGATCTCGGCGCCCCATTAACCACGCTGGCTGAACGAAGGTATTGCGCAGTGGGCAACCCGGCATGGATGCCGGGTTAGCCGCGCTGGGCCATGGATGGCCCTTCGCGGCGGCCCACGGAGCAATGCCTTCGTTCAGGCATGCCGAGCCTAGGCGAGGCACCGAGTGGTGGGGCAAAAGCGCTTTGCTTACTTTCGCGCTCTTCGAAAGTGAGCCGCCGTAAGGGCGGAACCATAAGTAGCCGTTGCCGCAGCAACGGATATGCACACAATCCCAAACGCTGGGTAGCACCAGACCGCCCATGTTAACCTTGCGCCCATCGCGGAAAAGCCGGGCCAATGCCCCTCCTTTTGCCCCACACCTTTCAACGAGCTTCCCTGACACCCATGAATACAGCCGTGAACGACCTGTCCTCCCACACCCCGATGATGCAGCAATACTGGCGCCTGAAGAATCAGCACCCCGACCAGCTGATGTTCTACCGCATGGGCGACTTCTACGAGATCTTCTACGAGGACGCGAAGAAGGCCGCCAAGCTGTTGGACATCACCCTGACGGCGCGTGGGCAATCGGCAGGCATGGCGATTCCGATGTGTGGGATTCCTTACCACGCGGCGGAAGGTTACCTGGCGAAGCTGGTCAAGCTCGGCGAATCCGTGGTGATTTGCGAGCAAGTCGGCGACCCGGCCACCAGCAAGGGCCCCGTGGAACGCCAAGTCGTGCGGATCATCACCCCGGGTACGGTCAGTGACGAGGCCTTGCTGGATGAACGCCGGGACAACCTGATCGCCGCGGTGCTGGGGGATGAACGCCTGTTCGGCCTGGCGGTGCTGGACATCACCAGCGGCAATTTCTCGGTGCTGGAAATCAAGGGCTGGGAAAACCTGCTGGCGGAGCTGGAGCGGGTCAATCCGGTGGAGCTGTTGATCCCGGACGACTGGCCCAAAGACCTGCCGGCAGAAAAACGCCGTGGCGTGCGTCGTCGGGCGCCGTGGGATTTCGAGCGTGATTCGGCGCTGAAAAGTCTCTGCCAGCAGTTTTCCACCCAGGACCTCAAGGGCTTCGGCTGCGAAAACCTGACCCTGGCCATTGGCGCGGCCGGTTGCCTGCTGGCCTACGCCAAGGAAACCCAGCGCACCGCCCTGCCCCACTTGCGCAGCCTGCGTCACGAACGCCTGGATGACACCGTGGTGCTGGACGGCGCGAGCCGCCGCAACCTGGAACTGGACACCAACCTGGCCGGCGGGCGCGACAACACGTTGCAATCGGTGGTCGATCGCTGCCAGACCGCCATGGGTAGCCGCCTGCTGACCCGCTGGTTGAATCGGCCGCTGCGGGACCTGACCGTGCTGCTGGCGCGTCAATCCTCCATTACCTGCCTGCTGGATCGTTATCGCTTCGAGCAGTTGCAACCGCAGCTCAAGGAAATCGGTGACATCGAGCGAATCCTCGCCCGTATCGGCCTGCGCAACGCCCGTCCCCGTGACCTGGCGCGCCTGCGCGATGCCCTCGGTGCCTTGCCCGAACTGCAAGTGGCGATGACCGACCTCGAAGCGCCGCACCTGCAACAATTGGCGCGCACCACCAGCACCTACCCGGAACTGGCCGCGCTGCTGGAAAAGGCCATTATCGACAACCCACCGGCGGTGATCCGCGACGGTGGCGTGCTGAAAACCGGCTACGACGCCGAACTCGACGAGTTGCAAGCGCTGAGCGAAAACGCCGGACAGTTCCTGATCGACCTCGAAGCCCGGGAAAAAGCCCGCACCGGCCTGGCCAACCTCAAAGTCGGCTACAACCGCATCCACGGCTACTTCATCGAGCTGCCGAGCAAGCAGGCCGAGCAAGCCCCCGCCGATTATGTTCGCCGCCAGACCCTCAAGGGCGCCGAGCGCTTCATCACCCCGGAACTCAAGGCGTTCGAAGACAAGGCGCTGTCAGCCAAGAGCCGCGCCCTGGCCCGGGAAAAGATGCTCTACGAAGCACTGCTCGAGGACCTCATCAGCCAACTGCCGCCGTTGCAGGACACCGCCGGTGCCTTGGCGGAACTGGATGTGCTGAGCAACCTGGCCGAACGTGCGCTGAACCTGGACCTGAATTGCCCGCGCTTCGTCAGCGAGCCGTGCATGCGCATCAGCCAGGGTCGTCACCCGGTGGTCGAACAAGTACTGACCACGCCGTTCGTGGCCAACGACCTGAGCCTGGACGACAACACCCGCATGCTGGTGATCACCGGTCCGAACATGGGCGGTAAATCCACCTACATGCGCCAGACCGCACTGATCGTGCTGCTGGCCCACATTGGCAGTTTCGTCCCGGCGGCCAGTTGCGAATTGTCCCTGGTGGACCGGATTTTCACCCGGATCGGCTCCAGCGACGACCTGGCCGGTGGGCGTTCGACCTTCATGGTGGAGATGAGCGAAACCGCGAATATCCTGCACAACGCCACCGAGCGCAGCCTGGTGCTGATGGACGAAGTCGGACGTGGCACCAGTACCTTTGACGGCTTGTCCCTGGCCTGGGCAGCAGCCGAACGCCTCGCGCACCTGCGGGCCTACACGTTGTTCGCCACTCACTACTTCGAACTCACCGTATTGCCGGAAAGCCAGCCCCTGGTGGCCAACGTGCACCTCAACGCCACCGAGCACAACGAGCGTATCGTGTTCCTGCACCATGTGCTGCCCGGCCCGGCCAGCCAGAGCTACGGCCTGGCAGTGGCACAACTGGCCGGGGTGCCGAGCGAAGTGATCAGTCGGGCCCGTGAGCACCTGAGCCGCCTGGAAACCACCAGCCTGCCCCACGAAGCGCCACGCCCGACCAAGGGCAAACCGGCCGCACCGCAGCAAAGCGACCTGTTCGCCAGCCTGCCACATCCGGTGCTCGACGAGCTGGCCAAACTCGATCTGGACGACCTGACGCCACGCCGGGCGCTGGATTTACTCTATACATTGAAGACACGGATCTAACGCACAGGCTTTCAAGCTGTTAGAATCTCGCGCGGTTTGGGATGCTGCGGGCTTTTAGCCTGGTTCGCAGACTATCGCTCCCAAACCTTGCGAGCCCACCGTGAAGGGTCTTCGCTGCCGCCGCCTGAGGAGAGAATTAGAAATGACCTTCGTCGTCACCGACAACTGCATCAAGTGCAAGTACACCGATTGTGTAGAAGTCTGTCCGGTGGACTGCTTCTACGAAGGCCCGAACTTCCTGGTCATTCACCCGGACGAGTGCATCGACTGCGCCCTGTGTGAGCCGGAATGCCCTGCCGTGGCCATCTTCTCTGAAGATGAAGTGCCTGCTGGCATGGAGAATTTCATCGAGTTGAACGCCGAACTGGCGGACATCTGGCCGAACATCACCGAGAAAAAAGATTCCCTGCCGGATGCGGCTGAGTGGGATGGCAAGACTGGCAAGCTCGCAGACCTCGAACGCTGATCGTTCCTGCGCTCATCGAAAAGGCCCCTTGCGGGCCTTTTTGCTTTCTCGGATTCAAGAAATCGCAGGCAAAAAAAAGGGGCGGTTTGACCCGCCCACATTTTTTCCCTAATCCCTTTAATCCTATTCATCGTCCTGATGAATCGCGTCCTGCGATGTCCTTCCTTCCCATCATCCTTGACGGGTGTGTCTGTCCGTCGACACAGGACTGATATTAGTATTTTCCCAGGCGAGTGCAACGCGGCTGATACAGGTGGCTTGCTCTGTCACGCCACATTCACAAAATAAAAGTCTTTATAAATCATATAAGTACAAAAAAATAAGGACACTTATAGCTGTCTGTCCCGCCCATGAGGAACCGATCGCTTACGCAACACTAGGCAAAGGCTTACAAGTCGAACCTACAAAAATAGAGCGGCCCTGGAAAAACACCCCTTCGGAAACGGAAAAGCCCCGAACCAGTCGGGGCTTTTCTTGCTGCGCTGCAATCGGGTTATTGAAACAGCGACTCACTCGACAGGCCATTCTTCTCCAGGATCTCCCGGAGACGCTTGAGGCCTTCCACCTGGATCTGCCTGACCCGTTCACGGGTCAAACCAATCTCCAGGCCTACATCTTCAAGGGTGCTGCTTTCATGCCCCCGCAAGCCGAAGCGGCGGATCACCACTTCCCGTTGCTTGTCGGTCAGCTCCGAAAGCCACTGGTCGATGCTCTGGGACAGGTCATCGTCCTGCAACAGCTCGCATGGATCGGTAGGTCGATCATCGGTGAGGGTGTCCAGCAAGGTTTTATCCGAGTCCGGCCCCAGGGAAACGTCCACCGAGGAGACCCGCTCGTTGAGCCCAAGCATGCGCTTGACCTCACCCACCGGTTTTTCCAGCAGGTTGGCGATTTCCTCGGGTGACGGTTCATGGTCGAGTTTCTGGGTCAACTCGCGGGCGGCCCGCAGGTAGACGTTCAGTTCCTTGACCACATGAATCGGCAACCGGATCGTCCGGGTCTGATTCATGATCGCCCGTTCGATGGTCTGGCGGATCCACCAGGTCGCGTAGGTCGAGAAGCGGAAGCCCCGCTCGGGGTCGAATTTCTCGACGGCGCGAATCAGGCCCAGGTTGCCCTCTTCGATCAGGTCCAGCAGCGAAAGCCCACGATTGACGTAGCGTCGGGCGATTTTCACCACCAGGCGCAAGTTGCTTTCAATCATGCGTTTTCGACCGGCCGGGTCGCCACTTTGCGACAGCCGCGCAAAATGAACTTCTTCCTCGGGGGAGAGCAGTGGCGAGAAACCGATTTCATTGAGGTACAACTGGGTGGCGTCGAGCGCCCGGGTGTAATCGATGTACTTATGTTGTTTAAGTGAAGCGGAGTGTCTGGATTTGGCACGAACGGAAGGTGGAGTCGCCCCTTCATCATTCGACATCGAATCCATAGCGATGCCGGTCTCCATAAGGAGAACCTCATCGTCGATGTCAAACTCCGGCACTTCTTTACTGAGAGCCATTGTTATAGTCCTTTGGTGAGTTCGACCTCAAGCTCAAGCGACGCCTTTATCCTTGGCAACGCTGGAGCCTGTTCCCTCTACGTGACGGAACAGGCTGACAATCAAATCAACGACGTGGCAGGAATTGCAGCGGATCGACTGGTTTACCTTGTCGGCGAATCTCAAAGTGCAGTTTCACCCGGTCCGTTCCCGTTGATCCCATTTCGGCAATTGTCTGTCCGACCTTGACCTGCTGCCCCTCCCGAACCAACAGCCTGCGGTTGTGACCGTAGGCACTGACGTAGGTATCGCTGTGTTTGATGATCACGAGTTCGCCGTAGCCCCTCAAACCACTCCCGGCGTACACAACCGTGCCATCAGACGCGGCTAAAACAGGCTGTCCCAAATCCCCGGCGATATCAATTCCTTTATTCAAACTACCGTTTGAAGAGAATTTTCCAATGAGAACGCCATTAGAAGGCCATCCCCAGCCAGTCGGGGCGGGACCCGCAGGAGGCATCGGAGCAGGGGCCGGTTTGCTCGCGACGGACGGTATTACCGCTGTCCCAGACCCCGCCGGCCGGCGAATGACAGTGGTTTTGCTCGACGAGGAAGCCGTCGAACCGGACTGTGTCACCACTGCGGTAGGCGTTGAACCGCTACGGCCATCGAAGCGAATCGTCTGACCGGGGTGAATCGTATAAGGCGCAGGAATGTTGTTGCGTGCCGCGAGGGCCTTGTAGTCCCAGCCGTAGCGAAAAGCGATGGAAAACAGCGTATCGCCGCGACGGACTACATATTGGCCCGTCGTTACCGTAGGACGTTGAGGTGTTGCGCTGTTGCGATCGACAACCCGGACATTGCTCGACGGCGTACTGGAACAACCGACCAGCAAAGTGCTCAAGACAAGGCCAGTCACCAGGCGCTGAAAGCTCGTGATACCCATACGCTGCGCAATGACTGTGAGACTCACCCGCCGCTCCCTTTGTGGTGGCTGAAAAATTGGAGGCTGCCTGTCCAGGCAGCGTTCATACAAATATAGCTGGCAACCACTGCGCCTCTATTAATGAAGCGCAACGCGCCGCCGCACACGTTTGCTCGACGCCATTGGGCTCTGTTCAGCGAATCGGTGCCGCTGTAAGACACAGGCGTGGCCACGGAATTCAGCGCCTGTTTATAAATGCTCAGGCCAACGGTCCATTGAGCAACGGCACGAACCGCACCGCTCCCAGGACGTGTCGCGAAAAACCATGTTCTTCGCGCACGATCAGCATCAGTTGCTGGACTTCACCGGCGCCCACGGGAATGACCAGCCGTCCACCAGGGGCGAGCTGGTCCAGCAGGGCCTGGGGCACGTCGGTGGCCACCGCGGTCACGATGATGCCGTTGTAGGGCGCCAAGGCCGGCCACCCTTCCCAGCCATCGCCCCAACGAAACACCACGTTGCGCAGGTTCAGCTCCACCAGGCGTTCCTTGGCGCGATCCTGCAGCACCTTGATCCGCTCGACGGAAAACACCCGCTCGACCAGCTGCGACAACACCGCCGTCTGGTAACCCGAACCGGTACCGATCTCCAGCACCTTGTCCAGCGGCCCGGCCTCCAGCAGCAACTCGCTCATGCGGGCCACCATGTAAGGCTGGGAAATGGTCTGGTTGTGGCCGATGGGCAACGCCGTGTCTTCATAGGCCCGATGGGCCAAGGCTTCATCGACGAACAGGTGCCGCGGCGTGCGGCGAATCACCTCCAACACCTGGGCGTTGGACAGCCCCTCTTCGTAGAGACGCTGGATCAGTCGTTCACGGGTCCGCTGGGAGGTCATGCCAATCCCGCGGCGCATCATATCGTCTTGCTCACGAGCCATCAGCGCAGCCCCTCCAGCCAGCCATCGAGACTTCGAAAGGCGTCATTGAAGGTGCGGTCCAACTGCAACGGCGTGATCGAGACATAACCTTGCATCACCGCATGGAAGTCGGTGCCCGGCCCGCCGTCCTCCGCATCCCCGGCGGCGGCGATCCAGTAGCCGGCCTTGCCGCGTGGGTCGACCACGTGCATGGGCCTGGCAGCGCGGGCGCGGTGGCCCAGGCGAGTGAGCTGGATGCCACGGATATGATCGAGTGGCAGATTCGGGATATTCACGTTCAACACCGTACGTGGCGGCAGGTCCAGCGCACCGTGGGCTTCGACCAATTTACGGGCGAAGTAGGCGGCGGTCGGCAAGTTGTCGACCTGGCGTGAAACAAAGGAAAAGGCGAACGACGTTTTCCCCAGGAAGCGACCTTCCAGAGCAGCGGCGACCGTGCCGGAATACAGCACGTCATCGCCCAGGTTGGCGCCCAGGTTGATGCCCGATACCACCATGTCCGGCTCGCGCTCCAGCAAGCCGTTGAGGCCCAGGTGCACGCAATCGGTCGGGGTCCCGTTGAGGCTGATGAAACCGTTATCCAGATAGCAGGGGTGCAACGGACGGTCGAGCGTCAGCGAGCTGCTGGCGCCGCTTTTGTCCTGGTCCGGAGCGATTACCACGCACTCGGCAAAATCCGCCAGCGCAGCATAAAGCGCGGCAAGACCGGGTGCTGTCACCCCGTCGTCGTTAGAAATCAGAATACGCATGGGCTGTCCGTCTGCCCCACCGGCACCAGATCGACGAGTTCGCGCACCAAGACAGTGGCGAAACATCCGGCCGGCAGGACGAATTCCAATTGCAGAATGTCAGGCTGGGGATAATGCCACGACAGCCCGCCAATGGGCAGTCGCAGGATGCGACGTTCGTGACTCATTCCCGCGTTTATCAACCAGTCCCGCAGATCGGCCTCGCCCTCGGCGATGGCCTGTTCCAACTCAAAGGTCGCGCCAGCGGCAGGCGATGGTCCCTCACCCCACTGCGGCCCGGTCGGGTGTAGATCGAGGATCGCCAGGCGTGGGTCGCTGCATTCAGCCTCACCGGCCGGGAAAAAACTGCGGCTGTCAGTGAAGGCCAGCAAGTCGCCGACCTGCGCTTGTTGCCAGGTGCCATCGGCGACCCGCGCCGCCAACACCCGGTTGAACAGGAAGCTGCGGGCGGTGGACAACAGTCGCGAGCGTACATTGCGCTGTTCCGGCAAGGCCTTGCGCGCCGCCCAGGCACGGGCGTCGGCGACATTACCGCCGTCATGGCCGAAGCGCTGGGCGCCGAAATAATTGGGGATACCCTGGCGCATGATCTGTTGCAGCCGCGCCTCGATGGCGGCCACGTCCCCCTTGAACTGGGTCAGGCGCAGGGTGAAGCCATTGGCCGAGTGCGCGCCGCGTTGCAGCTTGCGTCGATGCCGGCCGGTCTTGAGGATCTTCAGCGTGTCGTTCTGCGCCGCCGACAGGTCGGGATCGGCCTTGCCCGGCAGTTGGACGCTGAACCACTGGCGGGTCAAGGCCTGGCGATCCTTGAGCCCGGCGTAGCTGACGGTGCGCAACGGCACGCCGGCGGCCTTGGCGATGCGCCGGGCGGCCTCTTCAGTGTTCAGGCCGCGCTTTTCCACCCAGATCCACAAATGCTCGCCATCGCCCGTCAACGGGATATCGAGCACTTCGTCGACCTGGAAATCTTCAGCGGTGGCCTTGAGGACCGCACTGCCCAGCGATGGGCCGTAGGCACGCGGCCCCAACAGTTCCAGTTCGGTCATGGGCGCAGCAACAAGGCAACGGAATGGACGGCGATGCCTTCTTCACGGCCGACGAAGCCAAGCTTTTCGGTGGTGGTGGCCTTGACGTTCACTTGGTCCAGCTCAACTTGAAGATCCTCGGCGATCAGGCGACGCATCGACTCGATGTGCGGCGCCATCTTGGGCGCCTGGGCGACAATGGTGTTGTCGACATTGCCGACTTTCCAGCCCTTGGCATGGATCAGCGAGACCACATGACGCAACAGCACACGGCTGTCGGCGCCCTTGAATTGCGGGTCGGTGTCGGGGAAGTGCTTGCCGATGTCACCCAGCGCCGCGGCGCCGAGCAAGGCATCGCTCAAGGCATGCAGCAGGACATCACCGTCAGAATGCGCGAGCAGCCCGAAGCCGTGTGCGATCCGCACGCCGCCCAGAGTAATGAAGTCGCCTTCAGCGAAACGGTGAACATCGTAGCCGTGGCCAATACGCATAAAAAAACGCCCCGATTTTTGTCAGGGCGTGATTCTACCTGCATTAGGCGTTTAGAGCGCGCGCATGATGCTGCAAGTGGTCGTCAATGAAGCTGGCGATGAAGAAGTAGCTGTGGTCGTAGCCCGGTTGCAGGCGCAACTCCAACGGATGGCCGGCGGACTTCGCCGCCTGTTGCAAGGCTTCGGGCTTGAGCTGGTTGGCCAGGAAATCATCGCGATCGCCCTGGTCCACCAGCAATGGCAGCTTCTCCTGCGCCTCGGCAATCAATGCACAGGCATCCCATTCCCGCCATTTCGAGCGGTCTTCTCCCAAGTAGCGGGAGAACGCCTTCTGGCCCCAAGGGCAATCCATTGGATTGTTGATCGGCGAAAAAGCCGACACCGAACCGTAACGCCCCGGGTTGCGCAAGGCGCAGACCAGCGCACCGTGACCGCCCATGGAGTGGCCACTGATGCCGCGCTTGTCCGAAGCCGGGAAATGCGCTTCGACCAGCGCCGGCAATTCCTGCACCACGTAGTCATGCATCCGATAGTGCCGCGCCCATGGATCCTGCGTGGCGTTCAGATAAAAGCCCGCCCCCAGGCCGAAGTCCCAGGCATTGTCCGGATCGCCCGGCACGTCGGCACCACGAGGGCTGGTATCCGGCGCGACGATGATCAGGCCCAGCTCGGCGGCCATGCGCTGGGCGCCGGCCTTTTGCATGAAGTTCTCGTCGGTGCAGGTCAGCCCGGACAACCAATACAGCACCGGCAACTTGCCGCCCTGCTCGGCTTGCGGTGGCAGGTACACGGCAAACACCATGTCACAACCAAGCACCTCGGAACGGTGCCGGTAGCGCTTGTGCCAGCCGCCAAAGCTTTTCTGGCAAGAAATGTTTTCCAGACTCATGACCGACCTCAGAAATGGATAACGGTGCGGATGCTCTTGCCTTCATGCATCAGGTCGAACGCCTTGTTGATATCTTCCAGGCCCATGGTGTGGGTGATGAAGGTATCCAGCGGGATCTCGCCCTTCTCGGCCATTTCCACGTAGCTTGGCAATTCGCTGCGCCCGCGTACGCCGCCAAAGGCCGAACCCCGCCAGACGCGCCCGGTCACCAACTGGAATGGACGGGTAGCGATTTCCTGCCCGGCCCCGGCCACGCCGATGATCACCGACTCGCCCCAGCCCTTGTGGCAGCATTCCAGCGCGGCGCGCATCAACTGGACATTCCCGATGCATTCGAAGGAGAAGTCCACGCCGCCATCGGTCATGTCGACGATGACTTCCTGGATCGGACGATCGAAGTCTTTCGGGTTGACGCAATCGGTGGCGCCCAGTTGCGTGGCGATTTCGAACTTGGCCGGGTTGATGTCGATGGCGATGATCCGCGCGGCCTTGGCCTTCACGGCGCCGATCACGGCCGACAGGCCAATGCCGCCCAGGCCGAAGATCGCCACGGTGTCACCCGGCTTGACCTTGGCGGTGTTGAGCACCGCGCCGATACCGGTGGTGACGCCACAACCCAGCAGACAGACTTTTTCCAGCGGCGCTTCTTTTGGAATCTTCGCGACGGAGATTTCCGGCAGCACGGTGTACTCGGAGAACGTCGAGGTGCCCATGTAGTGGAAAATCGTCTCGCCCTTGTAGGAAAAACGCGAAGTACCATCCGGCATCAGGCCTTTGCCCTGGGTGGCGCGAATCGCCTGGCAGAGGTTGGTCTTGCCCGACTTACAGAATTTGCACTGGCCGCACTCCGGCGTGTACAGCGGGATCACATGGTCGCCCACCGCCACCGAAGTCACGCCTTCGCCGATGGCTTCGACAATGGCGCCGCCTTCATGACCCAGGATCGACGGGAAGATCCCTTCCGGGTCGGCGCCCGACAAGGTATAGGCGTCGGTGTGGCAGACACCGGAAGCCACCACGCGCAACAGCACCTCGCCCGCCTTGGGCATGGCGACGTCGACTTCAACGATTTCCAGGGGTTTCTTGGCCTCGAAGGCAACGGCAGCGCGTGATTTGATCATTCCGGGACTCCAGCAAATAAATACAAGACCGGGAGTGTAATCCTCCGCCGGACAATGAATAATCCAGCCAAAAGCAAAACATTATTGCTGTACAGGGATAATCCTACATGTCCGATAACCGCTGGGAAGGCATCGACGAGTTTGTGGCCGTGGCCGAATGCAGCCAATTCACCGCTGCCGCCGAGCGTCTCGGGGTTTCGTCCTCCCATATCAGTCGACAAATCGTACGGCTCGAAGAGCGTCTACAGACACGCTTGCTGTACCGCAGCACCCGCCGGGTGACCCTGACCGAAGCCGGACAAACTTTTTTGCAGCATTGCCAGCGTCTGCAGGATGGACGCGAAGAAGCACTGCGAGCCGTCGGCGACCTGACCAGCGAACCCAAGGGCATGCTCCGCATGACCTGTGCCGTGGCCTATGGCGAACGGTTTATCGTGCCCCTGGTGACGCGGTTCATGGGGCTCTACCCGCAGCTGCGGGTCGACATCGAGCTGAGCAATCGCCCGCTGGACCTGGTGCATGAGAGCCTGGACCTGGCAATTCGCCTGGGTCGCTTGCAGGACTCCCGCCTGGTCGCCACGCGCCTGGCCCCCCGGCGCATGTACTTGTGCGCCTCACCCTCTTACCTGGAACGCTATGGCCGGCCCCACAGCGTGTCGGAACTGAGCCGCCACAATTGCCTGATCGGCAGCTCCGACATCTGGCAACTGGAGCAGAACGGGCGGGAATTTTCCCAACGGGTGCAGGGTAATTGGCGCTGCAACAGTGGGCAGGCAGTGCTCGATGCGGCGCTGCAAGGGGTGGGGTTGTGTCAGTTACCGGATTATTACGTGCTGGAGCATTTGCACAGTGGTGCGTTGATCTCGCTGTTGGAAGCCCATCAGCCGCCGAATACGGCGGTGTGGGCGTTGTATCCACAGCAGCGGCATCTGTCGCCGAAGGTGCGCAAGTTGGTGGAATATTTGAAGGAGGGGTTGGCGCAGCGGCCGGAGTATCGGGGATGACAGTGAATTTTATGTTGCCTGAACGATTGGTATCGCGAGCAAGCTCGCTCCCACAGGGGTTTATCGTCGAATGATGGGCACCGGTCCCCATTGTGGGAGCGAGCTTGCTCGCGATGGCGCCAGCCCAGATGCTGAAGATCTAACGAGGGGACAGGTCCCGCTTAATGCCGATTCGCCCAACGCTGGCGCAACCACTCCAGGTCTTCCGGCCGGGTGACCTTGATGTTATCCGAACGCCCCTCGATCAACCGAGGCGCCTGCCCCGCCCACTCCATGGCGGACGCTTCGTCGGTAATCACTGCATCCGCCACCAGGCTGTCGGCCAGGGCTCGGTGCAAGGCACCGAGGCGGAACATCTGCGGCGTGTAGGCTTGCCAGATCACGCTGCGATCAACGGTTTCCAGTACGCGGCCATGCTTGTCGACGCGTTTGAGAGTGTCGCGCGCCGGAACGGCCAGCAGGCCGCCGACCGGGTCGTTCGCCAACTCGCTGAGCAATGTGTCCAGGTCGGCCCGGCTCAGGTTGGGCCGTGCGGCATCGTGGACCAACACCCAATCGTGATCGTCGGCGCCCTGCCCGTGCAGATGCAGCAAGGCATTGAGCACTGAATCCGAACGTTGCTCGCCGCCGTCGACACGCTGGATGCGTGTGTCGCTGGCGCAGGCCAGGGTCGGCCAGTAAGGATCATCGTGTGCAAGGCTGACCACCACACCCTTGACGGTGGGATGGTCGAGGAAACAGCCGAGGCTGTGTTCGAGAATTGTGCGTCCGCCCAGTTGCAGGTATTGCTTGGGACGGTCGGCGGCCATCCGGGCGCCAACGCCCGCGGCAGGAATCACGGCCCAGAAGGCCGGCAAACGCATACTCATTGGGCCAACTGGTAGAGGGTTTCGCCCTCCTTGACCATGCCCAGTTCATGTCGAGCCCGCTCTTCAACGGTCTCCATGCCTTTTTTCAACTCTGTCACTTCGGCGTCCATCACCCGATTACGCTCCAGTAGCGCCTCGTTTTCGGCGTGTTGGTCGGCAATTTGCTGAGTCAGGTCGGCCACTTGCGCCAAGCTGCCATTGCCCACCCACAGGCGGTACTGCAGGCCGGCCAGCAACAGGAGCAAGACAAGAAACAACCAATTGGGACTGCGCATCGAATATCAGGTATCCAGTGAAAAAAGACCGCCATGCCAAACTTTGAAGCGTCTGATAGCACGAAGCCTGGAAGAACCAGGCTTGTGCTTGATAAGGCATCAGATTAGAGGCAAAACCGCCACCATGGGCGACTTTGCGACCAAACCCGCTGTCTTTTTACCATTTACCGCTTAGCCGCGAAACTCGGCGCGACCGTTGTACTTGGCCTTGCCATTCAATTGCTCTTCGATACGCAGCAGTTGGTTGTACTTGGAAACGCGGTCGGAACGGCACAGCGAACCGGTCTTGATCTGGCCTGCCGCAGTGCCCACGGCCAGGTCGGCAATGGTCGAGTCTTCGGTTTCGCCGGAGCGGTGGGAGATCACGGCGGTATAGCCGGCGGCCTTGGCCATCTGGATGGCTTCCAGGGTTTCGGTCAGGGTGCCGATCTGGTTGAACTTGATCAGGATCGAGTTGGCGATCTTCTTGTCGATGCCTTCTTTCAGGATCTTGGTGTTGGTCACGAACAGGTCGTCACCCACCAGTTGGGTCTTCTCGCCGATCTTGTCGGTGAGGATTTTCCAGCCAGCCCAGTCGGACTCGTCCAGACCGTCTTCGATGGAGATGATCGGATAACGTTCGGTCAGGCCCTTGAGGTAGTCGGCGAAACCTTCGGCGGTGAACACCTGGCCTTCGCCGGACAGGTTGTACTTGCCGTCTTCGAAGAACTCGCTGGCGGCGCAGTCCAGGGCCAGGGTCACGTCGGTACCCAGCTTGTAGCCAGCGTTGGCCACGGCTTCGGAGATCACTTTCAACGCGTCTTCGTTGGACGCCAGGTTCGGTGCGAAACCGCCTTCGTCGCCAACGGCAGTGCTCAGGCCACGGGCCTTCAGCACGGCCTTGAGGTGATGGAAAATCTCGGTGCCCATGCGCAGGCCTTCGGAGAAGGTCTTGGCGCCAACCGGCTGCACCATGAATTCCTGGATGTCGACGTTGTTATCGGCGTGCTCGCCGCCGTTGATGATGTTCATCATCGGCACCGGCATCGAGTAGACACCCGGGGTACCGTTGAGGTTGGCGATGTGCGCGTACAGCGGCAGGTCCTGATCCTGGGCAGCGGCCTTGGCAGCGGCCAGGGACACGGCGAGGATCGCGTTGGCGCCCAGGGTGGCTTTGTTCTCGGTACCGTCGAGCTTGATCATCGCGTGATCGAGGGCTTTCTGGTCGGCAGGGTCCTTGCCCAGCAACAGTTCACGGATCGGACCGTTGATGTTGGCGACGGCTTTGAGCACGCCCTTGCCCAGGTAACGGCTCTTGTCGCCATCACGCAGCTCCAGCGCTTCGCGCGAGCCAGTGGAAGCACCGGACGGCGCGCAGGCGCTGCCGATGATACCGTTGTCGAGAAGCACGTCCGCTTCAACAGTGGGGTTGCCGCGGGAGTCGAGAACTTCACGACCTTTGATGTCGACGATTTTTGCCATTGTTGTAAACACTCCAAAGTTGACTAGAACGTTGCAGAAAACTTGCTCGCGCTCAGCTGCGAAGCAGCCAAGCGCCTGGATGGGAGCGCTTCGCACTCCAGCGGGAGCAAGCTCCCTCGCCACAAAGAGCAAGGCTTGCCGACGATGAGCCCTGAAGGACACCATCGCAGGCCATGCTCCCACAAGAGCAGTGCGGCCAGCAGGCCAGAGCGATAATCGAGCGGTACTTTACCGGAGAAAACCGCGTTACGCGGTTTCTATCGTCGGAAAACCCTTGACCAGCTCATCCAATGCCTTGAGCTGAGACAGGAAAGGTTCCAGCTTGTTCAAGCGCAAGGCACAAGGGCCGTCGCACTTGGCGTTGTCCGGATCGGGATGGGCTTCGAGGAACAGGCCGGCGAGGGACTGGCTCATGCCCGCCTTGGCCAGATCGGTGACCTGGGCGCGACGACCGCCAGCGGAGTCGGAACGACCACCGGGCATCTGCAAGGCGTGAGTCACGTCGAAGAACACCGGGTACTCGAACTGCTTCATGATGCCGAAGCCGAGCATGTCCACCACCAGGTTGTTGTAGCCGAAGCTCGAACCACGCTCGCAGAGGATCAACTGGTCATTGCCGGCCTCTTCGCACTTGCTCAGGATGTGTTTCATTTCCTGGGGCGCGAGGAACTGGGCTTTCTTGATGTTGATCACCGCACCGGTCTTGGCCATCGCCACCACCAGGTCGGTCTGGCGCGACAGGAAGGCCGGCAACTGGATGATGTCGCAGACCTCGGCGACGACCGCGGCCTGGGCAGGCTCGTGGACATCGGTGATGATCGGTACGCCAAAGGCTTGCTTGATGTCCTGGAAGATCCGCATGCCTTCTTCCAGGCCCGGGCCACGGTAGGACGTCACGGACGAGCGGTTGGCCTTGTCGAAGCTGGCCTTGAACACGTAAGGGATACCCAGTTTCTGGGTCACCTTCACGTATTCCTCGCAGACCTGCATCGCCATGTCGCGGCTTTCCAGCACGTTCATGCCGCCGAACAGCACCATGGGCTTGTCATTGGCAATTTCGATGTCGCCGACGCGGATGATCTTCTGGGCCATCGTCTTATGCCTTTTTCTGGTGTTGAGCCAACGCGGCCTTCACGAAACCGCTGAACAACGGATGACCGTCCCGAGGCGTAGAGGTGAACTCGGGGTGGAACTGGCAGGCGACGAACCATGGATGGTCCGGGGACTCGACCACTTCCACCAGCGCGCCGTCACCGGAACGACCGGAGATTTTCAGGCCGGCCTCGATCAGTTGCGGCAGCAGGTTGTTGTTCACTTCGTAGCGATGACGGTGACGCTCGACGATCACATCCTTGGCGTAGCAATCGTGCACCTTGGAGCCGGCTTCGAGCAGGCATTCCTGGGCACCCAGACGCATGGTGCCGCCCAGGTCCGAGCTTTCGGTGCGCACTTCCACGGCACCGGTGGCATCTTCCCACTCGGTGATCAGGCCCACGACCGGATGGCCGCTGGCGCGATCGAACTCGGTGGAGTTGGCGTCTTTCCAGCCCAGCACGTTACGGGCGAACTCGATGACCGCCACTTGCATGCCCAGGCAGATCCCCAGGTAAGGCACCTTGTTTTCGCGAGCGTATTGCACGGCGGTGATCTTGCCTTCCACGCCCCGCAGGCCGAAGCCGCCCGGCACGAGGATCGCATCGGCGCCTTCGAGCAGGCCGGTGCCCTGGTTCTCGATGTCTTCGGAATCGATGTAGCGCAGATTGACCTTGGTGCGGTTGCTGATACCCGCGTGACTCATCGCTTCGATCAGCGACTTGTAGGCGTCCAGCAGTTCCATGTACTTGCCGACCATGGCGATGGTGACTTCGTGTTCCGGATTGAGCTTGGCATCGACCACGGCGTCCCATTCGGACAGGTCGGCGCTGGCGCATTGCAGGCCGAAACGCTCGACGACGAAATCGTCCAGGCCCTGGGAATGCAGGATGCCCGGGATCTTGTAGATGGTGTCGGCGTCTTCCAGGCCGATGACCGCGCGCTCTTCAACGTTGGTGAACTGGGCGATCTTGCGACGCGACGAGATATCGATCGGGTGGTCGGAGCGGCAGATCAGCACGTCCGGCTGCAGGCCGATGGAGCGCAGTTCCTTGACCGAGTGCTGGGTCGGCTTGGTCTTGGTTTCGCCAGCAGTGGCGATGTACGGGACCAGGGTCAGGTGCATCAGCATCGCGCGCTTGGCGCCGATTTCGAAACGCAACTGGCGGATGGCTTCGAGGAACGGCTGGGACTCGATATCGCCCACGGTCCCGCCGATTTCGACCATCGCCACGTCGGCGTCGCCGGCACCCTTGATGATGCGGCGCTTGATTTCGTCGGTGATGTGCGGGATGACCTGGATGGTCGCGCCCAGGTAGTCACCACGACGCTCCTTGCGCAGCACGTGTTCGTAGACACGGCCGGTGGTGAAGTTGTTGTTCTGGGTCATGGTCGTGCGGATGAACCGCTCGTAGTGGCCCAGGTCCAGGTCGGTCTCGGCGCCGTCGTGGGTGACGAACACTTCACCGTGCTGGAACGGGCTCATGGTGCCCGGGTCGACGTTGATGTACGGGTCCAGCTTGAGCATGGTGACCTTAAGTCCCCGCGCCTCCAGGATGGCCGCCAATGAAGCCGAGGCAATGCCTTTCCCCAATGAAGAAACAACACCGCCCGTGACGAATATGTAGCGCGTCATGAAAAACCCTAGAAGTCTGCGTTAAAGCGGTCCGAGCCGCCGGGGAAAGCGAAGGAAGGCCGAAGCCCCCGATCACCTGCATTAATCACAGTGCACCTTTCAAAAAAACCGCCGCGTTGGGACAGACCGGAAGTGAAATCACCGGTACGTTGCTCGCTACACATTTTTTGGAATCGCCCAGCAAAGACTGCTTGGTAATCGGCAACTCCTGCAATTCAGGCGAATCCACAGAAGTTGTATCAAGAAGGGAGCGTAGTCTACCGGAAAGCCCCTTTCAGCTCAAACCCAGATCTTGGTTTCCTGGTGTCCAGATCAATCGCCAACTGCCATCAGCTTGTGCATCGAGCCCGGCCAGGTTGGCCACCGCCAGCAATTGCTCGCCTTGATAAAGCAGCGGCAATCGGCCGCGAACGAACGCCGGCACGCCCTTTTCATTGAGCAAACGCTTGAGATCACGATGACCACGACTCGCTAACGCCAGCACCTCGCCGCCTTGACGATAGCGCACGCTAAGCGGCCCCGCAGGCGGCTGGCCGATAAGCACCACCTGACCGTTGCCCGGCAAGGGCAGCGGCAGCGCCGGATCTGCCCAGTCGACGGGGCCTGGCAGCGAACATAGCCAGTGGTCGGATAACCACCAGACCCGCCCGGCGGCCCGGTGCAGCTCGCCGTCGGCCAGGCGCCAGATGGGCCGGGCATCGTCCGCGGCATCGCGCAACGAGTCCCAGCCCGCCCAGTGATCGCTGTCGGGCAGCAGGGTCAGGGGGGCCAGCCAGTGGCTCAACGCGTTGCGCTGACGGGCCGGCGACAACGCCCGCAACGGCGCCAGCACCAGCGATGGCAGCCCAAGCCAGTCGAACGCACCTGGCGTCACGGCCTGGGACAAGTCGATCCGCGCCAAGTCGTCCAGCAAGCCTTGGGCTTCACCCATGTGCGCAGCACTTCGGGCCAGGGTCGCCGAGGCTTGCGGCCAGTGCGCGGCCAGCACTGGAAAAACCCGCTGGCGCAGGTAGTTGCGCGCGTACCGGTGATCATCGTTGGACGGGTCGTCGATCCAGCTCAAGCCCTGTTGCGTCGCATAGGCTTGCAGCTCGGCACGGGACACCTCGAGCAACGGCCGCAGCAGATGCCCCAGACCCAAAGGTCGCTGCCGTGGCATCGCCGCCAACCCCCTCACCCCTGCCCCCCGCAGCAGGCGAAACAACAAGGTTTCGGCCTGGTCATCACGATGCTGGGCGGTGAGCAGCACTTCATTGCCATGGAGGGCCGCCACGAACGCGCCATAACGCGCCTCCCGGGCAGCACGCTCGATACTGGCGCCAGGGCGCACTTGTACATTCACCACGTCCAGCGGTACGCCAAGAGCCGCACAGACCGAACGGCAATGATCCGGCCACGCCTCGGCCACTGCCTGAAGGCCGTGATGCACATGGATAGCACTCAACGCGGGCAGGGCGTGATGTTGCGAAAGGGTCGCGAGCAGGTGCAGCAGGACGGTGGAGTCGAGGCCGCCGGAGAAGGCGATGCGCCAGGTGGCGGCGTTGCGCCAGGGGGATAGCTGTGTGAGGAGCCGGGTGGGCAGGTCGATCCTGGGCTGATTCATAGAAACTGGCCTTCACACAAATCAAATGTGGGAGCGAGCTTGCTCGCGATTGGCGGTATATCAGTCAACTTATCTGTTGAATGTTAAACCGTTATCGCGAGCAAGCTCGCTCCCACACAGGGGTACAGCGCTTGGATCAGAGACCGTAGCTCATCAACCGCTCGTAGCGACGGGCCAGCAGCGCGTCGTTATCGAATTTCTTGAGCATCGACAACTGGGAACTCAGCTCGGCGCGGATCAGTGCCGCCGCCGCAGCCGGGTCGCGGTGGGCGCCGCCCACGGGCTCGTTGATCACTTTGTCGACGATGCCCAGGCCTTTGAGACGCTCGGCGGTAATGCCCATGGCCTCGGCGGCATCCGGCGCCTTCTCGGCAGTTTTCCACAGGATCGACGCGCAGCCTTCCGGCGAGATCACCGCATAAGTGGAATACTGCAGCATGTTCAACTGGTCGCAGACACCGATGGCCAACGCACCGCCGGAACCACCCTCGCCAATCACGGTGGCGATGATCGGGGTTTTCAGGCGTGCCATGACGCGCAGGTTCCAGGCAATCGCTTCGCTCTGGTTGCGCTCTTCGGCATCGATGCCCGGGTAGGCGCCCGGGGTGTCGATGAAGGTCAGGATCGGCATCTTGAAGCGCTCGGCCATCTCCATCAGGCGGCACGCCTTGCGGTAGCCTTCCGGACGCGGCATGCCGAAGTTGCGGCGCACCTTCTCGCGGACTTCGCGGCCTTTCTGGTGACCGATCACCATCACCGGCTGCTCGTCCAGGCGGGCAACGCCGCCGACGATCGCGGCGTCGTCGGAGAAGTGACGGTCGCCATGCAGCTCATCGAACTCGGTAAAGATGTGGTCGATGTAGTCCAGGGTGTAGGGACGACGCGGGTGACGTGCCAGGCGAGCGATCTGCCAGCTGGTCAGCTTGCCGAAGATGTCTTCGGTCAGCGTGCGGCTTTTATCCTGCAGACGAGAGATTTCATCGCCGATATTCAGCGAATTGTCATTACCGACCAAGCGCAACTCTTCGATCTTGGCTTGCAGGTCGGCGATCGGCTGTTCGAAATCAAGAAAATTCGGGTTCATAGGCGTCCGTCTTGGGTCGACGTCCAAGAGAGCTTGGGCCGGCCGGTTGTCTATTCGCGCCTACCTTAAGGGAGAGGCGCGTTCAGGTCGAGATTAAAAATTCGGGTCGAGATCAGGGGCATTCCGGTTTCAACAGTGGCCCCTGGCCGTCAACGGTATTGGAGGAAGACGTTGTCTTTGCCGAACTGGTCACGCAAGGCTTGAATCAACGCATCCGCCGGATCGATCCGCCAGCCTTCGCCGAACTGCAGCACGGCCTTGGCATCGGGGCGTACGTACTCCATGGTGATCGGGCAGGCACCGCGATGGCGCTTGAACAATTCGCCCAACCAGCGTAGCTGATCGCCCTTGAGGTCCTGGGTCTGCAACTTCAGGCGCAGGCTCTCGGCCAGGTTGGTACGGGCATCTTCCATGCTCATCACCCGCTTGACCCGCAACCGCAGGCCACCGGAGAAGTCATCGTTGCTGACCTCGCCTTCCACCACCACCATCGCGTCGGTCTGCAACAGCGACTGCGCCGAATGGAACGCATCGGCGAAGAGTGACGCCTCGATGCGCCCGGAGCGGTCGTCGAGGGTGATGAAGCCCATCTTGTCGCCCTTTTTGTTTTTCATCACCCGCAGGGCGATGATCATGCCGGCGACCGTCTGGGTGTCGCGCGCCGGCTTGAGGTCAATGATGCGCTGGCGGGCGAAGCGGCGGATCTCGCCTTCGTATTCGTCGATCGGGTGACCGGTGAGGTAGAGGCCCAGGGTGTCTTTTTCACCCTTGAGGCGTTCCTTGAGGGTCAGTTCCTTGGCCTTGCGATGGTTGCCGTAGACATCGGCGTCCTCCTCGACGAACAGCCCGCCAAACAGGTCGGCGTGGCCGCTGTCGTGGGTACGGGCGGTCTGTTCGGCGGCCTTGATCGCCTCCTCCATCGCCGCCAGCAACACCGCGCGGTTGCGGTCGATGTTGGCCTGGTAGGCCTTGGGCTCATCCTGGAAGTAAGGCCCGAGCCGGTCCAGGGCGCCACTGCGGATCAAACCGTCAAGGGTGCGCTTGTTGATGCGCTTGAGGTCAACCCGCGCGCAGAAATCGAACAGGTCCTTGAACGGCCCGTCCTGGCGCGCTTCGGTGATGGCTTCCACCGGACCCTCGCCCACGCCCTTGATCGCGCCGAGGCCATAGATGATGCGGCCTTCGTCGTTCACCGTGAACTTGAACTCCGAAGCGTTCACGTCCGGTGCGTCGAGGCGCAGCTTCATGGTCCGCACTTCTTCGATCAAGGTCACGACCTTGTCGGTGTTGTGCATATCCGCCGACAGTACCGCGGCCATGAATGGCGCCGGGTAATGGGCCTTCAACCATGCCGTCTGGTACGACACCAGGCCATAGGCGGCGGAGTGGGATTTGTTGAAGCCGTAGCCGGCGAATTTTTCCACCAGGTCGAAGATGTTGCCCGCCAGGTCCGCATCGATGCCGTTGTTCGCGCAACCTTCGATGAAACCACCGCGCTGCTTGGCCATTTCCTCGGGCTTTTTCTTACCCATGGCTCGACGCAGCATGTCCGCGCCGCCGAGGGTGTAGCCGGCCATCACCTGGGCAATCTGCATCACCTGTTCCTGGTACAGGATGATGCCGTAGGTCGGGGCCAGCACCGGCTTGAGGCCGTCGTACTGATAATCCGGGTGCGGGTACGCCAGCTCGGCGCGACCGTGCTTACGGTTGATGAAGTCATCCACCATGCCCGATTGCAGGGGCCCCGGACGGAACAGGGCCACCAGTGCGATCAGGTCTTCCAGGCAGTCGGGCTTGAGCTTCTTGATCAGCTCCTTCATGCCCCGGGATTCAAGCTGGAACACCGCCGTGGTTTCAGCTTTTTGCAACAGGCTGTAGGTCGGTTTGTCATCCAGTGGGATGAAGGCAATGTCCAGCGGCTCTTCGCCGACCTTGGCCCGGTCGCGGTTGATGGTTTTCAACGCCCAGTCGATGATCGTCAGGGTCCGCAGGCCGAGGAAGTCGAACTTCACCAGACCTGCGGCCTCGACGTCGTCCTTGTCGAACTGGGTCACCAGGCCGTCGCCTTCTTCATCGCAATAGATCGGCGAGAAGTCCGTCAGCTTGGTCGGCGCGATGACCACGCCCCCGGCGTGCTTGCCGACGTTACGCACCACGCCTTCGAGCTTGCGGGCCATCTCCCAGATTTCCGCGGCCTCTTCGTCGACCTTGATGAAGTCCCGCAGGATTTCTTCCTGCTCATAGGCCTTCTCCAGGGTCATGCCGACTTCGAAGGGAATCATCTTCGACAGGCGATCCGCCAGACCGTAGGACTTGCCCTGCACCCGCGCCACGTCACGCACCACCGCCTTGGCGGCCATGGAACCGAAGGTGATGATCTGGCTTACCGCGTTGCGGCCATATTTCTCGGCCACGTAGTCGATGACCCGGTCGCGGCCGTCCATGCAGAAGTCGACGTCGAAGTCGGGCATGGATACCCGTTCCGGGTTGAGGAAACGTTCGAACAGCAGGTCATATTCCAGCGGGTCGAGGTCGGTGATCTTCTGCACGTAGGCCACCAGCGACCCCGCACCCGATCCACGGCCAGGGCCCACCGGCACGCCGTTGCTCTTGGCCCACTGGATGAAGTCCATCACGATCAGGAAGTAACCGGGAAAACCCATCTGGATGATGATATCCAGCTCGAAATTCAACCGATCGACATAGACCTGGCGCTTGGCTTCGTAATCTTCGGTGGTGTCCTTGGGCAACAGGACACGGAGGCGTTCGTCGAGGCCGTCGAAGGACACTTTGCGGAAATATTCGTCGATGGTCATGCCATCGGGAATCGGGAAGTTGGGCAGGAAGTGCTTGCCCAGCTTCACTTCGATGTTGCAGCGCTTGGCGATCTCGACGGTGTTTTCCAGCGCCTCGGGCAAGTCGCTGAACAACTCGGCCATTTCCTCGGCGCTCTTGAGGTATTGCTGGTCGCTGTAGTTCTTCGACCGACGCGGGTCGTCGAGGGCACGGCCCTCACCGATGCAGACCCGTGTTTCGTGGGCTTCGAAATCTTCCCGCTTGATGAACCGCACGTCATTGGTCGCCACCAGCGGCGCGCCGATCTTGTCGGCCAGGGCCACGGCGGCATGCAGGTGCTCTTCGTCATTGGGACGGTTGGTGCGTTGCACCTCGATGTAGAAGCGGTCCGGGAACACCGCCATCCAGTCACGGGCCAGGGTCTCGGCTTCGTCGGGATTGCCGCTGAGCAGGGCCAGGCCGATTTCACCTTCCTTGGCTGCCGACAGCATGATCAGCCCTTCGCTGGCCTCGGCCACCCACTCGCGCTCGATGATGATCGAGCCGTTGCGCTGACCATCGATAAAACCGCGGGAGATCAGCTCGGTGAGGTTGCGATACCCCACGGCGTTCATCGCCAACAGGCTGATACGGCTCAGCGGCGCGTCCGGGTCCTTGTTCGACAGCCACAGGTCGGCGCCACAGATCGGCTTGATCCCGGCGCCCATGGCGGCCTTGTAGAACTTGACCAGCGAGCACATGTTGTTCTGGTCGGTGACCGCCACGGCAGGCATGTTCATGCCCACCAGGGTCTTGACCAGGGGCTTGATCCGCACCAGACCGTCGACCAGGGAGTATTCAGTGTGCAGGCGTAGATGAACGAATGAAGCCGGCATAGTGATCCTGCGTTAAGTCATGAAAACAACAAGGCCCGGATTGTACCGGGCCTTGGGTAAAACATCAGCCTGCAACCCATACCGCTCATTGAAGTGATTGAATCCGTGGCGAGGGAGCTTGCTCCCGCTGGGCTGCGCAGCAGCTCCCTTCTTATGGGCGCTTCGCCCCCAAGCGGGAGCAAGCTCCCTCGCCACAATGAATCAGGCGAATCTCTCGCTTTCGATCAACCCTTCACGGGCTTCATACGCCAGCCGCACCGGGGCGAACGAACGCCGGTGGATCGGCGTTGGCCCCAGGCGTGCCAGGGCTTCCAGATGAACGGGGGTCGGGTAGCCCTTGTGGCTGCCGATGCCGTAGCCTGGGTAGATCAACTCGAAGGCGCTCATCTCCCGGTCACGGCTGACCTTCGCCAGGATCGAGGCCGCCGCGATGGCCGGCACCTTGCCGTCGCCCTGGATCACCGCTTCGGCGCGCATCGACAGTTTCGGGCAGCGATTGCCATCGATCATCGCCAACTTCGGCGTGATGTGCAGGCCCTGCACCGCACGCTGCATGGCAAGCATGGTGGCGTGCAGAATATTGAGTTCATCGATTTCTTCGACTTCGGCCCGGGCGATGCACCAGCTCAGGGCTTTCTCGCAGATTTCGTCGTAGAGTTTTTCGCGACGGGCTTGCGTGAGCTTCTTCGAATCATTGAGCCCCAGGATCGGCCGGTTCGGGTCGAGAATCACCGCCGCCGTCACCACCGCGCCGCACAATGGGCCGCGCCCCACTTCATCGACACCGGCCACCAGTTCTTCCACTTCGGCAACCAGGTTGAAGTCCAGGCCCATCTGTAGCTTTACGTTGCTCATGGTTTTGCGCCAATCAGGGTCAGTACCGCGTCAGCCGCCTGGTTGGAGGCATCGCGACGCAGGGTACGGTGAATTTCGTCAAAGCCGCGAGTCTGCTCCTCGCCGCCGTCGATCAAGGGCGAGAGCGTGCTGGCCAGCGCCTCGGCGGTCGCATCGTCCTGCAGCAGCTCCGGCACCAACAGGCGTTGGGCCAGCAGGTTCGGCAAGGACACGTAGGGGCTCTTGACCATGCGCTTGAGAATCCAGAACGTCAGCGGCGCCAGGCGATAGGCGACCACCATCGGGCGTTTGTACAACAACGCCTCAAGGGTAGCAGTGCCGGAGGCAATCAACACCGCATCACAGGCCGCCAACGCGTCATGGGAACGGCCGTCGAGCAACGTCACCGGCAAATCGCGACCGACCAGCAGGGCTTCCAGCTGGACGCGGCGCTGCGGGCTGGCACACGGCAGGACAAAACGCACACCAGGGCGCAGCGCCAGAAGGCGTTCGGCGGCGTCGAAGAACAAGCCACCCAGGCGACTCACTTCGCCGCCCCGGCTACCGGGCATCAAGGCCACCAGCGGCCCATCGGGCAAGCCCAACGCCTGGCGAGCCGCCTCGCGATCGGCTTCCAGGGGAATGGTATCGGCCAGGGTGTGTCCGACAAACCGCACCGGCACGCCTTTCTCTTCGTAGAACCTGGCCTCGAACGGCAGCAGCGTCAGCATCAGGTCGCAGCCTTCGCGGATCTTCAGCACCCGCTTCTGCCGCCAGGCCCAGACCGACGGGCTGACGTAGTGCACGGTCTTGATCCCGGCCTGACGCAATTTGAGTTCGATATTGAGGGTGAAATCCGGTGCATCGATGCCGATGAACACATCCGGTTTTTCTTCGATCAGGGTCTGGATCAGTTTCTTGCGCCGGGCCAGCAGCTCGCGCAGGCGACCGAGCACTTCCACCAGGCCCATCACTGACAGGCGCTCCATCGGAAAATAGGAGGTCAGGCCTTCGGCCTGCATCAACGGCCCACCGACCCCGATGAATTCCACCGCGGGGTGCTGCGCCTTGAGCGCTCGCATCAGACCCGCGCCCAGAATGTCACCGGAAGCCTCTCCCGCCACCAGTGCAACGCGCACGTTAGCCATGGTCAGCGAGTGATGCCGCGGGTCGAAGACTGGATGGAGTCGCGGAAGATCGCGACTTCCGGGTATTGCGCCGACGCCTCGGCCAGTTCGGCGAGCGCCTGTTCGACGGTCAGGCCCTGGCGGTACACCACCTTGTAGGCACGACGCAGGGCCGTAATCGCCTCTTCACTGAAACCACGACGGCGCATGCCTTCGAAGTTCATGCTGCGAGCTTCGGCCGGGTTGCCGAACACCGTGACATAGGCCGGGACGTCCTTGCCGATGGCGGTGCCCATGCCAGAGAAGCTGTGGGCGCCGATGTGGCAATACTGGTGCACCAGGGTGAACCCGGACAGGATCGCCCAATCGTCCACGTGTACATGGCCGGCCAACGCGGTGTTGTTGACCAGGATGCAATGGTTGCCAATCACACTGTCATGGCCGATGTGTGCGTAGGCCATGATCAGGTTGTGGTCGCCCAGGGTCGTTTCGGAACGATCCTGGACGGTGCCACGGTGAATCGTCACGCCTTCGCGGATCACGTTGTGATCGCCAATGACCAGACGGGTTTCTTCACCTTTGTACTTGAGATCGGGCGTGTCCTCGCCTACCGAAGAAAACTGGTAGATGCGATTGTGCCGACCGATCCGGGTCGGCCCCTTGAGAATTACGTGGGGACCGATCACCGTACCCTCGCCGATTTCCACACCTGCGCCGACAATCGACCACGGGCCGACCTCGACATCGGCGGCCAGGACGGCCGTCGGATCGATGATTGCGCGAGGGTCAATCAAACTCATAGTTTGCGTTCCGCACAGATGATTTCAGCGGAGCAGACTGGCTTGCCGTCGACCGAAGCCTGGCATTCGAATTTCCAGATCTGGCGCTTGCAACTGATGAACTTGGCTTCGAGGATCAACTGGTCGCCCGGGGTGACCGGCTGGCGGAAGCGCAGCTTGTCGGAGCCGACGAAGTAATAGAGCGTGCCGTCGGCAGGCTTGACGTCGAGCATTTTGAAACCAAGGATCCCGGCAGCCTGGGCCATCGCCTCGATGATCAGGACGCCCGGCATGATTGGATGCGCGGGGAAGTGACCATTGAAGAACGGCTCGTTGATGCTGACATTCTTATAGGCGCGAATGCGCTTGCCTTCAACGTCCAGGTCCACCACCCGATCCACCAGCAGGAACGGGTAACGGTGAGGCAGGTATTCGCGAATCTCGTTGATGTCCATCATTTCGGGGGGAAGCCTATGTAAAGATTGGGAGCGCACGAGTGACGCGCACTCCGCTAGCAAATCAAGATGCCCTAACGGCTGTGCACACTTGATATGGAAATGGTATCAGCCATCTGATGAAGCATTACCGCCAGGGGTCACGTCCCCTACACGCTTTTCCACCTGCTTGAGGCGCCGCGCGATGTCGTCGAGCTGGCGGATACGCGCCGCGCTCTTGCGCCATTCGGCTGCCGGTTGCATGGCTGTGCCGGAAGAATAGGCACCCGGCTCGGTAATCGAGTGGGTCACCATGGTCATCCCGGTCAGGAACACGTTGTCACAGATGTCGATATGGCCCACCAGGCCCACGCCACCGGCGAGCATGCAGTGCTTGCCGATCTTGGTGCTGCCGGAGATGCCCACGCAGGCGGCCATGGCGGTGTGGTCACCGACCTGAACGTTGTGGGCGATCTGGATCTGGTTGTCGAGCTTGACGCCATTGCCGATGACCGTGTCGGCCAGGGCACCGCGATCGATCGCGGTGTTGACGCCGATCTCCACGTCATCGCCAATGGTGACACCGCCGATCTGGGCGATCTTCTGCCAGATGCCTTTCTCGTTGGCAAAACCGAACCCTTCGCCACCCAGCACGGCGCCGGACTGGATCACCACGCGCTTGCCGATGCGCACATCGTGATACAGGGTGACCCGTGGCGCCAGCCAGCCGCCTTCGCCGATCTCGCTGCGTGCGCCAATGAAGCAATGGGCACCCAACGTGACGCCAGCACCGATTCGGGCCGCGCTTTCAATGACCACGAACGGGCCGACGCTGGCGGTAGGGTCCACCACGGCATCTGCGGCGATCACGGCGCTGGGATGAATACCGGCGGCCGATGTCGGCTTGGGATCGAACAGATGGGAAATTCGCGCATACGCCAGGTACGGATCGGGCACGATCAGGGCATCGCCGGCAAACCCGTCGGCATCAGCGGCCTTGAGCAACAACGCGGCTGCCCGGCTGTCGACCAGGTACTTGCGGTATTGAGGGTTTGCCAGAAAGCTCAACTGAGCTGGGCCAGCCTCTTGCAAAGTGGCTAGCCCAGTAATTGTCTTCTCCGGGTCGCCACGCAGGGTGGCGCCGAGGAACTCGGCCAACTGGCCGAGCTTGATAGTCGCTGTCATGGATTACTTCAGCTGATTCATGCGCTCGATCACTTGGCGCGTGATGTCGTACTGAGGCTTGACATCGATCACTGCGCCACGCTCGAACACCAGGTCAAAACCACCCTTCTTGATGACTTCTTCCACTGCGCTATCGAGTTTCGGCTTGAGTTGCTTGAGCATTTCGCGGTCGGCAACGGCCTTCGCTTCGTTCAGCTCCTTGGACTGGAACTGGAAGTCACGGGCCTTTTGCTTGAATTCAAGCTCCAGACGCTCGCGCTCGCCCTGGGCCATCTTGTCGCCACCGGCGACCAGACGATCCTGGATGCCCTTGGCGCTGCTTTCCAGGCCTTTGAGCTTGGTCAGTTGCGGGCCGAATTTCTTCTCGGCATCCACGGCGTACTTCTTCGCCGCGTCGGATTCCAGCAGGGCCATCTGATAATTCAGCACGGCAATCTTCATGTCGGCAAAAGCCGGACCGGCGACCAGTACGGTCGCCAGGAGAACCAATTGAGTCAACTTACGCACGATGCACTCCTACAAAATCCATTGTCGTTGTCATGGGTCAGACGCTTAGAACGTCTGGCCGAGGGAGAATTGGAACACTTGGGTTTCAGCGTCATCCGGTTTCTTGATCGGCATCGCCAACGCGAAGCTCAAGGGACCCAGCGCGGTGACCCAGGTCACGCCCACACCCACCGAACTGGCCAGGTTGCTCAGGCTGATATCGTTGCACTGAGTATCGGACCTGGTGCCGTTGGCGTTGGTAGTGTCGCTGCACTTGGAGTCGAATACGTTACCCACGTCCCAGAATACCGAGGTACGCAGGGAACGCTGATCCTTGACGAACGGCATCGGGAAGAGGACTTCCAGACCACCCTGGATAAGGACGTTGCCACCGAACGGAAGCGGATCCTGATCCGGGTCGGCAATGGTGCCTGGATTGTTGCCCCGGCTCGGCGTACTGCGCGGGCCCAGGGTACTGTCCTTGAAGCCACGTACCGAGTTGAAACCACCGGCGTAGTAGTTCTCGTAGAACGGCAGGCCATCGGTGGAGCCATAGCCGTCACCATAGCCCAGCTCGGTGTGCAGGCGCATGGTGTAGTTGTCGGACAGCGGCTGGAACAACTGGCCACGGTAGTCGAGCTTGAAGAACGACAGGTCGCTGCCAGGGGTGGTGGTTTCGAACACCAGGCTCTGGGAGTGGCCACGGGTCGCCAGCACGCCCTTGTTCAGGGTCGACTCGGACCAGCCGGCAGACGCCTTGAAGTTCAGGTAGCTGTCGCCTTCCTTGTTCACGAAATCGAAGATCTCGTCGACGGTGTAGCGACCGGTGTTGATCTTGTCCTGCTGGGCCGTGAGGCCGAAGGTCAGGCGCGAGGTTTCGCTGATCGGGTAGCCGATGTTGGCGCCGACACCGTAGCTGTCCACCGCATAGCTGGAGATGTCAGAGTCCAGCTCGTCATAGTCGGTGGTGCGATAGAAGGCGTTGTAACCCAGGCTCACGCCGTCAGCGGTCCAGTAGGGGTCCACGAAACCGAAGTTATAGCGGGTCTGGTATTCGCTACGGGTCAAGCCAATGCTGACCTTGTTACCGGTACCCAGGAAGTTGTTCTGGGTGATCGAGCCACCGAGGATCAGGCCGGCGCTCTGGGCGAAACCGACGCTGGCGGTGATCGAGCCGGAAGCCTGCTCTTCGACGCTGTAGTTCACATCGACCTGGTCATCGACGCCCGGCACGGCCGGCGTCTCGACGTTGACTTCCTTGAAGAAGCCCAGGCGCTCCAGGCGGGTCTTGGACTGGTCGATCAGGTAAGTCGACGCCCAGCCACCTTCCATCTGGCGCATTTCACGGCGCAGCACTTCGTCCTCGGACTTGGTGTTGCCACGGAAGTTGATGCGGTTGACGTAGGCACGCTTGCCCGGGTCCACGGCGAACGTGATGTCGACGGTGTGGTCTTCATCATGCGGCTGCGGCACGCCGTTGACGTTGGCGAAGGTGTAGCCCTCGTTACCCAGGCGGCGGGTGATCAGCTCGGAGGTGGTGGTCATCAGCTTGCGCGAGAACACCTGGCCCTTCTGTACCAGCAGCAGCGACTTGACCTGGTCCTCGGGAACCTTCAGGTCACCGCTGAGCTTGACGTCACGAACGGTGTACTTCTCGCCTTCGTTGACGTTGACGGTGATGTAGACGTGCTTCTTGTCCGGGGTGATGGACACCTGGGTCGAAGCGATGTCCATGTTGATGTAGCCACGGTCCAGGTAGTAGGAACGCAGGCGCTCCAGGTCACCGGAGAGTTTTTCACGGGCGTACTTGTCGTCGTTCTTGAAGAACGACAGCCAGTTGGTGGTCTTGAGTTCGAACAGGTCGATCAGGTCTTCATCCGGGAAAACCGTGTTGCCCACCACGTTGATGTGCTGGATGGCCGCCACGGTGCCTTCATTGATGTTGACCTTCAGGCCGACGCGGTTGCGCGGTTGCGGCACCACTTCGGTGTCGACGGTGGCCGAGTAGCGGCCCTGGGCAACGTACTGGCGCTGCAGCTCGTTACGCACACCTTCGAGGGTGGCGCGCTGGAAGATCTCGCCTTCGGCCAGGCCGGATTGTTTCAGGCCCTTCATCAGGTCTTCAGTGGAGATCGCCTTGTTGCCTTCGATCTCGATACTGGCGACCGACGGGCGCTCGACTACCGTGATGACCAGGACATTGCCGTCACGGCCCAGCTGGATATCTTGAAAGAAGCCGGTCTTGAACAGCGCACGCGTGGATTCCACCAGGCGCCGATCATCCGCCTGCTCGCCGACGTTCAACGGCAAGGCACCAAAGACGCTACCCGCGGAGACCCGCTGGAGGCCATTGACGCGAATATCAGAGATAGTGAAGGACTCGGCGTGAACTTCGGCGATCATCAATACGGTGAGAACCGCAGTTAGCAGCAGACGTTTCATGAAGTCCTTTCTTATTCCAACTGGCAATAAACAAACTGCCGCAAAATGCGGCAGATTCGCAATTCAGCGAAGCGTTACAGACGACCCAGATCGTTGACGAGGGCAAGCAACATGACCCCGACTACCAAGCTGATACCGATCTGTATCCCCCAACCTTGCACCCGATCCGACAAGGGACGACCACGCGCCCACTCGATCAGATAAAACAGCAGATGCCCCCCATCCAGTACCGGAATGGGCAGCAAATTCAGAACCCCCAGGCTAATGCTCAGATAAGCAAGGAAATTCAGGAAATCAGCGACGCCCGACTGGGCAGAAGCGCCCGCCACTTTAGCAATGGTTATCGGTCCACTCAAGTTTTTTACCGAGAGCTCGCCGAACAACATTTTCTTGAGCGAGTCCAGCGTCAGGATGCTCATGGTCCAGGTACGACGCGCACCCTCGCCAATCGCCGCCACTGGGCCGAAACTGACCTCGCGGATCATTTCCGGTGGCCAGTCGACCGCCTTGACGCCTGCTCCCAGGTAACCGGTCGGCGCCTTGCTCTCGCCACGGGCGGCCAGGGTTACCGGGACGTCGATTGGAGCACCGTCGCGCTCGATGCGCAGCACAATTTTGGTATCAGGACGTACACGAACCGAATCGACCACCTGCTGCCAGTCGCCGACCGGCTGGCCGTCGAGGGCCAGCAACCGATCGCCGGTCTTCAGACCAGCCATCTGGGCCGGGCCTTTCGGGTCGAGTTCGGCGAGGATCGGCGGCAAGGCCGGACGCCATGGCCGGATCCCCAGGGAGCGGATCGGATCCGGCTCGTCCGCGCCCTTGAGCCAGTTGTCCAAGATGAGCTCGCGAGGCGAATCCACCGTGGAGCCCTGCTCGCGCACCATCAATTGCAACGAACCGCTCTCACCCAGGCGACGTACCAACTGCAGATTGACCGCCGCCCAGCCCGAAGTAGGCTCGCCATCGATGGCGACGATTTCCTGCCCGGCACCCAGCCCGGCACGGGCGGCAACGCTACCGGCCTCTACTCCACCGATGACCGGACGCACCTGTTCGCTGCCCAACATGGCCAGGCCCCAGAAAAACACCATGGCCAGCAGGAAGTTGGCGATCGGCCCCGCCGCGACGATGGCAATACGCTGACGGACGGTCTTGCGATTGAAGGATTGATCGAGCTGATCGGCCGGGACCTCGCCTTCGCGCTCGTCGAGCATCTTGACGTAGCCACCCAACGGGATGGCCGCCACGACGAACTCGGTGCCTTTCTTGTCGTGCCAGCGCAGCAATGGCATGCCAAAGCCCACGGAAAAACGCAGGACCTTGACGCCACAGCGACGCGCAACCCAGAAATGACCGAATTCGTGAAAAGTGACCAACACCCCCAAGGCAACCAGGGTGCCGACAATCATATAGAGCGCGCTCATCTGTTTTCTCCGCAATCCTGTCCAGGGCAACCCTGGCTAACGTATCGCAGCTTCAACGCCCGTGGCGCTGCAGCCATTGGCCCGCCAACTCGCGAGCCCTGGCATCCGCCGTAAATACTGTGTCGAGGTCATCGACCGAAACCACGGCCTCGAGATTCAAGACTTCCTCGATGATACTCGCGATCTCGAGGTAACGGACACGTCCATCGAGAAACGCGGCAACGGCCACTTCATTGGCAGCGTTCAACATGGCCGGCGCACTGTTGCCCGCCTCGGCCGCCTGGCGCGCCAGGCGCAGGCAGGGGAAGCGCTGCTCATCGGGCGCCTGGAAATCCAGGCGAGCGATAGCGAACAGGTCCAGCAGCGCAACGCCCGAGTCGATACGCTCAGGCCAGGCCAGGGCATTGGCGATCGGAGTGCGCATGTCCGGGTTACCCAACTGGGCCAGCACGGACCCGTCGACGTAATCCACCAGGGAGTGAATCACGCTCTGGGGGTGAATCACCACCTCGACCTGCGACGGCTTGGCATCAAACAGCCAGCAGGCCTCGATCAGTTCCAGCCCCTTGTTCATCATGCTGGCCGAATCCACGGAAATCTTGCGCCCCATGGACCAGTTCGGATGGGCACAGGCCTGTTCTGGTGAAACATGCACCAATTCTTCCAGCGGCGTCTGCCGGAACGGACCACCGGAGGCTGTCAGCAAAATACGCCGAACACCTACCGCGCCGAGACCACGGGAAAAATCCCGCGGCATGCATTGAAAAATCGCATTGTGCTCGCTGTCGATCGGCAGCAACACCGAGCCGCTCTTGCGTACAGCCTGCATGAACAGCGCGCCGGACATCACCAGCGCCTCTTTATTGGCCAGCAGGATCTTCTTGCCGGCCTCCACCGCCGCGAGGGTCGGACGCAGGCCCGCCGCACCGACAATCGCCGCCATCACGGCGTCGACTTCAGGGTCGGCAGCCACTTGGCAGAGCCCCTCCTCCCCTACCAGCACACGGGTTTGCAGGCCGGCTGCGCGCAAATCGTCCTGCAACCCCCGCGCCGCGCCAACCTCAGGCACCACGGCAAACCGCGGGGTGTGGCGAATGCACAACGCCAGCAATTCGCTCAAACGCGTGAAGCCACTGAGGGCGAAAACCTGGTAGCGCTCCGGATGCCGGCCAATGACGTCAAGCGTACTGAGGCCAATCGAACCGGTCGCGCCAAGGACAGTGATCTGCTGGGGGCGACTCACGATGCCGCCATCCACAACAGCACGGCAAAGATCGGGATTGCGGCAGTCAGGCTGTCGATGCGATCCAGCACACCACCGTGACCGGGCAACAGGTTACTGCTGTCCTTGATCCCGGACTGACGCTTGAACATGCTTTCGGTCAGGTCGCCGACCACCGACACGAATACGATCAGGGCGGCGCCAATAAGGCCCATGAACAGTTGCGCGACCGTCCAGTCCCGCACGAAACCGACCACCGTGGTGATCACCAGGCTCAAGGCCAGGCCACCATAGACCCCTTCCCAGCTCTTGCCAGGGCTGACTTTCGGCGCGAGCTTGCGCTTGCCGAAGGCCCGACCGGAGAAGTAGGCGCCAACGTCGGCCCCCCAGACCAGCACCATCACGGCCATGATCTGCCAGTTGCCCAACGGGCCTTGCTTGATCCAGATCAGCCCCTGCCAGGCCGGCAGCAGGATCAACAGGCCGATCACCAGCTTGGTCGCCGTATTGGCCCAATGATGCGTAGTCCGTGGATAGGTCAGGACCAGGAAGGTCGCCGTCGCCCACCACAGCACCGCGGCACCCAGCACCCAAGGCGCAAGGCCGGGCACCACGTACATGATGAACAGCATGGCCGCCACGGCCGTCGCATAGGTCACGCGCGCCGACTGCGCAGGAAAACCCGCCAGCCGCGCCCACTCCCATGCGCCCAAGGTCACGACCAGCCCGATGAACAGCGCAAAGCTGCCACCTTCGAGCAGGAAGAAACCACCCAGGGCGATAGGCAACAGGATCAAGGCAGTGATGATTCGTTGTTTAAGCATTAAACCCGGGCTCCAGCTTCGATCTGCTCGCTCGTTTTACCGAAGCGACGCTGACGGGAAGCGAAATCGGCCAGTGCGGTGCGCATGGCTTCGTGTTTGAAGTCCGGCCAGAACAGGTCGGAGAAGTACAACTCGGCATAAGCCAACTGCCAGAGCAGGAAGTTGCTGATGCGATGCTCGCCACCGGTACGGATACACAGGTCCGGCAATGGCAGGTCACCGGTCGCCAGGCAGGTCTGCAACAGTTCAGGGGTGATGTCTTCCGGGCGCAAGTGCCCGGCCTGGACTTCCCGCGCCAACCGCTGGGCAGCCTGGGCAATGTCCCACTGGCCACCGTAGTTGGCGGCGATCTGCAGGACGAACCGATTGGTGCCCGCCGTCGCAGCCTCGGCTTCGCGCATCGCCGCCTGCAACTCAGGATGGAAGCGCGAGCGATCACCGATGATGCGCAAGCTGATCTTGTTGTCGTTGAGGCGCTTGGCCTCACGACGCAGGGCCTTGAGGAACAAGTCCATCAAGGCGCTGACTTCATCGGCCGGCCGCTGCCAGTTCTCGCTGGAGAAGGCGAACAGGGTCAGCACCTCGACCCCCGCCTCGGCGCACACCTCGATGACCGCACGAACCGCATCGACCCCCGCCTTGTGCCCGGCGACGCCAGGCATAAAGCGTTTCTTGGCCCAGCGGTTGTTGCCGTCCATGATGATCGCCACGTGGCGCGGAACCGCGAACGGCACGGCCTGCTTGGTCTTTTCCATGAAAACGAGACCCTTATACGGCCATCAGGTCTTTTTCTTTCTCGTCCGTGGCCTTGGTGATCTGGGCCTCGGATTCTTTGGTCAGCTTATCGATATCAGCGATGGCACGACGCTCTTCGTCTTCACTGATTTCCTTATCCTTGACCAACTTCTTCAGCTCACCCAACGCGTCACGACGGATATTGCGCACAGCAACACGCGCATCTTCCGCTGCGCTACGGGCTTGTTTGGTGAAGCCTTTGCGCGTTTCCTCGGTGAGGGCCGGCATCGGGATCAGCAGCAACTCCCCCAAGTTAGTTGGGTTGAGGTTCAGACCGGCGCTCTGGATCGCCTTGTCTACAGCAGCGAGCATGTTGCGCTCGAAAGCCACGACCTGCAGGGTGCGCGAGTCTTTCACGGTGACGTTGGCAACGCTGCTCAGCGGTGTGTCAGTGCCGTAGTAAGGCACCATGACGCTGCCGAGGATGCTGGGGTGAGCCTTGCCGGTACGAATCTGGCCGAATGCGTGGTTCAGAGAGTCCAGGGATTTCTGCATGCGCTCTTGAGCGTCTTTTTTGATTTCATTGATCATTGTTGAACTTCCTCGATCAGTGTTCCTTCGGCGCCGCCATGGACGATATTCAACAGGGCACCGGGCTTGTTCATGTTAAAGACGCGCAGCGGCATCTTGTGGTCGCGGCACAGGCAGATAGCCGTCAGGTCCATGACACCCAGCTTGCGATCCAGCACTTCATCGTAGGTCAGATGATCGAACTTCTCGGCATGCGGGTCTTTGAACGGGTCAGCGGTATAGACGCCATCGACCTTGGTCGCCTTGAGCACGACATCGGCATCGATCTCGATCGCTCGCAGGCAGGCGGCCGAATCCGTGGTGAAGAACGGATTACCGGTACCGGCGGCAAAAATCACCACTTCCTTGGCGTTGAGGTGGCGCATGGCTTTGCGACGATCGTAGTGATCGGTCACGCCAACCATGGAAATGGCCGACATCACGATGGCCGAGATATTGGCACGCTCCAACGCATCGCGCATAGCCAGGGCGTTCATCACAGTGGCCAGCATGCCCATGTGGTCGCCCGTGACCCGATCCATGCCGGCCGCGCTCAGCGCCGCGCCACGGAACAGGTTGCCGCCGCCGATGACCAGGCCGACCTGAACGCCGATCCCGACCAACTGGCCAACTTCCAGGGCCATGCGATCCAGCACTTTCGGATCGATCCCGAACTCTTCCGAGCCCATCAGGGCCTCGCCGCTAAGCTTGAGTAGAATGCGTTTATAGCGAGCCTGATAACCACTGCCCTGCTGAGCCATTGCGAATCTCTCCTGCGGCGTATGTGTTCAAAAAATTCTTTGCAAGCTGTTTGCAGCCTGCGTTCACTCTAGCTTGACGCTGACACAGCGCCATCGGAACACGGCTTTGTAAGCCAGTTCCGACAGGAAACCAATAAAAATCGGCATCCCCATCCGAAAAGAGGCTGCGCGCGTTAAGCGGGCAGCCTCTTCTGGGCGACAGTTATGAAAACCGTCTTATTGCTTGCTGGCAGCAGCTACCTGGGCAGCAACTTCAGCAGCGAAGTCATCAACTGGCTTCTCGATGCCTTCGCCTACTTTGAAGTAGGTGAACGAAACGATTTCAGCACCGGCTTTCTTCGCCAGGTCGCCGACCTTGATTTCCGGGTTCTTGACGAAAGCCTGCTCAACCAGGCTGGCTTCGGCCAGGAACTTGGAGATACGGCCGCTGACCATTTTTTCTGCGATTTCAGCAGGCTTGCCTTTCAGCTTCTCTTCGTTCAGCTGCAGGAAAACGCCCTTCTCGCGCTCGATCGCTTCAGCCGAAACGTCCGAAGGCAGCAGGAACTCAGGGTTGGTAGCTGCCACGTGCATGGCGATGTCTTTCGCCAGCTCGGTGTCGCCGCCCTTCAGGACAACCGCAACACCGATCTTGTTGCCGTGCAGGTAGGTACCGACCACGTCACCTTCAACGCGAACCAGACGGCGGATGTTGACGTTTTCGCCGGTCTTGCCGACCAGGACCAGGCGTGCTTCTTCCTGGGACTCGATCAGCGGGGCTGCGTCGGTCAGTTTGTCAGCGAAAGCTTTTTCGACGCTGGCAGCGACGAATGCCTTGAAGTCATCCTGCAGAGCCAGGAAGTCGGTCTGGGAGTTGACTTCCAGCAGAACGGCAGCCTTGCCGTCGTCCTTGATGGCGATGGCGCCTTCAGCGGCGACGTTGCCGGCTTTCTTGGCAGCCTTGATGGCGCCCGAAGCACGCATGTCATCAATGGCTTTCTCGATGTCGCCGCCAGCCTTGGTCAAGGCTTTCTTGCAATCCATCATGCCTTCGCCGGTACGCTCGCGCAGTTCTTTGACCAACGCTGCAGTAATCTCTGCCATTTCAAAATCCTCTTGGATAGGTTTTCAACCATTCCACCCGATCGAACGGGCGATCAATTCTTCCTGGAAAACCACTGTTTATAGGCCACGGCAGGTTACAAACAGGTCACTGCGCTGGCGGCAAATGGTTTTCGAGGTGGCAAAAAGGGGGCCAAGCCCCCTTTTTGCTTACTGAGTCAACGCCAGGGGCGTCAATTACTCAGCGGCTGCTGCCGGAGCTTCTTCAGCGAAGACTTCGGTGCCGCCATTCACGTTGTTGCGACCACGGATCACAGCGTCAGCCATCGAACCCATGTACAGCTGGATGGCGCGGATGGCGTCATCGTTGCCTGGGATGATGTAGTCAACGCCTTCCGGGCTGCTGTTGGTATCGACAACGCCGATGACCGGGATACCCAGCTTGTTGGCTTCGGTGATCGCGATGCGCTCGTGGTCAACGTCGATCACGAACAGTGCGTCAGGCAGACCGCCCATGTCCTTGATACCGCCCAGGGAGCGGTCCAGCTTCTCAAGATCGCGAGTGCGCATCAGCGCTTCTTTCTTGGTCAGCTTGGCGAAAGTACCGTCTTCGGACTGGACTTCAAGGTCACGCAGACGCTTGATGGAAGCGCGAATGGTCTTGAAGTTGGTCAGCATGCCGCCCAACCAGCGGTGATCGACGTACGGCGAACCGCAACGTGCTGCTTCTTCAGCAACGATCTTGCCAGCGGAACGCTTGGTGCCGACGAACAGAATCTTGTTTTTGCCCTGGGCCAGGCGCTCTACGAAGGTCAGTGCTTCGTTGAACATCGGCAGGGTTTTTTCAAGGTTGATGATGTGGATCTTGTTACGCGCGCCGAAAATGTACTTGCCCATTTTCGGGTTCCAGTAACGGGTCTGGTGACCGAAGTGCACACCGGCCTTCAGCATATCGCGCATGTTGACTTGGGACATGATAGTTCCTTGATAAGTCGGGTTTGGCCTCCACGTATCCCAATGACCAACCAGCGGCTATATAAGCCGAGGCACCCAGGTCATCGTGTCGACACGTGTGTGGATTTAAGCTTACGGGGTCATCCCCGGAAAGCGGCGCATTTTATACCACAGCAAGGGCGAAAACGGAACATGGATTCTGAAATCCTCTGTGGCGAGGGGATTGTGGGAGCAAGGCTTGCCCCAATGTCGGTCAGTTAAGCCACAAACCTGTGGGAGCAAAGCTTGCTCGCGATTGGGGCAGGTCAGTCTACAACTGTGTCGACCGGTCTACCGCTATCGCGAGCAAGCTTTGCTCCCACTCGCCCTCGCCACAGAGTTCCAGGCCGGGAGCGCTTTGCCCCGATGGTCTGTTAGAATCGCCTCTTTCAGGGCTCGGCGTATCATCATCCGCCGCCCATTTCGTTTTGAACAGCGCCGTCGGGCGCAGAGAGAGCCTGTATGACCGTTACCCTCAAGACACCCGAGGACATCGCCAAAATGCGTGTCGCCGGCAAACTCGCCGCCGAAGTGCTGGAGATGATCGCCGACTACGTCAAGCCGGGCGTGACCACCGAAGAGCTGGACCGCATCTGCCACGACTACATCGTCAACGAGCAGAAGGCCATCCCGGCGCCGCTCAACTATAAAGGCTTCCCGAAGTCGATCTGTACCTCGATCAACCACGTGGTCTGCCACGGCATCCCCAACGAAAAACCGTTGAAGGATGGCGACACCCTGAACATCGACGTCACCGTCATCAAGGACGGCTATCACGGCGACACCAGCCGCATGTTCCATGTCGGCAACGTGCCGGAGTGGGCCCAGCGCCTGTCCAAGGTCACCCAGGAATGCATGTACATGGCCATCGAACTGGTGAAACCGGGCTGCCGCCTGGGGGACATCGGCGAAGTGATCCAGAAGCACGCGCAGAAGAACGGCTTCTCGGTGGTGCGCGAGTTCTGCGGCCATGGCATCGGCAAGGTGTTCCACGAAGAACCGCAGATCCTGCACTACGGCCGTGCCGGCACCGGCATGGAACTGCAGGCGGGCATGACCTTCACCATCGAGCCGATGATCAACCAGGGCCGCGCCGACACCAAGGTGCTGGGCGACGGCTGGACCGCCATCACCAAGGACCGCAAGCTGTCGGCCCAGTGGGAACACACCCTGCTGGTCACCGAGACGGGCTATGAAATCTTCACCCTGCGTAGCGATGACACCATCGCGCGCGTTTCCGCCTGATCCGAACCCAGCCTATAGATCCGATAGATATAGATAGAAAGGAAAGCCATTCAATGCCGCAGGTGGATCCCGAACTCTTCGACCGCGGCCAGTTCCAGGCTGAACTGGCCCTGAAGGCAAGCCCCATCTCGGCGTTCAAGAAGGCAATCCGCCAGGCCCACGAAGTGCTCGACCAGCGCTTTCGCAATGGCCGGGACATTCGCCGGCTGATCGAGGACCGCGCCTGGTTTGTCGATAACATCCTGCAAAAGGCCTGGGAGCAGTTCGATTGGAGCGAAGACGCCGACATCGCCCTGGTGGCCGTGGGCGGCTATGGGCGTGGCGAGCTGCACCCCTACTCCGACATCGACCTGCTGATCCTGCTGGACAGCGCCGACCATGAGGTTTTCCGCGATTCCATCGAGCGTTTCCTGACGCTGCTGTGGGACATCGGCCTGGAAGTCGGCCAGAGCGTGCGCTCGGTGCAGGAATGCGCCGAGGAGGCCCGCGCCGACCTGACGGTGATCACCAACCTGATGGAAAGCCGCACCATCGCCGGTCCCGAGCGCCTGCGCCAGCGCATGCTCGATGTCACCAGCACAGAGCACATGTGGCCCAGCAAGGATTTTTTCCTGGCCAAGCACGCCGAGCAGAAGGCCCGCCACCACAAGTACAACGACACCGAATACAACCTGGAACCCAACGTCAAGGGCTCGCCCGGCGGGCTGCGGGACATCCAGACGATCCTGTGGGTCGCCCGTCGCCAGTACGGCACGCTGAACCTGCGCGCCCTGGCCGGCGAAGGTTTCCTGGTGGAAAGCGAAAACGCCTTGCTGGCCTCGTCCCAGGAATTCCTGTGGAAGGTCCGCTACGCCCTGCACATGCTCGCCGGGCGCTCCGAGGACCGCCTGCTGTTCGATCACCAACGCTCCATCGCCGGCCTGTTGGGTTTCGAAGGGCAGGATGCCAAGCAGTCCATCGAAAACTTCATGCAGCAGTACTACCGCGTGGTGATGAGCATCGCCCAGCTCAGCGAACTGATCATCCAGCACTTCGAGGAAGTCATCCTCGCCCCCGAAGACGAAGAGCCGCCGCAGCCGATCAACTCACGCTTCCAACTGCACGACGGCTACATCGAAGCGCGCAACGCCAATGTGTTCCGCCGCACGCCCTTTGCCATGCTCGAGATCTTCGTGCTCATGGCCCAGCAGCCGGAAATCAAGGGTGTACGCGCCGACACCATCCGCCTGCTGCGGGAAAACCGTCATCTGATCGATGAAGATTTCCGTCACGACATCCGCAACACCAGCCTGTTCATCGAGTTGTTCAAGTGCAGGATCGGCGTGCACCGCAACCTGCGCCGGATGAACCGCTACGGGATTCTCGGGCGTTATTTGCCGGAGTTCGGTTTCATCGTCGGGCAGATGCAGCACGACCTGTTCCACATCTATACGGTCGATGCCCACACCCTGAACCTGATCAAGCACCTGCGTAAGCTGCAGTACACCCAGGTGTCGGAGAAATTCCCGCTGGCCAGCAAGCTCATGGGCAAGCTGCCCAAGCCCGAGCTGATCTACATGGCCGGGCTGTACCACGACATCGGCAAGGGCCGCCAGGGCGACCACTCCGAGATTGGCGCGGTGGATGCCGAGGCATTCTGCCAGCGCCATCAACTGCCCCTGTGGGACAGCCGGCTGATCGTCTGGCTGGTGCAGAACCACCTGGTGATGTCCACCACCGCCCAGCGCAAGGATTTGTCCGACCCGCAGGTGATCCACGACTTCGCCCAGATCGTCGGCGATGAAACGCGCCTGGATTACCTCTACGTGCTGACCGTGGCCGACATCAACGCCACCAACCCGAGCCTGTGGAACTCCTGGCGCGCCAGCCTGTTGCGCCAGCTCTACACCGAGACCAAGCGGGCCTTGCGCCGCGGCCTGGAAAACCCGGTGGACCGCGAAGAACAGATCCGCCGCACCCAAAGCGCGGCCCTGGACATCCTGGTACGCGGCGGCACCGATCCGGACGATGTCGAGCAGCTCTGGTCGCAATTGGGCGATGACTATTTCCTGCGCCACACCGCCGGCGACGTGGCCTGGCACAGCGACGCGATCCTGCAGCAACCGGCCGATGGCGGGCCGCTGGTGCTGATCAAGGAAACCACCCAGCGCGAGTTCGAGGGCGGCACGCAGATCTTCATCTACGCCCCGGACCAGCACGACTTCTTCGCCGTGACCGTGGCGGCGATGGACCAGCTCAACCTCAACATCCATGACGCCCGGGTCATTACCTCCAGCAGCCAGTTCACCCTCGACACCTACATCGTGCTCGACACCGACGGCGACTCGATTGGCGACAACCCGGCGCGGGTCAAGCAGATTCGCGACGGCCTCACCGAAGCCCTGCGCAACCCGGCGGACTACCCGACCATCATCCAGCGCCGGGTGCCGCGCCAACTCAAGCATTTTGCGTTTGCGCCACAGGTGACGATCCACAACGACGCCCAGCGCCAGGTCACCGTGCTGGAACTCAGCGCCCCGGACCGCCCGGGCCTGCTGGCGCGGATCGGCCATATTTTCCTGGAGTTCGACCTGTCGCTGCAAAACGCCAAGATCGCCACCCTCGGCGAACGGGTAGAAGACGTGTTTTTCATCACCGACGCTCACAACCAGCCGCTGTCCGATCCGCAACTGTGCAGCCGCCTGCAGGAGGCCATCGTCCGGCATTTGAGCGTCAACCAGGAACCGGATATCAACCTGACGCGCATCACTATCTGAATCAACGAACTGCCCCTGTGGGAGCGAGCTTGCTCGCGATGGCGGCGCAACATCCAGCATTGATGTTGCCTGACCCACCGCTATCGCGAGCAAGCTCGCTCCCACAAGGACCGCGCCCACATTGACGAGGCCCCCGATGAACAACGCTTTGAACCAGTTGCAGCCCTACCCGTTCGAAAAGCTCCGCGCCCTGCTCGGCAGCGTCACGCCCAACCCGGACAAACGCCCCATCGCGTTGTCCATCGGCGAACCCAAGCATCGCTCGCCCAGCTTCGTGGCTGAAGCCCTGGCCAGCAATCTGGAAAAAATGGCCGTGTACCCGACCACCCTCGGCATCCCGGAACTGCGTGAAGCAATCACCGGCTGGTGCGAGCGTCGCTTCAACGTGCCGAACGGCTGGCTGGACCCGGCGCGCCATGTGCTGCCAGTCAATGGCACTCGTGAAGCCTTGTTCGCCTTCACCCAGACCGTGGTCAACCGAGGCGACGACGCCCTGGTGGTCAGCCCGAACCCGTTCTACCAGATCTACGAAGGCGCGGCGTTCCTGGCGGGGGCCAAGCCGCACTACCTGCCGTGCCTGGACGCGAACGGCTTCAACCCGGATTTCGACGCCGTCTCGCCGGACATCTGGAAACGCTGCCAGATCCTGTTCCTGTGCTCCCCGGGCAACCCGACCGGCGCGTTGATCCCGGTAGACGTGCTGAAAAAACTCATCGCCTTGGCCGATGAGCATGACTTCGTGATCGCGGCGGACGAGTGCTACAGCGAACTGTACTTCGACGAACAGACCCCGCCGCCAGGGCTGCTCAGCGCCTGCGTCGAACTGGGTCGCAAGGATTTCAAGCGCTGCGTGGTGTTCCACAGCCTGTCCAAACGCTCCAACCTGCCCGGCCTGCGCTCCGGTTTCGTCGCTGGCGACGCGGACATCCTCAAGGGTTTCCTGCTGTACCGCACCTATCACGGCTGCGCGATGCCGGTTCAGACCCAACTGGCGAGCATCGCCGCGTGGAACGACGAAGTGCACGTACGGGCCAACCGCGCGCTGTACCGGGAGAAGTTCGACGCCGTGCTGGAAATCCTCAGCCCGGTGCTGGACGTGCAACGCCCCGACGGCAGCTTCTACCTGTGGCCGAACGTGGCCGGCGATGATGCAGCGTTCTGCCGTGACCTGTTCGAACATGAACACGTGACCGTGGTGCCGGGTTCCTACCTGTCCCGCGAAGTGGATGGCGTCAACCCGGGCGCCGGGCGCGTGCGCATGGCGCTGGTCGCGCCGTTGGCTGAATGCGTGGAAGCGGCGGAGCGGATCCGAGCGTTCATCCAGCGTCGGGGTTGATGGCTGTATCGGACTGAAGTGGACCGCTGTTGTGGCGAGGGAGCTTGCTCCCGCTGGGCTGCGCAGCGGCCCCAAGGCAGCCCACTCAATTTTCCTGACACATCGGGTTGTCAGGTTTTGGGGGCGCTTCGCGCCCCAGCGGGAGCAAGCTCCCTCGCCACAGGGGCTTGGTGTCGATTGGCATATTTGTGAACGACACAAATCCCCTGTGGGAGCGAGCTTGCTCGCGATAAGGCCGGCACTTACTGCATCAAGTCCGAAGCTCTACCCGATCCAACGCCTTGTTCGCCAGCAACGCCCCCAACTCAATCATCTGCGCCACTCCCAACGCCACATGCCGCCGCGAGCCGTCCAGGCCAAACGCCAGGTCGCTGAGCATCGCATTGGCCGAAGCCAGGGTTTCGCTGAGGTTGGCTAGCAAGGCTTCGGTATCAACGCTGTCCGACACGATGAACAACTGTACCGAAGGCTTGGGGTCTGACTCGCTGTCGTCAGGCTTGAGGTAATGATCCAGCGCACGATCAGCGGCTTCTTGCAGCTTTTCAGGGGCGTAGTCGCCGTAGGGGAAGGTGGAGGCAGGTTTGGGTGAGGTTTGAGATTCTTTGGTCATGAAACTGCTACCTAGAGCTGAAGTATTGGAAACCCTGCACTTAATAGCGCAGAAGCATGTGCTCCTAGGGAAAGTTCGGATTCTCACGTCCGGTCGCTGATTTGGCAGCGACACCCAAAGGCTAGAGCCCTCGCTTCCGACGGACAACCTTAAAAACTTGTCGGAAACTTCGGTGCGTCTGTCAGACCACCATCCCTGTGGCGAGGGAGCTTGCTCCCGCTGGGCTGCGCAGCGGCCCCAAAGCGGTCAACTCAATTTATCTGAAATACTGGGTTGTCAGGTTTTGGGGGCGCTTCGCACCCCAGCGGGAGCAAGCTCCCTCGCCACAATTAGCTTTGCGCAATCTATTTACCCAACCCCAAATTCGCCTCCGCCAGATCCAACTCCCCCAACACCTCACGCAGCACATCATCGCCAATCTGGTGATGACGGCTGAGGCGATACAACTCCAGCCGCTGCGCCCGAAAAGCCTTCAAGCGCAGCCGGCGCTCCAGCAGGTCCATCTCGAATGCCAGCGCCTGGGTTTCGGCGGAGTCGTTGAACACGTCGAGCTGATGACGATACTCGGACATCAACCGCGCCTTGACCTCGGTCGCCAACGCCGCCTGGGCTGCATCCGGCGTACTGCCCGCCTCGGTCGGTTCTTCCACTTCCAGCGCGCGGATCGCCGCTTCAGCGGTTTTGCGCCAGGCCTCGCGGACTTCATTGCGACGTTTGTCGTCGGGGCTTTTCTCGATGCCCCGCAGCAACAACGGCAAGGCGATACAAGCTGCGATCAACGACAGCAGAATCACCCCGGCGGCGATGAAGATCAGCAGGTCCCGCTCGGGAAACGCCTCGCCCGCGCTCAGTAGCAATGGCACCGACAGCACGCCCGCCAGTGTCACCGCGCCGCGCACGCCACCGAAAGTCAGCAACCAGCAAGAACGTGCGGTCGGCACCGGGGTCAGTTCGCCCTGGCCACGCCAGCGTCGCAACAGGCCGGACAGGCGCCAGATGCTTTGCACCCAGACAAACCGCAGCACCAACAACACCAGGAAAATCGCCAGCACATCCAGGCAACGGTAGAACAACGTCGGCCAGAGCGTGGTTTCGAGGCGGGTCACCGCCTTGATGATGTCCGGCAGTTGCAAGCCCAGCAGCAGGAAGATCAAGCCGTTGAAGGCGAATTCCAACAGCGACCAGACACTGCGATTGAGCAACCGCGTGCCGGTCTGGCGCGGCAGCAGGTCGAGCCAGCTCTGCATCATCCCCGCCGCCACCGCCGAGAGAATGCCCGAGGCGCCCAAGCGCTCAGCCAACACATAGGCGGCAAACGGCAGCAGCAACATGAACACCACATGGGTGGCCGGGTCGTCCCAACCCCGGGCAATCATCCACGCCCGCAGCCGGCCCAGCAGCCAACTCAGGGCCACACCGACCAGCAGGCCACCCACCGCCACCAACACGAACGTCAGGCTCGCGCTGGCCAGGGAAAACACCCCGGTGATGGCCGCCGCCAGGGCGAACTTGAACGTCACCAGGCCCGACGCATCGTTCATCAGCGCCTCGCCCTGGAGCATGTGCATCAACGGCGCAGGCAGACGGTCGCGGGCAATCGCCGACACCGCCACCGCGTCGGTCGGTGACAGCACCGCTGCCAGGGCAAAGGCCACCGGCAACGGGATACTTGGCAAGAGCCAATGAATGAAGTAGCCGGCGCCCACCACCGTGAACAACACCAGCCCCACCGCCAGGGTCAGGATCGGCCCGCGCAGGCGCCACAACTCGCGCTTGGGCATGCGCCAGCCGTCGGAGAACAGCAGCGGTGGCAGGAACAGAAACAGGAACAACTCAGGATCGAGGGCCACGTGCAGGCCCAGGGACGGCCAGGCCAGCACGGCACCGGCGCCGATCTGTACCAGGGGCAGCGGCAGCGGGATCAACCGTCCGATCAGGCGCGACACGCCTACCAGCATCAACAGGATCAGGACGGTATAAGCGCTTTGCATAACGGTTTCCACTGGCAGCGACACACATCCGGCAACAGCTTGCCGTTGAAGTGCCATATTAACCGCCTAGGATTAACTTGGCCGTTACACCTATGTCGCAGCCCACCTCCTGTGGGAGCGAGCTTGCTCGCGATAGCGGTGTAGCCAGTCGACATCAATGTTGGATGTAAGACCGCCATCGCGAGCAAGCTCGCTCCCACAGGTTTTGGTGTACATCAACCTGGGCCGTCGCGAAACTGTCCGGTCATGGCATAATCCTTCACCTTTTATTTCCAGCACCTGCAAAGGGGGCAGTTCCTTGACCGATTCAAGCAAAACGTTGCACCTTTTCGGCATCAAAGCCTGTGACACGATGAAAAAGGCGCGCACCTGGCTCGATGATCACGCTGTGCACTACGACTTTCACGACTACAAGACCGCCGGCATCGACCGTGAACACCTGACCCAATGGTGCAACGAGCATGGCTGGCAAGTGGTGTTGAACCGTGCCGGTACGACCTTTCGCAAACTCGACGACGAACGCAAAGCCGATCTCGACCAGACGAAAGCCATCGAACTGATGCTCGCCCAACCCTCGATGATCAAGCGCCCGGTGCTCGATCTCGGTGACCGAACCCTGATTGGCTTCAAGCCAGATATTTATGCGGCAGAGATCAAGTAAGCCTGCCCAGTCCATTTTGTAGAGGTAATTTCATGTCCACTACCCTGTTCAGCCTGGCCTTCGGCGTCGGCACTCAAAACCGTCAAGGCGCCTGGCTGGAAGTGTTCTACGCACAGCCGCTGCTCAACCCGTCGGCCGACATCGTCAAAGCCATCGCGCCGATCCTCGGCTACAGCGAAGGCAACCAGGCCATCACCTTCACCACCGCCCAGGCCTCGCAACTGGCTGAAGCCCTCAAGGGCGTCGATGCCGCACAAGCTGCCCTGCTGACCCGCCTGGCTGAAAGCCACAAGCCCCTGGTCGCCACCCTGCTGGCCGAAGATGCCCAACTGAGCTCCACCCCTGAGGCCTACCTCAAGCTGCACCTGCTGTCCCATCGCCTGGTCAAGCCCCACGGCCTGAACCTGGCCGGCATTTTCCCTCTGCTGCCGAACGTGGCCTGGACCAGCCAGGGCGCGATCGACCTGGCCGAACTGGCCGAGCACCAGCTCGAAGCCCGCCTGCGTGGCGAACTGCTGGAAGTGTTCTCGGTGGACAAGTTCCCGAAAATGACCGACTACGTGGTCCCGGCCGGCGTGCGCATCGCCGACGCCGCTCGGATTCGCCTGGGCGCCTATGTGGGCGAAGGCACCACGGTCATGCACGAAGGTTTCGTCAACTTCAACGCCGGCACCGAAGGCCCGGGCATGATCGAAGGCCGTGTCTCGGCGGGCGTGTTCGTCGGCAAGGGTTCGGACCTGGGCGGCGGTTGCTCGACCATGGGCACCCTGTCGGGTGGCGGCAACATCGTGATCAAGGTCGGCGAAGGCTGCCTGATCGGCGCCAACGCCGGCATCGGCATCCCGCTGGGCGATCGCAACACCGTGGAGTCGGGCCTGTACGTGACCGCCGGCACCAAAGTGGCGCTGCTGGACGAAAACAACCAATTGGTGAAAGTGGTCAAGGCCCGCGACCTGGCCGGCCAGCCCGACCTGTTGTTCCGCCGCAATTCCGAGACCGGTACGGTGGAATGCAAGACACATAAGTCGGCCATCGAGCTGAACGAAGCACTGCACGCCCACAACTAAGCTTCACACCACCACCTGTGGGGGCGAGCCTTTGTGGGAGCAGAGCTTGCTCGCGATGAACGATGACGCGGTCTTGCAGTTAAACCGTGTCGCGGCCATCGCGAGCAAGCTCGGCTCCCACAAAAAAGCCCGCTCCCACAGGGTCCGGCGTCATTCCAGCAGGGCCCGAAAGCATGTTGATCCAATCCCCCTGGCGTGCCGATTTCCCGGCCATCGCCGCCCTGCAACGGCAAGGCCAGACCTACCTGGACAGCGCCGCCACCACGCAAAAACCCCAAGCCCTATTGGATGCCCTGACGCATTACTACGCCAACGGCGCGGCCAACGTGCACCGGGCGCAACATTTGCCGGGCGCCCATGCCACCCAGGCGTTCGAGGACAGCCGCCTCAAGGCCTCGCAATGGCTCAATGCCGGAAACTGCGGGCAAGTGGTCTTCACCCACGGCGCCACTTCGGCGCTGAATCTGCTGGCCTACGGGCTGGAACATTTATTCAACCCGGGCGATGAGATCGTCATCAGCGCCCTGGAACACCACGCCAACCTGCTGCCGTGGCAGCAACTGGCCGAGCGCCGTTCGTTGACCCTGGTGGTGTTGCCACTGGATGCCGACGGCGTGATCGACCCTGGCGCCGCCGCCGAACTGATCGGTCCCCGTACGCGCTTGCTGGCGGTGAGCCAGTTATCCAACGTGCTGGGGGCCTGGCAGCCCGTGCCGGCGCTGCTGGCGCTGGCCAAGGCCCAAGGCGCACTGACGGTGATCGACGGCGCCCAAGGCGTGGTCCATGGCCGCCACGACGTGGAAGCGCTGGGCTGCGACTTTTACGTGTTTTCCAGCCACAAACTCTATGGCCCCGACGGGCTGGGCGTGCTGTTCGGCCGTACCGAAGCCCTTGGCAAGCTGCGCCATTGGCAGTTCGGCGGCGAAATGGTGCAACAGGCCGATTACCACAGCGCCACCTTCCGTCCGGCACCGCTGGGCTTCGAAGCCGGCACGCCGCCGATTGCCAGTGTGATCGGGTTGGGCGCGACCCTGGACTACCTGTCCGCCCTCGATCCGCAAGCGCTCATCGACCATGAGGCGGCACTGCACGACTACCTGCGCCATGGCCTGCAGGCCCGCAACGGTATTCGCCTGCTGGGCAACCCGCGCCTGGCCCTGGTCAGCTTCGTGGTCGAAGGCATCCACAACGCCGACCTGGCGCACCTGCTGACCGAGCAAGGCATTGCCGTGCGCGCCGGGCATCACTGCGCGATGCCGCTGTTCAAGCATTTGAAGCTGTCCGGGGCGATTCGCGTGTCGTTGGCGTTGTACAACGATTCCGCCGACATCGAACGGTTCTTCGAAGCCCTCGACCAAGCCTTGGAGATGTTGCGATGAACCTGCCAGCCGATGCCGCCACGGCGCTGCAGATCTTCCGGGACGCGTCAGGCTGGGAGCAACGGGCCCGGCTGCTGATGCAATGGGGCGAGCGTCTGCCGCCCCTGAGCGACGCGGACAAGTGCGAGGCCAACCTCGTCCACGGCTGTGAAAGCCAGGTGTGGTTGGTGGGTCGTTTGCACGACGGGCACTGGCAGTTTTGCGCCAGCAGCGATGCGCGGTTGATCCGTGGGTTGGTGGCGTTGCTGCTGGCGCGGGTCAACGGGCTGTCCGCCGAGGCATTGCAGCAGGTGGATCTGCCGGATTGGTTCAACCAACTGGGATTGTCGCGGCAGCTGTCGCCGTCGCGTAGCAATGGCTTGAATGCGGTGCTAAAGCGGATGTTTGAGTTGACTCAGTAACCGCAATCGCGAGCAAGCTCGCTCCCACAGGGGATTTGGTGTACGCAAATACTGCATTCAGCCCGATCCCATGTGGGAGCAAGCTTGCTCGCGATGAGGCCATCAGCCCCCCTCAAACCTGAGGCTTGGCCCTGTCAGCCGGTCGCCGCACACCCGCCACGATCTTATCCACAGCCTTGGTCGCCGCGACCATGCCAAACGTCGCCGTGACCATCATCACCGCACCAAACCCACCGGCGCAGTCGAGCTTGACGCCGTCGCCGACAAAACTCTTCTGCAAGCAAATACTGCCGTCCGGCTTCGGATAGCGCAGTTGCTCGGTGGAGAATACGCAGGGCACGCTGTAGTGGCGGGTCACGGTGCGGGAGAAACCGTAGTCGCGGCGCAAGGTGGAGCGCACCTTGGAGGCCAGTGGATCGTTGAACGTACGGTTGAGGTCGCAAACCTGGATCAGCGTCGGGTCGATCTGCCCGCCCGCGCCGCCGGTGGTGATGATCTGGATCTTGCGGCGCTTGCACCAGGCGATCAGCGCAGCCTTGGCGTTGACGCTGTCGATGCAGTCGATCACGCAGTCGATGTTCGGCGTGATGTACTCGGCCATGGTGTCGCGGGTGACGAAGTCCGCCACCGCGTGCACCGTGCAGTCGGGGTTGATCCCCCGCAGCCGCTCGGCCATCACTTCGACCTTGGGTTTGCCGACGGTGCTGTCCAGGGCGTGCAACTGGCGGTTGGCGTTGCTGACACAGACATCGTCCAGGTCGAACAGCGAGATCTCGCCCACGCCGCAACGGGCGATGGCTTCCGCCGCCCAGGAACCGACACCACCGACGCCGACGATCGCCACATGGGCCGCCCGCAGGCGTTCCAGGCCCTCAATGCCATACAAACGGGCGATGCCGGCAAACCGTGGATCTTCTGTACTCATGACCATTACCCCAAAAACCGGCGCGCATTATAGGGCTTTGTCTCGGCAATTTAAGCAAAACCTCTGTGGGAGCGAGCTTGCTCGCGATGGCGGTGTATCAGTCGACATCGATGCTGGCTGATCCAGCACCATCGCGAGCAAGCTCGCTCCCACAAGTTTTGTGTCACACACCGTCGGCATACTTGGGCCAATAGTGGTCGTTTTGCTATAAGATAACCGCCATTTTGCGCGAGCCAGCCCGCGCCTGCACAAGCCTTGCGTTCACACTATATTCCCGGAGTTTCCATGACGGCCCACGCCGACCTCTCGCCGACCCTGCAACTCGCCTGCGACCTGATCCGCCGTCCGTCCGTGACACCGGTGGATGCCGATTGCCAGAAACTGATGATGCAGCGCCTGGGCAACGCGGGCTTCACGCTCGAGCCGATGCGCATCGAGGATGTGGATAACTTCTGGGCCAGCCATGGCAAGCATGACGGCCCGGTGCTGTGTTTCGCCGGGCACACCGATGTGGTGCCGACCGGTCCGGTAAAGGCCTGGCAGCTCGACCCGTTCGATGCGGTCATCGACGAACAGGGCATGCTCTGCGGCCGTGGCGCGGCGGACATGAAAGGCAGCCTGGCGGCGATGGTCGTGGCGGCCGAACGGTTCGTCGCCGACTACCCGGACCACAAGGGCTCGCTGACCTTCCTGATCACCAGCGATGAAGAAGGCCCGGCCCACCACGGCACCAAAGCCGTGGTCGAACGCCTCAAGGCCCGTCAGGAACGACTGGACTGGTGCATCGTCGGCGAGCCGTCGAGCACCACCTTGGTGGGCGATGTGGTCAAGAACGGCCGGCGCGGCTCCCTCGGAGCGAAGCTGACCGTGCGCGGCAAGCAAGGCCACGTGGCTTATCCACACCTGGCGAAGAACCCGATCCACCTGGCCGCGCCCGCCTTGGCCGAATTGGCCGCCGAGCATTGGGACCACGGCAACGACTTTTTCCCGCCGACCAGTTTCCAGATCTCCAACCTCAATTCCGGCACCGGCGCGACCAACGTGATCCCCGGTGACCTGGAAGCGGTCTTCAACTTCCGCTTCTCCACCGAGTCCACCGTCGAAGGCCTGCAACAGCGCGTCGCCGACATCCTCGACAAGCATCAATTGGACTGGCACATCGACTGGGCCTTGTCCGGCCTGCCGTTCCTCACCGAACCGGGCGCGCTGCTCGATGCGGTGTCGTCGAGCATCCGGGATGTCACCGGGCGCGAGACCCAGGCGTCCACCAGCGGCGGCACGTCCGACGGTCGCTTCATCGCCACCATGGGCACGCAAGTCGTGGAACTCGGGCCGGTCAACGCGACCATCCACCAGGTCAACGAGCGTGTGCTGGCCGCCGATCTCGACGTGCTGACCGAGATCTACTACAAGACGCTGATCAAGTTGCTCGCCTGATGCTCGCCTGCCCGATCTGCAGTGAACCGCTGAACGCGGTGGACAACGGCGTGGTGTGCCCCGCCGGTCACCGCTTCGACCGCGCGCGGCAGGGTTACCTGAACCTGCTGCCGGTGCAGCACAAGAACAGCCGCGACCCCGGTGACAACCAGGCGATGGTCGAAGCCCGCCGCGACTTTCTCAACGCCGGGCACTACGCCCCGGTCGCCCGGCGCCTGGCGGAACTGGCCGCCGAGCGCGCGCCCGGGCGCTGGCTGGACATCGGCTGCGGCGAGGGTTACTACACCGCGCAGATCGCCGAGGCGTTGCCCCATGCCGATGGCTATGCCCTGGACATTTCCCGCGAGGCGGTCAAGCGCGCCTGCAAACGCAACCCACAACTGACCTGGTTGATCGCCAGCATGGCCCGAGTGCCGTTGGCGGACGGTTGCTGCCAGTTCCTGGCCAGCGTGTTCAGCCCGCTGGACTGGCAAGAGGCCAAGCGCCTGCTCAGCCCCGGCGGCGGCCTGATGAAGGTCGGCCCCACCGCCGGCCACCTGATGGAGTTGCGCGAGCGCCTGTACGACGAAGTGCGCGCCTACACCGACGACAAGCACCTGGCCCTGGTGCCGTCGGGCATGGTGCTGGATCACAGCGAAACCCTCGAATTCAAGCTGACCCTCGACAATGGCCAGGATCGCGCCAACCTGCTGGCCATGACGCCCCACGGTTGGCGCGCCAGCGCCGAACGCCGCGCCAGCGTGATCGAGCAGGCCGAGCCATTCGAGGTCACGGTGTCGATGCGCTACGATTATTTCGTTCTTCAATAACCTTTTTGATTCCGGGCCCCGGGCAACCGTTCGGGGCCAGTTAAATCCGCGAATGGATTTTTCAAGACCGCAGCGAGGACATCCATGCGCCAACCCGATATCGAGATTTACCTCAAAGACGCCGACGTCGACCACAAGGCCATCGCCGCCTGGCTCGGCCAGGCCCTGGGCCCGTGCAGTGACTGGGTACAGAAAGGCCAGACCTACAAGTGCAAGGCCGGCAGCATCCCCGTGACCTGGCTGCCCAAGGCCGTGGGCAAATGGAACAGCCTGTACCTGGAAAGCGACCAGACCCCGTGGGAAGACGACATCGCCTGCGCCCGCGCCGCCTTCGCCGCACTGAACGTCGAAGTGCGCTGCGCGCCTGGGTCATGGGTGGAGGAAGAAGGGGAAGAATCGGCGGACCGCTGGATTCGCATCAGCGTTGATGGGGAAGAAGAGATTACCTGGAAGACGGCGTGACGCGAAGAACCAATGGGGGAGCGAGCTAACTCGCGATAGCGGTCTGCCTGAGACGATGATGTTGAATGTACCGCCGTCATCGCGAGCAAGCTCGCTCCCACAGGGGATGTGTGGCGGGCACGAAATATGTGAACACCCATTCAAAACTGTGGGAGCGAGCTTGCTCGCGATAGCGGTAGATCAGCCAGATTAGAAGTGACTGACACGTCGCTATCGCGAGCAAGCTCGCTCCCACAATGGATTTTGTGTAGCCAGTGAATGCGGCTTACAACCCCACCACATCCTCAGCCTGCAAGCCCTTCTGCCCTTCCACGACCGCGTACTCGACCTGCTGGCCTTCGGTCAGGGAACGGTGGCCTTCGCCGCGGATGGCGCGGTAATGCACGAACACATCCGCCCCGCCTTCACGTTGGATGAAGCCGTAACCCTTGGCGTCGTTGAACCACTTCACACTGCCGGTTTCCCGTGCTGCCATGATGCTCACTCCCATTTTTATCTTATAAGTCGACTTTTCGATGGAAAGCCGTACGAACTTTCACCGCCGTCTGGCCGTCCATGGGAGGCCGGGGCGGTAACCTGCCGAGTATATGACACACGGAAAAACTCTCAACTGACTTTACTTCGGCGCTTTTTTGCCGATTTTCGATGAATCCGGCACACTAGCGGGCCCGAGCAGCCGCTCGGTTTTATCCACTCATGCAGAAGCCGTATGACCCGCTCCCCGTTCCGTCGTCTTGTGTTTGGCACCCTGCGCCGATTGTTGTACCTCTGGGTTCGCTCCGAGACCATCAACCAGTCGTCCTTTACCCTCAACCTCGACCGCAGTCGTCCGGTGTTCTACGTCCTGCAAGACCCTTCGCTCACCGACCTGGCGGTGCTCGACACCGAATGCACCAAGGCCGGCCTGCCCCGTCCGGTGCTGCCGGTCTCGGTGGGTAACCTGCTGGAACCGGCGGCGTTTTTCTACCTGACGCCGGCTCCGGACTGGATCGGGCGCCAGGACAAGCGCGGTGCGCCACCCACCCTGACGCGGCTGGTCGACGCCCTGACCCACAATGCCGCCGAAGACGCCCAGATCATCCCGGTCAGCGTGTTCTGGGGCCAGTCGCCCGACAGCGAATCCAGCCCCTGGAAGCTGTTGTTCGCCGACAGCTGGGCCGTCACCGGGCGCTTGCGCCGCCTGTTGAGCATCATGATCCTGGGGCGCAAGACCCGCGTGCAATTCTCCGCGCCGATCCACCTGCGCGAACTGATCGAACACGACAAGGGCCACGAACGCACCGTGCGCATGGCCCAGCGGATCCTGCGGGTGCACTTTCGCAACTTGAAAGCGGCGGTCATCGGCCCCGACATCTCCCACCGACGCAACCTGGTCAAGGGTCTGTTGAACCAGCCGCTGGTCAAGCAGGCGATTGCCGAGGAAGCCGAACGGGAAAAGATCTCCCCGGAAAAAGCCAAGGCCCAGGCCCTGCGCTACGGCAACGAGATCGCCTCGGACTACACCTACACCGCGATCCGTTTCCTGGAAGTGGTGCTGAGCTGGTTCTGGAACAAGATCTACGACGGCATCAAGGTCAACCACATCGAAGGCGTGCAGAACGTCGCCCAGGGCCACGAAGTCATCTATGTGCCGTGCCACCGCAGCCACATCGACTACCTGCTGCTGTCGTACCTGCTGTTTCGCAATGGCCTGACGCCACCGCACATCGCCGCCGGCATCAACCTCAACATGCCGGTGATCGGCGGCCTGCTGCGCCGAGGCGGGGCGTTCTTCATGCGCCGCACCTTCAAGGGCAACCCGCTCTACACCGCGGTGTTCAACGAATACCTGCACACGCTGTTCACCAAAGGCTTTCCGGTGGAGTATTTCGTCGAGGGCGGTCGCTCGCGCACCGGGCGCATGCTGCAACCCAAGACCGGCATGCTCGCCATCACCCTGCGCAGCTTCCTGCGCTCCTCACGCATGCCCATCGTGTTCGTGCCGGTCTACATCGGTTATGAGCGGGTGCTGGAAGGCCGCACCTACCTGGGCGAACTGCGCGGGGCCAGCAAGAAGAAAGAATCGATCTTCGACATCTTCAAGGTCATCGGCGCCCTCAAGCAGCGCTTCGGCCAGGTGGCGGTGAACTTCGGCGAACCGATCAAGCTGGCGGAATTTCTCGACGGCGAACAACCCGGCTGGCGCCAACAGGAACTGGGCCCGCAATTCAAGCCGGCCTGGCTCAACGCAACCACTCACCGCCTCGGCGAGCGCGTGGCCCGGCACCTGAACGAAGCCGCGGCCATCAACCCGGTCAACCTTGTCGCCCTGGCGCTGCTGTCCACCAGCCGCCTGGCCCTGGACGACCGCGCCATGGCGCGGGTGCTCGACCTGTACCTGGCGTTGCTGCGCAAAGTCCCGTACTCGCCCCACACCACCCTGCCCGAAGGCGACGGCCAAGCGCTGATCGAGCACGTGAAGGGCATGGACCTGCTGTCGGAACAGAGCGATGCCCTGGGCAAGATTCTGTACCTGGACGAGCAGAACGCGGTGCTGATGACCTACTACCGCAACAACGTGCTGCACATCTTCGCCCTGCCGGCGTTGCTGGCGAGCTTCTTCCAGAGCAGCTCGCGCATGAGCCGCGAACAGATCCTGCGCTACACCCATGCGCTGTACCCGTACCTGCAATCGGAGTTGTTCATTCGCTGGTCGCTGGAAGAACTGGACGGCGTGGTCGACCAATGGCTCGAGGCGTTTGTCGAACAGGGCCTGCTGCGTTTCGAAAACGACCTGTACCTGCGTCCGGCGCCGAGTTCACGGCACTTCGTGCTGCTGACCCTACTGTCCAAAAGCATTGCCCAGACCTTGCAGCGCTTCTACATGACCGTCTCGCTGCTGCTCAACAGTGGTCAGAACAGCGTCAGCGCCGAAGAGCTGGAAGACCTCTGTACCGTCATGGCCCAGCGCCTGTCGATCCTGCATGGTCTGAACGCACCGGAATTCTTCGACAAGAGCCTGTTCCGCCACTTCATCCAGACGATGCTGGACCTCGATGTGCTGCGCCGCGACGAGGCCGGCAAACTCAGCTACCACAAATTACTGGGCGAACTGGCCGAAGGCGCGGCCAAGCGGGTGCTGCCGGCGGAGATTCGCCTGTCGATTCGCCAGGTGGCGTTGCATCGCAGTGAAGATGCGGCGGAGATCGCCGTCAGCCCCGACCTTTGACATTTGCCGATCACTCACCTTGAGCATGGAACGGTTCTGGTGAGTGCTTCGGTCAATCGACAGGCGTACTCCGACGCTACGCAGCGGCCAAGGCGACGTCAAACGAAGAAAAGGCCTACAGAGAACTTTGGAGCAGGCCTCTAGGATGAGCCCACGTCAATGTCGACGTATTGAAAAGGAATTCAACATGAACATCATCACCCTCACCCTGCAACTGCCCGCAGGCTACGAACTCCCGGAAGCCGGCCGTGCCGAAATCAGTGTTCGAAATGCCGACGGTGTGCAGATCAGCACCAGTGGCGGCCAGGGCTCCAACATGGCGCCAAGGGAGCCGCTCCAGCAGCCGTGGCAATATCGCTTCCAGATCAACTCCGAGAGGGCGTCCGTCGGCGAGAAGCTCTCGGTAAAGGTGCAAATGTACCAAGGTGGTACCGCTCTTTTCCTTGATACCGAACAGGCCTTCACCTGGGATGGCGGCGATCAACACGTTGACATCCCCCTGAGCCTGGCGCCAGCATCGCTGGCTGAAACTGTTCAAGCGCCCGTGTTCGGTTCCTGAGCCGCGACGTTACGCAGGGATGCTTGGACGCAAATCCGCTAAATGCTCGTTGACGCCCATGTGTGGCTGGCGTCAACGAGCCAGGTGCTTCCCCCATGAAAAGACTCGCTCTGCTTGCATCCATGGCCATGCTGGCCGCTTGCCAATCGACAACACCATCCTCCGCGTCCCTCGACGGCGAAGTCTTCTATCTGCAACGCATCGCCCTGCCGCCCAACGCTACCTTGAGCGTTAGCCTGCAGGACGTTTCCCTGGCCGCCGCTCCTGCGGTGGTGCTCGATGAACAGAGCGGCCCGATCAAAGGCCAGGTCCCGCTGCCGTTCCACCTCAGTTATGATCCCGCCCAGGTCAAGCCCGGCCATCGTTATGCCGTGAGCGCCCGCATCGAAGTGGATGGCCAGTTGATGTTCATCACCACCGAACAACACGCCGTGCAACTCGATGGCAAGGATCCGCAGCCGTTGAAGATCCGCGTCAACGCCGCACGCTGATTGCTTTTTCCAACTTTTTTCAAGGATGCCATCATGCTCCGCTCTACCCTCCGTTTCACCGGCCTGTGCGCGGGCCTGTTGATCTGCGCCAATGCCATGGCCCTGTCCCTGGGCGACCTGTCGCAACAAGATGCCACGGGCGGCCTCAAGGACGCCTTGACCCAAGGCGCACAGGTGGCGGTCAAGCAACTGGGCACACCCGGCGGCTTCAGCAACAACCCGGATGTGAAAATCGAACTGCCAGGCAAGCTGGGCAAAGTCGCCAGCAAGATGAAGGCCTTCGGCATGGGTGAGCAGGTCGATCAACTGGAAACCAGCATGAACCAGGCTGCCGAGGCCGCCGTGGTCCAGGCTCAACCGATCCTGGTCAATGCCGTGAAGAACATGAGCGTGAGCGATGCCAAGGGCATCTTGAGCGGCGGCAACGACTCCGCCACGCAATACCTGAACAAGAGCAGCCGCGAGCAGATCCGCGCCAAGTTCCTGCCCATCGTCAAGCAAGCCACCGACAAGGTCGGCCTGGCCCAGAAATACAATGCCTTCGCCGGCCAGGCCGCGACGTTCGGCGTGCTGGATGCCAAGAGCGCCAACATCGAGAACTACGTGACCGAACAGGCGCTGGATGGGTTGTTCGAGATGATCGGCAAGCAGGAAGCCACCATTCGCCAGAACCCGGCGGCTGCGGCGACCAGTTTGGCGAAGAAAGTCTTCGGCACCCTCTGAGCCCCAACCCAAAACAACTGTGGGAGCGAGCTTGCTCGCGATAGCGGTATCAGCTTCAACATCTTTGTTGGCTGTTGCACCGCTATCGCGAGCAAGCTCGCTCCCACATTGGATCTGCGCTGGTCGCTGGATCGGTTCAGGTTTTCTTGACCCTGAACCACGCCGCATACAACGCCGGCAGGAACAACAGCGTCAACGCCGTGGCCACGATCAAGCCGCCCATGATCGCCACCGCCATCGGCCCGAAGAACAGGCTGCGTGACAGTGGGATCATCGCCAGCACCGCGGCCAGTGCGGTGAGCACAATCGGGCGGAAGCGGCGCACCGTGGCTTCGATGATCGCCTGCCAGGGCGCCAGGCCAGCCTTGATGTCCTGTTCGATCTGGTCCACCAGGATCACCGAGTTACGCATGATCATCCCCGACAGCGCGATAGTGCCGAGCATGGCGACGAAGCCGAACGGCTGGCGGAACACCAACAGGAACAGCGTGACGCCGATCAACCCCAGGGGTGCGGTGAGAAACACCATGGCCGTGCGGGAGAAACTGCGCAGTTGCAGCATCAGCAACGTCAGCACCACCACGATGAACAACGGCACACCGGCATTCACCGATTTCTGGCCGCGGGCCGAATCCTCTACCGTACCGCCCACCTCCAACAGGTAACCGTCCGGCAGTTCGGCACGAATCGGCTCCAGGGTCGGGAAGATCTGCTGGACCAGGGTCGCCGGTTGTTCCTTGCCGTAGATATCGGCCCGCACGGTCACGCTCGGCAGGCGATTGCGGTGCCAGATCACGCCCTCTTCGAAGCCGTATTCCAGGGTCGCGATCTGCGACAGGGCCACGCTCTGGCCGTTGTCGGTTGGTACCGCCAGGCTCGGCAGCAACGACAGCTCGGTGCGTTCATGCACCGTACCGCGCAGCAGGATTTCGATCAGTTCGTTGTCTTCCCGGTACTGGCTGACACTGGAGCCGGTGAGGGAGCTGCGCAGGAAACTCGCCAGGTCGGTGGTGCTGACACCCAGGGCCCGGGCGCGGTCCTGGTCGACGTTCAGGTACACCACCTTGCTCGGTTCTTCCCAATCCAGGTGCACATTGACCACGTAGGGGTTTTCGCGAACTTTCGTCGCCACTTTCCGCGCCAGGGCCCGGACTTCTTCGATGTGCTCACCCGTGACGCGAAACTGCACCGGATAGCCGACCGGCGGGCCGTTTTCCAGGCGCGTGACCCGCGAACGCAGGGTCGGGAATTGTTCGTTCAGGGTGGTGATCAACCAACTGCGCAACGGCTCGCGGTCTTCGATGGTCTTGGCCAGCACCACGAACTGGGCAAAGCTGGAAGCCGGCAGTTGTTGATCCAGCGGTAGATAGAAACGCGGTGAACCGGTACCGACGTAGGCCACGTAGTTGTCGATGCCGGCATGGTCCTTGAGCAGCGCCTCCAGGCGCTTGACCTGCTCGGCGGTATTGCTCAGGGAGGCACCTTCCTGCAGCTTTAAGTCGACCATCAGCTCCAGCCGCCCCGATGCCGGGAAGAACTGCTGCGGCACGAACCGGAACAACACCACCGAGCCGACGAACAACAGCACGGTCAGCAGGATGACGGTTTTGCGCCGACGCACGCACCATTCCACCATCCGCCGGACACGCTGATAAAACGGCGTGCCATAAGGGTCGGTCTGGCCGTCAGTCGTGCCATGTTTGGCCGCATGAATTTTCGCCAGGTCTGGCAGGAGCCTTTCCCCCAGGTACGGCACGAACACCACGGCGGCCACCCAGGACGCCAGCAACGCCAGGGTCACCACCTGGAAAATCGAACGGGTGTATTCGCCAGTGCCCGATTGCGCGGTGGCGATCGGCAGGAAGCCCGCCGCCGTGATCAACGTACCGGTGAGCATCGGGAATGCGGTGCTGGTCCAGGCGAAGCTGGCGGCTTTGATCCGGTCGAAGCCCTGCTCCATCTTGATCGCCATCATCTCCACCGCAATGATCGCGTCGTCCACCAGCAGCCCCAGGGCCAATACCAGCGCGCCGAGGGAAATCTTGTGCAGGCCGATCCCCAGGTAGTACATGGCGGCGAACGTCATCGCCAGCACCAGCGGAATCGCCAGGGCCACCACCATCCCGGTGCGCAGCCCCAGGGAGAAGAAGCTCACCAGCAACACAATCGTCAGCGCTTCCACCAGCACTTGGACGAACTCACCGACCCCGGTCTTCACCGCCGCCGGCTGGTCCGAAACCTTGCGCAATTGCATGCCGGCCGGCAGGGTGTTCTGGATACGGGCGAAGTCGGCTTCAAGGGCCTTGCCCAGAATCAGGATATCCCCGCCTTCCTTCATCGCCACGGCCAGGCCGATGGCGTCCTCGCCCATGAAGCGCATGCGTGGCGCTGGCGGGTCGTTGAAACCACGGCGCACGTCCGCCAGGTCGCTGATGCGGAACGTACGATCGCCGACCCGGATCGGGAAGTTGCGGATCTCTTCCACCGTCTGGAAGTTCCCCGAAACCCGCAGCTGCAAGCGCTCGCTGCCAGTCTCGAAGAAGCCCGCAGTGGAAACCGTGTTCTGCTCTTCAAGGGCCTGCTGGACTGCGGCCAAGGGCAGGCCGAGGGTCGCCAACTTCACGTTCGACAACTCGATCCAGATCTTCTCGTCCTGCAAGCCGAGCAGCTCGACCTTGCCCACGTCCTTGACCCGCTGCAGCTGGAGCTGGATGCGATCGGCGTAGTCCTTGAGCACGGCGTAGTCGAAGCCGTCGCCGGTCAGTGCGTAGATATTGCCGAAGGTGGTCCCGAACTCGTCGTTGAAGAACGGCCCCTGGCTACCCGGTGGCAAGGTGTGGCGGATGTCGCCGACCTTCTTGCGCAACTGGTACCACAGCTCGGGGATCTGCGCCGAATGCAGGGAGTCGCGGGCCATGAAGGTCACCTGGGATTCCCCTGGCCGGGAGAACGAGACGATCCTTTCGTAGTCGCCGGTTTCCATCAGCTTCTTTTCGATGCGCTCAGTGACTTGCCGCGAAACTTCCTCGGCCGTGGCGCCTGGCCAGTTGGTGCGGATGACCATGGCCTTGAAGGTGAACGGCGGGTCTTCGCTCTGACCGAGCTTGGTGTAGGAAAGCGCGCCGACGATGGCCAGCAACAGCATCAGGAACAGTACGATCTGGCGGTTACGCAGCGCCCATTCGGAAAGATTGAAACCCATCGCGGATTACTCCTTGGCCGTCAGGTTGACCACGCGGTTGGAGCGATCCACCGGCCGCACCTGCTGGCCGTCAAGGAGCACATGCACGCCGGCAGCCACCACCCAGTCATCGGGGCTGAGGCCTTCCAGCACCGGCACCGTCTTTTCGCCGAAGGCGCCGACCCGCACCGGGACTTTTTTCAAGGTGTTGTTGGCGTTGACCACCCAGACATACGTCGCGCCGTTTTCAGCGGTCAGGGCCGACAAGGGCACCGACAGCGGCACCTTGTCGGCAGTCTGGATAAACACTCGCGCGCTCTGGCCCAACTCGGCCGGAACGCTGCCGGCGGTGAAGGCCACGCGGGCGGCGAAGGTACGGGACTTGGGGTCGGCGGCGGGTGACAGTTCGCGAATACGCCCGCTGAAACGCTGGTCGGGCTGGCTCCACAGTTCGACCGAGACCGGCTGGCCGATCTTGAACCGGCCAAACCCCTGTTCCGGCAGACTGATCAGCACCTCACGCTCACCGTCGGTGGCCAGGGTGAAGACGGTTTGCCCGGCCGAGACCACCTGCCCGACTTCCACCGAACGCCGTGCCACCACGCCATCCTGGGGCGCACGCAACACCGAATAGCTGGCCTGGTTGTTGGCGACATCGAACTCGGCCTTGATCTGCTTGAGCCGTGCGGTGCCGGAGCGATAAAGGTTTTCGGCGTTGTCGTACTGGGAGCGGCTGACCATCTGCCGCTCCATCAAGGTTTTGTAGCGGTCACGCTCGGCGCGGACAAGGTTCAGGTTGGCCTCGGCGGCGGCGACCTGGGCACGGGTCGCTTCCAGTTGCAGGCGCACATCTTCGGGATCGAGCTCCGCCAACGGTTGATTGGCCTTGACCCGCTGCCCCTCCTCCACCAGTCGTCGGCTCACTTTGCCGCCAATGCGAAAGGCCAGGTCGGGCTCGAAACGGGCCCGCACTTCGCCGGGGTAACTGTCCATCGCCTGGGCCGACGGCTCGGGCTTGACCACCATGGCGGGGCGCACGGCGACGGGCACCGGCTCGTCATGACCGCACGCAGACAATAAAAAAACCAGGGCGACTGGCACGGCGAGGGGCAGGGCATAGCGGAACATGACAAGTGACCTTTCGCTAATGGTGCTTGGAATAATTATACTGGCGAGTATGTTATTAATAGCAAACTCACCAGTCCAGTATTAAAGCGAAGAAATGTCGAACAATCCTTCACCCCCCAGCGGCCCTGGTCGCCCCAAGGACCTGGCCAAGCGCCAGGCCATTCTCGACGCGGCGAAACGCCTGTTCCTGAGCATGGGTTATGCCAATACCAGCATGGACGCCGTCGCCACCGAGGCCGGGGTTTCTAAACTGACGGTCTATAGCCATTTCAACGACAAGGAGACGCTGTTTTCCGCTGCCGTGATAGCCAAATGCGAAGAGCAGGTGCCGCCGCTGTTTTATGAATGGCCCGACGGCGTTGCGATCGAACAGGTGTTGTTGAACATCGCCCGCGGGTTCAACCAACTGATCAACAGCGCCGAATCCCTGAACCTGCATCGGCTGATCATGGCCCTGGGCAGCCAGGACCCGAAGCTGTCGACGATTTTCTACGAAGCAGGCCCACAGCGGATGCTCTCAGGCATGGAGCGGCTGCTGACCAAGGTCAACCAGAGCGGTGCCTTGAGCATCGATAAACCGCGCAATGCCGCCGAGCATTTCTTCTGCCTGATCAAGGGCGCGGCGAATTTCCGGTTGTTGTCTGGCTGCGGCGAACCCCAGGAAGCGGAAGCGGCCGAGGCTCATGTGCAGGAAGTGGTGGGGTTGTTCATGCGGGCTTATCGGCCTTAGCTCGACCGGTAGCCTTGCGCGCTGGAAGGGCCTCATCGCGAGCAAGCTCGCTCCCACAGGGTTTGATGTGCACCACAGATCCAATGTGGGAGCGAGCTTGCTCGCGATGCAGGCGACCCGGCCTCAGGGCTTGAGCGCTTTCTTCGGGTAGATGTCGTAGCGACTGGATTTGCCATCGAGCCCATGGCTCGGCTTCGGCCCTTCGATGCACGGGGCTTTGCGCGGGCGCTTGACCACCACCCGGTGCGTCGCCAGGGCCAGGGCCGCGGCGAGCAGCGCCGGGGCGTCCGGGTCATCGCCCACCAGGGGGCGGAACAGGCGCATTTCCTTCTTCACCAGGGCGGTTTTCTCACGATGAGGGAACATCGGGTCGAGGTAGATCACCTGGGGCGGTTCGCCTTCCCAGTTGCGCATCACCTCGATGGAATTGCCCTTGAGCAAACGCATGCGCGCCACGATCGGCGCCACCTCGAAGTCCTCCGCCCCACGGGCCAGGCCATCCTCCAGCAAGGCGCCAATCAGCGGCTGGCGCTCGATCAGGCTCATGTCGCAGCCCAGGCTGGCCAGCACAAACGCATCCTTGCCCAACCCGGCCGTGGCATCCAGCACCCGCGGACGCACGCCCTGGGCGATGCCGACCGCCTTGGCGATCATCTGGCCGCTGCCGCCGCCGTACAAGCGCCGATGGGCCGCACCGCCTTCGACGAAGTCCACGCGCACCGGCCCGGGTGCATCCGGGCCCAACTGCTGCAATTGCAACCCCTGCTCACCGACCTGCAAGGCAAACTCGCCATCGTCCACTTGCAAAGGCAGGCCAAGCCGCTCGGCCCAGTGTTCGGCCTGCGGTTGGAAGGCCGGGGCCAGGGCCTCGACATGGATGCGGCAGGCCGCGGGTTGTTCATTCATGGAAACATGCTCAAAAAATTAAGGATCGGCAAAAACGGCCGATAACAACGGTGAACGGCATTTTGCCAGAGCTGAGCGTCGACCGAGAAAAATGTCAGACATTCAATCCACATCGATAGGCGTTATCTCCCCTTACGGCGATTACAGCCTGCGTAACACCCAAGCGCTGAGCGGCGTCAGTCACCTGTGGCAGGATTTTTTTGCCCGGGCCCTGGCCGATCAACTGGGTGATAACGCACCGGCGCCTGGCAGCTACCAGCCAGTGCCCCTCGATGAGGCTGTTGAACCGACCCTCGGCGCCGAGCTGCTGGCGCACATCGTCAGCCAGCGCACCTGTGAAGTGACCGAAACGCCGGTCAAGCCGCCTGAACCGCTGTTCCTGCCCATCGCCGAATTCGAACTCGACCTGCTGGACAAGCCCTTCCCGCCCTTCCCGCCGGAAGAAATCGCCGCCCAGCAAAAACAGCAGACCTTCGAAAGCAACTGGGTTCGCCCACTCGTCCTCGCCGCCGGCCAACCGCTGCCAGAACCAGGCCCGGCGCCACAACCGCGCCCATTGCATCTGCCAATCGCCGAGTTCGAACTCGACCTGCTGGACAAACCGTTCCCACCTTTCCCGGAAGAAGAACGGGTGGCGCAACAGAAACAACTGGACTTCGACACCCGCTGGGCGCGTCCGATCGTGCTGCAGAACCTGCGCATCGCCGCCTGATCAGCGACAGATCCACCATGGCCCCACGTCCAGATGAAAATGGTTGCGGTGCGCCGCGTTGTAATCCGGGCTCAAGACCACACTGAACATATCGCAGGCACCGTCCCGTGCCTGACGCAGAAAGCGCGCATCGGCATTGTCCTTGGGCCAGTCCCTGAGCACGCTGATCGTGCGCCCATCGGCCAGGCGAAACCCGGCGATATCCAACGCGCTGGCGGTGGCGTGCTGGCTACGCGCACCGCTCTCGCGACCGTACATGTTGCGGCAGGCGAAACTGCCGAGGTGATCGACCCGCGTCACTCTCTGCCCGTAGGCCGCCACTGCCGCCGGCTGCAACCCATGGCGCTCGAACAGCGCGAACGCCACCGCCAGCGGGCAACTGGCGAGGAAACTGCTGCTCAGCGCCACCTCACCGCCCTGCACCCTCAACACGTTGGTCAACGGGCACGTCGTATTGGCACCGCTGTCGGCCTGACGCGCGGTACGCAGCCCCGAGGTGGCGAGGGCCTGGTCACACAGCTGCGGGTCGTTGCGCAGGGCCATGAGTTTGAAGCGGGTCAGCAGGTTGGGCGCGAGATTGACGTCCAAGGGCGCCCAGGGATTCCATTGGGGCGGCAGCGCCACCCAGCCACGCCATACCGCCAGCACGGCAACGCCAACGAGCAGTGCCACGATCGCAAGAGCTTTCAAAAACCGCACGACAATGCCTCGGGCATCAACCCTTGAATAATTGGTTGGCCTGCTTGAACGGCATCGAGCGGCGCGTGAAGGTGAACGTGCCCTGCTCCTGGATTTCCTCGGCGGCGCGGAAGAACTCGTCATACGCGGCCAGGGCCAGCGCCGACCCGACACTGATGCGCTTGACGCCCAACTCGCTCAACTGCGCGACGGTCAGGTCCAGCGCCCCGGACATCAGTACATTCACCGGTTTCGGTGCCACGGCCTGCACCACTGCGAGCACTTGCCCGGCGCTGCTCAGCCCCGGGGCATACAGCACGTCGGCCCCCGCCTCCGCGAAAGCCTTCAAGCGGCGAACGGTGTCGTCCAGATCCAGATTGCCGTGCAGGAAGTTTTCCGCCCGAGCCGTCAGCAGGAAGGGATACGGCAAGCTGCGCACGGCCTCGGCGGCGGCCTTGACCCGCGCCACGGCATGGTCGAAGCAATAGATCGGACTGTCTTCGCGCCCCGTGGCATCCTCGATCGAACCACCCACCGCACCGGCCTGCGCCGCACGGAGCAGGTGACGCGCGCAATCCTCGGGGGCATCGGCAAAACCGTTCTCCAGGTCGACGGCCACCGGCAGGTCAGTGGCCGCCACAATCGCCCGCACGTTAGCCAACGTGTCCTCCAGGCCCAGCGCGCCATCGGGTCGGCCCAAGGAAAAGGCGTGACCGGCACTGGTGGTCGCCAAGGCTTCAAAGCCGAGGCTGGCCAGCATCCTGGCCGAACCGGCATCCCACGGGTTGGGAATGACAAAGGCCCCTTCGCGTTCGTGCAAGGCCTTGAACGCCTGGGCTCGACGAATTTGCGCATCCATGTAGTTCGCTCCTGAGCAGAGAGGGAGTGGGCCTCAGAGCAAACCCAGTTGCTCGGCGGCGGGCTCTCTATATAGCGCAGGCAGGGCCGGCAAGCCAGGCAATCGACTCATCAAACGCTCGTGAAAGCGTTGCGCGAGCCGGGCCGCCAGCCGGTTGTCGGCAGTGTGCAGGAAGATGTAAGGCGTGCGGCCCTCTTCGATCCAACCGGCGATTTTCTCCACCCAGGGCGTCAGGAACGGCTCGTTGGCTTCCAGCGCCGGATGGCCGATGAAGCGCACTTGCGGACATTGCGTGAACGCCGCCGGCCGGGGCGGCACGCGGGGCTTTTTCGATTGCGCGTGAAGCACGGCGGGATCAAGGGAGGTGCAACTGAACAAGGCCCGGGGATCAAGGCAGATGCGTTCGACGCCGCGATCGAGCAACAGCCGATTGAGGCGCCGCTCGGCGTCGCCCTTGGCAAAGAACTCATCGTGACGGACTTCCACGGCCAAGGGGCGCTGCAAGGCGTCGATGAACCCTGCCAGTTCCGCTAACCGATTCGGGGTGAAGGCCTTGGACAGTTGCAGCCAGTACGGCGCGACGCGCTCGCCCAGGGGGCTGAGCAATTGCAGGAAGGTTTCAGTGGCCGTCAGGCGCTCGCGCAAATCGCCATTGTGGCTGATGTCACCGGGAAACTTGGCGGTGAAACGGAAGTGCTCGGGCATGATGTCGGCCCAGCGCTGGACCGTGGCCGCAGACGGGCTGGCATAGAAGGTCGTATTGCCTTCCACGGCATTGAACACTTGGGAATAGAGATCGAGGAAGTCGGTGCTTTTGGCGTCCTGGGGATAAAGGTAATCGCGCCAGGCGTTTTCGCTCCAGGACGGACAGCCCAGGTAGTAAGGCAAGACCATCAGATGTAGAGATCGAGTCCCAGCACTTCCATATCCCAATCGACGAAGCCGGCGGTGCTCAGGTAGCTCGCCAGGGCCGTGGCGACACTGCGGCTCATCGCACGGTGATAAATCATGTCTTGCTGACGGGCGGGAAGATTGCTCAGGCGTTGCGCCGAAGCTTTGGCGGCGCGAGCGGCCAGTTGCTCCTCGGACGGAAACTCCAGGTCGCCTTCGATATCATCGAAGTTTTCCGGCTCAGTGGCTTTACCCGCACGAGGCCGACGCTTGATGGGGTAGGACTGGGATGGAAAGCCGTCTATACGCATAACAGAATGCTCGGTATCAATGATGGCAATTTAGCGGCACTTTCGCAGCCGCGCAAATGCGCAAGTGATAACTAGAACACATAAAGTCAAAAAGGTTTAAAAACGGGCCGAAAAAGTGACGACTGGCAATATTGAGTGTGACTTCTGGAGGCGCAAATGACTTTGTGGCGAGGGAGCTTGCTCCCGCTGGGCTGCAAAGCAGCCCCAATACCTGGACCAGAACGGTGCGAATGAGACTTTAGGGCCGCTTCGCGCCCCAGCGGGAGCAAGCTCCCTCGCCACAACGGTGTTCACTTGAATACCCGTCGCTGTCGAGTTACCGCTCGGACTTGGGTGTTGCAACCTTGTCTCGCAGGTACACCGGCTGCGCATCATCGGCTGGAATGGCTTCGCCCCGTGCCCAGGCGAAGCGGGCCAGGGCCAGCAGGTCTTCGGCGTGAGGCAGCAGGGTAGCGTCCTGGCCGGTCAGGCTGACGGCGATGCGCTCGCCGTAACCCCAACCGGTGCCGGCGCCGAACCAGTCACCGTCGGCCCCGCTTGGCAACGCCGCGGCCTCGGGTGGCAATACCGCCTCAGAACCGACCAGGCGCATCTCGCCGTCGGTTTCGCAGTAGCAGCCCCAGTACACCTCGTCCATACGCGCATCGATGGCCGCCGCCACCTGGCGGGCACCGTGCTCACGCATCGCCCGCTGGGCCAGCACCGCCAGGTTCGAGACCGGCAACACCGGCCGCTCCAGGGCAAAGGCCAGCCCCTGCACTACACCGATGGCAATGCGCACGCCAGTAAAAGCCCCTGGCCCGCGCCCGAAGGCAATCGCGTCCACCGCCTGCAAGCTCGTTCCGGCGTCGCTCAACAGTCGCTGGATCATCGGCAACAATTTCTGCGCATGCAGGCGCGGGATCACCTCGTAATGGCTCGTGACCTTGCCGTCGTGCAGCAAGGCAACGGAGCAAGCTTCGGTCGCGGTGTCCAGGGCCAGCAAGGTGCTCATCGATGTGTCCGTAAATCAGGTGGGAAAAAAGTGCGCCAGTATAAACAACTACGGCCCGCAAGCGGGCCGTAGTTGATGCAGCTGATCAGACTTTTCAGCTCAAGGCTGCAAGCACCTTGGCCGTGATCGCTTCAACCGAACCGACACCTTCGATGTGGCTGTACTTCGGCTTGCCATTGGCAGCCGACAGTTTCTGGTAGAAATCCACCAGCGGCTTGGTCTGGGAATGGTAGACCGACAGGCGGTGACGCACGGTTTCTTCGGTGTCGTCCTTGCGCTGCACCAGGTCTTCACCCGTCACGTCGTCCTTGCCTTCGGTTTTCGGCGGATTGTAGACGGTGTGGTAAACGCGACCGGAAGGCTCATGAACGCGTCGACCGGCAATGCGCTGGACGATTTCCTCGTCTTCGACGGCAATTTCAACCACCGCATCCAGCTCGACACCAGCAGTCACCAGGGCTTCAGCCTGGGGAATGGTGCGCGGGAAGCCATCGAACAGGAAGCCATTGGCGCAGTCGGGTTGAGCGATGCGATCCTTGACCAGGGCGATGATCAGGTCATCCGACACCAGGCCGCCGGCATCCATGATGCTCTTGGCTTGAACGCCCAGTGGAGTGCCCGCCTTGACCGCGGCGCGCAGCATGTCGCCAGTGGAGATTTGCGGGATACCGAATTTTTCGGTGATGAACTTTGCCTGAGTACCTTTACCGGCCCCGGGAGCTCCCAGCAGAATGACGCGCATCGATGTGCTCCTCAATTTTTTTATGTAAAACGCTCGGATTCGCCTCGTGGGGCCAATCTTCGAAAAACAGGATCGTGACCGCCCAAACGGCCAAAGGCTGATCAAGATACACAGCAGGCCCGACCCACACAAGCCGCCGAAAGTCGGAGTAACCCGCGCCCGATACGACCTTCGGAGGGGGTGGCGAGCGTCGCAACCGAACAACAAACTGTCGCCTGCTCGACCTGCCCCCTCCCCCTGCAGGCAACGCCCGGCAACACCGGACGAGCCGTTTCGGTGCGCTGCCTGATGTTAGCCGGTATTGCGCAAACCGGCGGCAATTCCCGCCACAGACACCAGCAACGCCTGTTCCACGGGGCTGCCCTGGGCCACATCCTGCTGCCGCGAGCGCGCCAACAGCTCGGCCTGCAACAGGTGCAACGGGTCGAGGTAGGTGTTGCGCAGGCGAATGAATTCCAGCGTGGCTGGGCTATGTGCCAGTAGCTGCGACTGACCGGTCAAGCCAAGGACCACCGAGCAGGCCTGCGACAATAGGTCGCGTAAATGCGCACCCAAAGGCAGCAGCCCAGGTTCCACCAAACGCTCGTCGTAAGAGCGCGCGATATCGGCGTCGGCCTTGGCCAGCACCATCTCCAGCATATCGATGCGGGTCCGGAAGAACGGCCATTGCTCGCGCATCTGCCCCAGCAACTCACCTTCGCCGCGCTCCAGGGCCTTGCTCAGTGCGGTTTCCCAGCCGAGCCAGGCCGGCAGCATCAGGCGGGTCTGGGTCCAGCCGAAGATCCACGGGATCGCCCGCAGGCTTTCGATGCCGCCGGCCCGACGCTTGGCCGGACGGCTGCCCAGGGGCAGGCGCCCGAGTTCCTGCTCGGGGGTGGACTGGCGGAAGTACTCGACGAATTGTGGGTTCTCCCGCACCACGGCGCGGTAGGCACTCACGCCGTCGGCCGCCAGTTCGTCCATCAAGTCCCGCCACTGCGGCGTGGGTGGCGGCGGTGGCAGCAACGTCGCTTCAAGCACCGCGGCGAGGTAAAGATTGAGGTTCTGTTCGGCGATGTCCGGTAGGCCGAATTTGAAACGAATCATTTCGCCTTGTTCGGTGGTGCGGAAACGCCCGGCCACCGAACCGGGTGGCTGGGACAGGATCGCCGCGTGCGCCGGACCGCCACCACGGCCCACGGTGCCGCCACGCCCGTGGAACAACAGCAGTTCGACTTGTTGCTCGCGGCAGATGTCCACCAGCCGCTCCTGGGCCCGATACTGTGCCCAGGCCGCCGCCGTGGTTCCGGCATCCTTGGCCGAGTCGGAATAGCCGATCATCACTTCCTGGGGGCCTTGCAGCCGTGAGCGATAGCCGGGCAGCAACAACAACCGCTCGATCACCGGCCCGGCGTTGTCCAGGTCGGCCAGGGTTTCGAACAGCGGCACCACCCGCATCGGCCGCAACACGCCGGCGTCCTTCAACAACAACTGCACGGCGAGAACATCGGAAGCCGCGCCAGCCATGGAGATCACATAGGAACCCAGGGACGCCGCCGGCGCCGCCGCCACTTCCCGGCACGTCGCCAACACTTCCGCGGTGTCGGCCGAGGGCTTGAAATGGGCCGGCAGCAGCGGGCGCCGGTTGTTCAGTTCCTCGAGCAGGAAGCTGATGCGCTGCTCCTCGTTCCAATCCTCATAGCGGCCCAGGCCCAGGTAGTCGGTTATTTCCGTCATGGCGGCGCTATGACGCGTCGAGTCCTGGCGCACATCGAGGCGCACCAGGAACAAGCCGAAGGTCACCGCCCGGCGCAGGCAATCGAGCAACGGCCCGTCGGCAATCACGCCCATGCCGCACTCGTGCAGGGAGTGGTAGCACAGCTCCAAGGGGTCCAACAGTTCGCGGTTGTGCTGCAGCACCTCGGCGCTGGCTGGCGTGGCGGCACTCAAGGAGGCGTGGGCCCAGTTGCGAGTGGCGCGCAGGCGTTCACGCAGTTGCTTGAGCACGGCGCGATACGGTTCGGCGCTGTCGCCGGCCTGGGCACGCAAGGCCTCACTGGCGTTTTGCATGGACAGCTCGGCCGCCAGTTGGTCGACGTCACGCAGGTACAGGTCCGCCGCCATCCACCGCGCCAGCAACAGCACCTCGCGGGTCACGGCGGCAGTGACATTCGGGTTGCCGTCACGGTCGCCGCCCATCCACGAGGCAAAGCGGATCGGCGCGGCCTCCAGCGGCAGACGCAAGCCGGTGGCGGCATGCAGGGCCTGGTCGGCCTTGCGCAGGTAATTGGGGATGGCCTGCCACAGCGAATGCTCGATCACCGCGAACCCCCACTTGGCTTCGTCCACCGGGGTCGGCCGGGTGCGGCGGATCTCTTCGGTGTGCCAGGCTTCGGCGATCAAGCGTTGCAGCCGTTCGTGAATCTGCGCGCGCTCGGCGCTGGTCAGGTCGCGGTGATCCTGGCCGGCCAATTGCGCGGCGATGGCGTCGTATTTCTGGATCAACGTACGGCGAGCCACTTCCGTGGGGTGGGCCGTGAGGACCAGTTCGATCTCCAGGCGCCCCAACTGCCGGGCCAGGGCCTCGGCACCATGGCCCTCGGCCCGCAACCGGGCGAGCAGCTCGGGCAGGACCCGTGCCTCGAAGGGCGCCGGTTGCGACTCGTCGCGACGGTGGATCAGTTGGTACTGTTCGGCAATGTTGGCGAGGTTGAGAAACTGGTTGAACGCGCGCGCCACCGGCAGCAATTCGTCCTCGCTCAGTTGGTTGAGGCTGGCACTGAGTTCGGCGTCCACGGAGCCGCGTCGGTCAGCCTTGGCCCCCTTGCGGATCTGCTCGATCTTGTCGAGAAACGTGTCCCCGTACTGTTCGCGGATGGTATTGCCCAGCAGTTCGCCGAGCAGGTGGACATCCTCGCGCAAGCGGGCATCGATATCGGTCATCAGCATTTCTCCAGCAAAAAAGTCCGGACAGCTCTTGGCTTAGAAGAGTGCCGATGCCCGTCGCTTATGACAAGCGACGAAGGGACTTTAAACCTTGTCCAACAAAGCTAGTCTCATGAGTAAGCCACACAACGGCTTGTCACTCACCGCGCCTGCCACGAGCAGGCTGATTGAGGTCATCATGAAAATTCGTGAGCTTGCCCAGCATTGGGAAGAAAACGCCAAGGGTCGCCTGACCCAGACCGGCTACACGATCCATCTGGACGTGGAAGCCGCCGCGCGCCTGGCAGCGATCTGCGACATGTACCCCAAGCGCCAGCCCGAGGAGCTGCTGGGCGAGCTGATCGGGGCGGCGCTGGAAGAGCTGGAAGCCAGCTTCCCCTATATCAAGGGTTCGCAAGTCGTGGCCACCGACGAAGAAGGTGACCCGCTGTACGAAGATGTGGGCCCGACCCCGCGATTCCTCGCGTTGTCCCGTCGCCATCTGCACGAACTTTCCTCGCAGAACGACAAATCCAAACACTGATTTCCCTACGGCGCAAATCTTGTAGGAGCTGCCGAAGGCTGCGATCTTTTCCCTGGCCCTTGAATCTCAAGCGAAAAGGCAAAAGATCGCAGCCTTCGGCAGCTCCTACGCGCGCGCCCTCCCAAAAAACGCACGTCTCCCTACGCCGGGAATACCGCTGCGCGCCCTGAAAGTTCAGCTTTTCTGCCACTGACCGATCAGTCAGTAATTCTTTTGGCGAATGGCCATCTTCGCTGAACTTTTGAAAAACGCCTCGGGTCACACCGAGTAACCATACTGGAACGGTTGTTTAAATAAACGCGCCTTGGCGCCAACGCCAAACCAGACGTCACGGCTTCGGTCCCAGCATGGATTTGTCGTTTTCTCAGGAGTTTTCCAATGGAGTTGAAGCCTATGAATACCTGCACTGCCAAACCCTCATCCACTGGCCTGCGCGGCTTGAAGTTGGCTGCCCTGGCGATCGGTAGCAGCTTCATTCTCGCCGGTTGCGCCGGTAATCCACCGTCCGAGCAGTACGCGGTGACCCAATCGGCGGTCAACAGCGCGGTCAGCGCCGGCGGCACCGAATTCGCCGCGGTGGAAATGAAATCGGCCCAGGACAAACTGAAGCAAGCCGAAATCGCCATGCATGACAAGAAGTACGACGAAGCCAAGCGACTGGCCGAACAGGCCGAGTGGGATGCCCGCGTCGCCGAGCGCAAGGCCCAGGCCGCCAAGGCCGAACAAGCACTCAAGGATTCTCAGAAAGGGGTTCAGGAACTGCGTCAGGAAGGCATGAACAAGGTTCAGTAAACCGTTCACGCCACGACGTACTTCTCATTGATAAAAGGACGACAGACTATGATGCACAAACACTTGATGATGCCCGCCCTGCTCGCTGCCTGCGTAGCCCTGGCCGCTTGCTCCCATGACCCGAACGCGAACCTGGAACAGGCGCGGACCAACTACAACGGTCTGCAGGCCGACCCGGCGGCGACTAAAGTGGCGGCCCTGGAGACCAAAGACGCGGCGGACTTCCTGGCCAAGGCCGACAAGGCCTACCTGGACAAGGAAGACGAAGCCAAGGTCGACCAGTTGGCCTACCTGACCAACCAGCGCGTCGAAGTGGCCAAGCAGACCATCGCCCTGCGCAACGCCGAAGCCGGGCTGAAAAACGCCGGCGACGAACGTGCCCGTGCGCTGCTCGACGCTCGCAACGCGCAGATCAAGCAACTGCAGGACAGCCTGAACGCCAAGCAGACCGAACGCGGCACCCTGGTGACCTTCGGCGACGTGCTGTTCGCCACCAACAAGTCCGACCTGCGCTCCAGCGGCCTGGTCAATGTGAACAAACTGGCGCAGTTCCTCCAGGAAAACCCGGACCGCAAGGTGATCATCGAAGGCTACACCGACAGCACCGGTTCGGATTCCTACAACCAGTCGCTGTCGGAACGCCGCGCGGGCTCCGTGCGCACCGAGCTGGTGAAGATGGGCGTCGACCCAGCCCGTATCGTGACCCAGGGCTACGGCAAGGAATTCCCGGTGGCTGACAATACCAGCGTCTCGGGCCGCGCCATGAACCGTCGTGTGGAAGTGACCATCTCCAACGACAACCAGCCAGTGGCCCCGCGCTCGACCATAAGCGCCAACTGATCGGCTGAGTGCAACAAAAAAGCCCCGCCTGACTTCAATCAGGCGGGGCTTTTTAATGAGTTGAGCCGGTCGTATCCCCCTGTGGGAGCGAGCTTGCTCGCGATGGCGGCAGGCCAGTCGACATAGGTGTTGACTGATCCACCGCTATCGCGAGCAAGCTCGCTCCCACAGGGAATTGTTACGGCTGAAGCTTCTGCGGCGTCTCCTGGCCCATGCAGCGCACCGCGCGTTTCTTCTCGTTGATCAGCACACCGGTCAGGCCTTTCTGCTCGGTGTCGAACAACACCAGTACACCGTCGATGCACTGGGCGACCTGGGGGGCCGGTTCCAGGGACACTTTGTAGTCCTCTCCCGGCACGGTCTTGAGCATGGTGAACTGGTTGAGCAGCAACGCGTCCTCGGGCTTGGCGAAGTGCAGGTAGCCGTAGTACCACAGCACAGCAACGGTGCCGAGGATGCTGCAGATACCGGTGATGATCAGGGGGATGGCGTTACGTTCTTCGCTCATTGCGGGTTCTCTGGTGATTCAACGGGTGATTTCGGGTAGTTCGGAACTTCGCCCAGGCGGCGCAGGCCGTCAAAGTACTGGGGGTCGTCGAGGTAGCGCAGCATCACGGTGCGCCAGGTCGGGTCGGCGAATGTCTGCACATGGCCGCCACGGGTCAATTGCAGAACCCGCGGTGGCGGCGCAGCTTGATACAGGCGAATGCCGTTGGAAAGAGGCACGATGGGATCGTCCAGGCTGTGGTAGATCAATTTCGGCACGCCATTCAATTGCGCCACGGAACTGATCGCGCTGTCACCGTCCGGCACCAGCCAGGACAACGGCACCTGAAACGGCCAGGTCAGCCACGATGTGCTCAGGGCAAACCGCCCGACGTCGCGGTAACTGGCCGGCACGCCATCGAGCACCAGGGCCTTGAGCTGCCGTTGCCGCTGTGGATGTTCCACCAGGTAATGCACCGCCAGCGCGCCGCCCAGGCTCTGGCCGAGCAGCACCAGCGGCTTGCCCTGGACCTCGGGCGACTGATCGAGCCATTGGAACGCGGCGTCGATGTCCTGGTAAATCGCCGGCAGGCTCGGCTCACCTTCGGACACACCGTACCCCCGGTAATCGACCATCAGCACCTGATAACCCTGCTCCGGCAACCACCAGCTCCCGCCCAGGTGCCAGGCCAGGTTGCCGCCGTTGCCGTGCAAATGCAGCACCGTGCCCTTGACCTCCACGCCTGGTTTGACGGGCAGCCACCAGCCTCGGAGCTTGAGGCCGTCAGCGGTGGTCAGGGTGACGTCGCGGTACTCGAGCTTGGCCCGCTCGGGGGTAAACGGCAGGCCGTGCTCGGGGTAGAACAGCAGTGAGCTGCAACCGCTCAGGGCCAGCAACAGGCACATGATGCCGAGGGTTCGCATCCGGTGAAACCTCGCAAGATCAAGGTTGAAACATAACCCCATTGTGGGAGCGAGCTTGCTCGCGATAGCGGTATGTCAGTCACGGCTGTGTTGACTGTCCTGATGCTATCGCGAGCAAGCTCGCTCCCACAGGGGGTGGGTATTGTGTTCAAAGGATATTGGAATAGTCCGCTTCGATCCGGTCCAGGCTCAGGTGGTTCAGGAAGTTGGAGAAACACATCCAGGCCGACAGGGCGTTCATGTCGCGGAACTGCTCGGGCAGGTACTTGGGCGGCACCACCAGGCCTTCGTCCACCAACTGGCGCAACGTGCGCATGTCCTCCAGGGTGGTCTTGCCACAGAACAGCAGCGGCACCTGCTCCAGCTTGCCTTTGCGCACGGCCAGCTGAATGTAGTTGTAAACCATGATGAAGCCCTTGAGGTAGGACAAGTCTTTGGTGAATGGCAGCCCGGTCGGCACCGAGCCACGGAACACCCGGCTGGCGTTGCCGTAGCTTTCGGCCATTTCAAAACCCTGCTCGCGGAAGAACTCGAAGACCTGCAGGAAATCGGCGCCCTCCTCCACCATGTGAATGGCCCGGGTGCGGTTGGTGAGCTTGCGCAGGCGGCTGGGGTAGGAGGCGAAGGTGATGATTTCCATCAGGATCGCCAGGCCTTCCTGGGTCACCGTGGACGAGGGCGGGCCCTTGGACAGGAAGGTGCAAATCGGCTGGTTCAGGCCGTTGAGGGTGGTGCCGACGTGCACCAGCCCTTCATGGACCTCCAGCGCCCGCACATCGCGTTCGTTGAACATCGCATCGGTGCGGATCTTGATGTAGTCCGCGCCCGCCGCCGCGTCGGCCACGATGCCATCGGACTCGAACACCCGGATGGTTTCCTCGGCTTCGCCGAACACCCGGTTGAGACGGTGTTGCAACAGGTTGACGGCTTCCTTGGCGCTGAGGACTTTCGGCTCGTCCTTGAGGTCGCCACGGCCATCGATGTTATTCAGATAATCGGAAAGCATCAGGCCCAGGTCGGCCAAGGTCGGGTCGCCGGCGTGGAAGGCATCGGAGGCCGCGCCATAGAGTTCCTGGGAGATCAGCCCGAAATCCTCGGTGCCACGGGCTTCGAGCATGCGCACCACCATGCGGTATTCCTTGCACATGCGGCGCATGATCTGGCCAACCGGGTTGAACTGCCCCAGTTGTCGGGTGATGTCGCGCTCGATGTTCTGGAACTCCAGCTTCACCTTGCTGGAATCGAAGGACAGTGGCCGGTTGAGGTAATAGTCGCGATCCACCGCAGGCATTTCCTTGCCCTTGGCCTTGAGAAATCCTTTACGGATGCTCTCGTCCCACTTCACCGCATCGAGGATGCGAATCGGCGTTTGCGCCAGCACAATGCGATCGGACAAGGTGCGTATCGTCTGCTGGTAATCGTCCACCCGGAACTCCTGTGAAAAAACGTCCGCTTGTAGCAATTATTGGGATTTGGCCAGTCGCTGGTAACGCACGGCTTCCGAGAACACATCGGAATTGGCCGGGTCGTCGAGGTAGCTGAAAACCTTGTTCATGTCGCTGTCCACCAACACGCCTTCGCCCTCCTCGCTCTGGTTCGGCTGGCCGCTGAGGAGCTTCTGGTCGATGGCCTGGTTGATCTGTTCCAGGTCCAGGTTGTAGACCACCAGTTCCTGTTTATCGGTCAATTCGAAACCGGCGATCAGGAAATGGCCACCATAGCGGGCCGGCACCTTGGCCGACAGGTACCAGCGGCTGCCATGACGGGAGACGGTCAGGGGAATGGCTTCGCGCTCATGGGGCCTGGCCCTGAAGTAGCTGATGGCCTGGTAGCGGTGCTTGCCGACCTGCGTCAGTTCCAGGTTCAACGGTTCACCCCAGGCATTGGTGCTGGTCCAGTGGCCGAGCAGGCCCGCGGGCGCGGCCTCGCTGTCAGGCAACGGCGCCTTGAACGACACCAGGCAGCCACTGAGCAGCAGCAACGACACGGCCAGTACAACGGCACGCCAGGCTTTCATTTGAACTCCCTATGGCAGGTGGCGCCTTGCCTTTGTGGCGAGGGAGCTTGCTCCCGCTGGGCTGCGCAGCGGCCCCCTTTTTTGGTGAGCGCTGCGCGCTCAAGCGGGAGCAAACTCCCTCGCCACAAGAGCTGTGGTGAACCCGTCGGGATTACACCGACGCCAGTACCAGGTGCATGTAGCGGGTCAGGATGCCGAGCATATCGTCATCGGCGACCGGCTCGGCGCCATTGAGCAAGCCCTGATATTCCATCCGTCCGATAATCGCCGTCAACACTTTGGCATCCTGTTGCGGATCACGCGAGCCCAATACCTGGAAAATATGACAGGTACCTTGCAGCAGGATCTGTTGATGGGAACGCACCAGTTCAGCCAGTCGGGGGTTGAGCAGCGCTTCCTGGCGAAAGGCCTGTTCGGCCATCAGGTATTCGCGGCGGGTGTGCAATTGGTGCTGCACATAGTCGGCGGCCAGGCGTGCCATATCGTCCGCCAGTTGCGAGCGGGATCCGGCGCTGCCGTCCCCGTAGGCGACCATTTCCCGCAGCAGGCCTTCCTTGTTGGTCCACAGCTTGGCCATGAACGCGGCACTGCGCTCCACATACTGGGCGAAGGTATCGGTGAGCAGGTCATCGATGTCCTTGAAATAATACGTGGTGGCCGACAGCGGCACGCCCGCTTCAGCGGCCACCGCGCGGTGACGCACCGCACGCACGCCATCGCGCACGACAATGCGCATGGCCGCATCAAGAATCTCCTGGCGACGCTGCTCACTGCCCTGTCGGCTGGCCTTGCGGCCCTGGTACTGAACACTTTCAGCGACAGCCGTGGCGACGCCCGCTGCACCTTCTGAAGCCATTGCACGATTCACGACAGGTCTTCCTCGCTCTTTGAAAAACTAACCAATTGATACGCTTGTACCAGACAGGCAATAAAAAGCCGCCCTTCCAGGCGGCTTTTTAGTTGAAGCACTTACGCTTGAGGCCGCATGTGCGGGAAGAGAATCACATCCCGGATCGACGGTGAGTTGGTCAACAACATCACCAGGCGATCGATGCCGATGCCTTCGCCGGCGGTCGGCGGCATGCCGTACTCCAGGGCGCGCACGAAGTCGGCATCGTAGTGCATGGCTTCGTCGTCGCCGGCGTCCTTGTCGGCCACCTGGGCCATGAAACGCTCGGCCTGGTCTTCGGCATCGTTGAGCTCGGAATAGGCGTTGGCGATTTCACGCCCACCGATGAACAGCTCGAAACGGTCGGTCACGCTTGGGTTTTCGTCGTTGCGACGGGCCAGCGGCGACACTTCGAACGGGTACTGGGTGATGAAGTGCGGCTGTTCCAGCTTGTGCTCGACCAGCTCTTCGAAAATCATCACTTGCAGCTTGCCCAGGCCTTCGAAGCCGAGCACCTTGGCGCCGGCCTTCTTGGCGATGGCGCGGGCCTTGTCGATGTCCTGCAGGTCGGCGGCGGTGATCTCAGGGTTGTACTTGAGGATCGAGTCGAACACCGACAGGCGCACGAACGGCTCGCCGAAGTGGAACACCTTGTCGCCGTACGGCACGTCGGTAGTCCCGAGAACAAGCTGCGCCAGCTCGCGGAACAGTTCCTCGGTCAGGTCCATGTTGTCTTCGTAGTCGGCGTAGGCCTGGTAGAACTCGAGCATGGTGAACTCGGGGTTGTGCCGGGTCGAAACGCCTTCGTTACGGAAGTTGCGGTTGATCTCGAAGACTTTCTCGAAGCCACCGACCACCAGCCGCTTGAGGTACAGCTCCGGCGCGATGCGCAGGAACATTTCCATGTCCAGGGCATTGTGGTGGGTTTCGAACGGCTTGGCCGCCGCACCGCCAGGGATGGTCTGCAGCATCGGCGTCTCGACTTCCAGGAAGTCACGCTTCATCAGGAAGCTGCGGATGTGGGCGATGACTTGCGAGCGCACGCGGAACGTCTGGCGCACGTCTTCGTTGACGATCAGGTCGACGTAGCGCTGGCGATAGCGCTGCTCGGTGTCGGTCAGGCCGTGGTGCTTGTCCGGGAGCGGGCGCAGGGACTTGGTCAGCAGGCGCACGCTGGTCATCTCGACGTACAGGTCGCCCTTACCGGAACGGGCCAGGGTGCCCTCGGCGGCAATGATGTCGCCCAGGTCCCAGGTCTTGACGGCGGCCAGGGTTTCTTCCGACAGGGTCTTGCGGTTGACGTAGACCTGGATGCGCCCGGTCATGTCCTGGATCACCATGAACGAACCACGATTGAGCATGATACGCCCGGCCACCTTGACTGGAATCGCCGCCTCGGCCAGCTCTTCCTTGGTCTTGTCCGCATACTGCTTCTGCAAGACGTCGCAGTAGGCGTCGCGGCGGAAGTCGTTGGGGAAGGCCTGGCCCTTGGCGCGCTCGGCAGCAAGCTTTTCCTTGCGCAGGGCGATCAGGGAGTTTTCTTCCTGTTGCAGGGCTTGCGGGTCGAGTTCTAGGTCGCTCATGTCTTTAAGGATTCCATCACAGGTTCGTTGCCCCCGGCCCGGGCCGGAGTTTGCGGGCGAGCCGCGCTTCTTGATGGAAGCGTGCCCGCCCGCCGCATGGGTGTCGCGTTACAGCCCTTGTTTGAGGCTGGCGATCAGGTATTCATCGATATCGCCGTCGAGCACCTTGTCGCAATCGCTGCGTTCGATGCTGGTACGCAGATCCTTGATCCGCGAGGCGTCGAGCACGTACGAACGGATCTGGTGACCCCAGCCGATGTCCGACTTGGTGTCTTCCAGCGCCTGGGACGCCGCGTTGCGTTTCTGCACTTCCTGCTCGTACAGGCGGGCCCGCAGCATCTTCATCGCGGTGTCTTTGTTGGCGTGCTGGGAGCGCTCGTTCTGGCAACTGACCACGGTGTTGGTCGGTACGTGGGTAATCCGTACCGCCGAGTCGGTGGTGTTGACGTGCTGGCCACCAGCCCCGGAGGAACGGTAGGTGTCGATGCGCAGGTCCGCCGGGTTGATCTCGATTTCGATGTTGTCGTCGATTTCCGGCGAAACGAACACGGCCGAGAACGAGGTGTGACGACGGTTGCCGGAGTCGAACGGGCTCTTGCGCACCAGGCGGTGCACGCCGATCTCGGTCCGCAGCCAGCCAAAGGCGTATTCGCCCTTGATGTGCACGGTGGCGCCCTTGATCCCGGCGACTTCACCGGCCGACAGTTCCATGATGGTGGCGTCGAAACCGCGCTTGTCAGCCCAGCGCAGGTACATGCGCAGCAGGATGTTGGCCCAGTCCTGGGCCTCGGTGCCGCCGGAACCGGCCTGGATGTCCAGGTAGGCGTTGTTCATGTCCATCTCGCCACTGAACATGCGACGGAATTCCAGCTTGGCGAGGTTCTCGTCGAGGCGTGTCAGCTCGGCGACGACATCGCCGACCGCGCCTTCATCGTTCTCTTCGACAGCCATGTCCAGCAGGTCGCGGCAATCGGCCAGGCCGCTGGACAACTCGTCCAGGGTCTCGACGATCTGCGCCAGCGCAGAACGCTCGCGGCCCAGTTCCTGAGCGTACGAAGGGTTGTTCCAGACATTCGGATCTTCAAGCTCGCGATTGACTTCGGTCAGGCGCTCATGCTTTTGATCGTAGTCAAAGATACCCCCGAATAGTTTCGGAGCGCTCGGACAGGTCCTTGATGGTGTTAAGGATCGGGTTGATTTCCATGGCGGGCAGCACTCGTTGGCGAACTTTTGAAAGCCGGCGAGTATAACGTAATCAAGCGCCAGCGGCAGCCCGCCTGGCGGCTTTAGGCATGAAACTCAGGGATATGGCTCAACACCGGCCCCGTGGCGAGGGAGCTTGCTCCCGCTGGGTTGCGCAGCAGCCCCAAAAGGAACGACTCAACTCATCTGATACACCGAGCCGCCTGGTTTCAGGCCTGCTGCGCAGCCCAGCGGGAGCAAGCTCCCTCGCCACAAAAGCGTCCATCATCGACCGAAGGTTATTCGACCCCCACCCGGTTCCGCCCATTGTGCTTGGCCAGGTACAGCCCCTTGTCCGCCGCCGAGATCAGTTGCCGGCAATCGCCACCTTGCTGCGGCGTGACGGTCGACACACCAATGCTAATGGTCAGGTTCTCGCCGCCGTCAGGCGTGGTATGGGGAATTTTCAAGGCGACGACGCTCTGGCGCAGTTTCTCGGCCATCAACCGGGCGCCGCCCGGCGAGGTGCCGGGCAGCACCAGGGCGAACTCCTCGCCGCCGTAGCGGGCCGGCAAGTCGGACGGACGGCTGCACGCCTCGCGGATCGCCGTGGCGACCTTGCGCAGGGCTTCGTCGCCCTCCAGGTGACCGAAGTTGTCGTTGTAGGCCTTGAAGTAGTCCACGTCGATCATCAGCAGCGACAGTTGGCTCTGGTCGCGCATCGCCCGGCGCCATTCCAGCTCCAGGTACTCATCGAAATGCCGGCGATTGGACAGCCCGGTCAGGCCGTCGGAGTTCATCAGCCGTTGCAGCACCAGGTTGGTGTCGAGCAGCTGCTGCTGGCTGACCCGCAGTGCGCGATAGGCCGCGTCGCGCTGCAACAGCATCATGTAGGAACGCGAGTGATAGCGGATGCGCGCCACCAGTTCGATGTTGTCCGGCAACTTGACCAGGTAGTCGTTGGCCCCGGCGGCGAACGCCGCGCTCTTGACCAGCGGGTCCTCCTTGGTGGACAGGACAATGATCGGGATATCGCGGGTGGCGGGATGGTTACGGTACTCGCGCACCAGGCTCAGGCCGTCGAGGCCGGGCATCACCAGGTCCTGGAGAATCACCGTCGGCTTGATGCGAATCGCCTGGGCGATGGCCTGGTGGGGGTCGGAGCAGAAATGGAAGTCGATGTTTTTTTCATTCGACAGCCCGCGCCGCACCGCTTCGCCGATCATCGCCTGATCGTCGACGAGCAAGACCATGGCGGCGTTCTCATCGCGCTTGAAATCGTCGAGCTGCAGGTCATTCATGATGGCTTACCTGGGGACGGCCTGGGAAGGCTCGCGGGGTTCTTCATGGGGTCACAATCTCCAACAGCCGTGGCGCGATGGCGTCCAGGGCAAGAATATGGACGGCGGCATCGATGGCGGCCGCTGCTTTGGGCATGCCATACACCGCGCTGCTGCGCTGGTCCTGAGCGATGGTCACATAGCCCTGCTGGCGCATGAGTTTAAGCCCTTGCGCACCGTCGCGGCCCATGCCCGTGAGCAATACGCCCACCGCGTCACCGCTCCAGTAATGGGCGACACTTTCAAAAAACACGTCGATGGAGGGCCGGTAGATCTCGTTCACCGGCTCGGCGGTGTAGGCCAGTGTGCCGTCCTTCAACAAACGCAGATGATGGTTGGTCCCGGCCAGCAACACCGTGCCACTTTGCGGCGTCTCGCCGTGCCGGGCCAGGCGCACCGTGTGGCCCGACACGCTGCCCAGCCACTCGGCCATGCCCGCGGCGAACACCTCGTCCACATGCTGGACCAGCACGATCGCTGGGGCAAAGTCCCGCGGCAACGCCTTGAGCAGCACTTCCAGCGCCGCCGGCCCGCCCGCCGATGACCCGATGGCCACCAGGCTCTTGCGCGACACCGCCGTACGCTGCGCCGCTGGCGCGGGGCGTTCATGCCTGTTGCGCTCACCGATCAGCCAGCCGATGTTGGCGATCTTGCGCAGCAGCGGCGCAGCCGCGTCCGCCGGATTACCGACACCCAGGGCCGGGGTATCGACCACATCCAGCGCGCCATGGCCCATGGCCTCGAACACCCGGTGGACGTTCTGCTGGCTGTCCCCGGTGACAATCACGATAGCGCAGGGGCTGTCGGCCATGATCCGCCGGGTGGCCTCCACACCATCCATGATCGGCATGAGCAGGTCCATCAGGATCAGGTCAGGGGTGTATTCGGCGCAGCGCTGCACCGCCTCGGCCCCGTTGACGGCCACCCAGACCAGCTGATGCGCCGGCTCGAACGCCAAGGCGCGACGCAGGGCCTCGACCGCCAGGGGCATGTCATTGACGATGGCGATCTTCAAGCGCGCGCCCCTCCGATCAGTTCAACCACGGCGTCAAGCAAGGCGTCGTCGTGGAAACTCGCCTTGGCCAAATAATAGTCGGCGCCGGCGTCGAGGCCACGGCGACGATCTTCTTCGCGATCCTTGTAGGACACCACCATCACCGGCAGCGACTGCAAGCGGTTGTCGCGCCGCAGCAGCGACACCAGTTCGATACCGTCCATGCGCGGCATGTCGATATCGGTGATCAACAAGTCGAAATCCTCTGAGCGCAATGCATTCCAGCCATCCATGCCATCCACCGCCACTGCCACGTCATAGCCGCGATTGAGCAGCAACTTGCGTTGCAGCTCGCGCACGGTCAGGGAATCGTCCACCACCAGGATCCGCTTGCGCGGGGCCTGGGCCTGGTTCTGCCGGGCGATGCGCTCCAGGCGCCCGGTATCGAGCAATTTTTCCACCGAGCGCAGCAGGTCTTCGACATCGATAATCAACACCACCGAGCCATCGTCGAGCAGGGCCCCGGCGGAAATGTCCTGGACCTTGCCCAGGCGTTCGTCCAGGGGCAGGACCACCAGGGTTCGCTCGCCGATGAACCGCTCCACCGCCACCCCGTAGATCGTCTCGCGCTCGCGGATCACCACGACCTTTAGGGTCTGGCCGCCGTTCTGCGTCGACGGGCGATCGAGCAACTGGCTGGCGGCGACCAAGCCGATATGCCGGCCTTCGTGCCAGAAATGCTGACGCCCTTCGACCTGGACGATGTCTTCCGGCGCCAGGTCGCACATGCGTTCGATGTGGGCCAGGGGAAAGGCGTACGCCTCACTGCCGACTTCCACCACCAGGCTGCGCACCACCGACAGCGTCAGTGGCACCTCGAGATGGAAACGACTGCCCTCCCCCGCCGTCTGCTCCAGCACCACCGCCCCGCGCAACTGCCGGACCATGTGCTGGACGGCGTCCAGGCCGACGCCGCGTCCGGACACTTCGGTGACTTTGTCGCGCAGGCTGAAACCGGGCAGGAACAGGAAGGTCAGCAGTTCCTCTTCGCTCAGGCTGGCGGCGGTTTGCTCAGGGGAAAGACCGCGTTCGACGATGCTGCGGCGCACCCGCTCCAGGTCCACCCCGGCGCCGTCGTCCACCAACTCCAAGACCAGCAGACCAGCCTGATGAGAGGCGCGCAGGCGGATCAGGCCTTCGGCAGGCTTGCCGGCCAGTACTCGTTGCTCCGGGGCTTCGATGCCGTGGTCCACGGCGTTGCGCAGCAAGTGGGTCAGTGGCGCTTCGAGCTTTTCCAGCACATCGCGGTCGACCTGGGTTTTCTCGCCTTCGATCTCCAGGCGCACCTGTTTGCCCAGGCTGCGGCCCAGGTCACGGACCATACGCACCTGGCCCGAAAGCACATCGGCGAACGGCCGCATGCGACAGGCCAGCGCCGTGTCGTACAGCACCTGCGCCCGTTGACTGGCCTGCCAGGCGAACTCATCCAGCTCGGCGGCTTTCTGCGCCAGCAACTGCTGGGTCTCGGCGAGCAAGCGGCGCGCATCGCCAAGGGCTTCCTGGGCCTGCAGGCTCAGGGCATGGTCCTTGAGGTGCACGTTCAGTTCTTCAAGGGCGCGCAAGCCAGTGCCTTGCTGGCGCTTGAGCCGTTGCAGCGTCGCCAGCCAGGGTTTGAGGCGCTGGGTCTCGACCAAGGACTTGCTCGACAGGTCGAGCAAGCTGTTGAGGCGTTCGGCCGTGACCCGCAAGACCCGCTCGCCGCCTTCGGTGACCCGTTTATTCTTCGAAGCCGGCTCCGGTGCCGCGAACGGTTCCGGCACGAGCAACTCGATATTGACGGGGTCGACAGGCACCTCGAGGCTTGTCGGTACCGGCGCTGGCAGTTGTGCAGCGTTGGGGTCGAGCAATCGCCCCATCAACGCCACATAGGCGTCGATATCCGGGGCGCCGACGTTGTTGCCCGGCGTGGCGATGCGCGTCAGCAGGTCGGTGCCTTGCAACAAGGCGTCGATGTGCTCGGCCCCCAGCACCAGGCGCCGCTCCTGGGCACCGACCAGGCAATCCTCCATGACGTGGGCCACGCTGACGCCAGCGTTCACCCCGACGATCCGTGCCGCGCCCTTGAGGGAATGCGCCGCGCGCATGCATGACTCGAGGTATTCGGCCTGGGTCGGATCGCGCTCCAGCGCCAGCAAGCCAGTGCTCAGCACCTGGACCTGGGCTTCAGCTTCCAGGCTGAACAGTTCCAGCAATGAGGCGTCGCGCATCTGGTCAGGGGTCATGACAGGCTCCGGGCCATGGCGGACAGCAGCTGTTCTTCATCCAGCCAGCGCAGGCTGCGGCCTTTGTAGGGCAACACGCCACGGGTGTATTTGCCCGCCGATGGCGAAGCGCTCGCCAGGATGCGTTCATCGATAGCGTGGATGCCGTCCACCTCATCCACCGGCACCACCACCGGCCCACCCTTGGCCGCGACAATCAACATGCGCGGCATGACCCGTGTACCGGTAACCGCCGCGCCGGGCTCCAGGTCCAACAGTTCCACCAGCGACAAACAGGCCACCAGTGCCCCGCGCACATTCGCCACGCCCAGCAAGGCCCGTGAGCGTTGGTGGGGCAACGAGTGGATCGGCTGCAACGGTGCCACTTCCACCAGGCTGCGCGTCGTCAGGCCCAGCCATTCCTCGCCGAGGCGGAACATCAGCAGCGAGCGCGTGACCACATCGTTGTCCACCGGAGCCAGGGACAAGTCCCGTTGATCCTGCGGCAAGGTATAACGGTCGAGCAGCCGGGTGGCGGCCGCCGAATACACCGAGCAATTGCGGCAGTGGATATGCTCGACCAACAGTGGACAGGATTTATCGCCATGCACCCCGATGCGGTTCCAGCAATCATCGATTGCCTGGGCATCGTCATGAGTGACGTTGTAAGAAGCCGAACCGCTCATCGTTTGTGCTCACTGTCTACCGTGCGCCCGCTACGGGCGGCGCGTTCCTGCAATCGACGGGCTCCGGCCGCGTCTCCCTGGGAAGCCAGCAGCGCCGCCAGATGCACCAGGGCCTCGGCGTGTTGCGGTTCAAGATAAAGCGCCTTGCGATAAAAACCCTGGGCTTCAAGCGCACTGCCGGCCATGTCGCTGAGCAGGCCCAGCCAATAGAACACCTGGGCGTTCGGCGCATGGCTGCGCAAATACTCTTCGCACGCCGCACGGGCCTCGGCGCTTTTGCCACCGTTGGCCAGGGCGGCGATATTGGCCAGCAAGGTCGCGGCGTCGCTGCTCTTGGGTGAGGCAATCGGCGTGACGTTCGCGGCAAACGGCCGCGGCCGAATCACCGGCGCAACGACCCGGGGCGGCGGCTGACGAACCGGCAACGGCGGCGGCATCAACGCCGGCAACGGTTGAGGCTCCACAGCCCCGTGGCGACTGAAGGCGAACGATTGGGCTATCCCGATCGAGCGCATGCCCAGGCGTCCCAGCAAGCTGCCCTCGGCGGGGCCGATAAACAGCACGCCTTCCTGATGAGTCAGGCGCTTGAGCACCTCGAACACCTGCTGCTGGGTCGGCTGGTCGAAATAGATCAGCAAGTTGCGACAGAACACAAAATCGTAAGGTGCCTCGTTCACCAGCAAGGCCGGATCCAGCAGGTTGCCCACCTGCAAGCGCACCTGTTCACGCACCCGTTCGCTGAGGCGGTAACCCTCGTCCGCGACGTCGAAATGCCGTTCGCGAAAACCCAGGTCGGCGCCACGGAAGGAGTTTTTGCCGTAGCGCGCGTCCTTGGCCCGCGCCACCGACAGCGGGCTGACGTCCAGGCCGTCGACCTTGAACTGATGTGGCCCCAGCCCCGCGTCGAGCAAGGCCATGGCGATGGAATATGGCTCTTCGCCCGTGGAGCACGGCAAGCTGAGAATGCGCAGCGCACGCAGGTGCTTGATCTCGGCCAGGCGCTTGACGGCCAGCCTGGCGAGGGTCGCGAAGGATTCCGGATAGCGGAAGAACCAGGTCTCCGGGACGATAACCGCTTCGATCAGCGCCTGCTGCTCCGGGGCCGAATGCTGCAGGGCCTGCCAATACTCATCAGCGGTTCGCCCGGGTACGGCACTGATCCGTTGGCGCACGGCCCGCTCGATGATCGCGGTGCCGACGGAGGTCACATCGAGGCCGATGCGCTCCTTGAGAAAATCGAAAAAACGCTGATCGTCGTTCATGGCGTTGCCCCGAGGTCGTCGAGGTCCAGCGGCGGCGCAGGAAACAGCAGCGCCCGAACGGACTCGTCGAGCAGGTCATTGACCCGCACCCATTGCAGCAATCCGTGAATATCCTCGCGTACGGGGCCGAGATACCGCGCCTGCCGATTGTCCAGGCCATAGGGTTTGAAATCGGCCGGATCACAACGCACGGTGTCGGTCGCCTGTTCCAGGATCAATCCCAGCACTTGCCCGGCTTGTTGCCCATCGCTTCGATAACGCACCAGCACCAGCCGTGTACTGGTCCGGGCCTCGGCATTCTGGCCGAACGTCAGGGCGCACAGGTCGATCACCGGCACCATCGTGCCGCGCCAGGCAAACACCCCCGCCACCCAGGACGGCGCCCGGGCAATCGGCTTGAGGGGCAAGCGCGGCAGCACCTCCACCACATCGATGGCCTGCAGGGCGTACCGTTCGTTGCCGATGCTGAACACCAGGAACAACGACTGGCGGGCCGTCGGTGCGGCGCCACGCCGGGTATCGATTTCGCCCATCAGACTTTGAAACGCGAGACGCCGCTGCGCAGCCCCACGGCGACCTGGCTCAGCTCGTCGATGGCGGAACTGGCCTGGCGCAGGGAATCCACGGTCTGGCTGCTGGCATCGCCCAGTTGCACCAAGGCGTGGTTGATCTGCTCCGCGCCGGTGGCCTGGGCCTGCATGCCTTCGTTGACCATCAACACCCGCGGGGCCAGGGCCTGGACCTGATGGATGATCTGCGACAGTTGCTCGCCGATCTGCTGCACTTCGGCCATGCCCCGGCGCACTTCTTCGGAGAACTTGTCCATGCCCATCACACCGGCCGACACCGCGGACTGGATCTCGCGCACCATCTGCTCGATGTCATAGGTCGCCACGGCGGTCTGGTCGGCCAGGCGCCGCACCTCCGTGGCCACCACGGCGAAACCGCGCCCGTACTCACCGGCCTTCTCGGCCTCGATGGCCGCGTTGAGGGATAGCAGGTTGGTCTGGTCGGCCACTTTGACGATGGTCACCACCACCTGGTTGATGTTGCCGGCCTTCTCGTTGAGGATCGCCAGCTTGGCGTTCACCAGGTCGGCGGCGCCCATCACCGAATGCATGGTTTCCTCCATGCGCGCCAGGCCCTGCTGGCCGGAGCCGGCGGCCACCGAGGCCTGGTCGGCGGCGGTGGAGACTTCGGTCATGGTGCGCACCAGGTCCCGGGAGGTGGCGGCGATTTCCCGGGACGTCGCGCCGATCTCGGTGGTGGTGGCGGCGGTTTCGGTGGCCGTGGCCTGTTGCTGGCGCGAGGTGGCGGCGATCTCGGTGACCGAGGTGGTGACCTGCACGGAAGAGCGCTGGGCCTGGGACACCAGCGAGGTCAGTTCAGCCATCATGTCGTTGAAGCCGGTTTCCACGGCGCCGAATTCGTCTTTGCGCGCCAGGTTCAGGCGCCCGCTCAGATCGCCGCTGCGCATGATCGCGAGGATCTCGACGATGCGGTTCATCGGCGCCATGATCGCCCGCATCAACAACAACCCGCACAGTACGGCGACGATCAGCGCAACCAGGAACGACAGGCCCATGGCGACCTTGGCCGCCGTCACCGCATCGCCAATGGTCTGGGTGGCGCTTTCCGCCAGTTCGCGATTACGCTCGATGATTTGATTCAAATGCGCGCGGCCACCGATCCATGCGGGCGTCAGGTCTTTCTCCAGCACCCGCCGTGCCCCCTCGTAATCCTTGCGCTGGTACAAGTCCAGGACCTTTGCCATCGCCTGATTGAACGCCAGGTGGAAGGCCTCGAACTCGTCGAACGAGGCTTGGTCGGCCGGGTTCTGGATCAACTTCTGGTAGTTCTGTATCTCTTCGCGCAGGTGCTGCTCGAAACCCTGGTAGCGGGCCTTGTCCTCGGCGGTGATTTCCCGGTTCCCCGAGAGGCCGACGATCTGTTGGGTCAGGACATAGCTGTCGACCCAGCCACCACGGATCATCGAACTGAAATACACCCCCGGCACCGCGTCGGTCCGGACCTTTTCTCCACTGTCCTGGATCTTCAACAACCGTGAATAAGAGACAACCACCATCAGCAGCATAATGGCGATGATCACCGCAAAACTCGCCAGGATGCGTTGGCGCAATGTCCAATTCTTCACAGTAAAACCTCGGGCACTTGAAATGCTGGGGAGTATAGCCGAGGGCAGCGTGGCGTCTGTATGGCCACGTGGGAGGATTTTGATCAAGTCGAGGATCGCGATGGAGCGTGTCCCTGTGGGAGCGAGCTTGCTCGCGATAGCGGTGTATCAGTCAAAAATGCTGTGACTGACCGGGCGCCATCGCGAGCAAGCTCGCTCCCACAGGGTAAAGCGTTGGGGGCTGTTCTAGGCGGTCGCCTGGCGCACCTGTTTTTCCAGTTCCACCTTCAACCCCGGCTCCAGCTTGAGTTGACGCGCCAGTTCGTCGAGGTAGGACTTCTCCATGAAGTTTTCCTCGTCCACCAGCATCACACTGGCGATGTACATTTCCGCGGCTATTTCCGGGGTGCTGGCGGCGCGGGCGACGTCGGTGGGGTCCAGGGGTTTGTTGAGTTCGGCGTGCAGCCAGTGTTGCAGCTCCTGGTCGTTGTCGAGCTTGGTGAATTCACCTTCGATCAATTGCCGCTCCCGCTCGTCCACATGACCGTCGGCCTTGGCCGCCGCCACCAGGGCCTTGAGGATCGCCTGGCTATGCTGTTCAACCTGTGCCGGGGGCACGCGGTCGAGGGTCTGCGGTTCGGTTTTCGGCGCGGTGCCCTGTTGGGCCTGCCAGTTGCCATAGGCTTTGTAGGCGATCACGCCCAAGGCAGCCAGGCCACCGTAGGCCAGGGCCTTGCCACCGAAGCTGCGGGCTTTCTTGTTGCCCAGCAACAGGCCCATGGCCCCGGCGGCCAGGGCCCCGCCGCCCGCGCCGGAAAGCATCCCGCCCAGGTTGCCGGAGCCGCCGAGCAACCCGCCCAGGCCACCGGACGATTTGCCTTGTGAGCCGCCAGCCTTGTTCTGCAACATTTCCTGGCCGGACTTGAGAAGCTGATCGAGCAATCCACGGGTGTTCATTTGTTGCCTCCACATTGTCGGGTCAACGTAAGGCCCCCAGCCTAGATCGAAAGTGCCCTGACGCCGCAGGCGAGATTGCTTCCAGATGTTGCCTGGCTCATTCAAAGACGCACTCACCTACCCTTCTAAAAAAACGATATACACTCCAACACATCGATAAAATCGCCCACCGGGTACATGCCCATGATGACCCTGCGTCAGATCCGCCACTTCATCGCCGTGGCCGAAACCGGCTCCATCTCCGCCGCTGCGCAAACGGCGTTCATTTCCCAGTCCACTCTGACCCTGGCGATCCAGCAACTGGAGCAGGACATCGGCGTCAGCCTGTTCAGCCGCCACGCCAAAGGCATGACCCTGACCCACCAAGGCCATCAATTCCTGCGCCAGGCCCATGTGATCCTGGCCACTGTCGACAACGCCAAGCGCAGCCTGCAACAAAGCACCGATCAGGTGGCCGGCCAAGTCACCATTGGCGTCACCAGCCTGGTCGCCGGCTATTACCTGGCGGACCTGCTCACCCGTTTCCAGCGTGCCTACCCCAACGTGGAGATCCGCGTGATGGAGGACGAACGGCCGTACATCGAGCATTTGCTGGTCAGCGGCGAAATCGATGTCGGGGTGCTGATCCTGTCCAACCTGGAAGACCGCCACGCGTTGCAGACCGAAGTCCTGACCCATTCGCCACACCGCTTGTGGTTGCCGGCACAGCACCCACTGCTTGAGCACGACAGCATCAACCTGGCCGACGTGGCCCGCGAACCGCTGATCCAGCTGAATGTCGATGAAATGGACCGCAACGCCCAACGCCTGTGGCGCGGCGCCGGCCTGCAACCGAGGGTCACCCTGCGCACCGCCTCGACCGAAGCGGTGCGCAGCCTGGTGGCGGCGGGATTGGGTGTGTCGATCCAGCCGGACATGACCTACCGCCCTTGGTCGCTGGAAGGCGACATCATCGAAGCCCGGCCGATTGCCGACCTCAACCAGACCCTCGACGTAGGCCTGGCCTGGCGCCGGGGCACGGCGCGACCGGCGTCGGTCGACCCGTTCCTGGCCGTCGCCCGGGAACAACCTCATGGCGGGCGCAAGCCATCTATTTAATCGAATGCAGCCTTGAGTATTTCGAATTTGTCGGCCTCGGGGCTGAGCACTAGTCTTGCTGCATCAGCACAATCCCTTGTGGGAGCGAGCTTGCTCGCGATGGCGGAGTGTCATTAAAGCAATTGTCGATGGATAGACCGCCATCGCGAGCAAGCTCGCTCCCACAGGTTCTGTGTTTCAACCGATACAAAAAGAGAAATCGGACATGGCTGGCACGCAAACCCCGTTGTGCACCGCGTTGCTGATCGACGGAGAGTTCGTTGCCGGCGAAGGCCTTGTCGAGCCGATCCTCAACCCGGCCACTGGTGAGGTGGTGGCTCACATCGCCGAGGCCAGCACCGAACAGGTGGAAGCCGCGATCCTCGCCGCCCATCGCGCCTTCGACGGCTGGTCGCGCACCACGCCGCAACAACGCTCGAACCTGTTGCTGGATATCGCCAGCGCCATCGAAAAGAACGCCGATGAGCTGGCCCGCCTCGAATCCCTCAACTGCGGCAAGCCGCTGCACCTGGCGCGCCAGGATGACTTGAGCGCCACGGTGGATGTCTTTCGTTTCTTCGCCGGCGCCGTGCGCTGCCAGACCGGCCAGCTCAGTGGCGAATACCTGCCCGGCTACACCAGCATGGTGCGCCGCGACCCGATCGGCGTAGTGGCGTCCATTGCGCCGTGGAATTATCCGATCATGATGGCCGCCTGGAAAATCGCCCCAGCCCTGGCCGCCGGCAATACGCTGGTGTTCAAGCCCTCGGAACATACGCCGCTGTCGATCCTGGCCCTGGCGCCGGCACTGGCCAGGATCCTGCCGCGAGGCGTCATCAATATCATTTGCGGGGGCGGCGAAGGTGTGGGCAGCCATCTGGTCAGCCATCCGAAAGTGCGCATGGTCTCGCTGACCGGCGACATCGTCACCGGGCAGAAGATCCTCCAGGCAGCGGCGAAAACCCTCAAGCGCACGCACCTGGAACTGGGCGGCAAGGCGCCGGTGATCGTGTGCAACGACGCCGACATCCAGGCCGTGGTCGAAGGCGTGCGCACCTACGGCTATTACAACGCCGGGCAGGATTGCACCGCAGCCTGCCGGATCTACGCCCAGGACGGGATTCACGACCGCCTGGTGGCCGAGCTCGGCGCGGCGGTCGGCAGCCTGCGCTTTGCCGGCAAGCGCGACGCCGACAATGAGATCGGCCCGCTGATCAGCACCCGCCAGCGCGATCGCGTGGCCAGCTTTGTCGAGCGTGCCCTCGGCCAGCCGCACATCGAACGCATCACTGGCGCGGCGGTGCATTCCGGCGCCGGTTTCTATTACCAACCCACGCTGCTGGCCGGCTGCAAGCAAAGCGATGAAATCGTCCAGCGCGAGGTGTTCGGCCCGGTCGTCACCGTGACCCGTTTCGACGAACTCAGCCAGGCGGTGGACTGGGCCAACGATTCCGAATACGGCCTGGCCTCCTCGGTGTGGACGCAGAACCTGGACAAGGCCATGCAGGTGGCGGCGCGGCTTCAATACGGCTGCACCTGGATCAACAGCCATTTCATGCTGGTCAGCGAAATGCCCCACGGCGGCCTGAAACGTTCGGGTTATGGGAAAGACCTGTCCAGCGATTCGCTCCAGGACTACAGCGTGGTGCGCCACATCATGGCCCGCCACGGCCAGCATCTGTAGCTAACAGAACTACTCTAATAACAGGCCAGCCATGGCGCTTCACCCGGTTCGAACACTGCCCCGACCATAATTAAAGCAAGAGGGATTTCCATGTACGCGCACAAGACCGTATTGCTCAGTGCACTCACCACGGCGCTGCTGACCAGCGTCAGCCTCCAGGCCGCCGAACCGCTCAAGGCCGTCGGTGCCGGCGAAGGCCAACTGGATATCGTTGCCTGGCCGGGTTACATCGAACGCGGCGAAAGCGACAAGGCCTACGACTGGGTCAGCGGTTTCGAGAAAGAAACCGGCTGCAAGGTCAATGTGAAAACCGCCGCCACGTCCGACGAAATGGTCAGCCTGATGACCAAGGGCGGCTATGACCTGGTCACCGCCTCCGGCGACGCCTCGTTGCGGCTGATTGCCGGCAAGCGCGTGCAGCCGATCAACACCGCGCTGATCGCCAACTGGAAGAATCTCGACCCGCGCCTGAAGGATGCGCCGTGGTACGTGGTCAACCAGCAGACCTATGGCACCCCGTATCAATGGGGCCCGAATGTGCTGATGTACAACACCGACGTGTTCAAGCAGGCGCCCACCAGTTGGAGCGTGCTGTTCAACGCCCAGGACCTGCCCGACGGCAAGCCGAACAAGGGGCGCGTGCAAGCCTACGATGGCCCGATCTACATCGCCGACGCGGCGCTGTACCTCAAGACCGCCAAGCCTGAGCTGGGCATCAAGGACCCGTACCAACTCGACGAAGCGCAATACAAGGCCGTGCTGGAATTGCTGAGGGCTCAGCAGCCGTTGATCCACCGCTACTGGCACGACACCACTGTGCAGATGAGCGACTTCAAGAACGAAGGCGTGGTGGCGTCCGGAGCCTGGCCGTATCAGGTCAACGGCCTGATGAACGAGAAGCAACCGATCGCCTCGACCATTCCGAAAGAAGGCGCCACCGGCTGGGCCGATACGACGATGCTCCACGCCGAGGCCAAGCATCCCAACTGCGCGTACAAGTGGATGGACTGGTCGCTGCAACCGAAAGTCCAGGGTGACGTGGCCGCGTGGTTCGGTTCCTTGCCTGCGGTGCCGGCAGCATGCAAGGGCAGCGAACTGCTGGGCGCCGAAGGCTGCAAGACCAACGGCTTCGATCAGTTCGACAAGATCGCCTTCTGGAAAACCCCACAGGCCGAGGGCGGCAAGTTCGTGCCGTACAGCCGCTGGACCCAGGACTACATTGCGATCATGGGTGGGCGCTAACTCGCATTAACCTGTTTGGGGGGGACATGGTTAGCCCTGTGGCGAGGGAGCTTGCTCCCGCTGGGTGGCGCAGCCACCCCAAAACCAGACAATGCGGTGGGTCAGGTCATACCGCGTCGGTCTGTTTCGGGCGTGCTGCGCATGCCAGCGGGAGCAAGCTCCCTCGCCACGGGATCGCATTCCAATCCCTGAAATTTCATACCCGCCCCGCTTTTTGGAGCCCCGCACCATGACGCTTGCAGTCCAGTTCACCCAGGTATCCCGTCAGTTCGGCGATGTGAAAGCCGTTGACCGGGTCTCCATTGATATCCAGGACGGCGAGTTCTTTTCCATGCTGGGCCCGTCCGGCTCGGGCAAGACCACCTGCCTGCGGCTGATCGCCGGGTTCGAGCAACCCAGTGCCGGCTCGATTCGCATCCACGGCGAAGAAGCCACCGGGCTCGCGCCGTACCAGCGGGACGTGAACACCGTTTTCCAGGATTACGCCCTCTTCCCCCACATGAACGTACGTGACAACGTGGCCTACGGCTTGAAAGTCAAAGGCGTCGCCAAGCCCGAGCGCATCCAGCGCGCCAACGAAGCCCTGGAAATGGTGGCCTTGGGGGGCTATGGCGAACGCAAGCCGGTGCAGCTCTCCGGCGGCCAACGCCAACGCGTGGCCCTGGCCCGGGCGCTGGTCAACCGTCCGCGGGTGCTGTTGCTCGATGAACCCTTGGGCGCCCTGGACCTGAAGCTGCGCGAACAGATGCAGGGCGAATTGAAGAAGCTGCAACGCCAGCTGGGCATCACTTTCATTTTCGTCACCCACGACCAGACCGAAGCGCTGTCGATGTCCGACCGCGTGGCAGTGTTCAACAAGGGGCGCATCGAACAGGTCGATACCCCACGCAACCTGTACATGAAACCGGCGACCACCTTCGTCGCCGAATTCGTCGGCACCTCCAACGTGATTCGTGGCGAGCTGGCCCGGGAACTGAGCGGTCATCCACAGCCGTTCTCGATCCGCCCGGAACACGTGCGTTTCGCCGAGGGCCCGTTGACCAGCGATGAGATCGAGGTCCACGGCCTGCTGCACGACATCCAGTACCAGGGCAGCGCCACACGCTACGAATTGAAACTTGCCAACGGCCAGACCCTGAACCTCAGCCAGGCCAACACCCAGTGGCTCGACAACGCAGCCCAGCACCAGACCGGCCAGCCCCTCAGCGTTCGCTGGGCCCGTGAGGCGATGGTCGCGCTGCACGACACCGTCAGTGGCGAGGTGTGAGATGAACACCCTGGCCATCACCCAAGCGCCTGCGCCCGGTTCGCCGCTGCGGCGTTTTGCCAACCTGCTGTACCGACGGCCCAACCTGTACCTGTCGATGTTGCTGGTGCCGCCGCTGCTCTGGTTCGGCGCGATCTACCTCGGCTCGCTGCTGACCTTGCTGTGGCAGGGGTTCTACACCTTCGATGACTTCACCATGGCGGTCACGCCGGACCTGACCCTGGCGAACTTCGCGGCGCTGTTCCAGCCCTCGAACTTCGACATTATTTTGCGCACCCTGAGCATGGCGATTGCCGTGTCCATCGCTAGCGCCATCGTCGCGTTCCCGATCGCCTACTACATGGCGCGCTACACCCGCGGCAAGACCAAGGCGTTTTTCTACATCGCGGTGATGCTGCCGATGTGGGCCAGCTATATCGTCAAGGCCTACGCCTGGACGCTGCTGCTGGCCAAGGGCGGCGTGGCGCAGTGGTTCGTCCAGCACCTGGGCCTGGGGCCGGTGTTGCAGTTCGTGCTGGGGATCCCAGGCGTGGGTGGCAGCACCTTGTCCACCTCGCACCTGGGGCGTTTCCTGGTGTTCGTCTACATCTGGCTGCCGTTCATGATCCTGCCGATCCAGGCGTCCCTGGAGCGCCTGCCGCCATCGCTGCTGCAAGCCTCGGCGGACCTGGGCGCCAGGCCACGCCAGACGTTCACGCAGGTGATCCTGCCGCTGTCGATCCCGGGCATTGCCGCCGGCTCGATCTTCACCTTCTCGCTGACCCTGGGGGATTTCATCGTGCCCCAGTTGGTGGGCCCGCCGGGTTACTTCGTCGGCAGCATGGTCTACGCCCAGCAAGGCGCCATCGGCAACATGCCTATGGCCGCGGCGTTCACGCTGGTGCCTATCGTGCTGATCGCGGTCTATCTATCCATCGTCAAGCGACTGGGAGCTTTCGATGCGCTCTGACTCTCAAGACCGAGCCTCGTGGGGCTTGCGGATCGCGGCGTGGGGCGGGCTGCTGTTCCTGCATTTCCCGATCCTGATCATCTTCCTCTACGCCTTCAACACCGAGGACGCGGCCTTCAGCTTCCCCCCCAAGGGCCTGACCCTGAAGTGGTTCAGCGTCGCCTTCTCGCGCCCGGATGTGCTGGAAGCGATCAAGCTGTCGTTGCAGGTCGCGGCCATCGCCACGCTGATCGCCATGGTGCTCGGCACCCTGGCTTCGGCGGCGCTGTACCGTCGCGACTTCTTCGGTAAACAGGGCATTTCGCTGATGCTGATCCTGCCGATTGCCTTGCCGGGGATCATCACCGGCATTGCACTGCTGGCGACCTTCAAGACCCTGGGCATCGAACCGGGGATGTTCACCATCGTCGTCGGCCACGCCACCTTCTGCGTGGTGATCGTCTACAACAACGTGATCGCCCGCCTGCGCCGCACCTCCCACAGCCTGATCGAAGCCTCGATGGACCTGGGCGCCGACGGCTGGCAAACCTTTCGCTACATCATCCTGCCTAACCTGGGGTCGGCACTGCTGGCCGGCGGGATGCTGGCCTTCGCGCTGTCGTTCGACGAAATCATCGTCACCACCTTCACCGCTGGCCACGAACGTACCCTGCCGCTGTGGCTGCTCAACCAGCTCAGCCGCCCGCGTGACGTGCCGGTGACCAACGTGGTGGCGATGCTGGTGATGATGGTCACGATGTTGCCGATATTGGGCGCGTACTACCTGACCCGTGGAGGTGAGAGCGTGGCCGGTAGCGGCGGGAAATAATCAACAGTGATCGCTCACTGGGGAACCGCAATCCTGTGGGAGCGAGCTTGCTCGCGAAGGCGTCGTGTCAGTCGCTGCAAAGGGTGAATGACCACCGCTATCGCGAGCAAGCTCGCTCCCACAGCGGACTTGGGAAAACATTCAAGAGGACTTGGACATGCAAACCAAACTGCTGATCAACGGCCACCTGGTAGACGGCGAAGGCCCCGGCCAGGCCGTGTTTAACCCCTCGCTGGGGCGAGTGCTGGTGGAAATCAACGAGGCTAGCGAAGCCCAGGTCGATGCCGCCGTGCGTGCGGCCGACAACGCCTTCGACAGCTGGTCGCAGGTGGCGCCCAAGGACCGTTCCCTGTTGCTGCTCAAACTGGCCGACGCCATCGAAGCCCACGGCGAAGAACTGGCGAAGCTGGAGTCGGACAACTGCGGCAAACCCCTTAGCGCCGCGCTGAACGACGAGATTCCGGCGATTGCCGACGTGTTCCGCTTCTTTGCCGGTGCCAGTCGCTGCATGAGCGGTTCGGCGGGCGGCGAGTACCTGCCGGGGCACACTTCGATGATCCGTCGCGACCCGGTGGGCGTCATCGCCTCCATCGCGCCGTGGAACTACCCGCTGATGATGGTCGCCTGGAAAATCGCCCCGGCCCTGGCCGCCGGCAATACCGTGGTGCTCAAGCCGTCGGAGCAAACCCCGCTCACGGCCCTGCGCCTGGCGGAACTGGCGTCGGAGATTTTCCCGGCCGGCGTGCTCAACGTGATCTTCGGCCGTGGGCAGACTGTCGGCAACCCGCTGGTCACCCACCCGAAAGTGCGCATGGTGTCGCTGACCGGCTCCATCGCCACCGGCTCGAACATCATTTCCAGCACGTCCGACAGCGTCAAGCGCATGCACATGGAACTGGGCGGCAAAGCCCCGGTGATCATTTTCGACGATGCCGACATCGACGCGGCCGTGGAGGGCATCCGCACCTTCGGTTTCTACAACGCCGGCCAGGACTGCACCGCTGCCTGCCGCATCTATGCCCAGCAAGGCATCTACGAGCAGTTCGTCGAGAAACTCGGCGCCGCGGTGGGCAGCATCAAGTACGGCCTGCAAACCGCATCCGACACCGAGATGGGCCCGCTGATCACCGCCCAGCACCGCGACCGCGTGGCCGCTTTCGTCGAGCGGGCCATCGCCCAGCCGCATATCCGCCTGGTCACCGGTGGCAAGACCGTGGACGGCAACGGGTTCTTCTTCGAACCGACGGTGCTGGCCGACGCCCAGCAAGATGACGAAATCGTCCGGCGGGAAGTCTTCGGGCCGGTGGTGTCCGTCACCCCGTTCCTCGACGAAGCGCAAGTGCTGGCCTGGGCCAACGACTCGGACTATGGCCTGGCTTCATCGGTCTGGACCGCCGACATCGGCCGCGCCCATCGCCTGTCGGCACGCCTGCAATATGGCTGCACCTGGGTGAACACCCACTTCATGCTCGTCAGTGAAATGCCCCATGGCGGTCAGAAACGTTCCGGCTATGGCAAGGACATGTCCATGTATGGGCTGGAGGACTACACGGTGGTGCGGCATGTGATGTTCAAGCATTGACGACAAGACAACGTTGGCAACACATGCTCGCGCCTGCCCGACGTTCGTCCTGCTAAGGTTTTCGTCGATCGGTGCACGCCCGCCGGTTGACGGAAATCCTGGCAGCACCTAGGGTGTCTACAACGTATACACCTTGGAGATCAGCCATGGCCTCGCCCGTTTTGTCCTTTCGTGTGGAAGAAGGTCTGGCCCAACAGCTGGACTTGCTGGCTGCCGCCACCGACCGCGACCGCCAATATCACCTCAAGCGTGCACTGGTTCGATATGTGGAAGCCGAATCCTGGCATCTGCAAGCCATCAGCGAAGGCATGGCCGATGCCGACGCTGGAAACCTGACCGATCTGGACGCCGTGAAGGCTAAGTGGGCAAAGCGTGCCGAGTATCGTACTGACCGACAAAGCACAGAGTGACCTCGACTCGATCCACGAACATTACCAAAGCGCTATCGGCGCAGAAGGCGCCGATGAGGTCATCCTCGCCATCCTGGAGACACTGCGCCAACTGCAACGCTTTCCCGGCTCGGGCCGTCCTTCGGTCGTTCCCGATATTCGAGAGCTGGTGCTGACACGCTACCCGTTCGTTGCCCCGTACCGGCTCGAGCAGGGACAACTGCAAGTCCTGCGGATACTGCACCAGCGCACCGAACGTCCCCAGGACTGGTCGGTGGAGTGATGTCGGCCGGCGCGCCTGCCCCGACCGCTCACCTGCGCCACGCTTCAAAACCGCGAAACACTCCTCATCGCATCCACCAGGTAGCGCATGGCGATGCGGTCGTTTTCCGACAACTCCCGATAGCGCTCCACCAGTCTCAATTCTTCAAGGCTGAGCCGGCGTGTCCTGCGCGGGTTGGTCAGGCCTGGAAAGATCCCCAGCATTTCGGTAATGCCCTGTATTTTTGTCATGAGTTGTCCTTCTTTACGTCGAGGTTGACCTGATAGCGCCGTCTGAACCCGGGTTAGATCGTCTATCACGCTAAAGAATAGGGAGGATTCAAAGCGTGAAAAGGGAGTTTTAGAGTAATTAGTCAAAAAAAGTTAAAATCGACATAAAAAAAGAAATAACTGTAAGAAAATTTGACCAAGCCACGCTTTCCTTTCTCTCAAAACCCGTATTTCCCCTATGATTTTGCGCCTCGGTGAACCGATCCAGCTCTCAGGCATCTGTTCTAACGTTCGTCGCGTTTGGCCAAAGGCATGTCCGAACTCATTTACCAATCTCTGTCGCCAGGATCGGCGCGGGATTGTTTCGAGAAAGGTTGTATTTATGCACCGCAGGAATCTGCTCAAGGCCTCCATGGCCTTCGCCGCCTACACCGGGCTGTCGGCCTCCGGGCTCATGGCCGCACGCGCCTGGGCCGCCGATCAGACTGCCGACGGCGAAGCCCGTCCCTTCGATTTCAACGGTTTGAAGGATCAGGCCCGGCGGCTGGCCGAGAGCCGCTACGTCGACACCAAGCAAGTCCTGCCACCCACTCTGGCGCAAATGTCGCCGCTGCAGTTCAACGCCATCCAATACGACGTCAATCACTCGTTATGGAATGACCTGGAAGGACGACAACTGGATGCACAGTTCTTCCATGTCGGCATGGGCTTCAAGCAGCCGGTACGCATGTACAGCGTCGACCCGAAGACGCGTATGGCCCGTGAGGTGCACTTCCGTCCGGAATTGTTCAACTATGAGAAAACCACGGTCAACACCTCGCAACTGACGGGTGACCTGGGCTTCGCCGGCTTTCGTGTTTTCAAGGCGCCGGAGCTGGATCGACACGACATCGTTTCGTTCCTGGGGGCCAGCTATTTCCGCGCCGTGGATGCCAGCGGCCAGTACGGGCTGTCGGCCCGCGGCTTGGCCATCGACACTTATGCCAAGAAGCGTGAGGAATTCCCGGACTTCACCAAGTTCTGGTTCGAAACCCCGGACAAGAACAGCACCCGCTTCGTGGTCTACGCCCTGCTCGACTCCCCCAGCGCCACCGGTGCCTATCGGTTCGACATCGATTGCCAGCCGACCCGGGTGGTGATGGAAATCGATGCGCACATCAATGCCCGTACCGCCATCGAGCAACTGGGTATCGCCCCCATGACCAGCATGTTCAGCTGCGGCACCGTCGAACGGCGCATGTGCGACACCATTCACCCGCAAATCCATGACTCCGACCGGCTGGCCATGTGGCGCGGCAATGGTGAGTGGGTCTGCCGTCCGTTGAACAACCCTGCCACCCTGCAATTCAATGCCTTCGCCGACAACAACCCGAAAGGTTTCGGCCTGGTGCAGACCGACCACGACTTTGCCAGCTACCAGGACACCGTGGACTGGTACAGCAAGCGTCCAAGCCTGTGGGTCGAACCGACGACAGCGTGGGGCGAAGGCTCGGTGGACCTGCTGGAAATTCCTACCACCGGAGAGACCCTGGACAACATCGTCGCGTTCTGGACGCCGAAAAAACCGGTGGCCGCCGGTGATTCGCTGAACTATGGCTACAAGCTCTACTGGAGCGCGTTGCCGCCGGTCAGCACCGACCTGGCCCACGTCGACGCCACCCGTTCAGGCATGGGCGGGTTCATCGAAGGCTGGGCACCGGGCGAGCATTACCCGACCGTCTGGGCACGTCGTTTCGCCGTGGACTTCAGCGGCGGCGGCCTCGACCAACTGCCGCCGGGCACCGGTATCGAACCGGTGGTGACCTGCTCCCACGGCGAAGTGAAGGACTTCAATGTGTTGGTGCTGGATGCGATCAAGGGCTACCGCATTACCTTCGACTGGTACCCGACCGACGACCGGGTGGACCCGGTGCAGATGCGCCTGTTCATTCGCACCAAGGACCGCACCTTGAGCGAGACCTGGTTGTACCAGTACTTCCCGCCGGCACCGGATAAGCGCAAGTATCCCTGACAGGGATCGGGTGCCTGGACTGGCCCTATCGCGAGCAAGCTCGCTCCCACAGGGTAGAACATCAATCTACTGTGGGAGCGAGCTTGCTCGCGAAAGCGGCAGTACAGGTACCAACGATTTCAGAGATGAAAAAGCCCCGGCCAATGACGACCGGGGCTTTTGTTTTATCGGGCACTCAATCGCGCAAATCCGACTCATGAATCGGCTGGTCCCGATGCGTGGCCCGCTGGTACTGCGCCGGCCACGTGGCCTTGCGGCCGCCCAGGTCATCATCGGCATGCAGGGCCCAGTACGGATCGCGCAACAATTCGCGGGCCAGGAAAATGATGTCGGCCTGGCAGGTGCGCAGGATGTGTTCGGCCTGGGCCGGTTCGGTGATCATGCCGACGGTGCCGGTGGCGATTTCCGACTCCTTGCGCACCCGCTCGGCGAAGCGTGTCTGGTAACCCGGGCCGGTGGGGATTTCCGCATTGGCGGCCGTGCCGCCCGATGACACATCGATCAGGTCCACCCCCAGCGCCCTGAAGCGGCGCGCCAGTTCCACGGTTTCATCCGGGTTCCAACCGTCCTCGACCCAATCGGTGGCGGAGACGCGAACGAACACCGGCAGCTCTTGCGGCCATACGGCCCGGATCGCTTCGGTGACTTGCAGCACCAGGCGGATGCGGTTCTCGAACGAGCCGCCGTATTGATCGCGCCGCTGATTGCTCAAGGGCGACAGGAACTGATGCAGCAGATAACCATGGGCCGCGTGGACCTCGACCACCTTGAAACCGGCCGTGAGGGCGCGCTTGGCCGAATCCACGAAGGCCTGGATCACCCCGGCGATCTGCCCTTCGTCCAACTGCACCGGCTGGGTGTGTTGCGGGTCGAAGGCAATCGGCGACGGACCGACCGGCACCCAGCCGCCATCCGCCGGTTTGACGCTGCCATGCTTGCCCAGCCAAGGTCGCCAGGTGCTGGCCTTGCGCCCGGCATGGGCCAGCTGTATGCCCGGCACGGCGCCTTGGGCGGTGATGAACCGGGTAATGCGTTGCAAGGGTTCGATCTGTTCATCGTTCCACAGCCCCAGATCCTGGGCAGTGATACGACCGTCAGCGGTCACGGCGGTGGCTTCGGTGAACACCAGGCCGGCACCGCCCACGGCGCGGCTGCCCAAGTGCACCAGGTGCCAATCGTTGGCCAGGCCATCGGTGCTCGAATACTGGCACATCGGCGATACCGCGATGCGATTGGGCAGGGTCAATTGGCGAAGGGTATAGGGTTCCAGCAGCAGACTCATGGGGCACCTCTCGAATCAGTGGGCAGGCTCCAGGGTTCTGTTTGAAAAGTCGACGAGTGACAAGAAGGTGCAACACCCGCCCCCGCGGGCAAAAAATTCGACAAGACGTCACAAGGGCTATCAAGCAGTGCTTAGAGCCTAGTCGACAACCCGGGAGGCGGGAGGGTTCAGAACTTAAAAACCGACGGTGTGACGCAATGGCGTACCCCTGTGGCGAGGGAGCTTGCTCCCGCTGGACGCGCCAGCGTCCCCTTGCGATGTGATGGCTGAAGTTCAGGGGGCCGCTTCGCAGCCCAGCGGGAGCAAGCTCCCTCGCCACAAAGACCCGTCGGCTAGCGCGGTTCGATATGGGCAATCATCAACTGCACCGTTTCCTGGCCGCGGAACTCGTTGAGGTCGAGCTTGTAGGCCAGTTCCACCCAGCGCACGGTAGGGTTTGGCCAGATCTCGCGGTCGATGCCGAAGGCGATGCCGTCGAGCTTCACCGAGCCGCACTCGCTCTTGAGAATGACCTTCAGGTGCCGTTCGCCCACCACGCGTTGTTCGACCAACTGGAACACCCCATGGAACATCGGTTCCGGGAAATGCTGGCCCCAGGGACCGGCATGGCGCAGCGCCCGGGCCAGTTCGAGGTGGAACTCCTCCACCGCCAGGGTGCCATCCGACAACAACCGGCCGGTCAGGTCTTCTTCGCGCAATTGCCGGCGCACTTCCGCGTCGAACGCTTCGGCGAACAACGGAAAATTCGCTTCCGGCAACGTCAGCCCCGCCGCCATGGCGTGACCGCCGTACTTGCTGATCAGGGTCGGATGCTGCGCCGCCACCACGCTCAGCGCATCGCGAATGTGAAAGCCCGGTACCGAGCGCCCCGAGCCCTTGAGCAAACCGTCCCCGGCATCGGCAAAGGCGATGGTCGGGCGGAAATAGCGCTCTTTCATCCGCGAGGCGAGAATGCCGATGACCCCTTGGTGCCACTGCGGGTCGAACAGGCACAAACCGAATGGCATCGACTCCACCGGCAGGTCCTTGAGCTGAGCCAGGGCTTCACGCTGCATGCCCTGCTCGATGGACTTGCGGTCCTGGTTCATGCCGTCCAGTTGTGCCGCCATCTCTCGCGCCAGGGCCGGGTCGTCGGTGAGCAGGCATTCGATGCCCAGGCTCATGTCGTCCAGGCGCCCTGCCGCATTCAGACGCGGCCCGAGGATAAATCCGAGGTCGGTGGAGGTAATCCGTGACGCGTCGCGCTTGGCCACTTCCAGGATCGCCTTGATGCCGGGCCGGGCGCGTCCGGCGCGAATCCGTTCCAGGCCCTGATGCACCAGGATCCGGTTATTCGCGTCCAGGGGCACCACGTCGGCCACGCTGCCCAGGGCCACCAGGTCGAGCAATTCGCCGATGTTCGGCTGGGGGGTGCTGGCATACCACCCCAGGCTGCGCAGACGCGCCCGCAGGGCCATCAGCACATAAAAAATCACCCCGACACCGGCCAGGGCCTTGCTCGGGAATTCGCAACCCGGCTGGTTCGGATTGACAATGGCATCGGCCGCCGGCAATTCGAGGCCAGGCAAGTGGTGGTCGGTGACCAGCACCTGGAGCCCCGCCGCTTTCGCCGCCGCCACGCCTTCCACGCTGGAGATGCCATTATCCACGGTGATCAGCAACTGCGGTTCGCGGGCCAGGGCGACTTCGACGATTTCCGGGGTCAGCCCGTAGCCATATTCGAAGCGATTGGGCACCAGGTAATCGACATGGGCTGCACCGAGCAGGCGCAACCCCAGCATCCCCACGGTGCTGGCGGTCGCGCCATCGGCATCGAAGTCACCCACGATCAGGATGCGCTGGCGCTGCTCCAATGCCGTCACCAACAGATCCACCGCGGCGTCGATCCCCTTGAGCTGCTGAAAGGGAATCAGGCGCGCCAGGCTCTTGTCCAGTTCAGCCTCGGACTGTACGCCGCGTGCCGCGTACAGGCGCGTCAACAGGGGCGGCAGGTCACCGAGAAATGGCAGGGTGTCGGGCAGTTGGCGGGGTTCTATGCGCATGGGGTGACGACATTTCTCTGGATAATCGTGAAAATTCTGGCAGGGAGCTTGTGTGGGAGCGAGCTTGCTCGCGAAAGCGGCGGCACATTCAACATAAATGCAAACTGATCTACCGTATTCGCGAGCAAGCTCGCTCCCACAATGAGTTCACTTGATGCCGGGGCGGTTCAACCACGCTCGCCCAGCAACCATTGCAGCTGGACTTCATGCTGGCCACGGTCGTCGGTCACGAAAATCGTGCCCTCGCTGATCATCACATCCCACTTGATCACCCGGGGCATGTCCTGGGCCAGGGTTTCGAGCACGTCCTGGGGCACGGCGGCGATGTTGACGTTCTTCAGGTTCTTGACCGCCGGGATCACCTTGCCTTCCCAGACCCGCAGGCTGCCATAGGCCAGCAGGCTGGTGCGCTCGGTCCGGCGCGAGCACCAGGTCAGGCGATCGGCATCCGGCTGGCCGACTTCGATCCAGTGCAGCACACGGTCATCCAGGCTTTTTTCCCACAGCGCCGGTTCATCGACGTCTGACAGACCACGACCAAACGCCAGCAGCTCGTTGTACCAGAACGCGTAGGCCAGCAGGCGCACGGTCATGCGCTCTTCGGTTTCCGAAGGGTGGCGGGCGATGGTCTGCTTCACATTCTCGTACACATTGCGGTCGAGGTCGGTGAGGTTCAGTTCAAACTTGTAGGTCGTGGACGGCTGGGCCATGAACGGGCTTCTTGATACGAGGAAAGGCGGCAAGTCTAACCGATGACGCAGGCAATCCACGAATTGCCGACCATCAACCTGCGGCGACCGGCCCTGGCCTATGATAAAACGCTCTATTCGTTCTGCCTTTGTCCTACAGGATCCGTCATGTCGCTTACTGCCAAACCCCTTGCCGGCGTCAAAGTCATCGAACTGGGCACCTTGATCGCCGGCCCCTTCGCCTCGCGCATCTGCGGCGAATTCGGTGCCGAAGTCATCAAGGTCGAATCGCCCGACGGCGGTGATCCGCTGCGCAAGTGGCGCAAGCTGTACGAAGGCACCTCGTTGTGGTGGTTCGTCCAGGCACGCAACAAGAAATCCCTGACCTTGAACCTCAAGCACCCCGAAGGCCTGGCGATCCTGAAAAAACTGCTCGGCGACGCCGACATCCTGATCGAAAACTTTCGCCCCGGCGTGTTGGAAAAGCTCGGCCTGGGCTGGGAGGTGCTGCATGCACTGAACCCGAAGCTGGTGATGGTGCGGCTTTCAGGCTTCGGCCAGACCGGGCCGATGAAAGACCAGCCGGGGTTTGGCGCGGTGGGGGAATCCATGGGCGGCCTGCGCTACATCACGGGGTTCGAAGACCGCCCACCGGTGCGCACCGGGATTTCCATCGGCGACTCCATCGCCGCCCTCTGGGGGGTGATTGGCGCATTGATGGCCCTGCGTCACCGGGAGATCAACGGCGGCACCGGACAAGTGGTGGACGTGGCCTTGTACGAGGCGATTTTCGCCATGATGGAAAGCATGGTGCCGGAGTTCGACGTGTTCGGTTTCATCCGCGAGCGCACCGGCAATATCATGCCCGGCATCACCCCCTCGTCCATCCACACCAGCGCCGATGGCAAGCACGTGCAGATTGGCGCCAACGGCGATGCGATCTTCAAGCGTTTCATGCAGATCATCGGCCGTGACGACCTGGCCAATGATCCGCAACTGGCCAGCAATGATGGCCGTGACAGCCGGCGTGACGAGCTGTACGGGGTCATCGATCGCTGGGTCAACGCGCTGCCGCTCGATAGCGTTATCGACCAACTGAACCAGGCCGGGGTGCCGGCCAGTCGGATCTTCAGCGCCGAGGATATGTTCAGCGACCCGCAGTTCCTCGCCCGTGAGATGTTTCTGCAGGCCAAGCTGCCGGACGGCAAGGCGTTCAAGATGCCGGGGATCGTACCGAAGCTCTCCGACACCCCGGGCACCTGCGAATGGGTCGGGCCGGCACTGGGTGAACACAACGCACAAGTGCTCGGTGAGCTGGGCTACGACCCACAGCAGATCGCCAAACTGCGCAGCGACGGCGCCATTTGAGGCACTGCAGGGAGGCAGTCACTGGAGATCAAACTGTGGGAGCGAGCTTGCTCGCGATGGCGTCAGATCAGCCGCATCGATATCGACTGACACTCCGCTATCGCGAGCAAGCTCGCTCCCACAAAAGCTTCCAGCGCCCGACAGAACACACCAAAAACATAAACGCCGGGCAAAAAGAAACCCCGAGAAGTGGGGAGACGACTCGGGGTTAAACGTGACCATTCAAGGTCCGTACAACAAGCGACAAGCACCGGAGCACAATGCTCGCTCTTGCTGGTAAAGGGTCTGACTGGTCAAGACGTAGGAAGGTTCCCACAAAAGCCCAGTCAATTCGCCGCGACCATGACCTTGTCGCGCGCCAGATTGCGCAGCGCCGCAATCACACAGGGCTCCAGGCGCCCCTCGGCAATCAGCACATCGCGATGCAGGCCATCGACTACGTCCGTCAACTGACGCTTGTCGGTCAATTGGGCCTGATTGAACACTCGCTCGACCATGATGACCTCGCTGGCATTCTTCAGCGTCACCCGGCATTCGCCCTTGGCGCCGGAGGGAGTCAGCGAGACCTGATACGGGCTCAAGGCTTCATTCAGCAATAGGCTGATACTTTCCATTCGCTCACCCTTCAATAGTCCGAAACAACTGCATGTGCACAGTAAATGACCGTGGGCCGCAGCAGAAAGTTCGTCAGCGCACCGAGCCGGCATGCCTTCAACCTGTTCAACCGAGCATGCGCGTCCAATATGACAGGCAAACAACAGCGCTCTGCGAGAGCCGTTACGAGGTGACGGCCGGCTCAGCCAAGCCCCTGTCGCAACGGCGCCACCGCCGCCCGACATCGGTCCAGCCGCCCAGAATGCCGCGCAGCTGGCCATCAGCCCCATAGAACGGCACCGACCAGTGATAGATTTCCCGCAATCCGCCGCTGAACATCAATTGCCGGTCGACGAATCGAGATTGGCCGGTGCGCAATTGCTCCATCACTTCCCCGTGCAGCAGCTCGGCGGTGGCCGGCGGGAATGATGCCGAGTCGGTAAGCCGCGTGCCCCGCAGTTTTTCGAAGCGGGTCGCAAACTGGTCTTCATAGCTTTTGTTGCACATGATCAGGCGCCCTTCCAGATCACAGATGAAAATCGGGTCGGGAATGGCATCCATCAAGGCCCGCTGGAGCATCAGCTGGTCCTTGAGGACCGCTTCGGCCTTGAGGCGTTGGTCGATCTGTATCTGCAGGCGGCGGTTCCACAGCAGGGACAAGAGGCCAAACACCACGACCACGGTCACACACCAGTAACCCCAGCGGGACATCCGCTCCCAGATCGATGGCGCCTGGACAGGAGTCGCACCGGCCATCCATTTCGAACGCAGTGCACGCATGTCCTCGGCGGGGAAGGCTTCCAGCGCTTTATTCAAGATACTCAACAGCACGGTCAGGTCCTGGCGCACTGCCAGGTAGTCCGGTTCCCACTTGCCCTCAAGGCCGCTGCCGACCTGCAACTGCCCGGCGGGATAGAGATGCACCCCGGTTTCATTTTCGATGGTGGCATAGGCTTCCCGGCTCTCCACCAACGCCCGCGCCTCGCCAAAGGTCTTGGTCGTACGCAATTTGATCGCCGGGTAATCGCGCCTGATTTCCGCCTCCAATGCATGCCGTGCCGGCAGTGCCAGGACCTTCCCTTCGAGCTGCTCCAGCGAATGGAGGGACGATTCCCCGTCACGGCCGACGAAGACCCAACCGGAACCACCGAATGCATGGCTGAAACTCAGGAAGTCCCGACGTTCTTCATTCATCGCCAGCAGGGTCGTCATGTCGGCTTCGCCATTCTCCAGCATTGTCAGCAACTCGCCGGGGGAGAACGATTCCCGATGCACGAACTCAAGGCCGGTCATGTGCGCGATGCGCTGGAGAACGTCGTGGTTCAGCCCATTCCACTGCCCCTGTTCGTTCTTGAACAGGTACAACGGAAACTGCATCGTGGCCACGATGACCCGGGGGTTCTCCTTGATCCACTTCAACTCCTGCGCGTCCAGCACCAGCCGTTCGCCAGGGTTGGGCGGTGGCGTTTCGAAAGCCGCCAGCGGCGCCGCGTTGCCTCCCTGCGTCCAGTACATCAGGGCCAGGCCCATTACCCAGCCCAGGGCCGGTTTGCCTTTGATAAAAAACGACATCTGCATTTCCTTCGAGATGACTCGCCCATCCCTCCAAGGGCGAAAACCCGGCCAGTTTGGCATGCAGAAACAAGAAAGCCCGTCAGGAGACGGGCTTCAAAATGTGACAGGTTTACCCGGTCAGAGAGGCTTGCCGCGATTGCCATGCTGGCTGACAAAGGCCTGCACGGCTTTCAAGTCGTTGGGCAACACGGTGCAACGCTCATCTCGCTCAAACAAATCAGAAAGATGCGCAGGCAGTTCGAGCGCTTTTCCTACACCGGCTTTCTCCACCGCTTCCGGGAACTTGACCGGGTGAGCGGTGCCCAGGATCACCATCGGGATATCCAGGCTGCGACGGCATTCACGGGCCGCCCTGACGCCGATGGCCGTGTGCGGGTCGAGCAGTTCGCCGCTCTGTGCGAACACCTCGGCGATGGTTTCGCAGGTCTGCTCATCGTCCACGGCCAGGGAGTCGAACAACTTGCGGGCTTCGGTCCAGCGCTCAGGCTCGACGCTGAAACCGCCGCCCTGGCGGAAGCTGTCCATCAGCCCGGCAATCGCCGCACCGTTGCGACCGTGCAGGTCGAACAGCAGGCGCTCGAAGTTCGACGACACCATGATGTCCATCGAAGGCGACAGCGTGGCGTGCAGGGTTTCCTTGACGTACTGGTTGCCGCTCATGAAGCGGTGCAGGATGTCGTTGCGGTTGGTGGCGACGATCAATTGGTTGATCGGCAGCCCCATATTGCGCGCCAGGTAACCGGCGAAGATATCGCCGAAGTTGCCGGTCGGCACCGAGAACGATACGGAACGGGCCGGACCGCCCAATTGCAGGGCCGCGTGGAAGTAATAGACGATCTGGGCCATGATCCGCGCCCAGTTGATCGAGTTCACCGCCACCAGCCGCGTGCCCTTGAGGAAGCTCTGGTCGGCGAAGCTGGCCTTGACCATTTCCTGGCAGTCATCGAAGTTGCCTTCGATGGCGATGTTGTGGATGTTGTCGCCGAAAATCGTCGTCATCTGGCGACGCTGCACTTCCGAGACGCGGTTGTGCGGGTGCAGGATGAAAATGTCGACGTTTTCGCAATGCTTGCAGCCTTCGATGGCCGCCGAACCGGTGTCGCCAGAAGTGGCACCGACGATCACCACGCGCTCGCCACGCTTTTGCAGCACGTAGTCCAGCAGGCGACCGAGCAGTTGCAGGGCGAAGTCCTTGAACGCCAGGGTCGGGCCGTGGAACAGCTCCATGACCCATTCGTTACCGTTGAGCTGACGCAGCGGTGCGATGGCATTGTGGGAAAAGACGCCATAGGTCTCTTCCAGGATCTTCTTGAAATCGGCGTCCGGGATGCTGCCGGTGACGAACGGGCGCATGACCCGGAACGCCAGCTCGTGATACGGCAGGCCGGCCCAGGAAGCGATTTCCTCCTGGGTGAAGCGCGGCAGGTTTTCCGGCACGTAGAGACCGCCATCCGTGGCCAGGCCGGCCAGGAGGACATCTTCGAAATTCAGGGCCGGTGCCTGGCCGCGGGTGCTGATATAGCGCATTTTTTGGCAAACCTTCGGTTTGAGCTTCAAGGTCAAGCTGCAAGCGACAAGTCAAAGCGGCTCGGCTTCTACTTGCGGCTTGCAGCTTATAACTTGCCGCTAAATTAATTCAAATGTTCGACGCGGATACGGACCACCGGCCCAACGACACCCTGGAGCGCTTCCAGCGCCGCAATCGCGTCGTTGATGCTCTGCTCGACCACCCGGTGGGTCAGCAGGATCATCGGCACCAGGCCGTCGTGTTCCTCGACTTCCTTCTGCATGATCGACTCGATGTTGATGCCGCGTTCCGAAAGGATACTCGCCACTTGGGCCAGCACGCCTGGATGGTCCTTGGCCTGGATACGCAGGTAGTAGGAGCTTTCGCACGCCTCGATCGGGAGAATCGGGTGCGCCGACAGCGAATCCGGCTGGAAGGCCAGGTGCGGTACACGGTTTTCCGGGTCCGAGGTCATGGCGCGAACCACGTCCACCAGGTCGGCAATGACCGAAGAGGCCGTCGGTTCCATGCCCGCGCCGGCGCCGTAGAACAACGTCGAGCCCGAGGCATCGCCGTTGACCATCACCGCGTTCATCACGCCGTTGACGTTGGCGATCAGGCGGTCGGCCGGGATCAGCGTCGGGTGCACGCGCAGCTCGATGCCGCTGGCGGTGCTGCGCGCCACGCCCAGGTGCTTGATGCGGTAGCCCAAGGCTTCGGCGTAGTTCACGTCAGCGGTGGTCAGCTGGGTGATGCCTTCGGTGTAGGCCTTGTCGAACTGCAACGGAATGCCAAACGCAATGGACGCCAGGATCGTCAGCTTGTGCGCTGCGTCGATACCTTCCACGTCGAACGTCGGATCGGCCTCGGCGTAGCCCAGGGCCTGGGCTTCGGCCAGCACGTCTTCGAAGGTGCGACCCTTCTCGCGCATCTCGGTGAGGATGAAGTTGCCGGTGCCGTTGATGATCCCCGCGACCCAGTTGATGCGGTTGGCCGACAGGCCTTCGCGGATCGCCTTGATCACCGGGATACCACCGGCCACGGCGGCTTCGAATGCCACGATCACGCCCTTCTCGCGGGCCTTGGCGAAAATCTCATTACCGTGAACAGCGATAAGCGCCTTGTTCGCGGTGACCACATGCTTGCCATTCTCGATGGCCTTGAGTACCAACTCGCGGGCAACGGTATAGCCGCCCACCAGCTCTATGACGATGTCGATCTCAGGGTTCGTGGCCACTTCGAAGACATCGTTGGTAATCGCAATACCGGTCGTCTGGAACTGAGGCTTTGGCGTGCGCATGGCAATTTGTGCCACTTCGATCCCACGCCCGGCACGACGAGAAATTTCCTCGGCGTTGCGCTGAAGTACGTTGAAGGTGCCGCCACCGACGGTACCTAACCCACAGATGCCTACTTTGACCGGATTCACTCTTGACTCCCCATGAAACGGCCGACGCAAGGTCGGCCGTGAAATACAGCCGCGAAGCTACGCGACTCTGTGTTTAACGGCCCGACGAATGTGTTCGTCGAGCCGTGATCTTCAAAAGCGCACCGCACATGATCATTTCGCGCCCAGGGCCAGTTTGGCCACTTGTGGCGCTGGCTGGTAGCCCGGAATTACCTGACCATCGGCCAAAACAATCGCCGGCGTACCGTTCACGCCTATTGACTGTCCAAGCGCAAACTGCTTGGAAACCGGGTTCTCGCACTTGGCGGCCTTGATTTCCTTGCCATCGACCATCTTGTCCATGGCCGCTTTCTTGTCCTTGGAGCACCAGACCGCCTGCAACTGTTCATCGCCCGGCGAACCCAGGCCCTGGCGCGGGAACGCCACATAGCGCACTTCGATGCCGCGCTTGTTCAGTTCCGGCACTTCGGCGTGCAGCTTGTGGCAATACGGGCAGGTAGTGTCGGTGAACACGGTGATGTGGGACTTGGTTTCGCCGATCGCCGGATAAACCACGGTTTCAGCGACGGGAATGCCGTTGATCAACTTGGAAATGCCCTGGCGCTCGGTCATCTCGGTGAGGTTGACCGGCTTGCCGTCCTTGAGCTCGAACAGGTTGCCCTGGACGATGTACTGGCCGTCGGCGCTGGCGTACAGCACGCGGCTGCCCTTGAGCTTGACTTCATACAGGCCGGCCATGGGGCTGGCCGAGATGGCTTCGATCGGCACTTCGAGCTGAAGGTTTTCCAGGCTTTTGCGGATAGCCTTGTCGGCCGCGTCGTCGGCGATGGCAAAGGTACTGGCCAACGCAATGGCGGCGGCGGTGAACATCTGGATCAAACGCATGAGGACTCCTGAGGCGAACAAATGAGACGGGAAACGCCGACCCGCAGATTCGGGTTCCAACCGCCCACTGTGCAAACCGACAAAGCCTACCACATAAGGCTGGCGTGGCCGAATGCCGCTGACGCACGACGCTTTTGTAAGCACACACAGGATTGATGTCGGCTGACACGCCGTCATCGCGAGCAAGCTCGCTCCCACAGAGATTTGTGGTGGACACCGCTCCAAAATGTGGGAGCGAGCTTGCTCGCGATGGCGTCAGCATTGACAACATCGCGGCAGATGTCAGCCCCGTGGATGATGCTTGGCATGCAAGTCCTGCAACCGCGCCCGGGCGACGTGGGTGTAGATCTGGGTGGTGGACAGGTCGCTATGGCCGAGCAGCATCTGCACCACCCGCAAGTCGGCACCGTGATTGAGCAGGTGCGTGGCGAAGGCGTGGCGCAAGGTGTGGGGCGAGAGGGACTTGCCGATCCCGGCCACCTTGGCCTGGTGCTTGATGCGGTGCCAGAAAGTCTGGCGAGTCATCTGCTCGCCGCGCAGGCTGGGGAACAGCACATCGCTGGGACGCCCGCCCAGCAACTCATGACGGGCATCGCGCATGTAACGCTCGACCCAGACAATCGCTTCCTCGCCCATCGGCACCAGGCGCTCCTTGCTGCCCTTGCCCATCACTCGCAGCACGCCCTGGCGCAGATTGACCTGTTCCAACGTCAAGCTGATCAACTCGGTGACGCGCAAGCCACAGGCATACAGGACTTCCAACATGGCCCGGTCGCGCTGACCGATGGCCTCGCTGAGATCGGGTGCCGCCAGCAGCGCTTCGACATCGGCTTCCGACAGGGACTTGGGCAGCGGACGCCCCAACTGCGGCATTTCCACACGCAAGGTCGGGTCTACCGCGATCAGCTTTTCCCGCAGCAAATAGCGATAAAACCCACGCAGACCGGAGAGAAACCGCGCGGTCGAGCGGGGTTTGTAGTTCTGTTCCAGGCGCCAAGCCAAGTGATCGAGGATCAACTCCCGGCCGGCATTGACCAGCTCCAGGTGATTTTCCTGCAACCAGCCGTTGAACAACGCCAGGTCGCTGCGGTAGGCATCGCGGGTGTTATCGGACAGGCCCTTCTCCAGCCACAGGGCGTCGAGAAACTGGTCTATCAGCGGATGATCGATGGCTGGCATAAGAACTCTTGAAGGATGCGGGCACACACGGCATCGAAATGGAAAATGAAGCTATGCAGGGTGCTCAAAGCGCAAATCGCAGGCAACAAAAAAGCAGCCCGCAGGCTGCTTTTTTTGCATCGGAAGCTGGACTTAAGCCAGTTTTTCCTTGATGCGAGCTGCTTTACCCGACAGGTCGCGCAGGTAGTACAGCTTGGCTTTACGTACGTCACCGCGACGCTTGACAGCCATGCTGTCGATTTGCGGGCTGTAGGTCTGGAAAGTACGCTCTACGCCAACACCGTTGGAGATTTTACGAACGGTGAATGCACTGTTCACGCCACGGTTACGCTTGGCGATAACGACGCCTTCGAACGCTTGCAGACGGGAACGGTCGCCTTCCTTCACTTTCACCTGGACGACAATGGTGTCGCCTGGGGCAAAGGTAGGGATTTCTTTGGTCATCTGCTCTGCTTCGAGTGCAAGGATGATTTTGTTAGTCATGCTGTGCTCCTAAGGCGAGTCGTCGGACTCACCATCGATACGTTGTTAACTATCGTCCCGCTCGCGGATGTATTCCTCGAGCAGCTTCTTCTCTTCTCCAGAAAGCGAGCGGCTTTCCAGAAGATCGGCGCGTCGTTCGTAGGTCCGACCAAGGGACTGCTGCAAACGCCAACGCCGGATGTGCGCGTGGTTGCCACTTAGCAACACGTCGGGAACACGCTGATCCGCATACACCTCCGGTCGGGTGTAGTGCGGGCAATCCAGCAGACCATCCGTAAAGGAATCTTCCTCAGCGGAATCCGCATGCCCTAAAGCTCCAGGCAGCAGTCGTGTAACCGCATCGATCAGGACCATCGCCGGCAGCTCGCCGCCAGACAGTACATAGTCGCCAATCGACCACTCTTCATCGACATGAGCTTCAATGAAACGCTCGTCAATGCCTTCATAACGGCCGGCAATCAGGATCAATGCATCCGAATTCGCCAGCTCGCGTACCGCCGACTGAGTCAGCTGGCGGCCTTGGGGCGACAGGTAGATCACCTTCGCACCCTCCCCGGCTGCCGTCCTGGCCTGAACCAGCGCATCTTCCAGGGGCTTGATCTTCATCACCATGCCCGGACCACCGCCAAACGGGCGATCGTCCACAGTGTGATGCCGATCCGTGGTGTAGTCCCGCGGATTCCAACAGGTGAGCTGCAACAGCTCCTGTTTCACCGCGCGGCTGGTTATGCCGTACTCGCTGATGGCGGAAAACATCTCGGGAAACAATGTGATGACTTCAACGCGCAAATTAGCCACGTTTAGAAATCCGCATCCCATTCCACCTTCATCTCGCCTGCGGCAAGGTCGACGGCCAACACGCATTGCTCGGTATAGGGCAACAGGCGTTCGCGATCATCCAGGCTGCCGACGCAAGGCTTGACCACCATGACATCGTTCGAACCGGTCTCGAGCAGGTGATCGATTTTCCCGAGCAATTGCCCGAGGTGGTCGATGACCTTCAGACCCACCAGCTGGTACCAGTAGTACTCGCCGTCGGTCAGTTCAGGGAACAGGTTGCGCGGCACGCAGATCTCATAACCGGCCAGAAGACGAGCTTCTTCACGATCATCGAGACCCTTGAGCTTTGCGACCAGGAACTTGTCGTTCCCGCGTCCGCTGACCAGCTCCACCTGTTTCACGCTACCTTCGCGCTTGAGCGTCCAGGTTTTGTAGTCCAACAGGTTCTTGATCGGATCAGTAAAGGAATACACCTTCACTTCGCCGCGAACGCCATGTACAGAATAGATCTTGCCGACAACGATCAAATCATCAGCATCTTTTGGCGTCGCGTTCATATTGCTCAGGCCGCAGCCTTAGCCGATTCCTTCAACAACTGAGCAACGCGCTCAGAAGGTTGTGCACCAACGCTCAGCCAGTAGGCTACGCGCTCTTGGTTCACGGACAGACGAACTTCCTGACCACGGGCAACAGGGTTGAAGAAACCAACCTGCTCCTTGTGGGAACCGTCACGCGGGTTGCGGCTGTCGGTTACGGTCAGGTGGTAAAACGGGCGCTTTTTGGAGCCGCCAAGGGCAAGACGGATTGTTAGCATGTGAACATCGTTCCTGTAGTCGGTGCTGCAAATCTAAATGCACAGCGGGCATAGGTGCCCGAAAGGCCGCATATTCTAAGGAATATCCGGACTTTTGCAAATGTCTTTTTCCGGCGCCATGCGCCATGCGATCAAGATTTGCCATAGAGCCGTCATGAAAAACGGCAGGTCAGCTCCCGCATAGCACGGGTTTGCTGGAGATCCCCGCATCCGTGCGGGGCAACGCCGGCATGACAGCCGGCGCAGATTCTTTACATTTTCGGCATGCCGCCGCCGGGCAACATACCGCCCATGCCGCGCATCATCTTGGCCATCCCGCCCTTGGCGGAGAATTTCTTCATCAACTTCTGCATCTGCTTGTGCTGCTTGATCAAGCGACCGATGTCCTGCACCTGTGTGCCGGACCCCATGGCGATGCGGCGCTTGCGCGAACCACTGATCAGCTCAGGGTCGCGGCGCTCGGCCGGGGTCATGGAGTTGATGATGGCTTCCATCTGCTTGAACTGCTTTTCAGCCGCGCCCTGGGCATTGCCCATCTGCGCCAGGTTCACACCACCGATGTTCGGCAGTTTGTCCATGAGGCCGCCAAGGCCGCCCATGTTCTTCATTTGTTGCAGCTGGTCGCGGAAGTCTTCGAGGTCGAAGCCCTTGCCCTTCTTCAGCTTCTTGGCCAGTTTGTCGGCCTTGTCCTTGTCGAGGGTCTGCTCGGCCTGCTCGATCAGGCTGAGCACGTCGCCCATGCCGAGGATGCGCGAAGCGATACGCTCGGGGTGGAACGGCTCGAGCGCTTCGCTCTTCTCGCCCATGCCGATGAACTTGATCGGCTTGCCAGTGATGGCCCGTACCGACAGCGCGGCACCGCCACGGGCGTCACCGTCGACCTTGGTCAGGATCACGCCGGTCAGCGGCAGTGCATCACCGAACGCCTTGGCCGTGTTGGCCGCGTCCTGGCCGGTCATGGCATCGACCACAAACAGGGTTTCCACCGGGTTGATCGCGGCATGCAGCGCCTTGATCTCGCCCATCATCTCTTCATCGATGTGCAGGCGACCGGCGGTATCGACGATGACCACGTCGATGAACTTGAGCTTCGCTTCCTTAATAGCCGCCTGGGCGATGTCCACCGGCTTCTGGCTCAGGTCGGACGGGAAAAACGTCACGCCGATGTCGTTGGCCAGGGTTTCCAGCTGCTTGATCGCCGCCGGACGGTAGATGTCCGCCGACACCACCATCACCGACTTCTTCTTGCGCTCTTTAAGGAAGCGCGCCAGCTTGCCGGCGGTCGTGGTCTTGCCCGCGCCCTGCAGACCGGCCATCAGCACCACCGCTGGCGGTACGGCGGCGAGGTTCAGGTCTTCGTTGGCGACGCCCATCAGGCTTTCGAGCTCGGCCTGGACGATCTTCACGAACGCCTGGCCCGGCGTCAGGCTGCGCGACACTTCGGTGCCGACGGCGCGTTCCTTGACCGAATTGACGAAGTCCTTGACCACCGGCAGGGCGACGTCGGCTTCGAGCAACGCCATGCGCACTTCGCGCAGGGTGTCTTTGATGTTGTCCTCGGTCAGTTTCGCCTTGCCGGTGACATGGCGCAGCGTCTGCGAGAGACGGTCGGTTAGGTTTTCAAACATGCGCGATCCTTTCAGGCCCAGATGAGACCGGGATAATGGCGGCCCAGACCGTGAAAAATGTGCTCGGCGAGCCTGCGGCGTGGGCAGGTCGCGGATTATAGCGAAGAAGCGTGCGGCGTACACCTGCTGTGGTCTTTCGTGTGGAGGGGGTTCTATGCCAAACTCAGCGCCTTTCGGGCTTGCCTAACAGGATTTATGCTCCCCTTGTCACCCAGCTTGCTTGCCACCCTCGCCGCCGCTTGCCTTTATGCCGCTGCGACCTTCTATCAAGGCACCCGCCTGGCCACCGGCGCCAAGGCGAACAAACGCCTGCTGGTCACGCTTGGCGTACTGGCGGTGCTCGGCCACGCGGCCAGCCTTTATACCCACCTGATGACGCCGATCGGCCTGGGCCTGGACTTTTTCAACGCCGCCAGCCTGATCGCCGTCGCCGTGATCGCCCTGACGTTGCTGGCCTGCTCGCGCATCCCGGTGGAAAACCTGCTGGTGCTGCTGTTCCCACTGGGGCTGGCCACGGTGTTGCTGGCGCAGTTCGCGCCGTCGGGCACCGTGCAGATCATCGACGAAGAGCCGGGCATCCTCGCCCACATCCTGCTGTCGATCCTCGCCTACGGCCTGTTCACCATCGCCGTGTTCCAGGCCCTGTTGCTGTTGGTGCAGGACCACCAGCTCAAGAACAAGCACCCCTCCGGGCTGATCCGCAACTTCCCGCCGCTGCAAACCATGGAAAGCCTGTTGTTCGGTTTCCTCTGGGCCGGCTGGAGCCTGCTGTCGCTGTCATTGATCTCCGGCTGGTTGTTCGTCGAGAACCTGTTCGCCCAGCACCTGGTGCACAAGACCCTGCTGGCCTGTCTGGCGTGGGTGGTCTTCAGCGTGCTGCTGTGGGGCCGCAACCGCCTCGGCTGGCGTGGGCACAAAGCGATTCGCTGGACCCTGGCCGGTTTCTGCCTGCTGATGCTGGCGTACTTCGGCAGCAAGCTGGTCCGTGAATACATCCTGCATATCTGACGGACGGCCCTGATGGATACGTTGCCCGTAGCGCCGTTGTTCGCCGTGCTGGTGGTGCTGATCCTCTGGTCGGCCCTGTTCACGGCCATCGAAGCCGCCCAGCAACACCTGCTGGCCCAGCGCACGGCTTCGCGCGCCAGTGACAAACCACTGGCGACACTGACCTTCCCGCTGCCCAGCCTGATCCTGTGCAATACCCTCTGTCGCGCCCTGGCCGTGGTCATCGGCACCTTGCTGGCGATTTTTACCTGGCTGGAAAACGGCCCCTGGGTCGCCTGGCTCGGCACCAGCGCCGCCCTGCTGGTGTTCGCCGACTACCTGCCGCGCACCCTGGCCACCCGCCAGCCCGACGCGGTGCTGGCACTGGGTAACACCTTGCTGGGCATACCGTTGAAGATCCTCTATCCATTTGCCTGGCTGCTGAATGGCGCCAGCCAGTTGTTGTTGCGTCCATTTACCCGCAAGCCCGGCATGGTGCAGCAGAGCGACGACGAAATGCCCGCGCCACCGCGCAGCGAGCAGGAGTCAGAGCAAGGCAGCGGCCGGCTGCATCCGATTTCCGGCATCCACGCCCTGGACAACATCACCGTCAACGATATCCTCGTGCCCCGCAGCGAGGTCGATGGGATCAACCTCGACGACCCCATCGGCGAGATCATCGAACAGTTGCGCCTGAACCGACGGACGCGCCTGCCGGTGTTCCACAGTGATATCAACCAGGTCGAAGCGGTGCTCAACACCCGCCAGATCCGTCACTTACTGGCGGACGCGAGCCTGACCAAGGAGGCGCTGCTGGCCGCCTCCCATGAACCCTACTTCGTGCCCGAAAGCACACCCTTGCAGCTGCAACTGCTGAATTTCCACAAGCAGCAGCGGCGCCTGGGCATGGTGGTGGACGAATACGGTGAAGTACTGGGCATCGTCACCCTGGAAGACATCCTCGAAGAAATCGTCGGCGAATTCGAGAGCGACCACAGCCTCGACAACCCTCACGTCCATCCCCAGCCCGATGGCCGCCTGATGATCGATGGCGCGGCGTCGATCCGCGAATTGAACAGGACCCTGGGCTGGCATCTGCCTTGCGACGGCCCCAAGACCCTCAACGGGCTGGTGACCGAAGCCCTGGAAACCATCCCCGAAAGCCCGGTCTGCCTGAAGATCGGGCGTTATCGCCTGGAAATCATCGAGACCGTGGACAACCGCGTCAGCCAAGTGCTGGCGTGGCATAACAGTTCGGTGCCCACGGCGCTCTAAACCCCTTTGTGGCGAGGGAGCTTGCTCCCGCTAGGCTGCGAAGCGGCCCCGAACCAGGCAGCGCGGTGTATTGGTCGGGCTGGGGTCGCTGCTTTGGGGTTGCTTCGCAACCCAGCGGGAGCAAGCTCCCTCGCCACGGGGTTCTGCGCAATGTGTGCGGACTCTCTTGTTGATTCGTTAGCCCCCTTCCTATACTCAACCCGCTTACCCAGCTCCGCCCGAACCCCGTGCCTACCCCGCGCCCGGTCGGTTCCGGCCAGACCATCGGCAAAATCCGCATCAGCCCTGGGACTGTTCCTACCCGAAACAGCGACGGGATACCCGCCCGCATCCCTGGGCGTTCGACCATAATAATTCGCTCCAACGGAGCACATGACTGTCAGGGATAACCGCATGACGACCGCTACCTGCAACGAGGCTGTGCCTGCCCAGCCGACCAACTCGGCCACTCGCGTGGCGACCGCGAGTTTCATCGGCACTGCCATCGAGTTCTACGACTTCTACGTCTATGCCACGGCGGCGGCCCTGGTGATCGGGCCGGTGTTCTTCCCACAAACCTCAGGCACCGCACAGATGCTGTCGTCCTTCCTGACGTTCGGCATCGCCTTCCTCGCCCGTCCGCTGGGTTCTGCGCTGTTCGGCCATTTCGGCGACCGGATCGGGCGCAAGTCGACGCTGGTGGCCTCCCTGCTGCTGATGGGCGTGTGCACCACGCTCATTGGCGTGCTGCCCGGCTACGCCAGCATTGGCGCCTGGGCGCCGATCCTGCTGTGCCTGCTGCGTTTCGGCCAGGGCCTGGGGTTGGGGGGTGAATGGGGCGGAGCGGCGCTGCTGGCCACCGAGAACGCGCCCAAGGGCAGGCGCGCCTGGTTCGGCATGTTCCCGCAACTGGGGCCCTCCATCGGCTTCCTGGCGGCCAACGGGCTGTTCCTGACCCTGGCCATGAGCCTGGACGACGAGCAATTCCGTGACTGGGGCTGGCGGATTCCGTTCCTGCTCAGTGCCGTGCTGGTGATCGTCGGCCTCTACGTGCGGCTCAAGCTCCATGAAACCCCGGTGTTCGCCAATGCCATGGCCCGCCAGGAGCGGGTCAAGGTGCCGTTGGTCGAGCTGTTCAGCCAATACTGGGCGCCGACCTTGCTGGGCGCCGCGGCGATGGTGGTGTGTTACGCGTTGTTCTACATCTCGACGGTATTTTCCCTGAGCTACGGCGTGTCCACCCTCGGCTACAGCCGCGAGACATTCCTGGGCCTGCTGTGCTTTGCCGTACTGTTCATGGCCGCCGCTACGCCGTTGTCCGCCTGGGCCAGCGACCGCTACGGCCGCAAACCGATATTGATCATCGGTGGCCTGCTGGCGATTGCCTCGGGTTTCCTCATGGAACCGTTGCTGACCCACGGTTCGACCGGCGGCGTGGCGCTGTTCCTGTGCATCGAGCTGTTCCTGATGGGGGTGACCTTCGCACCCATGGGCGCCTTGCTGCCGGAACTGTTTCCGACCCACGTGCGCTATACCGGCGCCTCGGCGGCCTACAACCTGGGCGGTATCGTCGGTGCCTCGGCCGCACCGTTCTTCGCCCAGAAACTGGTGGCGATGGGCGGCTTGAGCTATGTCGGAGGCTATGTTTCAGCGGCCGCGCTGCTCAGCGTCATCGCCGTGCTGTGCCTGAAGGAAACGCGCCACAACGACTTGAACCGGGTCGCCTGACGCGCCTCCCCGTAGGAGCTGCCGCAGGCTGCGATCTTTTGATCTTTCACTTGAGACTCAAGCGTCAGAGGAAAGATCGCAGCCTCGCTTCGCTCGGCAGCTCCTACGGGGTAAAACCGGCCAATGAAATAACCGTTAACAATCGCCCACCATTGAAACCACCCCCCACCTGCCCCATCTAAGACCCATACCCCATTGCGCAGGTGCCCCATGAGCGACCAGCACTCTACTGAAGCCACTAACGACTACGCTGATTCCGAACACATCGAACACACTTCCTCCGGCACCGGCCTGGCGTTGCCCGGCCAGAACCTGCCGGACAAGGTCTACATCATCCCCATCCACAATCGCCCCTTCTTCCCGGCCCAGGTGTTGCCGGTCATCGTCAACGAAGAACCGTGGGCCGAGACCCTGGAACTGGTGGCCAAGTCCGATCATCACTCCCTGGCGCTGTTCTTCATGGACACGCCCCAGGAAGACCCGCGCCATTTCGACACCTCGAAACTGCCGCTGTACGGCACGCTGGTGAAGGTCCATCACGCCAGCCGGGAAGGCGGCAAGCTGCAATTCGTCGCCCAGGGCCTCACCCGCGTGCGCATCCGCACCTGGCTCAAGCACCATCGCCCACCGTACCTGGTGGAAGTCGAATACCCGCACCAACCGAGCGAGCCAACCGACGAGGTCAAGGCCTACGGCATGGCGCTGATCAACGCGATCAAGGAGTTGCTGCCGCTCAATCCGCTGTACAGCGAAGAGCTGAAGAACTACCTCAACCGCTTCAGCCCCAACGACCCTTCGCCGCTGACCGACTTCGCCGCCGCGCTCACCTCCGCCACCGGCAATGAACTGCAGGAAGTGCTCGACTGCGTGCCCATGCTCAAGCGCATGGAAAAAGTGCTGCCGATGCTGCGCAAGGAAGTCGAAGTGGCGCGGTTGCAGAAAGAGATTTCCGCCGAGGTCAACAACAAGATCGGCGAACACCAGCGCCAGTTCTTCCTCAAGGAGCAGCTCAAGGTCATCCAGCAGGAACTGGGGCTGACCAAGGACGACCGCAGCGCCGACATCGAACAATTCGAGCAGCGGCTGGCAGGCAAAGTGCTGTCGGCCCAGGCGCAGAAGCGTATCGAAGAGGAGATGAACAAACTCTCCATCCTGGAAACCGGCTCGCCGGAATACGCCGTCACTCGCAATTACCTGGATTGGGCGACCTCGGTGCCGTGGGGCGTGTATGGCCAGGACAAACTCGACCTCAAGCATGCGCGCAAGGTGCTCGACCAGCACCACGCCGGCCTGGGGGACATCAAGGACCGCATCCTCGAGTTCCTCGCCGTCGGCGCCTACAAAGGTGAAATCAACGGTTCCATCGTGCTGCTGGTGGGCCCGCCGGGCGTGGGCAAGACCAGCGTCGGCAAGTCCATCGCCGAATCCCTGGGCCGGCCGTTCTACCGCTTCAGCGTCGGCGGCATGCGCGATGAAGCCGAGATCAAGGGCCATCGACGCACCTACATCGGTGCCCAGCCGGGCAAGCTGGTGCAGGCGCTCAAGGATGTCGAAGTGATGAACCCGGTGATCATGCTCGACGAAATCGACAAGATGGGCCAGAGCTACCAGGGCGACCCGGCCTCGGCGTTGCTGGAGACCCTTGATCCGGAACAGAACGTCGAATTCCTCGACCACTATCTGGACCTGCGCCTGGATCTGTCGAAAGTGCTCTTCGTGTGCACCGCCAACACCCTGGACTCGATCCCCGGCCCGCTGCTGGACCGGATGGAAGTGATCCGCCTGTCGGGCTACATCACCGAAGAAAAAGTCGCCATCGCCAAACGCCACCTGTGGCCCAAGCAACTGGCCAAGGCAGGTGTGTCCAAGGGCAGCCTGAGCATCAACGACAGCGCCCTCAAGGCCCTGATCGACGGTTACGCCCGTGAGGCAGGGGTGCGACAGTTGGAGAAACAGCTGGGCAAACTGGTGCGCAAGGCAGTGATGAAGCTGATCGACGACCCGAAAGCGGTGATCAAGCTCGGGCCGAAGGACCTCGAGGCTTCCTTGGGCAAGCCCGTGTTCCGCAACGAGCAGGTGTTGTCCGGCATCGGCGTGATTACCGGCCTGGCCTGGACCAGCATGGGCGGCGCGACCTTGCCGATCGAAGCGACGCGCATCCACACCCTCAATCGTGGTTTCAAGCTGACCGGGCAACTGGGAGAGGTGATGAAGGAGTCGGCGGAGATCGCCCACAGCTACGTCAGTTCGCACCTGAAGCAATTTGGCGGCGATCCGAAGTTCTTTGACGAGGCGTTCGTTCACCTGCACGTACCGGAAGGCGCCACACCCAAGGACGGCCCGAGCGCCGGCGTGACCATGGCCAGTGCCTTGCTGTCCCTGGCCCGCAACCAGCCGCCGAAAAAAGGCGTGGCCATGACCGGCGAACTGACCCTCACCGGGCACGTCCTGCCGATTGGCGGCGTGCGCGAGAAGGTCATCGCCGCGCGCCGACAGAAGATCAACGAACTGATCCTGCCGGAAGCCAACCGGGGCAACTTCGAAGAATTGCCGGACTACCTCAAGGAAGGTGTGACGGTGCACTTTGCCAAGCGGTTTGCGGATGTGGCGAAGGTGTTGTTCTGAGGGTTTTATAGCCGCTGTACCGGCCTCATCGCGAGCAAGCTCGCTCCCACAAGGTTTGGTGTGGATCACAAATGCTGTGAACACCACAAATCCCCTGTGGGAGCGAGCTTGCTCGCGATGGCGTCATCCGCAACAACACATCCCCACCTGACACACCCAGTAGCATCTTCGGTTATGCTCGCCGTTCGTCGTGAATGCCGGAGCCGTTGCCCTTATGTCCCTCACTCGCCTGCTCGTCCCCCTCAGCCTCGCCCTGCTGAGCGCCTGCGCCACGCAAACCAGCAACAACGTGACCGTGGAAAAACTGAGCCAGTGCCCCGTAAGGCTCAATAACGGACAGAACCTGATCCTGAGCCTGCCCAGCAACCCCAGCACCGGTTATCGCTGGGCGATCCAGGATTCGGCCGGTGGCGTGCTGAAGGGCTTGGGGCCGGAGGTTTATCGCAACCCGGAAGACGCCGGCATCGTTGGCGCCGCGGGTGTCTCGACCTGGCGCTTCCAGGCGTTCAACGCCGGCACCGGGCGCTTGCGCCTGACTTATCAACAGCCTTGGGCGCCGGAAGTGCCGCCCGTGGAAACCTTTGACTGCGCTATCGCGGTGAACTGACTGTGGGTTGGCTGATCCTCGCACTGATGGGTGCGGCCACCTACCTGTACGGCCTGGCCATGCATGCCACGCTGCTGTGCCTGCTGGTCAAGCCCATGCCGGTGCTGGCCCTGCTCGGCTGGCTGCACGATGCGCCGCCCAGCGAATATCGGCGCTGGATCAGCCTCGGGCTGATTTTCTCGCTGGTGGGCGATGTGCTGCTGGCCTGGCCGGGGGACCTGTTCGTGTTCGGCCTTGGGGCGTTTCTGCTGGCGCACCTGGCCTACCTGAAAGCCTACCTCAGCGACTGCCGCCGACCGGCGCTGCTGCCCTTGGCCCTGGCCTTGGGCATCGGCGCGGTGCTCCTGGCAATCCTGGTGTCGAGCGGTCTCGGGCCGTTGCTGGTGCCGGTGGTGATCTACGGCCTGGTCATCAGCGCCATGCTCTGGCGGGCGTTGGCACGACTGGGCACCGACGTGCCCAAGCGTTCGGCGTGGCTGGCCGCCACCGGGGCGCTGGCGTTTGTGTTTTCCGACAGCCTCATCGGCATCAACCGGTTCGTGCACCCCTTCCATGCCGCGCCTTACCTGATCATCGTCAGTTATTGGCTGGGCCAATGGGGCATTACAGCGTCGGCGTTCGCCCGAAAGCCACACTGAACAAAGCTCAATAATATGGGAGCAAAGGTTCTGTGGGGCACGGCTCTGTGGGAGCAAGGCTTGCCCGCGATGAACGATAATTCGGTCTTGCTATAGACCGCGGTGCCTTTATCGCGGGCAAGCCTTGCTCCCACAAAGCTCGCTCCCACTGGTTTTTTGGTTAAAATGCCGGCCTTTTCACCACCCATGCCGCTGGAACCGCCGTGAGCAAAGACCCCGATCGCCTATTCGCCCAGCCCCTGGCCCAAGTGCCGGACTTCGCCTTCAACGAGGACGTGGTGCGGGTGTTTCCGGACATGATCAAGCGTTCGGTGCCGGGTTACCCGACCATCGTCGAAAACCTCGGCGTGCTCGCCGCGCAATTCGCCCAGCCGGGCAGCGTGCTCTACGACCTAGGCTCGTCCCTGGGCGCGGTGACCCAGGCCCTGCGCCGTCATGTGCGCACCGACGGTTGCCGGGTGATCGCGGTGGATAACTCGGCGGCCATGGTCGAGCGCTGCCGTGAATACCTCAATGGCCAGGACTCGATGTTCCAGGAGCTGCTGCCGGTGGAAGTGGTCGAAGGCGACATCCTCGCCCTGACGTTCCAGCCAGCCTCGGTGGTGGCACTGAATTTCACCCTGCAATTCATCGCGCCGGACCAGCGCACCGCACTGTTGAGCCGCATCCGCCAGTCCCTGCTGCCGGGTGGCGCCCTGATCCTGTCGGAAAAATTGCGTTTCAACGATGCAGAGGAACACGCCCTGCTCACCGACCTGCACGTGGCGTTCAAGCGCGCCAACGGCTACAGCGAGCTGGAGATTGCCCAGAAACGCAGCGCCATCGAAAACGTCATGAAGCCCGACAGCCTCGAAGAGCACCGCGAGCGCCTCTTGGCGGCCGGCTTCTCGAAAGTCGTGCCGTGGTTCCAGTGTCTTAACTTCGCCTCGTTGATTGCCCTGCCATGATCGATCTGTCCCCCCTCGCCCGCCATCTGGCCGGCACGCCCCTGGCCGATTGGGCCGCGACGCTGCAGACGCAACTCGACAGCAAGATGGAAAAGGGCCACGGCGACCTGGAGCGTTGGCAAAGCGCCCTCGATGCGCTGCCGATTTTGCAACCCACCACCGTCGACCTGCTGAATGGCCTGACCCTCGACACCGATTGTTCCGACGAAACCCGTGGGCAAATGCGTACCGCGTTGATGGGCCTGTCACCATGGCGCAAAGGGCCTTTCGACCTGTTCGGCGTGCACGTGGACACCGAATGGCGCTCGGACTGGAAGTGGTCGCGGGTGGCTCCGCACCTGGATCTTGCGGGCAAGCGCATCCTCGATGTGGGCTGCGGCAACGGTTATTACATGTGGCGCATGCTCGGTGCCGGGGCGGACACGGTGATCGGCGTCGACCCCAACTGGCTGTTCTTCTGCCAGTTCCAGGCGGTACAGCGCTACCTGTCGCAGCCCAACGCCTGGCATTTGCCGTTCCCCTTCGAGGCCCTGCCAGCGGAACTGGAAGGCTTCGACACGGTGTTTTCCATGGGCGTGTTCTACCATCGCCGCTCGCCGATCGAACACTTGCTCGCCCTGAAGGATTGCCTGGTCAAGGGCGGCGAACTGGTGCTGGAAACCCTGGTGATCGAAGGCGACGAACACCAGGTGCTGGTGCCCGAGGACCGCTACGCGCAGATGCGCAACGTGTGGTTCCTGCCGTCGGTCCCGGCCCTGGAACGCTGGCTGCGCCGCGCCGGGTTCAGCGACGTGCGTTGCGTGGACGTGAGCCTGACGACCGTGGAAGAACAGCGCAGCACCGAGTGGATGAAGTATCAGTCATTGAGTGATTTCCTCGACCCCGCCGACCACAGCAAAACCATCGAAGGGCTGCCTGCGCCGATGCGGGCGGTGATTGTGGCGCGTAAATAAATCGTCCAACCACCACAAGCCCCCTGTGGGAGCGAGCTTGCTCGCGATGACGGCCGGACATTCAACAGACATGTTGCCTGACAGACCGCTATCGCGAGCAAGCTCGCTCCCACAGGGGATCAGTCTGAAGACTTGGCTCTTCGGGCCTTGAAGAACTCACTCAGCACCGTACTGCACTCCTCGGCCAACACCCCGCCCTCGAACATCACCCGATGGTTCAGGAACCCCTGGCTGAAAAACTGCCCCTGGCTCTGCACGATGCCGGCCTTGGGCTCCAGGGCGCCGTAGACGACCCGGGCGATGCGCGAGTGGACGATGAGGCCGGCGCACATGCTGCAGGGCTCCAGCGTCACATACAGGGTGCTGCCGGGCAGGCGATAATTGCTCACTGCCTGGGCGGCGGCGCGGATGGCGACCATTTCCGCATGGGCGCTGGGATCGTGGCCGCTGATCGGGCAGTTGAAGCCGCGCCCGATGATCTCGCCGTCCTGCACCAGCACCGCGCCCACCGGCACTTCCCCCAGGGCGGCGCCTTGGGCGGCGAGGGTCAGGGCTTCGCGCATGAAGTCCTGGTCACGACTGCGGTCGATGATTCTGGCGGGGCGAATCTGGCGCATCACGCCACCTCGATGGCGGCCATCAGGCCGGTTTCCATGTGGTCGATCACATGGCAGTGGAACATCCACACCCCTGGATTATCCGCCACCAGCGCCACCTGCGCCCGTTCGTTCTTGCCCAGCAAGTAAGTGTCAGTGAAGTACGGCACGACCTTGTGCCGGTTCGACGCGATCACCTTGAAGCTCATGCCGTGCAGATGGATCGGGTGCTGGTACTGGGTCATGTTCTTCAATTCGAAAATGTAGCTCTGGCCTTTCTTCAGCGTGGCGATCGGCCGATCGGCGCAAGTCTTGTCGGTGATGTCCCAGGCCTTGCCGTTGATCTGCCACAGGCTTGGCGGCTTGCCGTTGTCGACATTGACCGACACCGAGCCGACCCATTCGAAATTGAAGTTGAGTTTCTCCGCATTGGCCAGGTCCGGCTCGGACACCGGGTTGGCTGGCAGTGCCGGCGGCCACTGGGTCGGTGCGTCACTGTTGGGCACCGAACGCAAGGTGCCCAGGCGCACCGGGCCATTGCGCAACGACAACTCTTCGCCGGCCGGCGGCGCCTTGATCGCCAGGCAAATGCGCATGCCCGGGCCCAGCCAGTATTCCTTGCCCAGCGGCCGCGGTTCGATGGGGTTGCCGTCCAGCGCATAGATCTGCGCTTCAACGCCTGGGATGTTGATACGGTAAGTCAGGGTGTTGTCGAGGTTGAGCAAACGCACCCGGGTGATCTGCCCGGCCGGCAGATCGATCACAGCCTGCGGCACACCGTTGATGGTCGCCAGCCGACCGGCCGTGCCACCACGCGCCGCCTCACGGGGAATGCTGAACTCCACGAACTGGCCTTGTTCGTCCACATGCCAGCTCTTGAGGCTCAGAGTCTGTTCGTACTTGAAGCCAGTCGGCTCACGCTCTTCGATGATCAACGGTCCCACCAGCCCACGCCCGAGCTCTTCGCTGCTGTTGACGTGGGGGTGGTACCAGTAACTGCCGGCGTCCGGCACGCGGAATTTGTAGTCGAAATACTCGCCCGGCAGCACCGGCAGTTGCGAGACATACGGCACGCCGTCCATCTCCAACGGCAAACGGATCCCGTGCCAGTGAATGGTGGTGGCGACCGGCAGATGGTTGATGAAGCGCACCCGCAACCATTCGCCCTGGCGCACCCGCAGCTCGGTGCCCGGCGCCGAAGGGCCGAACGCCCAGGCCTGGGTCTTGTGCCCGGCCACCAGCTCCACGTCCAGGGGCGCCGCGATCAGTTCATAGTCGTGACCGGCCTCGGCGTCGGCCCGCTTGCCCAGCCAGTACCGCGACGCACCGCCTGCACCCACACCAACGACAACAAGACCGGCCAGGCCACCGAGTATTTGGCGACGGGTAAAGGACATGAACACAACCACCTATTGAATCCGCGCGAACCGTTGGGCCCGCAAAAGGCGAATACGATACACCCGCAATTGAGAAATATTAAGTGAAGGATTGTCGCGGCACTCGCCGTTGTCGTGGAGGCAAGGAGGGCCTCAAGCGCCCGGCAGCTCGATTTATCCCGCTGTGTCCTTTAGGACACCGGTTGCCCACTGCGTCACAAATGCCGCCACCCGCTCTTCAATACGACTTTCAACGGTTCGCAAGCGCAGCAAAGGGATACCGCACTTGCCCAAAATACTGTCTTTCAAGGCATCGAGCTTCGCCTGTTCAGGCGTGTCATGGCTGCCTCCGTCGACCTCTATCACCCCCAGCGGTGTTTTCCCAACCTTGAAATAGAGTACGAAATCACAACTGGAGCCGTTGTTCATGAAGTCCAGCTCCCGCGGGACCAGTCTCGCATTGGTGCTCGGGGCCACTTGCTTCAGCGGTATCTGCGAGTGGAACATGAGCCCTCGGCAGACTTCCTGCTCCAGCGTCTCACGCAGGATCTGCGCCACGATCCGCTCTGACTTGTAATCGGAATCTTCCCGCCGCAGCCGTTTATCGAGGCGTTCGAGCGATTGATCGTACTCCGCGTACAGCAGATCGAAGGCCGAGATCACTGGCGCGCGATGCACCTGCCTGTCCTCCGCGTAATACTCGATATAGCGCACCAGCGCCGCAATATGCCCATTGTTCGCCGTGAAGACATCATCTCCCGTGACCAACGTAAAACCGTTCTTGGCCCGAGACACTGCCACATTGACCATGCGCGGATCATCAACGAACGCCAGGAACTTCGGGGTGATGCTCTTTTTGTCCAATACCGTGGAGAAGACAATTTCGTCGCACTCGCGGCCTTGGAACTTATGCACGGTGTCATTGATGAAATCGTCCGGTAAAAGCGTCCCGGAAAGTGTGGCCTGTGCCCGGAAAGGCGCGATGAATCCCCTCCCATCCTTGCCCGTCCAGGCACTTTCGCCTTCACCGGCAAGCGTCGCCAGCAATGAATCCAGCTCCCGCAGGTTCGTGGTCTTTCGCGTGTGATTTCCCTTGGCTGTCACCAGCAACGACAGAGGCTTTTCCCCTCTGTCCTTCGTCATCGGGACCAACTGGTCGTCATAGAACTGCTGGTTACAAAACTGAATGATTTGCGGGTGGCAGCGATAGTGCTCCTTGAGTAGCGTCGTCGGAATGGAGCCGTTGAATACACGGATACACGAATCGAGCAGGCTGAATGTCTCGCAATCGTAGTGCTCCCTGTCCTGGGGCGCGGCCAGGCCCAGCCGTGCCGGGATATGCGCCAACTGTTTCCTGTCGCCAACGATGATCAGTTGCTTCGCGCAGCCTAACGCCAATATTCCCGGAACGATGTCCTGCTGCGAGGCCTCATCGATGATCACATAGTCGAGCATTGCCCCGGCTGGAAGCGAGTTGATGATCGAATGTGTACTGCTGGAAATGATCGGATAGCGCGTCACGAACTCATCGAATCTACGCTTGTAGGTCTTGGCTTCGAAGGGTGCGGGTGGCGGCACCTGTTGGTGCAGATGCTGCTTGAGGTATTTCATCGAAGCGCTGGTCAACTCATCCAGCAGTGCCTGGTAATTGCCGAGTCGCAACGCCTGCTGATGAGTTTCCAACAGTGCATTCTTTTCCTGCAGCGCCTTGTCGTAAAAATGGAGTTGTAGGCCATAGAACATTGACTGGCGCTTTTCCCAGTTATCGAACGGCCGGGTACGCAGAATCCTGAAGTTGAACAGCAGTTCGATTCTGTCCTTGACCCTGACGCGACTGCCTCCCAGGTGGGTCAGATAGGCCATCAGGTCCGCAGACTTCTGCGGGGTCAGCTTGTACCTGTCCAAGGGCGGAATCTGTACGCCGTTATCCTGTTGCCATTGCTGCAGATAGCGGCGCTCCACTTCCAGCTCATTGATTTCGAGCTGCAACTGCGCCACCGCATTGCGGGTACCCAGATAGCCCTTGAGCTGTTGCAGAACAATCTGGATCCGCTCCATCGAAGGCGCGGCTTCGGGAGTCACCGAGGGACGGGGACGTGGATTGGCGAAAAATGCCTCGCGATTTTCGGTGCTGCCCAGTTCGGCAACTAGGTAATCGAGCCCGGACTTGCGCAGTTTTTCGCAGACATTCGCCACAGCTGAATTGTTATTGGACACCACCGCCACCGTACTCTCACGTAACAGGATATTGGCGAGGATGTTCAGAATGGTCTGGGTCTTGCCAGTGCCGGGCGGCCCTTCGATCAAACTGATCTGTGAGGTGAAGGCCTGCTCGACGGCATGAAGCTGACTTTCATTGATGCCGAAAGGAAAGACGAAATTCCCCGCTTGTACCTGCCGTTCATTCTTCCCGATGCAGTAAGCGTGCAATGCCGTGTCTGCACACGGAAGTATTGAGTTCAACTGGCGCAGCACATTCTCGGCGATCAGCTTATCCACTGGTTTCGTGGCATGATCGACTCGGGCACTGGCCACGGAAAGGAAATAATGAAAGAGCGACTCTTCCTTCATCTTCGTCGGTGCGACAAGCTCGATAGCATCCAGCTTGAACACGTAATTTGTCGTCTTCCCGGAATACTGAACGACGGCATATTTCTCACCGTAGATCACGGCCTTCTCAATTGGACTGAGCACCGCGCTGCCCTTCTTACGCAGAAGCTTGTCACTCACTACTCGGGTTGGAACGACCTCACAGTCTTCAAGCGGACTTGGGAAGCTCTTGCCGGAAGGAAAGTGGCAAATCAACAAAAGTCTACCGTTCCTGTCACTCTTGATTGTCCAGTCGCTGATCTGCCGAGTCTTGTCTTCACCGCGCACGTTGATAAAAACCATATAATCCCTTACTCAGGCTTGTTCAAAGCCTGGACACGTCCATGTTGTCGGAATCCTTACCCAACCAAAGCTTCCAACTCTTTGGCAGCCAGGCTCGGTAACCGTCGGCCCTCTTTCGCAACGTTGACCTGGGAGGCCACCAGGGCCACGTCCAGCACGCTCTTGGTAAGCGTATAGCTGCCCTTTGCCTGCAGCCAGGTCAGAACGTCCGCCAAGTGCCAGATAGACGCACTTCCCTCGTGCACCGGCGTCGGGAAGCTGCTCGGATGAGCCAACATCAGCTTGCGCATGTTCTGCCGAGAGACACCTACGATCTCAGCTACGTCGGTTAGGCCCACCAAGTCAGGGGCAACCTCGATCAGTTTGGCCGACGGCACCGCGCGGCGGACGTCGCTCAGAGCGCTGAACACCGCCTTGACCGCATCGGGAGCCTCGCGAGTGAACTCAAGCGCCAGCCGCCCCGGCTGCCCAATGCCGACCAGGGCATCGTCACAGCCAGCTTCACCCAGCCGCTCGACCAGCTCATCCGAGGCACAGTCATCGTCAGCAAGCTGATATTTCAAGGTAAAGGTATATTCCATCGTTCTATTCCTCAGCAGCGTCATCAGCGCCACACCTATTGCGATGCGTGGTGCAATTGTCCACGACGCGTCGCAATGCTCGCGCATGATTGCCAGGGTTCTTCGGCGTGCTCCATATCGATGTGATGCAGAACTCACCACAGCGGCACTCCTCGTCGTTGTATGGACAATAAGTCCGCCCCCAGGCGTGGCTGCCGCCGACTTCTACGCGCCACCCCAACGCTTCGGCATGTCTCAACGCTTCTTCGACTTCCTTTTTCGGATGCGAGGGACGAATCATCAGTGGCCTCCAGTATTCGCATGACCTGCAAGGTTGTCAAATGACAACCAAACTCCTCCCTTGGATAATAAGCACTTCTCGGCAAACTCGATGAGGGCAGAATCGTAGCGAAAGGTGACGACACCGAGCGGCTTTCAGCGACAAGTCCCAGGGCACCGCTGAGAAAAATCGGGATGACCACCCAAATGGAAAAGCCCTGGAGAGTTCATCCACAGGGCTTTCAGGCACGCCGCAACGCAAGGATCAGCCCGCCAATAAACGCGCCTTCTCGCCCCGAGGCGTGAAGAACGCCAGCGCCGCCGCGACGACGAACAGTGCGGGCACGTCGCCGAGCAGATGGCCGTAATGGCTCATCCCGTCCATACCGACACCAAAGGACTGCACGGCCATGATCGCGCCGTGCACGACGCTCGACCATACGGTGAACCAGATCAGGCTCAAGTGCCTCATCGGATCACGGGAAGCCCTCAGCAGGAACACGCCCAGGGTGGCGTAGAGACCGACAATCATCAGCGGATAGTCGGAATGGCCGCTGTGCCAAGTCCAACCGGACGGCCAAAGGATCATCAGGGGCCAGATCGCGAACACGGCGATCAGCCCCACAACGATTAAAACGATACGTAACGCGGCAAGTCGTTGGGTGTCATTCATGGCAGGCTCCTTATTCCGGCGTGTCTGTCGCCGTAACTGGACGCCCTTGAGTATAGGACTCTCCTCGGACATGCCCCCTTCAACCCGCACCGTCAGTCGCCCTGACGGTGGTCGAGAGCCCCTTATTCGCTGATTCGCGCCAGCCAGACCTTATGTTCAGGCCGTGTATCAGCGGGCAAGTCCCGAATGTAGGCGTGTAACTCTGCCTGCATACCGAACACCCTCCATATCAGCGGAGCCAAGCGCAATACAGGGCTGCGCGCCTGTTCCAACTCACGCAGCAATTGCAGGCTGCGCTCTTTGTATTCGGCGAGTGCGTCCGACTGGTAATCGAAGGCTTTGCCCAACCCGGAGATGTACATCAATTTTGCGACTTCAACCGTCGGCCAGTGGAGGGCCATGTTGAGCGGCCAGTCGAGCATGGCGCGCTCCCCCCACATCGCGGACTTGGGCATATGCCCGTTCGCCAGCAACGTCAACGTGAAGGCCTGGCCCAGTTCTGTCAGGTACACCGGCAGGACTTCGGCCGTGGGATGCAGGTAGAACGAATCCAGTGGTGTCTCGCGCCTCAGTCCAATGCCGGCCAGCAAGCGCGTCTCAAGATCGAGTACCAGCGCACCGATGTCTGCTGTCACCGCGCTGCCGCTTTCGGCGGCCTGCTGGGTGCGGGTCGCGCAGTCCCAGAGCTTCAGGGAAATCTGCCATTGGGCTTGATCACCTTCACCCGAACAGCCGATCTCGCCGGTAACGAAGGACTTCATCGTCGGCGGCACGATATCGAAAAGCGCGTGGCCGTCGGCTTCACACCCCGATAGCACCGGGCCGCCGCCTTCCACGATTTGGATGTAACAAGTGCCTACATGGTCGCTCCAGTAGTGCACGGCTTCAGACAGGTAAAGAGGAATCGCGCGCGCGAAGCGCCCCAGTTCATCCTCCCGTTGCGATTCGGCGCGCTCTGATCCGTCCGTGCTTTTGGATAGCGCGAAGAAGCCGATTGCCGATGCTCCTTCCGGTTTCTGCGCAAAGAACCAGTCGGCGTTGCGCAAACCGTAGTGCCAGATCGGCTGGCTCAATGCCAACGTCGCGAACCTCAGGCTTTCAGGATCCACCGGCACGCCTTGGTCGTCCTGCTTGTGCATTTGCAGGAAGGCTTGGGCAAACTGATCGAGTTGGCTTTTGATCGGTGCAAAACCCAGGGCATACAGGCGGGCGAGCAGCGCCTCGCCTTCGACCGCATTCCCGAGTGCCTGATAGGCGCGCAGCAAGTTGATACCGGCCATGGGGTCGTGTTTGCGTTCATCGTAGACAGGCCCGACCAACTCAACGATCAGTGGGATCTGGCCGTTGTTACCCAAGTCGCCCGAGATCATCATCAGGGCATTGCCGTCGAAGGTACCCGCCGTCAGCACCTGCGCGTAAAACCTGCGTGCCGACTCGACGTCCTTCTGTTCCAGGCAATGACGCGCCAACCACAATGGCGCACGCCAACTGCCGGGTAACGCCGCCACGGAACGCAGCGCCTCGAGATAGCCCGCCTCGCCGGCCCTTTCCCGCTGCATGGCTGCCCACCACAACAGGCCGTTCTCCAGGTTGGGGTCGGCCTGGATCGCGCGCCAAAGCGTTTCATCGGCAAGCACTGGCTCGCCTCGCTCGCTGAAGACCTTGGCCAGGTTGGTCAGCAAGGTACCCGTCGCGCCCACTTTCGCCATCCCCGTGCGCAGCGTGTTTTCGGCGGCATCGAGCTGGCCGTTCTCCATCAGCACAATGCCCTGGATGACATGGCTGCGCTCGGGATTGCTGTCGATCTCGACAAGTTGCGCAGCGGCCGGGATCAAGTCAGCGACAAAGCCATCATTCAACCCCGAGATAATCAGGCTGTAGAGCTCGTCGGCAGAACGCCATTTCTCCTGCAGGTTTGGCAGGAAGACTTGGTCGCGCCACTCGTTGCGGGTGATCTTCATCTCACGACCGTAGCTGTCATAGACCGTGATAAGTTCATTGTCGGCCGGCTGGGGCGGCGTCGCCTCAGGGTGCGCAGAAGAAACAGGTGCCGAAGTACGGGACTTCTTACCGCCCAGGGCGGACAGGATGCGTTTGAACATAAGGGCAATGACACCGTTTCTGAGTTTATCGGCACGGTGTTCTTGGGATGGAAGTTTGCAGTCTTCTTGTGAGCGACCGACAGCTTTGCGCATTCACTTGCAGAGAGCGACAAACGTGGACAAGCCAAGAGCAACGATGGGGGAAGTTGGCATTTAAGCACAACTTCAAACACGACTTTGCGCAGCCGCTGGGCACAGACACCTTGGAAACGTCTATCCCCCTGTGGCGAGGGAGCAAGCTTCCTCGCCACACTGATAGGTTGCCGAATGCCTTATTGGAAAGTTCTTATCGTCATGAAAAGACTATCCCTGCATGGTCAGTTTGCGTCGGCATCCTTTTTGGGAACGCCAATGGTTTTGCGTTCACCCGTTGCGGAGACTTCGTACACGCTCATGACCCAAGTGTCGGCGATCACGGTTTCAACCAGGTAATTCTTCTTGGCTTGCGGCGTGAATTGCTGCGCAACAGGCTGCTCCTTGTCGAACGGCGTGGGCATGGGAATACCGTTAAAGGTAAACGGTTTGTCCTTGACCTCCCCTTTCACGTACACCGTTTTGTCCGATTCGACCAGTTGACTGATGCTGTCGGTCCCACCGGCGATTTTCTTCAGATAAGCCGGTATGCGCTTGAAGTAAGCAGAGTCATAAACCCGCTCACCCGCGCTCATGAATCCAGTATTGGCATACCCGTACAGGTAACTGACAGGACGATCACCCTCACCGCCTATGGTACGGAAAGTCACGCTGGCTTGATGGTCATTCATGGCCAGTGGAACGACCGGCCCTGAAGTAAGATCACCCGCCTGACGGCTGCTGCAGCCGGTCATGACAAGGGCGAAAGTGATTGCTAATGGAAACGCCAAAGAAGTTTTCATTCGATCCCTGAACAGTTTAAAAAGGACTGTATAGAAGCATTTGCAGAGCGGAAGTTCCCTGTACGCTGTCGGTGCTGCTGTGGAATTGCCCCGTCTGCCAACGCCACGCTGATCCTACACCACTGGAGAGACTCATCCGACGGCGTCTCACACTTTATCCGAGTCAAACCATAAGGAATAACGCCATGTGCACGAGGAGCCTGTTGCTGAGTTTGTGCGCAGTGTTACTGGTTGGCTGCACGGGAAGGGGCTTTCAACCGCCGCCTGGGGACTTCACACAATGGTACAAAAAGGGGGTGTCCCAATCGGGCGTCGACAACGCCATGCGTGCTTGCGGGTATACCAATCTTGATGGCGCGGGAGACACCTCGCCGATTGATGTTGTGCTGACTCGGTTCTACTGCATGAAAGACGCAGGGTTCTCGCGCAGGGACAATCTCGACCTGTGCAAGGAAGGGCGCATCGGCGAATCACCGGTGTGCGAAGGCCGCCGGTAACGTTTTCGAGTGTCGTGAAAACGCTGTAAACGGCGGCTTCCAAGCCAGAAGGGGCAGCAATCCGACCGGCCAAAGACACCCCGCGCCACCGAGCGGGGGCGTCCTCCCTGTTACTCCCTGTCAGCTTGCCGGATTGCGTGCCGTGACGATCCACGCCGCGCCGTCGATCATCACCGACCGCTCGCCGGGGAGGCCCGCGAAGGCGGCACGAACCGCGGCCCAGGCGCGGGCGCGGATGTCGTCGGGCTGATCAGCGAGCACAAGCGACAGCGGGCCGCCCTCGAACGCCATCTTCACCCCGTCGTCGATCGCTTCGTCCCGCGTCCCGCCCTCGCCGAACGGGATGGAAGCATCGAAGGGCGCGATAGCGATATCGGTGAAGCCGGCCGCCGTCAGGATGCGTGTCACCCGCCCCCGGTCGCCAAACGAGAATGGGCCGGGCGCTTCGGGATCGGGCGGTGCGGTCAGTGGGACGATGCCCTTGATCGCGCCCATCGGCAGGCGCACCCAATCGTTCTCGGCCACGCCACGCCAGCAGACGAAAGCGACCCGCCCGCCCGGCCGAAGCGCGCGTCGCATATGGGTGAAGGCCCCTGTCGGATCGTCGAAGAACATGACTCCGAAGCGCGAGAACAGGATGTCGAACGCGCCCGCGGGCAGCTCGGCGCGGCTGGCGTCGGCTACCCGGAACCGGGCCGGCGTATCCTGGGGTGCCAGTGCGCGCGCTCGGCCGATCAGCGGTTCGGATATGTCCACGCCCAGCACATGGCCGCCCGCGCCGACGCGGCCAGCCAGATCCAGACTCGACGCGCCCGCGCCGCAGCCGACGTCCAGCACGCGTTCGCCCGTGGCGGGCGCGGCGGCTTCGATCGCGGCCTGGCCGAACACCGCAAACATGGCGTCGAGCCGGGCCTGGTTGGCGGCCCAGTACTCACCGCTTTGGCCATTCCAGTCGGCGACCTGAGGGGCTTTTTGCTCTGTCATGACATCTCCTCGTTTTGATTCGTTCTTGACCAGCGCCCCTTTGATCGAGGCAAGGAGGAAAGGACGCTACTTGGCCCATGCCGCGATCCGTTCCGCGATCGCCTCAGGGGCCTCGATGTGCAGGAAGTGACCAACGCCGGGGACGACCTCCATCGCGTGCGGGGCGGCGAACCGATGTCGGTCGTCGACCTGCGCGGGGAGGATGCAGCCGTCGTTGGCACCGTGAAGCTGCAACAGGGGCACCGTGATCGGCTGAGACATGCGGCGCGTCGCACCAATCATGCCGGGGCGCAGCATCGCCCGGTAATACTTTAGGGGCGCGGGCATGCTCTTGCGCAGATGCTCGTGTAGCTCTGCCTTGAGAGCGGGATCGAGCGAGAAGCCGGGCGACCACTGACGCCAGAGGCGGTCGATGAAGGCGAGATCGCGGGCGGTGGCGATCCAGCCGCTTCCAGGTAGTTGAAAGAGCCCCATGTACGAGCTCCGGCGCAGTTGAGCGGGGTGCGTCAGCCGGCTCATGAACGTGAGCGGATGAGGGATTGCGAGCGCGACCGCGCGTTCGATCCGCTCCGGCGCGGTGACGCAGGCGTCATAGGTGATCAGGGCGCCCCAGTCGTGACCAATCAACTCCACGGCTCGCCCCGGAGACCAGCGGTCGATCAGCGCGAGCACGTCGCTGGTGAGGGCTGCGAAGTCGAACGGGCCTGCGGTCGGGGACGGTGAGTAACCGCGAAGCCAGGGTGCGATGACGTGACGGCCACGGCGGCCGAGCTCGGCAAGGAAGGGCTTCGCGGTCGGCGGATGATCCGGGAAACCGTGCAAGACGATCGTCGGTTGACCATCGGGATCACCCCCCTTCAGCGCATGAAAGGTGCCGTGTGGCAGGTCGAAAGTGACGTGTTCGAACTCCATGTGTGTCAGCCTTTTTTCAAGAGTGGTCGGGCGAGAATGCTGATGCTGGCTTCGGTTTTTCTGGTCTTGGACATGTGCGCCTCCATGCTCATCTCCAATCTGTGCTCTCAAGCCGGCATCGACTGCTGGGCGAAGGTACCCGCCATCGCGCCTTGCCATATTTCTGGAGTCAGGCCGTGCAAAAGCCGGGGACGGCAACCTTCTGGAACAAGTGCGGGGTGGCTACGACGGATGACGGATAGGCCGAAACCTTCGCGACGAATTCGGGACGAGCGAAGGCATCGCGGAGCGTCTCGGTGGACTCCCACACCACATAGTTCAGGAACGTCGGGCTATCACCGATCGCTCGGTGCAATTGGGTGGAGATGAAGCCCGGCTGCTGCTTCAGGGTTTCGCCTGCCGCCTTGAAGGCGTCCAGGAAGCCCGCTTCGTCGGCGGAACCGACCGTGAATATGTTGATAAGTACGATTGGCGCGGCCGAGATGCCGAGTTGGCGCTCAAGCGGGAATTTATCGTCTAGCGGCTTGAATTTCTTCAGGACTTCCATGGTGGCACTCGCGTCTGTTGTGAAATTGGAATTGGCGTGATCGATGCTGCTTGATCTCAAACCAGCATCGACTGCTGGGCGGAGATACCCGCCGTCGCGCCTTGCCATGATGCCGTGGTGACCGAGGGCATTGCGAGGCTGGCGAGGTCGCCGGCGGCGTAGATGCCGGGCACGCTGGTTTCGCGGCGCTCGTCGACCTTGAGGACGATGCCCTGGGGCGTATCGACCGTGGCGAGACCCAGCGATTCATGCAGGCGTGCGGACGGCTTGTTGCGCGGATGCGCGAACAGGATGTCGACCGCGACAGAGGAGCCAGCGTCGAGCCTGACGGTGGCGTTATGGCTCTCGTCATGGTCGATTTCGGTGACCCGGCCATCGACGACAGGGATGCCACGGCGCGCCAGATCGGCCCGGATGTCGGGTGGAATGTCGTGACCATTGGCAAAGACCGTCAACGTGTCAGTCCAATCGTGGTACAGCCTGACGTAGTTGTGCGACATTGGGCCGGACCAGACGAGGCCCCAATGCCGGCCGGCAACTTCAAAGCCGTCGCAATAGGGGCAAGGCACGATGGAGGTGCCCCAGCCTTCGGCAAAGCCGGGAAGTTCAGGCATCTGGTCGGCGACGCCATAGCTCAGGATCAGGCGGCGCGCCCTCAGGGTTTCGCCCTCGCCCGTGAGGACGGAGAAATCGTCGATGGCGCCGGAGACGCTCTCGGCCCGGGCAGTGACCAGCTGGATCGTGGGATAGCGCGCCAGCTGCTGCCGCGCCTCGGCCAGGATCTCCAGCGGTGGCTTGTGGTCGTGGCCGAGCAGGCCATGGGAGTGGTCGGCGAAGCGATTGCGCGGCAGGCCGGTATCGAGGACGGTGACCTTGCGGCGGGCACGGCCGAGTTGCAGGGCGGCGGCAAGCCCGGCAAAGCTGCCGCCGATAATGATGACGTCATTCATGATGATGGGCTCCGCGCTGTGGATGAAGGGAGATCGCTTGCACAATTAAGAAACTAGGAAGTACCATAATTCACGAATTTAGATACTGTCAAGTACTGGAATTTTATGACCGAACACAGTCAGGCCCGACGCGGCCGGCCCGCCAACGATGCGCTAGGCCAGACGATCATCGACGCCGCGGGCGAACTTTTTGTGGAATTGGGTTTTCAAGCGACGACAATGGACAAGGTCGCCCAGCGGGCGAAGATATCCAAACTCAGCATCTATCGGCACTTCGAGAACAAGGAGGCGCTGTTCAGCGCGGCCATTGCTGCCCACTGCCAGCAGTTTGCACCACAGGCCCTTTTTGCAGGCGTCGACGGTTCAGCCGAAGATCAGCTCATGGCGGTGGGAACAACCTTGCTTCGCACGCTGTTGAGTCCGGACGTGCGCAGTGTCGAAGCCATGATCATGGCCGACAAGACGAATCAAAAGTCGTTAAGCAAGCGCCAATACGAAGCCGGTCCCGCCTATATCATCGCGCAAATCGAGGCCCTGCTACGTCAGCTGCACGCGAAGGCGGCTCTGAACGTGCCCGACCCTCGCCAGTCCGCCCGCTTGTTTGCCGCACTGATCAAAGGATCCGATCTCCTGATCATCGCGCGCTTCGATGAAGCGAGAGCGGAGGACGACAACGAAATCGAATCCTATTGCCGGTCGGCCGTCGCCATGTTCATCGCCGCGCACGCGACGCGAGCTGCGACCGATCAGACAATGCCAGGCTGAAAACGCAAAAAGCCCGCAGTTACGCGGGCTTAGAGATGCTTTAGTGCCGGTCTATGCCGGACGCGGGATCATTCCCACTCAATCGTCGCCGGCGGCTTGCTCGACACGTCATACGTGACGCGGGAGATGCCTTCGATTTCGTTGATGATGCGCCCGGAAACGGTTTCCAGCAGCTCGTACGGCAGGTGTGCCCAGCGAGCGGTCATGAAGTCGATGGTTTCCACGGCACGCAGGGCCACGACCCAGGCGTAACGACGGCCATCGCCAACCACGCCCACCGATTTCACCGGTTGGAACACCACGAATGCCTGGCTGACCTTGTGGTACCAGTCGGCCTTGCGCAGTTCTTCGATGAAGATGTGGTCGGCGCGACGCAGCAGGTCGGCGTATTCCTTCTTCACTTCACCGAGGATCCGCACGCCCAGGCCCGGGCCCGGGAAGGGGTGGCGGTAGACCATGTCGTAGGGCAGGCCCAGCTCCAGGCCGAGGCGACGCACTTCGTCCTTGAACAGTTCGCGCAGCGGCTCGACCAGCTTGAGGTTCATTTCCTCTGGCAGGCCGCCGACGTTGTGGTGGGACTTGATCACGTGGGCCTTGCCGCTCTTGGCGCCGGCCGACTCGATCACGTCGGGGTAGATGGTGCCCTGGGCCAGGTACTTGATGTTGTCCAGCTTGCAGGATTCGGCATCGAACACGTCGATGAAGGTGCGGCCGATGATCTTGCGTTTCTTCTCCGGGTCGGACTCGCCGGCCAGGTTGTTCAGGAACTGCTCTTCGGCGTTGGCGCGGATCACCTTGACGCCCATGTTCTCGGCGAACATGGCCATCACTTGCTCGCCTTCGTGAAGACGCAGCAGGCCGTTGTCGACGAAGACGCAGGTCAACTGGTCGCCGATGGCCTTGTGCAGCAATGCGGCAACCACCGAGGAGTCCACACCGCCGGACAGGCCCAGCAGCACGTTGTCGGTGCCGACCTGGGCACGGACCTGGGCGATGGCGTCTTCAGCGATTTTCGACGGGGTCCACAGGGCTTCGCACCCGCAGATGTCGAGGATGAAGCGCGACAGGATGCGGCCGCCCTGCTTGGTGTGGGTCACTTCAGGGTGGAACTGCACGCCGTAGTAACGGCGATCATCGTTGAACATGCCGGCAATCGGGCAGCTCGGGGTGCTGGCCAGGATGTGGAAGTCTTCCGGCATCTTGGTGACCTTGTCGCCGTGGCTCATCCACACGTCCAGGCCGAACAGGCCGTCGGCGTCGACGTGGTCTTCGATGCCGTCCAGCAGGCGGCTCTTGCCGACCACGTCGACGCGGGCATAACCGAACTCACGCAGGTCCGAACCTTCGACCTTGCCGCCCAGCTGTTCCGCCATGGTCTGCATGCCGTAGCAGATACCAAAGACCGGCACGCCCAGGTCGAACACGGCTTGCGGGCAGCGCGGGCTGTCGGCTTCGTGCACGGACTCGGGGCCGCCGGCGAGGATGACGCCTTTCGGAGCGAATTCGCGAATCGCTTCGTCATCCATGTCGAACGGATGCAGTTCGCAGTACACGCCGATTTCACGCACGCGGCGGGCGATCAGCTGGGTGTACTGGGAACCGAAGTCGAGGATCAGGATGCGGTGAGCGTGAATGTCGAGGGCCATGACTCATTCTCATGTAGTGAATCAGAAACAACTCGGGGCTGAATGAACAGCCCCGGTGATTAACGTTTTGCTGGAAGCCTTAACCTACGCGGTAGTTCGGCGCTTCCTTGGTGATCTGCACGTCGTGGACATGGGACTCGGCCATGCCGGCGCCAGTGATGCGCACGAATTCCGGCTTGGTGCGCATCTCTTCGATATCGGCGCTGCCGGTGTAGCCCATGGAAGAACGCAGGCCGCCCATCAGTTGATGGATGATGGCGCTCAGGGTGCCTTTGTACGGCACGCGACCTTCGATGCCTTCCGGCACCAGCTTCTCGGCACCCGCGGAGGAGTCCTGGAAGTAACGGTCGGAAGAGCCCTGGGCCTGGGACATGGCGCCCAGCGAACCCATGCCGCGATAAGCCTTGTAGCTACGGCCCTGGAACAGTTCGATCTCGCCCGGTGCCTCTTCGGTGCCGGCGAACATCGAACCCATCATCACGCAGTAGGCACCGGCGACGATGGCCTTGGACAGGTCACCGGAGAAGCGGATACCGCCGTCGGCGATCAACGGCACGCCCGTGCCTTCAAGGGCGGCGGCGACGTTGGCGATGGCGCTGATCTGCGGCACGCCGACACCGGCGACGATACGGGTGGTGCAGATCGAGCCAGGACCGATACCGACCTTGACCGCGTCGGCGCCGGCTTCGGCCAGGGCCTTGGCGGCTTCGCCGGTGGCGATGTTGCCGCCGATCACCTGCACGTCAGGGAAGTTCTGCTTGACCCAGCGAACGCGGTCGATCACGCCTTTGGAGTGACCGTGGGCGGTGTCGACCACCACCACGTCAACGCCGGCATTGACCAGGGCAGCGACGCGGTCGCCGGTGTCCTTGCCGGTGCCGACCGCAGCGCCGACGCGCAGACGACCCTGGTCGTCCTTGCTCGCCAGCGGGTAGGCCTTGGCTTTTTCGATGTCGTTGACGGTCATCATGCCCTTGAGGGCGAATTTGTCGTCGACGATCAGCACGCGCTCGATACGGTGCTTGTGCAGCAACTCGCGGACTTCGTCCTTGTTGGTGCCTTCCTTGACCGTGACCAGGCGCTCTTTAGGCGTCATCACTTGGCGAACGGAAGCATCGAGACGGTTCTCGAAACGCACGTCACGGGAGGTGACGATGCCGACCAGGTCGCCATCGTGCAGTACCGGAACGCCGGAGATGTTGTGCATGCGGGTCAGTTCGAACAGATCCCGGACCGTGGCGTCAGCCTCGATGGTGATCGGATCCTTGACCACGCCAGCCTCGAACCGCTTGACCTTGCGCACTTCGGCGGCCTGCTGTTCGATGGTCATGTTCTTGTGGATGATACCGATACCGCCTTCCTGGGCCATGGCAATGGCCAGACGAGCTTCGGTCACGGTGTCCATGGCGGCGGAAACCAGGGGGATATTCAGTTCGATGCCACGGGTGAGACGGGTTTTGAGACTGACTTCGTTAGGCAGTACTTCGGAATAACCGGGCACTAGGAGAATGTCGTCGAAGGTCAGAGCTTCTTGGCTGATACGCAGCATCGCGGGGGCTCCCGAGCGGGAAAATGGAAGCGCGCCATTATACTCATGGACCCCGTCTGGCTCAATGTAAAACTCTGTCTATTATTGGCGGGCTGATTGACGGGCTAAATCACCGCCCGCTTGCCAACACATATTCCCTGTGGGAGCGAGCTTGCTCGCGATAGCGGCATATCAGTCAACACCGTATCAACTGCCCCGACGCCATCGCGAGCAAGCTCGCTCCCACAGAGGCTCATCGGCGCCCTTACAACTCCACCCTCACCCAACTCACCGGCTGATCGAGCCAATCGGCGAACTCATCGAGAAAGTCCTGCTTGAACCCCGCCTCCAGCCAGTTGTTGAAAATGAACCCCAGGTTGGAAAAGCCGCACGGCTGCAGGAACAGAAAACCATTGATGTCATCTTCATGGCCGCATTCGGGGCAGGTGAAGTTGTCGGTGCGCGCGGGCATCCAGTCTTCCAGGCTTTCGAACAACGCTTCGCCGACTTCCTTGCGGCACTCGGCGCAACCGGCTTCTTCGAGAAAGCCCTTGGCCGGTGTATAGATGCAGCGCTTGGTGATGATCTCCAGGCCATTGATCGCTTCGCCGAACGGCAAGGCATCGGGGTGCAGGACCACCGCCCGTGCGCCAGGGGCGATGGCGTGGGCCATGCGATTGCCGGTGCGCCCGCAGGTGGTCAGTTGTTCTTCGACGATATTTTTGCGCACCAGCCAGCGCACGATCGCCCGGGCCCGGGGCTCGTGGACCGGCAGGGTGGAAATTTTCGGGACGATGATGCTTTGCGAATTCATGACGAGGCCTGGAGGTTCCCATGGGGGCGAATAAAGGCCGGCAGCTTAATCCCTGGCCGAGCCAGGTCAAGCACTAAGGTAACGCCCGATCAAGGCAATGCCGCTGGCGAGCACCAGCCAGGTCACCAAGCGCACGAACGCCTCGCGCGACAACCTCATGGTCAGGCGACGACCCACCCACAGCCCCAGCGCCATGGCCGGCAACAAACACAGCGCCAGTACCAACAAGGGTAGCTCGGCATACACACCGGCGACGATAAACAGGCTCAAGCGCACCACGGTGCTGCAACTGATCAAGGCACTTTGCGTGGCCCGGGCCGGGTCCTTGGGCAGGCGGCTATTCAAGTAAATGGCATATAAAAAGCCGCCACTGCCAAACAACGCCCCGAACATCCCGCCCACCGTGCCCATCGGAAACGCCCACCGCGATGACAAATGCGTCGGCCGGGTTTTTATCAACAGGCTATAGATGGCATAGCTGCTGATGAACAGCCCCATCAACAGCAACAACAGGTCGGACTTGAGGTTGAGCAGGAAAATCACCCCCAGGGTGCAGCCCAGTGCCATGCACGGCAGCAACCGCAGCAGCTCCGGCCGGGACACGTCCCGACGCGATGGCAACAGGTTGCCGAAGGCCGCGACAAAATCCAGCAGGACCAGCAGCGGGATGATCTTCGACAAGGGCATGAACAGCAGCAGGATGGGCGCCGCCACCAGCGCCGTGCCGAACCCGGCGATGCCGAACACGATGTAGGCCAGGGCAATGGCCGAGCCGATCACCAGCCATTCCAGGGGGGCAAATGCCCACTGGCCCAACCACGACAGAAGATTCATCCGGCACTTCCTTGATGACGAAGCGGCGACTTTAGCCAGATGTGTCGGGGCATATCCAGCATTTGTGGTGACAGCTCCACCGCTATCGCGAGCAAGCTCGCTCCCACATTGGATTTCCATTGGATTCAAATGCTGTGTACGACACAGAACCCTTGTGGGAGCGAGCTTGCTCGCGATGCAGGCGACTCGGTCTAATTCTCTGTACACATGGAGATTCAGCTACAAATGCCCTTATCATGCCGCCCATGATTAAAGATCCCTTTGCCCGACTGGGCCTGGACCGCGAGGTCCTGACTGTCAGCCAGCTCAACGGCCGTGCGCGGGTGTTGCTTGAAGACGTGTTCAGCAACATCTGGGTCGAGGGCGAGATTTCCAACCTTGCCCGTCCGGCCTCCGGCCACGTGTATTTCACCCTCAAGGACAGCGGTGCCCAGGTGCGTTGCGCGCTGTTCCGGCAGAATGCCGCGCGGGTGCGCCAGGCCTTGAAGGACGGGCTGGCGGTGAAAGTGCGCGGCAAGGTTTCGCTGTTCGAAGGCCGTGGCGATTATCAGTTGATTCTCGACACGGTGGAGCCGGCCGGCGATGGCGCCCTGCGCCTGGCCTTCGATGCCCTGAAGGAAAAACTCAGTGCCGAGGGCCTGTTCAGCGCCGAACGCAAGGTACCGTTGCCGGCCCATCCGCAACGCATTGGCATCATCAGTTCGCCCACCGGCGCGGTGATCCGCGACATCATCAGTGTGTTCCGCCGCCGGGCGCCGCAGATTGCCCTGACCCTGATTCCCACCGCCGTGCAAGGCCGCGAAGCCACCGGGCAAATCGTCCGCGCCCTGAAACTGGCCGATGCCCGTGGCTTCGATGCGCTGATCCTGGCCCGGGGCGGCGGTTCGCTGGAAGACTTATGGTGCTTCAACGAAGAAGCCGTGGCCCGGGCGGTGGATGCCTGCGTCACGCCAATCGTCAGCGCCGTCGGCCATGAAACCGACGTGTCCATCAGCGATTTCGTCGCCGATGTGCGCGCCCCGACCCCGTCCGCCGCCGCTGAACTGCTGGCGCCGGATGCCGGCGACCTGGTGCGCCGGGTCGAAAGCCTGCATCGCCGACTGGTGATGCGCATGCGCGACCGGCTGATGCGCGATCAATTGCGCCTCGAAGGCCTCACCCGACGCCTGCGTCATCCCGGCGAACGCCTGCGCCAGCAAGCCCAGCGCCTCGACGACCTGGACATGCGCCTGCGCCGGGCCTTCGAACGCAACCTCAATACCCGCCGCGAGCGGCTGATCCGCCTGGAAACCCGCCTCGCCGGGCAACACCCGGGCCGACAGTTGGCCATGTTGCGCCAGCGCCTGGACAGCCTGGCCGAACGCCTGCCCCGGGCCATGCGTGAAGGGCTCAAGGCGCGCCGCGTGCAATTGCACAACCAGATGCAGACGCTGCACATCGTCAGCCCCCTGGCGACCCTCGGCCGCGGCTACAGCATTTTGCTCGACGAACGCGGCCATGCGATCCGCAGCGCCGGGCAAACCCAGACCGGCCAACGGCTGACCGCCAAGCTCGGCGAAGGCGAACTGCTGGTGCGGGTCGAAGACAATCACCTGACGCCAGTCACCCTTTCTTTACTGGACTGATTCATGCCGCGATATCTCGCCCCATTGTTCTTGCTGTGCCTGACCTTCAATGCCCACGCCGACAGTTACATCACCCGTTTGTTGAACAAACCGGTGCCCGGCGGCGTGGCCGTGGTGGACCTGGGCAGCGCGGCCCAGGCACCCAAGGCCACTTATCAGGGCAAGCCGGTGCTGGTGGTCAAGGAACAGCAGAACTGGCTGGCGATTGTGGGCATCCCGCTGACGGTGCAACCCGGCACCCAACAGATCAGCAGTGGCGGCAGCACCCAGCCGTTCGTGGTCGGCTATAAAAAGTACCCCGAGCAACACATCACCCTGAAGAATAAACGCCAGGTCAACCCGAACCCGGCGGACCTCAAGCGCATCGACGCCGAGCTGGCGGTGCAACTGAAGGCCTACCGCAGCTTCAGTCCGAACATCCCCAGCAACCTGTTGCTGGACAAACCGGTCAACGGCCCGCTGTCGAGCAAGTTCGGCGTGCGCCGCTTCTTCAACGGCGAAGAGCGCAACCCCCACGCCGGCCTGGACTTCGCCGTGCCCGCCGGTACACCGATCAAGACCCCGGCCGCGGGCAAGGTGATCCTCACCGGCAATTATTTCTTCAATGGCAATACGGTGTTCGTCGACCACGGCCAGGGTTTCATCAGCATGTTCTGCCACATGTCGAAGATCGACGTGAAGGTCGGCCAGCAATTGGCCCGGGGCACCGTGGTGGGCAAGGTCGGCGCCACCGGCCGCGCGACCGGGCCGCATATGCACTGGAATATCAGCCTGAACGATGCGCGGGTGGATCCGGCGATTTTCATCGGTGCTTTCCAACCCTGAGATGTGTGCTGGGGCTACCGGCCTCATCGCGAGCAAGCTCGCTCCCACATTGGGATGTGTTGTGAACACCCCTTTGCAACCCACAGAGATCCCTGTGGGAGCGAGCTTGCTCGCGATGACGGCAGCCGCATCACTACTCGCCTATGAATTGCCAAGCTCAAAACATCGACGCAATTTCCAATATCAACATCTCGAATATGCGCGATTAAATCTCGTAAACCCGCTCAAAAGCAGAACTTCTCTCAATTTTTTCCGACTGCTTGCGATCCGCCGTTCACGCGGTTAGGGTTGGAGCATGAAAACCTCTCACACCCTCATCCAGCTTCGCCAGCACCGCAGCCTGTGCCTCGTCAGCGCACGACTGCCGGGCTGAATCGTGGCACCTCGTCCAGGCTTCAAGCCACCCCATTCGAACCACCGGCAGGCCGCCTTTTTCCGGCCACGACAATAAGGATTTCCCCATGAGCATGCTCAAAGACCCGTCTTCCAAATACCGCGCCTTCCCGACCATCAACCTGCCGGATCGCACCTGGCCGTCGAAGACCATCACCGCCGCGCCGATCTGGTGCAGCTCCGACCTGCGCGACGGCAACCAGTCGCTGATCGAGCCGATGGACGCGGTCAAGAAGCTGCGCTTCTGGAAAACCCTGGTCGCGGTGGGCGTGAAGGAAATCGAGGCATCGTTCCCGGCCGCTTCCCAGACCGACTTCGACTTCGTGCGCACCCTCATCGAAGAAGGCCACATCCCGGACGACACCACCATCCAGGTGCTGACCCAGGCCCGTGAAGACTTGATCGCCCGTACGTTCGAATCCCTGCGCGGTGCGAAAAAAGCCATCGTCCACCTGTACAACGCCACCTGCCCGTCGTTCCGCCGCATCGTGTTCAACCAGGACAAGGAAGGCGTGAAGGAAATCGCGGTGAACGCGGCCAAGCTGTTCGTCAAATACGCCGCCCAGCAGCCGGAAACCCAATGGCAGTTCGAATACTCGCCAGAAACCTTCAGCGCCACTGAGCTGGAGTTCGCCAAGGAAGTCTGCGACGCGGTGATCGAAGTCTGGAACCCGACGCCCGAGCGCAAGGTAATCCTCAACCTGCCCGCTACCGTGGAAGTCGCCACCCCGAACATCTACGCCGACCAGATCGAGTGGTTCCACCGCAACATCACCCGTCGTGACAGCGTGCTCATCAGCCTGCACACCCACAACGACCGTGGCACCGGCGTGGCCGCCACCGAGCTGGGTCTGATGGCCGGCGCCGACCGTGTCGAAGGCTGCCTGTTCGGCAACGGCGAACGCACCGGTAACGTCGACCTGGTGACCGTGGCGCTGAACCTCTACACCCAGGGCATCAACCCGGAGCTGGACTTCTCCGACATCGACGGCGTGCGCAAAGTGGTCGAGGAATGCAACCAGATCCCGGTGCACCCGCGTCATCCGTACGTCGGCGACCTGGTCCACACCGCGTTCTCCGGCTCGCACCAGGACGCCATCCGCAAGGGCTTCGCCCAGCAGAAACCGGACACCCTGTGGGAAGTGCCGTACCTGCCGATCGACCCGGCCGACATCGGTCGCAGCTACGAGGCGGTGATTCGCGTCAACAGCCAGTCGGGCAAAGGCGGTATCGCTTACCTGCTGGAACAGGAATACGGCATCAGCCTGCCGCGTCGCATGCAGATCGAGTTCAGCCAGGTGGTACAGCGCGAAACCGATCGCCTGGGCCTGGAAATGACCGCCCAGCAGATCCACGGCCTGCTGCAGCGTGAATACCTGCAAGCCAACACCCCGTACGCGCTGGTCAGCCATCGCCTGCAGGAAGAGAACGGCAACAGCGCCGTAGAGGTGGAAGTGGCGAGCAAGGGCCAGGGCGAGACCAATCTGCACTGGCGCGGCAAGGGCAACGGCGCCCTGGAAGCGCTGGTGGCCGGCCTGCCGATTCCGGTAGAGATCATGGACTACAACGAACACGCCATCGGTGCCGGCACCAATGCCAAGGCGGCGGCCTACATCGAACTGCGAGTCAACGGCGAGCGTGCGGTGCATGGCGTGGGTATCGATGAGAACATCACCACGGCGAGCTTCAAGGCGCTGTTCAGTGCGCTGAACCGCTCGCTGAGCCAGCCGGAAGCCAAGGCAGCCTGATTCCTGGGCTGAAATGCAAAAAGGCCCCGGGGTGTGAACCCTGGGGCCTTTTTGTTTGGCTGATGGTTGGGTGCTGACTGTACTGGCCTCATCGCGAGCAAGCTCGCTCCCACAGTGGATCTGTGGCCACCATAAATCCACTGTGGGAGCGAGCTTGCTCGCGATGACGGCCTGTCAGACAACCAAACTGTCAGGCATGGGTATCGACAGAAACGGTCATGGCCTGCAACAACGACGCCCGCAAGGTCTGCAGCATCGCCTGGGTACCCATGATCTGGGTCTGGATGGCCATGGCCTGCTGGGCCTTCTGCTCTTCGTTGGCCTGGCTTTTCTGGACCCGGGCCAACTGGGCTTGCTGCTGAGCCAGCAGTTTTTCGGCCTGCTCGATCTGCTTTTTCAGTTGCTCAATGATGTCCACACCGCCGCTGGCGGGAGCGCCAGCGACATTCGCGCCGCGGGTATCGACCTGCAGTGTCTTGTCCTTGTCGTCGGCGTCAGTCGATGTCACTGGACTGACCGCTTTCTCTTCTTCAGCCCCGCGGATGGAAACTTTAGGGGCTGACAACGGATAAGGGTTTACGGTGGTTGCGCTGATACTGGTCATAGGGACTTCTCCTTGGCTGACCGGTTATCGGCACGCAACACCGTTCCTTGAGGCTGAATCGTTTCAATTCGTGAATTCGAAGCGATCGGCATCCAGGTTCGCCGGAAACCGCGTGCGATACGCCGCCAGGTCCGCCGCCTTCAAACACACCGTGAACACGCCATCCGCGTCACCGGCGCTGAGCAAGGTTTCACCCTGGAAATCCAGCACCTGGCTGTCACCGGTGTAGGCGAAGCCCTTGCCGTCGGTGCCGACGCGATTGACCGCCGCCACGTAGCACAGGTTCTCGATCGCCCGGGCCGGCAGCAGCCGGTTCCAGTGCATACGCCGCGCTCCGGGCCAGTTGGCGGTGTACAGCAGCAGGTCGGTGTCCTCGGCGTCGCGGCTCCACACCGGAAAGCGCAGGTCGTAGCAAATCAACGGGCGAATCCGCCAGCCCTTGAGTTCGAACAGCACCTGTCGCTCACCCGGCGTGTAGTGGTTGTGCTCGCCGGCCATGCGAAACAGATGGCGCTTGTCGTAATGCAGCACTTCACCGTCCGGTCGCGCCCACAGCAGGCGATTGCGATGGCTGCCGTCGCCGGCCTGGACGATCACGCTCCCGGTGATGACAGCATCCAGTTTCTTCGCCTGGTCCTTGAGCCAACGACTGGTGGGGCCGTTTTCCGGCTCCGCCAGGGTCTCGGACTCCATGGAAAAACCCGTGGTGAACATTTCCGGAAGGATGATCAGGTCAGCCCCGCGCGCCTGCTCGAGAAGCGCTTCGAAATGCTCCAGGTTGGCCTCGCGGTCGTGCCAGGCCAGGGTGGTCTGGACCAGGGCAATGTCGAGGTCCGGCAACGCGCTCAAATCACGCATAGTTTTTCCGCCGCTTCGCGCAGCGTCTCCTCGCGTTTGGCAAAGCACAGGCGCACCAGGCGCTGGCCTTGGGGTGGGTCCTGGTAGAACACCGAGATCGGAATCGTCGCCACGCCATGCTCGCGGGTCATCCACACCGCCATGTCGACGTCATTGAGGTCCGGGCGAATCCGCGAATAATCCACCAACTGGAAATAAGTGCCGGTCACGCGCTTGAAGCTGAACCGTGACGGGGCCAGCAGGTCGCAGAACAGGTCGCGCTTGGCCTGGTAGAAATCCGGCAGTTCGTCGACGTGCTCCGGATGTTCGGCCATGTAGTCGGCCAGGGCGTACTGCAACGGCGTCACGCCGCAGAAGCTGACGTACTGGTGCACCTTGCGCAGCTCTGCCGTCAGGGCCGCTGGGGCCACCACGTAGCCGGTTTTCCAGCCAGTGACGTGGTAGGTCTTGCCGAACGAGCTGACCACGAAGGCGCGGCGGTACAGTTCTTCGTGGGCCAGGACACTGGCGTGGGCGACGCCGTCGAACACCAGGTGTTCGTAGACCTCATCGCTGACCAGGTAGATGTCACGGTCGCGAATCAGTGTCGCCAATTGATCGAGTTCGGCGCGGCTGATCAGGGCGCCGCTGGGGTTGTGCGGCGAGTTGAGGATGATCATGCGCGTGCGCGGGCTCAGGGCTTCGCCGAGCTTCTCGAAGTCGATGGCGAAGTCATCCAGGCCCAATGGCACATGTATGCAGCGCCCACCGGCCAATAGAACGGAAGGCTCGTAGCTGTCATAGCTAGGGTCGAAAACGATCACTTCGTCACCGCTGTGGACCACCGCCGCGATGGCACAGAAAATCGCCTGGGTCGCGCCAGGGGTCACGGTGACCTCTTGATCGGCATCGACGTTGGCGCCGTAGCTACGGGCGATCTTCGCCGCGATCTGCTGGCGCAGCGCCGGCAGGCCGGTCATCGGTGAGTACTGGTTATGGCCTTGAGCAATGTGCCGGCCAACCGCATCGCGCAGGGCCTGCGGGCCATCGAAATCGGGAAAGCCCTGGGACAGGTTCAGCGCACCCGTCTGCGCGGCGAGCTGGGACATCTGGGTGAAAATCGTGATACCGACGTTCGGCAACTTGCTGGTGATCATGGAGGGTCCCTGCTCTGCACCCGGCTCTGGTGCGGCGCGGGAGAGCTCGAGGATAGCCCAATCGCCGGGCATGAAAAAGGGTGCCACAAAGGGCACCCTTCTCACACTGACACAACTCATACCCTGTGGGAGCGAGCTTGCTCGCGATGGCGGTGGATCAGCCTGCATCCCTGTTGATGTACTGCCGCTATCGCGAGCAAGCTCGCTCCCACAGTGGATCTGCGGTGACTATCGATCAACGCTTGTCGCGGCGCTTCTTGTCGGCCTTCTTGTGGTGCGACATCAAGCGGCGCTTCTTGTTGACCTGGCGGTCGGTGAGCGTGTTCTTGTTGCCTTCGTACGGGTTCTCGCCACCCTTGAACTCGATGCGGATCGGCGTGCCGACCAGCTTCAGGACGCGACGGTAGGTGTTTTCCAGGTAACGGACGTACGACTTGGGCACCTTCTCGATCTGGTTACCGTGGATCACGATAATCGGCGGGTTGGCACCGCCCAAGTGGGCGTAGCGCAGCTTGATCCGACGGTTGTTGACCATCGGTGGCGCGTGCTCGCCTACCGCATCTTCGAGGATCTGGGTCAGGCGGTTGGTCGGCCAGCGGGTGACCGCCGACTTGAACGAGTTCTGCACAGAAGCGTAGAGGTTGCCCACGCCCGTGCCGTGCAGGGCCGAGATGAAGTGGATGTCGGCGAAGTCGACGAAGAACAGCCGGCGCTGCAATTCGACCTTGACGAAATCCCGCTCGCTCGGCGTCATGCCGTCCCACTTGTTGATCGCGATGACCAGCGCACGCCCGGCTTCCAGGGCGAAGCCCAGCAGGTTCAAGTCGTGATCGACCACGCCTTCGCGGGCGTCCATCACGAAGATCACCACGTTGGCGTCTTTGATCGCCTGCAAGGTCTTGACCACGGAGAACTTTTCAACTTCTTCGTGGATCTTGCCGCGCTTGCGCACACCGGCGGTGTCGATCAGCGTGTACTTCTCTTCGTTACGCTCGAAGGGAATGTAGATGCTGTCACGGGTGGTGCCCGGCTGGTCGTAGACGATGACCCGGTCTTCACCGAGCATGCGGTTGACCAGCGTCGACTTGCCCACGTTGGGACGGCCGATGATCGCGATCTTGATCCCGTCTTTTTCGCTCGGGCCCGGAATGCGCTTGGCTTCCTCACCCTCGGCAACGATCTCTTCCTCGCCCTCTTCCGGTTCTTCCGCGTCGTCCTTGGGGAAACTCTCCAGGGCGATTTCCAGCATCTGGGTGATGCCACGACCGTGGGCGCCGGCGATCGGGATCGCCTGGCCCATGCCCAACGGGGCGAACTCGGCGCGGGCCATGTCCGGGTCGATGTTGTCGACCTTGTTGGCGACCACGTAGGAACGCTTGTTACGCTTGCGCAAATGCTCGGCGATCATCTGGTCGGCGGCGGTAAAACCAGCCTTGGCGTCTACCAGGAACAGCACCACATCGGCTTCTTCAATGGCGAGCAGCGACTGCTCGGCCATTTTTTCGTCCATGCCGTGTTCATCACCGGAGATGCCGCCGGTGTCGACCAGAATATAGGTACGCCCTTGCCACTTGGCCTCACCGTATTGGCGATCACGGGTCAGACCGGACAAGTCGCCGACAATGGCGTCGCGAGTCCTGGTCAGGCGGTTGAACAAGGTGGACTTGCCGACGTTCGGTCGGCCCACCAGGGCGATTACGGGAACCATGCGGCTCTCCACTTCGTTATTTCAGAAAATACAAAAGCCGCTGCGAGGCAGCGGCTGGTGCTCGGGGCAGTCTGTGCAAGCCCTGCAAACCTTGAGAACAAGGCCGCTTGGGGGGATTAGCCCCAAGCATAGTCTTACTTGATGGTCAGGGCTTCCAGTTTGCCGCTGTTGCCATACACATAAATCATGTTGCCCACCACCAGCGGACGGGCACGCAGGCCGTCGCTGTCGATGCGCTCACGGCCGACGAAACGACCGTCCACCTGGCTGAGCAGGTGCAGGTAACCTTCCAGGTCACCCACTGCGACGTAGCTGGAGAACACTTCCGGGGCCGACAGTTGACGACGGGCCAGGGAGTCGTTGCTCCACAAGGCGGTGGTTGAACGCTCGTCAACGCCTTCGACGGTGCCCGAGGACAGGCTCACGTAGACGCTGCCAAAGCCCTGGGCGACACCGGCGTAGCTGGACGCATCGCGCTGCCACAACGGACGACCGCTTTCCAGGTCCAGTGCCGCCACGCGGCCCTGGTAGCTGGCGACGTACAGCGTACCGCCGGACAGCAGCAAGCCGCCGTCGATGTCGACCACACGCTCCAGTTCCGAACGACCTTGCGGGATCGCTACGCGCTGTTCCCAGACCGGCACGCCGTTGGAAACATCCAGCGCCACCACTTTACCGGTCGACAAGCCAGCCACCGCCAGGCGGTTGGTGACGATCGGCGCGCTGGTGCCGCGCAGGGTCAGTACCGCCGGGGTGCTGTCGTACAGCCAGCGCTGGTTGCCGGTGGCGGCATCCAGGCCGATCAGGCGGTCGTCCTGGGTCTGGATCACCACCACGTCACCGTTGGTGGCTGGCGGTGCGAGCACTTCGCTGGTCACGCGGGCGCGCCATTTCTCTTCACCGCTGCTCGCGTCCAGGGCGACGATCTCGCCCTTGAGCGTGCCGATCATGACCAGGCCGTAACCCACGCCAACGGCGCCGGAAACGGGCAGTTCAAGATCTTTCTCCCATTTGACGTCGCCATTGCTGCGGTCCATGGCCATGACCACGCCCGTGACGTCGCCGGCATAGATGGTGTCGCCATCGATGGCCGGCACCAGCATGTTGTAGGTTTCACCCTGGCCATCGCCGATGGAGCGGCTCCACTGCTTCTGCAGCACGACTTCTTCTTTGAAGTCGGTCAGTTCGGCTGGCGGCAGTTCTTTCTTGCTGTTGCTGCTGCAACCCGCGGCCAGAATGGCCAGGGCCAGCAATGCTGCATGTTTCCACTGGATCACGTCACGCATCCCCTTTGGCCAGGTCGTCCAGCTTGATTTGCAGGCCACCGACTGCGGCTTCATCCGACAGCGCAGCCTTGGCTTTTTGGTAGGCCGCATGGGCCTCATCGGCACGGCCCAGCTGTACCAGCAGGTCGCCCTTGAGTTCTTCGCGGGTCGCCAGGAACGCCTTGTCGGCATCGCCGTCGAGCAGCTTCAAGGCGTCTTCGGCCTTGTTCTGTGCCGCCAGCACCTGCGCCAGGCGCTGACGCGCCACTTCGCCCAGGGTCGGGTTGGCCGGTTTGTCGACGATACCTTTGAGCTCGGTGGCCGCGTCGTCCAACTTGCCGCTGTCCACCGCCACCTTGGCCACGAACAGGCGACCGTACTGCGCGTAGGCAGTGCCGCCGAATTCCTTGTCCAGCTTGCCGGCCAGGTCCGCCACGCGGGCCGCGTCAGGCTTGCCATCCGGGGTCAGGGTGGTTTCCAGCAATTGCTGGTAGAGCACCGAGGCGCCTTGCGACTGGTTGCTCTGGTATTTCTGGTAGGCCTGCCAGCCGAACACGATGACCAGCGCCAACAGGCCGCCAGTGACCAGCGGCTTGCCGTTGCGCGTCCACCAGTCCTTCAAATCCGCCAGCTGTTCATCTTCGGTACTCGACACCCCAATACTCCTTAATCGCTAAATCGGCTGTTTGACAGCTTCAACCCTGCACGACGCAGGTGGCCAGGTGTGCAGCAAGCGCATCCCAGGCAATGCTTTGTTGTTCGCCCTGGCCACGCAGGGGTTTGAAACCTACCACTTGTTGGGCCAGTTCGTCGTCACCGAGGATCAGTGCATACAGCGCACCGCTCTTGTCGGCCTTCTTGAATTGGCTCTTGAAGCTGCCGGCGCCGGCGTTGATCTGCAAGCGCAGGTTGGGCAACTGGTCGCGGATCCGCTCGCTCAACGACAAGGCGGCCAGTTCGGCGGCCTCGCCAAAGGCGCACAGGTAGACGTCGACCTGACGGGACAGTTCTTCGGGTACCTTGTCCAAGGCTTCCAGCATCAGCACCAGGCGCTCGATGCCCATGGCAAAGCCCACGCCCGGGGTCGGCTTGCCGCCCATCTGCTCCACCAGCCCGTCGTAGCGGCCGCCGGCACATACAGTGCCTTGGGCGCCGAGTTTGTCGGTGACCCACTCGAAGACCGTCTTGCTGTAGTAATCCAGGCCGCGAACCAACTTGGGGTTGATCACGTAGGGAATGCCCACGGCGTCCAGGCGCGCCTTCAGCCCTTCGAAGTGCGCACGGGATTCGTCGTCGAGGTAGTCGGCCATTTTCGGCGCGTCGACCAGGACCGCCTGGGTGTCGGCATTCTTGGTGTCCAGCACGCGCAGTGGATTGGTCTTCAGACGGCGCTGGCTGTCTTCGTCGAGCTTGTCCAGGTGCGCGGAAAGAAACTCCACCAACGCTTCACGGTAGCGGCCACGGGACTCACTGGTGCCCAGGCTGTTGAGCTCGAGCTTGACCGCGTCACGCAGCCCCAGCTCGCCCCACAGGCGCCAGGTCATGACGATCAGCTCGGCATCGATGTCCGGACCTTCGAGGTTGAACACTTCCAGGCCAATCTGGTGGAACTGGCGATAACGGCCTTTCTGCGGACGCTCGTGACGGAACATCGGGCCGACGTACCAGAGCTTCTGCACCTGGCCGCCGCCGGTGATGCCGTGTTCGAGCACTGCACGCACGCACGCCGCCGTGCCTTCGGGGCGCAGGGTCAGGGAATCGCCGTTGCGGTCGTCGAAGGTGTACATCTCTTTTTCGACGATGTCGGTCACTTCACCGATGGAGCGCTTGAACAGCTCGGTGAACTCGACGATCGGCATGCGGATCTGCCGGTAACCGTAGTTATCCAGCAGGCGCGCCACGGTGCCCTCGAAATAGCGCCACAGGGGCGTCTGCTCGGGCAGGATGTCGTTCATGCCACGAATGGCTTGCAGAGACTTGCTCACAGGTAATCCTTAAATTCGTTCGACTCAACCACGCGCAATCACTGCAGCGTCGGCTTCGACCTTTTCGGCCGCTTTCTGGCGAATCAGCCGTTCCAGCTCATCCACCAGATTGTCATTCGTCAGTTTCTGCGACGGCTTGCCGTCGATGTAAATCAGGTTCGGTGTACCGCCAGTCAGGCCGATATGGGCCTCCTTGGCTTCGCCCGGCCCGTTGACCACGCAACCGATCACCGCGACATCCAGTGGCACCAGCAGGTCTTCGAGGCGCCCTTCCAGTTCGTTCATGGTCTTGACCACATCGAAGTTCTGCCGCGAGCAGCTCGGGCAGGCGATGAAGTTGATGCCACGGGAACGCAGGTGCAGGGACTTGAGAATGTCGTAGCCGACTTTCACTTCCTCGACCGGGTCAGCCGCCAACGAGATGCGGATGGTATCGCCAATCCCTTCGGCGAGCAGCATACCGAGGCCGACGGCGGATTTCACCGTGCCCGAACGCAACCCACCGGCTTCGGTGATGCCCAGGTGCAGGGGCTGGACGATTTCCTTGGCCAGCAGGCGGTAGGCTTCGACGGCCATGAACACGTCGGACGCCTTCACGCTGACCTTGAAGTCCTGGAAATTCAGGCGCTCCAGGTGCTCGACGTGGCGCAGGGCGGACTCCACCAGCGCCGCCGGGGTCGGTTCGCCGTATTTCTTTTGCAGGTCTTTTTCCAGGGAACCGGCGTTCACACCGATACGGATCGGGATGCCCCGGTCGCGGGCCGCATCCACCACGGCACGTACACGGTCTTCGCGACCGATGTTGCCCGGGTTGATGCGCAGGCAATCGACGCCCAATTCGGCCACGCGCAGGGCGATGCGGTAGTCGAAGTGAATGTCGGCGACCAAAGGCACCTTGACCAGTTGCTTGATCTTGCCGAACGCCTCGGCGGCGTCCATGTCCGGCACGGAAACGCGCACGATGTCGACACCGGCGGCTTCCAGGCGGTTGATCTGCGCGACCGTGGCGGCCACGTCATTGGTGTCGCTGTTGGTCATGCTCTGCACAGCGATAGGCGCATCGCCGCCCACGGGCACGTTACCGACCCAGATCTTTCGGGATTCGCGACGCTTGATTGGAGATTCGCCGTGCATGACTTATTGACCCAACTTCAGGCGAGCGGTCTCGCCACTGGTGAACGGAGCGATGTCGACCGGCTGGCCGTTGTAGCTGACCTGTGCGCCACGGGCATAACCCAGGCGTACGGCAAACGGCGGCTTGCCATTGACGGCGGTGCTGTCGCCCTTGCGCTTGAGGCCGCTGAACAGCACCTTGCCGTTGCCGTCGGTGATCTGCGTCCAGCAGTCGGCGACAAACTGGATCTGCACCTGGCCTTCACCCGCGACTGGCGCCGGGGTCGGGGCCGCTGGAGCTGCCGGGGCGACTGGAGCGGTAGGCGCGGCGTGGGTCGCAGGCGCAGCCGCGGTCGGTGCTGGCGTACTCGGCGCGGCCGGGGCCGTGGCAATCGGTGCGCTGCCGGTGTTCGGGGCAGTCGGCGTGGTCGGTGCTGGAACAGCCGGCTCGGCACCGGCCTGGGCATCGGCGTCGTCCTGGCTTTGTGGCAACGCCAGGGCGGTTTCGCCTTCGGTCTGGCCTTCGATGACAGCCTGGTCTTCCGGCTCGTCCAGCGGATGGATCTGGGTGGTGCCGTCAGCGCCCTCGACCTCGACGTGCTCGGGGTTCATGGCGACGGGCTCCTTGTTGCGCAAGGACGCCTGGTCCTGCCACCAGACAAAACCGCCACCGATCACCGCGATCAGCAGCAACAGGCTGACGATTCGCAAAATGGTGTGGGAAACGCGAACCGGTTCCTCGATGCGCCCCAGGCTGTGCACATTGCTGCCCTGGGCATCGGAACCGGTGTATTGATCGAATTGCTGGACCAGCACGGTCTGGTCCATGCCGAGCAACTTGGCATAGGCGCGGATGTAGCCCCGGGCGAAGGTGTGCCCGGGCAGCTTGTCGAACGCGCCCGCTTCCAGATTGCCGAGGGAAGCCACGGTAAGATTGAGCTTGAGGGCCACTTCGGCCAGCGACCAACCATTGCTTTCGCGGGCTTGACGCAGGGTCTCACCGGGATTTACGCGAGTCGCTGCTACAACTTCGGGATGCGCCGCTTTCATCATTGCTCCGACAGGTATTGCTGATATTCCGGCGTACCGGGATAGAGTCTTTTGAGTTGCAAGCCGTAACTCGCAGCTTTGTCGCGATCTTCAAACACATGTGCCAGCCGAACGCCGAGCAATAGACTACGTGCATTTTGCTCGCTCAGCAGGCTAAAACGCTCGTAGTAGTCACGGGCGGGCACATAATGCCTGTCTTCGTAAGACAACTCAGCCATTTCCAGCAGCGCCCGCGGTTGCTGGCGGTTGAGCCGCAGCGCCTTTTCGAGCTGCTGGCGGGCCAGGTCACGCTGGCCCAACTGCGCGGCCGTCATGCCGAGGTTCTCGAACACCCGCGAACGCTCAGGGTAAAGGGTATCGGCGGCAGCCTGCTCGAAGCGCTCGTAGGCTTCCTTGTAGCGTTTCTGCTCGAAAAGAAAGCTGCCGTAGTTGTTCAGGATCCGTGCATCCTGGGGCCGGCCGGCCAACGCCTTGCGAAAATGCTGGTCGGCCAGTTCCGACTCCATCTCGGCCTGGAATACCAGGGCCAGAGCCGCGTTGGCATCCGGGTCGGAATCGTCCAGCTCCAGGGCCTTCTTGAGCGGCACCTTGGCCCGTTCGGTCATGCCCTGCTGCAGGTAGCCGATGCCCAGTTGCACATAGGCCACACGTGCCTCGTCACGCCCTTTGCTGGTCTTCATCGGGTTGTAGTCACCCGACAGGACACAACCGGAACAAAGGCCGGCCAACAGCAAAACGAGCGCGAAGCGCAGGGACATAGAGTTCCTCTCTTAGTGACTGTTCGCAGCGTTTTGCACTGCATCGTCCGCGGCGTTCAACTCACGCACGGCAATGTAGCGTTCGCTGCGACGGGTGCGATCCAGCACCTGTCCTACCAATTGGCCACAGGCGGCGTCGATGTCTTCGCCGCGGGTGGTGCGCACGGTGACGTTGAAGCCAGCGTGGTGAAGCTGATCCTGGAAGCGACGAATCGCGTTGTTGCTCGGACGCTCGTAACCGGAATGCGGGAACGGGTTGAACGGGATCAGGTTGATCTTGCACGGGATGTTCTTGAGCAGCTCGATCATCTCGACCGCGTGCTCGACCTTGTCGTTCACATCCTTGAGCAGCGTGTACTCGATGGTCAGCACGCGTTTTTCGCCCAGGGACGACATGTAGCGCTGGCACGACTCGAGCAGCATCTTAAGCGGATACTTCTTGTTGATCGGCACCAATTGGTTACGCAATGCGTCATTGGGTGCGTGCAGCGACAACGCCAGGGAGACGTCGATGTGCTTGGCCAGCTCATCGATCATCGGCACCACGCCAGAGGTGGACAGGGTCACGCGGCGCTTGGAGATGCCGTAGCCCAGGTCGTCCATCATCAAGTGCATGGCGGAAACGACGTTGTCGAAGTTCAGCAGCGGCTCACCCATGCCCATCATCACCACGTTGGTGATGGCACGGTCGACGGTCGCCGGGACGCTGCCAAAGGATTTGTTGGCAATCCACACCTGGCCGATCACTTCGGCGGCGGTGAGGTTGCTATTGAAGCCTTGCTTGCCGGTGGAGCAGAAACTGCAATCCAGGGCACAGCCTGCCTGGGACGAAACGCACAAGGTGCCGCGCTTGCCCTGGGGAATGTAGACGGTCTCGACGCAGCTGCCGGACGCCACGCGCACCACCCACTTGCGGGTGCCGTCGCTGGAAATGTCCTGGCTGACCACTTCGGGGCCGCGAATCTCGGCAACAGCCTTGAGCTTTTCACGCAGGGCCTTGCCGACATTCGTCATGGCGTCGAAGTCGTCGACGCCAAAGTGGTGAATCCATTTCATCACCTGGCCGGCACGGAAACGCTTCTCCCCGATCGAGTCGAAGAATTTCTCCATTTCCGGCTGGGTCAGGCCCAACAGGTTGGTTTTGCCGTTCGATGTAGTCATGGATTCACCTTCACTCAAAAGCCTGGGCTTAGCGAGTGGTTACTTCAGTAGCGGAGAAAAAGTAAGCGATTTCGCGAGCAGCAGCGGCTTCGGAGTCCGAACCGTGGACGGCGTTGGCGTCGATGGACTCGGCGAAGTCAGCACGGATGGTGCCGGCAGCAGCTTCTTTAGGGTTGGTGGCGCCCATCAGCTCACGGTTGCGAGCGATGGCGTTTTCGCCTTCGAGCACCTGAACGACAACCGGACCGGAAGTCATGAAGGCAACCAGCTCACCGAAGAAACCGCGCTCGCTGTGCTCGGCGTAGAAGCCTTCGGCTTCGGCTTTGGACAGTTGCTTCATTTTCGAAGCTACAACGCGCAGGCCAGCGTCTTCGAAGCGGGTAACGATCTTGCCGATCACGTTTTTAGCAACGGCGTCAGGCTTGATGATGGAGAAAGTACGTTGAACAGCCATGGTGTAACTCCAGAAACGGTAATTTGCGAAAAATTAAACCCGCGAATTATACGCGGGTTCAGGGGTATTGCCTAACCTGCCAGGTCGATCAGTCGATTTCTTCGATCCAGAGCGTCTGGACCGCTTCCAAGACCTTCTCGCCACAACGGCCAGAGGTATTGTCGAAATCGGGTAGCTCCATGATCCAGCGCTGCAAATCGACAAAATTCACAGCCAGCGGATCCACGTCCGGCTTGGCTTCGGCCAGTTCTTCTGCGATGCGTTGAACATCATTCCAACCATAGCTCATGACAGTGTCACCATCAGTGCGGCGCTTCGGCCGCATGGTTAAGCGAATATTTCGGGATTTCGACCACCAGGTCCTCGGTGCCGACCTTGGCCTGACAGGTCAGGCGCGACGTCGGCTCCAGGCCCCAGGCCCGATCAAGATAGTCCTCTTCCAGCTCATCGGCCTCATTCAGCGAGTCGAAACCCTCGCGAATGATGCAATGGCACGTGGTGCAGGCACAAACGCCGCCGCAGGCGCTCTCGATCTCGATGTGGTTGTCATGGGCCACTTCAAGCAGGGACTTGCCGGTTTCGGCCTCTACCACCATACCGTCCGGGCAATGCTCGGCGTGTGGCAGAAAAATGATCTGCGGCATCAGTTATTCCTCGATTTCATTCAGGTTGCGCCCCGCCAGGGCGGCTTTCACCGTCGAGTCCAGGCGGCGGGCAGCAAAGGCGTCGGTGACGTGCGACAGACGCTTGGTCTGCTGCTCGATGGCATAACCATCGGTGCCTTTGATCAATTCGGACAGTTCCTGCATCTGCAGCTCGATGACCATGCGCTCTTCAGCGTCAAGCAAGCGGTCGCCGTCAGCTTCCAGGGCACCTTGCACGGCTTCGATCAGGCGCTGGGCGTCGACCTGTTGCTCGCGCAGCACACGCGCCACCTTGTCGTCGCTGGCGTGCTGGAAGGAATCCTTGAGCATCTTGGCGATTTCGCCGTCGGTCAGGCCGTAGGACGGCTTGACCTGGATGCTCGCCTCCACGCCCGAAGCCAGTTCGCGGGCGGAGACGTTGAGCAAACCATCGGCATCGACCTGGAAGGTCACGCGGATCTTCGCCGCACCGGCCACCATCGGCGGGATGCCGCGCAATTCGAAGCGGGCCAGGGAACGGCAGTCGCTGATCAGTTCACGCTCGCCTTGCAGCACGTGGACCATCATGGCCGACTGGCCGTCTTTATAGGTGGTGAAGTCCTGGGCGCGGGCAACCGGGATGGTGGTGTTGCGTGGAATCACCTTCTCCATCAGGCCGCCCATGGTTTCCAGCCCCAGGGACAACGGAATCACGTCGAGCAACAGCAGTTCGCCGCCGTCGCGCTTGTTGCCGGCGAGGGTATCGGCCTGGATCGCGGCGCCGATGGCGACCACCTGGTCCGGGTCGATTTCGGTCAGCGGCTGGCGGCCAAAGGCCTCGGCAACGGCTTCGCGAACCCGAGGCACGCGGGTCGAACCACCAACCATGACCACGGCTTTCACATCTTCAAGCTCGACACCGGAATCGCGCACGGCACGGCGGCAGGCCTTGAGGCTGCGGGCAACCATGGGTTCGATCAGGGCATCGAAGGCTTCGCGGGTCAGCGCGGCTTTCCAGTCGCCATAAGCGACTTTAACGGTGGCGGCGTCGGTCAAGGCTTCCTTGGCGGCGCAGGCGGTTTGCAGCAGGTGGCGTTGCGCACCCGGGTCGAGGTCGGCGGACAAGCCGGCTTGCTCGATGATCCAGCCGGCGATGGCGTGGTCGAAGTCATCGCCGCCCAGGGCGCTGTCGCCACCGGTGGCCAGGACTTCGAAAACACCGCCGGTCAGGCGCAGGATCGAAATATCGAATGTACCGCCGCCCAGGTCGTAGATCGCGACCAGGCCTTCGGCATGCTGGTCCAGGCCATACGCCACGGCAGCGGCAGTCGGCTCGTTGAGCAGGCGCAGCACGTTAAGGCCGGCCAGCTTGGCGGCGTCCTTGGTGGCTTGGCGCTGGGCGTCGTCGAAATAGGCCGGGACGGTAATGACCGCGCCCACCAGTTCACCGCCCAACGCCGCTTCGGCGCGCTGGCGCAGGACCTTGAGGATGTCGGCGGAAACCTCGACCGGACTTTTCGGGCCCTGCACGGTTTCGATGAACGGCATGTGGGATTCGCCGCCGACGAAGCGGTACGGCAGCTGGTCGCCCAATTGCTTGACGTCGGACAGACCACGACCCATCAAGCGCTTGACCGAGACAATGGTGTTCAGCGGGTCGGCGGCGGCGGCCAGCTTGGCCGACTCGCCCACTTCGACGCGGTCGGCGTGATAACGCACGGCGGACGGCAGGATCACCTGCCCCTGCTCATCGGCCAGCGGCTCGGAAAGACCGCTGCGCAAGGCAGCGACCAGGGAATTGGTGGTACCCAAGTCGATCCCGACAGCCAGGCGACGCTGGTGCGGTTGTGGACTTTGGCCGGGTTCGGCGATCTGCAGTAGGGCCATCGTAATCAGGACTTATCTGTAATCAGGCGTGCGACCGGAGCGGCACTGGGTTAATCGTCGAGGCGCTCTTCTAGCTGGCGCACTTCGTAGGTGAGCTTGTCGAGGAACTGCATGCGCCGCATCAGGCGTTCGGCCTGTTCGCGTTGCGCGGCATCGTTCCAGCAGGCTGCGAAGCTTTCGTTCAGTGTTTGCTGGGCGTCTTTCAAGCGCCGCTTGAATACCGCGACACCGGCCAGGTCGGCGCTGTCCTGCAGGTCCTCGAGTTCTTCGCGCCACTGCATCTGCTGCAGAAGAAACTCGGGATCGTGGACCGTGACCTCCAACGGCAACTCATGGCCGCTGATGGCGAGCAGGTAACGCGCGCGCTTGGCCGGGTGCTTGAGCGTCTGGTAAGCCTCGTTGAGGTTCGCCGACTGCTCGAGCGCCCGCCGCTGCTCCGCCTCGGAGGCATCGGCAAAGCGGTCGGGATGGACGCCACGGGCCAATTCAAGATAACGCGCGGACAACTGCTCGAGATCCAGCTGGAATGCAGGCTGCATCTGGAACAACGCAAAATGACAAGGAGTACCCACAAGCCGCCTCAGATGTTGAAGCTTTCGCCGCAGCCACATTCACCGCGCACGTTGGGGTTGTTGAACTTGAAGCCCTCGTTCAACCCTTCCTTGACGAAATCCAGTTCGGTGCCGTCCAGGTACGTCAGGCTTTTCGGGTCGATGATCACTTTCTGACCATGACTTTCGAACACCTGATCGTCTTCGCCCACTTCGTCGACGAATTCCAGTACATAGGCGAGACCAGAACAGCCCGTGGTGCGTACACCCAGGCGGATACCCTCACCCTTGCCGCGCCCCGCAAGTGAGCGCTGGATATGGTTAGCTGCCGCTTCTGTCATCTGGATAGCCATGGAAAACTCCTTACCGTACGCGGATCAGATCAAGCCTTTCTTCTGCTTGTAATCGCGAACGGCGGCCTTGATGGCGTCTTCGGCGAGTACCGAGCAGTGGATCTTCACTGGCGGCAGGGCCAGTTCTTCGGCCAGCTGGGTGTTCTTGATGGTTTCGGCTTCATCAAGGGTCTTGCCCTTCATCCACTCGGTGGCCAGGGAGCTGGACGCGATGGCCGAACCGCAGCCGTAGGTCTTGAACTTGGCATCTTCGATGATGCCCTGCTCGTTGACCTTGATCTGCAGGCGCATGACGTCGCCGCACGCCGGGGCGCCGACCATGCCGGTGCCGACATCAGGATCCTGCGCGTCCATCTTGCCGACGTTGCGCGGGTTCTCGTAGTGGTCGATGACCTTTTCGCTATATGCCATTTGCTTCAATCCTCATCAGTGAGTCGCTCTGGTGGCGACTTCTTCAGTGCGCCGCCCACTCGATTTTCGAAATGTCGACGCCGTCTTTGTACATGTCCCACAGCGGCGACAGAGCGCGCAGCTTGGTAACGGCCTCGCAGACTTTCTGCGCGGCGTAATCGATTTCTTCTTCGGTGGTGAAACGGCCGAAGGTAAAGCGAATGGAGCTGTGGGCCAGTTCGTCGTTGCGGCCCAGGGCGCGCAGTACGTACGAAGGCTCCAGGGACGCCGAGGTGCACGCCGAACCGGACGACACGGCCAGATCCTTGAGCGCCATGATCAGCGACTCGCCTTCAACGTAGTTGAAGCTCAGGTTCAGGTTGTGCGGTACGCGGGCGGTCAGGCTGCCGTTGACGTAGAGTTCTTCGAGGTGCTCGACCTGCTTGAAGAAGCGGTCGCTCAGGGCCTTGATGCGTACGTTCTCGGCCGCCATGTCTTCCTTGGCGACGCGGAAGGCTTCGCCCATGCCGACGATCTGGTGGGTCGCCAGGGTACCGGAACGCATGCCACGCTCGTGACCGCCGCCGTGCATGGTCGCTTCGAGGCGAACACGCGGCTTGCGGCTGACGTACAGCGCGCCGATGCCTTTAGGGCCGTAGGTCTTGTGGGCCGAGAACGACATCAGGTCGACTTTCAGCTTGGACAGGTCGATGTCGACCTTGCCAGTGGATTGCGCGCCGTCGACGTGGAACAGGACGCCCTTGGAGCGGGTCAGTTCGCCGATGGCCGCGATGTCGTTGACGGTGCCGATTTCGTTGTTCACGTGCATGATCGAGACCAGGATGGTGTCGTCGCGCAGGGCGGCTTCGACCATGGCCGGGGTGATGATGCCGTCTTCACCGGGCTCGATGTAGGTGACTTCGAAGCCTTCACGCTCCAGTTGGCGCATGGTGTCCAGGACAGCCTTGTGCTCGATCTTGGAGGTGATCAGGTGCTTGCCCTTGGTGTGGTAGAAATGCGCGACACCCTTGATTGCCAGGTTGTCGGATTCGGTGGCACCGGAGGTCCAGACGATTTCACGCGGGTCGGCGTTGACCAGGTCGGCGACCTGGCGACGGGCGTTTTCGACCGACTCTTCGGCCTTCCAGCCAAACACGTGGGAACGGGACGCCGGGTTACCGAAGTTTCCGTCGACCAGCAGGCATTCACTCATTTTTTGCGCAACACGCGGATCAACCGGGGTGGTCGCAGAGTAATCAAGGTAAATCGGCAATTTCATGGACTTTCTCCTAAATCAGGCTGGCTGGCGTTCCGCGTGCTCTGCGGCAGTCATTCGACGGCGGACGCTTCAATCTTGTCCAGGTGCGGCGCCTTGCTGTTGCAACGGCGCTGGTCCTGACGCTGGGCTACTTCTTGCACCTCACGGCGAGTTACAAGGTCAGCCAAGCTGATACCGCTCAGAAATTCGTGAATCTGCAGGCTGAGGTCACACCACAAGTGGTGGGTCAGGCAAGTATCGCCGCCATGGCAGTCGCCAAGGCCCTGGCATTTGGTCGCATCGACCGATTCGTTCACCGCATCGATCACCTGGGCGACCTGGATGCCTTGCATGTCCCGCGACAGCTGGTAGCCGCCGCCGGGGCCGCGAACGCTGGAGACCAGGTTGCTGCGGCGCAGCTTGGCGAACAGCTGTTCAAGGTAAGACAGGGAAATGCCCTGGCGCTCGGAGATATCGGCCAGGGACACCGGCCCGTGCTGCGCATGCAATGCCAGATCGAGCATTGCGGTCACGGCGTATCGGCCTTTTGTAGTCAGTCGCATGGACAATTACCACGGAGTTCGGAATGGGGGCGAGTATGCAATTCCCGAGTATTTAAGTCAAGTATAAGACCTAGTGCTTTACTCAGGTTTACCCGCGAAAGAGCGGGCGCATGATAGCAAAGGCTGGTTGGCGGCGACCAGTGATACCGCGTTATCGTTTATCGCGAGCAAGCTCGCTCCCACAGGAGGGGCTTTGGTGGATGCACAATTTGTGTACACCACAGATCCCCTGTGGGAGCGAGCTTGCTCGCGATGAGGCCACCCGGGCTCAGCTGGCCTGGCTTTCGTCCTTGTCCTTCACACACGCAAAGTCTTCCTCGCGCAGTTCAGGCAGGTCCTTGGCACAGTAATTACTGCCCAGGTCCTTCAGGGCGCCGCACATCCCCTCCAGGCGCCCATCGACGGCCTGCAGGTGATCGAGCAACTGGTTGATGGCCCGGGCGACCGGGTCGGGCATGTCTTCGCCGACACCGTAGGCGTCGAAGCCGATCTTCTCGGCCATGGCCTTGCGGCGAGCATCCTGCTCCTCATCGGACTTGACGATGATCCGCCCCGGAATCCCCACCACGGTCGCACCCGGCGGCACGGCCTTGGTCACCACGGCGTTGGAGCCGACTTTCGCCCCCGCCCCCACCGTGAACGGCCCGAGCACCTTGGCACCGGCACCGACCACCACGCCGTCTTCCAGGGTTGGGTGACGCTTGCCTTTGTTCCAGCTGGTGCCGCCGAGGGTCACACCCTGGTACAAGGTCACGTCGTCGCCGATCTCGGCGGTTTCACCGATGACGATGCCCATGCCGTGGTCGATGAAGAACCGGCGACCGACCTTGGCGCCCGGGTGGATCTCGATCCCGGTCAGCCAGCGGCCGAAGTTCGAGACCAGCCGCGCCAGCCACTTCCAGCCCATGTTCCACAAGGCGCCGGACAGGCGATGGATCCAGATGGCGTGCATGCCCGGGTAGCAGGTCAGCACTTCAAAGGCATTGCGCGCCGCCGGGTCACGATGGAAAACACTTTGGATATCTTCACGCAAACGTTCGAACATTTTATTTCTTCCGCTTAATCAGCTCGCCACGGGCCGCCTTCTGGGTTTCCGTGAGGATGCCGCGCAATATATTCATCTCCGCCCGGCTGACCGAGCTTCGTCCGTACAACCGACGCAGGCGCGCCATCAAGTGCCGCGGCTTTTCCGGGTCGAGGAACTCGATGTCCACCAGGGTCTGCTCCAGGTGCTCATAGAATCGTTCCAGCTCGTCCATGGTCGCCAGTGTCTCACTGCGCGGCGACGTGACCTCGGTTTTTTCGACTTTGCTGGGCTTGCCTTCGGCCGCCAACCAAGCCATGCGCACTTCATAACTCAACACCTGCACCGCCGCCCCCAGGTTCAAGGAACTGAACTCGGGGTCGGAAGGGATATGCACGTGAAAGTGACATCGCTGCAGCTCGTCATTGGTCAGGCCGGAGTCTTCACGGCCGAACACCAGGGCGATTTCAAAGCCTTGCGCGGCCTCTTCGACCACTTTGGTGCCGCATTCCCGGGGGTCGAGCAGCGGCCAGGGAATACGCCGGTCGCGGGCGCTGGTACCAAGCACCAGGTTGCAACCCACCAGGGCATCTTCGAGGGTGGCGACGACTTGCGCGTTGGCCAGGATGTCACCGGCACCAGAAGCACGGGCGTCGGCTTCGTGATGAGGAAACAAGCGCGGCTCGACCAGCACCAGGCGCGACAGGCCCATGTTCTTCATGGCCCGCGCAGCTCCGCCGATGTTACCCGGATGGCTGGTATTGACCAGGACGACACGAATGTTCTGCAACAAGGGGGGCGCTCTCGAACACGATAAAGGGAGCAAATCTTACAGAAGCACCTACCGTTAAGCTATGAAAGCGAACACCAACCTTCTCCTGAGAAAACTTTCTGATAGAATGCGCGGCTTTCTTTAACAACCTTAGGTGACACATCCATGCAGCCCATGCTGAATATCGCGCTGCGCGCCGCCCGCAGCGCCAGTGAACTGATCTTCCGCTCCATCGAGCGCCTGGATACCATCAAGGTCGATGAAAAAGACGCCAAGGACTACGTGTCCGAGGTCGATCGCGCCGCCGAGCAAAAGATCGTCGACGCCCTGCGCAAGGCTTACCCGAACCACTCCATCCTCGGTGAAGAGACCGGCATGCACGCCGGCACTGGCATCGAAGGCGAAGAGTACCTGTGGATCATCGATCCGCTGGACGGCACCACCAACTTCTTGCGCGGCATTCCTCATTTCGCTGTCAGCATCGCCTGCAAGTACCGTGGCCGCCTGGAACACGCCGTTGTGCTTGACCCGGTTCGCCAGGAGGAATTCACCGCCAGCCGTGGCCGTGGTGCCCAGCTGAACGGTCGTCGCCTGCGCGTCAGCGGTCGCACCAGCCTGGACGGCGCCCTGCTGGGTACCGGCTTCCCGTTCCGTGATGACCAGATGGACAACCTGGACAACTACCTGGGCATGTTCCGCGCCCTGGTCGGCCAGACCGCCGGCATCCGCCGCGCCGGTGCTGCGAGCCTGGACCTGGCTTATGTGGCTGCGGGTCGTTTCGATGCATTCTGGGAGTCGGGCCTGTCCGAGTGGGACATGGCAGCGGGCGCCCTGCTGATCCAGGAAGCGGGTGGTTTGGTGAGCGACTTCACCGGCGGCCACGACTTCCTCGAAAAAGGCCACATCGTTGCCGGCAACACCAAATGCTTCAAGGCTGTGCTGACTGCTATCCAGCCGCATCTGCCGGCTTCGCTGAAGCGCTAAGCTTCGGTTAGAGAAAAAAGCACCTTTCGGGGTGCTTTTTTTATGCCTGTATGTTTTCACCACTCAGCTCAGCTGTGAACACTCCGTGGCGAGGGAGCTTGCTCCCGCTGGGTTGCGCAGCAGCCCCTAGATTTTGCGGTCGCTGCGCGACCGAGCGGGAGCAAGCTCCCTCGCCACAATGGATATCCCCTGAACATGGATGCAGACTGATCCACCGCTATCGCGAGCAAGCTCGCTCCCACAGGATGGACTGCCCCCACACCAATCTGACTTTTGGGGTCAGTCCAGGGGAATTGGGATTGGCACAGGTTTATATCCACTGGAGATCCAGTGTGGGAGCGAGCTTGCTCGCGATGGCTGCAGCACATTCAACACTGATACAAGCTGACCCACCGCTATCGCGAGCAAGCTCGCTCCCACAAGGGGGGGTGGCGGTGAGCCAGGAAATCGGGGCACAAAAAAAGCACCCCGAAGGGTGCTTTTTTCACAGCGGTTGGATCACTGGGCTGGTTCGTTCTGGCCGAGGATCAGTTGGCCTTCCTTGCTCACCGGGATCTGGTTGCCCGGGTCGCGGTCCATGCGGACTTTGCCTTCTTTGCCGTCGAGCATGTAGCGAACGTCGTAGCCTACCACCTTGTCGCTGATGTCATTGACCGTGTTGCAGCGCGTCTGGGTGGTGGTGTAGGTGTCGCGCTCCTGCATGCCTTCCTGAATCTTGTTACCGGCATAACCACCACCGGCCGCACCCGCCACGGTGGCGATTTTCTTGCCGGTGCCGCCGCCGATCTGGTTACCCAGCAGGCCACCGGCTACGGCGCCCAGCACGGTGCCGGCGATCTGGTGCTGGTCCTGGACTGGCTTCTGCCGAGTCACGGTGACGTCCTTGCACACTTCACGCGGGGTCTTGATTTGGGTCTTGACCGGTTCCACGGCCAGTACTTGCGCATACTCAGGGCCACTCTTTACCAAGCTGTAGGTGGCGACCGCGCCACCGGCTGTTACACCGACAGCACCCAATACCGCACCAACCAGCATCGATTTGTTCACTTGAACCTCCTGACCATCACAAGCGGATTAATCCGCGCTTCTCCCAGCCTTGGAGCATAAAAAAAGGCGCGAGTTCAACTCGCACCTTTTCAGCGGTGACGGGTGGAGCGACGAGCCTTATGGGCGGTCGTCCACTTCCGTTTCGGTGGCCGCAGGAGGAATCAGGTCCTCGGTACTCAGGTTCAGCCAGATCAGCACCACGTTGGCGATGTAGATCGACGAGTAGGTACCCGCCAATACACCGACAAACAGCGCAATGGAGAAACCGAACAGGTTGTCGCCACCGAAGATCAGCAGCGCTGCAATCGCCAGCAAGGTGGAGATCGACGTCGCCATGGTCCGCAGCAGCGTCTGGGTGGTCGAGATGTTGATGTTCTCGATCAGGGACGCCTTGCGCAGCACACGGAAGTTCTCACGCACCCGGTCGAACACCACGATGGTGTCGTTGAGGGAGTAACCGATGATCGCCAGCACCGCCGCCAGCACCGTCAGGTCGAAGGTGATCTGGAAGAACGACAGGATGCCCACGGTCACGATCACGTCGTGGATCAGCGAGACAATCGCACCCACCGCGAACTTCCACTGAAAGCGGAAGGCCAGGTAGATCAGGATGCCGCCCAGCGCCATCAGCATGCCGAGGCCGCCCTGGTCGCGCAGCTCTTCACCTACCTGCGGGCCGACGAACTCGACGCGCTTGACCTGAGCCGGGTTGTCGCCGCCAGCCTTCTGCAAGGCCTCGGCCACTTGGTGGCCCAACTGCGGGTCTTCACCCGGCATGCGCACCAGCAGGTCCGTCGTCGCACCGAAGCTCTGCACGATGGCATCGCTGTAGCCCGATGTCGCCAGTTGCTCACGCACCTTGGTGACATCGGCCGGACGCTCGTAGGTCAGCTCGATGAGCGTACCGCCGGTGAAGTCCAGGCCGTAGTTCAGGCCCTTGTGGAACCAGCTGAACAACGCCAGTACGGTAAGGAACAATGTGACGCCGAACGCAACGTTGCGAACGCCCATGAAGTTGATTGTACGTAACATGGCAGCCCCTTAAATCCACAACTTCTTGAAGTCACGACCGCCAAAGATCAGGTTGACCATTGCGCGGGTCACCATGATGGCCGTGAACATCGAGGTAAAGATCCCGAGGGACATGGTCACTGCGAAGCCCTTGACCGGGCCGGTGCCCATGGCGAAGAGAATCCCGCCCACCAGCAACGTGGTCAGGTTGGCGTCGAGGATCGCGGTGAATGCCCGGCCGAAGCCTTCGTTGATCGCACGTTGAATCGTCATGCCCGCGGCGATCTCTTCACGTATCCGCGAGAAGATCAGCACGTTGGCGTCCACCGCCATGCCCATGGTCAACACGATACCGGCGATACCCGGCAGGGTCAGCGTAGCACCCAGCAGCGACATCAGCGCCAGCAGCATCACCATGTTCACCGCCAGAGCGACGGTGGCGATGATGCCGAAGAAACGGTAGATGGCGATGATGAACAGCGACACGAACAACATGCCCCACAGCGATGCATCGATACCCTTGGTGATGTTGTCGGCACCCAGGCTCGGGCCGATGGTGCGCTCTTCAGCGAAGTACATCGGCGCGGCCAGGCCACCGGCACGCAGCAGCAGGGCCAGTTCCGAGGATTCACCCTGGCCGTTCAGGCCGGTGATGCGGAACTGGCTGCCCAATGGCGACTGGATGGTCGCCAGGCTGATGATCTTCTTCTCTTCCTTGAAGGTCTGCACCGCGACGTCTTTCTCGACGCCGTCGACCACTTGCCTGGTGTAGGTGGTGGTCGGCTTCTGCTCGATGAAGATCACCGCCATGCTGCGACCGACGTTGCTGCGCGTAGCGCGGCTCATCAGCTCGCCGCCGTGGCCGTCGAGGCGAATGTTCACCTGTGGGCGACCCTGCTCGTCGAAGCCCGCCTGGGCGTCGGTCACCTGGTCACCGGTGATGATCAGGCCACGCTCGATCTGCGCCGCCGGACGATTGCCCTCACGGAACTCGAAGCTCTCGGAAGTGGCCTTGGAAGCACCCGGCTCAGCGGCCAGGCGGAATTCCAGGTTGGCGGTCTTACCGAGGATACGCTTGGCTTCGGCCGTGTCCTGCACGCCCGGCAGCTCAACCACGATACGGTTGGCGCCCTGGCGCTGCACGATCGGCTCGGCCACACCCAGTTCGTTGACGCGGTTACGCACCGTGGTCAAGTTCTGCTTGATGGAGTATTCGCGGATTTCCGCCAGCTTGGCTGGGGTCATCGCCAGACGCAGCACCGCCTGACCATTGAGATCGGCCGGCACAATGTCGAAATCGTTGAAGTTCTTGCGGATCAGCGCACGGGCCTGCTCGCGGGTATCTTCATCGCTGAAGCCCAGCTGAATGGCACCGTTGAGTTGCGGCAGGCTGCGATAGCGCAGGCGCTCTTTACGCAGCAGGCTCTTGACGTCGCCTTCGTAGACTTTCATCCGCGCGTCGAGGGCTTTTTCCATGTCCACTTCCAGCAGGAAGTGCACACCGCCGGACAAGTCCAGACCCAGCTTCATCGGATGGGCGCCGAGCTTGCGCAGCCATTGCGGGGTGGTCTGGGCCAGGTTCAGGGCTACGACGTAATCGTCGCCCATGGCCTTGCGCACCACGTCCTTGGCTGGCAGTTGGTCTTCAGCCTTGACCAGGCGCAACAGGCCGCCCTTGCCGTGTTCGGCCACGGACGATGCCTTGACGTCGATCCCGGCCGCCTTGAGCGCTGCGCTCGCACGGTCCAGATCGGCCTGGGTGACCTGCAGCGCAGTGCTTGCGCCACTGACCTGAATGGCCGGGTCATCCGGGTATAGATTGGGAGCGGAATAAATCAGACCGACCGCCAGCACCGCCAGGATCAGTACATATTTCCACAGAGGGTATTTGTTCAGCATCACGCCGCCCGCTTATGACGCGGGGCGCCTTGCGCGCCCCGTCGATTGAATAGAAGTTGTTACTTAGATCGCTTTCAGTGTGCCTTTTGGCAACGTGGCCGCGATAGCGCCCTTCTGGAACTTCATTTCAACAGTGTCGGACACTTCCAGTACCACGAAGTCATCGGCCACTTTGGTGATCTTGCCAGCGATACCGCCGGTGGTAACCACTTCATCGCCCTTTTGCAGGCTGCTCAGCAGGTTCTTCTGCTCTTTGGCGCGCTTGGCCTGTGGACGCCAGATCATCAGGTAGAAGATGACCAGGAAGCCGACCAGGAAAATCCACTCGAAACCGCCGCCCATAGGGCCGGCAGCAGCAGGTGCAGCCGCGTCAGCCATGGCATTAGAGATAAAAAAGCTCATTTAGCACTCCAGTTGCAAGTATTGAATCTAGGGATCGGAAAACTCAGTCCAAAGGCGGTACAGGCAACCCGCGCTTGGCATAGAAGGCCTCGACAAAGGCGGCCAATGTACCCTGTTGGATAGCCTCGCGCAAACCAGCCATAAGCACCTGATAATGGCGCAAATTGTGGATGGTATTGAGCATACTGCCGAGCATTTCGCCGCACTTGTCCAAATGATGCAGATAAGCGCGGGAGAAGTTCTGGCAGGTGTAGCAATCGCACGTCGGATCCAGCGGCGAATCATCATGGCGATGGAACGCGTTACGGATCTTCAGCACGCCAGTGTCGATGAACAGATGCCCATTGCGGGCATTACGGGTTGGCATCACGCAATCGAACATGTCCACCCCGCGGCGCACACCCTCAACCAGATCTTCCGGTTTGCCAACGCCCATAAGGTAACGAGGTTTGTCAGCGGGCATTTCCCCTGGCAGGTAATCGAGCACCTTGATCATCTCGTGCTTGGGCTCACCCACCGACAAACCGCCGATGGCTAGGCCGTCGAAGCCGATCTTGTCCAGGCCTTCCAGCGAGCGCATGCGCAGGTCGCGGTGCATGCCGCCCTGGACGATGCCAAACAGCGCCGCGGTGTTTTCGCCATGGGCATTCTTCGAACGCTGGGCCCAGCGCAACGACAGCTCCATGGACACCCGCGCCACGTCTTCATCGGCCGGGTACGGCGTGCATTCGTCGAAGATCATCACGATGTCCGAGCCCAGGTCGCGCTGCACCTGCATCGACTCTTCCGGGCCCATGAACACCTTGGAACCGTCCACCGGAGAAGCGAAGGTCACGCCCTCCTCCTTGATCTTGCGCATCGCGCCCAGGCTGAACACCTGGAAACCGCCGGAGTCGGTCAGGATCGGGCCTTTCCACTGCATGAAATCGTGCAGGTCGCCGTGGGCCTTGATCACTTCCATGCCCGGGCGCAGCCACAAGTGGAAGGTATTGCCGAGGATGATTTCCGCGCCAATCGCCTCGATGTCCCGTGGCAGCATGCCCTTGACCGTGCCGTAGGTGCCCACCGGCATGAACGCCGGGGTTTCCACGGTACCGCGGGGGAAGGTCAGACGACCGCGACGAGCCTTGCCATCGGTGGCGAGCAACTCGAAGGACATGCGACAGGTGCGACTCATACTGTTTCCTCGGGTCCGCGTGGCGCGGGGTTACGGGTGATGAACATCGCATCACCGTAGCTGAAAAAGCGGTATCCATGCTCGACGGCGGCCTTGTAGGCGGCCATGGCTTCGGGATAACCGGCGAACGCCGAAACCAGCATCAACAACGTGGATTCGGGCAAATGAAAGTTGGTGACCAGGGCATCGACCACATGGAACGGCCGGCCCGGGTAGATAAAGATATCGGTGTCGCCACTGAACGGCTTGAGCACGCCATCGCGCGCGGCGCTTTCCAGGGACCGCACGCTGGTGGTCCCCACCGCCACCACCCGCCCACCGCGAGCGCGACAGGCCGCCACGGCATCGACCACTTCCTGGCTCACTTCCAGCCATTCGTTGTGCATGTGGTGGTCTTCGATACGCTCGACCCGCACCGGCTGGAACGTGCCAGCGCCAACGTGCAGCGTCACGAACGCGGTCTCCACGCCCTTGGCGGCAATCGCCTCCAGCAACGGCTGATCGAAATGCAACCCCGCCGTCGGCGCCGCCACCGCCCCCAGGCGCTCGGCGTACACGGTCTGATAACGCTCGCGGTCCGAACCTTCGTCCGGACGGTCTATATAAGGAGGCAATGGCATGTGCCCGACACGGTCGAGCAGCGGCAACACCTCTTCGGCAAACGCCAACTCGAACAACGCATCATGCCGCGCCACCATCACCGCCTCGCCGCCACCGTCGATCAAAATCGACGAACCCGGCTTGGGCGACTTGCTGGAGCGCACATGGGCCAGCACACGATGACTGTCCAGCACCCGCTCCACCAGAATCTCCAGCTTGCCGCCGGAGGCCTTCTGGCCAAACAACCGCGCCGGAATTACCCGGGTATTGTTGAACACCATCAAATCGCCCGGGCGCAAATGCTCAAGCAAATCAGTGAATTGACGGTGAGCCATGGCACCGCTGACCCCATCCAGGGTCAACAGTCGACTGGCGCGACGCTCGGCCAGAGGGTGGCGAGCGATCAGCGAATCCGGGAGTTCGAAGGTAAAGTCAGCAACACGCATGATGGGGTTCGTCTAGCAGGGCCGGAAAGTCTAGCGGAATTATCAAAAATTCACCATGAAACGTGATTGACCAACGGTAGGCACCTCTCTATACTTCGCCGCCATTGAGCCCTGATGGCGGAATTGGTAGACGCGGCGGATTCAAAATCCGTTTTCGAAAGGAGTGGGAGTTCGAGTCTCCCTCGGGGCACCATCTTAAAGAAAGACCTTGAAATTCAAGGTCTTTTTTTTCGTCTGCAAAAAAGTGTCTACCGTGCCCACACCCACAAGAACACCACAACCCCTGTGGCGAGGGAGCTTGCTCCCGCTTGAGCGCGAAGCGCTCACAAAGATCTCACGACCTCCACCAATGCTCCGCCTTGCGACGCCCAATTGACCCAGCTCCACCGCCCCTCCTCACCCGCTGACAAAGGACTTCACCCCATGGAATTGCTGCTGGAAACAGTCGCTCTTTACTCCCTCAAGCTGGCCTATGAGACAGAAGGTCACAGCCCGATCCTGCGGGATGATCCGTTGATGGGCGGGTGTGATCGGGAAGTCTTTGGATTGTTGGTCCGGCGAGGGGATGTGGCTGGGATTCAGGATGAGATTGGTCGGTGCTTGAATTTGGCGTTGGGGGCCGTTGGAGGCCCCGATACGGTACTCGGCACCGAACTTCAGCGGCTGACTGCAGAGTTCCATACTGCACAAACAACCGAACAGCTTCAGGCACCGCTCAGCGCACTTAAGAACTATCTGAAAGATATTCTATGAAGGAGTGATCGCCCCCACGCCCCGAGTGGAAATGCATTCAGTGACGCTCCACATCGCAGTTAGTAAGCAAACACTTATAATCCATCTAAGCAGATTTATCCATACACAAAAGTCAGCACTTACAATAAAGAGCCCCCTATGAACAAAGAAGACACGGTGAAGTGGCTGGACTACCTCGATCGAAAAATCAAAGCAACCCGCTATAAACTCCGAGCATTAGTTTATTCGGATAACAGTTTAGAGACTACAAACCACTTCCAACTAAATGGATTCGAGCTAACTCTATCACCTCTACCATTAGAGACTTCGACAAGAGGAGACATAGAAGGACTATCTCCAGCCTTTGAATGTCAAGTAATCTCAAGCGCAGACTCGCACAGAGGAGGTAATAATTTTGACATTCATGAATGCCTAGATCGCGTCATGCCCCTCCTTGGATTCAAATATCGCCTCTCAACAAGTTACTCTCAGTGGGAAGAGTATGAAGGTCAATGGCTCGAGGTAAACAGCTTTGGCGGCTATGTTACCTTCCAAAACATCCATAAAGAATTACGCCGCCCGGATATTCAAAAAATTGTTGAGGCCTACGAGCTTACCTCAACACGAACAGACAAACGATCAAAGAAATCCGCCACCATTAGAAAACGACTTAAAGAAGCGCTTGAGCTTGAAGACGTATCCAAAAGATTCAGTTTCCTATCGTATTACAATATAATCGAAATAATTTCAGATGACATGGCATCTTCCAAATCCATCCCATCTTCTAACCCAGTGGCTATCGACATATCAAGACATTCGCTCAGTACAAAAGGAAGCCAGCGCACAAAAATATATTTCTTGCTACACGCAATCATTAACGACTTCGACTTGAACGACTCAATCGCTCTTGCAGATGTACGCAATGACTTGGCACATGGCGAGCTCACCGTATCCCAAGAACAGCTTGAATTGTGCAAAAAAATCGCCTATTGGAGCTCTGACAACTTTGCACTGGAGGTCGCACGGTAATCACACAGCATATCAATATGAAGGGGTGATCCGCCGCGACAGTGGATCGTTCCTACGCTCCGCGTCGCTTGCGGGATTGTGCTCGCCGCCAGTTACGGGCTCTCTCCATGGTCATTTTCTCATGAGTACCGAGCTCAGCAGCCACGGTAATACGAGGCGGCGAGATAGTAAGCGTGAACTGGGATTGTGGCTAGTGTGGGTGGCGCTGGATAGCTGTGGTTGGGGCCCGCTAGTGCTATCGATTCGGGATGCAAGGAGCGAAAGGGGGACAGATCTATTTCAGTCAGCTAGGAAAAATAGATTCGTCCCGAATGGCACTTACTTAACCTTCTTCGGGTGTCCATTCTTCCTGACCTCGCCCCTTGCTGATCGACGTGTTTTCATCAGCATGGGGTAAGGCTTGGGTCTTCGTTTTATGGCTCGCGGCTCAATTCTGCCTGGACGCCTACCGACGCGCTTCTGGGCAATCAGCTCAAGCAGATTGAGCATCTTGTCCTCTTGCTCTTGAGCCCCGTACTGCCTCAACGCAAGGCACAGCTGAAGGCTATGCTTGAAGCTCAGTTCGCGAGGCAGGCAGTCGACTAACAGAGCTGATTGCGTCATGAGCATCCGTATCAGGTTGTGCGCCAACAAGTAAATCCATAACTCTTTGACGGCCATATCCGGCGTCTTGCAGCTCAGTGCTTCAAGCCCCAGCGTAGTCTTGAGGTTGCGCAGATCCAACTCCACATGCCATCGATCCTTGAACAGGGATTTGAGGGACGCTTTGGGCACTTGCTGCGGGCAACTCAAAGTGGTGACCAGGATTTTCCCTCCGGCCTTCAACTCACGTACCGTCAGCGTTTCAGGTGCCCTTTCGTAATAGGCCTGACTCATCCAGGACGGCTTTGCCTTTGGTTTTTTCAGTTCAACCAAATGATCTTCCGACCCCAAGGACCTCCCCAACTGAAAGTCCGTGCTACGCCGTCGAGCGCCATATTGTTCGAACACCCCGTCCACGCCTCGATGCTGCAGTTCACACAGTAAAAAGTAGGTGGCGTAGTAGGCATCGCCCAGCACAATGTCACCTCGCTCCAAGGTATCAAGCATGGTTCTGAGTAACGTCTGTTCATCGCCTCCTTTACCGCGAAAACGTCCCAACGAGGCGTCCAAAACAGCACCGCTGGCGAGGCAAACAATCCCCACTAAACGGCAGATGGGAAAGCCCAGTCCGGCCTTCTGCCCACGAGATTGCGGGTAGGCCTCTTGGTTGGCCGGCGTATCCGGCAGGGTCACCGTAGTGCCATCCACGAGACGAACGGGTCGCCCCATCCAACGCCACGATGACGGACCCCGGTTGCTCATTGATGACCCCGTGGAGCGCAACAAGGTTGAAACCATCTCCACCGGCAACCGCGCTCTGGCTTTACAGTAGGCACCGGTATGAACGCTGTTGGGTTTCAAACCCTCGCAGGAGCGTTTGATGGATAAATCATTCACGGCATTCTGGCAGGACCGATCGGCGCTCATTGCCTGGGACAAAAACATGGACAGCGTTTCGGTCGGGGGAAATAGCCGCTGGCGATGCTTGGGTATCGACGACTCGACACCCCGCAATAACTCAGGATCGGAGAGCAGCTTGAAGAAAGCATGAGCATTGCTGTTCGTGGCGTGCTGGCGCATACGGTGCTGTTGATGTCGGACGATTTGGCGTCTACGATTCACTCGGGCTGTGTCCTTGCTTGATCGGTGTGTGTTCGCAACTATCACCGTAGACCAAGGCCAGCCTTTTTTCATTTTTTCGCAGTCGTATCAGCTAGTTAGCTGTTAAGTAAGTGCCATTCAGATTCGTCCCCTTTCTTCCCGAGTTCGGTGGAGTGATCGATCAGTTCCTAACCGCGCTCCGCAAAGCAACGAGGATCTGTAACGATATCTTCCACGACGAAGACGAACTCGTCGTCTGTCTGCGCGCCTACTCGGACGCAAGAATTTCATCCACAGGTCTTCTACGGAACCACGGAATGACTAAATAATTGAAGGACTCAAATTGATGTCAATTTCGATAGAGGATTTTTTCCACCCTTACGTAAAGTTTCTCCACGGCGCGGCCTACAACCTGCACCAGATCCTGGAAGGCCTTGGCGTCGTATCATCGACCTTCACCGGGCGTAACGACGCCGGGCAAATCATCGGAACTTACTGGTCGCCCGATGAAGCCATGGTGATCACGCTGGGCTATCTGATGATGCTGTCACTGCTGCTGATCCCCTTGCTGGCAGCAACAGCCTTTACCGCGAGCAAGAAGCGAGGCGTGCTCATCTTCTTCGTGCTCCTGTTCCTACCCGGTGTGTTGAACTGCCTGGGCCTTTTCCCAACCATCAATTACCTGCCTATTCGTTACACCATCAATGGCGTTGGGAAGCTGGGCAGCGAAGTCGGACTGATTCCCCTGTTGATGCTTTGCGCCCTCACCGGATGGGCTGTCATGGTCCTTATTTATGACAACCTCAACCTCACCGAACGCTTCCGACAGCTATACGATCACTTCTGGTTTCCGCTGGCATTGGTCGCAGCGGTGTTCTTCGTGGCGGACAACGGCGCCAATGAAGACGCCGCATTGCTGAAGGAAGCGACAGCGAGCATCCAGGACGCCAGCGCGTTCCTGTTGGGCCAGATCAGGCGCTACGATGATTACTGTAAGGCCAATGGCCTGGGTGACCTGAAGTCGTGCCAGTGGAGCAGCGATTCACAGTGGACCTTTACTCACATCAAGGAAGGTGAAGCCAGCTACTTCATGGATTACGCGCCGGACGACTCCAAAGGGTTCTACGCCGCGAATAGAAGAACCCTAAGCGATGAGGACATGATCGCCATTCGCACAGAGATCAACGACTACAACCAACGGTTGTGCCCCGTGAAGCACTTTTCCAATGGCATGTCGCGCTCATCGCCGCTCTCCAGCACCTGTGAGTACGTCCCCCGTGGCTATTGCTCGGTCAACCCTGATGCTCCGCCGGGACTCGTAGACAAAAATATCAGCAGCCACACCGTAGCCTTGGCCAGCGAATGCATCATTCCCTGGCTCGCCGGTGCCAAGCCTTCCTTAAAGCAGTTGTCGGCACTAGTCAGCCAACATGACAAAGCCAAGAATCAGCGTTGGCTGTATTTCCTTGCTGTCGCTGTGGCGGTCGGAGCAAAAGTGGCCTTGGCGACTACCAAGCTGTGTTTGATTGATACACGGCCTGTGGCTGATAGGCGTCGCGTTTTTAGGGCTGCACGGCATCGCTTGGGCCAGTGCCTTCGTGTGCTGAAACGCCTGCTGGTTGGTTCTGGCCGCTTAGCATGGTTCGCTGCGACCCACGTATCCAAGCTGGTTAAACGGGGGTAGCACGGCGGGATCAACCTTCTACCGTTGATCATTTCGCCTAGCCATTGAGGAAAGGAGCGGCTCGTGAAGATTGCCCTAAATACTCAAATACTCAAATACACAGGTACGACGTCACCGATCGCTCAAGCATGTCCACCAGCTCAGGATCCATGAAGCGATAGTCATCGGGAATATCCAGAACATGCAGCTGCTTGTGCTCAAGCAGCCGAGCGTACTCTGCCCGTAGACGATGCTCGTGCTTGCGCTCCATCACAAAAATGACATCGGCCCAACAGATATCCGCTGTGCCGATAGGATTGCGTGCGTTGGGGCTAGCGCCCGCCGAACGAGTGCTGAAGCCGGGACGTCGACGCCAGATCGCCTCCCCGGTAGGGCTGCGCCATTGGTTACGACTGCAAACGAACAGGAGATTAGTGACTCTTGATCCAACAGTTGGCGGGTGGGGCGGATGGGATAGCTCATACCGAGCTGACGCGCCCGGTGCAGCTTGTCGGCACGAGTGTAGATTAGCTTCCAGTTCTTTTCTGGTTTTGAGTTCTGCGGGCTAATCGCTTCGCGCCCATTGTGCTTGCGGGACTGTGCGCGTCTCCAGCTGCGGGTCCTTTCCATAGTTGTTTACTCGTGAGTACCGGGTTCAGCAGCCGCGGTAATACGAGGTGGTGGGATGGTAAGCGTGAATTGGGGGGGCTAGTGTGGGCGAGGTTGGATAGCTGTGGTTAGACGGTCCGCAACGGCTGTCGTTTCGGGATAAAAATAAGGGAGTGGTGTCGCTCCCCCTTTTCCACTCAATCATCCAATTGATTTTAATGATAATTTTACTTATTAATTTAGGCCCTCCGCACCATTGTTCAGCTCTGTTGCAGGCTGAGACCTTTCTTCCAAACGATCCCGACTGCTAACACGGATGTTCCCACTCGAGGCCAGAAACTTCACCGCCCTGCCTAAACGAGACATCCCTCACCTTTCCTCCTGCCTCCAAGCGACCACGGGCTAAACATTAGCGAAACGGAGAACGTCTTCGCTCCCCTGTTCAGAGCGAAAAAAGCAAATGCAACCCAAAAGCATTCACATCAATGAAACGGCTCTGTCCAAACGGCCATGTCTGTAGTAGCGTTATGCCGTCCCTCCCAATCTTAACCATGCGGGGTGAAGCCTACTTCTCTCCAAGGACTAAATGCGACTGGCTTCAATATTTAGCGGCCCTTGAATAGGACTTTAGGGTTATGGATATAGGACATAGTATTGAACAAATCATGCCCCACCGCTTTTCTGATAATTGGACTCAAGGAGGAAACTAATGGAACAGGCATGCTTATTTGGACCAAAATTTTTAGAGAAATTTGTTGGGCGAAATATTCTGTACGACCCTAAAGTAGCTATTGTCGAATTAATCGCGAACTCATGGGACGCAGGAGCAAGCGAAGTCAAAATAACTTGGCCTACTCCGGAAAATGAACAACACTTCTCCATCAGCGACAATGGTACTGGGATGTCCGAGGAAGAATTTATTTCTCGATGGAGAACATTGGCGTACGATAGAATTTCATCTCAAGGCGACAACATAATTATCAATAACAAAAAACGCACAGTTTTTGGAAAAAACGGGATAGGAAGGTTCGCAGGCTTTTGTTTTGGAGAGCGTTACGTAGTAGAAACCATAAATAATGGAACATTAATTCAGTACGAAGTAACTATAGAGAACGTCTCGACCCCCTTCAGAACAAACAAACTTAAGTCAGAAAAAACCTCAAAACCTAATGGAACTCGCATTTTTGTATCCGAAGCGGCTCCTTCCAGAATTCCAGAAAGTACAATCCTATCTGAAATAGGTATGAGATTTTTGACAGACCCGTCATTCTCTTGTTACGTAAATGGCGTAAAAGTGGACTTCTCCAACATCCCCGAAACGAATATCTCAGTCAATGAAATCAATCTCGAAAAAGATAAAAAACTCAAAATAAAAATAATAGACACAATAGAATCCGATAAAACAACAAAACAGCACGGCGTGGCTTGGCATGTGAATGGTCGATTAGTAGGTGAAGCAAACTGGAAAGATAATGGTTTCGACGAAATAATTGACGGAAGATCTGCTGAAGCCAAACGCCACACATTCATTATTGATGCAGACTTTCTCAGTAAACAAGACGCAATCAAGGCTGACTGGACAGGCTTCAACGACACACCAGATTTTAATAAAGCTCGAGACGCAAGTTTTGAATTCATAAAAGCTCACATTCTAGGTCAAACACAACAAAAGCGGGAGCAAACCTTAAGCAGTATCAAGCAGAAGCAAAACATTCAGATAAGTAACTTAACTCCTCTGCGGAAGGAGCGCTGGGAAAAGGTAATTATAAAAGTTCAAGAAGAGTGCCCCAGCCTTTCAGAAAAAGATCTACTAAAAATCTCCGAGATATTAGTAAGCCTAGAAAAATCAGATAACAAGTACTCATTGATAAGCAAACTGCATGAGTTAAAACCTGACCAACTAGACAGCCTACACAATATCCTCAACGATTGGAGCCTAGATTTAGCCAAAGAAGTATTAGACGAGCTACAGATCCGCCTTAAACTTCTTGATGAACTAAAAGAAAGAGTTCTAGACACCAACACGAGAGAAGTTCAAGATCTACAGCCTCTTTTCCATCAAGGACTTTGGATTTTCGGACCTGAGTATGAAACAATCGAGTTCACCTCAAATGAAGGAATGACAAAAGTAATACAAAAGCTGTTTAAATCTGACGATATTGGAAGTAGGAATCGACCGGACTTTGCGATTCTTCCAGATAGTACCGTGGGGACGTACTGTTATCCAACATACGATAGCGACGGCGGCGAGATAGGGATTGACAAATTAGTAGTAGTGGAGCTTAAAAAACCAGGAGTAGCGATCAGCACAGACGAAAAAGCTCAATGCTGGAAGTATGTTAGCGAGCTGATAAAAAAAGGGTTGATCAGCAGAACTACAAGAGTTACGTGCTTTGTTTTGGGCAACGAAGTGGACCCCTTCGAGAAAGAGGCTCGGCGAGACAATGATAATTGCATTATCCAACCCATGGATTATCAAATTGTTATAGCACGGGCTAAAAGTCGTCTTCTGAAACTTTATGACCGAGTCAAGGGCGCCCCTTTTTTAGAGGAGCAGCGTATCGCGCTTGGGCAGTCAGCACAAAACCAACTTCCTTTTTTAGAAGATGATAATGCATACGCAACCCAACGACTCCAGGCCACAGTCTCTGGAGCACCACTAATTTAGAAGGGGGCACTTCCTGGACGTAACCTGCTAAAACACTAAATATTACAGAATGAAATTCCGCACGGATCCATACTTAGGGAGCTAATGATGAGTGTAGCTAACGTTAATCCAGCAGAACGACTGAGCGGCACCGCCTTGGAAGGTGGATGGCAGGTAGGAAATATGATTCCTACAGGGCGTCGCAGCGGCGGCACGGGCGGATTTTTTTCAGTTTCATATGAAGTTGCAAGCGGTGAACGAAAAGCTTTTTTGAAAGCATTTGATATATTAACACCTATTAACAATGCGGTAGCCGCTGGGGAAACATTCACTACTACGCTCTTGGCTCATTTGCAGGCTTACGAATTCGAAACCAAGCTTCATTCGATCTGCGCCGATAAAAACATGAAAAGGATAGTTAAGATACTATCACACGGACAAGTAAACCTACCTCCTTTTCCTGGCGAGCAAATTAGTGCAGTTCCATACATGATAATGGAATTGGCGGATGGCGGGGATGTTAGGAATTACATAGGTAGCTCTGAATATATCGATTTATCAGTAAAACTATATTACTTGCGAGATGTAGCGTCAGGACTAATACAATTACACGGAGCCGAAATTGCTCATCAGGACCTCAAGCCTTCCAATGTAATGATTTTTGGTGGTGCCACAGCCAAAATTGGAGATCTGGGCCGTGCAAGCAAGCGAGACATAAACAGTAGCAATGACCTTTATAAAATAGCAGGAGATTATGCATATGCTCCTCCAGAACAGCTATACGGCTACCAGTTAGACAATTGGTATGATCGACGTCAAAGATGCGACCTGTATCAGTTTGCCTCATTAATAAGTTACTTACTCTTCTCTGCAAGCTTGAATACCATGTTAAAAAACAGGCTCCCCCCGCAACTTGTACCAATAGCATGGGGAGGAACGCATGCTTCCTACATCGACGCGCTCCCTCATTTAATAAAAATATTTAATGAGGTGCTTCAGGAGTGGGAAAAAGAACTCCCGACCTGGCTAGCCCCTGAAATCATCGATATTCTTCAGCAATGTGGCACACCATCTTTTAGTGAGAGAGGATCAAAAAAAACTTTAAGCTCCCAACCCTCTAATCTTGGGCTTAATAGGTTTGTCTCACAATTTGACAGGCTTGGTTTCAAAGCCACTATCGAAGCTCGCAAAATCTTGAAAGTTACAAAACCCTGAGGATGCATCATGAAGCATCTTGACACAGATAGAGATGTATTACCTGCTTGGATGACATCACACAGCGTGGCGGGAATGCCTGAATTAAATTCGGTAAAAAAAAATAAAACGCACTTCAACATAGAGAGATCAGCCCCAGATATTCTTAAGGAGTTCCATGCTACCCAAACCGTTGGTATCGCTACAGAACTTCTCAACGTCGCAATTATAGAAAACGATCAAGAAAATGCTGACATCGCTGCACAATTCCTTAAAGACAAACGACTTCTATCACCTTCATTAATAAAGCTCCTACATAACCCATGGGACTTTCAAGTCCCGGACAAGCCCACCGAACACCCAATATCGATATTAAAAAAACAGCTTAAGCTTTCAAATAACAACCCTCTTATATGGGCCGATTTATCCAGAGAATATGCCATCTTCGGAGAACAGGAGAGATCCATAAAAGCAATGCTGGCGGCCCTACATTATGCGAACGATCACCGTTGGATCACTCGTATTGGAGCACGAGTTTTTGTGCACTTTAACGAACCCGACCGGGCCCATTACACACTTCTAAAAAATCCCAGCATAAAGGCTGACCCATGGCTGATTGCCACCGAAATGGCTGTTTCCCGTAAAGCCAACAGACAATCCAAACTGCTTTCAAACGGAAGAAATTTATTAGAATCAAACATTCCTCCTGTACACATGTCTGAACTAGCAAGCTCTTTTGGCACCTTAGAACTTTTGAATGGTGCAGAAAAAAAAGCAAAAAGTTTTTTTAAACAATCACTGCTAGCCCCCAACCAAAACTCTCTAGCGCAAGCTAAATGGGCAGAGCGAAATTCGAGATTAAAAAATCTAGTTAACGTACCCTTAGACTCACACATAGTTGCTTATGAAGCTCAGTACTGGGAGGCCTATAGTAAGCAAAATATACCGCTTGCTATGGAGTTCGCGAAAGCATGGTACAACCAAGAGCCTTACTCAAGCGGCCCAGCAATTGCAATATCCTATTTAGCCGCCCTGCTAGACGATTATAAACTGCTACTACAGATCACTACCAAAGGGCTAGTGGCCAATCCACACAATTCAACATTAAAACTAAATCAGATTTTTGCTTGGATCGCAAGTACGGACATAAACCGAATCGCTAGCGAAAAACCTAATTTTATTGATAAGACCCTACGAACTCTTGACTTGTTAGCGGAGCACGATGACTGGTCACTAAAAGCGCATGCCTTAGCAAACACAGGAATGCTCCACTACCGCACAGGCAATTTAGAAACTGGACGACTGCAATATAATCTAGCTGAAGAAATATATGAACGGCACGCTCCAAATTTCAAATTTGTACTTTTGGTTAATCATCTACGAGAAGCTTTAATATCAGATGCAAACTGGGCCCAAGAAATAATGATGAAAGCTGCTGCACTTACAAAAAAAACAGACACTACAGAAAATCCTGGTGCAATTTTTTATTTCAGAAAAATTGAAAAACTATCTAATAAATCTGGCAGCTGGCTATTTAAGTTCAAACATGAAGGATCCACACATCTAATTGCAGAAGAACTGAGCAATGGGCACTCCAACATAAAGCAAGTAACGCCTATAGACCTAGAATCAAAATTCTGGCTACCTGAACGCTTTTCCAGTAAAGAAATTTTTCGCCCATTTACTCTAAGCGCCCCCACAACCAAAAAAAAGCCCTAACGAAAGCCTGCTACCACAAAACACGCACGATACTTTAAGTTAAACTTAAAGCAGCAATCAACGCAGAAAACATAAATCTTGATGCAGACTTATAAAAACACAATACTATCTTATCCACCTCGTATACAATCTTACCCGGGCATAAAAAACCTCACTCATTTAGACACCTCATGCCCGGGTATTCTTTGCCCCACCTCACAATATCCAAAGCCCGGCTCGCCAACAGCTCACTCATCTCTATCACCTGCAAAATCCCAACGCAACACGCCGCCTAGCCCCATCGTAAAAGTGGACAATGAAATGAATTCGTCCCCGTTTCCCTTATGTCACAACCATGATTCTAACTCTCATTAAAAGCCCCCCCAAAAACCTTAACTAACTATCATTACGGACTGCATCCAGTTCTGCATACTTGCTTATTTTTATTTTGCCTCAGGCGAAGGAGCTCGGCATATCTATTGATTCGTGACACTTTTATCATCTGACAACCAATAAAGATCTGTTTAGAGAGAGGAGTTAGCTATGATGATTGAAGACAACTTCAAGACTTATAACAATGGCGACAAAATACAGATCAGATCTGAACCTAGGGGAGCAAGTATAAAACGGGTTTATTTTCAATCGGTATATACCGGATTCTTAAACTATCAAAATATAAATTTTCAGCGGTACTCGATAGAGCTTTCGGCTCTTACCCGCATAGAAGCGCAATAGTAAAAATCTTAAAACCAAGGTATAAAATGACTCTTCTCTAAAAAGGTCTTGTTAAACAAGACCTTTTTTGTTGCTGCCGCTAGTGACTACCTCACCTCAACAATATCCAACGCCCGATTCGCCAACAATTCACTCACCTCAATCACCTGCAAAATCCCCAACGCAACCCGCCGCCTTGACCCATCCAGATCAAACGCCAAATCACTGATCATCGCATTCGCCGAAGCCAAATTCTCACTGAGATTCGCAAGCAAACACTCAGAATCAACCCCCGGATCAATTCGAAAAATGGAGTCCGACTTGTCAGACGTTTCGCTCTTAGGCTTAGGCTTCAGGTAGTAATCCAACGCTCGTGTGGCAGCGTCGTCGATTTTTTTGTTGCGGGCAGATTGGGCGCGGGACGTAGGTTCGTCTGCCGCAGGAGGATTTGGAGTAACTTTTACCATCGTCTTGCTTCCTGTAGTAGGAGCCATCACCCACTCGCTGCTAAACGATGGGAGGCAGCTGTACGCAGGTTAGCAGACCGGGGAAACAAGAAACCGGCGCGTCCGGGGACGCCCTGCGCACAGCCACCATCAAGTGCAGGATGGGGAATCCTGACTGGATGACGCCTTGCACAACCTGTTTCACCGCGAGCTGCTAAACCCGATCACTGACAATCAGTGACAGGTCCAAAACTACCGACGCAGCCCCAGGCGCACAAGCCGGCGGATTCTGGCGTAGTTGTAGGCAAAGGCGCAAGGCGCTGTGGCTTGGCGGGCCTTCGTCGCCGTTGTCTGTCGGTCTGTACTGACAGACGCCGCTCGACTGGTCTGAGCAGAGGTCCGATGCCGTTCAATTGAGGCTGTCGGAAGGTCTGTGGCGAGGCGCTTATAGGAGGGGGCTGCTGCGCAGCCCAGCGGGAGCAAGCTCCCTCGCCACAGTTCATTGTTTTGCTTATCTGAATGGCATTGCGATTGGAGCCACTAGGCGCCCTCGCCCTTCTCCCCAGACTCATCGCTGTGCACCACCACCAGCAACTGCGCCTGAACATCCCCCACCGAACGCAGGCGATGGGGTTTCTGCGCATTGAAATGCAGGGCATCGCCACGGTTCAGCAGCACGCGCTCGTTCATGAAGTCCACTTCCACCTGCCCCTCGTGCACGAACAGGAACTCCTCTCCGGTGTGTTCCTTGAACGCGTGATGGGCCGTGAATTCGGCGGCCGGGTAGAGGATGAAAGGCAGCAGGCTGCGCTCGGACACTTGATGGGCCAATACCGCGTATTCGGAGCTGCCGCTGCTCGCCGCGAGGGATTGGCGGTCTTCACTGCGCACCAGGCTGTAGCTGTCGAGAGAGACGTTTTCTTCGGAGAACAGCTCCTCGACTTTCACGCTCAGGGCCTTGGCGAGCTTGAGCGCCGTGGCGATGGAGGGCGTGCTCAAGCCCCGCTCCACCTTGGACAGGTAGCTCTTGGTCATCCCGGTTTTTTCGGCCAGGACGTCCAGTGTCATGCCGAGTTTTTTCCTGAGCAATTTCAAGCGAATGGACATAGGTAACCAACATTTCCAGAGAAACGGACAATCTGCGATTGCAAATGACACTTTGTGTCATATAGTCTATTTAGTGTCATTAGCACCTTCCTTTCACAGCTTCCATGACGCGGATCAAGAACGGTCAAAGAACGAATCAGGAGAACGGATATGAGCAAGACACTGGCGACGCCCAAGGACCAGTTGGTCCAGCATGCTGTTAATCAGATGCAGAAAACACTGCCGGATAATACGTGGACTGTACGACAAAAGCTGGCCCTGACCTGCCGCATCCTGTTCGAGAACGGCCACGACTCGGGCTTGGCGGGGCAGATTACCGCGCGCGGGCCGCAGCCTGGCACCTATTACACCCAGCAATTGGGCCTGGGCTTCGATGAAATCACCGCCGGCAACCTGTTGCTGGTCAATGAAGACCTCGAGGTGCTGGAGGGCCATGGCATGCCCAACCCGGCCAACCGCTTTCACACTTGGGTCTACCGCGCCCGGCCGGATGTGAATTGCATCATTCACACCCATCCGACCCACATCGCTGCGCTGTCGATGCTGGAAGTGCCGCTGCAGATTTCCCACATGGACCTCTGTCCGCTGTACGACGACTGCGCCTTCCTGGAGGGCTGGCCGGGTGTGCCGGTGGGTAACGAGGAAGGCGAATTGATCGCCGGTGCCTTGGGTGACAAACGCGCCATCCTGCTTTCCCACCACGGCCAGTTGTCCACCGGTGCCACCGTGGAAGAAGCCTGCAACATCGCCCAACTGATCGAACGCGCCGCAAAGCTGCAATTGCTGGCCATGGCCGCCGGCGAGGTGAAACCGATCCTGCCTCACCTGGGCCGCGAAGCCCACGACTGGATCGCCCGGCCCAAGCGCCACGCGGCCGCCTTCAACTACTACGCCCGGCAGACCCTGCGTCAACACGCCGATTGCCTGAACTGAACCCACCAGGAGCGAAGCCATGTCTACCCCCAACATCCACGGCATCATCGGCTACACCATCACGCCCTTCTCCACCGACGGCCAGGGCTTGGACCTGGACGCACTGGGCCGGTCCATCGACCGTCTGATCGACAGCGGCGTGCATGCCATCGCGCCCCTGGGTAGCACCGGCGAAGGCGCCTACCTGAGCGACGCCGAGTGGGACCAGGTCAGCGAGTTCAGCATCGCCCGCGTCGCCGGCCGGGTGCCGACCGTGGTCAGCGTGTCTGACCTGACCACCGCCAAGGCGGTACGCCGCGCACGTTTTGCCCAGGCGAAGGGCGCCGATGTGGTGATGGTGTTGCCGGCCTCTTACTGGAAACTGAGCGAGGCGGAAATCCTCGCGCACTACCAGGCCATCGGCGCCAGCATCGACCTGCCCATCATGCTCTACAACAACCCCGCCACCAGCGGCATCGACATGTCGGTGGAGTTGATCCTGCGGATTTTCAACGCGGTGGATAACGTCACCATGGTCAAGGAAAGCACTGGCGACATTCAGCGCATGCACAAGCTGCAGTTGCTGGGCGAAGGCCAGGTGCCGTTCTACAACGGTTGCAACCCACTGGCGCTGGAGGCCTTCGCGGCCGGGGCCAAGGGCTGGTGCACCGCTGCGCCGAACCTGATCCCGCAGCTCAACCTCGACCTGTACGCCGCTGTCCTGGCCAACGACCTGAGCCAGGCCCGGGCGTTGTTCTATCGTCAATTGCCGCTGCTGGACTTCATCCTCAAGGGCGGTTTGCCCGCCACCATCAAGGCCGGTTTGCGTACTCTTGGCCTGGAGGTTGGCGACCCACGGCTGCCGGTTTTTCCACTGGATGACGCCCGTAACGAGCAACTGCAGGCGATGTTGAAACAACTGCTCTGATTCGCGAAGGGCGCTGAGTTCTAATCTTGCGACGGACAGGTGGCGCCCTAACCTGTCCGGTCGCTCCATTGGGTGTCACATGAGATGAAGACCTATCAACCGTTGAACTGCGACCTGCATGATTACCTGGAGATTGCCTGCCTGTACGGCTACACGCTGGACATCGAACTGACTGACGGCCAACGCCTGACCGCCCGTGCGATCACCACGCGCACCGCCTCCACGCGGGAGGAGTTTCTTGAGGTGGAAACTGCGGAAGGTCGCCGAGAGATTCGACTCGATCAGTTGCTGGCGATTACGCCGCAGGATGACAACGCCAGGTTTGGTCGGGTTGTGTTGGCGTAGCGGAGTCTGCCGGGCGGGGAGGTTTTGGGGCTGCTGCGCAGCCCAGCGGGAGCAAGCTCCCTCGCCACGGGGAAACTGCCTGCCGTCCCCTTTCGATAAGTGCCGGGGGTGCTTTGGTCGTCAGGACGGAGGATAGGCCTCGTTAAAGGCCCCGGCAAAATCTTCCGCCTTCGAAAAGAGCAGCATCTCCACGTCACCGATCTCCACATCCAGTTTTCGGGAGACGTTCACCAGCAACTGGATGTAAGTCGAGTAGACATCGGTCGTTGCAATTCGAATCCAGCGCTGTTCACGCGCCTGGGTTTTCAAGCGGGGCCAACAGGCGTTGAGGTGGGTGTTTCGACCCGCCAAGTGCGGAAACCACCAGCGTTGCTCATCGCTGTGAAGTATCTGTAGAACGTTCAGGGAAAATGCGACCCGCGCATCGAAGATGGCGTGTTCGGTTGGATTCGAGAATGCCGCCACCTTCGACCATGAGGCGATGCCGTTGTGCTTGTCCGGCACCCGCCCCTGTGACACGGTCTGAACGTAGCCTTGCATCGTTGCGAGCTTATTTCCGCCAATACCTCCCCACACGCGCACCGCGTAGTCTGCGAGGGCCATTCGTTGTTCGGGCGACGTGGTCCATTCCTGGGCAACATGTCGCTTCAGGGCGCGCGCTTTTTCGTACCAGTTCGAGCCATCGATCTCCCATTTGAATGAATGGTGGACGAGAGCGGTATCGAACGTCCAGGTATAGGTATGGGGAAGTGATGGCAAGTGCTGTGTAGCGTAGGAAAGCAGCGCATTTTCGAGAGACTGCATGGACGAGACCACGTATTGGACGAGGTCGAGATATTAGATGACTCCCGGTCGAGCAGCGAGTTTTCCTGCTTCGCGTGTAGAGAGAAGCCACGGCACCAACTGAGAGTGCCTAGGCCGGTACCACCTCACCCGCTTGCTCCAACGCCAATCGATGCAAGGTGACAGCCGCCAGTTCCAGGCCATGACCCCACGCCCACCTGGGCGGTACCGGGGTCAACTCCTGCGGTTTGCCTGAACCTTTACTGCTTCAAATCTTCTATCAGCTTACCCACCGCCAAATCAGACACCCGGGAAAACGCCGCCCGCAGTGCTTCGGGATCGGTGGCGTACTGCTCAGGGGTATAAGCGAGGGTGTTGCTTTCATTGAAGGGTGAAATGGTGTTGAAGTTGCGCCAAACCGAAGTGCCACTGCGTTTCATGGAGCCGTTGACGCCAATGACGGGGTACAGCACGGAGCTGTAGTTTTTCAGGCTAAGCCCCCACTGCGAGACCATGATTTCAACGTCGGCATCAGCTCGTTCACCTTCCGCCACAATGGTGAACATCCCTTCTTGCTTGATACGCCTCTCGAAGCTTTCACGCACCAGTTTGCCCATATCGATACCGTGGGCGTGCATGTTGTTCAGAATCGCTTGGGAAATATCCATTGTCGCGCCGTCGGCCGCCTTCGTGCCCACGACCGAGCCGGCACCTGTCAATGCGTTTGTGCCAGCGCTGGATGCGCCGGACGCCATACCCGCCGCGGCACCTGCTCCGGCCCCCAGCCCGGCCCCCCACGCCTGGGTCATGCTCGTGTACTTGAAATTTTCTACCGCAAAGTACACAGGAAGGATCTTGATCGTTTTGATCTGGTGGCGATCCTCAACACTCAAAGACTTGGTTACACAGCCGGAAAGCAGAACGAGCGAAAGCAACGCGAGCATCAACTTTTTCATGGGAGGGGAAACCGATTACCTGGATGAATGAGGGCTTTGGGCACCATGACCGACAACCGTTTCAATAGAAGCGGTCTTCTTCCTTCATGCGATAAATTCTTCCGAAGGTTGCGAAGGAAATCCCGAGGAATACCAATGTCAGCACCACTCCGCCTGCCATGATGAAGAAGCCGGAGCGATACGTGTGAAGCTCGGTGGCGATACTGCTGATTTGCGGAAACCAACGTGAGTAGAGCAGCGGAACGTCACCCCCTACCTCGTACTGATCATGTTCGTTATAGCGTTGGTCCACGTATTCGTCTTCATGGACTTGTTGATCACCGTCGGCATACCGGTAGTGGATGATGATGCCGTTAGCATTCATCGGGATGCTTTCCAGTTGCGTCACGCTGCCGTTTACCTCGACGGCACTCCATCGGATCGCCCCATAAATGGACCCGGAGTGTTTCGCCAGGGAGGCCAGGACCAGGAGCACACAGCACGCAACGGTAAGCAGGACTATTCGGTTATAGAGTTGATCTTTTTCAGCTTCACGTGGGTAAAACATACTCCGGTCCTTCGTATGAGATTCGTCCGCAACCCTATCGGCGTGTGATCCGGCAACTTGAGTTTCACCAGCATTTTGCCCTTATCCCTCAGGTTTCGCCGAACAGGGAAAACCTGGTGGTTTGTTCAGGAATCCAATTCTCTGCGCACAAGAAAGGCCTAGCTGCGCAAGACCTACCTGTATTGAGGAAACCGGAACAACCACTTCAAGAAACCTCCTACATCGCGCCCTTCTCTTGCCGCGTTAGCGTCTGTCCTGCATTTAGCGGACGAGACTCACTACGTGGCGACACGCGAAAAAGACATCCCCCAGGTTCGCAACCCGCCCGGCGGTGACGGGCATCACCTCACTTATCGGGACATGAGCGCCAGCGAACTGGCCGAGCGCGACGCCCTACAGCAGGCTCATGAAGCCATGCTTGCCCGCCAGGCAGCCTACGAACAAATGCGCTGGGCCACGGTGGATAGCAAGCCGTTATCCAGCATGACCGGAAGCGTGTTTGCCAAGAGCTGCAAGCTCCCCAACGGCATCATCGATTACAGCAACCCCAACGGCTACGTCCCAGCGGATCTGGTCAAGCAGTACGGCGATCTCATGTGGCTCGGGGGCAGAAGCACCGACCCGTCCGGCACGATCCCCCTCAAGCGGATCGGCGCTGGCACGGTACCCGCTACCTTGGGCAGGCTCGCGCTGGGCGGTTCGGCAACTTCCGCGGCTGCCGCTGCCAGCGGCACCGTCGGGGCAGCTCTGCTGACAGGTATCGTCGCCCTACTCTGGCCGTCCAATCTGGGCGACAGCGCGCTTTACAGCGAAGATCAGTTACGCGACCTCAAGCAGGCCCGTAGCCGCATGCGCCTGAGCATCGAGCAGCAAGCCGACGGCAGTCTCAAGGGGTATGGCTTCTACACCGGACAGAACCGCGATTGGGAAATGGTCGATGTTGTCCAATTCACCCCGCGGGCCGATCAATTCGTCGCCGACCTGGGTGATGGCATCGAGCTGATCTGGACCCCGGCCACCGACCCGTCCGACACCCTCGGCATTCCTGCCCTGGAAGCGGCGCCACAGGCACCTAACATCTGGATCTATCCGCCAACGCCGGTGGCCGACAGCATCATCGTCGATCCGATCTATCCGCCGGAGTACAGGGATTTCATTCTGGTGTTTCCGGCGGATTCGGGGGGTCGGCCGGTTTATGTGGTGCTGAGTGTTCCGGGGGATCATAAGTACTACAAGCCCCCACCACTGCTTCCTGCGTTTCCAGACGCTACGATTGCTCCTTCCAAAACCTTTGTACGTGGTGGTGGCGTTAAACGTCGAAGATGGAAGGATCGTAAAGGCAGGATTTATGAATGGGACTCACAGCACGGTGCCATAGAGCTGTACACAAAACAGGGTCAACACCTTGGCGAGTTTGATCCGATGACTGGCGAACAAACCAAACCCGCCGATCCGACAAGGAAAGTAGAAAAATGAAGCCCGTCGTTGAAATTTTTGACCAGACTACCGAAGAGCTAATACAGACCGTGGAAGTCCCAAACGTATACATGGACCCGTTGGCCGCACTTATGGGCTGGACAAAGCCTGAAGATTTTTGCTTTGTCTACGACCTGTCACCACAGCAGATAACGACCATAGAAGAGTGGACTCACACAATCATTCATGGCGATAACCGCATCATTCAAATCGTCTGCCTTGAATGACGAATGCGGTCATTTTTTTGAAAAAGGTCTTGTTAGACAAGACCTTTTTCTTATACCGCTGTAGCTGAGTCGCTACCTCACCTCAACAATATCCAACGCCCGATTCGCCAACAATTCACTCACCTCGATCACCTGCAAAATCCCCAACGCCACATGCCGCCTTGACCCATCCAGATCAAACGCCAAATCGTTGATCATGGCATTCGCCGACGCCAGGTTCTCACTGAGATTCGCAAGCAAACATTCAGAATCAACCCCAGGGTCAATCCGTAAAATGGAGTCGGACTTGTCAGACGTTTAGCCCTTAGGCTTGGGCTTCAGGTAGTAATCCAAGGCACGAGTGGCCGCTTCGTCGAGCTTTTTGTTGCGAGCCGATTGGGCACGTGATGTGGGTTCGTCTGTATCTGTAACTGGAGGATTCGGTGTAATTTTGACCATAGCCTTAGCTCTCTTGGTTGGGCGACGTCCCGCTCGCGACTAAACGATTGGGAGGCAGCTGTACGCAGGTTAGTCGACCGACGAGCTAAGAAATCGGCGCACCCGGAGGCGCCCTGCGCACAGCCACCATCGAGTGCAGGTATGGGATACCTGACTGATGGACGCTTGAGCGACTTAGCAACGACGGGCGACTAAACCCGATCACTGAAGAGCAGTGACAGGTCCCAAACTACCGATGCAGCCCAAGGCGAACAAGCCGGCGGATTCTGGCGTAGTTGTAGGCAAAGGCGCAAGGCGACGTCGGCTGGCGAGTTGCGGCCGCCCAATGACTGACAGCCACGGCTGACGTTCCTACAACCCACGCAAAAAATCTTTCCACTCCATCCCTTCCCGCAAAGCCTCCATCCGCTCCAGCAAAGCCCCCCACAAATCCCTACCTCGATAATGCCTTCTTTCCACACCCCCTAGCGCTGCAACCGAGCACCGTGTGCCCCCATGAACCTACGCACCTTCATCCGTCGCTACTGCCTGGATTCCAGGCTCGCCACGAATGCCCTGGCCCGCCTGCACCGGGCGCTTTCCTCCCTGGTCCGCTACCTGGCGCAACAAGGCTTCGAGGACAAGACCTGGCCGGCCACCCGCGACGAAGGTGCCCTGGACCGTCGTCTCGACACCGTGCGCCCGGAACTGGCCGCAACGGTGTTCAGCCACGCTCGGGAAGGGGCCATCCTGGTTGACCCGTACGGTCGGGTCATCGCCGTGAACGAGGCCTTCACGCGGCTCACCGGTTACGGCCAAGACGAGGTGCAGGGTCGGGAGTTGAATTCCCATCGCATGGTGCGTCGGCTCGCGGCGTTTTATGCGCCGATGAAGAATGCGCTGGATTTCCACGGGCATTGGTCTGGTGAAATTCAAAGCAATCACAAGGATGGCCGGGAGATGACGTCGCGCATCAGCATCAGTGCCGTGCACGACCGGTATGGGAACGTTCAGCACTATGTGGCGTTGTTCAGCGACATGACGCAGATGAAGCAGCGCCTGCAGTTACTGGAGCGTGACGCTCGGTATGACGCGCTCACGCAACTGCCCAATCGGTTGCTGTTGACCGAACGGATGCGCCAGGCCCTGGGCAAGGCCGCTCTCTATCAGCAGAAAGTGGCCATCGCGTTTATCGACCTCGATGGGTTCAAGGCGCTCAACGACAGCTATGGGCATGACTGGGGTGATCGGGTGTTGCAGATTGTCGCGACACGGATCAATGCCACGTTGCGTGAAGGCGATACCTTGGCGCGGCTCGGTGGCGATGAGTTCGTGGCGGGGCTGGTGGATTTGCAAGCGGTGGAGGACAGCGAGCCGTTGCTCAAGCGGATGCTGGCGGCGGCCAATGCGCCGATCGTGATCGGTGCGCAAACGGTGGAGATTGCCGCCAGTATCGGCGTGGCGTTTTTTCCTGAGCATGGGCAGGAGGTCGATGGGCTGATCAGCAAGGCGGACAAGGCGATGTACCTGTCGAAAAAGGCCGGCGGCAATCGTCTGGCGTTTTGTCCGACGCGGTTTATTTCGCTCAATAGCGAAGCCTGACGGTGGTGCCGAGGGTTCGTTCGCTGCCGGTCATGACACCATAGTCACCGGCGCCGAGCAGTGAATAGACGGCGGTGATGTAGTTGCGGTCGAAGACGTTACGCACCCAGCCTTCCACTTCCCAGGCACGGTCCTGGCTGCGCAGGCCCAGGCGCAAATTGGTCAGGCCGTAGCTGGGTTGATAGCTGCCTTCGCCGCCTTCGAGGGTGCCGGAGTAGCCGGTGCGGAAGCTGTAGTCGATGCCGCTGAAGGCTTCCAGCCCATAGGGCAGCGGATGGGTGTGGTCGAGGCCGCTGCGGAGGTTCCATTCCGGCGCGTTGTAGAGCCGGTCGCCGCTGAGGTCACAGGTCCATTGGCCCGAGGCCGGCGGGCACGGGGCGTTGGGGAAGCTGCGGTAGCGCGCGTCGCTCCAGGCCAGGCCCAGTCGCCCGGTGAGTCGGGGGGTGAGTTGCCAGGCGGAATCCAGCTCGATGCCGCGCAGGCGGACCTTGCCGACGTTGATCAGATTGTCCCGCAGCGGTGGGGCGAGCATGGACGTCGGCGGGCTGTAGGTGAGCGCCTGGTAGTTGTCGACGTCGGTCTGGTAAACGGCAAGATCAAGCAATGCGCGCTCATCCCAGAAACGCGTCTTCATGCCCAGTTCCAGGGACGTGGCCCGCTCAGGCTCGAAGGTGGGTGCGGTGAACGGGCCGACCACGTCGAAGTTGATGCCCCCGGCCTTGTAGCCCCGCGACCAACTGACGTAGCCCATCACTCCATCGCTGAAGCGGTAGCTGGCGCTGAGGAGGCTGGAGACGTTGTTTTCTTTTATCGAATCCTCGCGGTAATAAGCACCACCGAGGGCGATGTCGCGCAGCAACTGTCCACCGGCCTGGAACACCGGCGGCAAACCTGTCAGCGGGGCGAGGTTGCTGACGTCGCGGGAGACCCAGCCGTCCTTGCGCTCCTGGCTATAGCGCAGGCCGCCGGTGAGCTCCAGCGGGTCGATCGGGCGCCAGGAGAGCTGGCCGAAAATGGCTCGGCTGTCGCCCTTCTGTTCGCCGTCATAGCGTTGCCGGGCGCCGTCCAGCAGCATCGCCGGCACCTGCTTCGGATCGGTGAACGTGATGCCGTAGAGCTTTTGCAATTGCTCCAATTGATCGCCGACGAACCAGGGCGCGGCGTCCTTGCCGAATTCGGCGTCGATCTCCCGGTCGAGCTGTTGGCGCAGGTAATAGAGCCCGGCCACATAGTCGACGGACGAACCGGCCGTGCCGGACAGGCGCCATTCCTGGCTGAACTGCCGGTGGCCCAGCTCGGTTTCGGACTGGGCCACGGACAGCGCGGTGCTGTCGCTGTCGCGGGTGGCGCGGTAGTCCCAGTCGCGGTAGGCGGTGATGCTGGTCAAGCGCATTGCCTCGTCCAGGTCCCAGTTCAACTCCAGTGACACACCGTTCTGCAAGGTTTGCGGATGGCCCGGCGCGTCGATGCGTGTCTCGCGCTTGTAAGGGTCGGGCTCCGCCAACGGATAGCCGAGGAACTGGGCGCGCTTGCGGGTCTGCTGGCTGTAGTGATTGACCAGCAGGACGTTGCCGGCTTCGTTTTGCTCGGCATAGTCGGCGATCAGGCGGGCGCTGAAGTCGGCGGTCGGCGTCCACAGCAACTGACCGCGCAGGCCTTGGCTGTCGGCGTCGCCGAGGCGGGCGCCGTCTTGCAGGTTTTCCACGGCGCCATCGGTGGCGCTGTCGAAAACATTGAGTCGGCCGGCCAGCACATCGTCCTGCAACGGCCCGGAAACCGTCCCGCGATATTCCCGCAGGCCGCGCTCGCCGTAGCTGGCTTCGAGGTTGGCCTCGGGCTGGAACGTTGGTTGGCGAGTGATGATGTTCAGCGCGCCCGCGGTGGTGTTCTTGCCGAACAAGGTACCTTGCGGCCCGCGCAGCACTTCGATGCGCTCGATGTCCATCAACTCGGTGAAGGCCATGCCCTGGCGCGCCTGGTAAACGCCATCGACGTAGGTGCCGACGCTGCCTTCCAGGCCATCGTTGTAGGCGGTGGCGCCGAAGCCGCGCAGGCCGAAGCCGGCATAACGGGCGTCGTGACCGGACACTATCAAGCCGGGCACGCGCTGTTGGACGTCTTGCAGACGGTGCAGGCCGGCCTCGTCCAGTTGCTCGCCGTAGAGGACGTTGATCGGGATCGGCACCTGTTGCGGGTCTTCCTCGCGACGGCGAGCGGTGACGGTGGTGGCGTCGAGCGTGAGGGCGCTGGGCGCCGCTTGTTCGGCCTGGACCGACGCCCAGGGCAACATCGAAAGGCCGCCGAGCAGGAACAACCGGTAACCCAAACCCGGCATCCTAGTGCTCCCGAGCCAACGCGCGACGCGTGCTGTCCGGGCAGGACAGAGCCTTGACCCACGCCAGCAATTCACGGCTGTCGGCGGGCTTGAGCAGGACCGCGTCGAAGGCCAGGTCCGCTGGATAATCCTGCGGCCTGCGCGGCGGCACCGCCGAATAGAGCATCACCGGCAGATGGCGCCAGCGTTCGCGCACTTGGCGCAGCAGTTCCCAGCCGTCCATGCCGGGCATCATCTGGTCGCTGATCAGCAGGTCGATTGGCTTCTGCGCCAGGCAGGCCAAGGCGTCTTCGCCGTTCGCCGCCATGCTTACGTCAAAACCGTAGCCGGCCAGCAAGTCGTAGAGCCATTCGCTGTTTTGCTCGACGTCGTCCACCAGCAGAACGTGTTTGCCCTGGCCGTCGAGCGGCGTGGCATTGTTGTCGACGAGGCCGTTTTCCAGGTCGTGTTCTTGGGCGCAGTTCAGTTGCAGGCGAAAGCTGAAGTGGCTGCCCTGCCCGGTGGCTTGGGGTTCGAGGCGGCTGTCCATGCGTTCCAGCAGTTGCGTGACGATGGACAGGCCCAGCCCGCTGCCTTCGTAGCGCTGGGCATTGCGACCGCGGCGGAACGGTTGCAGCAGTTGTTCGAACTCTTGCGGGTCGATGCCGATGCCGGTGTCGGTCACGCTGAAACGCAGCTCCACGGTGTCGACGGTGGCCCCTGGAGCCGCGCTCACTTCGAAGCGGATCTGGCCGTTGCGGGTGAATTTCGCCGCGTTTGCCAGGAGGTTCATGAGCACCTGCCGAAGGCGTTTGAAGTCGGCCTCCACCAGTGGCGGCAGGTCATCCGCCAGCACCGCTTCGAAGGTGTTGCCCTGGCGTGCGGCGAGAAAGCCCGCTTCGTCTGCGACCTCTTTGAGGAAGCCGTAGAGGTAGCCCGGCGCGAGTGTCAGTTGCATCTGCTCCAGCTCGCCACGGGAGAACTCGAGCATCTCGTCGATCAGCTCCAGTTGCTGGCGGGCGTTGCGCTCGATCGTGGCTTGATAGTCGCGGTTCGGTCCGGCGTGCAGCAGACGCGCATAGTCGATGATGCGCACCAGCGGCGAGCGCAAGTCGTGGCTGATTCGCGCCATCAACGCGCTGCGGGCCGCCAGGGAGTCGCGCAACTGCGACGTGCGCAGGGCCACGGTGCTTTCCAGGCGTTCGTGCTCGGCCTGGCGTTGTTGTTCGAGGGTGGCCAGGGCGTTTTTTTCGCGGTTGCGGCTGCGGGCCACTTCCATGATCAACGTGCACACCAGCAACGCCACGCCCGGTAGTGTGGACGATAAGCTGTATTTGCTTTGGGGCGACTGCCAGGGCAATTGTTCCTGGGGGAAAAGCATCCGCATCAGCAATTGCGCAAGCAAGAGCCCCGACACCAGCCAGGCCAGCCAGCTGTAGCTCAGGCGTCTGCGCCAGGCCATGAACAGCGTGACGAGCAGCACCCCGTAGAAACTCAGGAGGGAGATCTGGACGATCTGCGCGCCCTGGACGGGATCGACTTTCAACCACCAGAGTCGCCCGAGCACACACCCCGACAGCGGCAGCCAATAGCTCCAGCCAATGACTTTGGGCAGGACGGACACCTGCAACAGCACGCGGAAGTAGGCGAGGAACAGGACGAACGAAATTGCGCTGGCGCAGGTCAGCAACTCCCGTGTCCAGCCCAGCGCGGTGGGCCAATAGATCAGGTAGCCGTTGAGGATGCAGGTCAGCAGGATGTAGCTCAGGACCGCGCCCGCATTCACGCTCAGCAACCGGGAGCGCAGGATCCAGCCGACGATGAAGCCGAATGGCACGACCAGCAGGACAATGCCGAGGGTGAGTCCGTCGCTCAAGTAGGTCTGTTGCTGACTGCGCAGCAGCGCCGGCTCGGACCACAGCTCCGGCTCCAGCAACATTTGGAAGTTGCTGGTCACGCGGACGAACACCGTGACGCGCTCCCCCGCCGCCAGCGAGACCGGGAACGCCGGCTGACGCGCCGCCGGTTGGGGCCATTCGGCCAAGGGATAGGCGGCTCCGGCGTGGGCGTCATGTCCCGACTGGTACACACGGATGTCTTCCAGGCGCGGCGCCCCGATCACCAGCAGGCGCGAACACGACACAGCGCTTGAGTTGGTGAGCTGCACTGTCAACCAGAAGGCGGAGCGGCTATAGCCTTGGGTCGGCCAGCCTGGGGTTGCGGCGTTGAAACGCGTTTCGGGCAGTCGGGCGACGTCTTCCAGGCTCAAGCTGGCTTGGGTGTCTTCGAAAATCTGTATCGCGGGCATCAGCTCCAGATGGTCCGCCCGGCAGATATCCACAGGCGTGGCGTGCAGCAAGCCTGTGGATAACAACGCTGTCGCCAGCAATAACAACTGTAGGAGGCGCATCAGGCACGCCCGGCCGACTCGGTTTCGGTGATACCCAGGGCTTGCTGGCGAAACTGGCTGGGCGTCATGCCGATTCGCTGGCGGAAGGCCGTGGTGAAGTTGCAGGCGTTGCGAAAACCCACCAGTTCGGCGACGTCCTGCACGCTCATGGCGCTTTCGGAGAGCAAATCCTGGCCGCGCCGCAATCGGGCGTCGCGAATGTAGGCGAACACGGTCAGCCCCAGGTGCTCGCGAAAGATCCGCGAGAGGCGCTTCTCGTGAGTGCCGACTTTTTGCGCCAACTGGACCAGGGAAGGCATGTCATCGAGGTGTTTTTCGATCAGTCGCATCGCGGCGCGCAGGACGATCTCATCGCCCTCTGGCTCCGGGTCGGCCGGGCTGGCTTGAGCGGTGGGCGGCGCGCGCCAGGTCAGTTGCAGGTGGATCTTGATACGCGCCAGCACTTCCTCCGGCGCGCAGGATTTGGGGATGTAATCCACCCCGCCGACGGTCAGCCCTTCCAGGCGCTCGATTGAGCTGTTGGCCGAAGACAGGAACAGAATCGGCGTATGCCGGGTCGCCGGCGCCTCGCGCAACAGCCTGCACAGGCTGAAACCGTTCATGTGCGGCATGTGCACGTCCAGCACAATCAGGTCCGGGCGCAAGGCCAGGGCCCGCTGATAACCCTGGTGGGCATCGCTGGCCAGGGAAATGCGCCAGGGTTGCGCCTTGAGCAGGACGAGCGTTGCGCGAATATCCTCCGGGACGTCGTCGATCAGCAGGATATGCGGCTCGGACCACGCCGCCGCGCTTGCCTCCATAGCCGTCCGCCTTTCGTATCGTCCGTCGTCCATTCGCTACGTTCTCTTATCGTGCGTTTGCCAATTAATTGCCGGAAAGCAACGGTATTGCAAAGCCAATCGATGGATCGGTAAAAATCGTTATACCGATAGCGGCAGCTCCGGCGAAGACTTGAAGGTGCCGAGAATACCTGTGGGAGCGAGCTTGCTCGCGATAGCGGTATACCAGCCGCCATCGATGTGCCTGACCTGACCCTATCGCGAGCAAGCTCGCTCCCACAGTGGACTGTGCCCATCGCTTTGGGGCTGCTGCGCAGCCCAGCGGAGCAAGCTCCCTCGCCGCGGGTTTATTGGATTGCTCAAGGTCGGCGGTGTGCGGCTAAGATGGCGCGCAGAGAAACCACAAGGAAGACAGGCGTGATGCAATCGCAATTCGATCCGTTGGTTCATATCGATTGGAAAACACCGGGCAGCGACTTGCTCGAGCTGTTGCAGCATTACTATCCCGACATCGGTGTGTTTGCCGGCCCGGGGTTCGAGGCGCTGTTGGATGAGCTGTCCAACGAGATGCCCGAGGTCTGTTTCGAGGCGCTGGTGCCGCTGTTGGCGGGTCAAGGTTATGACTTGTGGAACCTGGACGCCGGTGGCGATGATTATCGGCCGGTGATTGTTCTGGTCGATCAGCGCGAGGCCTTTGCCCGGCACTGGCAGGGCCAGCGCGGCGAGCCGAGGTTCACGGCGAGTTTGATCGAGCCGCCCAAGCCTGCCGCCGTCGAGCGTAAACCGGCCAAACCCAAGCGCAGCAAGGTGAAGTGGCTGCAGGAAGTCCATGACTATCCCGGCGCCACCTATGTGCATGAATACAACTACCGCAACGGTTGGGCCGCCATCACCGAGCAGGACGAAGACCAGTGGTTGTGCTTTCTGATCGATTACAACCAATGGCCGCCCGCCGAGCAGGACATGCTCGAACACCGGGCCGATGGCGTGGACGGCGCGGACCTTCAGCTCGTCGATGCCGATGCCCGGCGCAGCCTGTGGAAACGTCGGGTCATACGCGGCGATTACAGTGCGGACGAGCGCTACCAATACGAAATTCGTCAAGGCGATGAGATTGCCGCGTTCGGGCCTGCCGGGGTGCAATGGCCGGAGTTTGAACAGCCCTGCGTGGTGGTGGGCTCGGAGATATTCGAACGTCAGCGCATCTACGAACCCGAGCATTTGACGCGGATCTGGCGGATCACGGCGGACAGCAGCGAGGTGATTTTCGAGTACGCGGATGAACTGACGATCCTGCCCATCGGCCCTCGCCGTTTGCTGTTCATGCAACACAACGGGGCGAAGTGCTGGGTCTGGAATCAAGACCCGCCACAACAAGCCATCGTCGCCCGGGCGATGCCCGCCGAGGGCTATAAACTCAGGGCGTCAACGGCTTACCTGGGGGGTGACGAGATCCTGCTGTTCAGCGAAGGCGCGCGGCAGAACCTTGAGCATTCGGGTTATCAGGAGACGGTGCTGTTGGTCTGGCGCTTCAACTTCATGACCGGTGCCAAGACCAAGGCGACGCTGGACGGTTTCGGCAGTGAACTGCGCCAGGACACGCGTTTGCTCGTCACCCAGCCTAAGCAGGTCATTACGTTGCGCACCTTTCATGGGCAGCTTCATGTTGCCCGGGGGCATGGGAATTGGTGGGTGTGGAATTACCGCGCTAATACGTTCGGGTCGCAGACGCTGGCGTGGTTCTGGAATCAGGACAGTAACGAGGTGGTGAAGCTGTCGACCAAGGACATTCCGCGGATCAAGCCAGATGTTCGTTATGTACCGGCGCAGGATCGCTACCTGGCGTTCGAGACGGCGTTTGTGGCGCGGCTGCCGGAATTCAGCGAGATGGTTGAGGCCAAGGGGGGTGAGGTTTTGGTTTTTGAGTGAGGGGCTTCTGCCGCATTTCCTTCGACCGTACGCTATCACCGTGGCGAGGGAGCTTGCTCCCGCTCGGCTGCGCAGCAGTCGTAAAACCTGCTGATGCCGCTCTTCCTGGCACACCGTGGTGGATGGCTTTGGGACTGCTGCGCAGCCCAGCGGGAGCAAGCTCCCTCGCCACGGGGTTAGCGGTGATGTTGAGGGCTCAAACCCGCAGCAACCCGCGAAACCCTCGCGCCGCGTAATACGACTGCACACCATTGTGGTAAACGAACACCCGGCCATAACGAAAGTCACCGAAAATCGCTCCTCCGAGGGCGCGAAGCTCTGGAGGGGTTGCCAGCCAGCTGGACGTCTTGGCGTCGAACTCACCGAGGGTCTGCAGGGCTCGGTATTGGTCTTCCGTCAGCAGGGCGATGCCCATCTTTTCGGCCATTTCGATGGCACTGCCTTTGGGCTTGTTCTCCTTGCGCGCTTCCAGCGCCGCGCGGTCGTAGCAAAGGCTTCGGCGCTCGGTCGGACTTTCTTTGGCGCAATCGCAGAAGGTGACAGCGCCGGTGTTCGGGTCGAGGCCAATCACGTCTGGCTCACCGCCGGTGGCTTCCATGGCCTGGAGGGACTCCAGGGCATTGGGGTTGTTTTCGAGCCGGCTCTGGACGTCGGCCCAAGGGATGTCGGGGTGATGGTTGAGGTTTTGTTCGAAGCGGGTTTTCAGGGTTTGGATGAGGTTGTCTTGTTCTTGTTTTTTCATGGTGTGGAAGTCCGTGGGTGATCGGTTGCCGATTCCGCGCCTGGTTCAAGAATACCTAGGATAGACATACGGCAGATTTCCCACAGACATGGTCGCTTTTTTGTGGGAGCGAGCTTGCTCGCGATGGCGGTGTATCAGCCAGCAGATTGGTTGACTGTGAATCCGCTATCGCGAGCAAGCTCGCTCCCACAGGGGGTCAGGCGTTGAACTGCTTGATCCAATCAAGGCCTGCCACGGTAGAGCTGATGGGGCGGTACTCACAGCCGATCCACCCTTGGTAGCCACGCCGCTCCAAGTCTGCGAACAAAGCCGCAAAATCCATATTCCCCGTCCCCGGTTCATGACGCCCCGGGCAGTCGGCAATTTGCACATGGACGGTTCGGTCATAGAAGCGAGCCAGCACATCCGCCACATCCCCGGTCAACCGTTGGGCGTGGTAAAGATCGAGGATCAGCCCGACACTCGGGAAAGTCTCCAGCACTTGTTGCGCCTTGGTGAAGTCGGACATGTAATAGTCCGGCATCTCCTGCACACAGATGACTTCAATCAGCGGCCGCAAACCCTGGTCCTCAAGGTATTTGACGGCGTACTCCAGGTTGCGCTCATAGATAAGCGCGGCGTCTTCCTGAATCGTAACGCCCGACATGATGTGGACATCCGAACACGCCAGCGCCTTCGCATAGCGAGCAGCCTGGAGCAAGCCGCTGCGAAACTCCTCGTCCTTGCCGTGCAAGGCTGCGATGCCTTTGGTCACGCCAGCCGGTGCGGCGAACTGGATCAACGGCAGGTTGTGTTGAGTCAGATGATCGGCCAGAAGACTGGCATCGAATTCGTAGGGCGAAGGGAACTCCACCGCGCGAAAACCCGCAGCAGCGGCGGCTTCGATGCGTTGTAGAAAAGGCACCTCATTGAATTGAAAACCGAGGTGAGCGTTGAACTTGGGCATTGGGTCAATCATCCATCCTGGGAAGAAACGAAATCATCTGTTCAGAGCAACTTGTGCAGCGCCAGCACCGCACTGTCGGGCGTCGTCAATACTGGCAGACCGGAGCGGGCCTGAGCTTGCCCGGCGGCGCTGGTCATCGAAAACTGGGCGAAACATATCAGGTCGCAGCCCTCGACCCGGGCGGCCATTTCCACGATGGCGGCATCGTGGGCTTGCGGGTTGCCGTCTTTCAACGCCTGCAATGCACCCGGAACGAAATAGGGCACCACTTCGACCACGCGGCCACTGCGCTCTGCCGCTTGCTTGAACTCGGGCATCATCGAGGTAATGGTGGGTTCGAACGTTGCCAGCACAGCAATGCGCGATGCCTGGCTCAGTGCCTGCTCGATCATGGCTTCGTTCGGCTTGAGCACCGGAATGGCCACCTCGGGTTTAATCAGGTCGATGGCATCGCCAAACGCCGAGCAGGTAAACAGAATGGCATCCGCCGCGCTTTGTACGGCGTACTGGGAAAGCGTAAGGAAGCGAGCTTTCATGCTCGTGGTCAACTCGCCCTCTTCCACCCGGTCCTGGGGCAGCGAGTCCTCAAGCAGATTGATGATCCGTGCCTGCGGCCAATGCCGGGCAAAAGCAGCGGTGATGGGCTCGATCGCCAAAGGGGTTGCATGGATCATAAAAATTCGTGGAGCCTTCATGCTTATGCCATTCTCCAGATCATGTTTTTTGCACGGTATCAGAAGCCCCGATAGCGTGTGGAATTCCTGTGGCAATAAACAATGCGGTACTGAGCACATGAGGCCCGTATGAAGAACTTCACGATTCAACGTATTGACCACATCGTCCTGCGCGTAAAGGACCTCGAGCGCAGCCTCGCTTTCTACACATCGGTGCTCGGTTGCGAGCTGAAGAAGCGCCGGGACGATCTAGGCATGCTTCATCTGGGCACCGGTGTTTCGATGATTGACCTGGTTGCCGTGGACGGCCCCCTCGGTCGCCAGGGTGGGCCGGCAGCGGGAAAGCAGGGGCACAACGTCGATCACCTGTGCCTGCGGATCGAGCCGTTTGATGAACCAGCCCTTCTCGCGCATTTGGCTTCGGCGGGCCTGACCGTTGAGAAGGCGCAGATGCGCTATGGCGCGGAGGGCAAGGGCTGGTCGATTTACTGCTTCGATCCGGACGGCAACCAGATCGAGTTGAAGGGCCCGACGCTGGAGCCCTGAGCTTCAACTGGCGGGTAATCCCCCTGTGTGGGCTTGCTCGTGTCTGGATCGGTGATGTTGACTGTGCCGGCGTCATCGCGAGCAAGCTCGCTCCCACAGGAGGTCGGTGATGGACGCAGTAGTGGCACTTCAGTAGCATTCGCTCACTTTATCGATCCTTCAAGGATGACTCATGCTCGCCCTGCCTCGCCGTCTTGTCCCGTCGTCAGCATTGTCCGCGTTGTTCGTATTGCTCGGCGGTTGCAGCGTCAACGGCAGTTACCCCGACGCCACCGAACCGGACGCTGCCAAGTTGCGATTCGTCGCCAATACCAGCAACGCCACGCTGGATTATTTCGATGCCGCCCATTGCGACGGGCAAACCACGGGCATTCTCAACAATCTGCTGCTGAGCGATACCGCGCGGCGGGTGGGGATGAGCGTTCCGGCGCCCAAGGATGCCAAGGGCTATCTGGAGGTCAAGTTCAAGCCCGGTGAGCAGATTTACCTGCGCACCAACATGAACAGCGGTTATGCCGTGTGCGGCAAGGGCTTCAACTTTACCCCCGAGGCCAATGCCGAATACGAGGTGACCTTCAAGTCCGAGAAAAATCTCTGCCTGACTCAGTTGCAACGCCTGCAACGGGTCGACGGCAAGGACGTGCGCACTCCGATCCCGATCCTGAAAAAAGATTTTCCCGCCTGCGCCGGTCGCAACGCGCTGTTTCCCAAAACCTACCCGGACACGCCCCATCGCCTGGAGCTGATGAACCGGGTCATCGATAAAAGCCTGGTCGTCACTGTGAAAACCGATCCGGCCAAGGAAAAAGTCGAGAGTTACTCGCCAGAGAAACTCGACACTTTGATCAGCGAACGCAAGGCCAAGCTCGGCTTCGACCTGCCGCCTGACTACTGGACGCTGTACCGGGAAAACCTGAAGACATTTGGCGATGACATGGCGCAGAACAAGGCGCGCTCGCTGGAGCGCTTCAAAGATGAATACCAGACGCGCCTGCGGCAGGTGAAGGATGAGCAATTGGAACAATGGGCGCTGCCCAAAACCGCCAATGCCAAGCCGGAGAAAGCCGAGATCGATCTGGACGTCGCGATGATGGTGGAGTACTTCCGGATCGGGAATGGGGTGACGGTCGAAGCGGTAGGTCATCACTTGGAAAGGATGGCGCAGATGGATGAGCGTTACGGGGTTTGTGCAAGGTTTGCGGAGTGCTGGAAGCGCAACTAGCAGCCATGGCTGTAGCGCCGTCATCGCGAGCAAGCTCACTCCCACAGGGGGACGGTGGTGGACACAGCATTTGCACACACCCGAGATCAAAAACTGTGGGAGCGAGCTTGCTCGCGATGGCGGTGTGTCAGCCGCATCAATGTTGACTGATCCGCCGCTATCGCGAGCAGGCTCGCTCCCACAATGTTCTGCGGTGGAGGTTATTGCGCCGTCAACTCCACCACACCCCGAACCCGCTGCTGCATATTGATCAAATGCAACCGCATCGACGCCCGCGCCGCTTGCGCATCATGCCGCGCCAATGCCGCGTAGATCTGCTCCCGCTCACGCACCACCAACGCCCGATTTTCATCCGTCACCGCCGGTCCGGCCTGTTGCACCACGGCGATCAACGTATTGCCCACATGGGCCATGGCGTCGATGAAAAAGCTGTTGCCGGTGCACTGGGCGATCTGCAGATGAAATTCGAAATCGACCCGGGCGCTTTCGTCATCCGTTAAGTCAAAAGCATTTGCCGCGTCGAGCGCCTCACGCATCGCCTGCAACTGCTCCGGTGTGGCCCGTTGTGCGGCGATGCCGGCGGCTTCCACTTCCAGGCTCAGGCGCAGTTCGATCACGGCGAGCGCATCGTAGGCGCCGCCCTTGACGTGTTTGCTGCCCTGGAAATCCCCCGGGCGGGCGGTATCTACCACGAAGGTGCCGATGCCGTGACGGGTTTCCACCAAACCTTCGGCCTGGAGCCGCGACATGGCTTCGCGGACCACCGTCCGGCTGACGCCGCGTTCCTTGATGATGACTTGTTCGGTGGGTAACTTGCTGCCCGCAGGCAGTTCGCCGGCCAGTATCTGCTGCGTCAGGTCGACCACCAGTTGTTGAGTCATGCTCAGGCGTCGATCGGGTGTGACACGGTCCATTGCACCTATCCATTAAAGCCAGACGATCGCGGCATTATAGCCGCGACCTTGCGCCAAAACTCACTATAATGCCCGCTGATCACCCAAGAGCAAGCCGATGACGGATCAAGCGTTATCTCCACTGAACAAGCCACGCCGCCTCGCCGAAACACTGGTCGACCGCTTTGCCCAGCGCATGCGCGACGGCACCCTCAAGTGTGGCGAAAAGCTTCCCACCGAAGTGCATATCATGGAGGCCGAAGGGGTCAGCCGTTCAGTGGTGCGCGAAGCGCTGTCGCGCTTGCAGGCGGCGGGGCTGGTGGAAACGCGCCATGGCGTCGGCACCTTTGTCCTCGACATGCCAGCACCGGAGGGCTTCACCTTGGGGCCGGCGACGATTGCCACGTTGTCGGATGTGCTCAACCTGTTGGAGTTTCGCCTGAGCCTGGAAGTCCAGGCCGCGGGCATGGCCGCGCAACGCGCAACCCCCGAAGCCCTGGCCGAACTGGCCCAGGCGCTGGAGGCGTTGCTGCAAGGGCCGGAAAAGTCCGGTACCACCATCAATGCCGATTTCCAGTTCCATCTGAAAATCGCCAAGGCGGCCGGCAATTACTACCTGATCGATATCATGAAGCACCTGGGCACGAAGCTGATCCCCCGTACCCGGATGAACTCCGCCTATTCCGGGCAAAGTGACCGCAGTGCTTATCTTCAGGGGATCAACGCCGAACACCAGCAGATCTTCGACGCCATCGCCAGCGGCAATGTCGATGCGGCGCGGGCGGCCATGTACCTGCATTTGAGCAACAGCCGCATGCGCCTGTGTGAAACGCAACAGCGCCAGGCGTTCTACAACGAGTAAGCCCTGCCCCTGTGGGAGCGAGCTTGCTCGCGATGGCGGTGTGTCAGCCACATTAATGTTGACTGATCCGCCGCTATCGCGAGCAAGCTCGCTCCCACAGGTTGATCCCGGTGCTTCAACAACTTAGAAAAAGTTGTATTGAATACCGACCCGCAGACGCAGTTGGCGATCACTGTCGACGGAGTTGACCTTGATATCACCCACTTCAAAGAACGGCGCCCAGCGTTTGTCCCACTTGTACTTGACCACGGCATTCTGCTCATAGTCGTCGGTGCCGCCGTTATAACGGATGTAGTTGGCATCGAAGTACGTCAGTTGATATTCATACGCCCACGGCCCCTGGTTCGCGTAGTTGATGTACACGTCGTAGCGATGGATCTTCTGGTCGTCCTGTCCGTTGTCCGGCACATCATGATCGACCTTGTCACGGTCGAGCTTGGAGGAGTCGTAGCGGTAGCGTCCGGCGATGCTCAGCTCCTTGGTGATCTTGTAGCCCAGGCGCATGCCCATCTTGTAGGTGGTGGACTCCTCGTCGCTTTCCATGGCGAACGAAGGCGTGAGCGTCCAGCGATCATTGAGCTTGTGCTGGTAGTTGACGGTGAATTCATGGCCGCTGCCGACGGTGTTGTCGAAGGCAACGTCTTCGCGATCACCGGCGGTCTTGTATTTGAGTTCCCCTTCCAGCCCCACGCCGTTGTCCAGCCGCATGCCAAACTTGGCGCGGTCGGCGTGCATGCGGGTTTGTTCCGCATATTGGTGGCGTACGTTGATATAGCCAGTATCGGCCATGGCAACGACTGAAGTGAACAAGGAAGCGAGGGACAGCGCGACAAGTGTCTTTTTCATGTTTTTTTATTCTTGTTAGTTGAGTTATTAGTTGGGTTGAACGCCAAATCACAGGCGAGCGCGTGCGCGGCATTGAAACCTGCGGTTCAACGTCTTCTACGGGTTAAAACACGTGCAACGAACGAGTTACCTCAAACAGCGATAGGTATTCGCTGTATGTCCCGACTGGCTTGCACCAGCAAACGGGTGTACGCATGGGTGGCGCCATCGCTAGCCAGCAGATGGCTGTCGAGCGTCTCCACCACCCGGCCCTGCTGCATCACCGCCAGCCGATCACACAAATGCGCCACCACCGCCAGATCGTGGGTGACCATCAGGTAGGTCAACCCTTCCTGGCGACGCAAGTCGGCCAGCAGGTTGAGGATTTCCGCCTGCACCGAGACATCCAGCGCCGAGGTCGGCTCGTCCAGCAACAGCACCCGGGGCCGCAGGATCAGCGCCCGGGCAATCGCCACGCGTTGGCGCTGACCACCGGACAACTGGTGCGGATAGCGGAAGCGAAAGCTGTCGTTCAAGCCGACCTTGCGCAGGATCTCGCTGACCTTCTGCCCACGCCCATCGATGCCATGGATGCGCAGCGGTTCCTGCAACGCGGCGTCGATGGTGTAGCGCGGATGCAACGAGGCATACGGGTCCTGGAACACCATCTGCACCGTGCGGTAGTGGTTCAGCGGCAGGTTGCGCGTCACGGCCTGGCCGGCGACCCGCAGTTGTCCGCTCCAATGCTGGTACTGCCCGGCCAGGCAGCGCAGCACGGTGGTCTTGCCCGAACCGGACTCCCCCACCAGGCCGAATGCCTCGCCTTCGCCCACGCTCAAATCGACGTCGTGCAGTACCGCGTTCAATGCCGCGCCGGTGCCAAAACTGAGGTTCAGGCCGGCGATTTCAATCATGCTCATGACAGGCTCCTCAAGCGTTCAACCAGAGTGGGTCGCGCTGCAGCACTGGCAGCGTGGCACGCGGATGGTCCAGGCTCGGCAACGCGGCCAACAGGCCTTGGGTGTAGGGATGGGTGGCGTGATCCAGGTCGGCGGCGGCAATCGACTCGACCACGCGGCCGGCGTACATCACCAGCACGCGGTCGCAGAAACTCCTCACCAGGTTCAGGTCGTGACTGATGAAGATCAGCCCCAGGTCACGCTCGCTGACCAACTCCTCCAGCACATTGAGCACTTGTCGACGCACCGATACGTCCAGCGCCGAAGTGGGTTCGTCGGCGATGATCACCTGGGGATCGGTGATCACCATCATGGCGATCATGATCCGCTGGCCCATGCCGCCCGAGACCTCGTGGGGGTACAGGTCGTAGACCCGCCGGGGATCGCGAATGTGCACCTTGGCGAGCATGTCCAGGGCCCGTTCGCGCGCTTCGCGATGGGGCACCTTGTGATGGGCCAGGTACGCCTCGGCGATCTGTTCGCCAACCCGCACCACCGGGTTCAGCGAGTATTTCGGGTCTTGCATGATCATCGACATGCGCGCGCCACGAATCGCCTGGATCTGCTTTTCGCTGGCGGCCAACAGGTCGATATCGGCGAAGCGCAAGGTCTTGGCGGTGACCCGCGCCGTCGGCGGATGCAGGCGTAGAAGACTGCGGCCAACGGTGGATTTGCCCGAGCCGGACTCGCCGACAATGGCGAGTTTTTCTCGCCCCAACGTGAACGACACATCACGCACCGCCTGCGAGGTTTTGCCGGCGTTGCGAAATTCCACGCACAAGTCCTGTACCGCAAGTTTTATCTCAGTCATGGGCTGTTCCTCAGGATTGGCTGCGTGGGTCGAGGACGTCGCGCAAGCCGTCGCCCAACAGGTTGAAGGCCAGGCTGACCAGCATGATCGCCGCACCGGGCGCCGCCACCAGCCACCAGCTTTCGAGCATGTAGCGCCGCCCGGTGGAGATCATCGCGCCCCACTCCGGCAGCGGTGCCTGGGCGCCAAGGCCGAGAAAGCCCAGGGCGGCGGCGGTGAGGATGATGCTCGCCATGTTCATGGTCAGGCGGATGATCACCGACGACAGGCACATCGGGATGATGTGGCGCAGGATGATGCGGGTGCTCGACGCGCCCTGAAGCTGCACCGCGACGACGAAGTCCGCGTTGCGCAGCGGCAGTGTTTCGGCGCGGGCGAGCCGGGCAATCGGCGGCCAGGCCGTGAGTGCGATGGCGATTACCGCATGCTCCAATCCCGGGCCGAGAGCGGCGATGAAGGCCAACGCCAGGACCAGGCTGGGGAACGAGATGAAGATGTCGGTGATGCGCATGAACAGGCTGTCGACCCAACCGCCGAAGTAGCCGGAAACCGTGCCGACCAACAGGCCGATGGGGCCGACGATCACCGTCACCAGCAAGACGATGTACAAGGTGATGCGCGAGCCATACACCAGCCGGGCGAAGACATCGCGACCGTATTCGTCGGTGCCGAACCAGTGCACGCCGCTGGGTGCCTGCAAGGCCCCGGCGAGGTTCTGCAACAGCGGATCGTGGCCGGCGATCCACGGCGCGAAGACCGCGACCAGGATCAGGGTCGCGACGACGATCAGGCCGGCGAAGGTCATCGGGTTGCGCAGCAAAAATCGCAGCAGGCGCACGGTGCTGGCGACCAGCGCTGCCGTACTCGAAGCGGGCAGCGCGGCACTGCCGGCTGCGCTGGAAGCAAGGGGCAGGTTCATTAGCGAGTCCTCGGGTCGAAGATCTTGTACAGCGCATCGCTGATCAGGTTCAGCGTCACGAAGATGAGGCCGATCAGCAGGACGCAGGCCATCACCGCGTTCATGTCACCGAGCAGCAAACTGCTGGTCAGGTACTGGCCGAAGCCCGGCCAGGCGAACACGGTTTCGATCAACACCGCCCCTTCCAGCAGGCCGCCATAAGCCAGGGCGACGATGGTCAACAACTGCACGCGAATGTTGCCGAAGGCATGGCCCCAGACGATGCGGCGCTGGGACAAGCCCTTGACCCGGGCGGTGATGATGTACTCCTGGGACAGTTGCTCGAGCATGAAGCTGCGAGTCATGCGGCTGATATAGGCGACCGAGTTGAAGCTGAGGATCACCGCCGGCAACAGGATGTGCCGCAGCGCGCTGCGAAAGGCCTCCCAGTCGCCGGACCAGGCGGTATCGATCAACAACAATCCTGTGTGTTTCGGGATCAGCCCGTCATAGGCCAGGCCGATGCGCCCGACGCCGCCAGCCCAACCCAGCCAGGCGTAGAACACCAGGAAGGCCATCATGCCGATCCAGAAAATCGGCGTGGAGTAACCGAACAGCGTGATCAGCCGCGCGACATGGTCACCGGCACGGCCCTGGTGGGTCGCGGCGTAGACACCCAGCGGCAAGCCCGCCAACACGCCGAACAGAATGGCCAGGGTGGCCAGTTCCAAGGTGGCCGGGAAGACTCGGGCGATGTCGGTGATGACCGGATTGCCGGTCAGCAAGGCCATGCCGAAGTCACCGTGGAGCAAGTCGCCGAGGTAGATCGCGAACTGGGTCCACAACGGCTTGTCCAGGCCCAGTTCTTTGTACACCTGGGCGTAGGCCGAGGCGTCGGCGTCCGGGCCGACAATGGCCAGCACCGGATCCAGGGGCATCACTCGCCCGATGAAAAAGGTCAGCAGCAGCAACCCCAGCAGCGTCACCGCCACCGAGCCGCTGCGCCGGGTCGCCGAAGCGGCCCGGGTGGTCCAGATTGAAAAGGATGCAGTCGACATGTTCATTCCTGCCTTGGCCCTGTGGCCGTCGATTTCAGCGCTGCTTGTAGACGTCCCGAAGACGCGTGGTGGCGGCGGTGTGGCCGATGTAGTTGCGCACGTCGGCGTGGATCACCACTTCGTCCACCATCTGTGAAAGCGGCATGATCGCCCCGGCCTGTTGGTCGTAGAGGGTCTGGATCTGCCCATAGATTTCGCGCTGGCGCTCGGGGTCACGTTCGCGCTCGGCTTGCTCGATCAGTTGATTGAGCTGCGGGTTGAAGAACGAGGTGCGCCAGCCCTGGAAGTTGCTCAGCTTGGCTTCGGTGCGGTTGTCCGGGTTGTACACCAGGGCCCGCAGGCTCGAGTGGGGATGCCGCTCCGCCCCGCCACCGCCACGCCCGACGAGGATGTCGAACTGACGGTCGCGCATCGCCCCGTAGATCTGGTTGCCGGTGCCGGTGATGATCGTCGCCTGGATCCCCGCCTGGGCCAGCGTCGCTTGCAAGCTGGTGGCGATGTTGATGAACGGCGGATCGGTCAGCGAACGGATGGTCACCTTGAAGCCTTCGGCATGCCCGGCCGCCGCCAACAGCCGCTTGGCCTCGGCCACGTCCAGGCGATAACCCGGATCGTCCAGGCGTGCCGGCAGCCCCAACTGCAAGGGCCGCTGATTGATCACGCCGTAGTGCGGCATGACCACGTCGTTGATGCCCTGGTAGTCGATCAGCAGGCGGATGGCCTGGCGTACGCGGATGTCTTGGAACAACGGCTGCTGCATGCTCATCGCCACGTAGTACAGCGTGCCGCGGGCGATGCTCTGGATGCGCACTTCGTCGACCTTGCCCAACGCCTTGATGTCGGTGGCGGCCATGCCGCGGGCGACGTCCAGGTCACCGCGCTCGACCATCAGGCGCAGGGCCTGGGACTCGGTCATGTTGCGCATGATCACCCGGCGCAACTTCGCCGCGCCGCGCCAATAGTCGTCATTGCGACTCATCAGGATCACGTCGTTGGCCCGCCAGATGTCGAGCTTGAACGCGCCGGAGCCGGCCGTGTGCGTCGCCAGCCACGCCGCGCCTTGGTCGTCGCCGACCTGATGTTGCAAGGCGACCGAGCGATCGATGATGAAAGCACTGGGAGAGGTGGCCAGGGTGTTGAGCACCAGCATCGGGTCAGTGACGCGTGGCAACTCCATGACAAAGGTGTGCGGCCCTTCGGCGCGCATCAGTTTGACGACGTTTTCGGCGGTGAAACCGTAGGCTTTCCAGGTGGAAGCCAGGGCGCGGTTGAGGGTGACAACGCGCTGCAACGACCAGGCGACGTCTTGGGCGGTGAGCGGCGCGCCGGAGTGAAAACGCACGTCGTCGCGCAATTGGAAGGTCAGCCGCATGCGGTCGGGGCTGACGTCCCAGGTTTTCGCCAGGGCCGGAATCAGCGTGTCCGGCTGCGCCGCGTCCTGCTCCAGGAGCATGTCGTAGACGTTGGCGTTGACCTCGGCGACCTCCAGCCCCGTCGCCGCGGCAGGGTCCAGGGACAGCAGGTTGATCATGCTCATGCCCACCACCAATTGGTCGGGGGGCGTTTCGCCTTGGGCCAGGCTGACGGGCACCTGCACTGCGCACAGGGCCACGGTGACACACAGCAGCCTGGTCAGGCGCTTGGGCCAGAGATTCATGGTTCAGTCCTTTCTTATATTTATAAAGACTTGTCGCCCGGGCAGCCATCGACCTCAGGCGTGGAACAGGATCAATGTCGAGATATGGTGTTGGCCTCGATATACGCGAAGTTGATGTCCTCGCCCAACCCCGGCCGGTCGGACAGGTGTACAAAACCCTCGGCGTCCATGGGGTCGACGATGCTGTTGAGGTGCGCCGGGACGTCTTCATAGTCGAGGAACGGGTGCAACAGGCCGCGCTCGTACCAGCGGCAGTTGCTGATCGCCCCGACCACCGCCAGGTTCGCCGCGCCATTGCCGTGCACTTCGCAGTCCATGCCGAACGACTCGGCCAGGTGCGCGACCTTCAGGCACGGCCCGATACCTCCGACCCCGGCCACGCCGGCGCGCAGGATGTCACAGGACTTCTGGGTGACCCAACTGGCGCGGCTATGGAACTTGCCGGCGATGCTCTCCGGGCCCAGCACCGGGATGTCCAGGTTGGCGGCCAGCCAGGCATAGGACTCCGCCGAGTCTTCCATCATCGGCTCTTCGAACCAGGCGAAATTCAGCTTTTGCAGGGCCTTGCCAATGGTCAGCGCATCCATGCGACTGTACCAGTGGTAACCGTCGAGCATCAGCGCGATGTCCGGCCCCACCGCCTCACGCACGGCGGCGCAGGCCTGGATGTCCATTTGTGGATTCGGCGCGAAGGAAATCGGCGGCATCCAGGTGTGCAACTTGATGGCCTTGTAGCCGCGCTGCACCAGTTTCTCGGCAAATTGGCCGTACTCGTCCGGTGTCGACAACCCACCCGGCAAATCGTCGCCGCACATCGTCGAGCCGTACGCCGGGACCTTGTCGCGATAACCGCCAATCAGTTTATGCACCGGCAACTTGAGCTTGCGCCCGGCCAGATCCCACAAAGCCTGCTCCACCAGCGCCAGCGCCCGGTCGGTGAACTGCCCGGCGCTGCCGCGCTGCCAGTGCGCCAGGTCTTGCCAGATGCTTTCACGGTCCATCGGATCGCGGCCCACCAGCACTTTGCGCACGAAGGATTCGATGATGTGCGGACGAATCAACTCAGGCGGGCCAAAGGCATAACCCTCGCTGCCATCGTCGCAGCCGATTCGCAGCAAGGCCATCTTGATCATGACCTCATCGCCCGGATGGGCGTGACCGGCGCTGTCCTGGGCACGGCGCGAAGGGGTGGAAAAGACTTCGACGTGAACGCCTGTGATTCTCATAGAAGGGAACACCCTGTTGTTATTGTTTATTTGTATGTCGTCATACAACGTAGCGGATTATTCTGACGTTTCACACGGGCTGTCAACCCACAAAATCAATAAAAATTAATGAAACATGGGACGGGACAGAGAAATGAGATTATTTTTCTTGAGAGAAATTTATAATGTCGTCATACCACACAGCAAAAGCAATACGACTCGCCCCGGGAGGGCCACAATGACGGGAGGACTGGAAACCGAGGCGGGAGAATAAAAATTGTGGGAGCGAGCTTGCTCGCGATAGCGGTGTACCTGGGCCGATGATGTTGGAGGTGCCGCCATCATCGCGAGCAAGCTCGCTCCCACAAGGGGGCCGTGAACACCCGCTCTCACCTGGCAGAAGCCCGATGGTTTGCCCGCCGGAACACCTCACCCGGCAGTGGATGGTTTTTCTCCTAGACTTGACGTTGTCTGCTGTACGCCGGGCTCCGAAGAGGCCCGTACGATGAATGTAAAGGCAAAGGGAATTTCGCAATGCTCAAACCTGTATGGAAAGCGCTCGCCTGCACCCTGGCTTTCGGCGTGTGGGGCACGGCCATGGCGGCTGAGCCGATTGTCATCAAGTTCTCTCACGTAGTAGGTGACCAAACGCCCAAGGGCCAGGGAGCGTTGATGTTCAAGAAGCTGGCGGAAGAGCGACTGCCGGGCAAAGTGAAGGTCGAGGTCTACCCCAACTCCACGCTGTACGGCGATGACAAGGAGATGGAAGCCCTGCTCCTGGGGGAGGTGCAGATCATTGCGCGGTCACTGGCCAAGTTCGATCAGTACACCAAGACCGTGCAGCTGTTCGACTTACCCTTTCTATTCGACGACATCGCCGCAGTAGACCGTTTCCAGCAAAGCCCCGAGGGCCAGAAACTGCTCAAGTCCATGGAAAGCAAGAACGTCACCGGCCTGGCCTATTGGCACAACGGCATGAAGCAGCTGTCGGCCAACAAGCCATTGCGCACCCCTGAGGATGCCCGTGGCCTGACGTTCCGGATACAGACCTCAGCGGTGCTGGAGGAACAGTTCAAGGCGGTGGATGCCAAAGCCAAACCGATGATTTTCTCGGTGGTGTACCAGGGGCTGCGCACCGGTCTGGTCCACGGCACGGAAAACACCTATTCGAACTTTTACAACCAGAAGCTCAATGAGGTGCAGAAATACGTCACCGAATCCAACCACGGCATACTCGACTACATGGTGATCACCACATCGGACTTCTGGAACGGCCTGCCGCCGGATATCCGCAGCGAGCTGGACAAGATCGTGGTCGAATCCACCGCCCATGCCAACCAGGAAGCGGAACGATTCAACCAACAGGACAAGCAGCACGTCCTGGACGCCAAGACCACCGAGATCATCACCCTCACACCGCAAGAGCGCAGTGTCTGGCGCGAACGAATGAAACCGGTATGGGCGAAGTTCGAGAAAGAGATCGGTCCGGACCTGATCAAGGCGGCCGAGGCTTCCAACAGCGCCCAGTGACATCACCAGGCTTGACACTTTCCTGTGGCGAGGAAGCTTGCTCCCTCGCCACAAAAGCACCCACTCCCCCATCCCCAGCGGCATAGCACATTGCGTTATGATCCCCGCCTCTCCCTGAACAGAGCTTTTTTCGCGAATGCTGTCGTCCACTCCAGACATGACCTCTACCCTGCCCCCTGTTCTGGTCGGCCCGCTGTTACGGCGCCTGGAGCCTGCGCGCCTGGTGATGTGGTTGGTGGGCACGCGAGCGTTGGCGTTGACGCTGCGCATTGACGGTGTCGGCGACCTGGCACTCGATGCATCACGTTGCACCGTGGTGCCGGTGGGGCAACGGGCGTTTGTGCACTTGATCGATGTGACGCTCGACGCGCCCCTACCCCAGGACGTGGCGATTGACTACGACCTTCTGGTGGACGGTGCACCCATCGCCGAGTGGGCGCCGCATCTGTTGTATGACGGCGCACAGTGCCCGAACTTCATGTTGCATTCGCGTATCGAGCAATTGGTCCACGGTTCCTGCCGTAAACCCCACTACCCGGCCAACGACGGCCTGCTCTGTGTCGACCGTCTGCTTGCGCAAGACCCGGCGCAACGCCCGGCTCTGTTGATGATGAGTGGCGACCAGGTCTATGCCGACGACGTCGCCGGGCCCATGCTGCGGGCGATTCATGGGCTGATCGAACGCTTGGGGCTGTTCGAGGAATGCCTGGACGGCGCCGTCGTGGAAGACAGCGCCAAGCTCTACCAACATCCGGCCAGTTATTACCATCGCGCCGATTTGCTACCGGCATTGGAGAGCAACGAAACCCTGCGCGAGCGCTTTTTCGGCGGGGCGCGCAAGCCGATCTTCACCAGCAGCAGCGCCGATAATCACTTGGTGACGTTCGCCGAAGTCATGGCGATGTACCTGCTGGTGTGGTCGCCGGTGCCCTGGACACTGATCGCTGTGCAGCCCCCCGAACTGACCGTCGAGCGGCGCCAGCGCTACGACCTGGAACAGCGACGCATCGACGCATTCAAGACCGGGCTGGACGGCGTGGCGCGGGTATTTGCGCACTTGTCATGCCTGATGATTTTCGACGACCACGACATTACCGATGACTGGAATCTGTCCGCGCAGTGGGAGGAAACGGCCTACGGACATCCGTTCTCCAAGCGCATCATCGGCAACGCCTTGATCGCCTACATGCTCTGCCAAGGCTGGGGCAACAACCCGGATGCCTTTGCGGACGTGCTCCCGCAAACCCTGGCCTTGAGCGACACCGCCCGCGACCGCTACCTCGACAGCGAACCACAGGATCAATTGATCGACACCCTGCTGGGTTTCCAGCAGTGGCATTACGTGCTGCCGAGCACCCCGGCCCTGGTGGTGCTCGATACCCGCACCCGACGCTGGCGCAGTGAGAACAACCTCAAGCAACCTTCCGGCCTGCTGGATTGGGAAGCCCTGAGCGAGTTGCAGCAAGAGTTGTTGGATCACCCCTCGGCCATCATCGTCTCACCGGCACCGATCTTCGGCGTTAAGCTGATCGAGACCGTGCAGCGGGTGTTCAGTTGGTGCGGTTATCCGTTGCTGGTGGACGCGGAAAACTGGATGGCCCATCGCGGCGCGGCCCAGGTGATCCTGAACATTTTCCGACATTCGCGTACACCGGGTAATTACGTGGTGCTGTCAGGGGACGTGCATTATTCCTTCGTCTACGAGGTGCTGATCCCACACCGCAAGGGCGGCCCGCGTATCTGGCAGATCACCAGCAGCGGCATCAAGAATGAATTCCCGCCCCTGCTGCTGGAATGGTTCGACCGCCTGAACCGTTGGCTCTACTCCCCGCGCTCGCCCCTGAACTGGTTCACCAAGCGCCGCAGCATGCGCATCGTCCCCCACACCCCGGAACACGCCGAAGCGGGCGAACGGCTGTGGAACAGCGCCGGCATTGGCCAGGTGTTCTTCAACGAACAGGGCCAGCCCACGAAGATCTACCAGCACAACGCCAACGGCCAACCACCGACACGCATGCTGCCTCCCAAATCCCCACCGACCTGAAAGCGCTGGCACAGCCAGCACCTAGGCAAGCTGACACTCCGCTTTCGCGAGCAGACTCGCTCCCACAGGGGGCTGGGGATGGATGCAAAATCCACAGTCACACCAAAACAACTGTGGGAGCGGACGGCACAGCCAGCACCTAGGCAAACTGACACTCCGCTTTCGCGAGCAAGCTCGCTCCCACAGGGGACTGGGGATGGATGCAAAATCTGCAGTCACACAGGGAGGTGGCAGTCAGAACGCCAACTGCAGGGTCTGTTGGCCTTCGAGGCTGAGCAGCAATTGTTTGGCCGCCAGGCCGCCAGCGAAGCCGGTGAGGCTGCCGGAGCTGCCGATGACGCGGTGGCACGGGGCGATGATCGAGATCGGGTTGCGACCGTTGGCGGCGCCGACCGCCCGGACCGCTGTCGGTTGGCCGATCTGGACGGCGATGTCGCGGTAGCTGCGGGTTTCACCGAAGGGGATGGTCAGCAGTGCGTGCCACACTCGGACCTGGAAATCAGTGCCGGCAAAGTCCAGCTCCAGTTCGAAACGGCGGCGCTGACCGGCGAAGTATTCCAACAACTGACGTTCGGTTTCCTTGAGGACCGGATGCTGGGTGTCTTCTTCCAAAGGCCCCAGGCGCACCCGGTTGAGCCGCTCGTTTTCCCACAGGATGGCCGCCAGTCTTGTCTCCCGGGCGACGAGGATCAACTGGCCGACGGGGGACGGGATGGTTTTGTACAGAGGCAACATCGAGGGATTCCTTGTCAAAGCCTTTGTGGCGAGGGAGCTTACTCCCTAGCCACAGTTTTTTCTCACCGCCCCCAAAACCTTGCTCAGCCCAACAGCCCCAACGCCTTTGCCCGCGCCACCGCCTGGGTGCGGCGCTCGACGCCAAGCTTGCTGTTGATGTGGCTGGCGTGGGTCTTCACGGTGTGCAGCGAAATGAATAATTGCTCGCTGATCTCCTGGTTCGAACAGCCTTGGGCAATCAGCTGCAACACCGCCCGCTCGCGACTGCTGAGGGTTTCGACAGGTGCCGCCGGGTCGACAGGCTGGGCCACCGTCGAGGGCAGGCGTTCGAGCAGATGTTCGCGCAACGTACTGGGCGGTGCATGCAGCAGTTGTTCGCGAAACCATTCACAGTGTTTGCCAAACAACCACTCGAAGGGCTGCAACACCCCGCCGCTGGCGGCTTCGAAAGCTTGGGCCAGGGTACGACGGGCTTCGGGCTCACGGCCGACGCTCAACAGCAAGGCGACCTTCTGGTTGAGCGCCATCACGCTGAGCATTTGCCGGCCGGTTTGCTGGCCGTGTTCAAGCAGGGCATCGAGTCGCCCTTCGGCAAGCATCGGTTGACCCCGGATGGATTCCAGCACCGCCTGCTGCAGTTCGACGTGCAGCGGCAGTTGCGGGTGGAATTCCGGCGGCGCGGCGGCCCGTTCGCCCGTGTAGGTCTGGCCCAAGCGGGCCAGCCAGGCTTCGGCCAGGTCGGTGCGACCCTGGGCCAGCCAGAGCTCGCATTTGACCAGGGTAATCATCGCCAGGTAGTAGATCGGCGGAACGTCCCAGATGTGCATCAGGCGCTCGGCTTCAGCCAGTTCGGCAAAGGCCCGGGCGAACTCGCCGCCATAGCCTTCGATACGCGCGATCACGCAATGACCGATCAGCACGCTGATGTCGCGGCAGGCGCGGGCTTCGGTGAGGCCTGCCTGCAACCGCGCCAGGCCGACCTGGGGTTGCATGCGCAAGGTCAGCAGGAACCCCTCGTACATGATCAACCGCGCCCGCACCGCATAAAGCCGCTGGGGCGATAATGCATGCAGACGTTGCAAACCCTGGTGCACTTCGTCCAGCGCCCGCAGGATTTCCCCCCGCGCCTGCAAGACCCGGGCACGATCGTAATGGGCCAGGGCCTCGAACAATGGGTTGCCGACCCGCTGCGCCAGCTCCAGGGAATCGCGGTTCAGGTTCCGGGCGCGCCACAGGTCGCCGTCGGCAATCGCCAGGTTCGACAAGGTGGACAGGCACATCAGCCGCTGGCCGTAGCGTTTTTGCGGCAGGCTCTCCAGGGCTTCGCTGCAATAACGCACGGTGGCCTCGCGATCGCCGCGGCCACGGGCGACGATGCCGCTCAGGGCCAGCCATTGGGCAAGCATGGATTTTTGCGCGGTGGCGGAAGGGGCCGGCAGGAAACGACTCAAGTGCGCGGCCAGCTCTTCGGCGGCGTCCAATTGGCAGGCCAGGCCCAATGCCCAGCTGTAGAGCACGATCAGCCGCGGCGTGCTGATGAGCAGGCTGTCGGGCAAATCCATTTTCCAGCGCAGCAACATGCCAACGTTCTGCTCGGCCAGCAGTTGCTCCTCCGAAAGGTTCTGCACCAGGTTCGCCGCCACGTCCAGGTGCCCGGCCCGCAACGCCTGTTCCACGGCTTCGTCGATCAGGCCCTGGGCGTTGAACCAGCGACAGGCCCGCAGGTGCAGGGTCGCGGCCGGGACCATGGCCGGCGCGCTGGGGCGACTGCGCAGCAGGTCGGAAAACAAGTGGTGATATCGGTACCAATGGCCGTGCTCGTCCAGCGGTACCAGGAAGACCTGGTGGGCCGCCAGGTAACGCAGGATTTCGCCACTGTCATGGGCTTCGCGCACGGCATCGCACAGCGCGCTGCAAAAACGTTCCTGAGGGGCCGTGTCGTAGAGGAACGCCTGCACCTCGGCGGGCAGGCAATCGATGACTTCTTCGAGCAGATAGTCGCGGATCAGCCCCTCCCCACCGTGCAGGGCCTGGGGCAGCAGGCCTTCGTTGCCGGCCTCGGAGGCGGCCAGCAACCAGAACCGCAGCCCGGCCACCCAGCCTTCACTGCGCTGGATGAGGTTTTCCAACGCTTCGCCGCGCAACGAGCTGCTGTGATGCTGGAGCAGGGTCAAGGCTTCGTCATGGGTCAGGCGCAGGTCTTGCTCGTTGAGTTCGAGCAATTGCCGCGACAGGCGCAGGCGCGCCAGGTGCCAGTCCGGACGCTGGCGGCTGGTGACGAGTACCAGCAAACCGTCAGGCAGGTGATTGAGGAAAAATTGCAGGCAGCGATCCAGCACCGGGCTTTGGGCCAGGTGGTAATCGTCGAGGACCAGCAACAAGGGATTGCGGGGCGATAAGTGCGCGGACAATTCGTCCAGCAAGCCATCGAGCCATTCTTCGAAGGCAAAGGGTTGATGGCGCTGGCGCATTTTCAGCAGCCCCAGTGCCCGGCCACCCAGTTGCGGGAAAAATGCCTGGAGCCCGTCGAGCAAGCGTTCCAGAAAACGTCCCGGATCGTTGTCCCGGGCACTGAGCCCCAGCCAGAGGCTTTGCCAATGGGCCGGCAGGCTCTGGCAGAACTCCACCGCCAGGGAGCTTTTACCGAACCCCGCCGGGGCACTGACCAACAGCAACCGCCCGCCGAGCCCGGCGCTCAAACGCTCGCACAACCGCGACCGCGCGACATGGCCGTCGGGCAAGGGCGGGCGGTAGAAACGCCCGTCCTGTACCGCGATGGCTGCGCGGGCAGAATCCGGAAGTGAAGACAAATCAGTCATGGCCGGCTCTTGTAGGAATGCGGGTGGCGGCGTTGCAGATGTCCGCAGACTAGCGGTAAACGAGAAGGTATTGAAGGGAGTGCTACAAATGGCTACAAAAAGACTACAAGCCGACCGACTTGAAAAAACTCAGGCAGCCAACGCTCTTGTGGCGAGGGAGCTTGCTCCCGCTGGGTTGCGAAGCAACCCGCAAGGCAGCGACTGCGTTGTACCTGACACAATGAGTAGGCTGGTTTGGGGCTGCTGCGCAGCCCAGCGGGAGCAAGCTCCCTCGCCACAGGGTTTTGTGTTGACTGATCGAACAAAAAAACGCCCCGAACCAGTCGGGGCGTTGTTTCGAGGATGCGGCCTCGGGTGGAGCGGTTTAGCGGATGCCGTCCTGGCGCAGTGCGTTCGGGGTAAAGTCGGCGGTGGTGGCGGTGAAGCCGAAGTCGTAGGCCGATTTCTCTTCGTTCTTCATGCCCAGCGCCAGGTAGCGGCCAGACTGCAGGTCGTAGAGGGTTTCCAGGGCGTACCACGGCACTTGCTTGTCGTAGTAGTTCTCGGCATGGGCCTCGGCCACGCGCCACAGTTGGCCACGACCGTCGTAGTGGTCGATCACCGCGGCTTGCCAGGTGTCTTCATCGATGTAGAAGTCACGCTTGGCGTAGATGTGGCGCTGGCCTTCCTTCAGGGTCGCGGTCACATGCCAGACGCGACGCAGCTCGTAGCGGGTCAGGTCCTGGTTGATGTGGCCGGCCTTGATGATGTCGGCGTACTTGAGTTGCGGCGAATCGATCCTGTAGCTGTTGGCGGCGATGTACAGCTCTTTCTTGCCTTCCAGTTTCCAGTCGTAGCGGTCCGGTGCGCCGTTGTACATGTCCAGGTTGTCGGAGGTACGCAGGCCGTCGGCGGCGGTACCCGGGCCGTCATAGGACACTTGCGGGGCACGGCGCACACGGCGCTGGCCAGCGTTGTAGACCCACGCCGAACGCGGCTCCTTCACTTGGTCGAGGGTCTCGTGCACCAGCAGCACGCCACCGGCCAGGCGCGCCGGCGCGGTCACTTGTTGCTTGAAGTAGAACAGGATGTTACCCGGGTTGGCCGGATCGAAATCCTTCATCTTGTCGCGGAACACGAACTGGTCGCGGAAGTACACCAGGCTGTACGAACCGTTGGGCTGTGGGGTGGCCTGGGTGACCAGGCGCGTCACGCTGCCGCCACGATAGCGGGTGATGTGGTTCCAGATGACTTCGACGCCGCTCTGGGGAATCGGGAACGGCACGGCCGTCTCGAAGTTCTCCAGGCCGTTGCCGCCGGAAACCAGCTTGGTGTTGACCGCATTCTTCTTGATGGAGGCGAACACCTCGTCCGGCACGGTGGCGCCGCGATGGGTCGGGTAGACCGGCATCTTGAAGGTTTCCGGGTAGCGCTTGAACATCGCGTACTGGCCCGGGGCGAGTTTGGCCTTGTATTGCTCGACGTTCTGCGCAGTGATGGTGAACAACGGCTTTTCAGTCGGGAACGGGTCGGCCAGGAAGCCCTTGCTGTCCACGGCACCGGCGTTCTTGGCCATGGGTTTCCAGGCCGAGATCGAGCCATCGGCATTGCCGGCCATCTCGGCGCCCATCGGCGTCAGGCTCTTGCCCAGCTTGTCGGCCTCGGCCGCGGGTACTGCCGCCATGACACTGGCGGCCAGCAGGGACAGCCCCAAGACACCGGCCTGCAACAGATTCTTTGTTACTTTCATAGTGTGTCGTCCTGAAATACGGTGCTTAGAAGGTCACGCCGACGCTGAGCGCCAGGAAGTCACGATCGTCCACAGTGCTGAAGTCGCCACCAAAGAAGTTGGTGTAGGCCAGGCTGGCGTTGTAGGTGTTCTGGTACTCGGCATCCAGCCCGAGGCTGACGGCTTTGCGGCCTTCTTCGAAGTTGCCGCCAGGGCCCGGCGAGTAACCCTTGACGTCATGGGACCAGGCCACGTTGGGCTTGAGGTTCACGCCAGCGAACACGTCCGGGTACTCCCAGATGGCGCGAGCGCGGTAGCCCCAGGACGTGGAGGTGGTGAAGCCGTCGTTGTTGCAGTTGCTGTTGACGTCGTTGATGGTCTGGCCGCCCCCCGTCGCAGTAGACGTATTGAGCGAGTTACAGAAACCGTTGGGCAGTTCACCCGGCCCGAACACCGGATCACGGCCATAGCGAGCGTCGGATTTGCTTTCCAGGCCACCGACATGGGTCACCCCTATTTCACCCACCAGGGTCAGGCGGCTGGCGCCCATGACTTGATCGAGGAAGTGCGTGAACGTGGTCTGGAACTGAGTGATCTCTTTACGGCTATAGCCGTGCAGGTCCTGGCCCGGCGTGCCCTGGAGCACCGATGCATTACCAAATCCGGGAAGTGGCGTCACACCGGCGAAGAGAATGTCAGTGGTGCTCAGTTGCACCGGTGCATTCGGCCGATAGCTGATCTCACCGCTCCACGCCGTACCGGTAGGCAGTGTCGTGGAGAAACTCAGGCCATAGAGGCGGATATCTTCCGGGTACTCGACGAAGTAGTTGGAGTTACCCGCCACGATCAGGGGACGCAGTGCCGCGATTGGCCCCGCGGTGTAGAACTGCTGCGCAGCCCCCTGGGCACTGAAAATCGGCGCACGGCTGTGGTAGTTCATGAAGTAGGCACCGAACTCGGTGTCCAGCGGTTCGAACATGTACTTCAACGATGCGCCCCACTGGCCGCTGTCGCGGGCATCGCGGTCCGGGCCACGACGTACCAGCACGCCTTCTTCGTTGATATCGACACCCTGGCCTTCCAATATTGGAAGAATGGCGCCCGGCAACGGAATGGTCGAACGTTTGTTGAGCACCCGCAGGTTATCGGTACAACCGTCGGCAATCACATCCGGCTGGGAGAAGAACGTACCGCAGTTATCCACCACGGTCTGGTCCCACTCAATCTGGTAGAACGCCTCGGCCGACAGGTTGTCGGTCAGGCTCTGGGACACGTAGAACATGTTGACCGGGATCAGGCCTTCCTTGATCTCGGCGCCAGGACGACGGAACGCGGACACGTCGACCGGGTTGATGGAGTTGATGCCGCCCTGGATGAACGTGCTTTCACCCCAGCTGACCACCTGCTTGCCCAAACGCACGGAGCCTGGCTGATCGGCAATGGAATAGTTGTGGTAGACGAACGCATCGAGGATCTGCCCGCCGGAGGACTTGGCGCCTTCCTTGCGGTTGCTGTCGCTGATGTCCTTGTACAGGCGGTGTTCGTCCTTGAGTTCGAAGTCGTACCAGTACTTGCCGCGCACGAACACGCCGGTATCGCCGTACTTCAGTTCCAGGTCATGGATGCCCTTGAAGATCTTCGAGAAGGTTTCCCCTCGCTTGAAGTTCAAGTGACCGTCATCGGAAGTCTGCGACAAGCCCTTGCCGCCATTGTTGACGCCGATCAGGTCCTTGTTGGCGTTGGCCGTAGACCAGCTCGCGCCGACCGACAGGGACGAGTCGAACTGGCCTTCGATTTCACCGATGTTGAAACTGACGCCGAATGCTGGCCCGGCGAGCGAAGAGGCGAGACTGACCGCCAGAGGCAGTTTTGCCCGGCGCCAGAACGTGGTTGCTGAGGTCATCGACGCTACTCCATGTGCATTATTGTTATGGCAATGGACATTTCAAAAACACCTCGGCGGCAGGGAGCGGCAGCGTCCCGATATCCGTCGAAGTCGCATCGCTCTTTCGTGCGTGCGCCCCGTTCTTGAGAATCCGTGAGCGGACTATAGCCAGCAGGTAGTACGGCTTGATCCCTCTAAAGTGTGATTTGCAGCCCGCGACCACTCTGGAACAGTCCTTTCGCCAGGCCGACAGATGTCGGCACGGCAAGGATGGCTGAAATTTGCGGTTTGACAAGGCAAGCGCTTGCTTGGTGGGGCTGCCGTGCCCTTTCGGGCACGGTAAAAAGGCCTAAAGCGTGGACAGGAAGGTGCTGTTGTTGCTCTGCCATTCGGTGATGTCGACGCGGATACGCTTCTTGTCGAGCTTGCCGACGCTGGTCTTGGGAATTTCCGTAACAAGGGCGATCTGGCTCGGGATCGCCCACTTGCTCAAATGCCCCAGCTCGACGAACGGCTTGAGGTGCTCCTTGAGTTCGCGAGCCCCGATCTCATGCCCTTCTCGAACCACCAGCAAGGCAAACGGCCGCTCGCCCCACTGCGGATCGGGAATGCCGACCACTGCTACTTCGCGTACCCCCGCATGACGACTGATGAGGTCTTCCAGGTCCAGGGAGGAGATCCATTCGCCACCGGTCTTGATCACGTCCTTGATCCGGTCGCGGATGTCGATGAAGCCCATGTTGTCCAGCGTGGCGACGTCGCCGGTATGCAGCCAGCCGCCGGCCCAGAGCTCGGCGCCCTTGTGCGGCTCGTTGAAATAGCCCTCGGTGAGCCACGGCGCGCGCAGCACCAGTTCGCCCTGGGTCTCGCCGTCGGCGGGCAGGAACCGTCCCTCGGTGTCGACGATCGCCGCCTCCACCAGCGGCCCCGGCACGCCGGCCTTGATCCGGTAGGTGGTGCGCTCGTCCTCGCTGCCGGCCATCAATTCGTCGTTGAGGTGGGCACAGGACACCAGCGGGCCGGTTTCCGACATGCCGTAGGCGGCGGTGAGCTGGATGCCCCGCGCCTTGGCCGCTTCGTACAGGCTGCGATTCAGGGCGCTGCCGCCAATGACGATCTTCCAGCCGCCGAAGTCGGTGTCCTGGGCGCCCTTGGCATTGAGGACCATTTGCAGAATGGTTGGCACGCAATGGGAAAAGGTGACCTTTTCCTTGCGCCACAGCTGGACCAGGAACTCGGGATCGTAGCGACCCGGATAGACCTGCTTGAGCCCGAGCATGGTCGCCACGTAGGGCAGGCCCCAGGCATGGACATGGAACATCGGCGTGATCGGCATGTACACGTCGTTGGTGCCCAGCAGCCGCACGCTGTCGATGGACCCCATGATGGTCGCCACGCCCATGGTGTGCAGCACCAGTTGCCGATGGGTGAAGTACACGCCCTTGGGGTTGCCGGTGGTGCCGGTGGTGTAGAACGTGGTGGCGACGGAGTTTTCGTCGAAATCCTGGAAGTCGTAGGTGGGCGCCGCGGCGGCCAGCAATTGCTCGTATTCACCCACCAGGTTCGGCAGGTCGGCGGTTTTTTCCGGCAGGTCGGTCAGCAGCAGGGTCTTGTCCACCGTGGTCAGGTGCCCGGCTATCGCCTGGTACAAGCCGACGAACTCGCTGTTGACCAGCACGAAGCGGTCCTCGGCGTGGTTCATGGTGTAGACGATCTGCTCCGGTGACAGGCGCACGTTGATGGTGTGGATCACCGCGCCGATCATCGGGATCGCGAACATGCATTCCAGGTAGCGATGGCTGTCCCAGTCCATCACCGCCACGGTATCGCCGGCCTTGACCCCCGCCTCGGTCAACACGTTGGCCAGGCGCGCGACCCGTTCGATCAGCGTCGGATAGCTGTAGCGCAACTGGTCACGGTAGACGATCTCGCGGGTTTTCTCGTAACGCGTACCGGACATCAGCAGCCGCTTGATCAGCAGCGGGTATTGATAGGCGCCTTCGGCTGGAGGAATAACGCGAGTCTGCAACATAAGAGTCCCTTTTCTGACTGCACGGTCTTGGCTGGAAGCAAGCACTCTAGAGCGCTTATACACGGATCAAATCAGCCAAAGGAATGATTTGATCCGCGCGCAAATACTAGCCTTGAGCCATCTCGCCCCCAGGTTTCGCAAGCATCGCGCAACCAAACTTGTCGGATCGGGGTCCAACAGCGGGCATAGGTATCACGCTTGCTACAAAAGCCTATGGGGAAAATGCCCTGGCAGGTCTTCAGCATGCCACCACTTCTTGACAGAAAATAATGAACAACGAACTGACCTCTTCCCAGGTCCCCGCGCCTCAAGGTGCGCCGCTTGTGTCGATCGTGGCCCCTTGCTACAACGCCGGGAAGTACCTGGAAGAGGCGATCCACAGCCTCTTTGCCCAGGACTACCGGAACGTTGAGGTCATCGTGGTCGACGACGGCTCCACCGACGACAGCCTGGCCAGGCTCCGGCAGTTGCAGCGAACCTACGCTTTCCAGCTCTACTCCCAGGAGAACCAGGGTGTGAGCGCGGCACTCAACCACGGGTTGAAATATGCCAAGGGCACGTATGTCGCCACCCCGGACCTTGACGATGTGATGCTGCCCCATTCGATCCGGGTCCGCGCCCAATACCTGGACGAACACCCACAGGTGGGCTGTGTCGGCGCGCTGGTCATCTACATCGACAGCGATAGCCGGACCATCAAGGAGCAACAGCGCGACCACATCCAGGTGCACACCTTCGATGACCTGCTGCGCAACGCCGCGGTCATCGGCGCGCCCACGGCCCTGTATCGCATGAGCGCCCTGCGGGACGCCGGTTTTTACGATCCGCAGCTAAGGGTCCAGGATTTTCAGATCACCCTGCGGATCGCCCGCCAGGGTTATGAGATCCATGAACTGCCGATCTGCGTCACGCGCTATCGGCGCCACCCCAATAACCTCTCGAGAAAGTACCGCTTGATGCTCAAGACGGACCTGCAGGCCATCGAGCCCTATCGGGACCACCCCGCCTACCAGTCGGCCCGCACGGTGCTGGTGCACAAAGCGCTGAAGTACGCCGTGGTCGAAGACCGGAAAGAAGCCTGGCGACTGTTGCGCAGCATCCCCTGGCGCCACTGGAACAAAACCAGTTTCAAACGCCTCAAGCGACTGGCCCTGCGAATGCCGATGACAAGGTCCCGATCATGAAGTTCTTGCAGAAACTCAAGGAACGCAAAGTACGAAAGCACCTCAAGCGCCTGGAAAAACTCGAACGAGCACCGGAAAAAATCCGTCTGCGTTATCCGAAGTACCAGGTCGGCGTAGGCACCTACGGCATTCCCGAGGTGATGGAGTTCGGCGACGACACGGTCCTCGAGGTTGGTTCCTATACGTCGATCGCCGAAGGGGTGAAGATCCTGTTGGGTGGCGGGCATCGCACCGACTGGGTCAGCACGTTTCCATTCCCACTGATGATCGATGAAGCCCGGGACATTCCCGGCAGCAACCCGACCAAGGGCGACGTGGTGATTGGCAGCGACTGCTGGATCTGCGCTGACGCGATGATCCTGTCGGGCGTGACCATCGGCCATGGCGCCGTGGTCGCCGCCGGCGCGGTGGTGACACGCGATGTCGAGCCTTACGCCATGGTGGGCGGCAACCCGTGCCGGTTCATTCGCTGGCGCTTCGAGGAGCCAGTGCGTCAGGCCCTGCTGGAGTCGGCCTGGTGGGAATGGCCGATGGAAGAGGTCAAGGCGGTGTCACCGCTGCTGTGCAGTGACAACATCGACGCTTTTCTGGATTACGCCCGCCAACGGCATTGATCGCCCCACACCCGCATGGAAGCGATCAGAGAAAAGATCAGAGCGGTCAGTGCGCCTCGGTAAACGCCAGTTTCACCCCGATGGCGACGAGCACCGCGCCCATGGTCCGGTCGAACCAATGGCCCATGCGCGCGAAACCGGCGCGCACCCGTTGCTGGCTGAACAACAGCGCCACCAGGCAGAACCAGACGGCCGTCGCCACCGCCAGGTACACGCCGTAACCGGCCTGGATCGCCAACGGCGTGTGCGGGTTGATTACCACGGTGAACAGCGACAGGAAAAACAATGTCGCCTTGGGGTTCAGGCCGTTGGTGACAAACCCCGAAATGAACGCGCCGCGGGCGGTCCGCTCACCGACTTCCTTGTGCAGGTTTTCCTCGGCCGGCTTGGCCGGTTGCGCCCGCAGTGCCTTGAAGCCGATGTACAGCAGGTACGCGGCGGCAGCCCACTTCAGTGCGTTGAACAGCACGATCGATTGCGACACGATCAGGCCGATGCCCAGCAACGAATAGCCCACGTGCAGGAAAATCGCCGTGCCGACGCCCAGCGCCGTCCAGGTCCCGGCGCGTCGGCCATGGGTCACGCTTTCGCGCACCACCACGGCAAAATCCGGCCCGGGGCTGGCAACAGCCAGCAGGTGGATCAGGGCGACGGTGAGGAATTCGGTGAGGTACATAGGGGCTCCTTGGCTAACTCAATCTCGAAACGAACATCAACTTTCTGGGGAGTGAACATGTGGCGAGGGGATTTATCCCCGCTGGGCCGCGAAGCAGCCCTGATACTTGAACACTCGGTGTGTCAGGCAAAAATCATTTCCAGGGCTTTTGGGACTGCTTCGCAGTCCTGCGGGGATAAATCCCCTCGCCACAGGGTTCCTCATGATCCCCAATATCGCGCCAGACCAAAGCAACAAACCATCTGATAGGCTCGCCACATTACGCCTTCGGTTCTTGACATAAAAGGTACAGCTGATGACGAACACCGCCCGCGCCGTTTTCCTCGACCACCCTTCCCTGGACCTCGGCGACCTGGACCTGAACCCGTTGCGCAGTTGCTTCGGCGAACTGCAACTGTTCGCCCGGACCACGCCGGAGCAGGTCATCGAGCGGCTCAAGGGAGCCACTGTGGCAATCACCAACAAAATCGTGATCGATGCCCAGGCCATGGCGGCCAGCCCTGAACTGAAGCTGATCCTGATCAGTGCCACGGGTACCAACAATGTCGACCTGGCGGCCGCCCGTCACCACGGCATCACGGTGTGCAATTGCCAGGGCTACGGCACGCCGTCGGTGGCCCAGCACACCCTCATGCTGTTGCTGAACCTGGCGACGCGCCTGGCCGATTATCAAAAAGCGGTGGGGGAAGGTCGCTGGCAGCAGGCTTCGCAGTTCTGCCTGCTGGACTATCCGATTGTCGAGCTGGAAGGCAAGACCCTGGGCTTGCTCGGCCATGGCGAATTGGGCAGCGCCGTCGGGCGGCTGGCCGAAGCCTTTGGCATGCGCGTGCTGCTGGGGCAGATCCCTGGGCGCCCGGCCCGGCCCGACCGCTTGCCGCTGGAGCAATTGTTGCCGCAAGTCGATGCCCTGACCCTGCACTGCCCGCTCAACGAGCACACCCGGAACTTCATCGGCGCCCGCGAACTGGCGCGGCTCAAGCCCGGCGCATTCGTGGTCAATACCGCCCGTGGCGGCTTGATCGACGAACAGGCTCTGGCCGAGGCACTGCGCAGCGGTCACTTGGGAGGCGCCGCCACCGACGTGCTCAGCGTGGAGCCGCCGCCCCAAGGCAACCCGCTGCTGGCCGGCGATATCCCACGGTTGATCGTCACCCCACACAACGCCTGGGGCAGCCGCGAAGCGCGGCAACGGATCGTCGGCCAAATGAGCGAAAACGCCCAGGGCTTTTTCAGCGGTACAGCGCGGCGTGTCGTCAGTTGATAAACTGCCGCACTTTTTTTTACCCGCTTTATCAAGGAGCAGACCATGGATCCGCGCAGTGAAGTACTGCTTCGTCAGGCCGAGTTATTCCAGGGTTCGGTGTTGTTGGCCGGCCTGCCCGCCGACGATTTGCTCGGCCGTTTGCCAGAAGCCCATGGCTGGTGCTGGCATGCCGGCGATCAGGCGGCGCTGGACGCTCGTTTTCCCGAGCGCAGCCACTTTGGCGTGACCGTGCCCGAGCGTGCGTTCGACACCGCCGTGGTGTTCCTGCCCAAGGCCAAGGACCTGACCGACTACCTCCTCAATGCCGTGGCGGCGCGCCTGGCCGGGCGCGAGGTGTACCTGGTGGGGGAAAAACGCAGCGGCATCGAAGGCGCGTCCAAGCAGCTCAATCCGTTCGGCAAGCCGCGCAAGCTCGACAGCGCCCGGCACTGCCAGCTGTGGCAGGTCACTGTCGCCAACGCGCCCGAGGCCAAGCCCCTGGAAAGCCTGGCCCAGACCTACGAACTGCCCCTGGCCGAAGGCCCGCTGAAGGTTATCAGCCTGCCGGGGGTGTTCAGCCACGGTCGCCTGGACCGCGGCAGTGCGCTGCTGTTGGAACACCTGGATAAACTGCCCAGCGGGCATTTGCTCGACTTCGGCTGCGGCGCCGGGGTGCTGGGGGCGGCGGTCAAGCGGCGCTATCCGCATAACACCGTCACCCTGTTGGACGTGGATGCATTTGCTGCCGCCAGCAGTCGCCTGACCCTGGCCGCCAATGGCCTGGAAGCCGAAGTGCTGACCGGTGATGGTATCGACGCCGCACCGATGGGTTTGAGCGCGATCCTGAGCAACCCGCCGTTCCATGTCGGCGTGCACACCGATTACCATGCCACGGAAAACCTGCTGCGAAAAGCAGCCAAACATCTGAAAAACGGTGGCGAACTTCGGCTGGTTGCCAATAGCTTCCTCAAGTACCAGCCACTGATCGAGGAGCATTTGGGCGTTTGCGCGATCAAGGCCGAAGGCCAAGGCTTTCGCATCTACCGGGCCAAACGCGGTTGAAGTTTTTTAGGAAACAGTACTTGCTCAATCGGGTTTGCCTAGGCAGAATCCGGTCCGTCCTAGGGGAGTAGTCTCCCGCGAGCGCCATGCTCGCCCGGCATACGTCAACATACTTGGTCAGCAGACCATGGCGTATGCGGCCCAAGCGTCCACGCAGATGGTCGCTGGGTTTGACAAGACCTATGACACGCACACCTTACCCGGGGCGGGAAGGCTGTACGTGTCATAGCCGTGTCGACCCGCCCCTTTAGGAAATCCCTGATGCTGGACTCACTCCTCGTACCTACGGCGATCGTTGCGCTGGCCGAAATCGGCGACAAGACGCAATTGCTCGCGCTCATCCTGGCGGCTCGCTTTCGCAAACCCTGGCCGATCATCGCCGGCATCGTCGCCGCGACCCTGGCCAACCATGCGGCAGCCGGCGCGGTCGGCGCCTGGGTCAGCGGTTTTTTCTCCAACGCGGTCCTGCACTGGATATTGGCGGCCAGCTTCACGGCCACGGCACTGTGGACGCTGGTCCCGGACAAACTGGACGATGAAGAAGCCAACACGGCACGCCGGTTCGGACCGTTCCTGACCACACTGATTGCGTTCTTCCTGGCGGAAATCGGCGACAAGACCCAGATCGCCACGGTGATGCTCGCCGCGCAATACCCGGAGTTGTGGCTGGTGATCATCGGCACCACCGTGGGCATGTTGATTGCCAACGTGCCGGTGGTCCTGGCGGGCAATTTCGCCGCCGAGAAGCTGCCCCTGACCCTGATCCGCCGCCTGGCCGCCTCGGCGTTCTTCGTCCTGGCGATCGTGGCGGTGTACAAGGCGATGCAAAGTAGTGGGTGGGTTTGATACCGCGTCATCGTTCATCGCGAGCAAGCTCGCTCCCACAGGGGCTGCAGATCATTGTGGGAGCGAGCTTGCTCGCGATGAGGCCGGCAAGCCTCACCACATGACAATGCTTACTTCTTGGCCTGCTGATACAGCGGCATCACCTTCGGAATCGCCGCTTGCAGCGAAGCGATACGACTGCTCGACGACGGGTGGGTGCTCATGAATTCCGGCGGCGCGCCTTCGGAAGCCTTGGCCATCTTGTTCCACAGGGTGATCGCCGCATTCGGGTCGTAGCCGGCGCGGGCGGCCAGTTCGAGGCCGATCAGGTCGGCTTCGTTCTCGTTGCCACGGCTGTTGGGCAAGGTCATGCCGTAGTTGGCGACGGTGTCGGCCAAGGCCAGGCTGTCCTGGCCGAGGCCGAACAAGGCACCGGCGCCCTGCTTGGCCATCTCGATGCCATAGGCCTTGGACATCGCTTCGCGCCCGTGCTCGCGCAGGGCGTGGGCGATTTCGTGGCCCATGATCGCGGCGATTTCAGCGTCGGTCAGCTTCAACTGGTCGATCAGGCCGGTGTAGAACATGATCTTGCCGCCAGGGCCACAATTGGCGTTGAGTTCATCGCTCTTGATCAGGTTCACTTCCCAGTTCCACTGGGCCGAATCCGGGCGGAACACCGGCGCCTGGGCAATCAAGCGATCGGCAATGACCTGGATGCGCTTGGCATCGTTGCTGGTCTTGTCCAGCGCACCCTGGGCTTTGGCCTCACCCATCGTCTTTTGATAGGACTGGGCGTACATCTGGTTGACCTCGTCGGTCGACAGCATGCTGAACATGTACTGCTTGCGCTCCACACCCACGGCTCCGCCGCTGGTGGTGTTGACCGACTGGCAACCGGCGAGCAGCAGCGCCGCGCTCAGAGCACTCACCATCAATGTCTTGTTCATGTAAAAGAAGCTCCCTGGAAACGTGGGCGTATCCTAGGCCTTGATTTGTATCGGCGCCAGATACACAACGAGGGATTAGCGTTTTTTCGGACAGATTCCACCGTGTCCATTTGCGACACCCACGCAGCTATAAGAGTCACCCGACGAACAGCGTCTCATGCCGCGCCACAGAAACGCCGATAAAGAGCCCAGACGTCATTTCCGCGGCCGGAGCCTTTATGAAATTCAAATCGATCCAGTTTTCCGTGGCCGCCCTGGCCGGCGCCATCGTGCTCAGTGTGGTTGGCGCCCTTGTGCTGTACGCGTTGTTTGCTGGCGCCCGCACCCAGGAGATGGTGCAACAGCGCACCAAGGCGCAGTTCGAGCAACTCATCGAACAACGCCTCAGTGCCCTGGCGCGCACCCAGGCCAGCCTGATCCAACGGGAACTGGAAGCCCCACTGCTGCTCGCCCGCGGCCTGGCCACCACGAATGCCTTGATGGGCATCAACGGCGCGGACGGCAACCCGCAACTGAAGGTGCCCCGCGAGCAGATGATCAGCCTGCTGCGGGAAACCGTGGTGCGCAACCCGAAGATCCTCGGCGCCTACATCGCCTGGGAGCCGAACGCCATCGACCACGACGACGCCAGCTATGTGAACAGCCCGGTGGTGGGCATGGAAACCAACGGGCGTTTCCTGCCGTGGTGGTTTCGCAACCAGGACGGCTCCCTGGGCCTGGAAAAACTCGCCGACGTGACCGACCAGAAACTGCTCTCCACCGGCATCCGCGCCAGTGAGTACTACCTGTGCTCCCAGGACAGCAAGAAAGCCTGCGTGATCGACCCGGCGCCCTATCGCGTCGGCAGCACGATGACCATGCTCGCCTCGTTCATCGAACCGATCATGATCGATGGCAAGTTCCAGGGCATCGTCGGCGCCGACCTGTCGGTGAACTTCATCCAGGACATGCTCGTGGCCGCCGATGGCAAGCTGTACGACGGCGCCGGAGAAATGGCCCTGCTCTCGAGCAACAACCGGCTGGTGGCTTTCACCAAGGACCCGAGCAAACTCGGGGAAAAGGCCAGCGACCTGCTGGATGCCAGCGAATTGGACAACCTGGCCAAGCTGGGCGTCGGCGAGGTGCGCTACGACATCGACGAAGAACACGGGCATATCGAGGTGTACATGCCGTTCGGCATCGGCGAGACCAACGCCCGCTGGACGCTGATGCTGCAGTTGCCGCTGAATGCGGTCATGGCCGACCTGCAAGCCTTGCAGCAAGACCTCGACCATCAGCGCCAGGCCGATATCTTCGGCATGGCGATGGTGGGCCTGGTGATTGCCGGCATCGGTCTGCTGGTGATCTGGCTGGTGGGCCATGGCATTGCCCGGCCACTCAAGCAAATGGTGGCGATGCTCGATGACATCGCCCAGGGCGAAGGCGACCTGACCCGTCGCCTGGTGAGCGACCGCGCCGATGAGTTGGGGGCGATCGCCAGGGGCTTCAACACCTTCCTGAGCAAGTTGCAGGGCATGATCACCCAAGTGGTGACCTCGGTGCAGAGCGTCAGCGATTCATCGGAGCACACCGCCGATATTGCGATCCGCACCAACCAGGGTGTGCACAAGCAAATGTCCGAGATCGATCAGGTCGCCACTGCGGTGCACGAAATGACCGCCACCGCCCAGGACGTGGCCCGCAACGCGACCCAAGCGGCCCAGGCCGCCAGTCATGCGGACCAGGCTGCCAGCCAGGGCATGCAGATCGTCCGGGACACCTCCACCTCCATTGGTGCCCTGGCCGTGGAGATCGGCAAGGCGGTGGGCGTGGTGCAGACCCTGGCCAAGGACAGCGAGAACATCAACGCGATCCTCACCGCCATCCGCGGGATCGCCGAGCAGACCAACCTGCTGGCCCTCAACGCGGCCATCGAAGCGGCCCGGGCCGGTGAACAGGGCCGTGGTTTCGCGGTGGTCGCCGATGAAGTGCGCAACCTGGCGCAGAAGACGCAGCAGGCGACCGAAGAAATCCAGGCGATGATCCAGCAACTGCAACAAGGCACCCGGGATGTGGTGCGGGTGATGGAAGACAGCCAGCACCGTACCGATGAAAGCGTGCAGCATGCGGCGAAAGCGGCCCAGGCCCTGGAAACGATTACCCAGGCCGTGTCGGTGATCAACGACATGAACACCCAGATCGCCAGCGCCGCCGAGGAACAAAGCGCCGTGGCCGATGACATCAACCGCAACGTGATCAACATAGGGCAAGTGGCGAACGAAGTGGCCAGCGGCGCCGACGAATCCAGCGCGGCCAGCGCCGGACTGACCAAACTGGCGGAGCAGCAGCGGCGGTTGATCAATCAGTTCAGGGTCTGATCCGAAGGCCCCATCGCGAGCAAGCTCGCTCCCACAGGGGATTAGCGCTGGAACGCCGATAGTGCGCCCCCCAAAACAACTGTGGGAGCGAGCCTGCTCGCGATAGCGTCAGTTCAGCCAACCATGAAGTGACTGGCACTACGCCTTCGCGAGCAGGCTCGCTCCCACAAGGGATTGGCGGTGACACGCCGACAGTGCGAACACCCCAAAACAACTGTGGGAGCGAGCTTGCTCGCGATAGCGTCAGTTCAGCCAACCTTGAAGTGACTGACACTACGCCTTCGCGAGCAAGCTCGCTCCCACAGGGGACTGGCGCTGGAACGCCGATAGTGCGAACACCCCAAAACAACTGTGGGAGCGAGCTTGCTCGCGATGGCGTCAGTTCAGCCAACCTTGGAGCGACTGACACTACGCCTTCGCGAGCAAGCTCGCTCCCACAGGGAATTGGCGCTGGAACGCCGATATTGCGAACACCCCAAAACAACTGTGGGAGCGAGCCTGCTCGCGATAGCGTCAGTTCAGCCAACCTTGAAGTGACTGACACTACGCCTTCGCGAGCAAGCTCGCTCCCACAGGGTCAATGCAAGGTTTCAGAGTTCGCCGAGGGCTTCGATCAGGGCCTGGTTCTGCTCCGGTGTGCCAATGCTGATCCGCAGGAATTGGGCAATCCGCTCCTGTTTGAAGTGCCGCACGATCACTCCCTGCTCCCGCAGTTTCGCCGCCAACCCTGCCGCATCGTGCCGGGGGTGGCGGGCGAAGATGAAGTTGGCCGCCGAGGGCAGCACTTCAAAGCCCTTGGCTTCCAATTGGGCCACGACCCATTCACGGTGCTCGATGACTAACCGGCAGGTCCGGTCGAAATACTCGCGATCATCGAACGCCGCCGCGCCGCCGACGTTCGCCAGGCGATCCAGCGGGTAGGAGTTGAAGCTGTTCTTGATCCGCTCCAGCGCTTCGATCAGGTCCGGATGGCCCACCGCCAGGCCCACGCGCAGCCCCGCCAGCGAGCGGGATTTGGACAATGTCTGGGTCACCAGCAGGTTCGGATAACGATCCACCAGACTGATGGCCGTCTCGCCGCCGAAGTCGATGTAGGCCTCGTCGACCACCACCACCGAATCCGGGCTGGCTTTGAGGATCCGCTCGACCGCCTCCAGCGCCAGCAGGCAGCCGGTCGGCGCGTTCGGGTTGGGGAAAATGATCCCGCCGTTGGGCTTGGCATAGTCCGCCGGATCGATCCGGAACTGTGCGTCGAGGGGCACGGCGTCGAACTGGATGCCGTACAACCCGCAATACACCGGATAGAAGCTGTAGCTGATGTCCGGGAACAACAGCGGTTGGTCGTGCTGCAACAGACCGTGAAAGATGTGTGCCAGCACTTCATCCGAGCCGTTACCCAGGAACACCTGGTTGCTCTGCACGCCGTAGTAGCGGGCCACGGCGCCTTTGAGCAGGTCACTGTTGGGGTCCGGATACAGGCGCAGGTTGTCGTTCAGTTCGGTCTGCATCGCCGCCAGGGCCTTGGGCGATGGGCCGTAGGGGTTCTCGTTGGTGTTGAGCTTGACCAACCGGGTCAGCTTCGGTTGCTCGCCCGGCACGTAGGGCACCAGGTTCTTGACGAACGGGCTCCAGAATTTACTCATTTCAGTTCCCCTGCCCTTCAACGGATTGCTCATCAAGAATACGGTACTCGGCGCTGCGGGCGTGGGCGCTCAGCGATTCGCCACGGGCCAGCACCGAGGCGGTCTTGCCCAGTTCGGAAGCACCCTGCTCGGAGCAGAAGATGATCGACGAACGCTTCTGGAAGTCATACACCCCCAGCGGCGACGAAAAGCGGGCGGTGCCGGAAGTCGGCAACACGTGGTTGGGCCCCGCGCAATAATCGCCCAGTGCCTCGCTGGTGTGGCGGCCCATGAAGATCGCGCCGGCGTGGCGGATCTGTGGCAACCAGGCTTGCGGATCGGCAACGGACAATTCCAGGTGTTCCGGCGCGATGCGGTTGGCGACCTCGATGGCCTGCGCCATGTCATCGACCTTGATCAGCGCCCCACGGCCGTTGATCGAGGTGTTGATGATCTCGGCGCGGTCCATGGTCGGCAGCAGCTTGTCGATGCTGGCGGCGACCTTGTCGAGGAACTCGGCGTCCGGGCTGACCAGGATCGCCTGGGCGTCTTCATCGTGCTCGGCCTGGGAAAACAGGTCCATGGCGATCCAGTCCGGATCGGTCTGGCCGTCGCACACCACGAGGATTTCCGAAGGGCCCGCGATCATGTCGATGCCGACCTGGCCAAACACGTGGCGCTTGGCGGTGGCGACATAGATATTGCCCGGCCCGACCACCTTGTCCACCCGTGGCACGCTTTCGGTGCCATAGGCCAGCGCAGCCACGGCCTGGGCGCCGCCGATGGTGAATACCCGGTCCACCCCGGCGATGCAGGCGGCGGCCAGCACCAGTTCGTTGATTTCACCCCGCGGGGTCGGGACGACCATGACCACTTCGGTCACGCCGGCGACCTTGGCCGGGATGGCGTTCATCAGCACCGAGGATGGATACGACGCCTTGCCGCCCGGCACGTACAGGCCGGCGCGGTCCAGCGGCGTGACTTTCTGGCCCAGCACCGTGCCGTCGGCTTCGGTGTAGCTCCAGGAGTCCTGTTTCTGCCTTTCGTGATAATCACGTACCCGCGACGCGGCTTTTTCCAGGGCTTCGCGCTGGGGCACGGTGATCCGGGTCAGGGCCAGTTCCAGGCGTTCGCGCGGCAGGATCAGGTCGGCCATGGACGCCACTTGCAGGCCGTCGAATTTCTGGGTGAATTCCACCAGTGCCGCATCGCCACGCTCGCGCACAGCCTTGATGATCTCCAGCACCCGCTGATTGACCGAGTCGTCAGACACGCTTTCCCAGCTCAGCAGATGATCCAGATGATGTGCGAAATCCGGATCGGCAGCGTTGAGTCGGCGAATCGAAGTGGGAGCGGTCATAGCGAGGGCCTCATTAATGGCAAATGCTCAGGCGCCCTAAGCTACCAGTCCATTCGCGTGGGCACCTGAGAAAATTGGCTATGACACGGATAGACGGGCGCGACTCAAGGTCGCGCAGGTGAATCAGCCGCGGTGTCGCGATTCCACTGCCTTGCGCAGGGTATCGATCAGAGCCTGGATACGAGCATGCTGCATTTTCATCGACGCCTTGTTGACGATCAGCCGGGAGGTGATGTCAGCAATGAAATCCTGGGGTTCCAGACCGTTGGCCCGCAGGGTGTTGCCGGTGTCGACCACGTCGATGATCTTGTCCGCCAGGCCGATCAGCGGCGCCAGCTCCATCGAACCGTACAGCTTGATGATGTCGACCTGACGGCCCTGCTCGGCGTAATAACGCTTGGCAATGTTGACGAACTTGGTCGCCACGCGCAAACGCCCCTTGGGCTCCGGCGCGCCGACTTTACCGGCGGTCATCAGCTTGCAACGGGCGATCCGCAGGTCCAGGGGCTCGTACAGGCCCTGGCCGCCGTATTCCATCAGCACGTCCTTGCCGGCAACGCCCAGGTCGGCGGCACCATGCTCCACATAGGTCGGCACATCGGTGGCACGCACGATCAGCAAGCGCACGTCGGCCTGGGTCGTGGGGATGATCAGCTTGCGGCTCTTGTCCGGATTCTCGGTCGGCACGATGCCCGCTTCAGCCAGAAGCGGCAGGGTGTCGTCAAGGATGCGGCCCTTGGACAGTGCGATGGTCAACATGGGAAACGTCAGTCCTTATCAAGGTACTCATGCCCGGTCGCAAACGGCGCCGGACACACATCGAGGGTGCAAACACCCTCGATAAAACGAAATCAACGGACGCGTCCCTGCGCCCATGCAGCCGGAACTAGCCCGGCACGCGGCGGATCTTGGCGCCGAGCATCTGCAGTTTTTCTTCGATGCACTCGTAGCCACGGTCGATGTGGTAGATGCGGTCGATCAGGGTATCGCCTTCGGCAACCAGGGCCGAGATGACCAGGCTGGCCGACGCCCGCAGGTCGGTGGCCATGACTGGCGCGCCCTTGAGCTTCTCGGTGCCAGTGACGATGGCCGTGTTGCCTTCGACCTGGATCTTGGCGCCCATGCGGTGCAGTTCGTAGACGTGCATGAAGCGGTTTTCGAAGATCGTCTCGATGACCGCGCCCGTGCCTTCGGCAATGGCGTTGAGGGAGATGAACTGCGCCTGCATGTCGGTCGGGAACGCCGGGTATGGAGCGGTCCGCACGTTGACAGCCTTGGGCCGCTTGCCGTGCATGTTCACTTCGATCCAGTCTTCGCCGCAGGTGACTTCGGCACCGGCTTCCTTGAGCTTCTCCAGGACGGCTTCGAGGATGGTCGGATCGGTGTCCTTGACCTTGACGCGGCCACCGGTAACGGCAGCGGCCACCAGGTAGGTACCGGTTTCGATCCGATCGGGCATCACCTTGTAGGTGGCCGAATGCAGGCGCTCGACGCCGTCGATGGTGATGGTGTCAGTGCCGGCACCGCTGATCTTGGCGCCCATGGCGATCAGGAAGTTCGCCAGGTCGACCACTTCAGGCTCGCGGGCAGCGTTCTGCAGCACGCTACGGCCCTTGGCCAGTGCGGCGGCCATCATGATGTTCTCGGTACCGGTCACGCTGACGGTATCGAAGAAGAAGTGCGCGCCGCGCAAGCCGCCTTCCGGCGCCTTGGCCTTGATGTAGCCGCCTTCGACGTCGATCACCGCGCCCATGGCTTCCAGGCCGCGGATGTGCAGGTCCACCGGACGCGAGCCGATGGCGCAACCGCCAGGCAAGGCGACTTCGGCTTCACCGAAACGGGCGACCATCGGGCCCAGTACCAGGATCGACGCACGCATGGTCTTCACCAGCTCGTACGGGGCGATCAGGGTCTTGATGGTGCGCGGGTCGATCTCGACGCTGAGCTTCTCGTCGATCACCGGCTCGATGCCCATGCGGCCGAACAGCTCGATCATCGTGGTGATGTCGTGCAGGTGCGGCAGGTTGGCCACGGTCACAGGACCATCGCACAGCAGGGTTGCGGCCAGGATTGGCAGGGCGGAGTTCTTTGCCCCGGAAATACGGATTTCGCCATCAAGACGAACGCCGCCGGTAATAATCAGTTTATCCATAAGAATCTCGAGGCCCTTGGGCTCAGGTGCGCTCGGCCCAGGCCGCGCTGCTGAAAAATTTCATCGTGACCGCGTGGATGCTGCCATCGGCAATCCATGGGTTCAAATGGGCATAGATGCTCTGCTGGCGCTTCACTGGGCTCAATGCCGCCAGTTCATCGCTGATCACGTTCAGCTGGAAGTTGCAGCCTTCGCCTTCAACTTCCACCTGCGTACCAGGCAGCTTTCCTTCAAGGAAGCTCTTCACTTCTACAGCCTGCATGCTCAACCTCAATCGGCGCCCTGTGCGCGCGGGTCGCACATCATACAAAAAAGCCCCGCGCCTGCGAACCCCGCGAAGCAGGACTCTGACGGGGGGACTTTTCCAACAATGTGGTCAGGAGTGCGCCAACAGCTCGGTCAGCTCGCTGACCTGGGCTATTTCGCGCATGTCTTCGGGCATCCCACGGATGCTCCACGTTTTGCCGGCCGCCTTGGCGTCCCGCATGAAGCACAGCAGCAGCGACAAGCCGACACTGCTGGACTTCTGCACCGCCGAGCAGTCAATGACCACCTCGGCGGCACCGACGGACTTGATCAGCGCCTGGCCCTGCTTGCGCAAGGCCGGGCCGGTGCGGTAGTCCAGCACGCCACTGAGCAGCAGCTCACCGGCGCCGCCCAGACGAACGGCCGACTCACTCACCGACTCGATCATTGTTCCTGCTTCTCTTTGGCTTCTTCGGTCACTTCCTTGGCCTTGGCGACTTCACCGGCCCAACCGTCGATGGTCTTGTCCAGGTCGTTGCCATTGCGCTGCATCGCGTCGGCGAACTGATCGCGGAACAGCTTGCCAATGTTGATGCCGTTGATGATCACGTTGCGCACTTTCCACTCGCTGTTGATCTTCTCCAGCGTGTAGGACACAGGATAGACCGCGCCGTTGTTGCCCTTGACCTGCATGTCGACACTGGTGCGGGTGCCGCTTTCGTCCTTGGCCGGGGAAACGGTGATGCCCTGGTTGTTGTATTCGAGCAAGGCGTTGCCATAGAACTGCATCAGGCTGCGCTTGAAGTTCTCCTGGAAGCGGGTCATCTGCGCCGGGGTTGCCTTGCGCGAGTACTTGACGGTCATGATGCTCTTGGAGATGCCATCGGCGTCCACCACAGGGCCGACGATGCCGTTCAGCGCGTCATAGAACGCGCTGGGGTCCTGCTTGTACTTCTCTTTATTGGCGGCAAGGTCCGCCAACAACCGGGTGGTCGTGTCCTGGATGATGTCATGGGCCGAAGGCGCGGCCACGGCGTTGGCCATCAACGGCAGCGCCGCGAGCAGCACCAACAGGCTACGTCGCAAGATAGAGATCATTCAAAAGCTCCTCATTTGGCGTCTTTGCTAACGGTATTGAGCAGGAATTTACCGATCAGGTCCTCGAGCACCAGGGACGACTGCGTGTCATGGATGACGCCGCCGTCCTTGAGCACGGTGTCTTCCCCTCCCACGCTGATGCCAATGTATTTCTCGCCCAGCAGTCCGGCCGTGAGGATAGATGCCGTGGAGTCAGTCGGCAGGTTGTCCACGCGCTTTTCCAGCTGCAGCGTCACCCGACCGGTGAAATCCTCGCGGTTCAGATCGATTGCCGTGACCTTGCCGATGGTCACACCGGCCATGGTCACCTTGGCTCTGACCGTCAAACCGGCGATATTGTCAAAGTTGGCATAAAGTTTATAAGTATCGGTGCTTGCCGTCGGCGCCAGGCCACTGACCCGCAAGGCCAGCAGCAGCAAAGCCAGGATGCCAGCCAGCAAGAAAAGGCCGACACCGATTTCCAGGGTGCGGTTTTGCATCAGAAATCTCCAAACATCAAGGCGGTCAGAATAAAGTCAAGGCCCAGGACCGCCAGCGAGGCGTACACCACGGTCTTGGTTGTGGCACGGCTGATCCCCTCTGAAGTGGGCTCACAGTCATAGCCTTGAAACACGGCGATCCAGGTCACGACGAACGCGAACACGGCACTTTTGATCACGCCATTGAGGACATCGTCGAGGAAGTCGACGCTGTTTTGCATGTTCGACCAGTAGGAGCCTTCATAGACCCCCAGCCAGTCGACGGCCACCCAGGAGCCACCCCAGATCCCCACGACGCTGAAAATCATCGCCAGCACCGGCAGGGAAATGAAGCCGGCCCACAGGCGCGGGGCAATGATGTACTTGAGCGGGTCGACACCGATCATTTCCAGGCTGGACAACTGCTCGGTGGATTTCATGTTACCGATTTCAGCCGTCAGCGCCGAACCGGCTCGCCCGGCGAACAACAGCGCAGTCACCACGGGGCCCAGCTCACGCAGCAGCGTCAGGGCGACCATCTGCCCCACCGCCTGCTCCGAACCGTAGCTGGACAAAATGCTGAAGCCCTGCAGCGCCAGCACCATGCCGATGAAGATCCCGGAGACCACGATGATCACCAGGGACATCACGCCCACCGAGTGCAACTGCTTGACCAGCAGGCCAAAGCCGCCGCCCGTCGAGTTGCGACCGAGCAAGGCGTGCATCAGGAACAACGAGGAACGGCCCAGCACCGCCACCACATCGATGCCGGAGCGACCGAACAGACGAATTCTTTCCAACAGTGATTTCTTGCGCATCAGCGCTTCCCCAGCAGATCGGTACGGTAATCCGTGGCCGGAAAATGGAACGCCACCGGCCCGTCCGGATCACCCTTCATGAATTGGCGAATACGCGGGTTGTCCGAATCCGCCAGTTCCTGCGGTGTGCCCTGCCCCAGCACCTGGCCATCGCCGACCACATAGATGTAGTCGGCAATGCTGGCGGTTTCGGCCAGGTCGTGGGAGACCACGATACTGGTGATGCCCAGCGCATCGTTGAGCAGGCGGATCAGGCGTACGAGCACACCCATGGCGATCGGGTCCTGGCCGACGAAGGGTTCGTCGTACATGAGGATCTTCGGATCGAGGGCAATCGCCCGCGCCAGCGCGACCCGCCGCTTCATGCCGCCGGACAGCTCGTCCGGCATCAGGTCGATGGCGCCACGCAGCCCGACGGCCTGCAACTTGAGCAGGACGATGTCGCGGATCATCTCTTCCGGCAGGTCGGTATGGACCCGCAGCGGAAACGCCACGTTCTCGAACACATCGAGGTCGGTGAACAGCGCGCCGCTCTGGAACAGCACGCCCATGTGCTTGCGCGCATCGAACAGGTCGCTGCGAGACAATTGGGGAAGATTCTGGCCATTGACCCAGACTTCGCCGGCGCTGGGACGCAGCTGCGCGCCCATCAGCCGCAACAGCGTGGTCTTGCCACACCCGGAGGGCCCCATGATGCCGGTGACCTTGCCCCGTGGTATGCGAATATCGATGTCATTGAAAATGCTGCGCGTCCCTCGCTTGAAGGACAGTCCCTTCAGCTCGACCGCGTAGGCGTTGTCGGCACTCATCTAAACTCCTTGCGATGCAGCCTCACATTCGAATGCCCTGGGCAGCCGACAAGCGCCGGTACCGCCGGGCACGCGAACCGGCGGCGAACTATATCACTGCAACAGCCAAGCGCCCAAGGCCAACGCCCCGCCCGTTAAGCCTGGCTTAAGGTAAAAGCCACATTTTATGTCAAACGTTGCGGCCCCTTGAACAAAGCATGACGAACTTACGTGAGGGAATTGTTCATTACCGCTATAATCGCCGCCTTTTCATCGGGCTATACGATTTCAGACATGAGCCAATCCAGCGACCTGATTCAATCGGCACAACGTACCATCCGCCTCGAGCTCGAAGCCGTGCAAGGCTTGCTGCCCCATATCGACGCTGATTTCGTACGCGCCTGCGAGATGATTCTGGCCAGCAAGGGCCGCGTCGTCGTGGTCGGCATGGGCAAGTCCGGGCACATCGGCAACAAGATTGCCGCCACCCTCGCCAGCACCGGTACCACGGCCTTTTTCGTCCATCCGGCCGAAGCCAGCCATGGGGACATGGGCATGATCACCCGGGACGACATCATCCTGGCCCTGTCCAACTCCGGCTCCACCAACGAAATCATCACCCTGCTGCCGCTGATCAAGCGCCTGGGCATCCAGTTGATCAGCGTGACCGGCAACCCCGACTCGCCGCTGGCCAAGGCCGCCGAAGTGAACCTCAATGTGCATGTCGAGCACGAGGCCTGCCCATTGAACCTGGCGCCAACCTCCTCCACCACCGCGGCCCTGGTCATGGGCGACGCCCTGGCCGTGGCGCTGCTGGAAGCCCGGGGCTTCACCGCGGAAGACTTCGCCTTTTCCCATCCCGGTGGCGCCCTCGGCCGTCGCCTGCTGCTGAAAGTCGAAAACGTGATGCACGCCGGCCAGGAACTGCCACAGGTCGTGCGAGGCACGCTGCTCAAGGACGCGCTCATGGAGATGACCCGCAAGGGCCTGGGCATGACGGTTATTCTCGAAGCCGACGGCAAGCTCGCCGGAATCTTCACCGACGGCGACCTGCGTCGCACCCTGGACCGCACCATCGACATCCACAGCGCGACCATCGAGCAAGTCATGACGCCCCACGGCAAGACCGCCCGCGCCGAGATGCTCGCCGCCGAGGCCCTGAAAATCATGGAAGACCACAAGATCAGCGCCCTGGTGGTCGTCGATGACGAAGACCGGCCAGTGGGCGCCCTGAACATGCACGATCTGCTGCGTGCGGGAGTCATGTAAATGAACACAGACCTGTTGCAACGTGGCAAAGCCATCAAGCTGGCCGTGTTCGATGTGGACGGCGTGCTGACCGACGGCCGCCTGTACTTCCTCGAAGACGGCAGCGAATTCAAGACCTTCAACACCCTCGACGGCCAAGGCATCAAGATGTTGATGGCCGCCGGCGTACAGACGGCTATCATCAGCGGCCGCAAGACCCCGGTGGTCGAACGGCGTGCGAAGAACCTCGGCATCCCGCATCTTTACCTGGGGCGCGAAGACAAACTGGTGGTGCTGGACGAGCTTCTGGGTCAACTCAACCTAAGCTATGAACAGGTGGCCTACCTCGGTGACGACCTGCCAGACCTGCCGGTGATTCGCCGGGTCGGCCTGGGCATGGCGGTCGCCAACGCGGCCAGCTTCGTGCGCGAGCATGCCCACGGCATCACCACGGCGCGAGGCGGCGAAGGTGCTGCCCGCGAATTCTGTGAACTGATCCTGCGCGCCCAGGGCCGCCTCGAAGCGGCCAACGCCGCGTACCTGTGAGCCATTTATGCTGAGCAAAAAGATTCGCACCGTTGTGGTGTTTGCCTGTATCGCGGCGATTTTCGCCGCGGTGGGCTATTGGAACATCAGCCCCGAACGGTTTCTCGACCGACCCGCGGCCCAGGTCGAGGAACGGATCGACTGGTATGCGACCAACACCCATACCCTGCAGTACTTGCCCGACGGCAAAGTGCAATATGAGATGACGTCCGACAAGGTTGACCACGTAAAAGCCACTGACATTACATTGGTCACCAAGCCGGACCTGAACATGTTCCGCGGCACCGAATTCCCGTGGCACGTGCAGAGCGAGCACGCCGAAGTCAATTCCGGCGGCACCGAAGTGGAACTGATCGACTCGGTACGCGTCGCCCGAACCGACGAGAAAAACCGCACGACCATCATCACCAGCACACGCATGACCGTGTTCCCACAGCAAGAATATGCGCAGACCGAGCAACCCGTTAGAATCGACGGCGCCGGGGGTGTATCGACCGGCACGGGAATGAAAGCGTATTTGAAGGAAAGCAGGATACACCTGCTATCGAACGTAAGAGGACAGTATGAAGCTCGCTAAAACCCTCCCTATTTTGCTCAGTCTGGGCGCAGCACTGGGAAGCGCGAGCGCCTGGGCTCTTCCCAACGACCGCGATCAGCCTATCCGCATCCAGGCCGACGACGCCCAACTCGACGACAAGAATGGCGTCGCCACCTATAAAGGTGATGTGATCATCACCCAGGGTTCGATGAAGGTCACCGGCAACACCGTGACCATCACCCGCACCCCGACCGGCGATATCGATGTGGTGACCTCGGTGGGTAACCTGGCCTATTTCGAGCAACTGCAAACTGCGGGCGATACCAAGCCGGTACAAGGCTACGGGGTGACTATCCAGTACCACGCCGCCCAGGATCGCGTGGTCCTGATCGACCGTGCCAAGGTCGTCGACAAGGACAACAACGTCACCCAGGGCGAAAAAATCGTCTACGACACCGTCAAGAAACTGGCCAGCGCCGGCCGCGCCACCGGCAGCAAAGTGACCGAGCAGCGTCCGCGGATCGACATGGTGATCCAGCCTAAAAAGAAAACCGAGCAGAAGGCCCAGTAATGGCAACTCTGAAAGCCCAGCACTTGGCCAAGAGCTACAAGGGCCGGCAAGTCGTGCGTGATGTCAGCCTGTCCATCGACAGCGGCCAGATCGTCGGCCTGCTCGGCCCCAATGGCGCGGGCAAGACCACCTGCTTCTATATGATCGTCGGCCTGGTCCAGGCCGATCAGGGGCGCGTGCTGATCGACGACCTGGATGTCAGCCACCAGCCGATGCACGGCCGGGCGAAGGCCGGGATCGGCTATTTGCCGCAAGAAGCGTCGATCTTCCGCAAACTGTCGGTTGCCGACAACATCATGGCGATCCTCGAGACCCGCAAGGAGCTCGACAAGGCCGGCCGTCGCCAGGAACTGGAAAGCCTGCTGCAGGAATTCCACATCAACCACATTCGCGACAACCTGGGCATGAGCCTGTCGGGTGGCGAACGGCGCCGTGTGGAAATCGCCCGCGCCCTGGCCACCGCACCGAAGTTCATCCTGCTCGACGAACCGTTCGCCGGCGTGGACCCGATCTCGGTGGGCGACATCAAGCAGATCATCCATCATCTCAAGGCCAAGGGCATCGGCGTGCTGATCACCGACCACAACGTGCGCGAGACCCTGGATATCTGCGAAACCGCCTACATTGTCAATGACGGCCAATTGATCGCCGAAGGTGACTCCGCCGCGATCCTGGCCAACGACCTGGTCAAGGAAGTTTACCTGGGCCATGAGTTCCGTCTGTAAGCACACGTGTCTGGCGAATTGCCCGAGCGTCGTTTAATTTTATTATGGCGACGCTCTAGGCAAACACTTCAGTTTCAGGCATATAATTTGCTTAAGTTTGGCGCTCCGGCGCCCTGTAGTGGATGGCGCATGTGCGCCGGCGAATAAGGTGTTAAGCCCCTGCCATGAAACCATCGCTAGTCTTGAGAATGGGCCAGCAGCTGACGATGACACCGCAGCTGCAACAGGCCATCCGCCTGCTCCAATTGTCGACCCTGGACCTGCAACAGGAAATCCAGGAGGCCCTGGAGTCCAATCCGATGCTCGAACGCCAGGAAGAAGGCGACGACTTCGATAACACCGATCCGCTGGCCGACAACGTCGAGCAGAAGACCAATACCGAGATCCCGGAACCGTCCTACCAGGAAGCCGCCCCGACGGTGGATAACCTCGAGGATGGCGAATGGAACGAGCGCATCCCCAACGAGCTGCCCGTGGACACGGCCTGGGAAGACGTCTACCAGACCAGCGCCAGCAACCTGCCCAGCAGCGATGACGACGAGTGGGACTTCACCACCCGCACCTCGGCCGGCGAAAGCCTGCAAAGCCACCTGCTGTGGCAACTGAACCTGGCGCCGATGTCCGACACCGATCGCCTGATCGCCGTGACCCTGATCGACTGCATCAACAACCAGGGCTACCTGGACGAGACCCTCGAAGAGATCCTCGAAGCCTTCGACCCCGAACTCGACATCGAGCTGGACGAGATCGAAGCCGTCCTCCATCGCATCCAGCAATTCGAGCCGGCCGGCATCGGCGCCCGCAACCTGGGCGAGTGCCTGCTGCTGCAACTGCGCCAGTTGCCTGCCAAGACGCCATGGCTGGCCGAAGCCAAGCGATTGGTCACCGATTACATCGACCTGCTGGGCGGTCGCGACTACAGCCAGTTGATGCGGCGCATGAAGCTCAAGGAAGATGAGCTGCGCCAGGTCATCGAGCTGGTACAGAGCCTCAACCCGCGCCCCGGCTCGCAGATCGAATCCACTGAGCCTGAGTACGTGGTGCCCGACGTGATCGTGCGCAAGCACAACGATCGCTGGCTGGTGGAGCTCAACCAGGAGTCGGTGCCCAAGCTGCGGGTCAACGCCCAGTACGCCGGCTTCGTCAAGCGCGCCGACACCAGCGCCGACAACACCTTCATGCGCAACCAGTTGCAGGAAGCCCGCTGGTTCATCAAGAGCCTGCAAAGCCGCAACGAAACCCTGATGAAAGTGGCCACCCAGATCGTCGAGCATCAGCGCGGCTTCCTGGAGTACGGCGATGAGGCGATGAAACCGTTGGTCCTGCATGACATTGCCGAGGCAGTGGGCATGCACGAGTCGACGATTTCCCGGGTGACCACCCAGAAATTCATGCATACCCCCCGGGGCATCTATGAATTGAAATACTTTTTCTCCAGCCATGTCAGCACCTCCGAAGGCGGCGAATGCTCGTCCACGGCCATCCGCGCGATCATCAAAAAACTGGTGGCTGCGGAAAATCAGAAAAAGCCGTTGAGTGACAGCAAGATCGCTGGTTTACTGGAGGCACAAGGCATTCAGGTGGCCCGCCGTACCGTCGCCAAATACCGCGAATCCCTCGGGATCGCGCCTTCGAGCGAACGCAAGCGGTTGATGTAACAGGCCACGCCACAGCGTTCCAGTGGCAGGCATTTCTGCCTGCCGCTTTATGCACTGGCAACGAAGGAGAAGCTGTATGCAAGTCAACATCAGTGGACACCAACTGGAAGTGACCGAACCCCTGCGCACCTACATCGGCGAAAAACTCGACCGGTTGGAGAGGCATTTCGACAAGATCACCAACGTGCAAGTCACGATGAACGTCGAGAAGCTGCTGCAGAAAATCGAAGCCACGCTGCATATCCCCGGCGGAGAAGTGGTCGCCAACGCAGAGCACACAGACATGTATGCCGCGATTGACCTGCTGACCGACAAGCTGGATCGCCAACTCAAAAAGCATAAGGAAAAGACCCAGAGCCTCCTCCAGGGCGCAACCGGTCGTTAACCCCCCCAATCCATGATCCGACTAGAAAAGATCCTGACCCCCGGCCGTTCCCTAGTGAACGCGCCGGGCGGCAGTAAAAAGAAAGCCCTCGAACAAACTGCCAACCTGATCCACCGCGAAGTGCCGGATCTGGGAATGCAGGACGTCTTCGAGGCGCTGGTTGCCCGTGAAAAACTCGGTTCCACCGGTTTTGGCAACGGCATCGCCATTCCCCATTGCCGCCTCAAGGGTTGTACCGCGCCCATCAGCGCACTGTTGCACCTTGAAGCCCCCATAGATTTCGACGCCATCGACGGCGCCCCGGTCGACCTGCTGTTCGTATTGCTGGTTCCGGAAGCGGCGACCGATGCGCACCTCGAGCTGCTGCGCCAGATCGCCAGCATGCTGGACCGCAAGGAAGTGCGCGAAAAACTGCGCAGCGCGCCGAGTAACGAAGCTCTGTACCAGGTGGTCCTGGACGAGCAGAACGGTCATTAAACATGCGCATGATCATCGTCAGTGGCCGCTCCGGCTCCGGTAAAAGCACGGCCCTCAACGTGCTTGAGGACAGCGGCTACTATTGCATCGACAACCTGCCCGCCGGCCTGCTGCCGGAACTGGCCGAGCGCGCCCTGATCCACACCGAGCTGGCGCAGCCGCTGGTGGCGGTGTCCATCGATGCGCGCAACCTGCCGAGCCATCTGTCGCGCTTTCCCGAACTGCTGGAGGAAGTGCGCAGCCGGCATATTCAATGCGATGTGTTGTACCTGGATGCCGATGAGGAGACGCTGCTCAAGCGTTTTTCCGAAACCCGCCGGCGTCACCCGCTGAGCAACGCCAACCGCTCCCTGGCCGAAGCCATCGAGGATGAAAGCCAGCTGTTGGGGCCGATCGCCGACCTGGCGGACCTGAAGGTCAACACCACGCACCTGAACCTGTATCAGTTGCGCGACACCATCAAGCTGCGCCTGCTGAACCAACCGGAGCCGGGCACGGCGTTCCTGGTGGAGTCGTTCGGCTTCAAGCGTGGCATGCCGGTAGACGCCGACCTGGTGTTCGATGTGCGTTGCCTGCCCAACCCTTATTGGAAACCGGAACTGCGCGAGCAGTCCGGGCTCGATCAGCCGGTGATCGACTACCTGGCCGCACAGCCGGACGTCGAGGAAATGTACCAGGACATCTCCAGCTACCTGCTCAAATGGCTACCCCGCTTTGCCGCGAGCAACCGCGCCTATGTCACGATCGCCATCGGCTGTACCGGCGGTCATCACCGCTCCGTCTACCTGACCGAACGCCTCGGTCAGCTCCTGCAACAATCCCTGAAGAATGTCCAGGTTCGCCACCGCGACCTCAGCTAAAGGATTCACACCGCGATGCCTGCTCAGGAAATTGAAATCATCAACAAGCTGGGTTTGCATGCCCGAGCGTCGGCCAAGTTTGTCGGAGTCGCGGGACAGTTCAAGGACACCACCATCAGGGTCGGCCGCACGCCGGAGTCCACGGTCGACGGCAAAAGCATCATGGCAATGATGATGCTCGCCGCCGGCAAGGGCACCAAGATCCACCTGAGCACTGAAGGGGATCAGGCGCAGGAAGCGATGAATGCCCTGGTGGACCTGATCAACCGATACTTCGACGAAGGCGAATAACGGCCCAAGCCAGGCGAGCTTGTTGGGTTGACGGAGCTGGCTTTTGTGGCGAGGGAGCTTGCTCCCTCGCCCCCCCCTTGCAACAAAAAGCCCACTCCCCGCAGACCTGCATCACGCCAACGCCGTATCCAGCACCATCATCAGGCAAAACCCCACCAACAACCCCAGGCTCGCCAGTTTCTCGTGACCATTGCGGCGGGATTCGGGAATGACTTCGTGGGTCACCACCAGCAGCATCGCCCCAGCCGCCAACGCCAGGCCCAGGGGCAAGAGCATCTCGGCCAAGCTCACCAACCAGGCGCACAGCAGCGCGAACACGGGCTCGACCAGCCCTGACGCCGCGCCAATCAGGAACGCCCTGACCCGCGACATACCCGCCGTGGCCAGCACCAGCGCGATCACCAGCCCTTCAGGGACATCCTGCAAGGCGATGCCCATCGCCAGGCTGTCGGCATCCGGCATGCCGCCGCCCGCCGACACGCCCACCGCCATGCCTTCTGGAATGTTGTGGGCGATGATGGCGAACACGAACAACCAGATCCGCGGCGCAATGATCGGGCGTCCCGGTGCCGCCACCAGCCTTTCGGGGCTGGCCGAAACCTTGCGGTCCACCAGGTACAGCCCGAACGCCCCCGACAGAATGCCAAAGCAGATAAGGCCGCTGGCCGCCCAAGGCGTGAATCCCAACTGCTCTGCCGCGGCAATGCCCGGCACGATCAGCGAAAACGCCGTGGCCGCGAGCATCACTCCGGCACCGAAGCCCAGCAGCGAATCGCTCACGGCCTGGGGCATGCGCCGGATGACCAGCACCGGCACGGCCCCCAGCGCGGTGCCCAAGGCACAAAGTCCACCGCCTTGCAGGGCTCGCAACAGCCTGGGCTCCAGGTCCAGCCACGCCAGGCCTTGGGCCGCCAACAACGTCATCCCGGCCAACAGCAGCAATGACCCCAAGGCATAGCGGAACATCCGCCCGCTTCCAATCGCCAGTGTTTGAGTATCCATAGTCAGCCTTGGAGGGTGTTCATGAAGGACTCGACGCCAGCGCCGCCTGATAGCGTCGGGCGACTTCAGGCCAATTGATCACGTTGTAGAAGGCGCTGATGTATTCAGGACGACGGTTCTGATAGCGCAGGTAATAGGCATGCTCCCAGACGTCCAGGCCAAGAATCGGCGTGTTGCCATTCATCAGCGGACTGTCCTGGTTGCCGCTGCTTTCCACTACCAGGGTCTTTTGCGGGGTCACGCTCAACCACGCCCAGCCGCTGCCGAAACGGGTCAGTGCCGCTTTGGTGAACGCTTCCTTGAAACGCTCGATACCACCCAGTTGCGCATCGATCGCCGCCGCCAGGGCGCCCTCGGGCAGGCCGCCGCCCTGGGGCGTCATCACCTCCCAGAACAACGAATGATTGGCATGGCCACCGCCCTGGTTGATCACCGCCGCCTTCAGGCTGGGCGGCAACTGCTCCACGCTGGACACCAGTTTTTCGACGGGCCACCCGGCGTATTCGGTGCCGTCCACCGCCGCGTTGAGGTTATTGATGTAGGTCTGGTGGTGCTTGGTGTAGTGGATCTCCATGGTTTGCGCATCGATGTGCGGTTCCAGGGCGTCGTAGGCGTAGGGCAATGCAGGCAAGGTAAAAGCCATGTTCAATGAACTCCATAATGAAGAGGGGCATTGCGCTGCCGGGGCGTAGCGGCATTGCAATGCAGCAGGCGCTGGGTGCGTGGGTACTCACCGTGCTCGCTGATGAAATTCAGCAGTTCGACGTAGGTCTTGTGGCTCTGGCGTTGCGCGGCCGCGCGCAGGGCCGGTGCCAGGCGTTCGTCCTGCATCGTCTGCAACAACCGTTGGTGGATCGCACACAAGTATTCGGCGCTCTCTTCCGGCTGGTTCAGGCGCAAGTGCAGGTCCGCCAGGTTGTGATGGGAGACGACGCAAGCAGCGACTGCTTCGTCGGCATCCGCCCAGCGCTCGAACAACACTTGGGCCAGCGCCAGGGCTTGCAGGTAGGCTTCGCGGGCATCCACCAGCTCGCCCAGCATGAAACAGCGATTGGCCCGTTCGATCGTACGTTTCCAGTGTTCCATGGTGAGTCCTCCACACAGGTGTCGGGGTTACACGCCGCCAGCGGTGAGCTTCTCCGGGTCCAGCAGGACTTCGAGTTCACTGCGAGACAGGTCGGTGTGTTCCAGGGCGACATCGATGACCGGTCGGCCTTGCTGATAAGCCTTCTTGGCGATTTCAGCGGCCTTCTGGTAACCGATGATCGGATTCAGCGCGGTCACCAGGATCGGGTTGCGCGACAACGCTTCCTTGAGCCTGGCTTCGTTGACCTTGAACGTGGCGATGGCCTTGTCCGCGAGCAAGCGGCTGGCGGTGGACATCAGGCCGATGCTGCTCAGCAGGTTCTGGGCGATGATCGGCAACATCACGTTCAATTCGAAGTTGCCCGATTGACCGGCAATGGTGATCACCGTGTCGTTACCGATCACCTGGGCCGCGACCATCGCGGTGGCTTCAGGAATGACCGGGTTGACCTTGCCGGGCATGATCGAGGAGCCCGGCTGCAGGCCTTCGAGTTCGATCTCGCCCAGGCCCGCCAGCGGCCCGGAGTTCATCCAGCGCAGGTCGTTGGCGATTTTCATCAGCGACACGGCCGTGGTCTTGAGCTGCCCGGAAACCGCCACGGCGGTGTCCTGGGAGCCAATCAGCGCGAACAGGTTCTTGCCCGGGGTGAATTGCACCTGGGTCAATTGTGTCAGTTGCTGGCTGAACAACTCGGCGAAGCGTGGATGGGCATTGACCCCAGTGCCGACCGCCGTACCACCCTGGGCCAGGGATTGCAGGCTCGGCAGCAGGTCCTGCAAGTGGCCGATATTGGCCTTGAGCTGTTGCGCCCAACCGTCGAGCACCTGGCTCAGGCGCACCGGCATGGCGTCCATCAGGTGGGTGCGACCCGTCTTGATGAACGGGTGGACTTCTTCGGCCTTGCGCTCGATCACCTGCACCAGGTGCAACAACGCCGGCAGCAGTTGCTCATGCAAGGCCAGCGCGGCACTGACATGAATGCTGGTGGGGATGATGTCGTTGCTGCTCTGGCCGCAGTTGACATGGTCGTTCGGGTTGATCGCTTCTCCCAGCAGGCCGCTGGCGAGGGTGGCGATCACTTCGTTGGCGTTCATGTTGGAGCTGGTGCCGGAGCCGGTCTGGAAGATGTCCACCGGAAAATGATCCATGAAACGGCCTTCGAGCAGCCCCAGGGCGGCATCGACGATGGCCTTGCCCTGGGCCGCGCTGATCTGTTCCAGCTCCACGTTGGCCCGGGCGGCCGCAGCCTTGGCCAGGATCAGGGCGCGGATGAATGGCGCTGGCATGCGCTGGCCGCTGACCGGGAAGTTATCCACGGCACGCTGGGTCTGGGCGCCATAGAGGGCGTCCACCGGGACGTGCAGCTCGCCCATGCTGTCGCGTTCGATACGGGTATTACTCATCGGGAGATCCTTGCACCAGTTCAATAAGGGGAATCGATGGCGCCAGGGCGCAGGTCGCCAGCGCCCAGGCATGGCTCTGCCAGCGCTTGAGGCGGCAGCGGCACAGTGATTGGCGTTCGAGGTCACGCAGGGGGCGCCAGGCCTGGTCGAGGCAGAGGCTGCGCCAATGCCAGGGCAGCGCGACATCCGAAGCGGTGTCGAGCAACAGGCGGAAGGCGGTTTCGGAGATCATCCACGGCGAGGTGGCGGTGCAACACGCCAGGTAGCGGCCCTCGGCCAGGTAGTGCTCGATCAACCGCGGCTCGTCCGGGTTCATCGCGCAACGGATCTGACGGCTCATCCAGCGCCAGCTTTCAAGGTAGGGTTGTTCGTGCAGGGCAGAACTCATGACCGGGGCTCACTCGGCGAATGAGATTCATTATTAGATGATAATAAGAAGCAACACAACTGTAAGTCGGTACAAAATTCACCGTGGCGAGGGAGCTTGCTCCCGCTGGTCTGCGAAGCAGACCCTGTCTACCAGGGCCTTAATGTCTTTCGCTGCTGTTGATATTTTTGCGGCTGCTGCGCAGCCGAGCGGGAGCAAGCTCCCTCGCCACAGGGATCTGCGAACATAAAAAAGGCGCGTCATCCCATGGATGACACGCCTTTTTTCTGCGATTGAAGGTCAGCTACCCGCCACCGTCATCCGCTCGATCAGTACCGAGCCGGTGCGGATGTTGCTGCGCAGTTCCAGGTCATTCCCCACGGCCACGATCTGCTTGAACATGTCGCGCATGTTCCCGGCGATGGTGACTTCCTGGACAGGGAACTGGATCTCGCCGTTCTCGACCCAAAAACCCGCCGCGCCACGGGAATAGTCACCGGTGACCATGTTCAGGCCATGGCCCATCAGCTCCGTCACCAGCAGGCCCCGGCCCATGCGCCGCAGCAAGGCGGCCTGGTCTTCTTCGCCATGGGTCACGAACAGGTTATGCACGCCACCGGCATTGGCGGTGCTCGGCATGCCGAGTTTGCGCCCCGAATAGGTACCGAGGATGTAGGACACCAGTTCGCCCTTTTCCACGAACGGCTTGGCATAGGTGGCCAGGCCATCGCCATCGAACGCGGAGCTGCCCATGGCCTGCATCAGGTGTGGACGCTCGTCGATGGTCATCCATTCCGGGAACAGTTTCTGGCCCAGCGCGCCCTCGAGGAACGACGATTTGCGGTACAGGTTGCCGCCAGACACCGCCGACAGGAAGCTGCCGAACAGGCCACCGGCCAGCTCGGCAGAAAACAGCACTGGCACTTCGCAGGTCGGCACCGGCCGTGCCCCCAGGCGGCTGGCCGCCCGTTGTGCGGCTTTCTGGCCGATGCTCACCGGGTCCGCCAGCAAGGTGCCCTGGCGGTTGACGTCGTACCAGTAATCACGCTGCATCTGGCCGTTGGCTTCGGCGATCATGACGCAACTGAGGCTGTGGCGGGTCGATGCATAACCGCCGATGAAACCGTGGCTGTTGCCGTAGACGCGGCAGCCCTGGTGGGTATTGAGCGTCGTACCGTCGGCATTCTTGATCCGCGAGTCGGCATCGAACGCCGCCGCTTCGCAACGCAGCGCCTGTTCGATGGCCTGTTCAGGGGTGATGTCCCAGGCGTGAAACAGGTCGAAGTCCCGCAGCTCCTTGCACATCAGCGCGGCATCGGCCAGGCCCGAGGCTTCGTCTTCGGAGGTGTGCTGGGCAATCGCCAGTGCCGCGGCGACGGTTTCGCGAATAGCGTCCGGGCCGCTGGCCGACGTGCTGGCCGAGCCTTTGCGCTGGCCCACGTACAAGGTGATGCCAAAGCCCTGGTCGCGATTGAATTCGACGGTTTCCACCTCGCGCTGGCGTACCGACGTCGACAGGCCTTGCTCCAGGGAGACCGCCACCTCGCACGCACTGGCGCCTTGTCGCTTGGCCTCGGCGAGGATCTGCTCGACTTGTTCCTGCAGTGCCGGCAATGCTTGCGGGCCGACGCTTTGAACTGCACTCATGGTGTTCTCCACTCAAATTCTGTTTTCGGTGATGGCCATCGAGCGACCGGGCCGGACAAGCGGCCCCCGACTGGTTATCATGGCGGCGTTTCTTTGCGGACTGCCACCATGGTTGATTCTTACGACGACTCCCTCTACGAGGGTGAAAAAAGCAAATCCCAGGTCAAACGCGAGCTGCATGCTCTGGTTGACCTCGGCGAGCGCCTGACAACACTCAAGCCTGACTTGCTGGCCAAACTGCCTTTGACCGACGCCTTGCGTCGGGCCCTGGCCGATGCGCCCAAGCACACCGCGAATATCGCGCGTAAACGGCACCTGCAATTCATCGGCAAACTGATGCGCGATCAGGACACTGACGCCATCCTGGTGCTGCTCGATCAACTCGATGCCTCCACCCGGCAGTACAACGAACGCTTCCACAACCTGGAGCGCTGGCGCGATCGCTTGATCGCAGGCGACGACGGCGTGCTGGAAAAATTCGTCATCGACTACCCGGAGGCCGATCGCCAGCAATTGCGCTCCCTGATCCGTCAAGCCCAGCACGAACTGGCGCAGAACAAGCCACCGGCTTCGAGCCGTAAAATCTTCAAGTACATCCGTGAGCTGGACGAGACTCAACGCGGCTTGCGCTGATCGCCCACTGGCTCACCAAACCCTTGCCGGGGTAGCAATTACCGTGGCGAGGGAGCTTGCTCCCGCTCGGTTGCGTAGCGACCGCATTGGGGCTACTGCGTAGCCCAGCGGGAGCAAGCTCCCTCGCCACGGATTCACGCAAGCCCCTGAATATTTTCATGCGCCCGTGCCACCCACGGTAATCGCATCGATCTTCAGGGTCGGCTGGCCGACGCCAACCGGTACCGATTGCCCGTCCTTGCCGCATGTGCCCACGCCGCTGTCCAGCGCCAGGTCGTTACCGACCATCGACACCTTGCTCATCGCCTCCGGCCCGTTGCCGATCAGGGTCGCACCCTTGACCGGTGCGGTGATCTTGCCGTCTTCGATCAGGTAGGCCTCGCTGGTGGAGAACACGAACTTGCCACTGGTGATGTCCACTTGGCCGCCGCCGAGGTTGGCGCAATAGATGCCTTTTTTCACCGAGGCGATGATTTCCGCCGGGTCGCTTTGGCCACCCAGCATGTAGGTGTTGGTCATGCGTGGCATCGGCAGGTGCGCATAGGACTCACGACGGCCGTTGCCGGTGCGGGCCACGCCCATCAACCGGGCGTTGAGCTTGTCCTGCATGTAACCCTTGAGCACCCCGTTTTCGATCAGCGTGGTGCATTCGGTTGGCGTGCCTTCATCGTCGACGCTCAGGGACCCACGACGTCCGGCCAGGGTGCCGTCATCGACAATGGTGCAGAGTTTCGAAGCGACCATTTCCCCCATGCGCCCGCTGTAGGCCGAACTGCCCTTGCGGTTGAAATCGCCTTCCAGGCCGTGGCCCACCGCTTCGTGCAGCAGCACACCGGACCAGCCGGAGCCGAGCACCACCGGCAATGTGCCGGCCGGGGCCGGGATGGCTTCCAGGTTGACCAGGGCCTGGCGCAGCGCCTCACGGGCGTAGCCCATGGCGCGGTCTTCACTGAGGAAATAACGGTAATCGGTGCGCCCGCCACCGCCATGGCCGCCACGCTCGCGACGACCGTTCTGTTCGACGATCACGCTGACGTTGAAGCGCACCAGCGGCCGTACGTCCGCCGCCAGGCCGCCGTCGGTGGAAGCCACCAGGATCCGCTCCCAGACCCCGGCCATGCTGACCGACACCTGCTGGATGCGCGGGTCGAGGGCGCGGGTGGCGACGTCGATGCGCTTGAGCAATTCGACTTTCTCGGCGCGGCTCATGACTTCCAGCGGGTTGTCCGGGGCATAGAGCTGCGCAACGTCCTGGCTGCTGAACGCCTGGACCGTGCCATTCTGCCCGGCGCGGGAGATCGAGCGGGCCGCACGGGCCGCAGCGCCGAGGGCTTCGAGGGTGATGGCGTTGCTGTAGGCAAAACCGGTCTTTTCCCCGGACTGGGCGCGCACGCCCACACCCTGGTCGAGGTTGAAACTGCCTTCCTTGACGATGCCGTCTTCCAGCGACCAGGACTCGGAAATCTGGCCCTGGAAATACAGGTCGGCGGCATCGATGCCCGGGCCGGCCAGGTCGCCCAGCACGCCTTGCAGGCTTTCAAGCGTTACGCCGCCAGGGGCTAAAAGGTGTTCACTGACTGAGGATAACAACCCGCTCATATGTTTTACGCCTTGAATTCGTCGTCTTGGACAGGCCGCTGTCGAGCGCCCTGCGAGAAAAAGCGCCGATGGTTGGCCACCGGCATGCGCGCCCGGATGGACGCTTGTTCGCTGCTGTCGCGCTCGGCCACCAGCACGGCCTCGCCTTGATCCTGTTGTGCCAGCACGCGGCCCCACGGGTCGACAATCGCGGCATGGCCAAAGGTTTCCCTAGGCCCCGGATGCACGCCACCCTGGGCGGCCGCCAGCACGTAGCACTGGGTCTCGATGGCCCGGGCGCGGATCAGCACGTCCCAATGGGCCGCGCCGGTCACCGCGGTAAACGCCGACGGTGCCGTGATCAACTCGGCCCCGGCCGCCCGCAGCTCGCTGTAGAGCTCCGGGAACCGCAAGTCATAACAAACCGTCAGGCCCACCCGGCCGACGGGGGTATCGGCAACCACCACGTTGGCACCATAAGCATAGTCATCCGACTCGCGATAGCGCCCGCGATTGTCCGCCACATCCACATCGAACAGGTGCAGCTTGTCGTAGCGCGCCACGATCTGGCCCTGGTCGTCCACCAGCAACGAACAGGCATGGGACCTGGCCTCGGGCTGGTCCACCGGCGGCAACGGCAGCGTACCGGCCACAATCCATAACTTGAGGTCACGGGCGACCTGTTTCAACCACGGCAGGATCGGTCCCTGACCAAAGGCTTCGGCACGGCCGATATCGGCAATGTCCCGTCGCCCCATCGCCGAGAAATTCTCCGGCAGCACCGCCAGCCTCGCGCCGCCGGCGGCAGCCTGCTCCAGCAGCACCCGGGCACGGGCCAGGTTGGCGAGCACGTCGCTTTGGCTGACCATTTGAATCACGGCGACTGGCATGGAGCTTCCCTCATTTTTTGCATCATTCCCCTGTGGGAGCGAGCTTGCTCGCGATAGCGCAGGATCAGCAAAGGAAATGTGACTGATACACCGCTATCGCGAGCAAGCTCGCTCCCACAGGGGTTATCCCATCGTCTGTCAGAACGGCTTGTCGAAAGTGATCTTCGGCTCTTTCCACGGCCCCTTGACGTCGTATCTTACGCTGGCAAAACGCGCCACGCGGTCGCCGATCAGTTTGTCGATCAGAAACAGCGCCCCGCCCACCGCCGGTGCACCGACGATCAGCGCGGCGATCGGCAGGTTGTTGGTCACCGGCAACGTCACCAGCAGCTTGGCGTCGACGCGGTCGGCCACCATGTCCAGCGTGCCGTTGAGTTCCAGGTTGCTCGACGGCCCGGTCAGGGTAATGGGTTCGCGGGTCACGTACACCCCATCGCTCGCCACCAGCAGCCCCTTGACCCGGTCGTAGCTCAAGCCCTTGCCGAACAGATCGGAGAAGTCCAGGCGCAGGCGTCGGCCGATGGAGTTGAAGTTCAGCAGGCCGAATACCCGCAACGCCTGGGCGCTGCCTTCGACTTCGACGAACTGGCCCTTGGTCAACGACGCGTCGAGGCTGCCGGAGAAGCGTTTGGTGGCGACCCACGCCGGCGAACCGGGCCAGCGACCATCGACATCCAGGCGGAAGGCCTGGCTGGTCACGCTCGGTGCGAACCCCCAGCCCTTGAGCACATCGCCCAGGTTCTTGCCGCCGATCCGTCCCTTGTACCAACTGCTGGTGGCGCCAGGCGTACCTTCCCAGCCACCGCCGCCGTTCAACACCATGCCCTTGAGGCCCATATCCAGATTATTCAGCGCGATGCCCTTGGCGGTCGGTCGCACTTGCAACGACCACGCGCCGATGAGGTCAGGGCCCTGGAACAATTGGGCGATGGCGATATCCATCGCCGGGATCTTGCCGGGATCGACCGACGCCAACGGGTCCGGGGCGTTTTCATCTGCCTGGACCGTCGGGTCTGGGGCCGGCAGGCGAACGTAGTCAAGCTTGATGCCAATCGCAGCGGCCTTGGCGTCTGGCAGGTTGACATTGCCCTTGGCCTGCTGGCTGTCGAGCCGCAAGGCCCAGGCGTCCGGCTTGCGATCCAGTTGCACCGACGCCTGGTCCAGGGTGGTGCCCATGGCCGTGAGCTTGCCGACGTTCAGATCGACGCTGCTGAGCAGTTGCTTGGCACTGCCGCCCGGATCCTGGCCGGCGTACTTGTTCACCAGGTCCTGCCAGGGACTTACGTCCAGTTCCGACAATGTGCCGCGCAGTCGCAGCCCCTTGGCGCCAGGCAGCACCGCATCGCCGGCGCCCAACAGCAACTCGCCGCGACCGTCGGCGAATTTCCCGCTTGGCGCGGCGTAAGTGAAGCTGGCCAGGTCACCATAATCGACCCAATAACGCCGTTCCGGCCCCTGCAGGGTCATGCGAAACACCGTGTCGCGCCCGACATCGGCGGCCATGCCGAAGGGGGCCGGCAGGTCGACGGCCACGCCCTTGAGGCTGGAGCTGACCGACAACTGGCTGTCGGCGCCGTCGAGGATCACTTGCAACTGGTAGGGCACGACGCCCGATACCGGCAACGGTTGGGTGACGTTCAGCCAACTGGTGAGCTTCTTGATCTCCACCTGCCCGGACGCGGCGACCCGCGTGTTGAGCGCACCGGCACGGCCCTCGGCGAAAATCTGCGCGGTCACGGGCCGGTCGAATGCCCGGGCGCTGATGCCCTTGCCGCTCAGGCCCTTGTTGCTGTCGAAGCGGAAATCGCCCTTGAGCTGGGTCAGTTCCAGCGCCGGCTCACTGAGCTTGAGACGAGCCTGGTCAGTGGCAAAGTCCACCAGGATCTTCGGTTGCTCGCCTTTGACCAGCGGGATATCCAGCTTCACGCTGCCTTTCAGGTCGCCCTCGCCTTCCCAGCCGGCAAACGTCTCGGCGGTCCCGATCGGTGCGCTCTGGAGGATTTTCAAACCATCGCCCAGCCCACCGGCGAACCCGCCGTCCAGCAGCAGATGAGAGCTCTGGCCGGTCGGTACATGGGGAATGTTCACCGAAACATCCTTGACCTGGGTATCGAGCAACTGCCCCTGGCTGGCATAGATGCGCACGCCGCTGTCTTCGACGAAGACATCGCCGCTGACCTTGCTGACCGAAGGCCAGCCCGGCTGGAACGCCAGTTCGGCGTCGTGCACCTTGAAAAACAGGCTGATGCTGCGCGCCGCGTCCCCGGCACCGTGATTGAGCGAGCCTTGATACTGGAAAAAGCCTTGGTCCACCGCGCCCTTGACGATGGCCGTGCGCAGCCACTCATCCAGCGCCGGACTGAGGACCGCCGGCAGGTACTTGGCGGTGTAGCGCCCGTCACCGTCCACCAGGCCGACCCGCAGGTCCATGTAGTCCTCCTGGCTGTGGTCCAAATGCAGGCGAATCAGGAAGTCGCCGGCAATCCGGCCTTCCTCGCCCAGCACCTTCAGGTAGGGCGCGATCAGGGTGAAGCTTTGCTTGTCGAGCTTCCAGGTCAGCCGGGCATTGGCCTGCAAGTACTGCCAGGGCTTGGCGAAGATCGGGTCCAGGTGCAGGGAAAAGTCCTTGCTGTCCATGCGCAGTTCGCCGCCGCCCAGGTCGCCGCTCAGGCTCCCGGAGACGTTGCGCGCCGCCGGAGCGCCGCGATAGGCATCAAAGCCGACGGTGTCCAGGTTGGTGGCGAAGCTGACTTTCTGGTCACCGGTGTTCTGCGGCCGGTAGTCCAGCAGCACGTTGCGCAGGCCACCGGTCACCTTGAGCCGGTCAATCGTCGTGGCCAGGCCTTCGGGCAACGGCGCCAGGGCATTGAGCAAAGGCGTGAGCGGGGTCAGGTCGAGGCGGTCGGCCTGCAGGTGCCAACGCTCCTCGACCTGCTCGGTGGCGGCGGTTTGTTGCAGTTGCAGGTGCGATTCCCAGCGGGTCTCGCCCAGGTTCATCGCCAGGGAATCGAAGGTCGCGGTGAACCCTTGGCTACCGCGCTGGAAATAAGCGTTGAGGGCCAGGTTGTGAATCTGCACCGGCTTGCGTTCGCCGTAGGCGCCCTGGAGCTGCGGCGCGTTCAGGCGCATGGCCGCGCTTTGCACCGTGCCCTCGCCCCAACTGAGCCAGAACTCACCACCGGCCTGGATCCGGGAGAAATTCCATTGCTGGGTCAGGCGCTTGGGCAGCCATTTGGACCAGTCGCTTTGCGGCAGGCTCAAATAGGCATCGGCCTGGCCGTTCTTCCAGTCGCTGGCGCGCAGGCGGGTGCGCAGGTTGATCGCCACCGGCTGCCCGTCAGGCAGGGTCAGGCGTGCGTCCAGGCGCTGGCGGGTGGCGCCGGTACGCAGGCTCAAGCCGACGTAGGTCAGGGTCAGCGGCGGTTGCTCGACGGGTTGCAAGGTCACCTGGCTATCGAGCACCGAGAACTTGGAGACCACTTGCATGCGTTCGAGCAGTTGCTGCGGATCGAGGGGCTGCTCGTCCTTCACCGGCAGGCCTTCCAGCGCCCACTTGCCGTCGGCGCCCTCCTTGAGGCTGATCTTCAGGCCACTGACTTCCAGGTGGGCGATGCGCACCTGACGCGCCAGCAGGCTGCCCCACAGGTCAGGCACGGCCCGCACCTGGTCCAGGTGCAAGGCATTGGGGCCCTCGCCGACCACCACGTCGCGCGCCGCCAGGATCGGTGCCAAAGCGTCCCAACTGCCGTCCAGGCTACCGATGTGCACAGGCATGCCCAAGGCGGCACCCGCGCGGGTCTCGACCTCGGCGCGGTATTCGGCCACCAGCGGGACCAGCTCGCGACCGAGGCTGACGTACAACGCCAGCAACACCAGCAACAGGGCGCAAAGCCCCAGCCCCCAACGGGTCAGCGTCGCGATCAAGCGTGTCAGACGCTCCATGTCAGTGGGCTCCCCTGGCAAAGATAATCAAATCCGCGGGCCCGCCGCTTCCCAAGCTCTTCAGAGCAACACCACGTCGTATTGTTCCTGGGAATACATGGTTTCGACCTGGAAACGAATCGTGCGCCCGATAAACGCTTCCAACTCCGCGACATTGCCTGACTCCTCGTCGAGCAGGCGATCCACCACTTTCTGGTTGGCCAACACTCTATAGCCGGTCGCCTGGTAGGCGCGCGCCTCCCGGAGGATTTCCCGGAAGATTTCGTAACACACGGTTTCCGGGGTCTTGAGCTTGCCGCGCCCCTGGCAACTGCTGCACGGCTCGCACAGCACCTGCTCGAGGCTTTCGCGGGTGCGCTTGCGGGTCATCTGCACCAGGCCCAGTTCGGTGATCCCGATGATGTTGGTCTTGGCGTGATCGCGTTCGAGTTGTTTTTCCAGGGTCCGCAGCACCTGGCGCTGGTGCTCTTCATCTTCCATGTCGATGAAGTCGATGATGATGATCCCGCCCAGGTTACGCAGGCGCAGTTGGCGGGCAATCGCCGTGGCGGCTTCCAGGTTGGTCTTGAAGATGGTTTCTTCCAGGTTGCGATGGCCGACGAACGCTCCGGTGTTGACGTCGATGGTGCTCATGGCTTCGGCCGGATCGACCACCAGGTAACCGCCGGACTTGAGCGGCACCTTGCGCTCCAGGGCTTTCTGGATTTCATCCTCGACCCCGTACAGGTCGAAAATCGGCCGCTCGCCAGGGTAATGTTCCAGGCGATCGGCGATTTCCGGCATCAGTTCGGCGACGAACTGCGTGGTTTTCTGGAAGGTTTCCCGGGAGTCGATGCGGATTTTCTCGATCTTGGGGCTGACCAGGTCGCGCAAGGTCCGCAGTGCCAGGCCCAGGTCTTCGTAGATCACGCTGGGGGTGGCGATGGTCTTGATCTGCGCGGCGATCTGGTCCCAAAGCCTTCGCAGGTAGCGGATGTCCATGAGGATCTCATCGGCCCCGGCCCCTTCGGCGGCGGTGCGCAGGATAAACCCACCGGCTTCCTTGATGCCTTCTTTTTCCACGCAGTCGCTGACCACCTGCTTGAGACGCTCGCGCTCGGCTTCGTCTTCGATTTTCAGGGAAATGCCGACGTGGGCAGTGCGCGGCATGTACACCAGGTAGCGCGACGGAATCGACAACTGCGTAGTCAGGCGGGCGCCCTTGGAACCGATGGGATCCTTGGTGACCTGCACCACCAGGCTCTGGCCTTCGTGCACCAGCGCGCTGATGCTCTCCACGGCCGGCCCTTCACGCATGGAGATTTCCGACGCATGGATGAACGCCGCGCGGTCCAGGCCGATGTCGACGAAGGCCGCCTGCATGCCCGGCAGCACCCGCACCACCTTGCCCTTGTAGATATTGCCAACGATGCCACGCTTTTGCGTGCGCTCGACGTGGACCTCTTGCAGCACACCGTTTTCAACCACCGCCACGCGCGATTCCATCGGCGTGATGTTGATCAGGATCTCTTCACTCATGGCAGGGTCTCGTTCAGGCATGTTCACGATAATGGCCGCATCAAGTCAGACGGCGCTCAGCGCGCGCTCAAGGTTTGCCAACAGGGTATGCCGAAATGGCCCAGCAGTTCTGCGGTTTCGCACAGGGGCAGGCCAACCACGGCCGAATAGCTGCCTTCGAGCCCGGCGACGAACACCGCGCCCAGCCCTTGGATACCATAGCTGCCGGCCTTGTCCCGGGGTTCGCCGCTGGCCCAATAGGCCAGCGCTTCCTGTTCGGTGATGGGACGAAAACGCACCCGACTGCGCACCACCCGTGACTCGCAGCGCGAGCCGTCCAGCACGGCAATGGCGGTCAGCACTTCATGGTCGCGACCGGATAGGCTCAGCAGCATGGACAAGGCGTCGGCCTGGTCCACTGGCTTGCCGAGAATCCGCCCCTCCAGCACCACGGCGGTGTCCGCGCCGAGCACGCAGCCATCCACACCGGCGTCCAGGGCTCGCCGCCCAGCCTCGGCCTTGCCGCGCGCCAGGCGCTCGACATAGGCCGAGGGGGTTTCGTGATCCAGGGGTGTTTCATCGATGTCCGCGCCAATGGCGGTAAAGGGCACGCCGATCTGCGTGAGCAGCTCACGCCGACGCGGCGAGCCTGAGGCGAGGTAAAGCGGTTTCATCAAGACATCTCCCTCTCAAAGCACAGCCATCCAGACAAAAACAGCTTTTGTGGCGAGGGCGCTTGCTCCCGCTGGGCCGGTCCGACGCTTCGGGCGTAGCGGCCCCAACTTTTACGGTCGCTACGCAACCGAGCGGGAGCAAGCTCCCTCGCCACAGGGATGTAAGTCATCAGAAAAAGTGTAGGTATCCTGACCGAATCAGTTGATTTTGAAACGCAGGCGCAGGCCACGCAAACCGAAGCTGACCCATGGCCAGAGCAAGGCACTGACCAGGGCTGGCAAGACCAGCGCCAGGGTTGGCTGGCGATTGCCGGTCAACGCGCTGAGCCACAGCTGCACCAGTTGCGCCAGACCGAAGATCACCAGAATCACCAGGCACTGCTGCCACATGGGGAACATCCGTAGGCGTTGTTGCAGCGACAGCACCAGGAAGGTAATTAGCGTCAGGATCAACGCGTTCTGCCCCAGCAGCGTGCCGTAAAGCACATCCTCGGCCAGGCCCAGGCACCAGGCGGTAACCATGCCGACCTTGTGGGGCAACGCCAGCGCCCAGAAGGCCAGCAACAGGGCCAGCCACAGGGGGCGCAGGATTTCCATGAACTGCGGCAACGGCGAAACGCTGAGCAACAGGCCGATGGCGAAGGTCAACCAGACCATCCAGCCGTTACCGGATTGGGTACTGCTCATTCTTCTCGTGCTCCCCTGGTGGCTGGCGCGGTGGCCGGCGTGGAGGCTGGCGGTTTGGCGGCGGGCCGGGCCGGCTGAGCAGGCTGCGCGGCGGGCGCGTGGGTGGCCGACCGGGTCGGTTTCGCAGCAGGTGTGGCCGGGGCGGCAGCCGGCGTCGCTGCCGGAGCCGCCGGAGCCGGTGCAGGCACGGGTGGTTTTGGCACGATGGCAGGGACTGGCGCCGGCACAGCCGTAGCCGGGGCGGCCGACTCGCCGCCCTGCCGGTCCTGGGCTTCCTGGGCCACGGCGGCGTCGTTGGCGCGCTCTTCGGGCGTGCGGTTGTCGCTGAAGACCAGCAGCAGGTAGCGGCTGCGATTCAACGCCGCCGTCGGCACCGCGCGCACAATGGCGAACGGCTGGCCGGAGTCATGGATGACTTCCTTGACCGTCGCCACCGGATACCCGGCCGGGAAACGCTGGCCGAGGCCGGAGCTGACCAGCAGGTCGCCTTCCTTGATATCGGCGGTATCGGCCACGTGCCGCAGCTCCAGGCGCTCCGGGTTGCCGGTGCCACTGGCAATCGCCCGCAGGCCGTTGCGGTTGACCTGCACCGGAATGCTGTGGGTGGTATCGGTCAGCAACAGCACGCGAGATGTGTAAGGCATCAACTCCACCACCTGGCCCATCAGGCCCCGGGCATCGAGCACCGGTTGACCAAGGACCACACCGTCGCGCTCGCCCTTGTTGATCAGGATGCGGTGGGTGAAGGGGTTGGGGTCCATGCCGATCAACTCGGCCACTTCGACCTTCTCGTTGACCAGTGCGGAGGAGTTGAGCAACTCGCGCAGTCGCACGTTCTGCTCGGTGAGGGCCGCCAGCTTCTGCATGCGCCCCTGCAACAGCAGGTTTTCGGTCTTGAGTTTTTCGTTTTCGGCGACCAGTTCGGTCCGGCTGCCAAATTGGCTGGCGACACCTTGCCACAAGCGCTGCGGCAGGTCGGTGATCCAATAGGATTCCATCAACACCAGCGACATCTGGCTGCGTACAGGCTTGAGCAGCGTGAAGCGGGCATCGACCACCATCAGCGCGACCGATAGCACGGTCAGCACCAACAGGCGCACGCCCAATGAGGGGCCTTTGGCGAAAAGCGGTTTAATAGGCCGCTCCTCCCAGGCAAATGTTTTCTTTATTCATACGGCATCAGACCGGCCTGGATACGAATGACAGAAGATAAACGCCAACGGGCAGCACTGCAAAGTGCTGCCCGAGAGCGAACAACATAGACCACCCAGCCAGACTTATTCGCTGGAGAGCAGGTCCATGGTGTGCTTGTCCATCATTTCCAATGCACGGCCACCGCCGCGGGCAACGCAGGTCAACGGGTCTTCGGCAACGATCACCGGCAGGCCGGTTTCCTGGGCCAACAGCTTGTCGAGGTCACGCAACAGCGCGCCACCACCGGTCAGCACCAGGCCGCGCTCGGCGATGTCCGATGCCAGTTCCGGCGGCGACTGCTCCAGGGCGCTCTTGACGGCCTGGACGATGGTCGCCAGCGACTCTTGCAGCGCTTCGAGCACTTCGTTGGAATTGAGGGTAAAGGCCCGTGGAACGCCTTCGGCCAGGTTGCGACCGCGCACGTCGACTTCACGCACTTCACCGCCCGGGTAGGCTGTGCCGATTTCCTGCTTGATACGCTCGGCGGTGGATTCGCCGATCAGACTGCCGTAGTTGCGACGCACATAAGTGATGATCGCTTCGTCGAAACGGTCGCCGCCCACACGTACGGATTCGGCGTAGACCACACCGTTGAGGGAGATCAGCGCGATTTCAGTGGTACCGCCACCGATGTCGACGACCATCGAGCCGCGGGCTTCTTCCACCGGCAGGCCGGCACCAATGGCAGCGGCCATGGGTTCTTCGATCAGGAACACTTCACGGGCACCGGCACCGAGGGCCGATTCGCGGATAGCGCGACGCTCTACCTGGGTGGACTTGCATGGAACGCAGATCAACACACGAGGGCTGGGCTGCAAAAAGCTGTTTTCGTGAACCTTGTTGATGAAGTACTGCAGCATCTTTTCGCAGACGCTGAAGTCGGCGATCACGCCGTCCTTCATTGGGCGAATGGCCGCGATGTTGCCCGGTGTACGGCCCAGCATGCGCTTGGCTTCCGTACCGACAGCCACGACACTCTTCTGGTTACCGTGGGTGCGGATGGCCACGACCGAGGGTTCATTCAGGACGATACCGCGCTCGCGCACGTAAATAAGGGTGTTGGCAGTGCCCAGGTCGATGGAAAGATCGCTGGAAAACATGCCACGCAGTTTCTTGAACATGGGAAAGGGACCCTAGGCAACGCGTGGGTAAAAAAGTGCGGCAAACTCTAACAACGACAGGGATTTTGGGCAAGGCGCCAATATGTTAAATTGGCCGCTTTTCTGTGCACCAAACCCCACAATCGCGGCCGTAAGACCGTAGAAATGCGGTAGTGTTCCGACAATCTAACACACGGACAGACTGCGTCCGTTTTGTTTTCCACTGGAGAATCCCATGGCGCTTGAACGCTCCGACGTGGAAAAAATCGCTCATCTGGCCTGTCTGGGCCTCAATGAAGCCGATCTTCCACACATTACTTCTGCCCTGAACAGCATTCTGGGGCTGGTCGACGAGATGCAGGCGGTCGACACCGACGGTATCGAACCGCTGGCCCACCCACTGGAAGCCAGCCAGCGCCTGCGCGCCGACGTCGTGACCGAGTCCAATCACCGCGAGGCCTACCAGTCCATCGCACCAGCGGTCGAAAACGGCCTGTACCTGGTTCCGAAAGTCATCGACTAAAGGGAAAGAGCCTCTCATGCATCACATGACCCTGGCCGAGATCGCCCGCGGACTCGCCGATAAAAAGTTTTCCTCCGAAGAGCTGACCCAGGTCCTGCTGGCGCGCATCGCCCAGCTCGACCCGCAGCTCAACAGCTTCATCAGCCTCACCCAGGAGCTGGCCCTGAGCCAGGCCAAGGCCGCCGACGCCCGCCGCGCCAATGGTGAAACCGGCGCCCTGCTCGGTGCGCCGATTGCCCACAAGGACTTGTTCTGCACCCAGGGCATCCGCACCAGCTGCGGCTCGAAGATGCTCGACAACTTCAAGGCCCCGTACGATGCCACCGTGGTCGCCAAGCTGGCCGCCGCCGGCACCGTGACCCTGGGCAAGACCAACATGGACGAATTCGCCATGGGCTCGGCCAACGAGTCGAGCTACTACGGCGCGGTGAAAAACCCCTGGAACCTGGAACACGTACCGGGCGGCTCGTCCGGCGGTTCCGCCGCCGCCGTGGCCGCGCGCCTGTTGCCGGCCGCCACCGCCACCGACACCGGCGGCTCGATTCGCCAGCCAGCGGCGTTCACCAACCTCACTGGCCTCAAGCCGACCTACGGTCGTGTCTCGCGCTGGGGCATGATCGCCTACGCCTCCAGCCTCGACCAGGGCGGCCCGCTGGCGCGCACCGCCGAAGACTGCGCGATCCTGCTGCAAGGCATGGCCGGCTTCGACCCGAACGATTCCACCAGCATCGATGAGCCCGTGCCGGACTACAGCGCCAGCCTCAACGGCTCGCTGCAAGGCCTGCGCATCGGCGTGCCGAAGGAATACTTCAGCGCCGGCCTCGACCCGCGCATCGCCGAGCTGGTCCACAACAGTGTCAAAGAGCTGGAGAAGCTCGGCGCGGTCATCAAGGAAATCAGCCTGCCGAACATGCAGCACGCGATTCCGGCGTACTACGTGATCGCCCCGGCGGAAGCGTCCTCGAACCTGTCGCGCTTCGACGGTGTGCGCTTCGGTTATCGCTGCGAGAACCCGGAAAACCTGATCGACCTGTACAAGCGCTCCCGTGGCGAAGGCTTCGGTGCCGAAGTGCAGCGCCGGATCATGGTCGGCGCCTATGCGCTGTCCGCCGGCTACTACGACGCCTACTACCTCAAGGCGCAGAAAATCCGCCGCCTGGTGAAGAACGACTTCATGGCCGCCTTCAACGAGGTCGACATCATCCTCGGCCCGACCACGCCGAACCCGGCCTGGAAGCTCGGCGCCAAGAACAGCGACCCGGTCGCCGAATACCTGGAAGACGTCTACACCATCACCGCCAACCTCGCCGGCTTGCCGGGCCTGTCCATGCCGGCCGGTTTCGTCGATGGCCTGCCGGTGGGCGTGCAACTGCTCGCGCCGTATTTCCAGGAAGGCCGCCTGCTCAACGTGGCTCACCAGTATCAGTTACACACTGACTGGCACACCCGCACCCCTCAGGGGTTTTGAAACTGCTGCGCTCGGTAATGCTGCGTTGAAAACTGGTTCGAAATGCTCATTGACTACAGTCAACTCCGCTTTCTCACCAGTTTTCGCCTTGCCTTACCTTCGCTCGCGACGTTTCAAAATCCCCTGATAAGACTTCTGAGGAGAAACACATGCAATGGGAAGTCGTGATCGGGCTGGAGATTCATACCCAGCTCACCACCCGGTCGAAAATCTTTTCCGGTAGCTCCACCACGTTCGGCTCCGAGCCCAACACCCAGGCCAGCCTGGTCGACCTGGGCATGCCCGGCGTGCTGCCAGTGCTCAACGCCGAAGCCGTGCGCATGGCGGTGATGTTCGGCCTGGCGATTGACGCCGAGATCGGCCAGCATAACGTGTTCGCCCGCAAGAACTACTTCTACCCGGACCTGCCCAAGGGCTACCAGATCAGCCAGATGGAACTGCCGATCGTCGGCAAGGGCCACCTGGACATCGCCCTGGAAGACGGCACGGTCAAGCGTGTCGGCATCACCCGGGCGCACCTGGAAGAAGATGCCGGCAAGAGCCTGCACGAAGAATTCAACGGCGCCACCGGCATCGACCTGAACCGTGCCGGCACGCCGTTGCTGGAGATCGTCTCCGAGCCGGACATGCGCAGCGCCAAGGAAGCCGTGGCCTACGTCAAGGCGATCCACGCGCTGGTGCGCTACCTGGGCATCTGCGACGGCAACATGGCCGAAGGCTCGCTGCGCTGCGACTGCAACGTGTCGATCCGGCCCAAGGGCCAGGTCGAGTTCGGCACCCGCTGCGAGATCAAGAACGTCAACTCGTTCCGCTTCATCGAGAAGGCGATCAACAGCGAGATCCAGCGCCAGATCGAACTGATCGAGGACGGTGGCAAGGTCATCCAGCAAACCCGCCTGTATGACCCGAACAAGGACGAGACCCGTCCGATGCGCAGCAAGGAAGAAGCCAACGACTACCGTTACTTCCCCGACCCGGACCTGCTGCCGGTGGTCATCGAGGACTCGTTCCTCAATGACGTGCGCGCCACCCTGCCGGAACTGCCGCCGCAGAAACGCGAGCGCTTCCAGGCACAGTTCGGCCTGTCGAGCTATGACGCCAACGTCCTGGCCACCAGCCGCGAACAGGCCGATTACTTCGAAAAAGTCGTGAGCATCGGCGGCGACGCCAAGCTGGCGGCCAACTGGGTGATGGTCGAGTTGGGCAGCCTGTTGAACAAGCAGGGCCTGGAAATCGATGAGTCGCCGGTCTCGGCCGAGCAACTGGGCGGCATGCTGCTGCGGATCAAGGACAACACCATTTCCGGCAAGATCGCCAAGATGGTGTTCGAAGCCATGGCCAATGGTGAAGGCAGCGCCGACGAGATCATCGAGAAGCGCGGCTTGAAACAGGTCACCGACACCGGGGCGATCAGCGCCGTGCTCGATGAGATGCTCGCGGCCAACGCCGAGCAGGTCGAACAATACCGCGCGGCAGACGAAGCCAAGCGCGGCAAGATGTTCGGCTTCTTCGTCGGCCAGGCCATGAAAGCCTCCAAGGGCAAGGCCAACCCGCAGCAGGTCAACGAACTGCTGAAAAGCAAGCTCGAGGGCTGATGGACATGGAGCCAGTCTTGCTGTCTGGCTCAATTCCCTGTGGGAGCGAGCTTGCTCGCGATAGCGGCATGACAGTCAACACAGATGTTGAATGTGATGACCTCTTCGCGAGCAAGCTCGCTCCCACATTTGGATTTGGAAAACCCTACATGAAGCGTCTCCTCGGCGCCTGCGCCCTGCTGTCCCTGCTGGCCGGTTGCGCCAGCCAGAGCGGGACGGTCGATCCACACGGCTACGACCAGACCGGCGTCGCCTCTTATTACGGTGCCAGGCACCATGGCAAGCGCACCGCCAGTGGCGAGCGTTTCAACCAGCACGGCCTGACCGCCGCCCATCGCCAGTTGCCGTTCGGCACTCGGGTGAAAATCACCAACCTGGGCAACAGTAACAGCGTGGTGGTGCGCATCAACGACCGTGGCCCATACTCCCGAGGCCGTTTGATCGACGTGTCCCGCGAAGCCGCCGAGCAACTGGGCATGCTGCGCAGCGGCACCGCACGGGTGCGCGTGCAAGCCCTCGACGATTGATAGACGGAGCCCGGCCATTTCCCTACTCACCGCCCTACCGCTGCTCAGCCTGATCGAATTGTTCGGCGCCCTGCTGTTGCTGATCGGCGGCGCCGAACTGCTGGTGCGCGCCGCCGTGGGCCTGGCGGCACGCTTGCAGGTACGACCGCTGATCATCGGCCTGACCGTCGTCGCCTTCGGCAGCAGCGCGCCACAAATGGCCGTCAGCCTGCAGGCGACCCTGGCACAGAACGCCGACATCGCCGTGGGCAGCGTGATCGGCAGCGGCATCTTCAACATCCTCGTCACCCTCGGGTTGTCGGCGCTGATCATTCCGTTGCGCGTCTCGCGCCAACTGGTACGCCTGGACATCCCGCTGATGATCGGTGCCAGCCTGCTGGTGTTCGTGCTGGCCTGGAATGAAGAACTGACCCGGTTGGACGGCGTCTGGCTTCTGCTGGCCCTGGCGGTGTACCTCGGGCTGTTGCTGCGCCAGTCACGGCATTCGGGGCGACCGCACCCGATGGGGGGCGACGTGGCCCAGCTGTCCTGGGTCAAGAGTGTGTTGATGATCGCGTCGGGCCTGGCGATGCTGGTTTTCGCCGGACACCTGTTGCTGGGGGCGGCGGTGGAAGTGGCGACGGACCTCGGGCTCTCGGAACGCATCATCGGCCTGACCATCGTCGCCGTCAGCACCTCGCTGCCGGAACTCGCCACCTCGCTGATCGCCGCCTTGCGGGGCCAACGGGACATTGCGGTGGGCAACGTGATCGGCAGCAACCTGTTCAACCTGCTGGGCGTGCTGGGAGTCACCGCACTCGCCGCGCCCACGCCACTGTCGGTCTCGCCGAACGCCCTGGATTTCGACCTGCCGGTGATGCTCGGCGTGGCGGTGCTGTGCCTGCCGGTGTTCTATTCCGGTTATCGCGTCACCCGCGCCGAAGGCCTGTTGTTCCTGGGCTTGTACCTGGCCTACGGGCTGCACGTGGTGTCGTTCACCACCGGCATGCCCCTGGCCGGCCAACTGGAACGGTTGATGCTGTTCTATGTGCTGCCGGCCCTGCTCGCGTTTTTGCTGTTCACCTCCCTGCGCGCCTGGCGCCGCCAACACCACAAGAGGGATTTGCCATGACCGACACTCCAAAAACCGGCCTGGACATGCGTCGCCAGGTCATGGGCGACGCGTTCGTCGACCGTGCCCTGGGCAATGCCACCGAATTTACCCAGCCGTTGCAGGACTTCGTCAACGAACATGCCTGGGGCAGTGTCTGGCAACGCGAGGGGCTGCCGCTGAAGACCCGCAGCCTGATCACCCTGGCCGCCCTCACCGCCCTCAAGTGCCCGCAGGAACTCAAAGGCCATGTGCGCGGCGCGCTGAACAACGGTTGCACGGTGGAAGAGATTCGCGAGGCGTTGCTGCATTGCGCGGTGTACGCGGGCGTGCCGGCGGCGATCGATGCGTTTCGGGCGGCGCAGGAAGTGATCGATAGCTACCAGAAGCCGGAGTGATCGTTAGATCGCTATCGCGAGCAAGCTCGCTCCCACAGTTGACCGGCGCTGAACACAAAATTTGTGTACGCCACGAACCTCCTGTGGGAGCGAGCTTGCTCGCGATTGGCCCTCAAGCACACCGCCCTCTCAGAACCTAGATCCACCCACCCCACTGCAACACAAAGATCCCCAGGTTGGTGGTAATCGCCGCCATCAAAGTGGTGATCACGATGATCGCCGCCGCCAGTTCATGGTTGCCATCGGCCGCCCGGGCCATGACGAAGCTCGCGGCGGCGGTGGGGCTGCCGAAGTACAGGAACAGGATCCCCAGTTCCGCCCCGCGAAAGCCCCAGAGCCAGGCACCGAGGGTGGCCACCAGCGGCAGGCCGACCATTTTCACCAGGCTCGAACTCAGGGCCATCTTGCCGCTCTTGCGCAGGGCCGCCAGCGACAGCGTACCGCCGATGCAGATCAGCGCCAGGGGCAAGGTCATTTGCGACAGATACTTGGCCGAAGTCTCGAACCAGTTCGGCAGGCCGATCTGCCAATAGGCGAACGGCGCGGCGACAATCACGCTGATGATCAGCGGATTGCTGATCACGCTTTTGCAGATGCTCCACGGATCGGACTTGATCACCGGGCTGTAGACCGCCAGCACGATGGTCGACAAGGTGTTGTAGAACAGGATCACCAGCGCCGCGAGAATCGCCCCCAGGGAAATCCCGTAGTCGCCATACATGCTCGCCGCCAGCGCCAGGCCGATGACCCCGTTGTTGCCGCGAAACGCACCCTGGGTGTAGATGCCGCGATCTTCCCGCGGGCAACGCCAGATCGCCCAGCCCCAGGCCATCGCAAAGCTCACCAGGGTGGCGATAGCGAAATAGATCAACAGATCCGGCTGCAACGCCGCATGCAGGTCCGCGTGCAGGATACCGAGGAACAACAGCGCCGGCATGGTGACGTTGAACACCAGGGACGAGGCGATATGGATGAAGTTATCGTTGATCCAGTAAATGCGCTTGAGCAACACCCCCAGAAACAGCATGGCAAACACCGGTGCGGTGATGTTCAGGGTTTCGAGAAAAATTGCCAGCATGCCGTGGACCTTGAAAGGGGTGTCGTTAGGTGGCTAATGATAAGCCACTAACGACGTTGGCGTCTGGTGAAGCGCTATCGCGAGCAGGCTCGCTCCCACATTGGTTCTTTGGTAAACGCAGAATCCACATTCACCGCAGCCCCCCCTGTGGGAGCGAGCTTGCTCGCGAAGACGGCGGCACATCCAACATCAATGCTAGCTGAACCACCGCCATCGCGAGCAAGCTCACCCCCACACCGGGTCTCCAACAATCACGAAATCATCAGGTAATCGGCGCGGGGTTGAACAAGGTGATGTCGTTGTACAGCTTGTGCCGCTCGGCCCAGGTCTGCTTCTTGCCGCTGGCCACGTCCAGGTAGTAGTGGAACAGCTCCCAACCCAACTCTTCGATGGTCGCCCGTCCGGTGGCGATCCGGCCGGCGTCGATGTCGATCAGGTCCGGCCAGCGCTGGGCCAGTTCGGTGCGGGTCGAGACCTTCACCACTGGGGCCATGGCCAAGCCGTACGGCGTACCCCGGCCGGTGGTGAACACATGCAGGTTCATCCCCGCCGCCAGTTGCAAAGTGCCGCAGACAAAATCACTGGCCGGTGTGGCGCAGAAGATCAGGCCCTTTTGCTTGAAGCGCTCGCCCGGGCCGAGCACGCCGTTGATCGCGCTGCTGCCAGACTTGACGATCGAGCCCAGGGATTTTTCGACAATGTTCGACAGCCCGCCCTTCTTGTTGCCCGGCGTGGTGTTGGCACTGCGATCGGCCTCGCCCTTGGCCAGGTAACGGTCGTACCAGTCCATTTCCCGCACCAGCTCCTGGGCGACTTCCTGGGTTTGCGCCCGGGAGGTCAGCAGGTAGATCGCATCGCGCACTTCGGTGACTTCGGAAAACATCACCGTCGCCCCCGCACGCAGCAACAGATCCGAGGCATAACCCAGCGCCGGATTGGCGGTGATGCCGGAAAACGCATCGCTGCCGCCGCACTGCATGCCCAGGATCAGCTCCGAGGCCGGCACGGTTTCGCGACGGCGCAGGTCGAGTTTCTTCAGGCGGGTCTCGGCCAATTCCATGATCTGCTCGATCATTTCGGTGAAACCGTGACTGGAATCCTGCAAGCGATACAACCACGGCTCGCTGAGGTCCACCGAACTGTCGCCCTCATGCATCACCTGCCCGGCCTGCAATTTCTCGCAGCCCAGGCTGATCACCAGCGCTTCACCCCCCAGGTTCGGGTTGCGTGCCAGGTTGCGCACGGTACGAATCGGGATGTACGCATCGGTGGCGGTGATCGCCACCCCACAGCCATAGCTGTGGGTCAGCGCCACCACGTCATCGACGTTCGGATACTTGGGCAGCAGCTCATCCTTGATGCGCTTGACCGCATGGTCCAGCACCCCGGTCACGCACTGCACCGTGGTGGTAATGCCCAGGATGTTGCGCGTGCCGACGGTGCCGTCGGCGTTGCGATAACCCTCGAAGGTGTAGCCCTCCAGCGGCGCATCGGCCGCCGGCACGTCGGTGGACAGCGGCAAGCTGTCCAGCGGCGGCGCGGTGGGCATGCGCAGCTGGTCTTCCTTGACCCAACTGCCACGGGGGATCGGTTGCAATGCGTAGCCAATGACCTGGCCGTAGCGAATCACTTCGCCGCCCTCGGGAATATCCTCCAGGGTGACCTTGTGGCTCTGGGGTACAAAGTCCACGGTAACCAGGCCGTCCGGGAACTCGGTCCCGGCCGGTACGCCCTGGTCATTGACGACGATCACCACGTTGTCCCGCTCATGCAAGCGGATGTAACGGGGCGAATCGGCATGTTCAATCAGTTGCATTGACGCCGCTCCTTCAGGATTTCGCTTCAGACAGGCTGGAGATGCCGGCATCCTTGGCCGTCGGTTCCTTGAGTACCACACGCTTGATCGGTCCAACGATGACCAGGTAGCTGAACACCGCCACCAGCGCGTTGCAACCCACGAACACCAGTGCCCACTTGAACGAACCGGTGGCGCTGATGATGTAGCCGATGACGATCGGAGTCGTGATCGACGCCAGGTTACCAAAGGTGTTGAACAAGCCACCGCTCAAACCGGCGATCTGTTTTGGCGACGTGTCGGAAACCACGGCCCAGCCCAGCGCGCCGACGCCTTTACCGAAGAACGCCAGGGCCATGAAGCCCACCACCATCCATTCGATGTCCACGTAGTTGCACGCCACGATGCTGCTGGACACCAGCAGGCCGGCGATGATCGGCGCTTTGCGGGCGAAGGTCAGCGAGTGGCCCTTGCGCAGCAGGTAGTCGGAAATCACCCCGCCCAGCACGCCACCGATGAAACCACAGATGGCCGGCAAGGACGCGATGAAACCGGCCTTGAGGATGGTCATGCCGCGTTCCTGCACCAGGTACACCGGGAACCAGGTCAGGAAGAAGTACGTGATGCCGTTGATGCAGTACTGGCCCAGGTAAACGCCGAGCATCATGCGATTGGTCAGCAGTTGACGGATGTAATCCCACTTCGGACCGTCGGCTTTCTTTTCCTTGCCCTTGTCCTGGTCCATGTCGACCATCGCGCCGTTGGCGGCAATGTGATTGAACTCGGCCTCGTTGATCATCGGGTGCTGACGCGGGCTGTAGATCACTTTCAGCCAGATCAGCGAGAACACGATACCGATCACGCCCATCACGATGAACACGTGCTGCCAGCCGAAACGGTAGACGATCCAGCCCATCAGCGGTGCGAACAACACGGTGGCGAAATACTGCGCCGAGTTGAAGATCGCCGAGGCGGTGCCGCGTTCTGCGGTGGGGAACCAGGCGGCGACGATCCGTGCGTTGCCCGGGAAGGACGGCGCTTCGGCCAGCCCAACCAGGAAGCGCAGCATGAACAGCGCAACCACGGCCGTGGACATGCCGAATTCACCCACATAGCCTTGCAGCACGGTGAACAGCGACCAGGTGAAAATGCTCAAGGCATAGATTTTTTTCGACCCGAAACGGTCGAGCAGCCAGCCGCCAGGAATCTGCCCGGCCACATAGGCCCAGCCGAAAGCGGAGAAGATGTAACCGAGGGTGACGGCATCGATGCCGAGGTCTTTTTGCAGGCTGGAGCCTGCGATGGCGATGGTGGCACGGTCGGCATAGTTGATCGTCGTCACCAGGAACAGCATGAGCAGGATCAAATAGCGGACGTGTGTCGGCTTGGTCGCTTGCATGTAGATGTACTCCCACTATTTATTTTTATGCGGGTTAGCAGATTGTGACGCCAGGACGGGATCACCCGCCCTGGCGGTGTCGCACTTACGATCCGATGTAAGAAGTTTTAACCACGGTGTAGAACTCTTGCGCGTAGCGACCTTGCTCACGCGAACCATAGGACGAACCTTTGCGCCCGCCGAACGGCACGTGGTAATCCACGCCGGCGGTCGGCAGGTTGACCATCACCATGCCCGCCTGGGAATGGCGCTTGAAGTGGTTGGCATACTTCAGCGAGGTGGTGGCGATACCAGCGGACAGACCGAACTCGGTGTCGTTGGCCATCGCCAGCGCCGCCTCGTAGTCGGCCACGCGCACGACGTTGGCCACCGGGCCGAAGATCTCTTCGCGGCTGATGCGCATCGAGGCTTCGCTGTCGGCGAACAGGGTCGGCGCCAGGAAGTAACCTTCGGTGTCGCACGTCACCAAACCACCACCGCTCACCAGCCGCGCGCCTTCGCTCTGGCCGATGTCGATGTACTTCAAGTCCTGGTTGAGCTGGGCTTCGGAAACCACCGGGCCGATGTCGGTGCCGGCCTTCAACGCATGACCGACCTTGATCGATTGCATGCGCTCGGCCATGGCCGCAACGAACTTGTCGTGAATGCCAGCGGTGACGATCAGGCGACTGGAGGCCGTGCAACGTTGGCCGGTGGAGTAGAACGCGCTCTGCACCGCCAGTTCGACGGCTTGCTTGAGGTCGGCGTCGTCGAGGATGATCTGCGGGTTCTTGCCGCCCATCTCCAACTGCACCTTGGCCTGGCGTGACACGCAGTTGACCGCGATCTGCCGGCCCACGCCCACGGAACCGGTGAAGCTGATGCCGTCGACTTTCGGGCTGTTGACCAGGACTTCACCGACCACGCGGCCGCTGCCCATCACCAGGTTGAACGCACCGGCCGGGAAACCGGCGCGGGAAATGATCTCGGCCAGGGCCCAGGCACAGCCCGGCACCAGCTCAGCGGGCTTGATCACCACGCAGTTGCCGTAGGCCAGGGCTGGGGCGATCTTCCATGCGGGGATGGCGATCGGGAAGTTCCACGGGGTGATCAGGCCGACCACACCGAGGGCTTCACGGGTGACTTCGACATTGACGCCTGGGCGCACTGACGGCACGTAATCGCCCGACAGGCGCAGGCATTCACCGGCGAAGAATTTGAAGATGTTGCCGGCGCGGGTCACTTCGCCGATGGCTTCAGGCAGGGTCTTGCCCTCTTCCCGGGCCAGCAGTTGGCCGAGTTCTTCGCGGCGGGCGAGGATCTCGCTGCCGACTTTGTCCAGCGCATCGTGACGGGCCTGGATGCCCGAGGTCGACCAGGCCGGGAAGGCGGCGCGGGCGGCTTCGATGGCGGCATTGACTTGCGCTGCGTCAGCCTTGGCGTATTCACCGATGACATCGGACAAGTCAGACGGGTTGATGTTGGTGCAATAGTCGGCACCGGCCACCCACTGACCGTTGATGTAGTTATCGAAACGCTTTGAATCTGCCACGGATGCTCCTCCTAACAAAAAGCCTGTCTGGTCTTGAGGCGTTCCCCCGCAGCGCGTGGGAACGATCAAGCCTTACGCAAAAAGCCGCTGATTACTCAGCGGCCTTGTCGGGTCTGTTATTGCTTGCCTTGCTTGTCGATCAGCGCGGCCAGGGCTTCGTATTCTTCTGGCAGCAGATCGGTCAGCGGCGTGCGCACAGGACCTGCGTCGTAGCCAACGATTTTCGCGCCGGCCTTGACGATGCTCACCGCGTAACCGGCCTTGCGGTTGCGGATGTCCAGGTATGGCAGGAAGAAGTCGTCGATGATCTTGCCGACGGTCTCGTGATCGTCGCGGGCAATGGCGTGGTAGAAGTCCATCGCGGTTTTCGGGATGAAGTTGAACACCGCCGAGGAGTAGACCGGCACGCCCAGGGCCTTGTAGGCCGCGGCGTAGACTTCAGCGGTCGGCAGGCCGCCCAGGTAGCTGAAACGATCGCCGAGGCGACGACGGATCGACACCATCAGTTCGATATCGCCCAGGCCATCCTTGTAGCCGATCAGGTTCGGGCAGCGCTCGGCCAGTTGTTCCAGCTGGGTGGCGTTCAGGCGGCAGACGTTGCGGTTGTACACCACCACGCCGATTTTTACCGATTTGCACACGGCTTCAACGTGGGCGGCAACGCCGTCCTGGCTGGCTTCGGTCAGGTAGTGCGGCAGCAGCAGCAGGCCTTTGGCACCCAGGCGCTCGGCTTCTTGAGCGTATTCGATGGCCTGGCGGGTGGCACCGCCAACACCGGCAAGGATTGGCACGCTGGTGGCGCAGGTATCGACGGCGGTCTTGATGACCTGCGAATACTCGCTGGCGGCCAGGGAGAAGAATTCACCGGTGCCGCCCGCTGCGAACAATGCAGAGGCGCCATACGGGGCCAGCCACTCGAGGCGCTTGATGTAGCTGTCGCGATTGAAATCGCCTTGGGCAGTGAAATCGGTGACCGGGAACGACAGCAGGCCAGACGAGAGGATGGACTTCAGTTCTTGTGGATTCATTATTCGAACACCCTGGGACGCAAATGATTGTGTGAGATGGTTAAGCTTCGGCCAGAAGTTGTAGGTCATCGTACAACTTAAATAATCTGCGTCAACTGCATTTCGTCATCGAAGGGTAAAAAAGGCCGACGGACCGTTCGTCAGCACTGTCGACTCTGCCAGTAGGCGTGACGGTGTGTTGCAGGCATAACGCAGCAGTGGCCGTGCGACCGCCCGGCCAGTGTTTTCTGGCTTGCTATCTAACAGTGAGTCACCGTATGCGCACGGTCGCCTCACAGGGAGAGACACCATGGCGAACTTTGCACTGCCCATCCTCACCCAGTTCTCAGGCAACAAACCCGCCGAGAAGGTCACAATCAACCTTTCGAAGCTGGGGGCCAATCTGGAAGTCCAGATTCCTGACTCGAATGAAATCTCCGCCGATTGGTCGGTCTACCCGATTCTCGGCGCCAACAAGGATCATCCCGACTGGTCCGGCCAGCAGGTGGCGGCCGGCACCTGGGACGATGCCAACGACGGCATGGTGAAACTGACGGGGCTGAAAGTCACCGTGCCCAAGGCAGAACTGCAAAAGTACCTGGGCCGACAGGTTGAACTGCGCTACCGGTTTGCCAATGAATCGGGGTATGACTTGTATTCCGATCCGTCGGTGAAGTTGAAGATCGAGCCCTAGGCGCCCAGGCACGGCGGCGGTTGACCCGACGCCATCGCGAGCAGGCTCGCTCCCACAGGGGGATTGTGGCGGACCTGAATCCAGAGACCACAGGAGATCAATTGTGGGAGCGAGCTTGCTCGCGAATAGGCCGCTACATCCAGCCTATCTATAAGCTGACCCACCGCCATCGCGAGCAAGCTCGCTCCCACAGGGGGATTGTGGCGGACCTGAATCCAGAGACCACAGGAGATCAATTGTGGGAGCGAGCTTGCTCGCGAATAGGCAGCTACATCCAGCCTATCTATAAGCTGACCCTCCGCCATCGCGAGCAAGCTCGCTTCCACAGGGGGATTTTGTGGCGGACTTTAATCCAGTGATCACAAGAAATCACTGTGGGAGCGAGCCTGCTCGCGATAGCGGTGGCTCGACTGGTCAGATCAACCCTGGGCCTGGGCCTCTTCATGGGCCTGGCGCAAGCGCTCGCGGCTGTTGGTCAGATGCAGGCGCATGGCCGCACGGGCCGCGTCGGAGTCCTGGCGGGCGATGGCTTCGTAGATTTCCTCATGCTCGCGGCTCAGGCGATCCATGTAGTGCTGGTGGTCGTCGTGGGCCAGGCGCGCCGAGTTCAGCCGGGTACGCGGGATGATGCTGGTGCCCAGGTGGGTCATGATGTCGGTGAAGTAGCGGTTGCCGGTGGACAGGGCGATTTCCAGATGGAAGGCGAAGTCCGAGGCCACTGCGTCGCTGGCGTGGGCGGCACTTTCCTTCAAGGCGTCGAGGGCGGCGCGCATCGTCGCCAGTTGCTCGTCACTGCGGCGCTGCGCCGCGAGCCCGGCGGACTCCACTTCCAGGCTGATGCGCAACTCCAGGATCGCCAGTACGTCCCGCAAAGTGACCACCGTGGCCGGGTCGATGCGAAAACCGCTCGGGCTGGGCGTGTCCAGCACGAAGGTGCCGATGCCATGGCGGGTTTCCACCTGGCCGGCGGCCTGCAACCGGGAAATCGCCTCGCGCACCACCGTGCGGCTGACACCATGGGCTTCCATGATCGCCGACTCGGTGGGCAATTTATCGCCACGCTTGAGCAAGCCGTCGCGAATCTGCTCGGTCAGCACCGTCACCAGCTCCTGCGCCAGGCTGCGGCGCTTGCGGGGAAGGCGGGGTACGTCGATCGGGTTTTCCATTGTGTCTGTGTCTCGGCAAGCGGTTGAATGACAACATCATAGCGCAACGTGGTTGTACGATCACCGTGGGTGCAGTGGCGAGTCGGGTGCTGACGCCGAGTCGCCTTCATCGCGAGCAAGCTCGCTCCGACATTGGATCGGTTGTGGACATGAACATCCGATTCACCACAAACCCTTGTGGGAGCGAGCTTGCTCGCGATGGCGGAGGGTCAGCCACATAAACATCAACTGATACACCGCTATCGCGAGCAAGCTCGCTCCCACAGGTTTTGGGTGTTTATGCTGTCACGGTGCGCTCCACCAGTTGGCCATTTTCGATACGCACATGTCGCGGATGGAAACGTTTCAAACTGCTTCGGTGGCCGACGCTGACGATGCTCAGGCCCGGCAACTGGTCGATCAGCGCCTGGTACAGCGTCGCCTCGTCTTCTTCGTCCATCGCCGACGTGGCTTCGTCCATGTACAACCATTGCGGTGCATAAAGCAATGCGCGGGCAAAGGCCAGGCGTTGTTGCTCGCCAGGCGAGAGCATGCGCTGCCAGTGGTTGCTTTCATCCAGCCGCGGGATCAGGTGCGGCAGGCGGCAGGTTTCCAGCACCTGTGCATAACGTTCGTTGGGATAGACATCGCCGGCCTGTGGATAACTCAACACTTCCCGCAGGCTGCCAATGGGCAGATAGGGCTTTTGCGGCAGGAACAGGTAACGCGCCGCCGGAAGCCGGATCGTTCCGTGCCCTGCGGGCCACAAATGTCCCATCGCGCGAAACAGGGTCGACTTGCCACTGCCGGAACGACCGCTGAGCATGACCCGCTCACCCGGCGCCACGTTCATATCGGCGTTGTCGAGCAGATGACGACCGTCGGCCAGATCCAACCCGAGGTTGTGAACCGTCAACGCGCTACCCTGGTTCTGCACATCGATGGCTGGCACGCGGTCTTCGTTGTCACTCATGGCCTGGCGGAAGCTCAACAGACGATCACAGGTGGCGCGCCACGCGGCAAGGTCGGCGTAGGCGCTGATGAACCAGCTGAAGTTCTCCTGCACATTGCCGAAGGCCGAGTTGATCTGCATGAGTTCGCCCAGCTGGATCTTGCCGGCGAAGTAGCGCGGCGCAGCAACGATGAACGGGAAGATGATCGCGATCTGGCCGTAGCCGGAGGTGAAGAACGTCAGGCGCTTGGACACCCGCATGATGTCCCAGAAGTTATGCCAGACCAGGCCGAAGCGCCCGCTCAGGCGGCGGTTCTCGTTCGGTTCGCCGTTGTACAGCGCAATGCTTTCGGCGTTTTCACGCACCCGGACCATGGAGAAACGCAGGTCGGCTTCGAAGCGTTGCTGATTGTTGTTCAGCCCGATCAGGCGTCGGCCGATCAGGTGCGTCAACCAACTGCCCACCGCCGCATACACCAGGGCGCACCAGAACATGTAGCCGGGGATGGTGTAGCCGAACACTTCGATGCTGCCGGACACGCCCCACAAGATGATCGAGAACGACACCAGGCTGACCACGGTGCGCAGCAATCCCAGCCCCAGGCCCAGGGTATTGGTGGTGAAACTGTTGAGGTCTTCGGAGATCCGCTGGTCCGGGTTGTCGGTATAGCCGCCCTGCTCCAGCCGGTAGTAATTCTTGTTGCCCAGCCAACGGGCGAAATGCTGCTCGGTGAGCCAGGCCCGCCAACGAATGGTAAGCATCTGCGTGAGGTACAAGCGATAGACGGCGCCGAGGATCGCCACCGCCGCGATGCCGCAGAAATACAGGATCAACTGCCAGAACGCTGCGCTGTCCTTCTCTTGCAGGGCGTTGTAGAAATCCTTGTACCAACTGTTGATCCACACCGAGATCGCCACGCTGAACAGCGACAGCGCGATGACGGCGATCAACAGCGTCCAGGCCTTGCCCTTCTCCTCACTGCGCCAGTACGGCGTGGTCATTTGCCAGACACGGCGGAAAAACTGCCCGCGCACCGCGTCATTGACCGCGGAATATTCAGCGTTCTGATTCATGGTTAAGGCTCGATAAAGAAAAGAACTAGTGTCATGTTTCGCAAATACGTTTCTTTTTGACGAGTGGCTGTTGTCGTCAGGCAAGGCGCCGCGACGAGTCATAGCCCGCTATGGCGAGGAGCGGCAACGCAGCATGACGGCAACAGACGCCGTCAAAAAGGAACAGTATTTGTGATACATGACGCTGGGGCCGATCATAAAGCAACGGCCCGATGTGTCGCGAGGGTGGACAACACCTGTTCAGCGCAGGTTCAGCGACGCACGGGACGCTTTTGCAATTTGCGCTGCAAGGTCCGCCGGTGCATGCCCAGGGCGCGGGCCGTGGCGGAGATATTGCCCTCGTGCTCGGTCAGCACCCGCTGGATGTGCTCCCATTGCAGGCGATCCACCGACATGGGGTTTTCCGGCACCAGGGTGTCGAGGTCGGCGTGCTCGGACAACAGCGCCGCCAATACGTCATCGGCATCCGCCGGTTTGCACAGGTAATTGCAGGCGCCGCGCTTGATGGCTTCGACCGCGGTGGCGATGCTCGAATAACCGGTGAGGATCACCACGCGCATCTCCGGGTCCAGCTCCAGCAACTTGGGCAACAACACCAGGCCGGAATCGCCGTCCATTTTCAGGTCCAGGGCGGCGTAGTCCGGCAGGTCGGCCTGGGCGATGGTCAGGCCTTCCTCGGCGGAACCGGCGGTGCTGACGCGAAAGCCGCGACGGGACATGGCCCGGGCCATGACGCGGGTGAAGGTGGCGTCGTCATCCACCAGCAACAGGTGCGGCAGTTCTTCGCCGTCGACTTGGATCTCGTCACTCATGTTTCGTCTCCTCGGTCGGCATGGGGCAGGCGCAGCTCGGTGAGCGTGCCGCCTTCCTCATGGGGGTAGAGTTTCACCGAGCCGCCGGCGCGTGTCACGCTGGCTTTGCTCAAGAACAGGCCCAGGCCGAAACCTTTGCCCTTGGTGGTGTAGAACGGCTTGCCGATCTGCTCGGCAATCGCCAGCGGCACACCGGCACCGTGGTCGCGAATGCAGATGGTCAGTTCATAAGCGTTCCAGTCCAACGCCACTTCCAGGTTGTCGGGACAGGCATCGGCGGCATTGTTCAGCAGGTTCAACAGCGCCTGGGTCAGGTCTGGCGGCGGCGCCATGCGCGGCACCACGCCCTTGCCCAGGCACTGGAAGCGATAACTGGCTTCCGGGCGCATCAGGTGCCAGCGGTTCAGCGCATCGTCGAGCCAGAAGGTGACCGCCTGCATGTCGATGTCCAACCGGCGATTGGCCTCGGCGGCACGCACCAGGTATTGCAGGGTTTCCTTGCAGAGCTTGACCTGGTCCTGGAGCACGCTGAGATCGTCCTGCAGCGCCGGGTCGTGATGGTCCTGGCGCATTTCCTTGAGCAGCACGCTCATGGTCGCCAGCGGTGTACCCAATTCATGGGCGGCACCGGCAGCCTGGGTTGCCACGGCCAGCAATTGCTCGTCCCGCAGGCCCTCTTCACGACGGATGGCCCGCAGCTCTTCCTGGCGGCGCAGCTCCTCAGCCATGCGCGCGGCAAAAAACGTGATGACCGCCGCCGCCAGGGCGAAACTCAGCCACATGCCGTAGATCTGCAGGTTCTCCCGGGCGATGGGAAAGGTTTCCAGCGGGTAGAACCGCGCCAGCAGCAAGGTGTACAGCGCCAGGGCGATGCCGGAAAGGATCAGCGAAAACCGCCACGGCAACGTCACCGCGGCGATGGTCAGCGGCACCAGGTAATAAGAGACGAAGGGGTTGGTGGAGCCGCCGGAGAAATACAGCAACGCGCTGTGGATAAACAAGTCGCCGGCCAGCTGCACGGCATATTCCAGCTCGGTCACCGGCCACGAGGCACGCAGGCGAATCGCCGTCAGCGCGCACAGCACGCTGGAACAGACCAGGGTGATCGCCAGCTGCAGCCAGGGCAGCGGCAGCAGGTCGAACCAATAGGCGAGCCCCACGGAGCCGGCCTGGGCCGCCAGGACCAGAATACGGATAAACGTCAGGCGCCAGAGGTTCTGGCGGGAAGCGGAAGTCATTTGCAAAGGGGCGAGCATGAGCTCTCCTGATGAGCGCTCCAGGCGGATCGCACGGAGTATAACCAAGGCGGGGGTTGCAGCGGCAGATATGCGGCAAAGCGCCACAGCCCCAAATGCCACAGGAGATCTTCATTGGCTTCAGGTATCTGTATAGAAGTTGTAACTGTGCGAACCCACCCATAAAAGCTAGAGTCTTATCCTTCACGCAGGCCCGGACCTCACCCCTGCGCCTCATCCCAAGGAGCTTTCATGCACACGTTCAGTCGCCACGTCGCCCTGCTCGCCTTCAGCCTCGGCACCGTCGCCAGCCTGCCGGCCCTGGCCGCCGACGAGCTTCACTACAACCAGATTTCCCTGCGCGCCGAAGTCAGCCAGGAAGTGGCCCGCGACCTGATGATCGTCACCCTCTACACCGAAGAACAGAACACCGATCCGGCCAAACTCGCCGCCACTGTCAGCACCACGGTGAACAAAGCCATCGGCCAGGCCAAAGAGGTCAAGGACATCACCCTGCGCCAGGGCAGCCGCAACAGCTACCCGATCTACGACAACAAGGGCCAGAAAATCACCGGCTGGCGCGAGCGCGCCGAACTGCGCCTGGAAAGCGCCAACTTCGCCGCCCTGTCCAAACTCACCGGCGAGCTGCTGGGCGACATGAAGATGGGCGGCATGGACTTCGCCATCGCCACCGCCACCCGCCAGAGCAGCGAAGACGCCCTGCTCAAAGACGCCGTCAACGCCTTCAAGGCCCGCGCTCAACTGGCCACCGAAGCCCTGGGCGGCAAGGGTTACAAAATCGTCAACCTGAACTTCAATACCAACGGTTATCCACAACCCTTCATGCGCGCGCCAACGATGATGATGAAAAGTGGTTCCATGGATGCTGAATCCGTGACGCCTGACGTGGAAGCGGGTACCAGTAAAGTGATCATGACGGCGGATGGGGTGGTTGAGGTGTTGATGCAGTAACCCGCCTGATCGTTCCCACGCTCCCGCGTGGGAATACCTCACCGCGACCCTGTGGCGAGGGAGCTTGCTCCCGCTGGGCCGCGAAGCGGCCCCAACAGCAGCGACTCAATCTGTCTGACGCACCGAGGTGTCAGGTTTGGGTCTGCTGCGCAGCGGGAGCAAGCTCCCTCGCCACAGGACGGTGCCCGACCTCAAGTGGGCGGGCAGGCCGAACTGGCCGGTGCCTCGACCTGATCCAACGCCTTGTCCACCAGCAACTGGCACAGCTCCACCAACTGATGAATCCCCAACGCCACGCTCCGACGCGTGCCCTCCACTTCGAAAGCCAGGTCTTCGGCCATGGCTTTTATCGAGGCCAGGGTTTCCGAGGTGCTGGTGAGCAGCGTATCGGTGTCGGCTTTGGCGGTGACTGAAAACAGGCTATCGATGCGCTGATCGGTGCTTGGCTCTGTTTTTTTTGGATTCAGGTAATGATCGAGGGCGCGCTCGGCGGCGGCGCGGTCTTTTAGGAGGTCTTCGATGGCGTCGAAGCCGGAAAGGGGATTGGTTTTGTTGAAGGGTGGGTCGGGGAGTGACTTATCCATTGATTTGTACCTATTTAGTGATGAGGACCATCACTTGCCGTTTCTCACTCGGCAAAGTGGTGGCAGCTATGTGCAGGGGTGAGAAATCCGAGAATAGGTACTCGGCCAGACCGAGGCCTGCCCGCACACAGCCGCCATAACGCATCTACTACAGGCAGCGGATAAGCTGGCGGCAATTATGCAGGTACAGAGGCTGGATGCCTATTATTCGGGTTTCTCACGCCCGGTCGCTGAATGGCAGCGACAGGAAAAAGGTTAGAGAGCCCACTTCCGAGGGACAACCTTAAAAACTTGTCGGATGTTTCGTTCTGAGGAGCGGATCCTTCCGACGCACCTGAATGATTTATGCAGCCTTCCGACCCACCGCAAACCCGTGGCGAGGGAGCTTGCTCCCGCTGGGGCGCGAAGCGGCCCTAAAAGCAGCGACTCCATCCAACTGATACAACGCGGCGCTTGGGTTGGGTCTGCTGCGCAGCCCAGCGGGAGCAAGCTCCCTCGCCACGGGGTTAGGTGTTCGACGAGACGGAAGCGTATTGCTTCAACCAGTGAATCGGGTACACCCGAGGGAACCAGGCCGGCTGTCAGGCCGCCTTCGCGGGCAAGCCCGCTCCCACAATTGAATCGGAGTACGACTGGGAGAACCAGGTCGGCTATCAGGCCGCCTCGCGAGCAAGCTTTGCTCCCACAGATCTGACAGGTGTACGAGCGGGAGAGCCAGGCCGGCTGTCAGGCCGCCTCGCTTTTGATCTTGATCTGGGGCGCCCCGTTAACCACGCTGGCCGAACGCAGGCATTGTGGAGTGGGCATCCCGGCATGGATGCCGGGATAGCCGCGCTGGGCCATGGATGGCCCTTCGCGGCGGGCCCACGGAGCAATGCCGGAGTGAGGGCACACCGAGCCTAGGCGAGGTGCCGAGTGTGGGGCAAAAAGCGTTTTGCTTACTTTTGCGCTTCTCAAAAGTGAGCCGCTGTAAGAGCGGAACCCTAAGTGGCCGTTACCGCAGCAATGGATATGTACACAGTCAAAAAACCTTGATCAACCGTAAGGCCGCCATCGCGAGCAAGCTCGCTCCCACAAATTGGATCGGAGCACGACCGGGAGAGACAGGTCGGCTATAAGGCCGCCTCGTCCAAAAGCGCTATACCCAAACCCAACGGTCCCCCTCACTTTTCGATATTTCCAACACCCCCACCCGCAACGCTACTCTCCTGAAAACCTCACCACCCCCAAGGGATTTCATGGACAGAACCACCCTCAAGCCCCTCCTGCTCACCCTGGCCCTGATCAGCAGCGCCCCAATGGCCCAAGCCGCCACCACCCTGGTCTACTGCTCCGAAGCCAGCCCCGCCGGGTTCGATCCCAGCCAATACACCAGCGGCACCGACTTCGATGCCTCGGCCGAAACCGTCTTCAACCGCCTCACCCAGTTCAAGCGCGGCGGCACCGAAGTCGAACCCGGACTAGCCACGAGCTGGGACGTATCCGCCGACGGCCTGGTCTACACCTTCCACCTGCGCAACGGCGTGAAATTCCACACCACCGACTACTTCACCCCCACCCGCGACTTCAACGCCGACGACGTGTTGTTCACCTTCCAGCGCCTGCTCGACCCGCAGCACCCGTTCCGCCAGGCCTACCCCACCGAGTCGCCGTACTTCACCGACATGGGCCTGAACACCACGATCAGAAGCGTCGAAAAAGTCGACGAGCACACCGTGCGCTTCAACCTGAACAACGTCGACGCCGCCTTCGTGCAGAACCTGGCGATGAGTTTCGCCTCCGTGCAGTCCGCCGAATACGCAGCGCAGTTGGTGAAGGAAGGCAAGGCTGGCGACCTCAACCAGAAACCCGTCGGCACAGGGCCGTTCGTGTTCAAGCGCTACCAGAAGGACTCGCAGATCCGCTACGCCGCCAACACGACGTACTGGAAACCCGAGGACGTGAAGCTCGACAACCTGATTTTCTCCATCACCCCGGACGCCGCCGTGCGCCTGCAAAAGCTCAAGCGCGGCGAATGTCAGGTCAGTGGCTACCCACGCCCGGCCGACATCGAGGTGATCGAGCAGGATCCGAACCTGCAAGTGCTCAAGCAGCCGGGTTTCAACCTGGGTTTCCTGGCCTACAACGTGACACACCCGCCCCTGGACCAGCTCAAGGTCCGCCAGGCGCTGGACATGGCCATCGACAAGCCGGCGATCATCAAGGCCGTGTACCAGAGCGCCGGCCAACTGGCGCAGAACGCCTTGCCACCGGCCCAGTGGTCGTTCGACCCGAGCATCCAGGACGCCCCCCACGACGTGACCAAGGCCAAGGCGCTACTCAAGGAAGCCGGGGTTGCGCCGGGTACCACCCTCAATTTATGGGCGATGACGGTGCAACGCGCGTCCAACCCCAATGCGCGAATGTCGGCACAGATGATCCAGCAGGATTGGGCCAAGATCGGCATCAAGGCCAACATCGTCAGTTATGAATGGGGCGAGTACATCAAGCGTGCAAAAAATGGCGAACATGACGCAATGATCTACGGCTGGACCGGCGATAACGGCGACCCCGACAACTGGCTGGGGGTGCTGTACAGCTGCGCGGCGGTCAAGGGCAGCAACTACGCCAAGTGGTGCGACCCGGCCTACGACCGTTTGATCCAGCAGGCCAAGGTGTCCACCGACCGCCAGAAACGGATCGATTTGTACCAACAAGCGCAGAAAATCCTCAAGCAACAGGTGCCGATCACCCCGATCGCCAACTCCACGGTATTCCAGCCGATAAACAGGCAGGTGGTGGATTTCAAACTCAGCCCATTCGGCCTCACACCCTTCTACGGCGTGGGTTTGAAGAAGTAATACCCGCCCCCTTCCGGCGCATCGAAGCCCCGCGATGCACCGGAAAAGGGCGCAATTCGCCCCTAAAAAACGCGCGCAAACGATCAAATGCGTCGGAAGTTACACAGATGCGACATTAAGGTACGTTCGTGCCACTGTTTCGGACTTGTGACCGCTCTGGATCTTGCATTGGGTATGGGGCCTGCATAAGTATCCGCAGGACGACTCACGAGGTCGCCCTCAAATCAAAAAATGACAACAAATCATGAGGCCAACATGCTTAAACAAGCGGTCATCCCGTTTTTAGTCGGCGCGAGCTTATTAGCCAGCGCATCTTTCGCCCAAGCCGCGACTAACCTGGTGTTCTGCTCCGAAGGGAGCCCAGCCGGTTTTGACCCTGGTCAGTACACCACCGGAACCGACTTCGACGCCTCTGCAGAGACCGTATTCAATCGTCTGACCCAGTTTGAACGCGGCGGCACCGCTGTGATTCCTGGCCTGGCGACCAAGTGGGATATTTCCGAAGACGGCCTGACCTACACCTTCCACCTGCGTGAAGGCGTCAAGTTCCACACCACCCCGTACTTCAAGCCGACCCGCGAGTTCAACGCCGACGACGTGCTGTTCACCTTCAATCGCATGATCAGCAAGGATGACCCGTTCCGTAAGGCGTACCCGACTGAATTCCCGTACTTCACCGACATGGGCATGGACACCAACATTGCCAAGGTCGAGAAGCTCGACGACAAGACCGTCAAGTTCACCCTCAACGCCGTAGACGCCGCGTTCATCCAGAACATGGCCATGCACTTCGCCTCCATCCAGTCCGCCGAGTACGCCGCCCAGTTGCTCAAGGAAGGCAAGCCTTCCGACATCAACCAGAAGCCGATCGGGACTGGCCCGTTCGTGTTCAAGAGCTACCAGAAAGACTCGAACATCCGCTTCACCGGCAACAAGGAATACTGGCTTCCGGAAGACGTGAAGATCGACAACCTGATCTTCGCCATCACCACCGACCCGTCGGTGCGTATCCAGAAGCTGAAAAAGAATGAATGCCAGGTCACGCTCTTCCCACGCCCGGCCGACCTCAAGGCGATCAAGGAAGACAAGAACCTGAAGATGCCGGACCAACCGGGCTTCAACCTGGGCTACATCGCCTACAACGTGATGGACAAGATCAAGGGCAGCGACCAGCCCAACCCGATGGCCCAGCTGAAAGTGCGCCAGGCACTGGACATGGCCGTCAACAAGCAGCAGATCATCGACTCGGTGTACCAGGGCGCCGGCCAACTGGCCGTCAATGCCATGCCTCCGACCCAATGGTCCTACGACACCACCATCAAGGACGCCGCGTACAACCCGGAGAAAGCCAAGGAGCTGCTCAAGGAAGCCGGTATCAAGGAAGGCACCGAGATCACCCTGTGGGCCATGCCGGTCCAGCGTCCCTACAACCCGAACGCCAAGCTGATGGCCGAAATGCTGCAATCGGACTGGGCCAAGATCGGGATCAAGGCCAAGATCGTCACTTACGAATGGGGCGAATACATCAAGCGTTCCAAAGGTGGTGAAAACGGCGCCATGCTGATCGGCTGGAGCGGCGACAACGGTGACCCGGACAACTGGCTCAACGTGTTGTTTGGCTGCGACTCGCTGCAAGGCAACAACTTCTCGAAATGGTGCGACAAGAAGTTCGACGACATCGTCAAGCAAGCCAAGCGCACTTCGGATCAATCCAAACGCACCGAGCTGTACAAACAGGCGCAGCACATTCTCAAAGACGCTGTTCCGATGACCCCCATCGCTCACTCGACGGTGTTCCAACCCATGCGCGCCAACGTGCAGGACTTCAAGATCAGCCCATTTGGCTTGAACTCCTTCTACGGCGTCAGCGTCAGCAACTAAGGTGACCTGTGGCGAGGGAGCTTGCTCCCGCTGGGCCGGTCCGACGCTTCGGACGTAGCGGCCCCTCTTTTGAGCGCGATGGCGGAGCGATAAGCAACGCCATCGCGAGCAGGGCTCGCCCCCACGGCATACCGTTGCTTTACGCCAAGACCTAGGAAAACGCCTACATCCAAAAGCACTGCGTACCACAGCAGTTGGTTTGGGACGTATCGCCTTTTCCCACAAGTCTTTCAGGCATTACGCATTTACCGCCCGGCCCACGGCTCATACCGTCGGCACTTGGACGACTTGCCAGCCCTGCGGCATCGCTACGCAATGGAATGAACTCAGTGCCCCGGACCTGTCCCCGGAAGGACACCGGTTCACTGTTAAAACACCCCGAACGAGAGAGGGAGCGTCATGCGCCATACCTTGGTTTTATCCGCATTGCTGGGCACCGGCCTGTTGGCCGCGACGTCCGCCACCCAGGCCGCCGGCGGTAGCCTGGTGTTCTGTTCCGAAGGCAGCCCCGCCGGTTTCGACACCGCGCAATACACCACGGCCACCGACAACGATGCCGCCGAACCGCTGTACAACCGCCTGGCCGAGTTCGAAAAAGGCGCGACCAACGTCGTCCCAGGCCTGGCAACCCGCTGGGACATTTCCGAAGACGGCTTGAAGTACACCTTCCACCTGCGCGAAGGGGTGAAATTTCACACCACCGACTACTTCACGCCGACCCGGGATTTCAACGCCGACGACGTACTGTTCACCTTCAACCGCATGCTTGATCCGCAGCATCCGTTCCGCAAGGCCTACCCCACCGAGTTCCCCTACTTCAACGGCATGAGCCTGAACAAGAACATCGCCAAGGTGGAAGCGACCGGGCCATTGACCGTGGTCATGACCCTCAACAGCGTGGACGCCGCGTTCATCCAGAACATCGCCATGAGCTTCGCCGCGATCCTGTCGGCCGAATACGCCGATCAATTGCTCAAGAGCGGCAAGCCGAGCGACATCAACCAGAAGCCGATCGGCACCGGGCCGTTCGAGTTCAAGAGCTACCAGAAAGACTCCAACATCCGCTACGTCGCCAACCAGCAGTACTGGGCGCCGGAGCGGGTGAAGCTGAACAACCTGATCTTCTCCATCAACACCGACGCCTCGGTGCGGGTGCAGAAGCTCAAGGCCAACGAGTGCCAGGTCACCCTGCATCCGCGTCCCGCCGACGTGCCGGCCTTGAAGAACGACCCCAAGCTGCAACTGATCGAAAAACCGGGCTTCAACCTCGGCTACATCGCCTACAACACCCGCCACAAGCCGTTCGACCAGGTCGAAGTGCGCCGTGCGCTGGACATGGCGGTGAACAAGCAAGGCATTCTCAATGCGGTGTACCAGGGCGCAGGGCAACTGGCGGTCAACGCCATGCCACCGACGCAGTGGTCCTACGACGACACCATCAAGGACGTCGCCTACAACCCGGAAAAAGCCAAGGAGTTGCTCAAGGCCGCCGGGGTCAAGGAAGGCACCGAAATCACCCTCTGGGCCATGCCCGTGCAACGTCCGTACAACCCCAACGCCAAGCTGATGGCCGAGATGCTCCAGGCCGACTGGGCGAAGATCGGCTTGAAAGTGAAGATCGTCAGCTACGAATGGGGCGAGTACATCAAGCGCACCAAGAACGGCGAGCACGACGTCAGCCTGATCGGTTGGACCGGTGACAACGGGGACCCGGACAACTGGCTCGGCACGCTGTACAGCTGCGACGCCATTGGTGGCAACAACTACTCCATGTGGTGCGACCAGGACTACGACAAGCTGATCAAGCAGGCCAAGGTCGTCACCGACCGCGACCAGCGCACCGTGCTCTACAAACAGGCCCAGCAGTTGCTCAAGCAGCAAGTGCCGATCACCCCTGTTGCCCACTCGACGGTCAACCAGCCGCTGAGTGCCAAAGTCGAAGGGTTCAAAGTCAGCCCCTTCGGTCGCAATGTCTTTTCGGGCGTCAGCCTGAACCCATAACCGTTAGCCACACAGCGCGGGCTTCCTATGGAAGCCCCACGCCGACGTATTGCCGTAATTCGCCAATCAGGCACCAGGCAAACGTTTGCAAGCTGTGAATGAGTTGTAAAACCGATAGCCGTATCACCAAAAAAGAACGGCATTAAAAAGAAAGAAAAGGAGCGTTACCGATGAAACTGAGCAACACCGCGATACTGGCCTTGGCCATCAGCAGCATCAGCGCAACAGCGTTTGCAGAATCCCAGAGCCAGGCGGTCACCCCGGTGACCCTCAAGACCACCAGCGAGCAAAGCGAAGCCAAGGGTTTCATCGACGGCCAGTCCATCACGGGCACCACGCGCAACTGGTACGCCAACGAGCAATTCAAGCGCGGCACGAAACTCACCTATCGCAAGAACGGTGAAGCACGCGAGACCGACCGCCGGATCAACTGGCTGCAAGGCACCATCATCAAGTACAACTCGGGCTTCACCGAAGGCACCGTGGGCTTCAGCACTGAACTGGCCGCCTACAACGCCATCGCCCTGGACCAGGACCGCAAGGACCTGGCGTCCAACAACGGCGGCGCGCCGACCACCCGTCCTGGCGCCGGCAACAACCGTACCCTGACCCGCGAAGGCGGCGACGCCGTGGGCCAGTGGAGCAAGCTGGGCCTGGCGAACGTCAAGGCCCGCGTTTCCAACACCACCCTGACCGCCGGCCGCCAGAACTTCAGCAGCCCGATGGTCGACGTCATCGGCAACCGTGCCCTGCCCTCCAGCTTCCAGGGTGTGAGCCTGCACAGCGAAGAATTCGAAAACCTGGGCTTCGACATCGCCACCTTCGACCGCAACTCGCCGCGTACCGAAGAGAGCCTGCGCAAGTTCCGCTCCGAATACGGTGACAGCAGCGTCGAGACCGATCACGTCAACACCGCCGGTATCACTTACCAGCCACTGGCCAGCCTGAAGACCAGCCTCTGGGCGACCCAGGCCGAGGACATGTGGAACCAGTACTACTTCGGCGCCACCCATGAGCTGGGCGACAGCTCGGTGCTGAGCCTGACCACCGGCCTGAACTACTACAAGACCGTGGACTCGGGCAAAAGCAAGCTGGGCGAAATCGACAACGACACCTACTCCCTGTCGTTCGGCCTGACGCACCAGGCCCACAGCCTGACGTTCTCGTACCAGGAAGTGAACGGTAACGAGTACTTCGACTACCTGCACGAAACCAACGGCATCTACCTGGCCAACTCCCTGCTGTCGGACTTCAACGGCCCGAACGAGAAATCCTTCCAGATCGCCTACGGCCTGAACATGGCTGAATACGGCGTGCCAGGCCTGAAGTTCAACATCTACCAGGCGCGCGGCTGGGGTATCGACGGTACGCACTACAACAGCACCGGTTACAGCGATGTCCGGGCGATGGACGGCGAGCACCACTACGAATACGGCGTCGGTGCGTCCTATGCCGTACAGAGCGGCCCTCTGAAAGCCACCGCAATCCGTGCGACCTACACCGCACACCGCGCCAGCGAAAACCAGGCCGACGGCAGCCTCAACGAGTTCCGCCTGGTCACCACCATCCCGTTCAACATTCTCTAAACTGCCACCGGGCGGTCGACTCACGAGGTCGTCCGCCTGGTCTTTTGCCACTGACCCGATTGCAGAGGATTGACGATGAACATGATTCCCCTACGCGCCGCCATCGCCGCCGCATTGCTGAGCGTCGCCGTTGGCGCCACAGCCAAACCCCTGGTGGTTTGCACAGAAGCCAGCCCGGAAGGCTTCGACATGGTCCAGTACACGACTGCAGTCACTGCCGATGCCGTGGCGGAAACCATTTTCAATCGCCTGGCCGATTTCAAGCCCGGCACCACCGAGGTGATTCCGGCCCTGGCCGAATCCTGGGACATCAGTGACGATGGCCTGACGTACACCTTCCACCTGCGCAAGGGCGTCAAGTTCCACACCACCGAATACTTCAAGCCGACCCGCGACATGAACGCCGACGACGTGGTCTGGAGTTTCCAGCGCCAGCTGGACCCGAACCACCCGTGGCACAAACTGTCGAGCGTGGGCTTCCCCTACTTTGAAAGCATGGGCTTCAAGGAACTGCTCAAAAGCGTCGAGAAAGTCGACGAGCAAACGGTCAAGTTCAGCCTGACCCGCCGCGAAGCGCCCTTTCTGGCCGACATCGCCATGGCCTTCTCCTCGATCTACCCGGCCGAATACGCCGACCAGTTGCTCAAGGCCGGCAAGGCCGGCGACCTCAACAGCAAGCCGGTCGGCACCGGGCCGTTCGTCTTCCAGCGCTACAACAAGGACGCCCAGGTTCGCTTCAAGGCCAACCCGGACTACTTCCGTGGCAAGCCACCGGCCGATGCGCTGGTATTGGCCATCGCCATCGACAACAACGTGCGCATGCAGAAGCTCAAGACCAACGAGTGCCAGATCGCGCTGTACCCCAAACCCGATGACATCCCCAGCATCAAGAAAGACCCGAACCTGAAGGTCGCTGAACTGGACGCGATGACGGTTTCCTACACGGCCCTGAACACCAGCCACAAATACATGAGCGACGTGCGGGTGCGCAAAGCCATCGACCTGGCCTTCGACAAGGAAGCCTACGTCAATGCGCTGTTCGGCAAGGGCAACGCCACCGTGGCGGTCAACCCGTACCCGCCAACCCTGCTGGGTTTCAACCACGACCTGAAGAACCCGCCCCGCAACCTCGACAAGGCCCGCGAGCTGCTCAAGGAAGCCGGCGTGCCGGAAGGCACCGTGTTCACCCTGTTCACCCGCAACGGCGGCGGCCCGACCAACCCCAACCCGATGCTCGGCGCGCAGATGATGCAGGCGGACCTGGCGAAGGTCGGGATCAAGGTCGACATCCGCGTGATGGAATGGGGCGAAATGCTCAAGCGCGCGAAAAACGGCGAGCACGACATGGTCTCCGCCGGATGGGCGGGTGATAACGGCGACCCGGATAACTTCCTGACGCCTATGCTCAGTTGCGAGGCGGCCAAGAACGGCGAAAACTACGCGCGCTGGTGCAACGAGAAATTCCAGGCACTGATCGACCAGGCTCGCGCCACAGTGAACCCCGAGGAGCGTATCAAGCTCTATGAGCAGGCCCAGGTGCTTTTCAACCAGGACCTGCCTTGGATCAGCATGGCCCACACCCGTATGTTCACGGCCATGCGCAACAACGTAGAGGGTTATGTGATTAGCCCGCTCACCACCAACAACTTCGCCACCACCCAGGTGAAGTAGATAAGAAGACGCCCGGCAACCCTAACCCAGGGATTGCCGGGCACGCCTAACCGGCTGATGAGGTACACCTGAAGATGTTTAGTTTTATTGCCCGCCGACTGGGATTATTGATCCCCACGTTCTTCGGCATCACCTTGCTGACCTTCGCGTTGATTCGCATGATCCCCGGCGACCCCGTGGAAGTGATGATGGGCGAACGTCGGGTCGATCCCGAAATGCATGCACAGGCAATGGAACGCCTTGGCCTCAATAAACCGCTGTATGCCCAGTACCTGGACTACATCGGCAAGCTGGCCCAGGGCGATCTCGGCGAATCGCTGCGTACCCGTGAAAGCGTATGGACCGAGTTCAGCTCCCTGTTTCCCGCGACCCTGGAACTGTCCATGGCCGCCCTGTTGTTCGCCGGTATCCTGGGCCTGCTGGCCGGGGTGATCGCGGCACTCAAGCGAGGATCCCTGTTCGACCATGGGGTGATGGGCATCTCCCTGGCGGGGTATTCGATGCCGATCTTCTGGTGGGGCCTGATCCTGATCATGTTCTTCTCGGTGTCCCTGGGCTGGACGCCGGTGTCGGGACGGATCGACCTGCTCTACGACATCGAGCCGAAAACCGGCTTCATGCTGATCGACACGCTGTTGGCCGACGAGCCGGGCGCGTTCCTCGATGCCCTGCACCACCTGATCCTGCCGGCCATCGTGCTGGGCACCATTCCGCTGGCGGTGATCGCCCGCATGACCCGCTCTTCGATGCTCGAAGTGCTGCGTGAAGACTACATCCGCACCGCCAAGGCCAAGGGCCTGTCGCCGTCGCGCGTGGTGTTCGTGCATGGCCTGCGCAACGCACTGATCCCGGTGCTGACCGTGGTCGGCCTGCAAGTCGGCACGCTGCTGGCCGGTGCGGTCCTGACCGAAACGATCTTCTCCTGGCCGGGCATCGGCAAGTGGCTGATCGAAGCCATCGGCGCCCGGGACTACCCCGTGGTGCAGAACGGCATCCTGTTAATCGCCTGCCTGGTGATTCTGGTCAACTTCGTCGTGGACATCCTCTACGGCTTTGCCAACCCACGCATCCGTCACCAGCGCTGAGATCAAAACCATGAGTACTCCAACTACCGCGGTAGCAGTCGATCAAAGCCTGCTGTACCCGTCCCCGTACAAAGAATTCTGGCACGCGTTTTCCCGCAACAAGGGCGCCGTGGCCGGGCTGCTGTTCATGATCCTGGTGGTGTTCTGCGCGCTCTTCGCGCCGTGGGTCGCGCCTCACGACCCGAGCGAGCAGTACCGCGACTTCCTGCTGACGCCGCCGGCGTGGCTTGAAGGCGGGCAGATCCAGTTCCTGCTGGGCACCGACGAACTGGGCCGCGATTTGCTGTCGCGCCTGATCCAGGGTTCGCGCCTGTCGCTGCTGATCGGTTTGTCGTCGGTGGTGATGTCGCTGATCCCGGGCATCCTGCTGGGGCTGTTCGCCGGGTTCTTCCCGCGCATCCTCGGCCCGACCATCATGCGCCTGATGGACATCATGCTGGCCCTGCCTTCGCTGCTGCTGGCCGTGGCGATTGTCGCCATCCTCGGCCCAGGCCTGATCAACACCGTGATCGCCATCGCCATCGTCTCGCTGCCGTCCTACGTACGCCTGACCCGCGCCGCCGTGATGGGCGAACTGAACCGCGACTACGTGACCGCCGCGCGCCTGGCCGGTGCCGGCCTGCCGCGCCTGATGTTCATCACCGTGCTGCCCAACTGCATGGCACCGCTGATCGTCCAGGCGACGCTGAGCTTTTCCTCGGCCATCCTCGACGCCGCCGCCCTGGGCTTCCTCGGCCTCGGCGTGCAACCGCCAACCCCGGAGTGGGGCACCATGCTGGCCTCGGCCCGGGACTACATCGAACGCGCCTGGTGGGTCGTGAGCCTGCCTGGCTTGACCATTTTGCTCAGCGTGCTGGCAATCAACCTGATGGGCGACGGTCTGCGCGATGCGCTGGACCCGAAACTCAAGAATGCCGCCTGAGGAGATTCCCATGTCACTGCTAGAAATCAAGAATCTCAACGTTCGTTTCGGCGACGCCACCGCCGTGCCGGTGGTCGATGGCCTGGACCTGAGCGTGGAAAAAGGCGAAGTCCTGGCGATCGTCGGCGAATCGGGCTCGGGTAAATCCGTGACCATGATGGCGCTGATGGGCCTGATCGAGCACCCCGGCATCGTCACCGCCGATGCGCTGAACTTCGACGGCAAGAACATGCTCAAGCTGAGCAACCGCCAGCGCCGGCAGATCGTCGGCAAGGACCTGGCGATGGTCTTCCAGGACCCGATGACCGCGCTCAACCCCAGCTACACCGTGGGTTTCCAGATCGAAGAAGTGCTGCGCCTGCACCTGAAAATGTCCGGCAAGGCCGCCCGCAAGCGCGCCATCGAACTGCTGGAAAAAGTCGAGATCCCGGGCGCTGCCAGCCGCATGGACGCCTACCCGCATCAGCTGTCCGGCGGCATGAGCCAGCGCGTGGCAATTGCCATGGCCATTGCCGGCGAGCCGAAACTGCTGATCGCCGACGAACCGACCACCGCCCTCGACGTGACCATCCAGGCCCAGATCATGGACCTGCTGCTGGCCCTGCAAAAAGAACAGGACATGGGCCTGGTGCTGATCACCCACGACCTGGCCGTGGTGGCTGAAACCGCCCAGCGCGTGTGCGTGATGTACGCCGGCCAGGCCGTGGAAGTGGGCCAGGTGCCGCAACTGTTCGACATTCCGGCCCACCCGTACAGCGAAGCGCTGCTGGCGGCGATTCCGGAGCACAGCATGGGCGCCGAGCGCCTGGCGACCCTGCCGGGCATCGTGCCCGGCCGCTACGACCGTCCGCAAGGCTGCCTGCTGTCGCCGCGCTGCCCGTACGTGCAGGACAACTGCCGGCAACAACGCCCGGCCCTCGATCCGAAATCCAACAGCCTCGCCCGCTGCTTCTACCCGTTGAACCAGGAGGTGGCGTGATGGCCGTCGTACTTACCGCCCGTGACCTGACCCGTCATTACGAAGTGTCCCGCGGCATGTTCAAGGGCCATGCGACCGTGCGCGCCCTCAACGGTGTGTCGTTCGAACTGGAAGCTGGCAAGACCCTGGCCGTGGTGGGTGAATCCGGTTGCGGCAAATCCACCCTGGCCCGGGCCCTGACGCTGATCGAAGAACCGTCTTCCGGCTCCTTGAAAATCGCCGGCCAGGAAGTGACCGGCGCCAACAAGGCCGAACGCAAGCAACTGCGCAAAGACGTGCAGATGGTGTTCCAGAGCCCCTATGCATCCCTCAACCCGCGGCAGAAGATCGGCGATCAACTGGCCGAGCCGTTGCTGATCAACACCAACCTGTCGGCTACCGAACGGCGGGAAAAAGTCCAGGCGATGATGAAGCAGGTGGGCTTGCGTCCCGAGCATTACCAGCGCTACCCGCACATGTTCTCCGGCGGCCAGCGCCAGCGCATCGCCCTGGCCCGTGCCATGATGCTGCAACCCAAGGTGCTGGTGGCGGACGAACCGACATCGGCGCTGGACGTGTCGATCCAGGCGCAGGTACTGAACCTGTTCATGGACTTGCAGCAGGAATTCAATACCGCCTACGTGTTCATTTCCCACAACCTGGCGGTGGTGCAGCACGTGGCCGACGACGTGATGGTGATGTACCTCGGCCGCCCGGTGGAAATGGGCCCCAACGAGAACATCTACAGCCGCCCGTTGCACCCGTACACCCAGGCGCTGCTGTCGGCCACGCCGACCATCCACCCGGACCCGAACAAGCCGAAGATCAAGATCGTCGGCGAACTGCCCAACCCGCTCAACCCACCGTCCGGCTGCGCCTTCCACAAACGCTGCCCGTACGCCACCGAGCGCTGCAAGACCGAAGAACCGGCGCTTCGCCCGCTCGATAACCGTCTGGTGGCCTGTCACTACGCCGAGCGGTTCCTCGAAGGCGCGGCGTAAGGCAAAAGGCAGATAGAGCACGTGTGGCGAGGGCGCTTGCTCCCGCTGGGCCGCGAAGCGGACCCTCCTTTTGGGCCTGCTGCGCAGTCCAGCGGGAGCAAGCTCCCTCGCCACGGGTAATGCATCAAACTGAACACCTGAAAAACCCTCCGTCCGACGAAGCAACAGCCGGGCAGGAGGGTTTTTTATTGGTCTCGACTCTACGTCTGGCTATCGCCCTCGTCGCCCTCACCACTATCCCCGCCGTCGTCGGGCTCCTGGTCGATGGTCGAGTCATCATCGTCCTGATCACCCGGTTCCTCTGTGGTGGTCACGGCAAGCATCATCTCGCCTTGCGCCACTTGCCCACTCGACGCGTGCTGCTCATGCTCATCGCATTCGGCCCATGCGGCGGTAGAGCCCAGGGACAGCATCACCAAAACCTTCAGCAAAAACATCATGCGTAGAAGCTTGTTCATAGCCAACTCCTTCTTTTCCGGATGAAGCCGAGGCCGACGGCGCTCAAGAAATCTAGTTCTGAACAGGCCGGTTCACCAGATAGGACGCCGCATAACAACCAGAAATGCCGCAGCTCGACAGATTGGTTTCGAATAAGGGTTATCTCCAATCCAACTAACCGCCAAAACCCAGTGTGGGAGCGAGCTTGCTCGCGATGACGGCAGCTCATCCAACATCCAGGCAAGCTGACCCACCGCTATCGCGAGCAAGCTCGCTCCCACAGGGGTCACGAGTGACCGAGAGATTGAGGATTGGCACAAAGCCAATGTGGGAGCGAGCTTGCTCGCGATAGCGGCTGCATATCCAACATCAGGCAAGCTGACCCACCGCCATCGCGAGCAAGCTCGCTCCCACAATGGGTCACTCTTGATGTTTAGTGATGCTCACGGGTCGCGCGGAATTTCACATCCGGCCAGCGCTCTTCCATCAGCGCCAGGTTGACCCGGGTCGGGGCCAGGTAGGTCAGGTGACCGCCGCCGTCCAAGGCGAGGTTTTCCACAGCCTTGTTGGAGAATTCCTCGAGCTTTTTCTTGTCGCCGCATTCGACCCAACGGGCGGAGTACACGGTGATTGGCTCGTAGGAGCATTCAACCTTGTATTCCTCTTTCAAGCGGCTGGCGACCACATCGAACTGCAGCACACCGACGGCGCCGAGGATGATGTCGTTGCTGCGCTCCGGGAAGAACACCTGGGTGGCGCCCTCTTCGGCCAACTGCTGCAGGCCCTGGCGCAACTGCTTGGACTTGAGCGGGTCCTTCAGGCGTACGCGGCGGAACAGTTCCGGGGCGAAGTGCGGGATGCCGGTGAAACCCAGGGCTTCGCCTTCGGTGAAGGTGTCGCCGATCTGGATGGTGCCGTGGTTGTGCAGGCCGATGATGTCACCGGCGAAGGCTTCTTCCAGTTGCTCGCGTTCCGAGGAGAAGAAGGTCAAGGCGTCGCCGATGCGCACGTCCTTGCCGGTGCGCACGTGGCGCATCTTCATGCCCTTGTCGTATTTGCCGGAGCAGATGCGCATGAAGGCGATACGGTCGCGGTGCTTGGGGTCCATGTTCGCCTGGATCTTGAACACGAAGCCCGAGAACTTCTCTTCCACCGGCTCCACGGTGCGCTCGTTGGCGACGCGTGGCAGCGGGCGCGGGGCCCAGTCCACAACGGCGTCGAGCACATGGTCCACGCCGAAGTTGCCCAGGGCGGTACCGAAGAACACCGGGGTCAGTTGGCCGTCGAGGAATTCCTGCTGGTTGAACTCATGGCAGGCGCCCTGCACCAGCTCCAGTTGCTCGACGAAACGATCGTACTCATCGCCCAGGTGCGCGCGGGCCTCGTCGGAGTCGAGCTTCTCGATGATCTTCACCTCGGTACGCTCGTGCCCGTGACCGGCGGTGTAGACGATGATGTAGTCGTCGGCCAGGTGGTACACGCCCTTGAAGTCGCGGTAGCAACCGATCGGCCAGGTGATCGGCGCCGCCTTGATCTTCAGGACCGCTTCGATCTCGTCGAGCAGTTCGATCGGGTCACGGATGTCGCGGTCGAGTTTGTTGATGAAACTGACGATCGGCGTGTCCCGCAGGCGGCAGACGTCCATCAGCGCGATGGTCCGTGGTTCGACGCCTTTACCGCCGTCGAGGACCATCAAGGCCGAGTCCACTGCCGTCAGGGTGCGGTAGGTGTCTTCGGAGAAGTCTTCGTGGCCCGGGGTGTCGAGCAGGTTGATCATGTGGTCGCGATACGGGAACTGCATGACCGACGTGGTAATGGAGATACCCCGCTGCTTTTCCATTTCCATCCAGTCGGAGGTGGCATGGCGATCGGACTTGCGAGACTTCACCGTGCCGGCGACCGCAATCGCCTTGCCCATCAGCAAGAGCTTTTCGGTGATGGTGGTCTTACCGGCATCGGGGTGGGAAATAATGGCGAAAGTGCGGCGTTTCGCGACTTCGGCGGCCTGTTTGGTCATGGGAAATCGCCTGGCAGGTGATTCAAAAAAGGGCGGCGATTATAGCTCAACTTGTGCCAGGAACCGAACCGTTGAGCACATCCAGGGTGGCCAGATCATCCCTTCCATGGGAACCTTTTGCCGCGTGGAGGCGTCCACCACCCTGATACGAGCAACCGTCAGGGTCTGAAAAATCAGCAAGTTAGCCTGACGGGGCTGCGCTCATGGCTCACTTCGACGACCGTTTACCGGCCTCGAAAAGAGCTGCTTCTCGCGAACGTTTTTCCGGCAACCAGTGATGGTTTGCCGCCCGGGAAAGCGTGCGCCGACTGAAAGACAAAGGAGTCCGCCTGTGGCTATCCGCTATGGCAAAGGGCTTATCGGGGGTGCGGTCGTCGTCGCGCTCCTGGCCCTGTTGATCCACTGGATCGGCATCGATACGATCCAACGCTACCGCGACGATCTGCTGTTTTACCTGCAAGCGCACCTGATGCTTGTATTGGCCTCCATGCTGGCGGCCCTGGTTGTCGGCATCCCCGCCGGCATCGCCCTCAGCCGCCCCGGCCTGGTCGGGCGCGCCGAACGCTTCATGCAAGTGTTCAACATCGGCAATACGGTACCGCCCCTGGCCGTGCTGGCCATCGCCCTGGGTGTCCTGGGCATCGGCAGCGGGCCTGCCATCTTCGCCCTGTTCCTCGCCTCGCTGCTGCCCATCGTGCGCAACACCTATGAAGGCCTGAAGAATGTCCAGGGCTCCCTCAAGGAAGCTGCCGTCGGCATCGGCATGACCCCACGCCAGGTGCTGTGGAAAGTCGAGTTGCCCAACGCCGTGCCGATCATCGTCGGTGGCGTGCGCGTGGCGCTGGCGATCAACGTCGGCACCGCGCCCCTGGCGTTCCTGATCGGCGCCAACAGCCTCGGCAGCCTGATCTTCCCCGGCATCGCCTTGAACAACCAGCCGCAGCTGTTGCTCGGCGCGGCCTGCACCGCCCTGCTGGCGCTGCTGCTCGACGGCCTGGTGACACTGGCCAGCCGCCTCTGGCTGGAACGCGGTCTGCGACCGTCATAAGCCGGCTGGAAAAAGGAAATCGTTTATGAAGAAGTTGAGCTTGATACTGGGCTGTGTCCTGCTGTTCGCAGGGTTCGCCCAAGCCGCTGAAAAACCGCTGATCCGCCTCGGCGCCCGGGTATTCACCGAGCAGACACTGCTGGCGGAAATCACCGCGCAATACCTGCGCAGCAAAGGCTACGACGCGCAGATCACCGGCGGCCTGGGCAGCAACCTGGCCCGCAGCGCCCATGAAACCGGGCAATTGGACCTGCTGTGGGAATACACCGGCGTGTCGCTGGTGGCCTACAACCACGTCACGGAAAAACTCGACAGCGCCCAGTCCTACGCCCGGGTGAAAGAACTCGACGCCAAAAAGGGCCTGGCCTGGCTGGCACCGTCGAAATTCAGCAACACCTACGCCTTGGCGCTGCCGGAAAAAGTCGCGCAGCAATATCCGCAGATCAACTCCATCAGCCAGTTGAACACGGTGTTGCAGGCCGAAGCCGATGACAATCATCTGGTGGCCCTGGACACCGAGTTCGCCAACCGTTCCGACGGCCTGGCGGGCATGGTGGAGCAGTACGGCATGAACCTGACCCGCAAGAACATCCGGCAGATGGACGCGGGCCTGGTCTACACCGCCCTGCGCAACAGCCAGGTGTTCGCCGGCCTGGTGTACACCACCGACGGCCGGCTGAACGCGTTCAAGCTGAAGTTGCTGGAAGACGACAAGCACTACTTCCCCGACTACACCGCCGCGCCGGTGGTACGCCAGGCGTTCCTCGACACGCACCCGCAACTGGCCGCGCAGCTCAAGCCCCTGGCCGAGTTGTTCGACGATGCAACCATGCGCCAGCTCAACGCCCGCGTGGACGTCAACCATGAAAGCCCCTCCGCCGTTGCCGCCGATTTCCTGCGCCAACATTCGCTGCTCTCAACCCAATGACCTGGAGGAAAAGCCATGGATTTTCTTGACGCCTTTTCCCATCTGGACTGGCCGCTGGTGCTGCACCTGACCTGGCAGCACATCACCCTGGTGGGCATCGCCGTGACCCTGGCGATTGTGGTCGGCGTGCCCCTGGGCATTTTCATGACCCGCTTCCCGGCGCTCGCCGGCCCCTTGCAGGCCAGCGCCACGGTGCTGCTGACAATTCCGTCGATTGCCCTGTTCGGCCTGTTGTTGCCGTTCTATTCCAAGTTCGGCCAGGGCCTGGGGCCGATGCCGGCGATCACCGCAGTGTTTCTCTATTCGTTGTTGCCGATCATGCGCAACACCTACCTGGCCTTGACCGGCGTCGAACCGGGCATCCGTGAAGCCGCCCGCGGCATCGGCATGACCTTCGCCCAGCGCCTGCGCATGGTCGAACTGCCCATCGCCGTGCCGGTGATCCTGGCCGGCGTGCGCACCGCCGTGGTCATGAACATCGGCGTCATGACCATCGCCGCCACCATCGGCGCCGGTGGCCTGGGCGTGCTCATTCTCGCTTCCATCAGCCGCAGCGACATGTCGATGCTGATCGTCGGCGCCGTGCTGGTCAGTCTCCTGGCCATCTTCGCCGACCTGCTTCTGCAATGGCTGCAACGCTCGCTGACCCCAAAAGGACTATTGAAATGATCGAACTTCAAAACCTCAGCAAAACCTTCAAGAGCAACGGCAAGGACGTCAAGGCCGTCGACTCGGTGAACCTGATCGTCAACGAAGGCGAGATCTGCGTGTTCCTCGGGCCGTCGGGCTGTGGCAAAAGCACCACGCTGAAGATGATCAATCGCCTGATCCCGCCCACCTCGGGCAAGGTATTGATCAACGGCGAAGACACCACCGACCTGGACGAAGTGACCTTGCGCCGCAACATCGGCTACGTGATCCAGCAGATCGGCCTGTTCCCGAACATGACCATCGAGGAAAACATCACCGTGGTCCCGCGCCTGCTGGGCTGGGACAAGCAGAAATGCCACGACCGTGCCCGCGAACTGATGAGCATGATCAAGCTCGAGCCCAAGCAGTACCTGCATCGCTACCCTCGCGAGCTGTCGGGCGGCCAGCAGCAACGGATCGGCGTGATCCGGGCCCTGGCGGCCGATGCGCCGCTGTTGCTGATGGACGAACCGTTCGGCGCGGTGGACCCGATCAACCGCGAGATGATCCAGAACGAGTTCTTCGAGATGCAACGGGCGTTGAACAAGACCGTGATCATGGTCAGCCACGACATCGACGAAGCCATCAAGCTGGGGGACAAGATTGCGATCTTCCGCGCCGGCAAGCTGGTCCAGTGCGATCACCCGGACACGTTGCTGGCGCATCCGGCCGACGAGTTCGTCAGCAGCTTCGTCGGCCAGGACAGCACGCTCAAGCGCCTGTTGCTGGTCAAGGCCGAAGACGCCGCCGACAACGCGCCGTCGGTCAGCCCGGAAACGCCGGTGAATGAGGCGCTGGAGCTGATGGACGAACATGACCGTCGCTACGTGGTGGTGACCTGTGCCGAGAACAAGGCCCTGGGCTATGTGCGACGGCGCGACCTGTACCGCCAGACCGGCACCTGCGCGCAATACCTGCGGGAATTCAACGCCACCGCGGCCTACGACGAACACCTGCGGATCCTGCTGTCGCGCATGTACGAGTTCAACCGCTCGTGGCTACCGGTGATGGACGCCGAGCGGGTGTTCCTCGGGGAAGTGACCCAGGAATCGATTGCCGAGTACCTCAGCTCCGGCCGCTCGCGCGGCGGCAAGACCAGCATTGTCTCGCCGGCCGAGACCGCCTCTGCCTGACCGGGCACAACAGCTTTTGTGGCGAGGGAGCTTGCTCCCGCTGGGTCGCGAAGCGGCCCCAAAAAGCGATGAGCGCTTCGCACTCAAGCGGGAGCAAGCTCCCTCGCCACAAAAGCACATTCGATAGCCTGAAAAACCGATCCAAGGGAACATCAATCTGTCACGCAGGTCGGTTACATCATGAGCTGTCGCGGGCCGCACGACGGATGTGTGCAAAAACGCGACATTTTTAGTTGATCTCAGGCCCCTCACGCCCTAAAGTTCGCGCCGAACGTCCATGCTGGAAACGATCCATCCGGCTCAAGTACTGACGACGAGACAGCAAGGCCAAGGGAATCATGTATCCCATGGCCTTTTTGCTTTCGGCGACATGCCTTGGGAAGTAGGCGAACCAAAGTGGGGATACGGAGGACGTTCACGAGGGCTGCTTGCCCTCACACCCATTGATCCTGATGTTTGCCAGTAGGAGTCCCAAGTATGTCGATCCAGGTCGAAGATTATTTCGCGCGCGAAACTTTCCAGAAAATGAAAGCGTTCGCCGACAAGCAGGAAACCCCGTTCGTGGTGATCGACACCGCGATGATCTCCCAGGCCTATGACGACCTGCGCGCCGGTTTCGAATTCGCCAAGGTCTACTACGCCGTCAAGGCCAACCCGGCGGTGGAAATCATCGACCTGCTCAAGGACAAAGGCTCGAACTTCGACATCGCCTCGATCTACGAGCTGGATAAAGTCATGAGCCGTGGCGTGGGCCCGGACCAGATCAGCTACGGCAACACCATCAAGAAATCCCGCGACATCCGCTACTTCTACGAGAAGGGCGTGCGCCTGTACGCCACCGACTCCGAAGCCGACCTGCGCAACATCGCCAAGGCCGCGCCGGGTTCGAAGGTTTATGTGCGGATCCTCACCGAAGGCTCGACCACCGCTGACTGGCCGTTGTCGCGCAAGTTCGGCTGCCAGACCGACATGGCCATGGACCTGCTGATCCTGGCCCGCGACCTGGGCCTGGTGCCGTACGGCATTTCGTTCCACGTCGGCTCGCAACAGCGCGACATCAGCGTCTGGGACGCGGCCATCGCCAAGGTCAAGGTAATCTTCGAGCGTCTGAAGGAAGAAGACGGCATCGTCTTGAAGCTGATCAACATGGGTGGCGGCTTCCCGGCCAACTACATCACCCGCACCAACAGCCTGGACACCTACGCCGAGGAAATCATCCGCTTCCTCAAGGAAGACTTCGGCGACGACCTGCCGGAAATCATCCTGGAGCCGGGCCGTTCGTTGATCGCCAACGCCGGTATCCTGGTCAGCGAAGTGGTGTTGGTGGCGCGTAAGTCCCGTACCGCTGTCGAGCGTTGGGTGTACACGGATGTGGGCAAGTTCTCTGGCCTGATCGAAACCATGGACGAAGCCATCAAGTTCCCGATCTGGACCGAGAAGAAAGGCGAGATGGAAGAAGTGGTCATCGCCGGGCCGACCTGCGACAGCGCCGACATCATGTATGAAAACTACAAGTACGGTCTGCCGTTGAACCTGGCCATTGGTGATCGCCTGTACTGGTTGTCGACCGGGGCCTATACCACCAGCTATAGCGCGGTGGAATTCAACGGCTTTCCGCCGCTGAAATCGTTTTACGTGTAATGCGTTCGGGCGCTTGAACGTCCATCGTTCCAGCCCTGTCGCGTAATAGAAAACGGCGTTTTTCCAGAAATGGAAAGCGCCGTTTTTTTTGCTCTCGATGAAACCGCGTTTCCCCTGTGGGAGCGAGCTTGCTCGCGATAGCGATGGATCAGCCAGAAGAACAGTGACTGACACACCGCTATCGCGAGCAAGCTCGCTCCCACAGGATTTTGTCGCTCACCTCATCACTGATCGGCACCTTTTAGGTGTGTTTATGAATGCTTCTCGATAACACACGGCATAATGCGCACCGTGATGAACAGTAATAGATGAACAAGGCGGGCGACGTGTTGAAGAAAACCCTGTTCCAGTTGCACTGGTTTTTCGGCATCAGTGCCGGGCTGGTCCTGGCGTTGATGGGCGTTACCGGGGCAGTGGTGTCGTTTCAGGATGAAATCCTGCGGGCCTTGAACCCGCAGGTGCTGACGGTCGAGAAGCAACCGGCCGGTGTGTTGCCGCCCGCCGAACTGGTGGAGCAGATCGAAGCCGCCTCCGGCAAGACCGTCGCCCTGCTCTGGGTCGAGACCGACAGCGGCAACGCCGCGCGGGTGATCTTCGCGGCGCCGCCCGGGGAAAAACGTGATGCCATGCGCTATTTCGACCCCTACACCGCACAGTTCATGGGTGAGGTGACCGGCCAGGATTTCTTTGGCCTGATGCTCAGGCTGCACCGCGTGTTGACCCTGGATGACGTGGGCCGGCAAATCACCGGGGCCTGCACGCTGATCCTGGTGTTCTTCTGTCTGTCCGGGCTGTACCTGCGTTGGCCGCGCCAATGGAAAAGCTGGCGCGCCTGGCTGACCCTCGACTGGGGGAAAAAAGGTCGTAGCTTCAATTGGGACCTGCACTCGGTGGCGGGCACCTGGTGCCTGGTGTTCTATCTGCTGGCGGCACTGACCGGGCTGACCTGGTCCTACGACTGGTACAACAAAGGCGTGACCCGCCTGCTCTCCGACGCGCCGGAAGAGGAACGGGTGCGCAATCGCGGCCCGGCACCCAGCGGCCCACTGCCCGTGGCCGATTACCGAGCCATGTGGAGCAGCATCTACAGCGCCGCCGGCCCAGGCCTGTCCGCCTACAACGTGCGCATGCCGCCCGTGGCCGGGCAGCCGGCGACCGTGTTCTACCTGCTGAAAAACTCACCTCACGACCGGGCGCTGAACCAGCTCATCCTCGACCCGACCACCGGCGTCATCAGCCGGCATAGCCGCTACAGCGACAAGAGCCTCAAGGCGCAGTTGCTGACCAGTGTCTATGCCCTGCATATCGGCAGCTACTTCGGCCTGGTCGGGCGGATCCTGGTGACCGTCGCCGCGCTGACCATGCCGCTGTTCTTCATCACCGGCTGGTTGCTGTACCTGGACCGCCGCCGCAAGAAACGCCAGGCCAGAAACGCCCGCCAGGCCCTGAGCGCCAACCCGACCGATGCGCCGGCCTGGCTGATCGGTTTCGCCAGCCAAAGCGGTTTCGCCGAGCGACTGGCCTGGCAGACTGCCGGCCAACTCCAGGCCGCCGGCTTGCCGGTGAAGGTCCAGCCATTGGCCGATGTTCGCGAGCAAGACCTGAACAACGCCACCCACGCGCTGTTCGTCGTCAGCACCTTTGGCGACGGCGAAGGGCCGGACAGTGCCCGCGGTTTCGAACGCAAGGTGCTGGGCCAGGCCTTGAGCCTGGAGCGCTTGCAGTATTCGGTACTGGGCCTGGGCGACCGGCAATATGAACACTTCTGCGGTTTCGCCCGGCGCCTGCACGCCTGGCTGGCGGAACACGGCGGCAAGACCCTGTTCGCGCCGGTGGAAGTCGACAGCGGCGACCCTTACGCCCTGCGTCACTGGCAACAACAACTGGCCGAACTGACCGGACAGGCGCCTGCCGACACCTGGCAGCCCCCCAGTTTTGAAAACTGGACGCTCAGCCAACGCACCCTGCTCAACCCCGACAGCAGCGGCTCGGGCGTGTACCTGCTGGGCCTCACCGCCCCCGGGCCGAGCAGTTGGCTGGCCGGTGACCTGGTGGAGATCCTGCCGCGCAATGACCTCTGGGCCATCGAACATTTCCTCGATGGCCTCGGCCTCTCCGGCCAGGCACGCGTGCAAGTCGACGGCCTGTCCCAGAGCCTCAATCAGGCCCTGGCGACCCGCCAGTTGCCGGAAAACCGCGCCCACCTGGTCGGCCTGCATGCCCAGGCGCTGGTGGAGGCACTGGCACCGCTGGCCATGCGCGAATACTCCATCGCCTCGATCCCGGCCGACGGCGTGCTGGAGCTGATCGTGCGCCAGGAACGTCACGTCGACGGCAGCCTGGGCGTCGGTTCCGGCTGGCTGACCGAACACGCACCACTGGGCAGCGCCATCAGCCTGCGGCTGCGCCGCAACAGCAGCTTCCATCTGCCGCCCCAGGGCGTGCCAATGATCCTGCTGGGCAACGGCACCGGCCTGGCGGGCCTGCGCAGCCTGCTCAAGGCGCGCGTCACCGAGGGCATGCAGCGCAACTGGCTGCTGTTTGGCGAGCGCAACCGCGAACACGATTTCCACTGCCGCGATGACTTGCAGGAATGGGTGACCTCCGGCGACCTGGAACGCCTGGACCTGGCCTTCTCCCGGGATCAGAAGCAGAAGATCTACGTCCAGGACCGTCTGCTGGAATCGGCCGCGCTGCTCAAGCAATGGGTGGCCGACGGCGCGGCGATCTATGTTTGCGGCAGCTTGCAGGGCATGGCATCCGGGGTCGATCACGTGCTCAACAACGTGCTGGGGCGCGAGGAAGTGGAGCGACTGATCGAGCAAGGGCGGTATCGGCGGGATGTCTACTGATCCTGACCGCAACATCAACCCTGTGGGAGCGAGCTTGCTCGCGATAGCGGATCTTCAGTCAACACTTCATTGACTGACACACTGCTATCGCGAGCAAGCTCGCTCCCACAGGGGTCGTTGCGTGGCTGACATTCACACGGGCTGCAACTTCTTCTCGAACACCGCCACCCCTTCCAGATCCCGCAGCACCACGCTCATCTCCCCGCTCGGCCCATCGATGTTCACCTCGCCAAAGAATTGATACCCGGCGAACGGTGAAGTGTTCTGGGCCGGGGGGGCTTTCTGGAATACCACCTCCGGGCCGAAGGTCTTGTCCAGGGCGTTGGGCCCGAAGCTGCCGGCGTTCAATGGCCCGGCGACGAACTCCCAGAACGGTTCGAAATCCTGGAACGCGGCGTGTTCGGGGTGGTAGTGATGGGCGGCGCAATAGTGGACGTCGGCGGTGAGCCAGACGTAGTTGCGCACCTGATGCTTGCGCAGGTAACCCAACAGTTCGGCGATCTCCAGTTCACGCCCCTGGGCCGCGCCCGGGTCACCGTTGGCGACCGCTTCCCAACGCGGCACGCCGGGGCTGACCTCGCCATCCGGCACACCCAGGCCGATGGGCATGTCGGCGGCGATGACTTTCCACTGGGCGCGGGATTGCTTCAACTCGCGCTTGAGCCAATTCAATTGCTCACGCCCCAAAAACGGTTTGGCCGCGCCGAGGTTGGCGTCGTTGGCTTCGCGGTAACTGCGCATGTCCAGCACGAACACATCCAGCAGCGGCCCGTAACCGAGCTTGCGATAGATCCGTCCGCCACCGTCGGCCTTTTGCCGGCGCATCGGCGCGTATTCCAGCCAGGCCTGTCGCGCACGCCCCACCAGGGTGTGGATATCCTTGGTCTGGTAACGCTCGTCCAGTTGCTTGCCCGGCGACCAGTTGTTGACCACCTCATGGTCGTCCCACTGCCAGATCTGTGGCACTTCGGCATTGAAGCGGCGTACGTTTTCGTCCATCAGGTTGTAGCGATAGTTGCCGCGATACTCATCCAGGGTTTCGGCGACCTTACTCTTGGCGTCGGTGGTGAGGTTGCGCCAGATGCGCCCACCCTCGGCGGTGATTTGCGCCGGCACCGGGCCGTCGGCGTAGATGGTGTCGCCGCTGTGGATAAAGAAATCCGGCAGGCGCAGGCGCATGGCTTCGTAGATGCGCATGCCGCCGATGTCCGGGTTGATTCCGAAACCTTGGCCGACGGTGTCGCCGCTCCAGACAAAACGGATGTTGCGCTTGAACTGCGGCACGCTGCGCAGGTGGCCGAGCCAGGGTTCGCTGGCAACCCCGCTTTGGGCGTCTTCGAAATGCACACGGTAGAAAATCGCCTGGTCGCGGGGCAGCCCGGTGAGTTCGACCCGAGCGGTGAAATCACTGCGGGCGTCGGCCATGGGCGAGACGAAGCGACGGGGATTGGTGAACTTGCTGCGGGTGTCCCACTCCACCACCATCCGCGCCGGCCGGTCGCTGCGGCTCCAGATCATCGCCCGGTCGCCCTGCAAGTCGCCAGACTGCACACCGTCGGTGAGCACCGGACGATCCTTGACCGAAGCCATCACTGCCGGCGCCAGCCCCGGCAACAATATCCCCGCCCCCACGGCTTGCATCACCCGACGACGGCCCAGGTCGAATTCGCTCATGGTGTTCTCCCTTGAAATGGGAAAACTTAAGCATGGCTGTGTGAAGTGGGTGTGACAGGGATTTCATGCACGCCCAAAACCAACTGTGGGAGCGAGCTTGCTCGCGATGGCGGAGTGTCAGGCAACCCAGTTGTCGACTGATACACCGCTATCGCGAGCAAGCTCGCTCCCACAAGGGGATTTCATTGCTTCAAAGAAGCGATCAGGCCTTGGCCGGCTCCAACGCCATCTCCACCACCTCAGGCCGCTTGAGCAGCGCGTACGCCACTGCCGTCAGCAGGCTCCCCGCCACGATCGCCAGCAAGTACAACAACGCATGGTTGATGGCGTTGGGGATCAGCATCACGAACAGGCCGCCGTGGGGAGCCATGAGCTTGCAGCCGAAGTACATCGACAGCGCACCGGTCAGCGCACCGCCGGCGATGCTCGCCGGGATCACCCGCAGCGGATCCTTGGCCGCGAACGGGATCGCGCCTTCGGAGATGAAGCACAGTCCCAGCACCAGTGCCGCTTTACCGGCCTCGCGCTCGGTCTGGGCAAATTTGCGCCGGGCGATGAACGTGGCGATGCCCAGGCCAATGGGCGGCACCATGCCGGCAGCCATGGCCGCGGCCATCGGTGCGTAACTCTGCGAAGCCAGCAGCCCCACCGAAAACGCATAGGCGGCCTTGTTGATCGGTCCGCCGAGGTCGACGCACATCATCGCCCCCAGCAGCACGCCCAGCAGAATCGCATTGGTGGTACCCATGCTGTCGAGGAAGTGGGTCAAGGCTTCGAGCATGCCCGCCACCGGTTTGCCGACGATGTAGATCATCACCAGGCCGGTGAACAGGCTCGCCAGCAGCGGGATGATCAGGATCGGCTTGAGCGCTTCCAGGCTCTGGGGCAAGCGCGCGTAGCGGCTGATCGCCTTGGCCGCGTAACCGGCCAGGAAACCGGCGATGATCCCGCCAATGAAGCCGGCACCCAGGGTGCTCGCCAGCATCCCGCCGATCATGCCTGGCGCCAGGCCTGGACGGTCGGCGATGGAGTAGGCGATGTAGCCGGCCAGCAACGGCACCATCAATTTGAACGCGGTCTCGCCGCCGATCTGCATCAGCGCGGCCGCCAGGGTTCCAGGTTCCTTGAAGGCCTCGATGCCGAACACGAACGACAAGGCGATCATCAAACCACCGGCCACCACCATCGGCAGCATGAACGACACGCCCGTCAGCAGGTGCTTGTAGGCGCCGGTCTTCTCCGACTTGGCCGGGGCGCTCGCGCCGCTCGACGCACTTTCCTGGCGAGCTTCGACCAGCGCTTTGTTCAGCGTCGCTTCGGCCTGTTTCAAGGCGATGCCCGTGCCGCAACGGTAGATCTTCTTGCCGGCAAACCGCTCGGTGGCGACTTCAATGTCGGTCGCCAGCAGCACCACGTCCGCTTCGGCGATGGCCTCGGCGCTCAACGGATTGCGCGCCCCCACCGAACCCTGGGTTTCCACTTGCAGGTCGTAGCCCAGTTTCGTCGCCGCCTGCTGCAAGGCCTCGGCGGCCATGAAGGTATGGGCAACACCTGTTGGGCATGCGGTGATGGCGACCAGCCGCGGAGCACGCTCGGCCGACGCCGCCGGCGCTTGCGCGCAAGCGTCTGCCTCGCCCAGAACCTCAGCCTCTACGGCGCCACGACGCAGCACCGCATCAACGTCCTGGAGGGCCAGGGCCGGTGTGCTGCGGAACACCCGCTTGCCGACGAACCGCGACAGGTCCACCGGGCCGCTGGCGACCAGCAACACCCACTCCGCCGCTTCAAGGGTCGCCGCCGACAACTGGCGTTCCGGATGGGCCGCGTCATGGACCTCGACGCTGGTACTCCAACCCTGGCGCTGCGCCGCGGCGTCCAGCAGGCGGGCGCACAACACACTGGTAACCATGCCGTTCGGGCAGGCCGTCACAATGGCTAGTTTCATTCTTGCGAACCCTCTTATTGTTCTGTCAGGGGGCGCACGCGCACGCCCTGTTCAAGCGACGCCAGCACCGCGGTGTCGTGAATGCCAAAACCGATCTGCGTGACCGCCATGGCGGCGATGGCCGTGGCAGTGCGCAGTGTCTGTTCCGGGGTGTCGGCGCTGAGCAGGCCGTGGAGCATGCCCGCCAGCAGCGAATCCCCGGCGCCCACGGTACTGGCGACGCTGACCTTGGGCGGCGAGGCATGCAACGCCGCACCGACGCTGAACCAGTTCACGCCATCGGCACCGTGGGAAATCACCACATGCTCGATACCCTGGGCATGCAGGCGCTGCGCCGCTTGCGCCTGGGCCGCTTCGCTCACCACCTCGCACCCTAGCGCATCGGCCAGTTCCTCGGTGTTCGGCTTGATCAGCCACGGCCCCGCCGCCAGGGCAACGCGCAAAGCTTCGCCACTGGTGTCGAGGGCCACGTGCAGGCCGAGTGTCTTCAAGCGTGCGATCAATGCCTGCAACCACTGCGGGCTGACGCCCCGGGGCAAGCTGCCCGCCACCACGACCACGTCGTGGCCGGGGGCGATCTGCTCCAATCGCGCCAGCAAGGCCAGCTGTGCGCCGGCATCGACCACCGGGCCCGGCCCGTTGAGGTCAGTGATGCGCCCGTCCTGCTCGGCCAGCTTGATATTGCTGCGGGTTTCGCCGGGGACACGGATAAAGGCGTCGACAAAACCCCGTTGGGCGAACAGCGTCTCGAACACCTGGGCATTGTCTTCGCCCAGAAAGCCACTGACCGTCAGCGTATGACCCAGATCGGCCAACACCTGGGCCACGTTCACGCCCTTGCCAGCGGCGTGGGCATGCATGGCGTCGCTGCGGTTGACCTGGCCCGGCTCCAGGCGCGCCAACTCTACCGTGAGGTCGAGCGCCGGGTTGAGGGTCAGGGTTAGAATCTTCGCCATTACAGCGCCTCCACTAATGCGCGCACGTCATCGGCGCTGCCCACGGCCAAGGCCGCTTGGGCCAGGGTTTGTACTTGCGCCAGGCTCAGTTCGCGAACCCGCGCCTTGACCTCGGCAATGCTACGGGCCGAGACACTCAGCTCGTCCACGCCCAGGCCCACCAGCACCGGCACCGCCAGCGGATCGGCCGCCAGCTCACCGCAGACACCGACCCATTTGCCATGGGCATGGGCGGCGCGCACGGTGATGTCGATCAGTTGCAGCACCGCCGGGTGCAAGCCATCGGCCTGGGCCGAAAGGGTCGGATGACCCCGGTCGATGGCCAGGGTGTATTGCGTCAGGTCATTGGTGCCGACGCTGAAGAAGTCGACTTCCTTGGCCAGCACCGGCGCGAGCAACGCGGCGGACGGCACTTCGATCATGATACCCAGTTGCAGATCCGCCACCGGGATTTCCAGGCGCAGACGCTCGGTCATGGCCCGGGCCTGGCGCCACTCGTCGACGCTGCCCACCATCGGGAACATGATCCGCAACGGACGGCTGTCCGCCGAGCGCAGCAAGGCCCGCAATTGCGCTTCCATGACTTGCGGGCGCTGCAAAGTCAGGCGAATGCCACGCACGCCGAGGAACGGGTTTTCTTCTTTCGCGATCGGCCAGTACGGCAGCGGCTTGTCGCCGCCCACATCGAGGGTGCGCACCACCAGCGGCCGCCCGGCCAGGCCATCGAGCACCTTGCGGTATTCGGCTTCCTGGGTCGCTTCGTCCGGCGCCTGGCTGTGGGCCATGAAAATCAGTTCGGTGCGCAACAGGCCAATGCCTTCGGCGCCCTGCTCCACCGCGCTGGCGACGCCGGCGCTTTCACCAATATTGGCGAACACCTCCACGGCATGCCCGTCACGGGTCAGCGCCGGTTCGTGGCGCTGCTCGGCCGCGACCTTGAGACGCTGTTCGCGGGTATCGCGTTCTTCCTTGGCGCGCTGCAACGTGGCGGCGTCAGGGTCCACGTGCAGGCGACCGCGCTGGCCATCCAGCAGCAAGGACGTGCCCGGCGCCAGCAGCAATACCGCCGCACCGGCACCCACCAGCGCCGGAATGCCCAGGGCGCGGGCGACGATGGCGCTGTGGGCGGTGGCGCCGCCACGAGCGGTGAGAATCCCCGCCACACGGGTCGGGTCCAGGCGGGCCACGTCGGACGGGCCGACTTCGTCCATCACCAGGATGTAGGGTTGATCGGGTTCGTTCGGGGTTTCGACGCCACACAGTTGCGCCAGCACCCGACGGCCGACGTCTCGCAGATCGGCGGCCCGTTCGGCCAGCAAGGCATCCTGCAAGGCTTCCTGCTCTTTGGCGGCGGCTTCGATCACGCCCATCCACGCCGCTTGCGCACTCTCGCCCAGCTTCAAGCGAGTGTCGACTTCGTCGGTCAGTTCCGGGTCGTCGAGCATTTCCTGGTGGGTGATAAAGATTTCGCGGATGGCCTTGGCCTTGGCGCGTTCGATCAGGCCTTGGATATCACTGCGCACCTGGTTCAAGGCGTTCTGCAGGCGCTCGCGCTCGATGGCCGCCGATTCACCGCGCAGCGGATAGTCGATGGCCTGCAATACCTGGATGTGGGCCGGGCCGATGGCGATGCCCGGGGCGGCGGCGACGGCCTGGATCAGGCTGCCGGATTCGGGCGCCAGCATGACGGTCGCGACCTCGGCCATCACGGTTTCCCGTGGTGCACTCGGTGGCGGCAGCGGTTCGACCTCTTCGCCCAGGCCTTCTTCGATGGCGGCCAGCAGTGCCGGCAACGCGTCGTTGGCAATGCTCGGTTCGGCGATGAACTCCAGGACCTGGCCGCGACGGGCGCCCAGGCTCAGCAGTTTGCTCAAGCTCTTGGCCGACACGGCGCTGTCCTGGCCGTCGACAATGCGCACACGGATTTCGCCTTCGAAGCTTTTCGCCAACTGGGCGAGGATCTTCGCCGGGCGTGCATGCAGACCATGGGCATTGGCCAGGCCGATGCGCGCGCTGGGCCAGTCGGCGGGCAATTCGCCGCCGAGTACTTCCAACACCTTGCGGCTGCTGGTGGCGCGGCCCAGTTCGTGGCCGCGGCCTTCGATCAGCAAGGCGCAGAGCCTTTCCAGCAAGGCCTGGTGGGCCTCGCCGAGGCTGGCGAGGCAGAACAGTCCGCTCAGCGGTTGGCCCAGGTAACGGATGGGTTTGTCCGGGGTGACGAACGCCAGGCCCGGGCGCTTGACGGTCTGCTCGCTGTGCAGCCACCACAAGCCATCGCCCAGGGGCAGCGCATCGACTTGCTGCAGCACGCCGGCAAAGCCGTTGCTCACGCAGTCGGCCTGGCGCAACAGGCGGGCGCCGCGCCATACCAACTCTTCAAAATCGTCAGCCGACACACCGAGGCCGATCATCTGGGCATCCAGAGCCAGTTCCTGCGGCGCACCTTGCAGCAGCTTCAGCAGCGCTTCGGCAGAACCGGCGCGGCGCAAGGCCTGGCCCAGGTCCGTCTCGCCGAGGGCGCGGGTCAGCAGTTGCAGCAGGCGCAGGTGTTCGTCGGACTTGGCGGCGATGCCGATGGCCAGGTAGACAATCTGACCATCGCCCCAGTCCACGCCTTCGGGGAATTGCAGCAGGCGCACGCCGGTGGAATAGACCAGGTCGCGGGTCTGCGGGGTGCCGTGGGGGATGGCAATACCTTGGCCAAGAAAGGTCGAACCTTGGGCTTCACGAGCCTGCAAGCCGGCGAGGTAACCCTCGGCTACCAGGCCATCGGCCACCAGTTTGTCGGCGAGCAGTTGCAGTGCAGCGTCTTTATCCACAGCCGTCTGCGCCATGGATATCTGCTCTAGAGTGAGCTCGAGCATGCTTTCTCCTTTTTGGCGTCCGGTTGGCGCCAGGTATTGTTTTGAATGAATCAGCTTAGCGCTACAGGAGGGCTTTTGGCGGTATCGCGGCAGCACGGCCAAAAATCCTGCTAGCCTTGAAAATACGCTTGCTGAAACGTTTAATCTAGAAAGATTGGCACGTTACTCGATAATCTCTCATCGTTGAAGTGCAACTTGTCGTAAGCGCTTGGGCGGTAACCGTCAGCTTGAATCGGGTAGGATGGCCCTTATCCTCGGGGCTAACTCGAAAAAACAAGGAAAACCGGGTTGAAACTCAGTGATATTGCTCAATTGGCCGGTGTGTCTGTAACCACCGCCAGCTATGTCATCAATGGCAAGGCCGAACAGCAACGCATCAGCAGCGCCACCGTCGAACGGGTGCGGGCGGTGGTCGAGGAACACGGCTTCACGCCCAACCCCCAGGCCGCCGGGCTGCGCAGCCGACACACCCGCACCCTGGGCTTCATCCTGCCAGACCTGGAAAACCCCAGTTACGCACGCATCGCCAAGTTGCTGGAACAAGGCGCACGGGCACGGGGCTATCAGTTACTGATCGCCAGCTCCGATGATGCGCCCGACAGTGAACGGCAACTGTTGCAACTGTTCCGCGCCCGGCGCTGCGATGCGCTGATCGTCGCCAGCTGCCTACCGGCCGGCGACGACAGCTACCAGCAGTTGCAGGCCAAGGGCATTCCGATCATCGCCATCGACCGGGTGATGGAACCGGCGCATTTCTGCTCGGTAATCAGCGACGACCGCCAGGCCAGCCTGCACCTGACGCGCAGCCTGCTGGAGACCCACCCTCGGCAAATCGCCTTGATCGGCGCCCGTCCCGAGTTGAGCATCAGCCAGGAACGGGCCGCAGGTTTTCGCGAAGCCTTGGCCGGGTTCGAGGGCCAGGTGTTGATCGAGCATGGCGAGTCGTTCAGCCGTGAATGCGGCCGTCAGTTGATGGATGAAATGCTCGCGCGCCTGGGGCATCTGCCCGATGCGCTGATCACCACGTCCTATGTGCTACTCCAAGGGGTGTTCGACGCCCTGCATGATTTCCCGCTCAAGTCGCGGCCATTGCGCCTGGGCACGTTTGGTGACACGCAGTTGCTGGATTTCCTGCCGCTGCCGGTCAATGCCATGTCCCAACAACATCAGTTGATCGCCGACAAGGCCCTGGAACTGGCCCTGGCAGCCATCGAAAACGATGACTACCAACCTGGCGTGCAGGCCATCGCGCGGACGTTCAAGCAACGGATCCACCAGGGCTGACGTTTCCTCAGGATTGATGAATGGAGCTGATCGACACCCACACCCACCTGGACTTCCCGGACTTCGACGCGGACCGCCCGGCGCTGCTGGCCGAAAGCCGCGCCTTGGGCGTTCGGCAAATGGTGGTGCTGGGCGTATACCGGGACAACTGGCAGCGGGTCTGGGACCTGGTGCAAAGCGACCCGGACCTGCATGCCGCCCTGGGCCTGCACCCGGTGTACCTCGACCAGCATCGACCCGACGACGTGGCGCTGTTGCGCGACTGGCTGAGCCGCCTGGCCGGGCACCGGCAATTGTGTGCAGTGGGCGAGATCGGCCTGGACTATTACATCGAGACCCTGGACCGTGACCGCCAGCAAGCACTGTTCGAAGCGCAGCTGGAACTGGCCGTGGAGTTCGAACTGCCGGCACTGATCCACGTGCGCCGCAGCCATGCCGCCGTGATCGCGACCCTCAAGCGCATCAACCCCACCCGGGCAGGGATCATCCATGCCTTCGCCGGCAGTTTTGAAGAGGCCCGCGAATACCTCAAGCTCGGCTTCAAGCTCGGCCTCGGCGGTGCGGCGACCTGGCCTCAGGCCCTGCGCATGCACCGGGTGCTGGCGAAACTGCCGCTGGATGCGGTGGTGCTGGAAACCGACTCACCGGACATGGCCCCAGCGATGTTTCCTGGACAGCGCAACAGCCCGGCGCACTTGCCGGCGATTTGCGAGGCACTGGCCGGGATCATGGCTGTGCCCCCCGAGCGACTGGCCGAGGCCAGCACCGCCAACGCCCGCCAACTGTTCAACTGGTAAAAAACCTGTGGGAGCGAGCTTGCTCGCGATAGCGGTGTATCAGTCGAAAAACAGGTCGCCAGACACTCCGCTATCGCGAGTAAGCTCGCTCCCACAATGGTCTACACCCGAAACGCATTGATCAGTTGCTTGAGCTGCACCACCTGGGCAGACAGCTCACGGCTGGCGTTTTCGGTCTGGTGCGCGCCTTCGGCCGTGCGTTCGCCTGCGCGGTTGATCTCGACGATGTTCTGGTCGATGTCATGGGCCACGGCCGTCTGCTGCTCCACGGCGGCGGCGATCTGCTGGTTCTGGTCGACGATCATGCCGACCGCACCGAGGATATTTTCCAGGGCCTGTTGGACCTTTTCCGATTGACCGACCGTGCCGCTGGCCATCTCATGACTGGTGCCCATCGCCTTGACGGCGGCACCGACACCGCCGTGCAGGCGGGTGATCATCGCTTCGATTTCTTCGGTCGATTGCTGGGTCCGCTTGGCCAGGGTCCGCACTTCATCGGCCACCACCGCAAAACCCCGACCCTGTTCACCGGCACGGGCGGCTTCGATGGCGGCATTGAGGGCCAGCAGGTTGGTCTGCTCGGCGATGCTCTTGATCACATCCAGCACGCGGCTGATGGCCTGGCTATCGGTCGCCAGTTGGTTGATCACCTGTACCGACTGATCGATCTCACTGGCCAAGCGGGCGATGCTGCCCTGCTGCGACTCCACCAGCCCGCGCCCGCTGAGGGTCTCGTCGTTCACGCTGTGGGCACTGCTCACGGCAGCGGCGGCACTGCGGGCCACTTCCTGGGCCGTGGCCGACATCTGGTTCATCGCCGTGGCCACCAGTTCGATCTGGCTGCGCTGGCCGGCGACGGCCTGGTTGCTCTGGGCCGATACCGTTTCCACCTGCCCGGCCTGGCGTTCGACTTCCGCGACGGTGCGGCCAACCTGTTCGATCAGGTCATGGATCTTCGCCACCGTACCGTTGAACACTTCACCCAATTCGCCCAGTTCATCCTTGCTGCGCGCCACGAAATTGACCGTCATGTCCCCCGCCGCCACTTTGTCCATCATCTGGCCCAAGTGCTGGAGGGTGGTGCGGGTCGACGCGTAGAAGCCGGCGTACAGGTAAAAAATCAACAGGAACACCGCCACCAGCGCCACGGCTTGCAGCACCATATGGCTACGATTCTGCTCAAGCCGCTGCTGCAACTGCACACCGAGAAAACCCTGGGTCGCTTCGTTCAGCCGATACGTCTGCTCCATCAGGCCGCTGACCTGCTCGAAGAACGCCGGCCACGGTGCATCGAGGGTGTCGGCCATCACCACTTGCTCCTCAATCAGCTCCGACGCTTTCTTGAGGCTGCTCTTGCTACCGTCGGCCTGAGCGCCAAGGGTTTGCCCGGCGGCCACGCTGGAGCCGAGGGCGTCCTGCAGTTTCAGGTCGTACTCGCCCTGGAGCTTTTCGATCTGCGCCAGCAACTCGTCGAAGCGGGTGCTCGATGCCGAATTGAGAAACCCCAGCCCCAACGAGGACGCGCCCAGCGCCCGGCCATCGCCAAGGATCTGGGTGACCTTGGGGGTGGTACCGATGATCAGTTCGCTGAGTTGGCGGATGTCGCTCTGGTTGTCGCGGCTCAGCCCCGCCTGGCTGGCGATGATCTGGCTGAACATCTGGGCGCTGTTGAGCAACTTGCCGATCAGCGCACTTTTGCTCTGCAGGGAGTTTTCCGCCTGCTGGGCCTTGAAAGCAGCGATCATCTCATCGCGCTTGGCCTCGAAGGCACTGACCTGCTCGGGCTCGATGGCCATGGCGGTCATGCCTTGCAGGCGCGTGAGGACCTGTTGTTCCAGGCTGCCGATCTTCGCTTCGACATCACCAGCCTTGCCGGACTGGCCCAGGCTGGCGTTGATCTGCACCAGGTTGTTGAGGGTTTCCAGGTCCCGGCGCAGGGCCAGACTGCTGCCCAGCAGGTCGAGGCTTTGCAGCTCCACTTGGGTGCCCTGGAATTCCCGATAGGAATCACGCACCAGAAAGAAGTTGGTCACCAGCATGGGTAGCAGGAACAGCACGCTGATCAGGCTGAACTTCATGCCGAAGCTCAGGCGGTTCATCAGCGCGACGGCGGGCCAGAGCAAACTCTTCACAAGGAAGCCTCCCGGTAGTGTTCTTATTGTTATGAGCTCGCGCACGGAGACAGCAGAAAGCCACTATTCGGGCGCTGTCCCTGTATAGCCTAAATCGGCGGGGAGATTTGTAACTTAAGGTTAACGAGCCTGGTCGTGACTCAATCCCTTGTGGCGAGGGAGCTTGCTCCCGCTGGCCTGCGAAGCGGGCCCCGAGTGCCTTCAGGAAAATCGCTTACCAAGGTTTGCGGTTGCTGCGCAACCGAGCGGGAGCAAGCTCCCTCGCCACAAAAGCGCCTGGCCACAACCCTGCTTACGTTGATCAGGCCAACACCGTCCACAACGCAAACCCGGCATACCAGAGCACCGCCGCACGCAGCAGCAATTCCCACAGGCGGTCCAGGCTATTGATGCCATCCGGCCCGGCGACGGGCCTGGGGATTTCGCCAGCCACCAGGCCGACCTTGTCGATGAGATCGGCGGCGCTGATGTTCCAGTTCAACAGCTCATGCAGCATGACCCGGCTGACCGCGACGAAATTGCCCACCAGGGCGAAGCTTGCCGCCAGCAACCGCACCGGCACCCAATCGAAGGCATGGCGCATTTGCGCGGCCCGCTCGGCCACGCCGGGGTTCTGGCTGTGCTCGGCGGCCAACGCCAGCAGTCGATAGCTCAAGGCCGCGACCGGGCCCAACAGGAAGTACCAGAAAATCACCGCGAAAAAGCTCTGGTAGGCCTGCCACAACAAATGCCCCTGGACCCGCTCCAGCAATTGCTCACCGTCATCGGCCTCAATGTCCAGGTCGCGCTTGGCCACATGGGCCGCCGCTTGCAGGTCCTCCCGACGCCAGGCGTCACGAAACGGCCCGAGGGCGGCCAGCAGATCACCGCGCCCCAGGCTGTAAATCACCACCAGCAAATGCACCGGCAGCGCCAGCAGACCGTAGGCCACGGGCTCCAGCACCCACAAAAGCAGCGCCAGCAGGGCCACCGGCAGCAGGACCATTACCGTCAGCACCAGCCAGGGTCGGTTGACCCACCGTGGGCTCGCCTCGAGCTTGCTCAGCTCGAGCAGCCAACCACCGTCGCGCTGGACCCGCTGGCGCAAGGCCGAGAATTTCTCGATCCAGACGGCCAGCAGCAACACCAGAAAACTCATTGTCCTTCCCCTTCTGTCAGGGCCGCGCGATAGCGCGCCCAGTCGAATGCCGGTCCCGGATCGGTCTTGCGCCCCGGTGCGATGTCGCTGTGCCCGCAGATACGCTGCACAGTGATCGCCCTGAACGCCGCTTGCAACTGCCGGGTCAGGTCCACCAATGCGACATATTGCGCGTCGGTGAACGGCAGATCATCCGTGCCCTCAAGCTCGATGCCCAGGGAAAAATCGTTACAGGTCTCACGCCCCTCGAAGCACGAGACACCCGCATGCCACGCACGATCCAGACAAGAGACAAATTGGGTCACGGCGCCGTCACGCTCGATCAGAAAATGCGCAGAAACCCGCAGGTCGGCGATACCGGCAAAGTAGGGATGTTCCGTGACATCCAGACGATTCTGAAAGAATTCCTGCACCTTGCCGGTGGCGAATTGTGCCGGGGGCAGGCTGATGTTGTGGATCACCAGCAGGGAGATTTCGCCCTCGGGGCGCGCATTGAAGTTGGGCGATGGGCAATGACGCACCCCTTCGCACCAACCGCTCGCGGAGTCCAACTGCATACAGGTTCCTTCGATGACGACGGTGAATGCCGTCAGTATGCCGTGATCGGACCGGGCTGCGCGATCACTTGCCGCGATTGAGCTGGCGCAGATTGCCCAGCACCGACTCCAGCGCCCGGTCGAACAACAGGGTGTCGTCCAATAGCCTCACCGCGCCGCGACGAAACTCCAGGGCCAGGCTGGTGCGGCTGTGCTCCAGCACCTTGAGGCCGGTGCGATTGACGAAAACGTATTTGCCGGTGGCCTCGATGATCGCCGCCAGCTTGCAACGCAGGGTATTGTCGTCGTCCTCCTGGAACTCGACCCAGCTCCCCAGGTGCAACTGGTCGACTTGCAGCAGGCCGACATCATCCGCCGGCAAATGCACCGCCACGCTCTCCCCCGCCGTTTTTTGCGGAGGGCGCAGGACGATTTTTTCCAGCACCTCGACCATCGCCGGCGAATCGAACGGCTGGGCCTGTTCCGTTGCCTGGCCCGTGCGTTCGAGCGCCTGCACATGCAGGACTTCCAGCTCACTGAAAAACTCGCTGGTGGCGAACGGGTCGAACGCCGAACGGCTCAGGCCGTCACGCAGGGCCTTGAGCAGCTCCGGCACCATTGCCAGCAAACGCAGGCCGGCGTCGGGCTCGTCGTGAGGCTGGACGCTCCAGATCAATTGCTCCAGGGTCAGGACGTCGGCCTGCCACTCGGCGGAATACTTGCCGTGCTTGAAGCAGGTCAGCAGCAACACCTGGCTCCAGGCGTGTTGCACGAACTCCACCACAGCTTGCGGCAAGACTTTGCCCAGCATCACCTGGTTCAGCGCTCCTTCGACCCGCTGGCGCGCCAGTTCGGCCTTGGCCCGGCCCTCTTCGGCGTCGCGGATACGCTGCTCAAGCAACTCGCTGCGGCGCCGCTCGTCACTGGTGAAGGCCAGGAAATCGGCCAGCAGCTCGGAGAAAATCGCCGGGTCATCGACGAAATCATTCAGCAGGCGCTGCACGACTTGTTCGATGCGCAAATACAAGCTGTCGCGCTGATGGTCGTCGCAATCGCCCCAGCCCATGGCGGCGGCGGCGATTTCGTTCAGCAGTCGCCGGGCCGGATGATTGCCGCGGCTGAAGAAGCTCTTGTCCTGCACCGCGACCTTGAGCATCGGGATCTGCAGGCGGCCGATCAGGGCCTTGAAGGAGTCTGGGAGGTTATGGTCGTCGAGGATGAATTCGAACATCATCGAGATCAGGTTGATCACGTCTTCATCGGCGCCTTCGACCACCCGGGACTTGCCACTCCTGACGCTGACCCGGGTCAACAGTTGTTCGAGCTGACTACGCAGGTCGAATTCGTCCCGCACGGCAGGCGCTGGCACGTACTGCTGCAAATGCGAGAGCAACCGCAGCAGGTCACGGGTCGAGATCGGCTGGGGCGGCGCGCTGGCTTCCAGGGTCGGCGCCACACTGCCACGCACTTGCATCAACAGCTTCTGCAAGGCGGCGAACACTTCCTGCACGCTGTCGTCGACCTCGGCATCGCTGGGCTTGGCAGCGATTTCGGCGCTGGGCCTGGGGTTATCCTCGGAACGATCCGACGCCCGGCGCGCCGGGGTCACCTTGAGCTCCGGCAAGATGCCCGTGGCGGCCAGCAACTGATTGGCCTCGGTATAGAGCTGGTCGCACTCGCTGAGCACATAACGCTCGAAGAGCTTGAGCAGGATCAGCTTGACCTTGATGCCCACGCCCAGGTTACGCCCGGCCTGCAGGAACTTCTCGCACAGCAGTGCCGGGCTCAGGGGGTTGTACTGGTTGGCCAGCGGTCGGTCCAACAGCACACCGAGCCGGGCCGTCAGTTGCTCCAGCGACACGCCATCGCGCCTGAGCACCCGAGTGACCATGGCCTCGACCGCCAGATGACGTTCCAGCTCATCGTGGGAGCGCTGGGTCTGGCCGTCCGGCGCCAGGGCGGGCGCCAAGCTGGCGTGGGTCAGGTCGTACTGGGCCAGGCTGACGAAGGTCTCGAAAAACTGCTCGATGAATTCCCGCTCGATGCTTTTGCGCTTCAGGCGCAGGTCCCGCATGGCCTCGAAGTACAGGTTCTGCTCGACGTCGTCGCGCGCCCGGTCGGCCATTTCAAACAAGGTGTCGTCGGCGTTATCGAACAGCCCCTGCAAGCCCAGGCGCAACTGTTGGGCGGCCTTGTCGCGAACCTGAAGCAGAATCACAGGCAGGCGGGCGAGCGGCGAGCGATTCGCCTGATCGGTAGGCACCTTGTGTAAAGGCACTACATTCCCGTCGTTGTGCATCCTGGCCTCCTGAAACGGTTTTCGGTTCGCAACGTCAAAGCTATGACGTCAATCGAAAGGCGGATTATCGGGTAAAACAACCCTGTCGTACCAGCACACTCTGTGATCCAGCTCGAAATACGGCGCAATAAGTGACCGGGAAAATGAGGAAATGTTGCGAGGACGCGACCAAATGCAGGTTTCGACACCCTATAATCGGGCCACTTTGTTTGTGGAGCCCGTTATGCCGAATCTACGCCTCGCCGATCTGACCGCCGAAATCGAAGCCAACGTGCGCCGTGCGTTGCTTGAAGACATCGGCAGCGGCGACATCACCGCGCAACTGATCCCCGCCGAACGCCTGGCCAAGGCCACCATCATCACCCGCGACGCGGCGATCATCAGTGGCACGGCCTGGGTCGATGCCGTGTTCCGGCAACTGGATCCGCGTGTCGCGGTGCATTGGCAAGTGCACGACGGCGACCGGGTCAGCCCCGATCAGGCGCTGTTCCACCTGGAGGGCCCGGCCCGCTCGCTGCTGACCGGCGAACGCAGCGCCCTGAACTTCCTGCAAATGCTCTCGGGCGTCGCCACGCGAGCCCGTTACCTGGCCGACTTTGTCGCCGGGACCCAGGTCAAGCTGCTGGACACCCGCAAGACCCTGCCCGGGCTGCGCCTGGCCCAGAAGTACGCGGTCACCTGCGGTGGCTGCCATAACCACCGCATCGGCCTGTACGACGCTTTCCTGATCAAGGAAAACCACATCGCCGCCTGCGGCGGGATCGCCCAGGCCATCGCGGCCGCCCACAAGATCGCACCGGGCAAACCGGTGGAAATCGAAGTGGAAAGCCTGGCGGAGTTGAACGAAGCGCTGGCGGCCAACGCCGACATCATCATGCTCGACGAACTGAGCCTGGACGACATGCGTGAAGCTGTGCGCCTCAATGGCGGCAAGGCGAAGCTGGAGGCCAGCGGCGGGATCAACGAAAGCACGTTGCGCCCGATTGCCGAGACCGGGGTGGACTACATCTCGATCGGCGCGATGACCAAGGATGTGAAGGCAGTGGATCTGTCGATGCGCTTGAGCCTCTGACAACGAAAAACGCCAGCCTTGAAAGGCTGGCGTTTTTTTCAGACCACCAGATTGTTCATCTCGCAGTACTCATCCCATTCCACACCCAGCACCTCGGCCGCTTCCTTGTGCAACGCAAGGCGCTGCACCTCGAACTCTTCAGGCGTGCTGGTGTACTTGAGCGTCAACTCCCAAGGCTGCAGCCCCTGGGCTTCAGCCTCGTCCTCGAACGCCCATTGGATCTGGTCCTTTTGATCGTCGGCAGACAAGTCCTTGATCTCTTCCAGCAACTGGGGCGCATCCAGCACGTACTTCTTCAGCGCTTCTTCGTGCCTGGCTTCCTGGGTCAATTCTTTAACAGTCATGGCGTTCTCGTTGATCGGGGGAATGGAAGATGGATCTGGATCATCAAGGATCTCTCTGACGCAAAAAACCGTGTGAAGCCCGGTTTATCTGGCCTTCAGAACCATTCGGGGATCATCTGAAAACTGCTGGGCGATGCACATGCAGGCAACGAATATAGGATGTTTTGCCGACGATTTACACGGTTCTTTACATCTATCCCACAAAAAAACCATGCGCCGGAGAAACCAGGGGAGCTTGGGAACATCTGTCAAAATAACCAGTCATAGCCATGTGCCATGCCGGCACTTCAAAAGGAACCCCAGTGATGCGCAGCTTTTCGAAACGCTCGTCGATCCAACTTGTCACCGCGACTTTGCTGCTTGGTAGCCTGACCTTGACTGACGTGACTCAAGCGGCGGTTGAAGTCTCCTCCGATGGGCCGTCTGACAACGATGCCATTCCCGCCCTTCACTATGACCAGTTCGATAAGTACAAGCTCGTCAAGACCGATGTCAGCGCCAGCGTCCTGGAAAGTCTGCCGAAAACCGTGAAAAGTAATGCTGACGAACTGGAAAACCAAAAGCGCACCCTCAGCGAGCAAGCTCGTCAGATCGAAGAACTCAAGCGCAACAGCGGCTCCAGCTCCACCTCCAGCAGCAAGGAGATTGACGAGCTCAAGCGCACCGTCAAGGAACAGGAACGCGACCTGAACGACCTTGGCAAGCAAGTGGAAGAACTCAAGCGCAATAGCGGCTCCAGTTCGAGTTCGAGCAACAGCGAGATTTCGTCCCTGAAACGGGAACTCAGCGATCAGGATCGAGAGATGGACCAGCTTAAACGCACGGTCGAGGAACTGAGCAGGAAGGTGAAATAACGAGGGGAAATCTTGCCCGAGACAGGAATCGAACCTGCGACCTTCGCGTTACGAGTGCGCTGCTCTACCGACTGAGCTACACGGGCGGTGGCTAAAACTAGCACCGTCTCCCGTGGCCAGGCAACCTGCCTGGCAGGGATTTTCGTCACACAGCAAAACGCCCCGAACCAGTCGGGGCGTTTGCTTGTTCAGCGCTTAGGCGATGGGGTGATTAAACGCCCGATGCCTTGGCTGCTGCGACGTCCTTGATGGACAGCTTGATACGGCCGCGGTTGTCCACGTCCAGTACCAGCACTTCCACTTCCTGGCCTTCTTTGAGGATGTCGGTCACTTTCTCGACGCGAGCATCGCTCAGCATGGAGATGTGAACCAGACCGTCCTTGCCCGGCAGGATGTTGACGAACGCGCCGAAGTCGACGATGCGTTCAACCTTGCCGACGTAGATCTTGCCGATCTCGGCTTCCGCGGTGATCCCCAGGACGCGCTGGCGTGCTGCTTCTGCCGCTTCCTTGGTTTCGCCGAAGATCTTGATCGAACCGTCGTCTTCGATGTCGATCGAAGCCTTGGTTTCTTCACAGATCGCACGGATGGTCGCGCCGCCTTTACCGATGACATCACGGATTTTGTCGGTGTCGATTTTCATCGCGATCATGGTCGGAGCATTTTCCGACAGCTCGGTACGGGACTGACCGATGATCTGGTTCATCTGGCCGAGGATGTTCAGGCGCGCTTCCAGGGCTTGGCCCAGGGCGATTTCCATGATCTCTTCGGTGATGCCCTTGATCTTGATGTCCATCTGCAGTGCGGTGACGCCCTTGGCGGTACCGGCCACTTTGAAGTCCATGTCGCCCAGGTGGTCTTCGTCACCCAGGATGTCGGTCAGGACAGCGAATTTCTCGCCTTCTTTCACCAGACCCATGGCGATACCGGCAACCGGTGCCTTCATCGGCACACCAGCGTCCATCAGGGCCAGGGAAGCGCCGCAGACCGAAGCCATGGAGCTCGAACCGTTGGACTCGGTGATTTCCGATACCACGCGAATGGTGTACGGGAACACGTCAGCGGCTGGCAGCATGGCCTGGACCGAACGACGGGCCAGACGGCCGTGACCGATTTCGCGACGACCGGCGCCACCCATGCGACCACACTCGCCCACCGAGAACGGCGGGAAGTTGTAGTGCAGCATGAACGGGTCTTTCTTTTCGCCTTCCAGGGTGTCCAGCAGTTGCGCGTCACGGGCGGTGCCCAGAGTGGCAACGACCAGGGCCTGGGTTTCGCCACGGGTGAACAGTGCCGAACCGTGGGTCTTTGGCAGGACGCCGACTTCGATGTTCAGCGGACGTACGGTGCGGGTGTCGCGACCGTCGATACGCGGCTTGCCGTTGACGATGTTTTCGCGAACGGTGCGGTATTCGATTTCACCGAAAGCCGCTTTCACTTCAGCGGAAGACGGCTGGCCTTCTTCACCGGACAGCTTGGCAACGACCTGGTCTTTCAGCTCGCCCAGGCGTGCATAACGGTCGGCCTTGACGGTGATGGTGTAGGCCTGGGAGATCGCTTCGCCGAACTCGGCACGGATCGCGCCCAGCAGCTCGGTGGCTTCGGCTTGCGGAGCCCAGGTCCAGGTTGGCTTGGCGGCTTCGGCAGCCAGTTCCTTGACGGCGTTGATCACCACCTGGAACTCGTCGTGGGCGAACAGCACGGCGCCCAGCATCTGGTCTTCGGTCAGCTCTTTGGCTTCGGATTCAACCATCAGCACGGCTTCGGAAGTACCGGCCACGACCATGTCCAGGCTCGAAGCCTTCAACTGCTCGTAGGTCGGGTTCAGCAGGTAGCCGGTGCTTTCGTGGAACGCGACGCGGGCAGCGCCGATCGGGCCATCGAAAGGAATGCCGGAGATGGCCAGGGCAGCCGAGGTACCGATCATCGCAGCGATGTCCGGATCGGTTTTCTTGCTGGTGGACACGACGGTGCAGACAACCTGCACTTCGTTCATGAAGCCTTCTGGGAACAGCGGACGGATCGGACGGTCGATCAGTCGGGAAGTCAGGGTTTCTTTCTCGGAAGGACGGCCTTCGCGCTTGAAGAAACCGCCAGGGATCTTACCGGCAGCGTAAGTCTTTTCCTGGTAGTGGACAGACAGAGGGAAAAAGCCCTTGCCTGGATCGGCTTGCTTGGCACCGACAACGGTCACCAATACGCTGACGTCGTCGTCAACGGTGACCAGCACTGCGCCGGAGGCCTGACGGGCGATACGGCCAGTCTCGAGGGTAACGGTCGACTGACCGAACTGGAATTTTTTGATTACCGGGTTCACGGTGTCCTACCTTCTTTGTGGCTCTTGGGGAACTTGTCTTCTTGCGAAATTCTTGGGCAATGACGGGAATCGGCCCGACGCCTGTCCAGGGTAAAACGTGTATCCAGATAAAACTTGAGGCTGGGAGCCTGCCATGCGCCAGCGGGAAACCCACTGACGCACGACAGACCACCAACCTCTAGCGCAATCGCTTATTAGCGACGCAGACCCAGGCGAGCGATCAGAGCGCTGTAACGGCTCACGTCCTTGCCTTTCAGGTAGTCCAGCAGCTTACGACGCTGGTTTACCATGCGGATCAGACCACGACGGGAGTGGTGATCCTTACCGTTGGCCTTGAAGTGACCTTGCAGTTTGTTGATGTTGGCGGTCAGCAGTGCAACTTGCACTTCTGGCGAACCAGTGTCACCAACAGCTTGCTGGTAGTCAGCTACGATTTGAGCTTTTTCTTGAACGTCGAGAGCCATGAGGCAATCCTTTTAGTCAGGAAACTGTTCCGAGGAAACAGCTTCAACAGGCCAGGGACAAATCCCTGTATCTATAAATGAGTAGTGACCGTGCCTGTTAACAGCCACACTCGCCAACCTGCTGTTACGCAGGCTGGTTCCGGTCATTCCGACCGAATCAGTCGACGCGGCGCAATGCGCCCGTCTTCGCTCACTTCACCGATACCGATGAAACGACCGTTGTGATCCTGTACCCGGACCATGCCGAACTTCGGCGCATCCGGGGCGCGTACCGGCTGGCCGTTGAGCCAGTAGAACGCACTGTGTTCCGAGAACTGCAAGAGCGGCCAATCCAGCAACCCGCTGTCCGATGGCATCAGGAAACGGTCGACCGCTTCGTTGCCGCCTTCGGCATGCACCGCTTCGAGCTCTTCCAGCGTGACCGTCTGGGCCAACGTGAAAGGTCCGGCCTGGGTCCGTCGCAATTCTGCCACGTACGCGCCACAGCCGAGCTGCTCGCCGATATCCTCCACCAGGGTCCGGATATAGGTGCCCTTGCTGCAATCCACGGCCAGCCGTGCAGTATTACCGTCAAAGGCCAGCAATTCCAAGCGCGCAATAGTAACAGAACGCGGTTCGCGCTCCACTACTTCGCCTGCACGGGCCAGTTTATACAATGGCTGCCCATCACGCTTCAAAGCGGAGTACATCGGCGGTATCTGGCTGATTTGCCCGCGAAAAACCGGCAAGACCGCTTCGATATCCGCCTGACCAACGGTCACCGGGCGTTCCAGCAAAACCTCACCTTCGGCATCCGCCGTGGTGGTGGTCTTGCCCAGTTGCGCCAGGGTTTCATAACCCTTGTCGGAATCGAGCAGGTACTGGGAGAACTTGGTCGCCTCGCCAAAGCACAGCGGCAGCACGCCGGTGGCCAGCGGATCGAGGCTACCGGTGTGCCCGGCCTTTTCAGCATTGAGCAGCCAGCGAACCTTCTGCAACGCCGCGTTGGAGGTGAACCCCAGCGGCTTGTCGAGCAGGATGATACCGCTGACGTTACGACGGATACGTTTGACCTGAGCCACCGATTACTCCTTGGTGTCTTCGGGGTCAGCCGCAACCGGGTGCTGGCTGTCTTGCGCCACGGCGCGCTCGATCAGTGCCGACAGATGCGCACCCCGTGCGACGCTTTCGTCGTAGTGGAAGTGCAACTGTGGGACGCTGCGCAGCTTCATCTCCCGGGCCAGCTGCATACGCAGGAAGCCGGCGGCCGAGTTGAGCACCTTGATGCTCTGGGCGATTTCTTCGGCGCTATCCTGACCCATCACGGTGATGAAGATCTTGGCGTGACCGACGTCACGACTGACTTCCACTGCGGTGATGGTGACCAGGCCGACGCGCGGGTCTTTGACTTCGCGACGGATCAGTTGGGCCAGCTCGCGCTGCATCTGATCGCCGATTCGTTGGGTACGGCTGTATTCTTTTGCCATGTCTTGTTACCTGTTACTGCCCCACGGTGAAACCCGCGAGGTCTGAAAGCGGCAAACGCCCGGCCTGGCAAAAGCCAGACCGGGCGTTGCGTTTAGAGTCCGCCAGCCAGGCAGTGCATGTTCATGCGACTGCCCGGTGCGGCTCTTGAAGTGCGCGAGTTAGAGGCTGCGAGCAACCTGGACCTTCTCGAAGACTTCGATCTTGTCGCCGACCTTGACGTCGTTGTAGCTCTTGACGCCAATACCGCACTCCATGCCGGCACGTACTTCGGAAGCGTCATCCTTGAAGCGGCGCAGGGATTCCAGCTCGCCCTCGAAGATCACGATGTCTTCACGCAGTACACGGATCGGACGGTTACGGTGAACGACACCCTCGATCACCATGCAACCGGCGATGGCGCCAAACTTCGGCGAACGGAACACGTCGCGAACTTCGGCCACGCCCAGGATGTTCTCCCGCACGTCGCTGCCCAGCATACCGGTCAACGCTTTCTTGACGTCTTCGATGATGTCGTAGATCACGTTGTAGTAACGCATATCCAGGCCTTCCTGCTCGACGATCTTGCGAGCGCCGGCATCGGCACGCACGTTGAAGCCGAACAGTACAGCGTTGGAAGCCAGTGCCAGGTTGGCGTCGGACTCGGTGATACCACCGACACCGCCGCCGACCACACGCACTTGCACTTCGTCGTTACCCAGGCCATTCAAGGCGCCGTTCAACGCTTCGAGCGAACCACGGACGTCGGATTTGAGGACGATGTTGAGCGTCTTCTTCTCTTCCTGACCCATGTTCTCGAAGATGTTTTCCAGCTTGCCGGCGTGAGCACGAGCCAGTTTGACTTCGCGGAACTTGCCTTGACGGAACAGAGCCACTTCACGGGCTTTCTTCTCGTCAGCCACAACGCTCATCTCGTCGCCAGCATCCGGGGTGCCGTCCAGACCGAGGATCTCGACCGGGATAGCCGGACCGGCTTCCTTGATGGACTTGCCGTTCTCGTCGAGCATGGCGCGCACGCGGCCATAGTTCGAGCCGACCAGCACCATGTCGCCTTGACGCAAGGTACCGTCCTGGACCAGGACGGTCGCCACCGGGCCACGGCCCTTGTCGAGACGGGATTCAACGACCACACCACGGCCAGGAGCCGAAGGCGTAGCGGTCAGTTCCAGAACCTCGGCTTGCAACAGAACGGCTTCGAGCAGTTCGTCAACGCCGGTACCCATCTTCGCCGAGACCGGAACGAATGGAGTGTCGCCACCCCACTCTTCGGAGGTCACGCCGTGGACCGACAGTTCGCTGCGGATGCGATCGAGATCGGCGCCCGGCTTGTCGATCTTGTTCACTGCAACCACCAGCGGCACACCAGCTGCCTGGGCATGCTGAACGGCTTCGATGGTTTGCGGCATGACGCCGTCGTCCGCCGCAACCACCAGGATCACGATGTCGGTCGCCTTGGCACCACGGGCACGCATCGCGGTAAACGCGGCGTGACCCGGGGTGTCGAGGAACGTCACCATGCCGCGGTCGGTTTCAACGTGGTAGGCGCCGATGTGCTGGGTAATACCGCCAGCCTCACCTGCTGCTACCTTCGCACGACGGATATAGTCGAGCAGGGAGGTTTTACCGTGGTCGACGTGGCCCATTACGGTCACGACCGGCGCACGGGAAACCGCCTCACCTTCAAACTTCAGGGACTCGGCCAGGGAATCTTCCAGGGCGGTGTCGCTGACCAGGGTCACTTTGTGGCCCAGCTCTTCAGCAACCAGTTGGGCAGTTTCCTGGTCCAGTACCTGGTTGATGGTGGCTGGCGTACCCAGCTTGAACATGAACTTGATGATTTCAGCAGCCTTGACCGACATCTGCTGGGCCAGATCGCCCACAGTGATGGTCTCGCCGATCTTCACTTCACGCACGACAGGGCCGGTAGGGCTCTGGAAACCGTGGGCGTTGCGTTTCTTCAGCTTGGCCTTGCCGCGACCGCCGCGACGGAAGCCATCGCTTTCCTCGTCGGTGGTACGTGGCGCAACACGAGGTGCTGGTGCCTTTTCCTTGACCGACGCACGATGAGGCGCGTTCTTGCGCTCGCCATCGCCACTGCCACGACGGTTGTCGTCGGCACGTGGCTTGTCTGGACGACGCTGTTCATCGCGCTTGCGAGTATCGGCCGGAGCCGGCGCTGGTGCCACGACTGGCGCCGCTTCGCGCACAGGTTCGGCGACCGGGGCAACAGCCTCGACGGCTTCTACCGGAGCGGTTTGCGCAGCAGCAGGCTGGCGGCGCGCTTCTTCTTCGGCGCGACGCTTGGCTTCTTCTTCAGCCTTCTGACGAGCAGCATTTTCTACTGCGCGACGTTCTTCCTGTTCGCGTTTGCGCTCGGCTTCGATTTCTTCCGGGCTGCGTTGTACGAAGACTTTCTTCTTGCGTACTTCAACGCTGATGCTTTTGCTACCGGCAACACGCAGGGTGCTGGTGGTTTTACGCTGCAGAGTGATCTTGCGCGGTTCTTCCACTTTAGCCTTGTGACTGCTCTTCAAGTGAGTCAGCAGGGACTGCTTCTCACTGTCGGTCACATGTTCCTCGGCGGCGGTGTGCGGCAGACCTGCCTCACGCATCTGCTGCAACAGGCGCTCTACCGGTGTTTTGACCTCATCGGCCAGTTGTTTCACCGTGACTTGCGTCATGCACTTCTCTCCTCAGGCCGCGCCTAATTACTCGAACCAGTGGGCTCGGGCGGCCATGATCAACTTGCCGGCACGATCATCGTCAATGCCGTCGATGTCGAGCAGATCGTCAATAGACTGCTCGGCCAGGTCTTCGCGGGTAATTACGCCGCGCACCGCCAGTTCCATCGCCAAATCCTTGTCCATGCCCTCAAGCGAGAGCAGGTCTTCGGCCGGATGGGCGTCTGCCAGCTTTTCCTCAGTAGCGATGGCTTTGGTCAACAAACGATCCTTGGCCCGAGCGCGAAGCTCGTTGACGATTTCCTCGTCAAAGCCGTCGATGTTGAGCATTTCCTCCACCGGTACGTAGGCAATCTCTTCCAGGCTGGTAAAGCCTTCATCCACCAGCACCTGCGCCAGCTCTTCATCGACTTCAAGCTCTTCGATGAAGTTGCGCAGGATGTCGCCGGTTTCAGCTTGCTGTTTAGCCTGGATGTCCGATTCGGTCATCACGTTCAGGGTCCAGCCAGTCAATTGGCTGGCCAGACGCACGTTCTGACCACCGCGACCGATGGCCTGAGCCAGATTGTCTGCGCCAACGGCGATGTCCATGGCGTGGGCATCTTCGTCGACGATAATTGCCGCCACTTCAGCAGGCGACATGGCATTGATCACGAACTGAGCCGGGTTGTCGTCCCACAGGACGATGTCCACGCGCTCGCCGCCCAACTCGCCGGATACGGCCTGGACACGCGAACCACGCATGCCGATGCAGGCACCTTGCGGGTCGATGCGCTTGTCCTTGGAGCGGACCGCGATCTTGGCACGCGAACCCGGATCACGGGAGGCGGCCATGACTTCGATCAGGCCTTCAGCAATTTCCGGCACTTCGATGCGGAACAACTCGATCAGCATTTCCGGCGCTGTACGCGACAGGATCAGCTGCGGGCCCCGGTTCTCGGTGCGGATTTCCTTGAGCAGCGCACGCAAACGCACGCCAACCCGGAAAGTTTCGCGAGAGATGATGTCTTCGCGAGCCAGCAACGCTTCGGCGTTGTTGCCCAGGTCGACGATCACGTTGTCGCGGGTCACTTTTTTCACGGTGCCGGAGATGATTTCCCCCAGGCGCTCGCGATAAGCGTCGACCACTTGCGCACGCTCGGCTTCGCGAACTTTCTGCACGATGACCTGCTTGGCAGTCTGTGCAGCGATGCGACCGAACTCAATGGATTCGATTTTTTCTTCGACGACATCACCAACCTTGGCGCCCGGATGCGTTTCTGCAACCTTGCTTGGCCAGGTTTCGATAGCCGGATCGTCCAGGTCGGCTTCCTCGACGACCGTCCAGCGACGGAAAGTCTCGTAGGCGCCCGTGTGGCGATTGATCTCCACACGCAAATCAACTTCGTCTTCGAACCGCTTCTTGGTAGCAGTGGCCAGAGCCAGCTCCAGCGCTTCAAAAATAACGTTAGCCGGTACGCCCTTTTCATTGGATACCGACTCAACAACCAGCAGTACTTCTTTGCTCATCGTACGCCTCGCCTTTCGCAAGCCATTGGATCCGCGGGATCCGCAGTATCTGGCACGTATCAGTCAAAACTGGGAATAATGTTGGCCTTGTCGATCATATCGATCGGCAACAGGAACTCATGGTCATCTACCTGCACCACGACGTCCTGCTCTTCTACACCGCGCAGAAGGCCTTGGAAGTTGCGTCGACCCTCGAAAGGCGAGCGCAGCTTGATCTTCACTTGTTCACCGGCAAACAAAGCGAACTGTTCAAGTGTGAACAGGGGGCGCTCCATGCCAGGCGAGGAAACTTCAAGGGTGTATTCGGAGGTGATTGGATCTTCGACATCCAGTACACCGCTGATCTGACGGCTGACGATGGCGCAATCGTCCACCAACACGCCGCCTTCCTTATCGATATAAACGCGCAACAGTGAGTGGCGACCTTGAGCCGAAAACTCAATACCCCAGCATTCATAGCCAAGGGCCACGACCACCGGGGCCAACAAGGCCTGCAACTGTTCTAGCTTGCTCGACACCTGAACCCCCTCGTGCATGTTTGTGCATGCTGTGCAAATAAAAAAAAATGGGCGAATCGCCCATCCCTGAAACGCCGTCGAATAGCGGCGTTATAAAGTGTCCAGCTAACAAAAAGCCCCTTGGAAGGGGCCCCTGAAACTGGTTGCGGGAGCCGGATTTGAACCGACGACCTTCGGGTTATGAGCCCGACGAGCTACCAGACTGCTCCATCCCGCGACAAAGCTGGGGCGGAAGTATACGACCGATCCCTTACAGGGTCAATGTAACCCTTCCACCTACAAGAAAGCCCGCAATCGCGGGCTCTCCTGATAATTGGTACCGAGAAGGGGACTCGAACCCCTACACCCTATGGGCACAACCACCTCAAGGTTGCGTGTCTACCAATTCCACCACCTCGGCAATACAGCGTTTGAAACCTTCTTACTTCTGCTCTTGAGCTGGAGGCACGTCAGTCGCCGGGTTGGCCGACTTTTGCTCTTGAAGCACCGGGACATCATCAGAAGCCGGTTGTTGCTTGGGCGCTTCCAGTACCGCTGGGTTTGGCAAACCTACTTGAGTCAGCTCGTGAGCTTTCTCTTTAGCAAAGTAACCTAACCCTAAGCTGGTCATGAAGAAACCGGCGGCAAGTATAGCAGTAAACTTACTAAGAAAGGTAGAGGAACCTTGGCTTCCGAACACAGTATTTGAAGCACCTGCACCGAAAGACGCACCAGCATCCGCACCTTTACCCTGCTGCAGCAATACGAGAGCAACTACGCCCAGTGCACCCAGCAGATGAAAAACGACTACGACTGTTTCCAGCATTTTTTCAGTTTCCCGCGGCGCGACAGATCGCACCGAACTCATCTGCATTCAGGGACGCTCCACCAATGAGCCCCCCATCGATATCCGGCATGCCGAACAGTTCGGCCGCATTGGCCGCCTTCACGCTGCCGCCGTATAGAAGCCGCACACCTCGTGCCACTTCAGAATTCTCTTCCGCCAACTGCGCGCGGATGGCTGCGTGCACATCCTGCGCCTGTTGCGGCGAAGCCGTCAGCCCGGTACCAATGGCCCAGACCGGCTCGTAGGCAATGACTGCCTTTGCAAAAGCACCGACACCCAGGTCTTCGATGATGCTGCCGAGCTGACGCCCGACAACTTCAAGGGTCTTGCCGGCTTCACGCTGCGCGAGGGTTTCCCCTACGCACAACACCGGAATCAGACCACAGGCCTGGGCCGCAGCAAACTTGCGGATCAAGGTCTTGTCCTGCTCGCCCATGATCTGGCGACGCTCGGAATGTCCAACCAGGACCAGGGAGCAACCTGCATCCACCAACTGACTCGGTGCAATCTCACCGGTCAACGCACCTTGCATGGATTCCACCGCAGAGTTCTGCGCGCCGACCGAAATCGACTTGCCTTTCAAGCCATCAATCACTTGATTGATATACAAGCAAGGCGGGAATACCGCGACATCAACACCGCTTGGCAAGGCCAGATGACGAAGGCCATTGATCAGCTCAGCGACGCTGGCGCGGGTACCGTGCATCTTCCAGTTACCAGCTACCATAGGGCGACGCATGCTGTACCTCGTCGGTCAAAGTGGGCGCAGATGTTACCCAACCGATTCATGACTGGCAAGCCGAATTCAGGCAGAAACTTCAGTAACCAGTTTTGCCAGCTCCTCGGCATAACCGCGAACTTGCGCTTCATCCTCGCCTTCGACCATGACACGTACCAAAGGCTCTGTGCCGGACTTGCGCAACAACACGCGCCCACGCCCCGCCATCGCCGCTGTCACACGTTCGCTGGCCTGCTTGACCTGCGCATGTTCGAGAGGGTTCACACCGCCACCGAAACGCACGTTGATCAACACTTGCGGGCATTTACGCAATGCCTGGCGCGACTGTGCGAGCCCTTCGTTGCGCGCCTTGAGCGCCATCAGCACCTGCAGGGCCGCAATGATCGCATCACCGGTGGTGGTATGGTCGAAGCACACGATGTGGCCGGAGTTCTCGCCCCCGATCACCCAGTTGCGCTCCAGCAACTCCGAAATCACGTAGCGGTCGCCGACGTTGGCCCGCACGAACGGGATATCCAGGTCCGCCAGGGCCAGTTCAAGCCCGAGGTTGCTCATCAACGTGCCGACCACGCCGCCCTGCAGCTTGCCGCGCCCATGCAGGTCACGAGCGATGATGAACAGCAGTTCGTCACCATCGACGACCGTACCGGTGTGATCGACCATCAGGACCCGATCACCGTCGCCATCGAAGGCGATACCGAGATCGGCCTGCTCGGCCAGCACTGCAGCCTGCAACGCCTCGGTATGGGTGGAACCACAGTTGTGATTGATGTTCAGGCCATTAGGCTGGGCGGAAAGCACCACCACATCGGCACCCAACTCGCGAAAGACGCTCGGTGCGACTTTATAGGTGGCGCCGTGAGCACAATCGACAACAATTTTCAGGCCGGAAAAGCTGGTACCGGTCGGCACGCTGCCTTTGCAGAACTCGATATAGCGACCCGAGGCATCGTTGATCCGCGACACCTTGCCGATCTTGCTCGACTCGACCACGGTCATCGGCGCGTCCAGCAGTTCTTCGATCATCAGTTCGATGTCATCCGGCAGCTTGGTACCCTGGCCGGAGAAAAACTTGATGCCGTTGTCATCATGGGGGTTGTGCGAGGCACTGATCACGATGCCGGCCTGGGCCTGGAACGTACGGGTCAGGTAGGCGATGGCCGGCGTCGGCATCGGGCCCAGCAGCATCACATCGGCGCCCGCCGACGTCAGGCCGGCCTCGAGCGCCGATTCGAACATGTAGCCGGAAATTCGCGTGTCCTTGCCGACCAGCACCTTGCAGGCGCCCATCTTGCGGAATGCCATGCCTGCCGCCCAGCCGAGCTTGAGCATGAAATCAGGGGTAATAGGGTATTCGCCGACCCGACCACGAATACCGTCGGTGCCAAAGTATTTCTTGCTCATAAGTGCTCCGTCATTCTTATTCGGCTGAATCCACAGCTGCGATCATCCGCACGACATCCATCGTTTCGGCTACATCGTGCACGCGCAATATGCGTGCACCTTTGGCGAGGGCCAAGGCCGCAAGGGCGAGACCACCATACAGGCGCTCTCCCACCGGCCGACCCAGGGCATTGCCTATCATGCTCTTTCGCGAGACCCCAACCAACAGGGGCCGCCCCAGGGCGTGCAAGGCTTCCATATGTTTGAACAGGCTCAGGTTGTGCGCCAATGTCTTGGCAAAGCCGAACCCGGGATCAAGGATGATCCGCTCGGCGGGAATGCCCACGGCAGCACATTGGTCCAGCCGCGCCACCAGGAACTCACCCACCTCCCTGGTCACATCATCATAGTGCGGGTCGTTCTGCATGGTCCCCGGCTCGCCGAGCATATGCATCAGGCATACCGGCAACCCGGTGGCCGCCGCGGCATCCAGGGCACCATCGCGCTGCAAGGACCGAACATCATTGATCAGGCCCGCCCCCAGTCGCGCAGTCTCGCGCATGACCGCAGGCGTGGACGTATCGACCGAGATAATGACATCGAGTTCGCGATGGATGCGCTCGACAATCGGCGCCACCCGTTCCAGCTCTTCGATGGGCGAAACCGCGCGCGCACCCGGCCGGGTCGATTCACCACCCACATCGATCAGCGTTGCGCCAGCGGCCACCATGGCCTCGGCATGCCGCAGCGCGGCATCGAGCTGGCTGAATCGACCACCATCGGAAAAGGAATCAGGCGTGACATTGAGAATGCCCATGACATGTGCATGGGCCAAATCAAGAACCCGGTTGCCGCAAGGCAACCGGGTCGAGGACTGAACAGAAGTCATTTCAAGCCTTAGACATCAGCGGCCGGACCGCCAATCGGTGTTTCCGGACGCTCACCCTGTACCGCCGGAGGTGTACCGGAGGTACCGGTACCACCGCCCGACCAGTCACGAGGCTCGCGAGGTTCGCGACCCGCCATGATGTCGTCGATCTGCTCGGCATCGATGGTTTCGTACTTCATCAGGGCATCGGCCATGGCATCGAGCTTGTCACGGTTGTCCGTGAGGATCTGCCGGGCAGTGCCGTAGCACTGGTCGATGATGCTACGCACCTCGGAATCGATCAGCTTGGCCGTCTCGCCGGAGAAGCTTGCATGCTGGCCACCGCCACCACGACCGAGGAACACTTCCCCTTCTTCTTCGGCATACATCAGCGGCCCCAGCTTCTCGGACAGGCCCCACTTGGTGACCATGTTCCGAGCGATCTGACTGGCGCGCATGATGTCGTTGGATGCACCCGTGGTCACACCGTCGAAGCCCAGCGTCATCTCTTCAGCGATACGACCGCCGTACAACGAGCAGATCTGACTGATCAATGCACGCTTGGACAGGCTGTAGCGATCCTCTTCCGGCAGGAACATCGTCACGCCCAGGGCACGACCGCGCGGGATGATCGAGACCTTGTAGACCGGATCATGCTCGGGCACGACACGACCAACGATCGCGTGACCCGCCTCGTGATACGCGGTGTTCTGCTTTTCTTTCTCCGACATGACCATGGATTTGCGCTCCGCGCCCATCATGATCTTGTCCTTGGCCAGCTCGAATTCCTTCATTTCCACGACGCGCTTGCCGGTACGAGCGGCGAACAGCGACGCTTCGTTGACCAGGTTCGCCAGGTCGGCACCGGAAAAGCCCGGCGTGCCACGCGCGATGACGGCCGGAGCGACGTCGTCACCCATCGGCACCTTGCGCATATGGACCTTGAGGATCTGCTCGCGACCACGAATATCCGGCAGCCCCACCACGACCTGGCGGTCGAAACGACCTGGACGCAACAGCGCAGGGTCGAGCACGTCAGGACGGTTGGTGGCGGCGATCACGATGATGCCGTCGTTCATTTCGAAACCGTCCATCTCGACCAGCAACTGGTTGAGGGTCTGTTCGCGCTCGTCGTGACCGCCACCCATGCCGGCGCCACGATGGCGACCAACGGCGTCGATTTCGTCGATGAAGATGATGCAAGGCGCGTGTTTCTTGGCCTGTTCGAACATGTCGCGGACACGACTGGCGCCCACGCCGACGAACATTTCGACGAAGTCGGAACCGGAAATCGTGAAGAACGGCACCTTGGCTTCACCGGCAATCGCCTTGGCCAGCAAGGTTTTACCGGTACCTGGCGGGCCGACCATCAGCACGCCGCGTGGAATACGACCGCCCAGGCGCTGGAACTTGCCCGGATCGCGCAGGAACTCGACCAGCTCGCCCACTTCTTCCTTGGCTTCGTCGCAGCCTGCGACGTCGGCCAGGGTGGTTTTCACCTGGTCCTCGGAAAGTAACCGGGCCTTGCTCTTGCCAAAGCTCATCGGCCCGCCCTTGCCACCGCCGCCGCCCTGCATCTGGCGCATGAAGAACATGAACACGGCGATGATCACCAGGATCGGGAAGCTGGCCACCAAGAGCTGGGTCCAGATGCTTTGCTGCTCAGGCTGCTTGCCTTCGACCACGACGTGGTTGTCCACCAGGTCGCCAATCAGGCCATTGTCCTGGATTGCCGGACGAATGGTCTTGAAGCTGTCGCCGTCGGTGCGCTTGCCGGTAATCACATAGCCATCAACGGCTACGCGCTCGACCTTGCCATCCTTGACCTGCTGGATGAAGTCGGAATAGTTGAGGGTCTGCGGCTCGTTAGGACTGGAGAAGTTGTTCATCACGGTCACCAGGACAGCGGCGATGATCAACCACAGGATCAGATTCTTTGCCATATCGTTCAATTAACTACCCTCTGAAGCAAGCTCCGCTACTGGCGCGCGCTTCGCATGATATTCACCGGCCTAACTTACTACATTACCTACGACTCTGGCAGGCGCCGTCTGTAACCCTTTGTGAAACTTTGACCGCATAATTTTGGTTACGCGGCTTTTTCAATGCGAGACAAAAAAAACTATCGCCCTGCTCAAAGACGCTCATCACTGGCCGCGCCTTCAACACCGCGAAACCCCCGCGCCAGCAGATACTGCTCGCGAGAACGGTCACGGGACGACAATGGCTTGCGCATCTGCACCTTGTCGAACAACTTGCGGATGCCCTTGTGGTATTCGTCGAAGCCTTCACCCTGGAAGACCTTGATCAGAAAATCACCGCCCGGACGCAGAACCCGCCCGGCAAGATCCAGGGCCAGCTCGCTGAGGAACATGGCACGAGGCATGTCGACAGCCGCTAATCCACTCATATTGGGGGCCATATCGGAAATCACAAGGTCAACTTGCGTATTTCCGACGGCTTCCAGGATTTTCGCCAGCACGGCGTCTTCCGTGAAATCGCCCTGGATAAAGGTCACATCAGGGATGCTGTCCATTTCCAGGATGTCGGAAGCGATCAAGCGGCCCTGACCACCAATCAGACGACTGGTAACCTGGGACCAGCCGCCCGGCGCCGCGCCGAGGTCGATCACGGTCATGCCTGGACGGATCAGGCGATCCTTTTCCTGGATCTCCAGCAATTTATAGCTGGCACGAGAGCGATAGCCGTCCTTTTGCGCCATTTTGACGTACGGATCGTTGAAATGCTCTCTGAGCCAGTTCTGGCTAGTCTTGGAACGGGCCACGGGCCACCTCTAAAAATAAAACGGGTCGTGATTAAGTGGGCGGTCCCGGACTTGCTCGGGTAAACTGGCCGCCGCTTTTTACAAGATCAGACGCAGGGGTCAGATTATGCCGCTCACTCAAGAGCAGAAGAAACAATACAAATCCATTGGCCACCATCTGAAACCGGTTTTGACTGTGGCTGACAACGGTTTGACTGAAGGTGTACTCGCCGAACTGGAACGCGCCCTGGGCGATCACGAGCTGATCAAGATCAAGCTCAACATCCTCGATCGCGAAGCCCGCCTGGCTGCCGTTGCCGAATTGTGCAAGACCGGCAAGGCAGACCTGGTGCAGGTCATCGGCAAGATGGCGCTGATTTATCGCAAGAACTTCAGCGTCAACAAGCAACTGTCGAACGTTCACCGCTTCAAGTGATGCCAAAGGGTCAAGGGTGTGCTTCGCACACCCTGCCGCTCCACCCCGGAACCGGCTGCAAGACCAGTACCAGACCGGAAAAACCCAGCACCAGGTAACTGAATACCTGCCACTGGCTCGCATCCGGCCAGCCGAAATGCACGGCAAAGAACATCCCGCACGCATACAACGACATGAGCAGCAATTGCCCACGAATGTCGCGCCATAGGCTGGCAAGGCCTTCGGCCTGAACCAGCACCAACGCCTGAAACATCACGCACGCCGCGGAAAAACCCACCAGCAGCGCCGTCAGCATGCCTGCGATTTCATCGATGAGCAGCGGTGCCAGGCCCACTCGACCCAGCACCGGCAGCAAACCGATGTGCAGCAACCAGACGCCACCCACCCACAACATCTGGGTGAGCTGCCAGATCATGGCACCCGCTCGCAGCGGGCGCCTTCGTTCAGATGTGACGGACTTCGACAATCTCATACTCGATGACACCACCCGGTGTCTTCACCGCCACCACATCGCCCTCTTCCTTGGCAATCAAGGCACGAGCAATGGGTGAACCGACGGAAATCTTGCCGAGCTTGATGTCTGCCTCGTCTTCGCCAACGATCTGGTAAGTCACGCTTTCATCAGTCTCGACGTTGGCGATTTCCACCGTGGTGCCGAAAATCACTTTGCCGGTATGTGGAATCGTCGTGACATCGATGATCACCGCATTCTGCATGCGGCCTTCGATGTCACGGACACGCGCCTCGACCATCCCCTGCTCCTCTCGGGCAGCGTGGTATTCGGCGTTTTCCTTGAGATCGCCCAGCTCACGCGCTTCACCGATAGCCTGGCTCAAGCGCGGGCGCTCGACCTTGGTCAGGAAAGCGTGTTCTTCTTCCAGGGCCTTCGCGCCCTGAACAGTCATCGGGTACTTGGTTATGCTCATGCCTTCAATCCTGCATGTAGATCCTGCAAGCGACGCACGGTCTTCTCGGGACCGAACTTGAGCGCTTCGCAGATCGCTTCGCCTGCCGCAATGGTCGTGGTGCAGTAGATCTTGTGCTGCAGCGCATTGCGACGAATGGAGTAGGAATCGGCGATCGATTGACGACCTTCGGTGGTGTTGATGATCAGCGTGACTTCGTCATTCTTGATCATGTCGACCACGTGCGGACGCCCCTCGGTCACCTTGTTCACGCGGCGCACTTTCAGGCCAGCGGCTTCGATCAGCCTCGCAGTACCGGCAGTGGCGACCACTTCGAAGCCCAAGTTGATCAGATCACGGGCCACGCCTGCAACCAGTGGCTTGTCGTCATCACGCACGCTGATGAACGCCGTGCCACCAGTCGGCAACACTTCGCTGGCGCCCATCTGGGCCTTGGCAAACGCCTCACCGAAGGTATCGCCCACACCCATCACTTCGCCGGTGGACTTCATTTCCGGGCCGAGGATCGGGTCCACGCCCGGGAACTTGGCGAACGGGAACACTGCCTCTTTCACGCTGTAGAAGTTCGGAATGATTTCTTTGGTGAAGTTCAGCTCTTTCAGGGTCTTGCCGGCCATGACTCGCGCCGCGATCATCGCCAGGGAAACGCCGATGCACTTGGAGACGAACGGCACGGTCCGAGAAGCGCGCGGGTTGACTTCGATGACGTAGATGTCTTCACCCTGCAGGGCCAATTGCACGTTCATCAGGCCGACGACGCCCAGCTCCAGGGCCATTTTCTTGACCTGCTCGCGCATCTCGTCCTGGATGTGCGCCGGCAACGAGTAAGGCGGCAGTGAACAGGCGGAGTCACCGGAGTGAACACCGGCCTGCTCGATGTGCTGCATGATCGCGCCGATCACCACATCCTTGCCGTCGCTGACCGCGTCCACGTCCATTTCGATGGCGCAGTTGAGGAAGTGGTCCAGCAGCACCGGGCTGTCGTTGGACACCTGGACCGCTTCGCGCAGGTAGCGCTTGAGTTCGTCTTCCTGATAGACGATTTCCATCGCACGGCCGCCCAGAACATAGGACGGACGCACCACCAGTGGGTAACCGATCTTGGCGGCGGCACGAATCGCTTCGTCTTCGCTGCGCACGGTGGCGTTTGGCGGCTGACGCAGGTTCAGGCGCTCGACCATCTGCTGGAAGCGCTCACGGTCTTCGGCGCGGTCGATCGCATCCGGGCTGGTACCGATGATCGGCACGCCGGCGGCTTCCAGGGCACGGGCCAGTTTCAGCGGGGTCTGGCCGCCGTACTGGACGATCACACCTTTTGGCTTCTCGACGCGGACGATTTCCAGCACGTCTTCCAGGGTCACTGGCTCGAAGTACAGGCGATCGGAGGTGTCGTAGTCGGTGGACACGGTTTCCGGGTTGCAGTTGACCATGATGGTCTCGTAACCGTCGTCGCGCAGGGCCAGTGCCGCGTGTACGCAGCAGTAGTCGAACTCGATGCCCTGGCCGATCCGGTTAGGACCGCCACCCAGGATCATGATCTTGTCCCGAGTCGATGGCGCGGCTTCGCACTCTTCTTCGTACGTGGAGTACAGGTAGGCGGTATCGGTGGCGAACTCGGCCGCGCAGGTGTCGACGCGCTTGTAGACCGGGAACACTTCCAGCTTGTGGCGATGGGTGCGCAGGCTCTTCTCGGTCACACCCAGCAGCTTGGCCAGGCGCATGTCGGAGAAACCTTTGCGCTTGAGGCGGAACATCGTGTCGCGATCGATGCTGGACATGCCCAGGGTCTTGACCTTCTCTTCTTCCTTGATCAGATCTTCGATCTGCACCAGGAACCAAGGGTCGATCATGTTCATGCCGAAGATCTGCTCGACGGTCATGCCGGCGCGGAAGGCATCGGCCACGTACCAGATGCGTTCGGCACCCGGCACGGTCAGCTCGCGCTTGAGCACGCTCATGCTTTCCGGGTCGTTCAGGTCCAGCTTCGGATCGAGGCCACAGACGCCCACTTCCAGGCCGCGCAGGGCTTTCTGCAGGGACTCCTGGAAGGTCCGGCCGATGGCCATGACTTCACCGACCGACTTCATTTGGGTGGTCAGGCGGGCATCGGCCTTGGCGAACTTCTCGAAGGCGAAGCGTGGCAGTTTGGTCACGACGTAGTCGATGGACGGTTCGAAGGACGCCGGGGTCTTGCCGCCGGTGATGTCGTTCGACAGCTCGTCCAGGGTGTAGCCCACGGCCAGCTTGGCGGCGACCTTGGCAATCGGGAAACCGGTGGCCTTGGACGCCAGGGCCGACGAACGGGAGACCCGCGGGTTCATCTCGATGACCACCATGCGACCGGTGTTCGGGCAGATGCCGAACTGGACGTTGGAGCCGCCGGTTTCCACGCCGATCTCGCGCAGCACCGCCAGGGAGGCGTTACGCAGGATCTGGTATTCCTTGTCGGTCAGGGTCTGGGCCGGTGCGACGGTGATCGAGTCGCCGGTGTGCACACCCATCGGGTCGAAGTTCTCGATGGAGCAGACGATGATGCAGTTGTCCTTTTTGTCGCGGACAACTTCCATTTCGTATTCTTTCCAGCCGATCAGGGATTCGTCGATCAGCAGTTCCTTGGTCGGCGACAAGTCGAGACCACGGGCGCAGATTTCTTCGAACTCCTCACGGTTGTAGGCGATGCCACCACCGGTGCCGCCCATGGTGAAGGACGGACGGATGATGCATGGGAAGCCGAGGCGCTCCAGGACGGCGTTGGCCTCTTCCATGCTGTGGGCGATGCCCGAGCGCGGGCAGTCCAGGCCGATGGATTTCATCGCCTTGTCGAAGCGCGAACGATCTTCGGCCTTGTCGATGGTATCGGCGTTGGCGCCGATCATTTCCACACCGAACTTCTCCAGGACGCCTTCGCGTTCCAGGTCGAGGGCGCAGTTGAGCGCGGTCTGGCCGCCCATGGTCGGCAGCAGCGCGTCCGGGCGCTCCTTCTCGATGATCTTGGCAACGGTCTGCCACTTGATCGGCTCGATGTAGGTGGCGTCGGCCATGGCCGGGTCGGTCATGATGGTGGCCGGGTTGGAGTTCACCAGGATGACGCGGTAGCCCTCTTCGCGCAGGGCCTTACAGGCCTGGGCGCCGGAGTAGTCGAACTCGCAGGCCTGGCCGATCACGATCGGGCCAGCGCCGAGAATCAGGATGCTTTTTATGTCTGTACGTTTTGGCATGGGTTTGTCACTCAAATCCGCAGGTCAGTCGGCTAGGCCGTCGAACAATCTTTGAAGCGCCCGAAGGGGCCGCCGCACTCGGGGCCGCCCTCGGGCTTCACGCGGTCAGCGTCGCTTGGCCATCTCGTTGATGAAGCGATCGAACAGCGGCGCCACATCGTTCGGGCCCGGGCTCGCTTCAGGGTGGCCCTGGAAGCTGAACGCGCTCTTGTCGGTACGCTCGATACCTTGCAGCGTGCCGTCGAACAGCGACTTGTGAATCGCACGCACGTTGGCCGGCAGGGTCGCCTCATCCACCGCAAAACCGTGGTTCTGGCTGGTGATCATCACCACGCCGGTATCCAGGTCCTGCACCGGGTGGTTGGCACCGTGGTGGCCGTGGCCCATCTTCAAGGTCTTGGCACCCGAAGCGAGGGCCAGCAACTGGTGACCGAGGCAGATACCGAACACCGGGATCTCGGTTTCCAGCACGTCCTTGATCGCCTGGATCGCGTAGTCGCAAGGCTCCGGGTCACCTGGGCCGTTGGACAGGAACACGCCATCGGGCTTGAGGGCCAGGACATCGGCGGCCGGGGTCTGGGCCGGTACCACGGTGACGCGGCAGCCACGCTCGACCAGCATGCGCAGGATGTTCAGCTTGACGCCGTAGTCGTACGCCACCACGTGGTAGGGCAGCTCGGAAGCCTCGATCGTCGCGTGACTGTCGGTCTTCAGGTCCCAGACCGTGGAGCGCCATTCGTACTGTTTCTTGGTGCTGACGACTTTCGCCAGGTCCATGCCCTTGAGGCCAGGGAAGCCCTGGGCCGCGGCAATGGCGGCTTCTTCGGAAATGTTGTCGCCGGCCATGATGCAGCCGTTCTGCGCGCCTTTTTCCCGAAGGATGCGGGTCAGGCGGCGCGTGTCGATACCGGCGATCGCCACGACGTTGTTGGCTTTCAGGTAATCGGACAAGGACATCGTGTTACGCCAGTTGCTCGCTACCAGCGGCAAGTCACGGATGACCAGGCCGGCGGACCAGACACGATCGGACTCGGCGTCTTCCGGCGTGGTGCCGGTGTTGCCGATGTGCGGGTAAGTCAGGGTAACGATTTGCTGGGCGTAGGAAGGATCGGTAAGAATTTCCTGATAGCCGGTCATTGCGGTGTTAAACACCACCTCACCAACGGTCTGACCGTCGGCTCCAATGGCTTCGCCGCGAAAAATGCTGCCATCAGCAAGGGCGAGTATGGCTGGCTTAGTCAAGAAGACCTCCCGTAAATAAAGCCTGAAAGGGCGATCGCAGGTTGTAAAAAAGCGGAGTGACGTATGGACACGTCACCCCGCTTGTTCACTGAATTATTCTGCGCGCTTTTAGTGGACACACTAAAGCTGTAGCTTACAGAAAAAGGCTTTTTTGGTCCACCGCTAATGAGCCTTAAAGGCAGGGGAATGCGACAGGTCGTCGCGAAGCGGTGTAAAACGGGGCGCAGTATAACCTGAACCCCGCCTTCAATGGCATCAACGCAGGTCGAGAACGTCCTGCATGTCGTACAAGCCAGGCTCGCAGCCGTCCAGCCACAACGCGGCACGCACGGCGCCCTTGGCGAAGGTCATCCGGCTGGATGCCTTGTGGGTGATCTCCAGGCGCTCGCCTTCAGTGGCGAACAACACCGTGTGATCACCTACCACATCACCACCGCGCACAGTGGCGAAACCGATGGTGTCGCGCTCGCGGGCACCGGTATGCCCTTCACGCCCATATACGGCGACCTTCTTCAGATCACGCCCCAGCGCATCGGCAATCACTTCACCCATGCGCAAGGCCGTTCCCGAAGGTGCGTCGATCTTGTGCCGATGATGCGCCTCGATGATTTCGATATCGGCATCGTCACCCAAGACCCGGGCCGCCATGTCCAGCAGCTTCAGCGACAGGTTCACGCCCACGCTGAAGTTCGCCGCGAACACGATTGCGATGTCGTTGCCCGCCTCGGCCAGCAGTTGCTTTTGCGCAGCATCCAGTCCCGTGGTGCCAATCACCATGGCCTTGCCATGCTTGCGGCAGATCGCGAGGTTTTTCAACATCACGTCCGGCAGGGTGAAGTCGATCAGCACATCGAACTCGTCAAGCACCTTCTCCAGGCCGCCGGACATCGGCACACCGATACGCCCCAGCGAAGCCAGCTCGCCAGCATCGGCGCCCACCAGCGTACTGTCGGGCCGCACGATGGCCGCTGTCAGGCCGGAGAGCGGCGAGCGCTGCTGCACCGCCTCGACCAACGCCTTGCCCATGCGCCCCGCAGCGCCCATCACAGCTATACGTCGCATGCGAACTCCTTACAGGTCGCCGAAGAAGCGCTTGACGCCTTCGAACCAACCGGTGGTTTTCGGCGAGTGACTGTTGTCATCCGCCAGCGTGCCGCGGAACTCTTCCAACAGCTCACGCTGACGCCGACTCAGGTTGACCGGTGTCTCCACCGCCACACGGCACATCAGGTCACCCGCACCACCGCCACGCACTGGCGCGACACCTTTGCCACGAATCCGGAACTGTTTGCCGGTCTGCGTGCCCTCGGGAATTTTCAGCTTGACGCGACCGTCGAGGGTCGGGATCTCGAGCTCGCCACCCAAGGCCGCGTCGACGAAGCTGATCGGCACTTCGCAGAACAGGTGCTTGCCGTCGCGCTGGAAAATCGCATGCTCGCGCACGTTGATGACCACATACAGGTCGCCAGTCGGACCACCCTGGGCACCCGCCTCGCCTTCGCCGGACAGGCGAATGCGGTCACCAGTGTCGACACCGGCCGGCACTTTGACCGACAACGTCTTGTACTCTTCGACACGCCCTTCGCCATGGCAGGAGTCGCACGGATCGGAGATGATCTTGCCTTGGCCATGGCAACGCGGGCAGGTCTGCTGGACCGAGAAGAAGCCCTGCTGCATGCGAACCTGGCCGATGCCGCCGCAAGTCGGGCAGGTCACGGGCGAGGAGCCCTTCTTTGCACCCGAGCCATCACACGGCTTGCAGTTGACCAATGTCGGCACACGGATATTGACGGTGGTACCGCGTACCGCTTCTTCCAGGCTCAGCTCCAACGTGTAGCGCAAGTCGCTGCCACGCTGGGCGCCACCACGGGCACCGCCGCGACCGCCGCCGAAGAAATCGCTGAACACGTCACCGAAAATATCCGAGAAGTTCTGACCGCCGAAACCGGCACCGCCGCCACCCATGCTTGGGTCGACACCGGCATGCCCGTACTGATCGTAGGCCGCGCGCTTGCTGGAATCGGACAGAACCTCGTAAGCCTCGTTGGCTTCCTTGAACATCTCTTCCGACGCTTTATCGCCGGGATTACGGTCCGGGTGGTGCTTCATCGCCAGGCGACGATAAGCCTTTTTCAGCTCTGCCTCGCTGGCCCCCCGCTCGACACCCAATACTTCGTAAAAATCACGCTTCGCCATTAGTCTTTGCACTCTTATAGGACGTCCGGCAAACCTCTCCTGAACCTTGCCAAACTCGTTGAGCCCCAATACAGGCCCGGACCCAACTCACGTCAATTCAACGATCCTGGTCTTTAAATATTTCAGCCAGGGCCCCGGCCAAAACGCAGTGCCCATCGCCGGAAAGCAGGAGCATTCCCGAACGCACCGCCAACATCCGAACACTGTCGCATGCTGTAAAAATTCATTAGCTCCAGACACGCCAACGCGGGAGCAAGCCCCCGCGCGGCGACATCCTACCAGCCACCGCACAAATGCAGTCAACCGGCCGACCAACAAGCGATTACTTGTGGTCTTTCACTTCTTCGAACTCGGCATCCACGACGTCGTCGGCTTTTTCGGCCGATTCGCCCTGGGCAGCCGCGCCTTCAGCGGGCTGAGCCTGCTCGGCGTACATCTTCTGAGCCACTGGTGCGGAGACCTTGGACAGCTCTTCGATCTTCGCCTCGATGGCCGCCTTGTCGTCGCCCTTCACAGCGGCTTCCAGGGCAACCACGGCCGCCTCGATGGCGGTTTTCTCTTCCGCGGTCACTTTCTCACCAGCATCAGCGACCATCTTGCGAGTCGAGTGCACCAGGGCATCGCCCTGGTTACGGGCACTGGCCAGCTCTTCGAACTTGCGGTCTTCCTCGGCGTTGACTTCAGCATCGCGAACCATCTGCTGAATTTCTTCCTCGGACAGGCCGGAGTTGGCCTTGATCACGATCGACTGAGTCTTGCCAGTGGCCTTGTCTTTCGCGCCGACGTGCAGGATGCCGTTGGCGTCGATGTCGAAGGTCACTTCGATTTGTGGCACGCCACGTGGCGCTGGTGGAATCTCGGCCAGGTCGAACTTGCCCAGGGATTTGTTCTGGGCAGCCTGCTTGCGCTCACCCTGCAGCACGTGGATGGTCACGGCGCCCTGGTTGTCGTCAGCCGTCGAGAACACCTGGGATTTCTTGGTAGGAATCGTGGTGTTTTTCTCGATCAGCGCGGTCATCACGCCGCCCATGGTTTCGATACCCAGGGTCAGCGGGCTGACGTCGAGCAGCAGAACGTCCTTCACGTCACCGGCCAGAACAGCGCCCTGGATGGCAGCGCCCATGGCAACGGCTTCGTCCGGGTTCACGTCCTTGCGAGCTTCTTTGCCGAAGAAGTCGGTCACCAGCTTCTGAACCAGCGGCATACGGGTCTGGCCGCCCACCAGGATCACGTCGTTGATCGAACCAACGTCGATACCGGCGTCTTTCATGGCGATACGGCAAGGTTCGATGGTGCGCTGAACCAGGTCTTCCACCAGCGCTTCGAGCTTGGCGCGGGAGATTTTTACGTTCAGGTGCTTAGGACCGGTGGCGTCTGCAGTGATGTACGGCAGGTTCACGTCGGTCGACTGGCTCGAGGACAGTTCGATCTTGGCTTTTTCAGCGGCTTCTTTCAGGCGCTGCATGGCCAGCGGGTCACCTTTGAGGTTCATGCCGCTTTCTTTCTTGAACTCGTCGACGAGGTAGTCGATCAGGCGGATGTCGAAGTCTTCACCACCGAGGAACGTGTCACCGTTGGTGGCCAGTACTTCGAACTGGTGCTCGCCGTCGACTTCAGCGATCTCGATCACGGAAACGTCGAAGGTACCGCCACCCAGGTCGTAAACGATCACGGTGTGATCGCCCTTGGCCTTGTCCATACCGTAGGCCAGAGCGGCCGCGGTCGGTTCGTTGATGATACGTTTTACGTCCAGGCCCGCGATGCGGCCGGCGTCTTTGGTCGCCTGGCGCTGGCTGTCGTTGAAATAGGCTGGAACCGTGATGACCGCCTCGGTCACCGCTTCGCCGAGGTAGTCTTCGGCGGTTTTCTTCATTTTCTTGAGGATTTCAGCCGAGATCTGTGGCGGTGCCATTTTCTGGCCGTTCACTTCAACCCAGGCGTCGCCGTTGTCAGCCTTGGCGATTTTGTAAGGCACCATCTTGATGTCTTTCTGAACGACTTCTTCGTCGAACTTGCGACCGATCAGACGCTTCACCGCGTACAGGGTGTTATGCGGATTGGTCACTGCCTGACGCTTGGCCGACTGGCCAACCAGAATTTCGCCATCATTGGCGTACGCGATGATCGACGGCGTGGTACGCGCGCCTTCAGCGTTTTCAATAACCTTGGCCTTGCCGTTTTCCAGCACGGAGACGCACGAGTTGGTGGTCCCCAGGTCGATGCCGATAATCTTGCCCATGTTAACTCTCCCGGAACTTGGATTTGGTTGCCGCAGCAGTGGTGGCTAACTGCGGTAGCACTTAAACGCTTGACTTATAGATGGGGCCGCTGCGCCCGATTTCAAGCCTGCTCATCAATAGAAGGCGAAACCGGTGCCGGCGCCTTGCTGACCACGACCATGGCCGGGCGCAGCAGACGGCCGTTAAGCAGATAGCCCTTCTGGAAAACCTTCAAGACACTGTTTGGCTCGACGTCGGCACTTTCCTGCATCGCCATGGCCTGGTGATGTTCGGCGTTGAAGGGCTCGCCATGGGGATCAAGGGCTTCGAGCTGATAACGCTTGAGGGTGTCCTGGAACATTTTCAGGGTCAGCTCGATGCCTTCACGCATCGGACGGATGTTTTCGTCGTCCGGGTTGGACAGCTCCAGGCCGCGCTCCAGGCTGTCGATGATCGGCAGCAGGTCGCCGGCAAAACGCTCCAGGGCGAATTTATGGGCCTTTTCTACATCTTGCTCGGCGCGACGGCGGACATTCTGCAGGTCGGCGGCTACACGCAACGCCTGATCCTGCGCACCGGCCAGTTGCTCCTCGAGCACTTGTACACGTGCCGCCAGGTCTTCACCGGAATCCTGGGAAGCCTGATTGGCGTCTAGATTTTGCGTGTCCTGCGTCTGTTCGTCAGCCATAGAGATTTCTCCTTTCAACTTCGTCCGCGAGCTCGACTCGCGCTTCTGCCCCGGTATATGGGGCCGGGTTTTCCAGCTTCAAGGGCCAACTGACGAATTAACCTTACAAAAAGCAGCTGCATAATCATTCCTCACGGCGCTAAGAAAATCACTTTCCCAAGCAAATCGAGCTAAGCGCGGGCATTGTCAGGCCGAAACAAAACACTGTATAAATAACCAGACCTAAAGCCTGGGAGCGGCCTTATGCTGGTGCACCTGTCCGTACACAACTACGCCATCGTCGAACATCTCGACCTCGAACTCGATCGAGGCATGAGCGTGATCACCGGTGAAACCGGCGCGGGCAAGTCGATCATGCTCGACGCCCTGGGCCTGACGCTGGGTGACCGCGCCGACAGCGGCGTGGTGCGCCCCGGAGCGGACAAGGCCGACATCCTGGCGACGTTCGACCTGGTCGACATCCCCGAGGCCAGCGCCTGGCTGGCCGAACGCGACCTGGACACCGACGGCCTGTGCATCCTGCGCCGGGTCATCACCGCCGAAGGCCGCTCCCGAGGCTACATCAACGGCACACCCTGCCCCCTGGGCGATCTCAAGGCCCTCGGCGAACTGCTGATCGACATCCACAGCCAGCATGAACACCAATCCCTGCTCAAGACCGATACCCATCGTCGCCTGCTGGATGAATACGCCGGCGCCACCGACCTGGCCCGGCAAGTCCAACTGGCCGCCCAACGCTGGCGCCAGACTCGGCAGGAACTCGACCGCCTTTCCAACTCCGGCGACGAACAGCGTGCCCGTCACCAGCTATTGAGCTACCAGCTCGAAGAACTGGAGAACCTGTCCCTAGGCGAAAATGAACTGGAAGAACTGGAGCAGGAACACAAGAACCTGACCAACGCCGAAACCCTGCTGGGCATCTGCCGACAGGTGGTCGAACAATGCAGCGAGAGTGATTCGGGCAATGTGCTCAATGCCCTGACAGCGAGCCTGAACCGACTCTCCAGCGTGAACAATTCGGTGGGCGCCCTGAACGAAGCGACCAACCTGCTGACGAGCGCGCAGATCCAGGTCGAGGAAGCCGTTGGGGAACTGAACCGCTTTCTCGATCATTTCGATGCCGACCCGGCGCGCCTGCAGTACCTGGAAGAGCGCCTGGACACCATCTATACGCTGGCGCGCAAGCACCGCATCCAGCCAACCGATGTTGCCGAACTCCAGCAGCGCCTGCTGGAAGAACTGGAAACCCTGAACGCCAACGATGAATCCATCGAGCGCCTGGGGGACGAACTGGCTTCTTATGCCCGTCATTACCAGGAAAAGGCCAAGGAGCTCAGTGAACTGCGGCGCCAGGCCGCGACAGGGCTGGCCAGTGCCGTGGAGCAGGAGATCCAGCGCCTGGGCATGCCGGGCGGACGCTTCACCATCGAGTTGCGCCCCAACGCCGGTGACGAGCTCCAACCCAATGGACTGGAACAGGTGGAACTGCTGGTCAGCGCCAACCCCGGGCAACCGCTCAAGGGCCTGGCCAAAGTCGCCTCCGGCGGTGAGTTGTCGCGAATCAGCCTGGCTATCCAGGTCATCACCGCGCAGACCTCTCGGGTGCCAACACTGGTATTCGACGAAGTGGACGTGGGCATCGGTGGTCCAACCGCGGAAATTGTCGGCCAGTTGCTGCGCCGACTGGGGGAACGCGGCCAGGTGCTGACCGTCACTCACCTGCCCCAGGTCGCCGCCCAGGGACACCAGCATTTATTCGTGCACAAAGTGCGTGGCGAGGACGCGACTCGCACCGCCGTGTCCAAACTCAACAAAAACGAGCGAGTAGAGGAGGTGGCGCGAATGCTCGGGGGTATCGACCTCACCAAGGAATCCCTGGCCCACGCGAAAAAAATGGTCGTTACCGCCAAAATCTGAGAGCGACAGAAAGCACGAAGGCGACCCTGGGGTCGCCTTCGTTCGTTTCGCGAACCTCAAGTCCGCGCGACATGCTTACTTTTTCTTGCGTACGTACAGTACAAGATTGTGATCAACCATCTCGAAACCATACTTGTCGACGATTGCTTTCTGCAGCCGCTCGATTTCTTCGTCGAAGAATTCGATGACTTCACTGGTCTCGACGTTGACCATATGGTCGTGATGCTTGCCATCGTCCAGTTCGAAGACCGCATGGCCTCCGTCGAAGTTGTGTCGCACCACAAGGCCAGCTGCCTCGAACTGGGTCAGAACACGGTAAACCGTGGCCAGACCGACGTCCTCGCCAGCCTCCATAAGCGCCTTGTAGACATCCTCGGCACTCATGTGGCGTTGCTCTGCGGAATCGAGCATTTGTAGAATCTTGACCCGTGGCAGGGTCACTTTGAGGCCGGCTTTGCGTAGTTCGCTATTTTCAACCATGGTCAGCTTTCTCGCGATGCTGCTTCGCAGCTTCTCTTAATGCGGGTATGATCGGCGTTTACGTTGTCCCAGCCAAGATAGTGGAAGTCGCCCACCGATGCAAAACACCAAGCTCTTGCTAACCAGTTTCACCTTTGTGGGACTGCTCGCACTCGCCGGTTGTTCATTCCCCGGGGTTTACAAAATCGACATCCAGCAGGGCAATGTCGTCACGCAGGACATGATAGACCAGTTACGCCCGGGAATGACCCGCCGGCAAGTACGGTTTATCATGGGTAACCCTCTGCTGACCGACACGTTCCATGCCGATCGCTGGGATTATCTGTACAGCTTGCAGCCTGGCGGCGGTGAGCGCCAACAGGAACGCATCAGCGTTATCTTCAGTCCTGACGACCAACTTGTCAGCCTGTCGGGCGATTTCATGCCTGGCGTGAGCCGCGACGAGGCCATCATGGGCAAGGACAGCGGCACCACCGTGACCGATCCGACCCAGAACGCCGAACAGCCGAAACCGGAAAAACCGGTCAAGCCAGGTTCGTTGCTGGACCAGATCCAGAAGGACGTGGACAAAGTCGAGACCGTACCGGTCCCGACACCAGAGCCGCTGGACACCTCGCCGCAATAAATTGCGACATGAAAAAACCCGGCATGCCGGGTTTTTTATTGCCTGCCATTCAAGCCAGGTCATTGCTCCGATTGTCGCGCCTGGGCAGCCTTGGCCGCGCGCAGGCGACGAATTTCCTTCGGATCAGCCAACAAAGGTCGATAAATCTCCAATCGATCCGCCGCTTGCACCACTTGATTAACCGGATCGGCAACCACCTTGCCAAAAATCCCCACCGGGCACGTCGCCAGGTCCAGCTCCGGGAATGCATCGGCAATCCCCGAGCCCAGCAGTGCCGCGCGAACACTGGTGCCTTCCTGCACCATGCACGTGCGCAAGACCTGGCGGTCCACCGCGGCATACACCACTTCTATCTCAATCAACGCTTGAGCTCTGCATTCTGCTTGGCCCGCTGGCAGAACGCGTCAACCAGCGTATTGGCGGCCTGATTGAACAGCGGCCCCAACGTCGCTCGCACCAGCGGACCGGCGTAGTCGAACGACAGGTCCAGGCTGATCTTGCAGGCCTTCTCACCCAACGGCTTGAACACCCAGACGCCGTGGAGCTGATTGAAGGGCCCCTCTTCCAGGTTCATTTCGATGGACTGCCCCGGCACCAGCGTATTACGCGTGACGAAGCGCTGGCTCAAGCCACTCTTGGCAATGTTGAGGCTGGCGCGCATCTGGGTTTCGGAGCTTTCCAGCACCTCGGCGGATGAGCACCACGGCAAGAACTCCGGGTAGCTCGCCACGTCGTTGACCAGGTCATACAGCGCCTGCGCCGGGTAGGGCAGCAAGGCCGAGCGTTGAATATGTGTCGTCATGTAAGCGTCACTTCCACAGCTGGGCGGCAAACACTACGAGAATGCCGATGGGCGCCACATAGCGCATCAAGAACAGGCTCAAGGCAAACAATACCGGGCTGCGCAGCGACAGTTCATCACGCACCGCATCACGCCCCATGACCCATCCTGCAAACACCACGAAACACAAACCACCCAATGGCAGCATGATCCGTGATGTGAAGAAATCAATCACGCCGAAGAAATCCAGCCCTCCGGTCGCCCCCCACTGATAGAGATGGAACAGCCCACCTTCGTTCACGAAAAACTTCGCTTGCTTCCATATATTGAAGGAAAACACCGTACCCAGGCCGACAAACCAGCACGTGAAAGCCAGCCAGAACGTCACCCAGGCGCGGCTGATGCGGGTCCGCTCAACCAAGTAAGCCACCATGGGTTCCAACAGGGAAATGGCCGAACTCCAGGCCGCGATGGCCACCAGCACGAAAAACACCACGCCCATCACTTGGCCGAAAGCCATGCTGCCGAAGGCAAAGGGCAGGCTGACAAACATCAACCCTGGCCCCTCGCTGGGATTCAGGCCAGCGGCGAACACAATCGGAAACAATGCCACACCCGCCAGCAGCGACACGAAAGTGTCCAGCAGCGCGACGCCAAAGACGGTTCGGGTCAGGGAGGCGTTCTTGGGCATGTAGGCGCCGTAGATCATGATCGAACCGACCCCGACGCTCAGGGAGAAAAACGCATGCCCCATGGCCGGCAGCAGGCCGTCCAGGACTTTCTCCGGCTGGAAGTCGAACATGAAATGCACGCCCTCCATGAAATGCCCGGTGGTCATGCTGTAGCCCAGCAGCACCAGGATCATCACGAACAGCAACGGCATCATGATCCGCAGGCTGCGCTCGAGTCCGGCCACCACGCCCCGGGCAATCACCACCGCCGAAAGGACCATGAAGATCGTGTGCCAAAGGGTCAGCCTCCAGGGATCGGCGATCACATTGCCGAAGTAGGCGCCCACCTGATCTGGCGTGGCCCCTTGGAAATCCCCGCGCCCCATGTCGATGATGTAGTCCAGGGACCAGCCACCGACCACGCTATAGAAAGACAGGATCAACAGCGCCGTGATCATCCCGGCGAAGGCGCCCCACGACCACTTGGTCGAATGGCCAGCCTCTACCGCCAGTACCTTCAGGGCATTGGCCGGGCTTTGCCGGGCCCGACGGCCGATCAGCGTCTCGGCCAGCATCACCGGCGCGCCGATCAGCGCGATGCACGCCAGGAACATCAATACGAAGGCGCCGCCACCGTAGACGCCGACCATGTACGGAAACTTCCAGATACTACCCAGCCCCACGGCAGAACCGGTCGCCGCGAGTATGAAGACCCAGCGGCTAGCCCAACTGCCGTGGACAGAAACCTTGTCTGTCGACATCGTGATCACGCCCAAGCGTTCAAAAAAGAGGCCGCATTGTCCGGGATTCACTCAACGTGCTCAAGCACGCAGGTTCACCGTAGCCGACACGCCCGCAACTGCCTATAATGCCGCCCCTATGGCTAAACAGAAGAAACACCCCACAGGGACCATCGCGCAAAATAAAAAGGCGCGACACGATTACTTCATCGAACAGCGTTTCGAGGCTGGCATGGTCCTGGCCGGCTGGGAAGTAAAGAGCTTGCGTGCTGGCAAGGCGCAGTTGGTCGACAGTTATGTACTGCTCAAGGACGGCGAGGCCTGGCTGCTGGGCAGTCATATCACGCCGCTGACCACCGCCAGCACCCACGTGATTGCCGACCCGGTGCGCTCGCGCAAGCTGCTGCTCAACAAGCGCGAGCTGGAAAAGCTCTTCGCCTCCGTGCAGCAGAAGGGCTACACCTGCGTCTGCACGTCGTTGTACTGGAGCAAGCACCTGATCAAGTGCGAAATTGCCCTGGGCAAGGGCAAGAAGGAGTACGACAAGCGCGATACCGAGCGCGAACGCGACGCCGGCCGCGAGCTGCAGCGCGCGGTGCGCAACAAGGGCAAGGAAGACTGATTCTTTCGTCCTAAGGACCGCTTTCGCGAGCAAGCTCGCTCCCACAGGATCACGGCGATACGCAACCCCCGCGTTCACCGAAGATCCAATTGTGGGAGCGAGCTTGCTCGCGATGGCGTCGACTCATTCAACATTGATGGGTCAGACTGACCGCTATCGCGAGCAAGCTCGCTCCCACAGGCTTCGCAAGCACACTCACATCCCCTTGCGCCGCTCCGCCCGCGCCACCCGCTGCACTTCCTGGCGCACCTCTTCCAAGACTTCCTGCACATACAAGATATGTCGGCTGGACACTTCCCGCGCCTGTTCGGCATGCCCGTCCATAATGGCCTGGTACAACTCCCGATGCTGGCTGATCAGCATGTCGCGGGTTTCACTGCGCTGCTTGTACATGCCGCCGATGTTGGTGACGACGTTGCGCTTGAGCAGGTCGAACAAGCCGCGAATGGTGTGCAGCAAGACTGCGTTATGACTGGCCTCGGCGATCGCCAGATGGAACCGGGCATCTGCCGCGCCCTCCTCCGCCCGGCTGACCTCATCGTGGCGCGAGTAACAATCCTGCAGCTCGTCGAAGGCTGCCGTCAGCCGTTCGCGATCCACATCCGTGGCCCGTTGTGCCGCGTAGTACGCACAGGACGCCTCCAGGGTGTGGCGGAACTCCAGCAAGTCACGTTGCGCTTCGGGATTGCTTTCCAGCAGTTGCAGCAGCGGATCGCTGAATGTCGAGCCCAGTGACTCGACGACATAGTTACCGCCGCCCTGGCGACTGACGAGCAAGCCCTTGGCGGCCAGTTTCTGGATCGCCTCGCGCAATGAAGGACGTGACACGCCGAACTGTTCGGCCAGGGTCCGTTCGGCCGGCAGGCGCTCGCCGGACTTCAGCGTGCCCTCAAGGATCATGCCTTCAAGCCGCTCGACAATATCGTCAGACAAACGGCGCTGACGAATCTGATCAAACCCCATAACTCAATTCTCCACGATCCCGACGGCTCGCCGGGCTCTCTATTCTGGCCCATCCGGGCCGTGCCTACACCCACCAAAAGCCATTTGTTCGAACGGATCAAATGCCGTCTGCACCGCTTATTCGACGAAAGTTTCAGGGCGGCAAATTGACACACGACAACCAAGGCTTTTACCCTAGCCAACAGCGCTTGTAAATTGGTATTACCAATTAACCAAACCCGCTGACCAGTGCCTGACCAACAACAATTAGGGGCCCACCCACTATGCAAACCTGGCAACAGCTCTACAGCCCGCTCGGCAGCCTCGGCTTGTCCGCACTCGCGGCCGTTATTCCCATCGTATTTTTCTTCCTGGCCCTGGCGGTGTTTCGCCTCAAGGGGCATGTGGCCGGCAGCATCACCTTGGCCCTGGCGATTGCCGTGGCGATTTTCGCGTTCAACATGCCCGCAGACATGGCCTTCGCCGCCGCCGGCTATGGCTTTGCCTATGGCCTGTGGCCCATCGCCTGGATCATCGTTGCCGCGGTGTTTCTCTACAAACTGACCGTCAAGAGCGGCCAGTTCGAGGTGATTCGCAGCTCGGTGCTGTCGATTACCGATGACCAACGCCTGCAAGTGCTGCTGATCGGTTTCTGCTTCGGCGCGTTCCTGGAAGGTGCCGCCGGCTTCGGTGCACCGGTGGCGATCACCGCCGCGCTGCTGGTCGGCCTGGGCTTCAACCCTCTGTACGCCGCGGGCCTGTGCCTGATCGCCAACACGGCCCCGGTGGCGTTCGGCGCCCTGGGCATTCCAATCATCGTGGCCGGCCAGGTCACTGGGATCGATGCCTTCAAGATCGGCGCCATGACCGGTCGTCAACTGCCCCTGTTGTCGCTGTTCGTGCCGTTCTGGCTGGTGTTCATGATGGACGGCCTGCGCGGCGTGCGGGAAACCTGGCCAGCAGCGCTGGTGGCCGGTTTGAGCTTCGCCATCACCCAGTACTTCACCTCCAACTTCATCGGCCCGGAACTGCCGGACATCACCTCGGCCCTGGCCAGCCTGATTTCCCTGACCCTGTTCCTGAAAGTCTGGCAGCCCAAGCGCACTGCCGGCGCCCAGATTGCCGGCGCGACGTCCAGCGCAACGGTCACCGCCAGCGTCGGCGGTTTCGGCCAGCCGCGCAGCACCGTGGCTTCGCCCTACAGCCTGGGGGAAATCATCAAGGCCTGGTCGCCGTTCCTGATCCTGACCGTGCTGGTGACGATCTGGACCCTCAAGCCGTTCAAGGCCATGTTCGCCGCGGGCGGCTCGATGTACGGCTGGGTGTTCAACTTCGCCATCCCGCACCTGGACCAGATGGTGATCAAGGTCGCCCCCATCGTGATCAACCCCACCGCCATCCCGGCTGTGTTCAAGCTTGATCCGATTTCCGCCACCGGCACGGCGATTTTCTTCTCCGCGTTGATCTCGATGCTGGTGCTGAAGATCAACATCAAAACTGGTCTTACCACTTTTAAAGAGACGCTTTTCGAGCTGCGCTGGCCGATCCTGTCCATCGGCATGGTGCTGGCCTTCGCCTTCGTCACCAACTACTCGGGCATGTCGTCGACCATGGCCCTGGTGTTGGCCGGCACGGGCGCAGCGTTCCCGTTCTTCTCGCCATTCCTGGGTTGGCTGGGCGTGTTCCTGACCGGTTCCGATACCTCGTCCAACGCGCTGTTCAGCTCGCTGCAAGCCACCACCGCGCACCAGATCGGCGTCAACGACACCCTGCTCGTCGCAGCCAACACCAGCGGCGGCGTGACCGGCAAGATGATTTCGCCACAATCGATTGCGGTGGCTTGCGCGGCGACCGGGCTGGTGGGCAAGGAATCGGATCTGTTCCGTTTCACCCTCAAACACAGCCTATTCTTTGCAACGATTGTCGGCCTGATCACGTTGGCCCAGGCCTACTGGTTTACCGGCATGCTGGTTCATTAAGTCCTACACGCAATACTGGAAAAACCGACGCCGAACCGTGATTCGGCGTCTGCTATTCACAACCGGGTCTGCAAGGCTGCTGAAAGATTTCCTGGCTATATTCAGCAGCCTCAGCGGACGGATAACCGGGACCACCCGGAGACACGCCTGATGAGCGAGCTTTTTTACAACGCCGTACCAAACGCGACCCGTCTCGCCCCGCCCTTGCCCGAGCCTCGGCAGTACCCCAGCGAAAAGCCGCGTCGGGTCTACCTGTTCGGCACGTGCGTGGTGGACCTGTTCTATCCCGAAGCCGGGATGGATGCGATTCATCTGCTGGAGCGCGAAGGGATCCGGGTGGACTACCCGCAAGGGCAAAGTTGCTGCGGACAACCGGCCTACACCTCGGGGTACACCGAGCAGGCGCGGACGGTGGCACGGGCGCAACTGGCCCTGTTTGCCGAAGACTATCCGGTGGTGGTGCCCTCGGGTTCCTGCGCCGGCATGTTGCGCGAGCATTACGCCGACCTGTTCAAGGACGAGCCGGAGACCCTCAAACAGGTGCAGGCCCTGGCGGCCCGGACCTATGAACTGGCCGAGTTCCTGCTGTTGGTCTGCAAGGTGCAGTTGAACGACAGCGGCGAGCCGGTGAAGGTCGCGCTGCATACGTCTTGCTCGGCACGGCGTGAGATGAATACCCACTTGCACGGCCGCGCGTTGTTGGCGCAGTTGCGTAATGTGGAGCGAGTCGAACACAGCCACGAAAGCGAGTGCTGTGGGTTTGGTGGGACGTTCAGTGTTCGCATGCCGGATATTTCCGGCGCGATGGTGGCCGACAAGACCCGGGCGCTGAAGGAATCCGGCGCACATCAGGTCCTCAGCGCCGACTGCGGTTGCTTGATGAACATCAACGGCGCATTGGAAAAACAGCAGGAGGCGTTGCGCGGCAAGCACCTGGCGAGCTTCCTCTGGCAGCGTACCGGAGGTGCCGCATGAGCACGCCGACGCTGATCCCCACCGTTGTAGTACCGGTTGAGGCGCAGGAAGATTTTCGTGCCCGGGCCCACAAGGCCCTGGACGACACGCAACTGCGAAACAACTTTCGCAGCGCGATGGATTCACTGATGACCAAGCGGGCAGCGTCCTTCAGCGATGCCCACGAAAGAGAACACCTGCGGGTGCTGGGCAATGCCGTCCGCGCCCGTGCGTTATCCAAGCTGCCCGACCTGCTCGAGCGACTGGAAACCAACCTGACCCGCAACGGTGTGAACGTGCACTGGGCGGAGACGGTGGACGAAGCCAATGGCATCGTCCTCTCGATCATCCGCGCTCACGAGGCGCGGCAAGTGATCAAGGGCAAATCGATGGTCAGCGAAGAGATGGAGATGAACCATTTCCTCGAGGCTCGGGACATTGAATGTCTCGAATCCGACATGGGGGAATACATCGTCCAGCTCGACCACGAGAAGCCTTCACACATCATTATGCCGGCGATCCACAAGAATGCCGGTCAGGTCGCGTCCTTGTTCCACGACAAACTCGGCGTGGAGTACACCAAGGACGTCGACCAACTCATTCAGATCGGTCGCAAGGTATTGCGGCAGAAATTCTTCGAAGCCGACATCGGCGTCTCCGGCGTCAACTTCGCCGTTGCCGAAACCGGCACGCTGCTGCTGGTGGAAAACGAAGGCAATGGGCGGATGTCCACCACCGTGCCGCCGGTGCACATCGCCGTGACCGGCATCGAAAAAGTGGTGGAGAACCTGCGCGATGTCGTGCCACTGCTCTCGCTGCTGACTCGCTCGGCCCTCGGCCAACCCATCACGACCTATGTCAACATGATCTCCGGGCCACGCAAGGCCGATGAGCTGGACGGTCCCCAGGAAGTCCACCTGGTCCTGCTCGATAACGGTCGCAGCCAGGCGTTTGCCGACAGCGAACTGCGCCAGACGCTGAACTGCATTCGCTGCGGCGCCTGTATGAATCATTGCCCGGTCTATACCCGAATCGGCGGCCATGCCTACGGCGAGGTGTACCCGGGGCCTATCGGAAAAATCATCACACCGCACATGGTCGGCCTGGCCAAGGTGCCGGACCACCCGAGCGCGTCTTCGCTGTGCGGCGCCTGCGGTGAAGTGTGTCCGGTGAAGATCCCGATCCCCGCGCTGCTGCGGCGACTGCGGGAAGAAAACGTCAAGGCGCCGGACAGCCCGAACCAGGTGATGCGCGGCCAGGGCAGCAAATACTCGCCCAAGGAGCGCTTCATCTGGAATGCCTGGGCCTGGCTCAACAGCTCACCGCGGCTGTACCGACTGTTCGGGTTCCTCGCCACGCGCCTGCGCGCCCTGACACCGAAAAACCTCGGCCCATGGGCCCAGAACCACAGCGCCCCCCAACCCGCCGCCCGCTCATTGCATGACCTGGCTCGCGAACACCTGAACCAGCAGGGAGACCGCCGATGAGCGCCAAGGAAAATATCCTCGCCAAGCTGCGTAAAAGCCTGACGGGCACCACGCCGGTTGCCGACAATTTCGATGTCGAACTGGTGACGCAAACCTATCGCTACGCGCCGGAGGAACGTATCCCGCAATTGCGCAAGCTGATGGAGGCGGTGCACACGGAAATCCATCTGACGTCCGAGGACGGCTGGCCGGCCCTGCTCGCGCAATTGCTGCGCGACCGTCAATTGCCGAGCCTGCTCATCGCCCCGACCACCGCACACGGGAAAAAAATCGCACAGTTCTGGGCGAACAATCCGGACCTGCCAACTCTCAAGGCTTACGACCGACCGATAGAGGAATGGAAAGCCGAGTTGTTCAACGACACCCCGGCCAGCCTCACTGGAACCCTCGGCGCCATTGCCGCCACCGGCAGCCTGATTCTCTGGCCAACGCGGGAAGAGCCACGGCTGATGAGCCTGGTACCACCGGTGCATTTCGCCCTGCTCAAGGCCAGCGAGATCCGCGACAACTTTTATGAGGTGCAGCAGGAATTCGAGTGGGCCCAAGGCATGCCCACCAATGCCCTGCTGGTGTCCGGCCCGTCGAAAACCGCCGACATCGAACAAGTCCTGGCCTATGGCGCCCATGGTCCGAAGGATCTGGTGGTCTTGATTCTGGAGGACCAATGACCCTTCCGGCCCCTTTCCTGCGCGACGTCCAACAGCTGATCCCACAGAAGCGACGTTTCGACGATCCCTTGTCGACCTTGGCCTTCGGCACCGACGCCAGTTTCTATCGGCTGATTCCGAAACTGGTGGTACGCGTCGAGTCCGAAGATGAAGTGATTGCCCTGCTGAAACTGGCCCAACGGGACCAGGTCCCGGTCACGTTCCGCGCCGCCGGCACCAGCCTGTCCGGCCAAGCCATCAGCGACTCGGTACTGATTGTGCTGGGGGATAACTGGAACGGTCGCGAGATTCGCGCGCAAGGCACGCAGATTCGTTTGCAACCCGGCGTGATCGGCGCCCAGGCCAACGCCTGGCTGGCTCCGTTCGGGCGCAAGATCGGCCCTGATCCGGCGTCGATCAACGCCTGCAAGATCGGCGGCATCGTCGCCAACAACGCCAGCGGCATGTGCTGCGGCACCGCGCAGAACACCTATCACACCCTGGCCGGTATCCGCCTGGTACTGGCCGATGGCACACGCCTGGACACCGAAGACGACAACAGCGTGGCGGCTTTTCGTACAAGCCATGGCGAACTGCTGGAACGCCTGGCCACCCTCGGTCGCGAAACCCGCGCCAACACCGAATTGGCCGCTCGAATTCGCCACAAATACCGTCTGAAAAATACCACCGGCCTGTCACTCAATGCCCTGGTGGATTTCGACGAGCCTGTGGATATCTTGAGCCACCTGTTGGTGGGCTCCGAAGGCACCCTCGGCTTCATCAGTGCGGTGACCTACAACACCGTCGTCGACCATCCGAACAAGGCGTCGGCGCTGATCGTTTTCCCGGATGTGGAAACCTGCTGCAACGCCGTCACCGTGCTGAAAAGCCAGCCGGTATCGGCCGTGGAACTGCTGGACCGCCGCAGCCTGCGCTCGGTGCAGGACAAACCAGGCATGCCGGATTTCGTACAGCATCTGTCGATTAATGCCTGCGCCTTGCTGATCGAATCCCGCGCGGCTTCATCGTCGTTACTACAGGAACAGCTGGCCCGGATCATGACCTCCCTGGCCGGCTTCCCGGTGGAAAAACAGGTCGACTTTACCGAAGACCCACGGGAAAACGCCCGGCTCTGGGCGATCCGCAAAGACACCTTTCCAGCCGTGGGGGCGGTACGCAAAACCGGGACCACGGTGATCATCGAAGACGTGACCTTTCCGGTGGAGCAACTGGCCCTCGGCGTGAACCGCCTGATCGAGTTGTTCGACAAACATCACTACGACGAAGCGATCCTTTTCGGACACGCGCTGGAAGGCAATCTGCACTTCGTCTTCACCCAGGGCTTCAACAGCGCCGAAGAAGTCGCACGCTACCAGGCGTTCATGGATGACGTGGCGCAGTTGGTGGCGGTGGAATTCGGCGGCTCGCTGAAAGCCGAGCACGGCACCGGGCGCAACATGGCGCCGTTCGTCGAGCTGGAATGGGGCAGCGATGCCTATCAACTGATGTGGCAGCTCAAACGCCTGCTCGACCCCAACGGCATCCTCAACCCGGACGTGGTGCTCAGCGAGGACCCGCAGATCCACCTCAAGCACCTCAAACCGCTACCGGCCGCCGATGAGATCGTGGACAAGTGCATCGAATGCGGCTTCTGCGAGCCGGTGTGCCCGTCCAAAGACCTGACCTTGAGCCCGCGCCAGCGCATCGTCATCTGGCGGGACATCCAGGCGAAAAAACGCGCCGGCACGGACACCACCGAACTGGAACGTGCCTACCAATACCAGGGCATCGACACCTGCGCCGCCACGGGCCTGTGTGCGCAACGTTGCCCGGTAGGCATCAATACCGGCGAGCTGGTGAAAAAACTGCGCAGCCGCGACGCGACGAAGACGAAAACCGCTAACTGGATTGAGGGAAATTTCGCCACCACGCTGCAAGGCGCACGCTTTGCCCTGCACGTCGCCAACGGTGCTCGCATGCTATTGGGCGCCCCCCGCCTGGCGAAACTGTCGGCCTCGTTGACGCGCCTGTCCAAGGGCCAGGTGCCACAATGGACCAGCTCCATGCCTCAGCCGGAAAAGGCCATCCGTTTCAGCCCCACCGTGTCGAATGAACGCCCGCGAGTGGTGTACCTGGCGGCTTGCGTGTCGCGGGTCATGGGCCCGACGGCAGCGGACAAGGAGCAGATGTCGCTGTACGACAAGACCCGCGGCCTGCTGGAAAAGGCCGGCTATCAGGTGGTCTTTCCAGACAATGTGGACAGCCTCTGCTGCGGCCAACCCTTTGCTTCCAAAGGCTACACAGAACAGGCCGAGCACAAGCGCCAGGAACTGATCGGTGCCTTGCTGCACGCCAGTCGCGGCGGGCTCGACCCCATCTACTGCGACACCAGCCCCTGCACGCTACGGTTGGTCCAGGACCTTGGTGACGTGCGCCTGGACCTGTATGACCCGGTGCGCTTCATCCGTACCCATTTGATGGAGCGTCTCGACTTCATCCCTCAGGAGGCGCCCATCGCCGTGCACATCACCTGCAGCACACAGCACCTCGGCGAAAGCCAGGCGCTGATCGACCTGGCGCGCAAATGCAGTAAAAACGTGGTCATCCCCGAAGGCATCCATTGCTGCGGTTTCGCCGGCGACAAGGGCTTCACCACACCCGAGCTGAACGCCCACTCGCTGCGCTCGTTGAAGGACGCGGTGCAGCATTGCAGCGAAGGGATTTCCACCAGCCGCACCTGTGAGATCGGTCTTACACAACACGGCGCAATCGACTACCACGGGCTGGTCTACCTGGTGGATCGAGTGACCCAAACCAGGGTGACCTGAAGAAAAATAGAACCCTGGCGAACGGTCACAGTCCACTGATCAAGTCCTGCAAAGCGGGACCTTCCCTCAATTGGTAGCCGTCCTGATGGCCAGCGATGCCTGGGCCCTCAGTTCAAGGAGAGACATATGAAACGCTCTGTACTGCTAGGTCTGTTCGTTACTGCCTCCATGCTGGCGTCGTCTTCGTTTGCCGCCGATCTCTGTGATACAAACCTGAAAACCATCGAGAACGCGAAGACCCAGTATCAGGGCTCGGATATCGAGGCCCGCGTCGAGGCAAGCGTTCAGCAAGCCAAGGCCCATCAAGACCTGAATACCAAGGAAGGCACCGAGAAATGCATCTCCGAGACCACCCAGACCATCCAGGAGATCCAGAAGGTCAGCAAAGACGGTAAAAGCTCCTGACCGCCACCGGCCAACCTTCGGGTTGGCCTCAGACGCGGATTGGCGTACACTGCACATGCCTGCCGCTCCTACAGATTCATGGAGCGACAGGTTCGGGGCCGTTTAGGATTCGACGCCGGTTGCGAAACTTTAGGTGCATGCCGAGTTGGTAACAGAACTCGTAAATCCACTGTTGCAACTTCTATAGTTGCCAATGACGAAAACTACGGCCAGGAATTCGCTATCGCTGCGTAAGCAGCCTTAGATCCTGAGCTTCTGGTACCTTCGGGTCCAGCAATCATTAGGGGATGTCCGTAAACCCAAAGTGATTGTCATATAGAACGGAATCGCCGTGCAGTACGTTGTGGACGAAGCGGCTAAAACTTACACAACTCGCCCAAAGCACCCTGCCCGTCGGGTCGCTGAGGGTTAACTTAATAGACACGGCTACGCATGTAGTACCGACAGCAGAGTACTGGCGGACGGGGGTTCAAATCCCCCCGGCTCCACCATTTCATCATCTAAAGACGTCCACGGACGTCTTTTTTTGTGCCTGAAATCCAGTAAACACAAGGGTTTCAGCGCTTTTTAGGGCTTTGGAGGATTTCTGAGTTCCAGTCGTTTTGGTATCCCAGGTGGTATCCCGGGCTACCAAATGCTATTTTCAGGATACCAAAACGGTGCTGGAGGTAGCTCCCATGCCTACTAACGCAACCCGCCTCTCCGATCGCCAGCTCAAGGCAGTCAAGGCAACTGGTAAAGACTTCGTCCTCAGCGACGGCGATGGCTTACAGCTTCGAGTACGCGCGAGCGGCTCAATGATGTGGAATTTCAATTACCGCGAGCCGTTGACCAGAAGCCGTATCAACATGGCGCTTGGTCCATACCCCGACCTCTCGCTAGCCAACGCCCGGAAGAAAGCCGCAGAGGCGCGTGAGTTGCTCGCTTTGGGCACTGATCCCAAAACCCAGCGTGATGAGGTAAGGCAAGCCAAACTTGCTGAGACTGAACACACTTTCGAGAAGGTGGCCACTGCCTGGTTCGAGCTGAAGAAAGACTCCGTAACCAAAGCCTACGCCGAAGACATTTGGAGATCGCTGACGCTTCATGTTTTCCCAAGCATGAAAACAACGCCGCTCTCTCAAATCACTGCTCCGATGGTTATCAAGATCCTTCGCCCAATCGAGGCCAAAGGGAGCCTCGAAACCGTGAAACGATTGAGCCAACGACTCAACGAGATCATGACCTACGGGGTCAACTCCGGGCTGATATTTGCGAACCCTCTCAATGGCATTCGGGCGGTGTTCAAGAAACCCAAGAAAGAGAACATGGCTGCGCTACCACCTGAGGAGCTTCCCGAGCTCATGATGGAAATCGCGAACGCCAGCATCAAGCGCACGACCCGCTGCCTGATCGAATGGCAGTTGCACACGATGACCCGCCCTGCCGAAGCAGCCACCACACGATGGGCAGATATCGACTTCGACAAACGCATTTGGACCATTCCGCCAGAGCGCATGAAAAAGCGTCGGCCGCACACAATCCCTCTTACCGATCAGGCACTTTCGTTACTGGAGACGCTCAAGCAACTCAGCGGTAACAGAGAGTACGTGTTCCCCTCAGATAGAAACCCCCGCACCCATGCCAATAGCCAGACCGCCAACATGGCGTTGAAGCGCATGGGCTTTCAGGACCGTCTAGTCAGCCACGGCTTGCGCTCGATGGCGAGCACCATCCTGAATGAGCATGGCTGGGATCCGGAGCTGATCGAGGTCGCACTGGCGCATGTCGACAAGGACGAAGTTCGTAGCGCCTACAACCGGACGGATTACATCGAACGCCGGCGTCCGATGATGGCCTGGTGGAGTGAACATATCCAGAAGGCGGCCACCGGCAGCCTGTCGGCATCGGCCATCAATCAAACCAGGGACCATAATATGGTGCCGATACGCTGAGCATCACCGGCGACAATCCATGCGATCCCTGTCGTGGAGCATGGCAACAGAAATGACGATTGTCGCTAATTCTCCGACGTGCCTGCGCCTCCTCGGCCAAACCTCTGAGCATGGGAAGGCTCCGCATTCCCATGCTCAGGGGCTCACGCTTAAAAGTTCTGTCAGACAACCACGAGTTACGCAGACGGGACGCCCGGACGCTTACGGCGTGTTTCAGCCACAGATCCGTTGAGAGGGCGTTAAAGCCAGGCGTAACGGGTACGGCCATCTGGCATAACCGGCGATTGGTAGTGAGTTTTGACAAGGGGTATCGTTCCATTAGAATTGCGCACTTCGCAAAGCCAGAACGACCAAATGGCATTCGATCCCCAAGGAAGGAATTTTCTCTAATGACCGGTGAAGCGGATCAGCAAAGCACCGCGCAAAACCCACTACCCGAAACGCCAACGGAGATATCGAGACCTACCAGCTACCGGCAAGCGCTGTCTGGACTGCTTGCCGACATCAAATGGTGGCTTCCCTTGGCAGCGACATTAATTTCCACTTCACTTCTAACCAAGTATTTGTGGGTTATCCATCACCCAGAATTGATTCTGAGCTCTTTGGGAAACCCATCGAACCTCGTAGCTTGGTTGTTTTTTACTTTACTCGTTCTAGCTTCGCTTCTGGTTATCGTATCAGTGCCGTCGTTAGCCTTCATGATGTGTATTACACAATGTTCGCCTGGAAGGGAGTTAGAAAAGACGCTCGCCTTTCGATTTAGCCTTATTGTCGGTGGAGGATACGGACTACTCTCGCTTAATCTACTGGGTTCAACCTTTGGTACAGCCGTTGCTCCTGGCTACTTTTTCGTATTTGTCGCATTTGCTGCTGCTTGGGCAGCGTGGCATGTCCTCTGCAGCGAAGCATCACTCAAGGAAAAAGTACTGGAGCTCTCGCCTGGGCCTCGTAAACCTTGGCATAGAAAAGGCTATCGCACCGTTCGGCTTGGCTGGCTAGGTCTATTGCTCGCTTTTACTTCAATGAGCGGAGTGTTTCCGGCTCAACTAGGTATTATGGCTTGGCGCGGCGGAGAGGACGGCTGGGAAGCACTTGGGGCGATCGGCGTCTGCTTGTTGATCATGTGTCTTTACCTAGCGCCTGTTTTGTCTTTCTATTTATCGGAAGGCAACGTGCTGCAGCGCACCGGTCGAGCCGCTCTTGCTCTGCTGGTATGCATTTTTGCCAATGCTGTTTTACTTCCTGCAATTTTGGATTTATGGGTCTATTCCGCAGGCAATCTGATCAAGATCAGGGACAATACCGAGCGGAGCTATGTCCTGGACGAAAAGGATTACCCAAAGGAGGTTTTTGATAAAAATCTCTGGCAGCTGGAGGTCTACGGAGGGCCCAATGGTTTGTACAGCGTGAGGGCGTTCCGTCAGTTTCGCTTTGGAGACATATTGTTGATCTGCCCTGGCCGGCACAGAAATGTCGGTTTGAAGAAGATAGGTAGCTACGCGCATCTATGTATTACATTGTCTGACGCCAAGGTGAAAGTGGCGGCGCCTGTTGCAAGCAAGAACATCGCAGTGCTTCCCAAGCTGGACTGTATTTTGGCGGCTCAAACGCCTACGCCCGCTCCGCTGTTGATTAAAAACACGGGGACATGCCTGTACCGAAGTCTCTATAAATGAACGTACTCCGTCATGCGAATCAGGCGCAAGCCTGTACTCTGACGTTTGCTTTACTCAGGTATCTTTTGTCTGATCTCACGCTGTTCTATCGCGACTGATGAAGGTACTGCTTCGGCTAGCTCTGGAGCAGCAAACGACTAGATCAGACGCAAGATGGACACACTGTCCTCTTACCGAGTTGCGCCTTTCTGCAGCTGATTAACCTCGCTGTTAATCCGTAGTAGTAGACAGTCCCTGGTGCTGAACAACGCAGATGATGCTCCAGAAACCATCTCATGTGCTTTTCCCTCCAGGACCAGGGAGTCGCGCAACCCCAGCGCTCACGAATCGCCTCGTGCATCCTCTCTGCCTGCCTTATGTGACGCTGCCGCGTGGCATGTGCACCTTTGAGCACAGGACTCAGAAATAACGTCATATCGAATTCGGCCTTCATCGCCGACCTCCGATGTAGGCGCTAACCACGTCGATGCGGTTATGTCCCAATTCGTGGCTGATCTGCTGTCGTGCACGCTGATCAAGCTCTCGATCTTCTCGATGAACACGATCGCCATTGACGGGTGCGGGGAAGCCGGTCAGTTGCTCATAGCGCTCACAGGCGTAAGCCGCCCGCAGCTCATGAAAGCCTTTCAATCCATGCTCGTGCAAGATGTCCCGTGCCGGTCGCACAACTGACTGCATAAACTCTTTGTAGCTCTCATTGGGGGCCAACAGGTTCCGACTGCGACTGGGTGAAGCCTCCCAGGCCCTATCCAAGGCGCCACGGATTTGATCAGTGACCGCGATCCAACGCGGTGCTGATGCGCCTGATCGGCCGCCTTTGGTGCCGTCCTGGATGTTGACCTTGCCCAGTTGCCCGGCCTCATGCTGCAGTCGGGGCAGGTCCGCCAAGATCGCCTCACGCAAACGCATGCCGGTCTCCCGGGCGAGGAGCACAATGGCACTCACCCTAGATTGCTCACGCTCCGACAGCGCTTGCGCAATCAGCTTGACCTGCGCACGGTCTTGGCCTTGCGGGACCTCACTACGCACGCTGGAGCGCTGCAAGCCCAGCGCCTTGCTCGGACTGGGGATTTTGACGTACTGATCACCGCGCAGCGCGGCCATCGTTCGGTTCACGCTGGATAGTCGGTTCTGCGCGGTGGCAACGCCGACGTTGCCCTGATCAACCTGCTCCCGCACGTGGACGGCGTACCGCATGAGTATCTCGCGGTCTATCTGGCGCGCGTCATTGACCCTCGGTCCTTCATCGGATCGACACCAATGCACGAACGCCTGCCAGCGATCACTATGGGCTTTGACGGTAGCAAAATGGCCGTCGCCAAACAGGTCTTTCAGTGCTTGCGGTCCAGCATAGCTAAGCTGGCGACCGAAGCCGAAATTGCGCCCCGCTCGCTTACCGACCCGAGCCATTTTCCTGCTCCTGATCGACTGCCGCGAGATCATGCAAAAGGGCTCTCCAGTGCACACTCACGATAGCGAACTGGGCCCAATCAGTCGGGCGAAAACACAGCGCGTTGTCGGTGACGTAAAGATGCGCGCCTTCCTCTTTCAACCATTGAAGGATGGCTGTCGTCGAGGTGATAGTTTTACGGAGGGTGGCGACATCGGCGACACCGGCGACAACCCTTGCCTTGTCTGGTTTTGAGCGTGGCGACAAAGTGGCGACACTCGCGGCGACAAACCGCACTTTCGGTTCTTTTTGGCGCTGAGCCAGATGGTTGCGCAGCGCTTCATCAAGATTGAACATGGCGCACCTCGAAGGTGTGACCGTCGGTGATCAGCCACTGATGTTCAAGCAACTCGACCAGCAGCTTGGCGGCATGACGACTGCTCTTACGGGCAAAACGGGGACCGTTGCGGTTCAGGTCTCGAATACTGAAGCACTTCCAATCCTTGGCCTGCAGCCAGCGCAGCAGACGGTCCGCCTCCTCCTTTACCCGGCATACCGGTTCCTGTTCGGTCAGACGCTGGATCTCGGTGAGGTAGTAGCCGACTAAAGCGGAGGCCCGCTGGATATGGTCGGCCCCCACCGTGCTGCCCTCCTCCACAACTGCTAGGATGGCAGCGATTCGGAGCAGGTTATCGGCGGCCTTCGATCCGCTAGGCCGTACGCTGGCCAGTTCCCCAAACTCACCCAATTGGGCTTCGATAGCATCATGCAGATCAATCCAGCGACGACGGGCCAACGGACTGAGACTCAGCGTTGATAGTTGCAGAGCACCGTCAGAGGAAAGTGACCACGGTTGATGAAATAGGCCCGAAAGGCGGCGGTGATAGCGTTTTAGTGCGGCGTCTTTGGACAAGTCGACGGCCTGATAACTGCGCTGTCCGGCCAGACTGGTAGGCCAGGTCATCAGGCAGCGACCGAGGACGCCTTGCCCCTGCAGCAACGGGTCACTGAGTAACTGCATGGCCAGGTATGGTTGCAGCATCAAGTGCAGGCTCACGCGCCGGTCATAGGCTCGCAGGCTTTCGCCTGCCATCGAGCGAGCACGATCAATAGGGCTACCGTCCCAGAGTGACGACAAGGCGGTAACCGCTTTCAAACGGTTATCCCGACTCATGGTGCTGCTGCCGAGAAATTGTCCGCCCTCATCACAGAACAACCCCATGCTGGGCAAGTCATGACAGAGCCCCTTGATCAGGGCTTCAATGGTTGGATCTGTGGTGATAAGTCTGGGTGCAGAGGGCTCCGCTTCAAGCGCCATGCTTACTGTGGAGTCGGGTTCGACAGGGTTGATACGCAGTGCCTGTCGCTGTGCGACACGGTACCGGGCGAGCTGTTCGCGGTAGCGCTGCCACTGCTCACGCTCCCATTGCCGCGCAGGCAGCAATGCAAATCGATCTGCCGCCGTCTTGCGATCTCCTGACGCGGCCACAGTGATCAAGTACAGCGACAGGGGATAATTTCTCCCGTCGAGCTGTAAGCCCGCATGACCTTGGGTCGCCAGCGCCGAGGCGGCCAACACCGATTGCGCGGCCAGTGCCTGGGGCACGCCGATGACCTCGGCCATGCGCTCAACCGCGGGCCCAAGAATTCCACCCAACGCCTTAACTGGATAAGGCTCGGCCACCGTGCTCGACTCGATTAACGGTCGAGGGGATCGTGGTAGTTCAAGCTTCGGATCTAACTGCTGCATGGGCCCTCTCCTCGTTCATTACTGATTGTCCTCACGTAGTCCCGCCACGGCTGTTGAGTGTTATCAGGGATCAAGGCCCCTGCGGCCTGTGAGGTGTTCACTGACGCGGAACGAACGGCTCCTTACGACCGGGAGCAAGGGCATGACCCCATGAATCTGGCCTCCTTAGACGCATCCGAAAATGCGGGCGGGCGGAGGCTGTGCCGACTGACGAGTTCGGCACCTGGAGATCCTGAGTGGGAGAAGGCAACAACATCGACGCCTGGGGCATGCCTGACTGTCAGTCAGGTGCAGCCTTTCCATGGGCTGCGGCACCGGTGCCTGTGTCGTCGCAGATGGCGACGAATCGGATTTGTCAGACCGATTGTCACGAGGAGAGTTGCGGCAATACCTTGTACGACGTGGCTTGCAGCAGTGGTACGAGCGCCCGTCTCTTTCCAGGAGAAAGAGACGGGCGCGGATTGGCGCAGCTAAGTGTGCCGAGAGATGAAGTTGCTGCAGCGCAGCGAGGAAGGTCCATCGTCCGCCGCTGTGGGCAGATAAGTCGAGTAGGCATCCATCACTTTTGCGGAGTGACCGTGCGAGCCGCCAGACGCTAATCGCACTTCGGGAGAACCACCACGCAAGTGGCGTAGCCTTAAAGGTTTTGGCTACCTGGGCTGGTGCTGTCAACGACAGCGGTCCGTGCGCCAATTTTTATACCCACTCGAAAAGACGGTCAAGCGTCATGGCCAAAGCGTGCAAAAAGTGGCGACTGTCGCCACTTTTGTCGCCACGTTCCAGGCCCCGTGCTGCGCGGGTTGTCGCCGCTGTCGCCGGTGTCGCCACCTCTCTAGCCATAGACCTACGACAAGCTCGGCCCTAACGCTGAAACTGCGTTGCGCTCGATAGAGATCGTGGGCAATTACTCGAAAAAAGAAGACGTGGCGCTAATCACATTTGAAATGGGAGGAAGGAACGAGGTGGCTCCGCGAAAAGAGCGAGTGAACCCTCCGATCGGCGCGATCAAAGATCGCTGGATCGGAGGGTTTGGCGGGAAAAATAAATCTCAAACGTCAAAGACCGCCTCAAGCATCAAAGCCGGTTGATTGGGTGGTGGCGGCTTCACGGCGCATGATCAGCGTCTGCTGCAAGCGCAGCAGAAAACCGGCCTCGAACGCTTCCCGGGGATCACCTGGACGATGATGCTTTCGGTTTGCGCCAGCGCCCACCACAACGGTAATGATGAGCCATCGAGCTAGGTCTCAGCGCGATCGAACGCCGCCCTCAATTATCGGGCGGAATGCATAGCCCCATGGTGTTCGGATAGGCCCATCGTATGACTTTAATCCACCCTTGTAGTCGTTTAGCTGCTATGTTCACACTCCAGTAACGGCTGTGTTCGAGGTCGCGTCATCGCACCATTCGGGAAGCTAGGAGCTGCTGTAGCGATCAACATAATCGTGGAAAGGGACCGTTGTGCCCGGTGGAGGTAAGAGCATCTAATAGCTCTCAAGTCATTCACCGAGACAACATAAAGCCCCCCTATCTAATCACTAGGTACATAGAGTCATTATCGTGCCAGATATCAATGACATAGTAGCCGAAGCAGAAAAAATCAGACGCGCATTGGAGTTATGCGATAAAGAAACAACTCCACTGATTACAAAAGACTTTCCTGCCATGAACTGCAAGCTATCCTCCTTAATACTTACTTACCACATTCTAAAAAAATGGCCGACAATCACAGTTTATGGCGTATCTGGAGTAGCCACTGATCACTACGGAAATGATACTATATCTCACTACTGGCTGGAACACCAAGCAACAGCGATAGATATAACAGCTGACCAGTACAACATCATTGAAGACAAGGATCTCAACACAAGAATAATCAGCAATAGGCCGTTCAACCCAGTATCCAGCGGGCGAATCGGCAGCCTACCCAATTATAGCTTATTCAAAATCACCAATAGAGATATTTATATTAGCGGCCTACCAGAGCTAGCGGAAGACTTCCTTGAAAAACTTCATAACACCTATGAAATACTAACGGATATTTCTCCATCAGTGTAAGAACACCCTAAGATCTTTCGCCCCACTTACTAGGCAGGACCAACGATCGCAGCTTACTATATATTCCGCACGATCAATTATCGACCTTATATATCCTACAGCCATCATAAACATCAGATGCCTACATTGTTTTCAAGGTCGCTCAGCTGCCGCAAGCCAATCACTGATACCTGAAACTCCACGAGACAACAATTCGTCCTGCACCGAAACGACACGCTGAAGCATCGCCCCTCCATCGGTTTCTTCCCACTCTTCCGCTTCTGCAAACAGCCGGGTAAGTAACTGAGTGAAATTTCCACCATGGTCGTACATGTGTGCGCCTTTCTCTCGCACATAGTCAAGGTACAGTTCAAAGACCGTAAGAGCCTCCGCGGGATCTCGCTGCGCAGTAGCGCTTAACCATTCATCTAGACCATAGATATATGCATTGGCGCCATCGCTACTCGCCTCCCGAGAGGCGAAATAGCAACGGATGAGATCAGAAGGTACGCCCGTCACATCGCTACGAAACAGCTGGCTCATTCGCTGCACGACAGCGCTGACATGCGAACCGACGGACAGGCCATATTCAAGACCTGCAATACATTGGGTACGATACCTGCCGAAGTTCTGGGCGTTCGCCCATACGGCTGAAGCTCCATGCCATGCAGAAACTTCATTTATTGCAGACAGCTCAATCATTAGCTCGGAAGTACGACCGTGATGAGGTAAGGCGGCTAAAGCGGATATTCTTCCCCAAGTCTCGAAATCCTTACCAACCCCTTCCAAGCGAAGACGCCGCAACCATTTCGAAACGCGCTCAAAATCATTATGGTAAGCGTAATAGAGACATGGCTCCGCCCCTCCCCACAGCCCAGACGTGCTGCCTTTCATGCAGCGATCGAACAAATCCCAGCCCACGTTGGAGTCCAAACTCTGCAGGTACGCCAAGCGCCGAATAATCACAGCGGCTATAGCTGGATTTCCCTCATCAGCAAAATCGAACAAAAGTCGCAGTAATGCGTCAGGCAGCGGTGTACCATCGTCCAGCAAGTTAGTAGCCAGAATCACCAGCGCCTCGGCAATATGCCCACGAGCCATATTGATCCCAACATCAAGATGGTCGACCCCATCACCACTGATAGGCACCTCCTCACGCATCTTCAAAAACTCCGCCCCCAAACTAACCAGGCGTTGAACCTGGTCGACGTCCTCAATCACATGAGCACATGCGTTCAGAGCGTTCGACGCAGCGCGGTTCTGTCGCCAATATTTTGCATTGTAACCAAGTTCGTGAATAATCTTTCCTGCCAATGTAGGTCCATCTACAGCGGCAAATGGCTCCCAGGAACTCTCTGACCGCAAATTACCGTAAAGATGAGCTAAGCAATTACCAGATCCGCTCATGATTGCGTCGCGAAAAAGTGGTGCAATGTCATCCCAACTTTCCAACATAATTCCCAAAAAACGATCTGGATCGCGAGACGCTGCCTCTCGAAGCATCGAGGCAACTTCATCCTTGCCGCCGATCAAGTGTTCTTCAAACGCACGCGCGTATCCGGCGTAGTGCTTTAGGAGCCGCAGTACCCCATGGTTACTCGTTTCGAGGAATACGCTATATGGGAAAGGAGCTGAAACCATCCCACTCCAAGCCCGAATTGGTGGCGCATCATTGAAGATCCCCTCGCTCTCAATTACTTCTTCAAGTAGCAACTGAGCGTTTATCGGACGCAAATGACATGGAATACATGCAATAAGCCGTGCCTGAACACTTCGCCGCCATGAGATCTCTTGCTCGTCTTGGTCATCACACTCACCAATAGCGAATACCGCCGCGTTTACAGCGTCCTGTTGGCTCGAATCAAAATGAACAAACACAACCTTGGCAAGACAACCTAGCTCGTAGAGAAACTCGGAATCCTCCAAGGACTGATCACAGAACAATCGTACTGAAAGATCGGCATTGAGAGACGGGGCTTCTTTGCACGCGAGTATTCCAAAATAGCGCAACGCCCCCTCATGGCTGAGACAGAGCCGTTCACGATTGCCTCGCCACCATTTAGAATCAAGTGAAGCATGGTTGAGCACAGCCGCTTCAATTGCGCTCATGAGTAGGCTATCTGCTTCTACATGCTGGAAATCATCTTGGGTGCGAATAGCCCTATACGAAGTACTCCGCAAGAATCCCGAGCTATCAGCTGCCCACTCTCCAATTTCCGATATCCTGAATCGACTCCAATCTTCTATAGAATGAATTGCAAGATTCAATAGCTCTACAGAGGATTTCATACGCTCGGCAATGTAATGCTTGCATTGATCACCGAATTCATAATCCTGCCACCTAAGCTTCGCGCCAATATGATGAAGATCACGCACGTCATCCTCAGTAACTCCACCGGTAACAAACGTCCACAGCACCTCATCTGATAAGAGACCAACGGCGATGCAACGCGCGATGGATCGCCCAAGGTGGCTATGCTCATGCACAGGTATACGAAGAAGTGCCTCCACCAACTTCACGGTAAGAATTGCATGTTCAGGCGCTACATCGGACAGCAAGTACCCCAGCCTGCTTGCAACAAGGCCTTGATCCATCCAGTCGGCCTCAAGCAGTTCGGTCCAGAATGGCAAGACCAATAATGGAGTCTGATTGACCCACACTGAAGATCTGTGCAGATGCATCATCAGCGCTTCTTGGTCCCGCTCAGCCCTCAGCACAGGTACTAAATGCGTAGACCAAAACTCGCCCCACTCGACCGCCTTGCCTTGCAAATAGATGACCTGAAACACATCATTACAATCTCTACGGAGATCGCGAAGTAGCGGCCAGTCATCATTATGGGGCGGTCGATCCGCGAATGATTCCGCCACAAGGCGACGCACATGGAATGAGCACTTCCCCATAAGAACAGCGCGCAACTGAGTTCGAAACACCCGACGATCACCGACAGCCAACTGCGCTACGAAACTTCGAATACTCGGCCTGATGAATGGCGCAGGTGACGAGCTCAGGATAAACCCGTTCAGTGTCACTCCCCTTCGAATGGCTGAGCTGATCACTAGCACATCAAGCAAAGTCTGGTGGCCAAACCCCACCCGGCCGTCCAAAGCTTGATGCAGCACGTTGTGACTGAGCAGTACACGCAAGACACTTTGCAACCCACCGAATCGCTGAGCAGGGATAGTGAGGCTGCGAGTACGAAGCATCTCGTCCGCGACTGACTCTATTGCTTCAAGCGCTACATCGCCCAATCTCGCGTCTGCACGAACCAATGTATCCAGGTAACGCTGTGCCAGCGCCTGGCTAGTCACAACACTAAACCCGCCCTCAAACTGCGCAAGCTCGATGAAGATCGCAAGTTCTCGATGATTTTGAATGAGTGCGCGCGTTGATACGTCTATTCCCGCAGTATCAATATCAAGTGACTGAAGCAACGGCAGCACTTCGCAGTCCCAATCCAAAGGTTGGCAAGCCAGCTCACACTCCCACACTCGCGCTGCCAGACGACGGTCGTAGCGACGGTCAAAATCACGGCAGGCCGTCAGTACGGTCACGTTCTCGATAAACAATAGCCTGTCGATTTGCGCCAAGAAATACGTTAGTGCCGCGTGCTCGCGCGAGATTGACAGTACATCGAGCGAATCAACAACAATGACAACGTGAGCTTTGTCAGCAAGGCGAGCAACCTTTTCTACCCAGTCTTCGCATAAACCCTGAGCCTGGCGATCCTGTGCAGTCGCAAGGTCGGCAAACTCTCGGGACTGGATGAACAAAGGCACTAATGAGCTATCACATTTGGCTCGGAGTTCCAGTGCTTCTTGCACAGCTAGAAGGGCGCACGTTTTTCCCGATCCTGGCAACCCAGTGAGCAGGATAGAGCGCTTCCTATTGTGAATAGCAGAAAGTAAATCATCAACGACATGGCTTGGAAACCGCCTTCCACCTGTTTCGCGCCGCCAATTCCGCCCAACAGCAGATACGTCGTTAAGCGAGGCGCGAATTTCAGACTCGTCCATATGCGGCGCAAGCATTGACCCTGATTGTTTAAGCAGCGCAACGAGGTCCCCCCTCGTCAATCGATGCTGAACAGACGCCGCCTTTGAGCCGACCGAGGGCAGCCGCGAGCCCAGTTGATCGAGACGGTGCCAAAGGGTGTCGTAAGCAGTCTGCACATTGGTCGCCAGAAGACGCAGCCGCTCTAGCAAGGCCCCTTCAAGATCACTGAAATCATCTGTGTTGTGGAAGGTAGTACGGCCTAAGAAATCATAGGTAGTAAGCGATACGGTGGTGTTGAAGGTACGGCCCAAAGAGGCATCAGTTGTCGCATGCTCCGCTGTAAGGCTGTCTAGGTAGCTCTTCTCATCGGGCTGCGTTGCGCAATGCTCTCGCAGCTTAGCCATGAGACCGAACGTACCCCGCGAATAGAAACGCACCTCTGCGTTCAAATCCCCCGCTAATAGACGGGACGCCTTTTCAAGCTCACTTGAAAGATCGACAACCGTCCACGGCTTGAAATCAGGCTGATTTTTTTTGCACTGACAGCAAATGATCGATCCATCGGCCTTTCCGATAACCACGTCATCAACTAACCAACGAGTGGAGTCAACCTCCAGCCATTGGTACTCGGCATCAGAGAGAATCGTTATAGCCCATCGCATAGCGATCAGTGTCTGATAGCTATCCCCTCGATTTGAACGAACACCGGCAAGACTCATTGGTTACCTAAGGAGTGCATTGATGAAAGACCCTGCATCAGAGGAGTGACCACAGTCGCCATAAAAAAGGTCTATCACGCGATGCAGCTTCAAGCCAAAACTCCGTACCTTTGCTTTTAAACATCGGTGCGGTCCTCAGCGGAGATCAGTATCAGAAAGCTATCACAGACAGCCCACAACGACCTATCATCGAGCGAAGCCCTGCATCACTCTTGCTGACACAAACCCTCCCCCATTGATGTCAGGAGGATAATTTGACGGGTTTTTATTCAGATAAAACTGCCGAATACGCGCTAGTCCCGAAGTTTGCTGAGCTACTCGCACCATTGGGGACCGTGGTTCCTATCGCCTTCTCTGGGCGACGTGAAAATACCCTTTTAGGTCTTGAGTCTATGACAGGTGAAAGCTTTCGCTTAGTCGCGTTCTTCGCTCGGAGACCGAAAATCGATAAGGTTGGATCTCGTCGAATTCACGGAACGATATACGAGAGATTTTTCTGGGTGTCCCACCAAGCAGCACTGATGGGCGTCCCAACCTTTTGCGGCATTTCGCTGACTAACAATATTTTTGATCAAGCCCGCGCTCAGTCGCTCTGGTTTGACATTACCGAATTGCCGCGTAGAGAGGATCAACACTTCATCTGTGAGGTTAACGAGAACCTACAGCTTGAGCGGTTCTGCGGCCAGATTCAGCCAGCAGAGCGAGCGACAATTCAGGCGCGTGTATTGGAGGGCCTAACGTTCGACTGGAAAGAAGCAACAAACATTATGGCTACGCTGCCTGGGATCGCCGATATGTACCCTCAACCCCGTTTCGGCTTTCATTCGCACAATTGGCGTTTGAGACCAGTGTATTTTGCTATTCGCATTACCTGAAAGCTACAACGCGCGTTTCAGAGCGCTGGGATTTTCCAAGGACTGCGCCCTCAATGACTTGAGTACCAAACGACTAGCTGAATGCCCTCCCCGGTACAGAAGTTACCCATACCAACACGCAGGTAGCGCAAGGAGGAAAAACCACGCACGATTTATGTGATACTGATATAGCATTTGGCCAGCCCAGGGAAGGATATGACTGCTAGACATCCGCAACATCCTCAATACATGCCGATTATTAAGTGGCAACAATTTGAGCAGTATGCTCTTCAAGGACTGGATGATCGATTCGTCGAGGCCACTCTCCCCTGCATCGAGGTCCGTAAAACGACTCAACACCTCGATCTTATGCAGGGCCTGGGCAAGTATTGGAGACACCCTGCACTGATCGACTACGCAGACCCTGAGGGCCGGCTCTCAAGCGCCCGAATGGTAGAGTTTGATGCTTTTCTCCGACACGCAGGTGCTCATAGCTATCCCGTCACGCCCGTAGTCGATTCCAGAGACATGACTGAGCTGTCTGATACGCTTCAGCAGGCGCTGAAGCCATTTCAGGTCATCGCGCTACGAGTCCGTGCTCCAGGGCTCGGAGAGGCAGCAGGCGTTCTCGAGCAAGCAAAGAAATCGCTGAGCCTAGCTAAAACATTAGGGGTTTCGGTCCGGCTGATTGTTGACTTGGGCATCACTCCGAGAGAGTGGACACGTAAGGATACTGATCGGCTCACAGGAGTCCTGCGCGAGCTGCAACACGAAGGACTACTAAGTCTGCACCTTGCCTCGGGAGCCTTTCCTATTTCACTAGCGAAAATTCAGGTCGGGGAGTTTGACCGGAGGGACTGGCAACTCTGGAAGGATATTCAGGATAACGCGGAGGACCTGGTAATCGGCTATTCCGACTATGGGGTGATATCACCGGAATGGACGGAGGAGACGCTAACAAAACGTGGGGGCTGGGTTGCTATACGCTACGCTCGCCCTGACGACTGGCTCGTACTGCGTGCTGATGGCAACAGTAAGAAGCACTCCGAAGAGTTATCGGTTCTGTTTTTGACAGTCTACGAAGATAGCTTCAAGGGAAAACGCTACTCAACAGGAGATCACATGATCGCAGTGAGGGCGGATAAATCCACTCCTGCTCGCCAAAAGAAGGCTGGTACCTATCACGTCACTGAAGGCTGGATTCACCACATTGCGGTGGTGATCATAGAACAGTATTGAACAGGTCTGGCTCAAAGTGCTCAATACCTTCCGCTCTGCGAATCAGGTAGCTCCGAACTTGGGTGCGTAGTTCTTCCACACTAAGCATGTCTGCGAGATGCGCGTGGATTAGGTAGAGGCTCTTGCTCTTCCACCCTCGGACCAACCCCAGCTCACCCAGTAGCCTCAACGCCTCGTCCCGCTTCAACAGACTGGCCAGAACCTGGGGCTCATGTCGCTTATTAGGCTTGGCGGCACGAATCATTTTAAACGCACCTTCCTCTGTGCCGGGAACCACCATGATGCCCCACCACAAGGGAAGAAGTGGGAGGGCCTTTTTTAAGTGACGCTCTGCGGTAACCAACGTAATGCGGTCAAAAACGCGCGCATACCGGGAACCTTGGCCGATCAAGCGCCTCAGCGAATCCGTTTCGCTTTTGATCTCATAGCAGTGCATCTCGTGCACATCCACCAAGTCTGCTCGGACCTCTCCACCATTGAGTTCCAACTCTTCCAAGAAAAGGTTGGCCATGCAGGCCTGGGTTGATCCGAGGTGGGTAGTTAGGGCTCGCTTGATCTCGGTTTCACGCATGGTTGATGCTCTTACGTAGTGTCTATGGCCATCCTGGGCAACGTAAAATTTTATATCAAAGCTGTCCAAGCCAGGGGAATAATATCCGCTTCAGGACTTTATAAAAAAATGCTAGGTTATGCGCTTGGAAAAGCACTAAACCCGTTGACAGATGGCAATTGAATTCCGACGCACCTTCGCAGGCCAATGCCTTAACCACCAGCGTAGACATCGTCAACGGTATAGGAATGGGCAGTCCACACCCCATCTGATCCTACTCAACAGGCGAAGGCGTGAAAGCAGGACGCTTCATTCATCACGCAAATATTGAGCTGAATGAGACTTCTCGGCCCCGCAGAGCGTAGGAGTTCTGATGAGCGGAGAGCACAGGCAAGCATGCACGGCGCCTAGCTGACCTGCTTTTTCCCCATACCGAAACCCGTATACGGAAATGAAGCATACCTGAGCAAAGGAGGGGTGTGATGCAAGATACAACTCCTATGTCAGCTAAGGCAGCTTTTGAAACACTAAAAGCCGCAGGTTATCCCCGAGCCTACGTGGAAAAGCTGCTCCCCGAATGGTGGGACAACAGCCTTTTTAAGTCTGCAGCGGGTGTTATGCAATTCGCGCTCATCCTCAAGCAGCGATTAGGTCTGAATGTGCATATCGATACCGGCGGCGGCCTAGTCATAAATGCGGAGCCCGCCCATTCCCGCTTCAAGCATCGCAGCGATACTCGTGAAGCCGAGTTGAATGTGGCTGCCAGTTTGGGAGTTGCCCTGAGCAAACTGGCCCTGTTCTGCACCAAACAGCCGTATTCCCAGTTACCGACCGATCCTCGGGCCGTTCGCGAAAAAATCTTGGCCATTTCGGGTAGAGATTATGTCGACTTCGCTGGCCTGCTCGATCTGTGCTGGATGTCCGGAATACCGGTACTCTTCTTGAGTAGCCTCCCGAAAACCAGCAAGCGAATAACTGGGATGGCTCTGAGCATCGAGGGGCGGCCAGCTATCGTGCTCGGTCTGCAGCATGGTCAGCACTCCCGCCAGCTCTTTGTTCTGGCCCATGAGCTCGGCCATATCCTCTGCGAGCATGTGAATGGAGATAGCGTGCTTATCGACGAGGATCTCATTGAGGTAACTGATACCTTAGCGGGCTCAAAATTTGGACGTAAGGACGCAGAAGAGAAACAAGCGGATACGTTTGCACTATTGCTGATCCGTAATTGCCACAGCGACACGACTGTGGCGATTCGTGCCGACTCCGCGGTGGCGCTGGCTTCAACTGCTGCTTTACGTGGTCGTGAACTCGGCATTGATCCTGGCCACCTCATCCTCTCCTATGCAAAGACTCATGATGACTGGATGCGGGCAAATATGGCACTCGGCTACAGCCGCTCACAAACCAATGCGCTGGAAGTGATTGAGGAAAGGTTTTTAGCCAATACAGATCTTCAGCGTCTCAGCGACGAGAATCGTGAGTACGCCTTGATCATTCAAGGCTTTCACGAGTAAAGCACTTGTATCTACTCGACAGTGATGCAGCCCGAAAGCTCTGCCAATATCTGCTACTGGATGAGTTTGCTGGATCCCTTGATTGCAGCTTCAGAGACTTCGCAATACTTCCCCAGCTAAAATTTCAGTTAGCCATTCAGCACGACCAGAAAGCGCTCAAAAAACTAGGCAGTCGAGAAGCGGTCTTGCTCGCACAAGCGTTAATTTGTGCTGCTGTGGAGATCAATCTAACACCCGACGCCGCTAACAACCTGCTTCAAATGGACCGTCCAGATATCGATTCTGGCGAGGCTGTTCTGTTCGCAGCCCTCTCGCAGGGCAACGACGACAAGATGGTAAGCGGGGATAAGCGGGCGTACATCGCCTTATCCGGTATTGAGGGGCATCCAGTGGTAGACGCGCTATGGCCTCGGCTGATCTGCCTCGAAGAAGCAGTACTGTTGATTTTAAGGCGCTATCCGTTCGAGCTGATCTCGGATCGGGTCAGGGCTCGAAGTGATGTGGATATATCTATGCGGATGGCGTTCGGGAGCTCCGCTGCAAATTCGCAGCAAGCAGTCACACAGGCACTCGAGAGCTACCTGGGAGATCTGAGACGTTCCACAAATGGGAAATACCGGTCTTTTTCAGATCCTCACCCATCTGAACGACTTGCTGGTCAATCTTGAGACGGAGGACTGAACGAACTCGAACGCCCTGCTGAATCAGATTAGGTAAAACAGGTGCTCAAATGTAAATCCAATTCAAACCGGTATTCCAATTGGTATTCCAAACAAAAACAATAAGTCATATTAGCCAATTAAATCAGTAGGTTAATAAGCAAATTCAGATTACCCCGGCCGCCACTTCATCATCTAAAGACGTCCACGGACGTCTTTTTTTGTGCCTGAGATTCAGTAAGCTTTCAGGGATACGGCACTAAACAAGGGTACCAACGCAACTCACTCCCGTGCGGGGACTCTACGCAAAATCAACATCGCAATGAAAACCGCACCCACGATCCCCACCGAGATCATCAGTCCATGCTCGCTGATGTATGACACTGTCGCACCTGTGGCGACGGGCCCCAATACGCTCCCCAAGGTGTAGAACATCGCAATCGCCGTCATTGCGGTGGACACTTGATGTTCGCCAACCCGGTCTCCCGCCTCGATCACGGCCAGGGTGTTCATGCCGCCAATGGCGCCCCCCCAGAGGAACACGATAATCGTCGCCAACCAAGGAAGCGGCTGGCTGAGCGGAATGGCCAGCGTGCCCAGCAAAAGTATCGAGCCGCAGACTAATTGACCGACTTTGTAGGAACTGCGGTCGGCCATCCAGCCGATAGGTAGTTGCAGAACGGTGCCTCCAATGCCGAACACCGATATCAGCAAGGTAGCGGCGGTCAACAGATAGCCGGCCGATAGGCTGTAGCCTGCAAGAAACGACACAGATGAGGTCTCCGAAAAACCTGCGATAAACGCGCCACACAGTGCCGTCGGAATGATGCTGAACAACTTGCCATGGCGTTTTTCCGCCGGGGTTTGCGGTTGCGTATCGTACGCGTTGAGGGTTAGTGCCAGCGCGCCCGACACCAACACGATCGCCGCACTGGCGTAGTAGGGCGCAGCGCTCCCCACGCCAAATACAACCAAAAGCAGCGGCCCGACAGCAATACCCAGGCCCATCAAGGTCTCATGTACGCCGATCGCACGCCCGCGCTCGTCTTTCGAGGCGACCGCGACGATCCACGTATCGCAGGCAATCCAGCGCAGGATCAAGCCAATACCGAGCACGAAGTTCAGCGAAAAAATCAGTACCAAATGGGTCGTCAAGGTCATACCGATCAACGCAGCAATCGTCAGCGCTGCGCTGAGGATATTCGCCTTGACGAGCCCCAGGCGGGCCAGAAAACGCGGAACCCATTTGTAGAGCAGCAGGATCGCCAACCACGAGGCACTGACAATCACCCCGATCTTTGCCGGCTCGACCCCTTGCTGCTCCAGCGAAAGCGACAGCAACGGAGTGACGGTACCAATCTGCACGATCTGCGACAGGGCCGAGAGCGTGTTTATCTTGGTGAGCGCAAACCAGCGTTGTTTGTCGGTGCACTCAATACTGGTATTTTCCATTCGTGCCCACCCGCGGTCCCCCCGGGACTCTCTGTGCCGAGCAGCCAGCTAGATGGCCAGATCAAATGTTTGTGCCGCGGCTAGATCGGTTGCAATGTAGGTGGCGTCGATACGGCCGATGGTTTCGATAACGTCCATAGCCCGCCTGGACAGTCGCCGGTCAGCCCGGTAAACCACTCCGAAACACGTACCACCGATCAGAAGCCCTTGCGGCGCATCGACGAAGCTCAAGCGTTCGACGATACCGTGCGACACGAGGTGGGCCACCACGTCTTCCGCCGCAATGCCCACCAAGTCGGAACTGGTCACCATCTGGATGAGGATATCGGTGTGTTTGCATTCCATATTGATCGGCAATAAATCTCTGCCGGCGCGTTCAGACAGCAGCACCCGTAGCTCGGCGGGCAGTGACGAACAGGCCAGCGGGTAGTCGGCCAGTGCGCGAAAAGACAGGTCATTCGCCGTCTGCAAGGGGTGATGCCGGCGGCAGAACAACTGGAAGCGCCTCGGGCGCAAGGCCTGAGTGACGTAGCCTTTGCTGGTTTCGATATGCCGCAGGTCGGCGATCAAGAATTCGATCTCACCGTTGTCCAGGCACTCCTTGAGCACGTCCGGCGCATCGACGCGTAGGTCTATGCGGGTATCGCGGTTGAGATCAACGAATTCAGCCAGAGCGGCAGGGACCAGGCGAGCGGCAGGTAACGGGCCGCAGCCCAGGCTCAGTAGCGGCGCCGGCTCCTGCTCCAGGCCGAGGATGTCGGCGCGCAAGCTGCTGACCTCGTCGATGATCTCGCGAGCACGGACGCGCAACGCTCGGCCCTGGGCCGTCAGTGCAAAACCACGACCGCCGGTGCCGCGCTCCACCAACTGACAGCCGAGGTTTTGCTCCAGCGCCTGAATGCTGCGACTGAATGCCGACTGGGTAATGAACGTGGCCTCTGCCGCCCGGGTGAAATTGCCATGCTCGGCAAGCGCAAGGAAGTGTCGAAGTTGATGCAGGTCCATGGCCAGTCTCATAGGGAATGACGGTGATGCATAGAATGCGTTTCACAAGGCGTAGGGGTGCGGGCTATATCCCTGACTACAGCAGGCGAGTAGAAAGTACATTAATAACTTTTTGACTTTAAATATCATTTTTTTATAACCATATCCCTCCTTGCCGATTCCGCCGCTTAAGGACCTTATCGACATGCCTTCCCCATTCCGTGCACTGGCGTTTCTGCTGAGCGCCTGCGCGTTACCCGTGGCTGCCGCGCAATCACCTTGGCTCGACCCATCCCACTCCCCGGCCACCCGAGCCCGGCAACTGCTCGGCGCCATGACCCTGGAAGAAAAGTCGGCGTTGCTCTACGGCTATGGCAGCAAAGTCGAGGGCAATCAGCAGTGGCAGGTCTACGTCGAAGGCAATCCGCGTCTAGGTATTCCAGCCATGACCCAGGGCGACACGCCCAGCGGGATCATGATTGGCAGCACGGCCGTGACCCAGATGCCGGCCTCGGTCGCCCTGGCGGCAACGTTTTCCCGACCTTTGGCGCTGGCTTATGGCGAGGTGATCGGTGGCGAAACCCGCGACCTCGGTTACGGCGTGATCCACGGCCCTAACGTCGATGTGCTGCGCGATCCACGTCATGGACGGGCCCACGAATCCTTCGGCGAAGACCCGGTGCTGGTCTCGGCGATGGCTACCGCGTATGTCCAGGGCGTGCAGCGCCATCAGGTACTGGCCGATGCCAAGCACTTCGCGGTCAATACCGTGGAAAAGGACCGGCTGACGGTCGACGCAAGAATTGATCGGCGCACCCTCAACGAGTTGTACCTGGCACCGTTTCAGGACGTGGTGCAGGACGGCAAGGTCGCGATGGTGATGTGTGCGTACAACAAGATCAACGGCGTACACGCCTGCGATGACCGGGACCTGATCGAGAAACTGTTGCGCACGCAGTGGGGCTTCAACGGCATTGTGCGCACAGACGCCGGCGCCAGCCACAGCATGGACTCGCTAAGGATCGGCGTGGATCAGGAGTTTCGCGTCGAGAGCCAATTCGGCCAGCGCCTGATCGCGGCGGTTCGCTCTGGACAATTCCCTGAATCAGCGGTGGACCGGGCGGTGTTGCGCATCCTCGAAACCATGATGCGCTACGGTATTTTCGACCACCCGCCGCAACGCACCGCCACCGATTTGCGAGCCCACGCCGTCCAGGCGCAACAGGTCGCCGAGCGCAGCATTGTGCTGCTGAAGAACAGTCACGATCTGCTGCCACTGGCATCGGACATCGGCACTTTGGCCGTGATCGGAGCCAGCGCCGCCGACACCCGCACGGCCGGTGGCCCGGCCAATCCAGCGGTGGAGGGCAAGGACACGCTGTTGCAAGCGCTGCGCGACAGGCTGCCGTCGACGCGCATTGTGTTCGAGCCGGGCACCGATGCGGTGTCTGCTGTGTCGGTGGCGCCGGGTTATCCGCCGCTGCCAACGGCCATGCTTCAGGCCGACACGCAGGGCACGCCGGGGATTCAGGCGATCTACCGCACGACGGACAAGCAGACGCTGAAACGGATTGACACTTGCCTGTGTTTCACCCCGTCACGGGGGTTTGAGGATTTCGCTTTATCCAGCGTGTCCCGTTATCAACTGCCGCCCGCCAATGTCCGCTCAGTTCAGTGGCAAGGATGGCTGCGGATCAGCGCCGATGGCGACTATGGCGTGGACCTGGTCGGGGCGGGGCAGGCCCGTTTGCAGATTGACGGCGAAACGGTGCTGACGCTCGATTCAACACGTTCGGACGGTCGGGTCCAGCGTTCTATTGCGCTCAGCGCCGGCCTGCATCGGATCGCCCTGGAACACCAGCCGTTGGCCACGGGCAGCCACTTGAAAGTCGGCCTGTTGGCGCCCGATAGTGTGCTGGACTCAAGCATGCAGGCGGCGGTCGAGGCTGCACGGCAAGCGGATGTGGTGATTGTGCTGGCGCGGGATCTGGCCAGCGAAGCCAACGATCGACCGAGCCTCGACCTGCCGAATGACCAGAACCGCCTGATCAAAGCCGTCGCCTCCGCCAACCCGCGCACAGTGGTGGTGCTGACCACGGGCAGTGCCGTCACCCTGCCTTGGCAAGCGCAAGTGCCGGCCGTGCTCGAAGCCTGGTACGGCGGCACTCGCGCGGGCGCGGCCATTGCTCGGGTACTGCTCGGGGAGATCAACCCGTCCGGGCGACTGCCGGTGTCGTTCCCGGTGCGCGATGCGGATCTGGCCACTTCGGCGCTCAGCAGTTTTCCCGGAATCAACGCCGTGGCGCGATATCCGGAAGGCCTGGCCACCGGTTATCGCCACCACAATCGCGACACCGCACCGGCAGCGGCCTACCCGTTTGGCTTCGGGTTGTCCTACACCCGCTTCGCGTATGCCGACCTGACCCTCTCCGCCCCCCGGTTCGAGATCGCGAAGCCCGCTGCCGATGGCACCTTCAAGGGCTTGAAAGCGCTGCAAGTGCGCTTCACCGTGACCAACACCGGCCCACGCGCCGGGACCGTGGTGCCGCAACTGTACCTGCGTCATCCGTTATCGGCGCACCTGCCGACGCCATTGCTCAAGGCTTTCGACAGCCTCTACCTGCAACCCGGTGAACGCCGCGAGGTGGCATTCGAGCTGGATCAGCGAGCGTTCTCGACCTTCGATCCCGACCAGCAACGCTGGCAGGTTCTACCCGGTCGCTACGCCGTGCAGGTGGGTGATTCTTCCCGCGAAATCCTGCTCACGGCCACGGTCAGCGCACGCCTCGAGTAGCGTCAGACGCGCCATGCATGAGGGGCATGCGATTTTCGGCTTGTACAGCCGGCGTGCTCCGCTGCTAAAACAGCGTCCGACGAGAGCAACCGTGCTCCCGCCCACCACCTTGCCTTGCCACTTGACGACCTGACCCGATCACGGGAAGCCACAACACCGACCGTACGCCTTGAGCGTCGGCGAGTGCCTCAGCGGCTGCCATTAGAAAACACCAGGGGATCAGATCGATGAAGCCAATCACCAGCACCCTCCACCGAGGCGCCCTGCTCGGGCTGTTGTGCCTGCCCAGTGCCTACGCCCAGAGCGCCGAGCCGACTGCCGAAAAAGACAGCCAGGCGGCACCGACGCTCAAGTCCGTCACGGTCACCGCCACTCGCCGTGAAGAGTCGCTGCAAAAGGTCCCGGTCGCGGTCACGGTGGTGGATGGCGAACAACTGGAGCGCGACAACCGCAACAGTGTCGGCTCGATCGTTCAGCAGATTCCGACGTTGAATTACCGCACCAGCGCATCCAACAAGGACAGCTCGCTGTTCGTGCGGGGCATCGGCACCATCTCCACTTCCCCCGGCGTCGAGCCGAGTGTTGCGACGGTGATCGACGGCGTGGTCTACGCCCGTCCGGGCCAGTCGACCCTGGACCTGTTGGACGTGGATCGCATTGAAGTGCTGCGCGGCCCTCAGGGCACGCTGTTCGGCAAGAACGCGTCAGCCGGTGTGCTCAACATCGTCACCCGCGACATCCAGGACGAGCCACACGGCTATGTCGATTACTCGCACTTCGGCGGCGGCAACGAAAACCGCATGCGCTTTGGCCTCGGCGGGCGCTTGAACGAAACGCTCAAGGGCTCGCTCACCACCTCGTTTGGCGAGTACGATGGCAATGTCGAAAACGTCGTCAATGGTCACGATACCAACGGTTACGAGCGCAAAGGCGTGCGCGGTAAATTGCAATTCCAGCCCCAGGATGACCTCAAGTTCACCTTGATCGGCGATTACAGCGACGGCGAAAACGATACGCCATCGGTGCTGGTCAAACCCAGCGCCGCAGTGGCCGCGGCAATATCGCCGGTGGTGCCGGGCAACGATAACCGCAAGATCAAGAGCGACTACAAGACCTACGTCGAAGACACCAATCGCGGCTTGTCGCTGCAAGCGGACTGGTCGTTGGCCGATTACACCTTGACGTCGATCAGTGCATGGCGAGGCTGGGACAACACCCAATATCAGGATAACGACTTTCTGGCGGCCTTGCCCGTCTCCGCTGTGCACGACAAAGGCGAGGTGGACTACGATCAGTTCAGCCAGGAGTTGCGCCTGACATCGCCCAAGGGGCAGTTCGCCGAATATGTACTTGGGACCTACCTCTTCCATGGCAAGTCTGAAGAAACCTACCGGCGACTTTCGGTCAACAGATCCGTAGCCAACAGCGGGCGCGCCGACTACAGCGCCACCAACAACAGCTATGCAGTATTTGGCGAAACGACCCTGAACTTTCGTGACGACCTGCGCGGGATCTTCGGTCTGCGCTGGACGCTGGACGAGATCGAATACGCCCATCGACGTGTCTCCACCTCAGCCGTTGAAGTCAACTCCGTGCGCCCATCTTTCGCCAGCAAGGGTTCACATGACGACTCCGGCGTGTCCGGGCGCGTTGGCTTGCAATACGACATCAACGACAACCTCACGTCCTACGTGACGTACTCGCGGGGCTACAAGGGACCGGCCTACAACGTCTACTTCAACATGCAGGCGGTGGACCTCGAACCCCTCGATCCGGAAACCTCCGACACCTATGAACTGGGCCTCAAGAGCAGCGCCTGGAACAATCGCCTGACCGCCAACCTGGCGGTGTTCCATTCCAAATACGACAACTACCAGGCGAACTTTTTCGACGTGGTCGGCACCTCGGTGGTGACTCGCCTGATCAATGCCGGCTCCGTGACCAGTGAAGGCGTCGAACTCGACTATGCGCTGCAGGCGACCCAGCAACTGAAAATTTCCGGTGCGCTGGCCTACACCCGGGCGCGTATCGACGCCTTCGAATGCCCGGCAGGCGCCGCCGCCAGTTGCAACATCAACGGCAAACCGTTGCCCTTTACCCCCGACTGGAAAAGTTATGTACGCGCGGACTACACCATCCCGCTGGACAACGGCTGGGACGTGGAACTGGGCACCGATTACAGCTGGCAGGGCGAGGTGAAATACAGCCTCGACCAGAACCCCAACAGCGTGCAGGGCGCTTTCGGCCTGTGGGGCGCCAGCATCGCCCTCGCGGATTACAACGCCGGTTGGCGCGTAGCGTTCATCGGCAAGAACCTCGCCGACAAGTCCTACTCACCCGTGCTGTCGTCGGGAGCCAGCACGACCCGCGTGGTTCCCCGTGACGATGAACGCTACTTCGGCGTGCAACTGCGCAAAGATTTCTGATCCTTCCAAGGCTGGAGCAACACCATGAGCTTGAACGTGGAACGTGTGAACCCGCTGCTCGGCGCCCGTATCAGTGGCATCGACCTGGCCGCTGTCAACGACGCGACCCTGGCGCAGATCGAAGCGGCGCTGGTGGCGCATAAAGTGCTGTTCTTCGAAGACCAGCACTGGAGCGCCGCGCAACAGAAAGCCTTTGCCGAACGCCTCGGTGAACTGCACGTCCACCCCGTGTTCGAAGCCGACCCGGCGGTGCGCGAACTGGTGGTCTTCGCCTACGACGACAAAAACAAGGGTGCCAACGACACTTGGCACGCCGACGTGACCTTCGCCGAACGACCGCTGAAACTGGGCATTCTCTATGCCGAGGAAATCCCCGAGGTCGGGGGCGATACCCTGTGGATCGACACCGAGGCCGCCTACCGCGCGTTATCGGCGCCGCTGCAGGATGTGTTCGACAAGCTCAGCGCGATTCACGACTTCTGCAACGCAAGAAGCCCGGATACGGCGTTGGACATTGAGGGGCTGGAGCGTCTGCGTCGTGTGATGCCGCGACCGACCCAGCACCCGGTGATCCGCACACATCCGGTGTCGGGCAACAAGTCGATTTACGTCAACCGCGCCTTCACCACGCACATCGCCGGTGTGTCGCGCCTGGAGTCCGAGCACCTGTTGGCGTTACTGCTGCAGCATCTGCAGATCCCGGAATTTCAGATGCGCTGGCGCTGGAAGAAAAATACCGTGGCGATTTGGGACAACCGCAGCACGCAGCACCTTGCAGTGGCCGACTACTTTCCGGCACGCCGTCGGGTGCGACGCGCGGCAGTATTGGAAGAGGCAAGACCTGTATGAAGTTGCGCGGATTGAAATATTGGCTGGTGTTGCCACTGACGGCACTGATGGCGCTGGCGCACGCGGAGGGTTTGACCATTCGCATCGCCGGCCCGGACTTGAGCGCGGGGGCGAAAGTCAGCGGTGGTCCGGTGGCCGATGTGCTGTACACCCGGCACATGCTTGAAGACGCCTTTGCCGCCGATGGCATCAAAGTGCAATGGCACTTCTTCAAGGGCGCCGGCCCGATGATCAATGAAGCCATGTCCAACGATCAACTGGACGTGGCGTTTCTTGGTGACCTGGCCTCGATCATCGGCCGTGCCAGTGGCTTGCAGACCCGTTTGCTCATGGCCACGGGCCGCGCCACCAACGGTTACCTCGGCGTGGTTCCCGGCTCAGGGATTCAGCGCATCGAAGACCTGAAAGGCAAGCGTGTGGGAATTCTGCGCGGCACCGCCGACCATCTCGCCTTGATCGACGTCCTCGCCAGCGCAGGTTTGCAGGAGCGTGACGTTAAGTTGATCAACCTTGATTTTAACGCGGTCAACGGCGCCCTGGCGGCGCGGCAGATCGACGCCAGCTGGGCGCCGGCGCGGCTGTTTGCGCTGAAGCAGAAGGGCTTGATCGAAATTCCGTTGGGCAGTCAGCAACTCAATGGCCGGGGCGCGGGACAAGGCGGACTGATCGTGACTCAGGCTTTTATCGACGCCCATCCACAAGCCACACAAAGGCTGGTCGAGGTGGTGGCCCAGGCACTGGACTGGCTCTCGCAGGAAAAAAATCGCCAGGCGCAGATCGACCTCAGCGTCGAACAGTCGGCTTACCCTCCAGCTGTACTGACCGAGGCACTGGCGGGCGGCGATCTGGGTTTTATCTATTCGCCCCTGCTGGACGAGCACTACCTGAGCGTGCTGCGCAAAGACGTGCAACTGGCCACGGACGCCCGGCTGATCCGCAAACCGTTCGATGTCGACCAGTGGGTCGAGCCCTCCATTCTCAAGCAGGCCCTGCAGCAAACCCGGCTCAGTGATGCCTGGAAACCGGCGAGCGAATACCGTTGGACGACCACCAAGGACACTGCGCAATGAGTCAACCGCTGACCCCTTACACCGCCGACCCGCAACGCTATCAGGGCCGTGATTACCGGCGCGCCGGGCGCAGTGGCTTGTTGTTGCCAGCACTGTCGCTCGGGCTCTGGCACAATTTCGGCGACGACACACCGCTGACGCGCCAGCGCAACATTCTGCGTACCGCGTTCGATCACGGCGTCACCCACTTCGACCTCGCCAACAACTACGGCGTGCCCTATGGCAGCGCCGAAAGTAATCTGGGCCGGTTGTTGCGACAGGACTTCGACGCCCATCGTGATGAATTGATCATCTCAACCAAGGCCGGCTGGGACATGTGGCCGGGCCCTTACGGTCAGGGCGGCAGCTCACGCAAATACCTGCTCGCCAGCCTCGATCAGAGCCTGGCCCGGCTGGGCCTGGACTACGTGGATGTCTTCTACTCCCACCGTTTCGACCCCGATACACCGCTGGAAGAAACCGCTGACGCGCTGGCCAGCGTGGTCCGCCAGGGCAAGGCTCTGTACGTGGGGATTTCTTCTTACTCAGCACAGCACGCCGATGAGATCGCCGTACTGTTGAACGAGCGCCAAGTGCCGCTGGTGCTGCAGCAGCCGCTGTACAACTTGCTGGACCGCAGCATCGAAACCAACGGCGTGCTGCAAGGGGCGCAGGATCGCGGGGCTGGGGTGATCAGCTTTTCGCCGCTGGCTCAGGGGCTGCTCTCGGGCAAGTACGCCAAAGGGATCCCCGCGGACTCGCGCATTGGCAAGGGCAGCCGCTATTTGCCGGAGCAAGCGTTAAACGACAGTCTGCACACGCGTATTCAGTCCTTTGAAAATGTGGCGACTCGCCGCGGGCAGACCCTCTCGCAACTGGCGCTTTCCTGGACCCTGCGCGACCCGCGGATCACCTCGGTGCTGGTGGGTGTCAGCACACCTGAGCAATTGATCGAAAACCTGCAAGCCCTAACCAATCTGGAATTCACAGCAGAGGAGTTAGCACAATTGGCCGATACCTGATTCGGCCCACCAGATCTGCGCGCAATGCCTTCGAAAAGAGTCAAGCAAGCCGCTGGGTGTCGCCCCAGGTGCAGCCGTATTGGCCTAGCCAAATGCTTCTTTGACGAGGCTGTCGAACATGCTGTAGGCCGACAGCGCCTCACGACGGTAATCCTCGTCGCTGGCGTCCAGAGGCGTGACTTGCAAGGTCTGGATCTCGATGACATTGCTGGTCGCGTCATGCTGGTAGTGGAGCAGCACCGAGATACCGTAATTGTCGCCACACAGGCTGTAGCAGACATTCATGTACTGCGGTTTGAGCAGTGCCAGGCCGTGCATCTGGCTATGGATGGCCAAGGCACAGACCCTGGCCTGGCAGGTCGCGGCGAAGGCCGACTTGGGCAGTTTCTCGGCGTAGGCCGCGTCGCCAATCACATGCACATCCGGTACTAGCAGGGATTCCAGGGTCTGGGTGTTGACCGGACACCAGCCATGTTCCGCCGCCAAGCCGTTGTGCCGTGAAAAGTCATCAGCCTGCTGGGGCGCGATGATGTTGATCACCTGGCCGCTGACCGGACCACCCTCGGTCAGCAACTGCCCCTTAGCTTCGTCGAAACCGTGCACGGTCCCCCCCTGCAAGGCACCAATCCACTGGATGTTGGCCTGCTCGCTACCATAGCCATATAAACGTTTCCAGGCCTGCTCGAATTGCGCCTGCTTGGCGAATCGCGGCTTGGCATCCAGGACTATCACCCGCGAATCGGGTTTGTGGGTCTTGAGATAATCGGCAATCAGGCTGGCCCGTTCATATGGCCCGGGCGGGCAGCGGTAATCGTCCACCGGTACCGAAATCAACACATTGCCGCCGTTGGGCATGGCCTCCAGTTGCTGACGAAGCAAGCGCAGTTGCTCGCCGCCGCCCCAGGCATGAGGTACACGACTGGCCACCGCCTCGCTGTAACCAGCGATACTGTCGTACTTGTAGCCAATGCCCGTCGCCACTACGCAGCGGTCGTAGCCGAGCACCGAACCGTCGGCGAGTCTGACCTGCTTGCGTTTGGCGTCGATCAAGCTCGCCTTCTGATGCACCACCTCGATGCCCTCGGCACGTAGCTGTTCGTAACCAAAAATCAGGGTTGCTTCGTCCCGCTTGCCCACCAGGTACTCGACCCCCAGCGGACAGCAGTGATACTGCCGGCTGGGCTCGACCAGAGTGATACCTACGTTCGCATCCAGGCGCCTGAGAGTACGAGCGAAAGTTGCGCCGGCAAAACCACCGCCGATCACCACCACGGCATAAGAGCGGATTGCCACAGGCACCGCCGGTCTGGCCAGGGCCTGGATCGAGGAAGCTCCGATACCGGTGGCCAGCCACTTGAGCAACAGCCTGCGTTGTGGGTTCATCGACATGGAGCCTCCTGCGCGCAACCTTGCAGGAACCCCAGAAGCTGTTGCAATTCCTCGCTTTTGAGAGCGGACATCGCACTGGCCATTTCCTCTGGCATCGCTCGTTGGCCTGTGGCCATATCCTTCAGCACTCCTTGCATATACTGCACACTCTGTCCTTTCACATACGGCGTATCCGCCTGCTTTTCATGGCAACTGGAACAGTGTTGCGCATACAGCCGCTCACCCTGCTCGTGTGCCTGGGGCACGGCCGCCCCCAGCGAGTCTTTCGGCAGCCGGCTGTAATACTCGGCGAACTGTCTGAGCGTCTGGTCGTCGTACCCTTTCATCGCCCGGTTCATGATGGTGCCTTTGAGGGTACCGTCGCGATAAGCCGCCAGGGTCTTGTACAGGTAAGCCTCGGACTGGCCGGCCAGCGAAGGAATCGCCCCCGGCGTGCGCTGCCCCTCGAAACCGTGGCAATTGATGCAACCGTTGCTCAACATGAAGGAGTCGCCACGACTGCCGGCTTGCAGACTGGGAACCGCAAAAACGAGGCCGATCAACAACGACCCGATAACCACGCGCATAGCCTGGACTCTCCCTGTGCCTTGTATCGGCCGCCGCACCGCGTCGGCCGAGTCATCCCATCGATTACTCAGTGAGTACGTTGCTCATGTACACCTTGGTGTGACGCAGGTATTCCTTGGGAATCTGGTAACCGCCATAGGCTTTCACATGGCCGTCGATATAGCCGCTCATGGCCTCGCGCGAAGCAAATATCTGCTTGGCCCGCTCGAAGGTCGCCGAGTCACGGTAGATCATCAGGTGGATCAGCGGCTCGCCCAGCTCGGTTGGGATCAGGTTGATCACCTTGACCCCCTCCTTCGACTTGCCAGCATAGTCCTGCATGTACTTGGCCTGGGAGGTGACGAAGGTATTCAGGAACGCCTCTTCCTGGCCCTTGGGCGGCTCGAAAATGATGGTCATGGCCTTGCTGGTGGGGGTTGCAGCCGGAGCCGGGGCTGTCGGGGCCTGAGTCTGAGCCCATGCCTGGTTGCCAAAAAACCACAGGAGGCCGACCAGGCCAAGACGCGCCGTAAGGTTGTTCATCGCTATCACCTTTATTGTTACTGATGGCTTAATTTCTTATGTCTAGCCAAACACGTCCGGCGAGCAGGCCCGGATGGCAGACTCGAGGCTTTTCTTATTTGTGCAACACAACTGAAATCATTCGTCCTTCCAGGTCCGCCGTCGGGTTGGCGGTATCCCTGGGATCAACCCGCACTGAGCTGATTTCCACCCGGCGATAGTGTTCGAACATCACACGCTGGTACTCCGGCGGCAGCAAGGGCCGGATGCAGAACAGCGACAGGCGCCCGCCATCGCCGAGCAGTGACTGCGCGGCGAACTTGAGGAACCTGAGGTTCTCATCGTCAACCGCCGCCATGTCATCGGCGAACGGATCGAAGAATATCGCCGAATAACGCTGGGGGCCGGTATCAAGCTGCTGCCAGTAGCCGGGGAGCAACTGAATGTTCGTGCGCGCGCCCTTCCAGCGCTCGGCCCGGTCCAGCACCTGTGGATGGGGCTCGACAATGGTATGGGACGCCGGGCCGAACTCCTGCAGGATGCTGGCCGAGATGCCCATGCCGAAGCCGATTTCCAGCAGCCGGTCGTCAGGCGTGAGCTTGAGGTCCTCGACCATTCTGCGAATCAGTGGCCTCTCCCATTCATGCATGACGTACTCGTCGCCGATGCGCAGCGAATCGCCGGTGTAAACCGCCTCTGCCGCCAGATAGTCCTTGCGTTGCGGGTCCATAAGCACTCCTTTTCTCTTCACTCAGCGTAGATTCGGCGATCACGCCAACAGTCTTTTGGCGTCACCTCACCAGTTTCAATTCGGGCCTGCCGATGAACGCTTGCGCCGGCGTTACATTTGATTTCAGCAGCAGGGTCTGGAACCCGCCCTTGAACGGAACCCTGGCGAGGATCGCGATACTCAGTTCTTCGAGGTACAGCGAAAAACCCTGCAACGCCTGCAGGGGCAGACCGGCAAGCACGGCGTAAGCGATTTCCAGCAGCAACTGGTCGAGATAGATCACCAGTGTTCTTTGGCTGTGCCGACGGAGAATCGCTTCCAGTTCGATGGCAAATGCATGATAGAGCGTGTTGAGGCTCGGGCTGCCGTAGCGACCCGCATAGGGATCGAACAACCATTCCGTCTTGTGGGCCCCATGGACCTGCTGCGGATCGTAGTACTCCTGCTCGAGGATGAGGGTCTGGATCCCAAGGCTGTCAGCCAGGGCCAGGACCGGGGCATAGCAGGCCGAGCGGCCGGACAGCATTAGCAGGTCGCCGTGCGCACGCTGCAGCGTCTGCAGATGCTGTTGCAACAACACCTCGTCAGACTGCCGCGCACGACGCATAAGAATCACGTTCATCCCGTCGAACTCCTGAAGCCAGCCTCGCAGGCCGCCAATGCCTCGATATGCCGAGTACGGGTAGCGCCGACGATACAAGCGTCGACCTGCCGATGATGGAAGGCGTAGTCCAGCGCAGGCGCCAGGGGAATATCGCCGCCCGCCAGGCAATGCACGGCGTAAAGGCGCGATCGGGCCTTGATCTGGCGCAAGTAATCGGCGTAAGTCGCGCATTGCATGTTCAGCAGGTTGACCGGCACCGCAGCGCCGGCGAACGATCGCTCTCTCAACACCTGCAAGAAGCCGGCGCTAGGATGGAACCCCAGGAGAATCCGGGAAGCCGCCGGAATGGCCGCCTCCATCTGCCGCAGGATCGCGTCGAGCAACGCGTATTGCTGTTGCGCGAGCAAAATGTCCAGCCAGTCGCCCCCCAGAGTTACCAAGCCAGGCTGGCAGCAGCGGACGATATCGAGGTCTTCGGCTATCTGTTGCGCATCGGCGGCGAAGGTATAGCCAGGGGCGGTGTAGTAATACATCGGGTTGGCCTGGACCTGACGGACACTGACGCTCTGCCCCGTGGTCTGCTCGGTCACCCGCAGCAGAAACCGTGAATGATAGATATGCCGCGTTCGTAGGCCACCCGCCAAGGCACTGCTGACGGCCTTAGCCGTGGGCCAGTCGCCGCTGGCCATGCCCAGGCCGGAACTGGCCAGGACCCAGCGCGCGATCCCCTCGACCTGTTGCGTCGAGTAGGGACTGCCGTAACGCTTGAGAAACCCCCGGTCGCCCAGGTACAGCACTGGCTCACGCATGAGTATTTCCTTGCGCCGGATAATCAACGAGCCAGCTCGCCGAGCTCAATGTCATGCTCCAGCCGGCAACGATGATCCACCAGTACCAGGGTGTTGCCGCTACGCTCGACGTAACGGCGCAACGCTTGCACACGCTCGGCCAGTTGCTCGTCGCGCAAAGCCCTGAACGGCTCATCCAGCAACACCAGATGGTGGCGGTCCTCTGGCAAGGTGCTCAGCCAGGTATCCAGCCAACCACTTGCTCCGAGCTCACCGCCGAGCAGCGCCAGGGCATTGCTGTCCAGGTAATAACGGGGTGATGTCATGGCCTGCGTCACGCCCGCGTCTTCAATGGTCACGTCGGTGATACCGGCCACGCCCTTGAGGTACTCGCTCTTGCCGGAGCCGGAGTGCCCCGATAGCGAATACAACCGGCCCCGTTCCAGGATCAAGGCACGATAGGCACGTTGAGCGACAAAGGGCGCGATGCTCAGGTTCTGCCCGGCGATAGCCACTGCCACCGAACTTTTGGGCCGGGCAAAATATTGCAGGCGCTCCACCGACACCGACTGAGATTTGAAACCCGTGATGGCCAGAAATACATTGGCCAGGTCGGAACGAACTAGCAGCAAAGCCGTGACCGCGAGCACAAAGGCCGAATCGCTAGTGCGGTAGAGACTGCCCATCAAGACCACCAGGACAATCACCAAGTCACTGAGCAAGGTGCAACTGGCCGCCGTGACTGTGCGAGTGATCACACTGCGCATGCGGGTGGTGTAGAAACTCTTCAGCCCCTCGGCTATCGCACCCCGCTGGGTGAGCGCCAGCCATTCACCCAGGCGTTCGAAACCCATGCCACCGGCCCGGGAAATGGAAAATGCCACATGGGCGGAGCGTAGTAGGGAGTCGAATCCCTTGACGCTCTCCACCCGGGTCCGATACAGCTCGTTGATCGAAAGCCGGTACAACACCGCCAGCAGGCCGCTGAACAGCAGCGCCACTGCGATCCCGAACAGACCGAACCCCATCCACAAGGCCACGCCATTGCACAGCAACAGCGCGAAAATCCAGGCAATGTCGTGGGCATACCAGGCGATGCGTTCGAATGTCGTGGTGACATCGCGAGAAACCACCTGCAGCGCATCGGCCAGGCCGGTGACCCGGATGTCCCGCAGACCATCGATGAACAAGCGGGAAAAGCGGCTGCGCAACAGATTCTCGATAAACAGCCCGGCAGCTATTCCTGCCCCTACCCCGGCCACGGCATACAACAAAACCTGCCAGGGTAAGAAACCTGCCTCTGGCAGCGTCAGGTTGGCCGCATAGCTCATCATCAGTGCCGGCACCAACAACATCAGTCCCCCCAAGCAACAATACTTGAACAGATCGCCGAGACTGAAGCGGTCCAGCGCCGGGGGGCCGGCCGGCACCGTCGAAGCCGTCCGCTCAGCGATCTCCGCCGGCGGACCCTCACGCTGCGCTATCGCTCTTGCGGCCGAGGGGCTGAAGCTGACCCAGGACAGGCGTTCCAAGGCCTCTTTCACCGCCAGCGCGGCTGCGGCGTCCAACGCCGAGAAGTCGTGGTCGACACTGAGGGTCCCGTCCTGGATACGGGCCAGAAACACGCCGCGCAGCAGCTGCAGGCGCAGGCGCTGTCCGGCAGATAGGTTGCTCGCGTCCAGCTCGATAGGCAGTTGCAGAACCTGCTGTGGGTCCTGTCCCAGCTCGGGTACCAGCCGGAAAGCGCCCAGCAACGCATGCAGGTCCTCGCGCTGGCTCTCCAGTGGACCAGGAATCAGTTCGGCCAGCGTCGCGGGCCAGATCGGCCAGTCGGCGTCGAACTTGATCACGCCGCGCGCCTGATCGGCGACAGCGGGTAGCAATACCGGATGCCTGGAGGAATTCTGATACAGGCCATTGAGTGCTTCCAGGGAGCGACCGACGGCCTTGTAACTCACATAGGAGCGGGGCAACGCGAGCACCGCCGCCAGCAACGGAATGCTTAGCCAGAAAATCGCCCCGTCCCAGACCATGGCCGATTCCGAGGTACCCAACAGCCCCAGCAAGACAAAAGGAATCAAGCGGCCAAAACCGATGATGTAGCTGTCGGCGCCGCGCAGCAGCGTATCCAGGTTGCGCAGGGAGCGTTCGTCCACCAGTGTCCGCTCGATGCTCTGCAAGGCCGTATGGTCAGCGAACTGTTTGAGCCACGGTCCTTGGCGCAACCATGCCGAACATTGTTCGATACGCTGCGCCGTCATATCCATGATTCGCTCGTAGTTGCGGTCCGAGAGCCTGGACAGCAGATAGGAAAGCGGCAGGAACATACCGATCACCGCAACCGCCCAGAACCCTGCCGTGCCGAAGACCAGCAACGCCAGCAGGATTGAAAGCAGCAGGAAAACCGGAATAGCCAACAGGTTAACGCTAGCACCGATACCATCGAGAATGACGCTGAAATCCCGCGACACCACCCGTTCCAGCACCGACACCTCTACCCCGGGCTGCATCTTGCGCACCAGAAGGCGCTCGAACTCGCGGCATAACCTCAGGGAGATGTAGCGCTCCAGATTGAGTTCACTCACCACCAGCAAGAACCCGCTGATGGCCAGGAACGCCAGAAGCGCCGTATCAGCCAGCACGATATCGGCAGCGCCTTGGGCCGCCACCAGGGTGCTCAGCTTGTAGATGAACAACAGCGGCACGCTGTATTGCAACAACGACACAAGTACATAAGCGCTGACCGCCCAGGGCGCAAGGCTGAAGGCCAGGCCGAAAAAACCATCGACGAAGGCTCGCCCTTCGGAGCGAGCGACCGTCCGATAGCGCAATGCCGGGGTAAAACAATACATCCAGTTCACGGCCGCGCCTCCTCGCAGTACACCCGACCCGGCTCCAGGGCCTGTACGCGCTGCAGGCAGTCTCGGATTTTCTGCAGATCGTAATAGTGGGCGGGAATCTCCCGGCATTCGCAGTAATGGGCCACCCATTCCTCCAGAGTCCATGAAAATGCCGAGCCCGCCCCCAGGAAGCGGCTCAAGGACAAGATGTCGAACCAAACGCTGCGCTGCAGGGAATGAGTCTCCAGGTCGAGGACACGCACGCCATCCACGGTAACAAGCAGATGCTCCGGCTTGCAGTCACCGACGCTGATGCCCTGCAGGTCGAACGAGGGGAAACGGCAGCGGGACGCCAGGCAGGGATCGATAAACTCAGGGGTACTGCGGTGCCCCATGACGCGCTGGATATTCGCCAGGGCCGTGGCATGCATCGCCGCGTAGGCCGCAATCACTTCAGGTAGATCGGCCGGACCGGGCAAACGGCCCTGGAGAAACTCCAGCACCAGTACCTGATGCCGCGCATCCTGATATCGCATACCTGCTATCGGCCCCGAGCGGAAGAGCAAATAACCGCTGGCTTCGGCGGCATAGGCCTCCGCGTCGAAGTAACGCTTTATCACCACCTGCTCGCCCGAGGCCATGCACAGGCCCGAGCAGACCAGCGACTTCACCGACTGGCCGAGTACCCGCAGAACCTGATAACGCTCGGCCAACAACTCGACGAGCGCCTGTTGCTGCAACTGCAGCTGGGCGGCGCCGAGGAGCTCCAGATGCACATGGTCAAAGGCTATTTGCCCGCTCATGGCGCGGTCGCCAGGGACATTTCATAACTGCGCAAGGCACGTCCATAGTCCACTTGCTCGTTGTAATACTCGAGCCAGAACGCAAGCGGGCTGTCATAGCGATCGCAGACATACCACTGCGATGCCGACAGATTGAGCAGCTCCCATATCTGCAACTCGCCGAGAAGCAACTGGCAGAAATCGTCATGGTCGACACGGATGCCGTAGGGATAACGCTTGATCGCCCCCGCGCCTTCGTCCGGCACCTCGACGAACTCGACCCTGGACACGTCCAGCAGCCATTGTTGGCCGATGCCGTCGTCCCGGGTCAATTGCAGCACCGCACGGCACGGGCCAACGGGGCGCCCCAGGTAGTTGCTCTGGGTCATCAGCACCTGACCGTAGCGGGTAATCATCCAGGTCCTGGCCATTTCATCGAGATGTGCCTTGATCCGCTGTGTGTCGAGCGAGACCGTCCGGCGTCGCCCTTTCGCCGGACGGAACCCTGCCTGTTCCTCGGATGCGCAGATCCAGTCCGCCGGTTCACCCGACCGTGCCGGCGCCACGTCGAAGCTTTCGCCGGGCATCAGTGAGTGCACCGCCCGTAACAACGACAGTTCACTGCAGATCTGCGCCAGTTCGAGGTTCGACCAGGGGTGATGCATTTTGCCAAAGGGATCGCGATAACCATTGCCCGCGAGGATCAGGGTCGGCACCTGGTTCAGTCGGCGCATCGGTTTGTGTACGATTTCGTCCAGCAGACGCAAGCCGGACACCCGGGTGTAGCGTTGGTCGGGTACCGGCAACAGGTTGTCCAGGCCGATCGGCCCTTGCGCCCCACTGCCCTGGAAATTATTGGTCATCACCATGACCTGAGGCCAGGCAACGGCTCCACTATTGACATCGGCAAAGTAAGCGTCGGCGATGCGGGTATCGGACTGGATGAACACCGCCTCGCGCCCCCGATGCTCGACATGCAGCGATGCTACCCGGCTGTCCCAAAACAGTACCTCTGTGCAGGGCATGTAGAAGCGCAGGCTCAGCGAGCCGATGAAGAACTCGGCCTGAGTATCAACCCGCCGCACCTCGTAACCGCAGGCGCGGGCAATCGCCTCGGCCGCGCCGGGAAACAGTTCCGGGACATAGACCACTCTGTGTTTGAGCAAGTGTCCGTAGTCCGATGATAAGCGGCGCAAGGAGGCTGGGTGAAAGTGCTGCAGGTGCTCGGTGGTCAAGACAATGCCGTCCACCGCCGGCATGCGCTGCAGATCGACGTTGCGCGCCGGGACTATCGTGAACTGCCGGTCGGCATCGGAACCGAAGCCACCACCCAGCACCGGGTCGATCAATACATGGCTATCGCCAGCCCGCAGCGACCAGCTTTCGTGGCCGATCATCGTCAGCTTCATGGGCAAACCTCCAGGTTACGCATGCTGCGCCCGATGATTTTCGCCAATAGCTCAGGGCTGCCGTTCTCGCCGTAGTAGCTGTAGAAGAACGGGATCAGGCCGTCGAAGATACCGTTCTCGAACCATGACTGGACCGAAACGCCCACGATGTCCCAGATCTGCAGATCCCCCTCGACCATGCCGATGAAGTCCACCAGGGGCAGGCATACGCCGAAGGGATACTGCGCCACCAGCGATTCAAGCTGGTTGTGCGCCTCAGCCTCGAACTGGCCGCTGATGAGGTTCAGCGCATAGCTGTCCTGACGCCCCAGAGCATGCGAGGCAAAACTGAAAACGATTCTTTTCGGCCCGAGCTTGCGCCCCTTGTAATGAGACATCGCCAATACCTTGCGCCCGGTGATGAACAGCATCAGGCTTTTCGCCAGGCGCTGCAGCTCGGCTTCCGCGCGCCGCAGCAGCTCGTCATACGACTCGGCGTCCTGCACGTCCGGGCGCACCGAAGCGACCACCTCGACGGTCTTGCGCGCCTCGATGAACTGGTCCAGCTCCTCGATCAGCAAGTTGTGCTGCACCTTGTCCACCTGGACCCAGTCGATAACCGCCTGCGACCCGGAACAAGGATCCAGGGCAAAAGCTTCGCCTGGCAGCAGGCCGACAATATTGGTGTCCAGGCTGAGTCGATTGGCCAACCGGCTCAATGTCGGCTGGTCGGAAAACGGGAAAGCGGCGAACCCGCCCAGGCGTTTGATGAACCCGCCGCCGCAAAGGGCGATGTTCTCGGGCTGCACCGGAAAATCATCCATGTAGCTGGTCAGCACGGCGCTCAGCACACCGATCCCCAGCGGACCGACCTTACGGTTGCTGTCACTCGCGTTCTTACCCCAGTTTTCCAGGGACTGAAAAGCTCCCGGAGGCGATACCCTGGAGTTGTTCGAGACGATCACCAGCTTAGGCGGTGTCAATCGTCCTTCGACGATATCGGTCTTGAACACTTCGGACACCAACGCGTCCACGGCAATGAAGATGCCAGTGCTCGGCTGTTCGGCCTCCTCGATATGCACCTGGGTGACCCGGCTTTCCCAGAAGGCGGTCTTCGGATCCGCCGGGTAGAAGCGCAGGTTCAGGTCGCCAACCCGCATCGGCTCGGTGTCGTTGACTTGCGTAAGGGTGAACCCGAGGTCGCGGATGCATTGCTTGACCGGTTCGACAATGGTCGCCCCCACCACAAACCGGGCGGAACGTGGCAACAGGTTCAGCGACTGGATATCGAAATGATCGGAATGTTCGTGACTGAGGAAAATCAGGTCTACATCGGACAGTGCCGTGGCATCGACAGTACGCGGAGGATAGATCTCGATCCGGTGCTCGTCGACCAAACCGAAGTCTTCACACAATAGCGGGTCAATCAGGATCCTGGTGCTTCCATGCTCCACAAGCCACGTTTGATGGCCGATAAAGATCGCCCGCATGTCCACCTCCTCCCTGGATGACAACTGGATACTCACTGCCCGAAAAGCGAAAAAGCAAGAAAGGACTTTCTTGCTTTTTCGGGGTCAGCTCAACGGTGGTATGCGCAGCTTGCAGCCTTGGTTTCGGATACACGGGTCTTGGACTTCTGAATGGCGTCGCTCAAGACCTGTAACTCTTCCTTGCTGAAAAGTACTTTTTCGCTGTCTTGATGGTTGGGCGCGGTCGCACCCTGCTGGATCTTCTGGCTCATGACTTGCTCCTTGTCTAGCTGTTTCCAGGTACGCCAAGGCGTAATGGCGTCCTGTCGCGAGCCAATATAACCGAGGACTCCGACTTTTCAAGAAAGAAAAGCTCCCGGAAAAGTGACGCAACCGCGGTCTCAGGCCCGGAGTAAACTTTTGATACAAATCTTCTGAAAACCACCAGCCCTTGTCCGACCTGCGGGAGGGTTCACCGAAAAGAGGTTGCCCTGTTGATGCCTAAGGCGACGACACATAAACCGACGCCCCCACCGACGTCGGCAACGCATAAGTCGCCTTCATCCTTTCAATCTCCGCCTGTGGCGTGCGACCAAACAGGCGCTTGAACTCGCCCAGTCGGTGCGAAACGAGCCCGGTGCCGATCACCCGATGGCCCGCCGCAAGCGCTTCCCACGCCAGGGCATTGCCCAGGCCGCTGCTGACGCCGGTGATGAATAGGGTTTTTCTGCTGCTCATGGCGAGCCTCCAATCAGATGGGAACGAGGCCATGCTATCGACGCAGAACCTCGGCACCTATGCCGGTTTGCCTTGCAGCATTGCCTATTCCTATCAGGACTCGGATGCCAAGGCCGGTCTCGAGCGTCGGCTCCCGCACATTGCACTGACGTCAGCCGCCTGAATATAATGCGATTCATTATCAATTATGTATGTTTCCGGGATGCTGATGCGCAGCAACGACACACTGGGCGATGCCGACCTCACCCTGCTCTATCGCAGCCATCATTCCTGGTTGCACAGTTGGCTGAGCCGGCGCCTCGGCTGTCACGAAAGCGCGGCGGACCTGGCACAGGACACGTTTGTACGTCTGCTCAAATCGCGTCAATTGAGCCCCTTGCGCGAACCCCGGGCGTATCTGAGCAGCATCGCCCGTGGGCTGATGATCGATCGGTATCGCCGTCGCGAACTCGAACGCGCCTACTTCGAGAGCCTCGCGCTGCTCCCTCCACAAGCGGCCCCCTCTGAAGAAGAACGCTTGCTGATTCTTGATAGCCTCGAGCGGATCGACCGCCTGCTGGACCTGCTCAAACCGAGGGTTCGCGAGGCTTTTCTACTCGCCCAACTCGACGGTCTGACCTGCCTGCAAATAGCCGAAAAACTGTGCGTTTCCCGCTCTACGGTTGAACGCGACCTGGCCAAGGCCCTGCAACACTGCTATCGCTTGCGTTATGCCGAACAGTGAAGCGCAAGCGCTGGATCCGGCGGTGGTCGACCAGGCGATCCAGTGGCTGGTGCGTCTGCGCTTCAATCCTGCCGATGAGCAAACCCAGCGCAGTTTCGAGCACTGGCTGCAGCAGCGGGCGGAGCATCGGTTAGCGTGGCAGCGTGTCGAAACGCTTGGCGATGACTTCGCGGGCGTGCCACCTGATTTGGCCCGGCACACCCTCAAGGGCGCCCGCTCAGGCATGCATCGGCGCCAAAGCCTCAAGCTACTGGGTGCATTGGCCACCTTGGGTGGCGCAGCCTGGCTGGGCCGCGACTACACGCCGCTGCCGGCCATGCTTGCCCAACAGCACAGCAAGACCGGCGAACAAAAGCGCTTCCAACTCGATGATGGCAGCCTTATCCAGCTCAACAGCGACAGTGCAGTCGACAGCTATTTCAACCCACAGCGACGCCTGATCGTTCTGCGGCGCGGCGAAATCATCGTCAATACCGGCCCGGACGCAGGCTCGGCTCAACCGCGTCCGTTCTGGGTACAAACGCGCGACGGCCTCATACGCACCCTGAATGCCCGGTTCCTGGCGCACGAGCGGGACGACGGGACGCTCATCGCGGTGCAGGGCGGCGCCGTCACGGTGTTTCCTGGGTCCACTCAAACCCTTGCGGATAACAACACGGTCCAGGCCGGCAATCAGCGGCTGTTCACCTCAGATGGCGTTCGTGAGTTCAAGGATAACGGCCTGGATGTATGGAGCTGGAGTGACGGGGTGATCAGCGCACGCAACATGCGCCTCGGTGATTTCATCGGGGCCTTGTCGCGCTATCGTCCGGGCCTGTTGCGCTGCGCCGAAGAGGTCTCGGGCCTGCGGGTTTCCGGCACCTTTCAGCTCGCCGACACCGATCAGGTGCTGGCATTGGTTGCTCAGTCACTGCACCTGCGGATCGATTATCGGACCCAATATTGGGTGACGTTGAACGCCGCCAGCTAACAGTTTTCCTCGCCATACATCAACCTCAAATAAAAATGAGGTGATTTCTCATTCTCGTTCGGCATGTAAGAAAAGGCCGACCTACAGGCCGATCTGCCGATCCCCTTTTACGGAGCGAGTCAATGAGTGCGTCCCCGGTTCCCCAGCGTCATCTACTGAATCGTGCCATCCACGGTGCGGTCTTCGGCATCATCGTCAGCAGCTATGCGCTACCCACCCTGGCGCAGCCCTCGACCGTTGAGCAGACCCACCCGGTGCACCAGTGGAACATTCCCGCCGGTCCCCTGGCACCGGCGCTTGACCGCTTTGCCCGCGAGGCGGGTATCAGTCTTTCCTTCGACGCTTCAAGCGTAGCAAACCGCAACACCCGGGGCGTGAGCGGCACACTCGATACGCCCGAAGCCCTGTCGTCGTTGTTGCAGGGGAGCGACATCGCCATACAGCAGCAAGGCCCGAACGCTTACTTACTGACGCCGCAACCCAAGGCGGATGCCGACCTCGAGGAGTATCGCCTTGCGCCTATTCTCGTCAACGCCAAGGCCAGGATCGACGGCACCGAGGACAGCAACTCGGTGGTGGCCCAGGAACTCTGGGTCGGCGGTAAGGTGGCCACCAGCATCCTCAATACGCCCGCCTCGGTTTCCGTGGTGACCGACAAGGAAATGAAGCAACGCAGCGTGAGCACGACCGAAGAACTGCTGCAATACACGCCGGGGGTCATTACCGACTATTACGGCACTGACGACCGCAACGATTACTTCCAGATCCGCGGCTTCCAGGCCACGACCTATCGGGACGGCCTGACCCTGGGTTCGATGCGCGGTGTGCGCGAAGAACCTTTCGCCTATGAGCGCGTCGAGGTGATACGCGGCGCCAACTCGACGCTGTTCGGCCCGGCCGACCCGGGCGGCTCGGTGAACTTTGTCAGCAAGAAGCCACGCTTCGACAAGTTCGGCCAGGGCTACGTCACCTACGGTTCTTTCGACCATGTCGAAACCGGCATCGATGTCGGGGACTCGTTGAACGAGGACAAAACCGTGGCCGGCCGCTTCACGGCAAAGATGCAAGACAGCGATCGCGAGTACGACCACTCACGGGATGACAACAAATTCCTGATGGGCGGCCTGACCTGGTCACCCACGGATTTCACCTCGGCCTCGGTGATCGTGGACTACCTGAAAACCCAAAGCTCGCCCAACAGCGGCGGCTACCCGCTGGACAAGGAATACGACCGTGACAAGTTCTACGGCGAGCCCAGCTACAATTTCCACGATGTCGAACGCACCAACATCAGCGGCACCTTCAGCCATGATTTCGACAATGGCTTCGTGTTGCGCAGCAACCTGCGCTACAGCGAACTGACCGATGATTTCGGCTATGTGTTCCTCAGCGACTCCCCTACCCGCACCGGCACCACGGTCCCGCGTTACATCTTTGGCACTGACAGCGACGCCGAGCAACTGAACGGCAACTTGATGCTGCAATACGATGCCCGCTTCGAAAACATCGACAGCAGTACGTTGGTAGGCGTGGAGTACGGCGATTCTTCGACCGAGGAACGCTCCGTGTATGCCACGACAGGCTCCATCGACCTGGCCAACCCCGTGTTCACGGGTGTACCCAGCGGCGTAGCGCCCTATAGCAACGACAAGCTCGACACGAAAACCAAGGCCGTGTTCCTGCAACAGAACCTGTCCTTCTATGAGCGCTTTATCGTCACCGCCGGTGTGCGCAACGACTCGCTGGATCTGTCCAGTACCGACATCAACAACGTAAAAGCGTCGGATAACTTCTCCGAAACGTCCTATCGCGGCGCGCTGACTTATATCGTCAACGACGAAGTGTCCACCTACGTCAGCATGGTCGAGTCGGTCTCGCCACCCACCGTCGGCGTTGTCCCCAAGACAGGCAGGCAATATGAAGTGGGCGTGAAATATGCGCCCATCGGTATGGACGCGCTGTTCTCGGCGGCGGTCTACGACCTGACCCAGGAAAATGTCAGCATCGCCGTCGTACTGCCCAGCGGTGTCATCGAGCAGCAAACCGTTGGCGAATCACGGGTACGCGGCCTGGACCTGGAAGCCAAGGCTGAGCTGACCCCCAACCTGAGCCTGGTGGGTGGCTACTCCTACATGGAGTCCGAAGTGTTGCGCGGTACTTTGTACGACGGCAGTTCACTCAAAGGAAATGAGTTCGCCACCGCCCCCAAACACTCCGCGTCGCTGTGGAGCTATTACAACATCCCCGACACCGATGTCAGCGTTGGCCTGGGTGCACGTTATGTGGGCTCCTATTACTTCGACGCAGCCAACACCGGCACCAGCGATGGCACGACGCTCTTCGATGCGGCCTTCAACTACAAACTCTTCAAAGACACTGACCTGGCGGTTAACGTCAGTAACCTGCTGGATGAGCAGCACGTGGTGGGCTCGGGGACCGCGAACTACTACAACCCGGGCCGTGAAGTCACCGCGAAGTTGAGTTACAACTGGTAAAGAGCTGGTCGTTCATGATTGGGGCTCGGCCTGATGCGGGTCAGTCATCGAACGGTGTAAACCTGTGGGAGCACAACTTGCTCCCACGGGTTTGAACCTACAGAGCAAGACTGCGGCGAGCATCAAATACCCGGGCCGCTGACGCGAGCCGGCAACCTGGCCAGCCGATCCCAACCCTCGGCACTGATCCCTGAACAGTTCAGCAACGCCAATGTGTGCAGCGGCAGTTGCTCCAACACCGGCACTGCGGCTGAGGTAATCCGCGATTCCCCGGGATCTGCCGAGATCGTCAGATCACTCAACGGCAGCCGAGCAAGGTGGGCCACTCCGGCGTCGGTGAGCCAAGGGCTGTCATACAAACCCAGGCGCTGCAACGGCAGATCGCGCAAGCAGGCCAAGTCAGCATCGCGCAGATCCAGGCCGCTTATTTCAAGTTGCTCCAACGGCAAGCCCAACTCGACGAGCTTGCGCAGAACCTTGCCATCCACGCCGCAACAGAAGCTGAGACTCAGCCGCTTCAGTGGCAGGCCAGCGAGTTGCTTCAACGCCTTCCAAGTGATGTCGTTCAATGACAGGTCCAGAGACTCCAACTCCAAACCGCGCAGATCACTCAACGTACTTGCATCAATGCCTTGCACATCGGAGAGCCCCAGGCGCTTGAGTGGAAACCCGTGCAGCACATCGAGCCGCTCAATTGTTTGACGTGAAGATTTGAGATTCAGGTCGGCGAGTGGCATGCCTTCCAATATCTCAAGGTCGTCCTCGCAAACATACGAAGAGGGAAGCGAAAGCCGTTCGATGGGCAGACCCGCAAGGGCGTGCAGCGTGGCGTCTGTTGCGTAACATTGATCCAGGCTCAGGGAGCGCAACGCGCTCAGGCCGGAGAGCCATGCAGGGTCCTTCAGGATTGCGCTGCTCCAACCGAGGGACAATTGCTCAAGGGGGTGACTGCCTAAGTGCGCCATCCCACGGGACGTCAGCTCGCCGACGCGTTCCAACGTGAGTGATCGCAACCTGAGGTTTGACAGCCCGAGAAGGCCATCGTCGGTGACGTCATCGCAACGGTTCAACGACAACTCCTGCAGCGGGCTATTGCCGAGGTGTTGAAGGATTTTGTCGTCGAAGTCTTCACCGTAGGTGCTTAACTTCAGCCGGCGCAGCCGTTCGAGGGAAGGCAGGCTGGTGGCGTTATCGTCTCGGGAGAATCCGCTGATTTCCAGGTTCTCGAGAGCGAGGTCTGGGAAGCGTTGCCATACACTTTGATCGCAACTGAAACGTGGGCTGTTGAGCACCAGCGTGCGTAAAGGCAGCCCCGCCAGGGCGTCGCACCACGCCGGCTCGGCGTTATCCAACTCCAGATGATCGACCGGCAAGTTGCGAAGCTGCTCCAGCAATGGTCCGGGGCGGTTGGCATGTGCCGTGGTGTTCAACTGAGCAATCACGACGTTAGCGGCCGGATCGCACAGGCCTGCGGCGAGGCGTACGCCGTCCAATGAAACCTCGGCGGTGTCGAGCAGATCGCGGTAAAACGCGGCACGTGTGGTGATGTCATCGGGGTGGGTGGCGAGCTGGGTGGTCAGCGCGTTGCGGGTGGGGTTGTGCACGGTTTGTGAGTCCGAAGTGGGCGAGCGCTGGGCAGGCTGCGAAAGAGAAAAGTGGCCATAAGGGAAGCACAAAAAAGAGCCTTGCTGAAGAGGATGTTGAGACGGAAAACGAGGTACCCCGGCCTTGTTCCGAATTACAGATTTCTAGCAGAAGATCAACGACGGCGCCCCTCAGGACAACTCACCCACCTAAAGGCTGTACAAATCCCCTGTGGCGAGGGAGCTTGCTCCCGCTGGGCTGCGCAGCAGCCCCCCTCTATGAACGCTCCTCCCCCAAACGGAAGCAAACACCTCGCCGCCGCCGACAGCCCAACCCCACGTAACGAATACCACCACAGACAGGCTAAACGTCCTACATCAAGCTCGGAAAGCGGCGTCTTGTAGCACCCGGACAAGGCGGCCTATATTCCGTCGTCGTCCTAATGGCGACTCGGGTTTGGCGACTCGATTAACGAGGTAGCTCCTTTCAATTGAATGAGGTACTACCGATGAAACGATACATGCCCATCACCGGCATCGATTGCATCCCCGCCACCCTGCTCATCGACACCGAAGCCCCGCTCGACGTCCTCTTCGAAACCGCCGACTACCGCATCCGTACCGTGACTCAACTGCTGGAAAACATCGCGTTCCGCTCGGAAATCAGCTCCGACACGCTGGTGCTCTCCGACTTTTGCAAAATGCTGACGATATCGCTGCGTGATGGGTGTGATGTGATGGATGTGATTGGGAGGCGGTTGCGGGCGCAGGCGGCTGAGTAAATGAAAACGGGCGACCTTTGGGGTCGCCCGTTTCACGATCCGTTAGAGACACTGCCACTGCTGTCATCGATGATGTGGTGAAGGACTGGAAGCGCTGGGGAGTCAATCTGCTAGGTTGCTCGGTAACCCAATGCCACCCATTTAAGCGGGGTAGCATTGGTTTTATTTGTGGCCATAACGTAGTCCATCTGCTGCGATGAGCTGTGGCGCAGTTCGTCAAGAACTGCGCCACAATTGCGCCAAAATCTCCTCAAACAGCGCCAACACAACCATGCCTTCGCCACGACCGGAATCGATCACGGTTCCCAAGACCTCGGCACCCCGATCAAAAAAAGGGGACACTCTGCATCTCATAAAATAAATCTGTCCCCTTTTCCCTTACGCCCGCCGCCCTTACGGCAATCAGTTTTGGCAACCCACAATCTCTGAAGGAGCATGAGTTTTGTACAAGAAATTTACAGCGATCGTTTTGCTGCTATTGAGCGGCTGTTCACTGCATCCGCATACCAAGGACGAGCTGCTGAACACTGGAAAAACCAGCCCCGAATACTGCCTGACGCAAGAGCGGGCAGTGGTGGAAGAACGGGTACAAGGCTACCTGAACCACTGCTTTCACCCACAAGTGACCGAGCTCACGACGGGTGGGAGACTCGTCAATACCATCCAATTGGAAGTCGACAGCAATGCCGAAAGAAGCGACATGGTGCTATGGGCGCCGACAATCTACGGCAGCCAGTTCTATATGAACGTGATCGTCTCGGAAAAGAACCCCGCCTGCAAAACCACCATGACTGCCGTGGCTTCAGGCTGGGCCTTTGAGCGAAACTTTCCGAAGATCCTGGAAAGCGCGAAGGGGGGAGACCCGTGGTGCCCGCTGTAAACTCTTAGTACGCGAACCTGGGACACCCAAGGCGCGACAGGAAGAAAAAGAAGGGGACAGCAAAATAACCTGCCCATGGTGAGGGATCAGCAATCTGACTACTGTGGCGAGGGAGCTTGCTCCCTTGCCACAATGAAACTATTGGACCGCCTGCCCGGCTGAGCCAGAAGGCGTCGTCGTAACAGCTGGCTCTATAACTTTCGCAGAACGCCCTGTCTCGACATCGCGAACTTCGTAGTACCACCACTTCATCGAAGAAACACCATAAAGCCCATAGGTACGGCCACCGACCAAATCCACGGTCATTTCAATTGGGCGTGTGTATTCGGTTCCAATGGCGTACTGAACGGAAAGTTTATGCCTTCCTGCCCCGAGTCGATACTCGGTTTGACGGGCTAGCCAATACAACGATGTATCGTCATCGATTTTGTCTATAGACAAACTCTTGTCGAACTGCCGAATTATCGCAATTTCGTCCGAGGGTTTTCCTTCTGCGCTTTTATGCTCGTAATGGATACATCCTGTCATTGTGAAACAGAAAAAAATCATCGCTATAAAGCGCAAAACAACATCGTGCCGCATCAACAGCCCTCCAAGGCACATAGAAAAGGTAGAAAAAATAGGACCGTTGTTTAGAACACCAAACAAACCAAGAGGCCTACTTTCTCTGCAACCTTAAAAACAAATCCATCTCCTTTTATTGCGCCATCTAATCCACTAAGAATGACGAGAAATAAAATGATATTTTTTTATCCTCAAGATCGCTCAATTGATAACGCATTCTGTCAAACCCAGAATCCAGCTTACTCACGCTCATATGCATTAGCTGAGTCAACCCACCGCCAAAGTCACGGGACGCAAATTGACTAATATCAATGAATCTGATACGCACGACATCAGCCTCTGCCTTTTCAGAGGTTGAAATCGATAGAAATAAATCATAGGCCAACCCATCGTCATTCAACTGAATGCTAAGGGCATGCAAGCAGTTGTGAGCAACAAGCAACTCATTCAACTCCGACACTTTAATCATCGTTTATCCTCGTCTCCTTCCCCTTGGATCCATAACCAGGACCATATTCGTATGTATGCCAAAGAAAGGGGACAGATTTATTTTAGAACACCGAGCAAGCCCTAACCTCATAAAATAAATCTGTCCCGAATGGCACTTACTTAACAGCTAACTAGCTGATACGACTGCGAAAAAATGAAAAAAGGCTGGCCTTGGTCTACGGTGATAGTTGCGAACACACACCGATCAAGCAAGGACACAGCCCGAGTGAATCGTAGACGCCAAATCGTCCGACATCAACAGCACCGTATGCGCCAGCACGCCACGAACAGCAATGCTCATGCTTTCTTCAAGCTGCTCTCCGATCCTGAGTTATTGCGGGGTGTCGAGTCGTCGATACCCAAGCATCGCCAGCGGCTATTTCCCCCGACCGAAACGCTGTCCATGTTTTTGTCCCAGGCAATGAGCGCCGATCGGTCCTGCCAGAATGCCGTGAATGATTTATCCATCAAACGCTCCTGCGAGGGTTTGAAACCCAACAGCGTTCATACCGGTGCCTACTGTAAAGCCAGAGCGCGGTTGCCGGTGGAGATGGTTTCAACCTTGTTGCGCTCCACGGGGTCATCAATGAGCAACCGGGGTCCGTCATCGTGGCGTTGGATGGGGCGACCCGTTCGTCTCGTGGATGGCACTACGGTGACCCTGCCGGATACGCCGGCCAACCAAGAGGCCTACCCGCAATCTCGTGGGCAGAAGGCCGGACTGGGCTTTCCCATCTGCCGTTTAGTGGGGATTGTTTGCCTCGCCAGCGGTGCTGTTTTGGACGCCTCGTTGGGACGTTTTCGCGGTAAAGGAGGCGATGAACAGACGTTACTCAGAACCATGCTTGATACCTTGGAGCGAGGTGACATTGTGCTGGGCGATGCCTACTACGCCACCTACTTTTTACTGTGTGAACTGCAGCATCGAGGCGTGGACGGGGTGTTCGAACAATATGGCGCTCGACGGCGTAGCACGGACTTTCAGTTGGGGAGGTCCTTGGGGTCGGAAGATCATTTGGTTGAACTGAAAAAACCAAAGGCAAAGCCGTCCTGGATGAGTCAGGCCTATTACGAAAGGGCACCTGAAACGCTGACGGTACGTGAGTTGAAGGCCGGAGGGAAAATCCTGGTCACCACTTTGAGTTGCCCGCAGCAAGTGCCCAAAGCGTCCCTCAAATCCCTGTTCAAGGATCGATGGCATGTGGAGTTGGATCTGCGCAACCTCAAGACTACGCTGGGGCTTGAAGCACTGAGCTGCAAGACGCCGGATATGGCCGTCAAAGAGTTATGGATTTACTTGTTGGCGCACAACCTGATACGGATGCTCATGACGCAATCAGCTCTGTTAGTCGACTGCCTGCCTCGCGAACTGAGCTTCAAGCATAGCCTTCAGCTGTGCCTTGCGTTGAGGCAGTACGGGGCTCAAGAGCAAGAGGACAAGATGCTCAATCTGCTTGAGCTGATTGCCCAGAAGCGCGTCGGTAGGCGTCCAGGCAGAATTGAGCCGCGAGCCATAAAACGAAGACCCAAGCCTTACCCCATGCTGATGAAAACACGTCGATCAGCAAGGGGCGAGGTCAGGAAGAATGGACACCCGAAGAAGGTTAAGTAAGTGCCATTCAAATCTGTCCCCTTTTCGGTCCCTTTTCGAATACCGACACCTCTCTTACTTCACCGCTGCAGTGTTAGTGAAAAATCTTCAATGGTTTTATTTTTCTCTTTCAGCAGAGACATAACAAAGTCAGGCTCAAACTCCATTAAAAACTCAATAGCATCGTAAATTTTCCACCGATGTATTTCCGGATGATCAATTATCGACCTGAGATACTTCTTAAAAAGCGGAATATATTCCAGATACCTTTCACGCTTCACAAAGGCAAGGGCATCGGATATTTCAAAGGGCTCATCACCTGCAAACTCTATAATTTTAGATAAAGGTAGGAAGACTTGAGCCCTCGCCACGTCCCTTTCCCCCCTACCAGCCATGTTGGCAAAATACATAGTTATAGCCATCAGGATCTGACGATAAGTATCATCGTACCCATGCAATCTATGAATATAAAAATCCTTGATGAACGCAGGCCTTTCCATACTTTCCTCTAAAGCAAGCAGGCCTTCAACGACCCCCCAACTAGTCAACAACTTCGCAGCTTGGAAGCGCACCGCCTCATCATCTGAGTTGATAAGTAAACCCAGCACAGCACTCATTCTCTCCTGCGGAATATCCTCAGGATCCAGCTCTCCTGCTTCAGCGGCATAATCTGCTTGTTCCGGGATGCCATTGAGCAGTTCGTTAGTTTTCCGATCCATCATAAATCCTATTTCTGGATAAATTTGATATAGCCGGCCGGTACACAGCCCTTTATCAAGCACTCACCATCACGCTTTACGTTTACCAAGTCTGCCTCTGCCCTGTTCAATGAGGTCTCATTTTTCGGAGAGGGATTATTCATAAATTTATCCCTCGCGGCATTTACCCTAGCCTGCAGCTCGGCGGTGACCTCACGATTGCTCAAAAATTTGGTGTCTGGCAATACACCAGAATCGATATCTTCCTGCAATCGCTTCACGTCAATTTCTATTTTTTGAGTGCCATAGTCTTTAGGGTTCGATGATACCCTCGGGTCGGTTACAGAGATGTACGGAGAATTTTCAGAACCGCCTCCACGCACATGTGTTTGAATGCTGCCCGTCCCCTCAAGGTTAGGAGGTACCAAATCGCCATTCTCATCGATGTATGCCTTTGGTTTCCCATTTCCTCCTACAGCTAAAGAAAAATCATTGTCGCTGCGCACTACTACAGGGTCACTTGGAGTTTTGGCACCTACGCTTGTACTGCTTCTTCCCGAAGAGCCGATCTTTGGAATCCCAAGGCTCGCAGCATTCATGGCTCCAACGACGATATTGCCGATGCCATTCCATGTATCACCGTCGTAGACTTGGCCCGCGCCGTGGCCTGCCTGGAGTACACCATTGGCCGCAGCGGCGACCCGAATCGTAGTGCCGAGATTACCGGTGAGAAAATAGAGAGCTGGTGACCCCACGTCACTCATCGCCTGCATTTCGCGATTGATGCGCAGGTAACCTTGAGCATCGCGATACAACATTTCGCTGGAGCTCTGGTCTCTGGACCAAAAGATATTGGCAACCGACACACCATCCTGAGCTCTCAAGCCATCGGCGTAAGCAATTCGCTCCTGTGTAGTACCACCTGCAAACGGGTAATCCCGATAAGGAACCGGTCCGTTCTTAAGCAAGTTGTCGATGCTGGTCTGAGCTGCCTCGTTCCCATACTTGAGGCTTTGCTCATAGCCGTACACCTGAAGGTAGGCGGCCAACTCGGTTTTTTCTGAGGACGACAGTGACTTGGGATCGGTGTGAAAACGCTCCAACAGCCCATCGCTACGTTGGTCTGCGCCTTGGAGCACCATCATTTTTTTGGCGGCATCCAGGCTCTTGGTTTCCTCATACTCCTTGAGAGCTCTGTCTCGCTCTGCTTGGGAGTGATTGCCCAAGAAGTTGTAACGCGTGCCATTTTCAGCCACTTGCGCCGCAACTTCGAGATCCCCATTCGAGGCTGCGGCGCCAAGTACGCCGACGACCTTCGAAAGTGCGACCAGATTCTCTTGAGCCCGAACGTATTCAGCTGTACCAGGTTCCAGATGCGAGGGCAGTAGCGTATCCCCCAGCAAGCCGATCAGAACCTCGTTTGCCCCGCCCGCTATTGCCCCTGTACGGAAGTCTCCTCCCATGACTTCAGCCATCAATCCGCCCAAGGCCGAATGAAGGAGAATTTTCTCCAGGCCACCTTCGGTTAGCGGTAGGTCACCTATTTTTCCTGCGCCGTATGCGCCCCCAATGCTTGCCGCCGTTCCGACCAATGAAGTTGCAAAATTATCTTTGAAGCTGCCCCCGTACACGGCTGTTTTAATCGCAGCATCCGCGGCCACTTTCGTAGCCACCGTCCTCACGCTCTCGGCGTTGAACCCAACCGTGCTGGCGTCATAACCAAGCCCTTGTGTAACCCCGGCCGTAGCCATCGAGACGGCATACCCTTTCAGGCTGTCCTTGGAAGTAACGTCCTTGGCAATCGCGCCGAGATTGCCCCGGTTATCGATGGTGCTGACCGTCGCCTTGGTCGCGACACTGATGGCTCCAGCCTGAAGCATGGTATTCATGCCAGCCATCATCGGCCCCATCACGGCCGCGAGGGCAATGGCAATGATCAACTGCGAAGCCGGCCCCAAGCCCGACGTGTTGTATTTGAAGGACTCGTGGATTTCCTTCACTTGCCGCCAGTCGACGTCACCGCGCCGCTCGGCTTCCTTGATCCAAGCCAGTTGCGGATCGGCTTTTACCATCGCGTCGATGGTCTGGCTAACCGTTTGCTGATCGACGTGCTTGATATCGATCTTCAGGCCTTCGACTGCCTTGATGGTGATATTGCCCGCCGCCACCATCTGCGTCTGACGCAAGGTTTCATCGGTATTACCCTTGCCCTTGGCGGAGTTCCAGAACGCATTGTTATTGGTCTTGGTATGGCTTTCGTCGTGCAGATCCTTTACGCCTTCGAAGAAGATGGCGCCGCCACTGTCCAGTATCAGATCCTTTCCACTTTGCAGCTTGGCGACTTGGTAGCGCTGGTCATCGCCACTCTTGAGCACCAGGTTGCCTCCCGTCTGGATCTGGCTGCCGACATGGGTGATTTGTGTCACCTCATCGCGCCGCATCTTCAAACTGCCCCAACCGCCCTTCTTTTTCATGTCATACAGCGAGTAATCACGATTCTGCTCAGCCAGCAGACTCAACTGCTTACCCGCCACCAAGTAGGCTTCATTACCCGCCGCAATCTTGCTCGCAACCATCAACAGATCATTGCGTGCACCAACCCTTACATCACCTCCAGCCGTGAGCGTGGTCGCCTGCTGCGAGACATGGTCTTCTTCCTTGTTGATCTTCTTGCCGCTGCGCTTGTAGCGGTATTCGCTGGAGTCCTGGTTAGCCGCCGAGATCAGGGCGACATCGTTGCCGCTCAGGTTGATGTCGCCTTTGGCCCCGAGATGGCTGGCGACCACGGTCAGGTTGTTGCCAGCAGTGGCATTCAGGTCGCCGCCTGCCTGCACTTCACTGGCATGCTGTACGGTCTGGCTCTGTTCCCAGAAGTGACGTTTGTCCTTACGCATCGAGCCGCTTTCTTCGCGGGCCGCGGAGATGACGATGTCTTTTCCTGCGCGCAAATCAACGTCATTGCCCGCCGTAATGGCGCCGCCCACGTTCAATAGATCGCCGGCTGCCTGAACGCTGACGTTGTTGCCAGCCTCGATGCGCGCCGCATTGTCGACCACCGAGGTTTTCGAACTGAAACCGTTGCCACTGTTCTCGATCGTGGTAATGGTCCGGTCATTGCGGATGTCACCGGTCAACGTCGACAGCTCGACATCCTTGCCCTTGAGGATGCCGCCTTGCATGTTGACCAGGTCTTTGCCGGCGACCAGCTTGAGCCGCTCGCCCGCCTCGGCCAGGCGCGTGTTGAGCAGATTGTTCCCTGCCGCCGCCGAGAGGTTCTCGCTGGCACGCAGCGTCCCGGCGTTCTTCAGGTCGGTGCCCGCAATCAGAGTGAGGTTCTTGCCCTGGATCAGCGCACCATCGGCCGTCAGCCGGTTGTTGGCCTGTGCCAGGTAGAGCACCGGCACCAAGACATGTTGACCATTGACGACCTGATCTTCCATCCAGACGATATCGTGGGTCAGTGCGGCGACTTGCTGCGAAGTCAGGGTCACGCCAACGGCCAGGTCCAGAACATCCTTGCTGGCGATGGCGTTGTTCATCAGGTACTTGAACATGCCTTCATCGCTGCTCTGTCCGGCAATGAAACGCTGCCCAGTGCGGGCCAGCACCGCTTGCTGAATCAGGCGTTGCTCGTACAAGCCATCGCCCAGGCGCTTCCAGCTGGTGTCGGGGTCATAACCCAGATTGCCCAACAGGTAGTCCGAGCTCATGAACTGCTTGAGGTCGGTCAGCGCAGGGTTGGTTTCAATCAGATATTTGGGGCCGGTGATAACCCGGCTTGCATCCGAGCCCTGCACAGTGGCCCGGCTCTGGTCGTGGCTGTCTTGCGCTGCGGCCGCGCTGTCGACGACACGGAACAAGCCATTTTCGCCCGTCGGCAGGGTGAACCCGGGCATGGTGGTCGGGTTGACTTGTTGTTGGGCCAGATCAGGCGGCAGCTGCGGGTTGAGCACCACAACCGCTGGCTGTGCGGCGTTGGCAACCTCGGTTGCCGCTGATTTTGCCGTACCCGCCAGGGGTGCCTGGAACTGCACGACACTGCTGTTCGCCAACTGCTGCGTAGCCTGGATGCTGATGTTGCCGCCCGACTGAACAACCGCCGGTGCCAGCGACTCCCCTGGCGTAACGATGGTGATATCACCGACCTGACGGAAGCTGTTGAGCGCGTCGACGGGGACTTGTTTCGGGTTGCCCTGGGCGTTGTAGGGGACGATGAACCTGCCCCGGAAACGCTCGTCGGTTCCGTCGGTGACCCTGCCGGTGTTCCAGGTCCGCGTTCTGACGCTGGTGCCGGAAGCGGCGCCAATGTTGGCAAAATTGTCTGCCGTGATCTGCAGGTCGGCAGCCGAGGCCATCACGCTGTATTGGTTGGTCACCGCAGAGCCATCAACGGTCAGCTTCGCCCCACTCATCAGGGTGGCACTGGCCGAGTCTTCAAGCACTACGCTCTGGTACGTTTCATTGGCTATGTAGTCGACGTTGTGATAATCGCCGCCGCAGTCATAGCATTTGACACTGATGGAGCCTGACACCAGCTCATCGGTGGTGGTAAAGACGTCCTTGCGATTGATCAGGGTGTCGCTGCGCAGCGACATGTCCTTTGCCGACTCCAGGGTGCCGGAGATGTTCTCCAGCAGCACGCTGCGAGCGACGCCATCTCGTGCCGCGACATTAAGTGCCCCCAGGCTGTAGACGTCCGCGCGATAGTTGGTGAAGCGGTTGAAACGCAGGGCCATGTCCGCGCCGCTGAAGATCAGGCCGCGATCGTTACGGGCCTCGTTGGCAACCAGTTCGACGGTGTCGGCGCCACCCAGCGTGCCTGTATTGACCAGGCTCGTGGCGGCGAGGGAGAACTTGCCGCCGCCGGTGATCCGTCCGGCATTGTTCAATGCACCGAGACTGGTGACGGTGGTAGCGCCACCGCCAGCCAGGCGCGAACCGCTGGATAGGTCGAGGCTGGCGGCGCTCAAATCGAATTTATTGACACCACTGACACGGCTGTTTTCGGTACCGACATAAGCGCCGGTCAGTTGCAGATCCAAATCAGCGTCGCTGCTGATGGTACCCGCGTTGTTCCAGGTACCGCCCGTGGCCAGCAAGCTTCGCACCGCGATCAACTTGCCGGTGCTGGTCTGATTGAGCTGGCCCACCTTCAGGTTCAGGACATTGGCTTGGATATCCGAGCTGTTGTCCCAACGCGCCGCGTCGACAGCCAGGGTGCCCGAGGTCATCAGGCTGCCGCCGATGTTGCTGAACCTGGCGAGGTCCACAGCTAAAGTGCCGGTGCCCACATGACGAACGTTGCCGCCAGCATTCTTGAAGCCTGCCATCTGCAAGGACAGGTCCTGGGTGGCCGCTTCAATGACGCCGCTCTGGTTGTCCAGCAGTTGGTCAACCGTGAGGGTCGCGGTACCCAACTTGCCTACAGACCGCAACTTGCCGCCCTGGTTGTCAATCGACGCGGCGCCGATCAGCAGGCCATTGGCGCCCTCCACCAAGCCGTCCTGGTTGGTCAGTGCGCCGGTAAGACCGAAATCGATAGTGTCCGCCGCAACCCGTCCGCCGCTGTTATCCAAGTCATGGGCACGTACCGTCAGGGCCTGTTTGGCAAGCACTGCGCCGCTGCGGTTTTCGAGTGTGGCAGTAGTGATTTCAGCGGTCCCGGACAAGGCCGACACCTGCCCGCCATTGTTGAGCACTGCTTGCTCTGCACCGACTTTGACGGACTGCGCCTGGATCAATCCGGCATCGCCGCCTAAGGTGAGCGACTTGCCGTTGTTCAGGACCTTGTCGAGGGTGGTTTTCAGCCAGCCATCGACACTTGCCAAGACCCCACCACGGTTATCGAGGCTGCTCGCCTCGACATCCACATTCCCGGCCTGGGTGATGACACTGCCATCCTGGTTGACGAGATCGCCAGTGATATCGACTATCAGGTCTCCCTGGCTGAGCAGACTGCCATTGGCGTTATCGACAGCACCACCGCTGATCGTCAGTCCCTGCTCGGTGCTGATAATCGCCTTGCCGGTATTGAACAGTTGTTGGTGAGCCGTCAGGCTCATGGCCTTGACCGAGGCGATATAGCCATCGTCGCTGTTGCGGATGCTGTCTGCGGTCAGGGTCAATTGCCCCTGGCTAACCAACTTGCCGTTCTGTTGATTGAAGCTTTTCAGGGTCGCAACGAGATCACCCTGGCTGGTGATTTGACCTCCGTTATTTTCAGCATTGCCGCCCCCAAGGGTTAGTGCAGCGTCGGACGCAATTTTGCCGCCGCTGTTATCCAAGGTTTTCGCTTCGAGCTTCAGGAGGTTGTTACTGCTGATGACGCCTGCGCTGTTTTTTAGCGTCCCGGCGACCAGGGTCTGCTCACCGTCGCTGGCGATGATCCCTTTATCACGGTTATCCAACGTTCCAGTGGCCAGCGCTTGAATTTTGCCTTGGCTAACCAGCGTGCCGGCACGGTTGTCGATGGCCTTGCTGTCGAGCGTCAGGGTCTTGCCGGCGGAAAAAGTGCCGCCGCGATTGTCGAGGGTCTGCGTGGTCGTAACTTTCAGGTCGCGACTGGCGATGACGCTCTGCCCGCGGTTGTCGATATTCGCCGCGGTCAGCACCACGTCGCCAATCTGGTTGCGGGTGTTATCGACGTTGACACCCGCTTCGATGATGCCAAGGTTGTTGAGCTGGCCGTCAGTGGTCAGCGTGACATTCTCGCGCGCGGCGATGGCTTGTTGGTTGCTGAGGGTGCCCTGGGTCGTCGCCTGGACACGGCTGCCGGCATAGATCGTCCCTTGGGCATCCAGGCTCTGAGCCTTGATCTCGAAGGCGCCTGCCGCCGTGGTCTGCGCCAAACTCAAATGCCCATTGGCATCCAGCTGAATATCCCCCCCACTGGCGACCATCTTGCCGTCCAGCTTCACCCCGACTCCGGCCTCGGTACCCACCAGCTTGATCGCCCCGGCGTACATACCACCCAAGGCCGAGGAATCGATGGCCAATTCAGGTTTGGCACTGCCGTCGTCGGCGCGGGCGGTGGCATTCAGGGTGCCTGCATTGACGTCATTGCGCCCGGCCACGATGGTCAGGTTTTTCGCCTGAATCTCAGCGTTGATCCTGGCGCTGCGGGTGATGATTTCGAAGCGGTCGACGTTGTTCGCGTTCAGGCCTGCGCCTTCGATGGCGACGCTGCCCTGGTCCACCTGATAGCGACCCACCTGGCCGTTTTCGATGATCGGCTTGCCCGTGGTCAGGGTCGCCTTTGGGGTATTGATGAAACCGCAGCCGTTACAGCTGATGCCATAAGGGTTGGCGACGATGACGTGGGCCGACTGCCCCGCCACTTCGGTGTAGCCGCGCAGTTGGCTGGGGTTGCCGCCGTTGACTTCGTTGAGGATGGTGGTGGCGGCCGTGCCCTGGAGGTTCGGGTTGCCGAGGATGATCCCGCCCAGTTGCGTGGCCTGGGCCGGGTTGGTGGCGTTGTTGAGGATCACGCCGTTGCTGCCGACGTTGTAGTCCTTGAACTGGTTGTGAGACAGCCCGCTGCCGTTGGGCTTGGCGATGTTGACCACCGGCACGCCGTTGCCGGCCTGGCCGAGGCTGGTGCCCGGGGCGCTGACCACGATGCCGTCGGCCTGGGCCCACATCGGTTGCCAGAACATGACGTTGGCCAGCAGGAACGCCAGGCCACGCTTGGGCATGCCCCAGAAGGCGTCGCGGGTTTTCAGGGCAGCAGAAGGCTGGCGGGCCAGGAAGGCGTGTTGGCGGTCGTCCATGATCAGGTCTCGTTACAGCAGCGTTAAATAGATACATCCAAGCGGAAGTAGATCGGCGCTTCGCGCTCGGTCAGGGCATCCGGACGTTCCAGGGAATGGGCGAAGGTGACGCTGGCGTTCAGGTGCTCACCGCGGGCGAACAGCTCCAGCGAGTTGCTCGACATGCGCCCGTGCTCGCTACCGTTGTAGCGATTACCGCGAATCACGCCCTGGTCATAACCGAGGCTGGTGCCATATTCGGCAAACACCGGACGCAGCCACTCCGTGGTCACCGGGCGGCTCCAGCGCAGGTCGTTGCGCCAGTAGCCGCCGCTGTCGCCGGACAGCGTCTGGTCCTTGTAGCCGCGAACCGACGACAGGCCGCCCAGGCTCATGCGCTGGGGACTGAACAGCACGTCCTCGCTGCGCTGGCCGGTCATCAGGCTGCTGAAGCTGAAGGACTCGCCCCCCAGCATGAAAGGCTGCAAATAGCTGAGGGTGGCGGTGTACTTGCGATAACGCGCGTCCGGCAGCCCAGGCCCCGGCTCATGATCGCCCTGGGCATCGAGAGCGCCGATACCTTGTTGCAGGCCCAGGTCGAGGTTGACGAAGGCATTGCCGATCCGCCGGCCATGGTTGATGCCGAACTGCGCCTCGCTGATGCGATTGCTGCTTTCGGCAAGCTTGCTGTCTTCGATGAAGTTGTTGGTGCGCAGGTACGAAAGGCCGGTGTTGAGTGAAGTCTTGCTCACGGCATCGCGATGGACCACTCGCTCCAGGCGCACCTGATGGTTCTGGCTGTCGCCACTCTGCTTGAAATTGAAGCCGTTGGCCTGGCCCAGCGCCCGGTACTCGCTCTCGCTGTAGGTGTAGCTCAGGTTCCACCAGCCAAACGGCAGGTTGTAATAGAGCATGCCATTGCGTGAGGTTTTCTGATGGTCGCTGACGGCATCGTGGCCGCCGCGCAAGGCCAGTTGGTCAGCCAGGCCCAATGGGCTGTCCCAATCCAGGGAAGCGCCCCATTGCTGCTCGCCGGTGCTTTTCTGCCCATCGTTATGCCGTGACAGGCCGGCGCGCCAGGGTTTCTGCGGGGTGTTGTTGACCCGCACTTCGCTGCCTCCGATGTTTTGCCCGGGGGTCAGCTCCATTTGCGCACGGTTGGACGGCAAACGGTTCAGTTGATCGACCATCTGCTCCATCTCCCGCAGGTTGAGCAGATCGCCGGTTTTGCCGGGAAACGCCATCGCCAACTCACGATCCGACAACTGACTGTTCTCGGCACCTTTCAGGCCTTCCAGGCGGCCCTCGACGACCAACACTTGCAGGTGACCGCTGGACAGGTCCTGTTGCGGCAAATAGGCGCGACTGGTGACCAGGCCCTTCTCCAGGTAGTGGTCGGTAATGACCTTGAGCAACTGGTTAAGCTGCGGCACGCCCAGGCACTGGTCGAGGAAAGGTTTGAGCAGGCGTTGGCGCTCGCCCTCGGACAACGCATCGGCGCCCTTGAGCTCGATGGTCTTGATCGGGAAGCAACGGGTATCGGCAGGTGCAGTGGGCTGGGCCGGCTTCGCGTCCTTGCCGGGCAGGTCCTTGAGCTCTTCCAGACGCCGACGCTGCTCTTCGAGCAGACGGTCCTGGCGCTCACGAATCAGGTCCGTGTCACCGGGGGTTGGCGCAGCATAAGCAAGTGTTAGCGGAGACAGGCACAGCAAAGCCAGGCACGACCTCGCCCACAGGGCGGGTGAGAACATGTTCGATCCCTCGATGCAGAAAATGACAGCAAGCTCGTGAGCGGACGAAGAGCCGAATGCCGGCTTACCCCCATGAAACACCCACGTTGCTGATGCGCAAAACCACGCGCACACCAGACCCTGCATATCGCTTTCGGTTCAAGAGAGCGGGAATTTTCCATTCAAAAAAGAGACGCGTCTCACAGGACGCGTCGAAAAACACTACACAAAACGACTGCTCGGATTGCGCAGACGCCTACAGACACTCATCCAGGAAACTCACCACGGTTCCCATGCAAGCCATCCGCTCCTCGATATGGGGCATATGGCTGGAGTGTTCGAACAACGCCCAGCGAATGTCGGGAACATGATCCACATAGGGTTTGACCACCAACGGCGTCGCTTCATCGTATCGGCCTGAAATCAGCAGGGTCGGCACGCTGATCCGAGGCAAGCGATCGGTGATGGACCAATCCTTCATGCTGCCGATCACATGGAATTCGGTGGGGCCATTCATGGCGTGATAAACGGTAGGATCGGCATCGATCTGGGCAAAGGTACGGGCGACTTCATCGGGCCAGGGCGTGACACGGCAGACATGACGGTCGTAGAAAACCCGAGCGGCCTCAAAATACTCGGTAGACGTCAAGGTTCCAGCCCGCTCGTGCTTGAGCAGTGTTTGCTGCACCTCTATGGGTAGAAGCTGGCGCAAGCGATTGACTTCAAGGAGCCACGTGGACATGTCCGCCGGGGAGTTGGCGACAATCAACGCGCGCAAGCCCGCGGGCTGGAGCACCGCATGTTCGCTGGCCAACATGCCGCCCCAGGATTGCCCCAACAGTGCGTAATTGTCGCGAATGCCCAGATGATCCAGCAGGTTCTCCAACTCATCGAGAAAGAGCGCCACGTTCCAGAACGAGGGAGCTTTTTCCGGAAGATGGGTGGAACGCCCATTGCCCAGTTGGTCGTAATGAATCACCGGATAGCCACTGTTGGCAACATCCTTGAAGGCATCGACATAATCGTGTGTACAGCCCGGGCCGCCATGCAGGATCAGCAGCGGCGTACGGCCACTGCTGAAGTCGCCAGTGATGCGATACCAGGTCTGATACGGACCAAAAGGCGCAAAGCCTTCGTGCGTTACGGGAAGATCCATTTCGTGCCGCTCCCTAGAAATACTGCGGAACACGATACCGGGGACTGGACGGCGGAATAACTAGAGAAACAGATAGGTTTTTACCCGATTTCAGCTATCGAGCAACCGATAGTGCACCGCCCTGACCACGGCCTGGACCCGATTCCTGGCGCCAAGCTTGTGCATTGCAGAAGTCAGGTGGAGGGTGATGGTGGCCAAGGAACGATTCAGTTGCCTGGCGATGTCCGCCGCCGTCAACCCTTCAGCGGCTAATCTCAAGCACTCACGCTCGCGTTTGGTCAGGCGAACCGGGCATGCGCGGGCTTCCTTGCCGAGCAGCGGAAAAGCCGCCTCTTGCAGGGCATGGGAAATCAGACTGAAGTCGCCCAGCGTTTGCCGCACATCCTGCAGGGTGCTCCCCTTCGTATCGGTGCGCAGCCCGGTCAATGTCGCAAAGCCACCTTTGGGCAAATGCATCGGCACCGTCACGCCACAGGTCATGCGCGAATCCTGCAGGTAGCTCACGACCGGTGCATGACTCTGGCCGATGAACGGCTGCAGCACTGTGTCGGCCTCCGGTCGATAGGACCAGACAAAAGGAGATATGGCATTGATTGCCAGATGCTGGACGGGGTCGATCTGGTAATAACCTTCTTCACACCAGAGCGAGTGCCAATCACGGGGGGTATTGCGCAACTTCAGCACAGTCGGGGTGATCAGTGCCCCATCATGATCCAGCGGCACCGGGCTGTAGTCGTACACCAAGGCATCAAAGCCTAACGCCTGGACCATCCCCAGGGTGTTATCCATCTGTTCGTCCAGGCTCCTGCCAGACAAAAGACGAGTATTGAAGTCAGACAGCTTGGCCTGCATCCATTCAGCTCCCTTATTAATTTCAATCCTGAAATCGTGCAAGTAGAATGCCACGCCTGAGCGAGGGAATGCCAGAGATCAAACCTATAAGAATTGCTAGCTTATGGGCGCGTAGCTTCCTCGGTAAGGTTTAGCCAACGGGCGCACCTGAGCAGGAGAGCAATGATGTGGCGTGAGATCGAGCCAGACCAGCGGTACGACGTGGAAGTCGATGGTCATCGTCTGGTGGCCTATGGCTTTGGCGACGGCGACGACGTGCTGTTGTGCCTCAATGGCGGGCCGGGATTGCCTTGCGATTATCTGCGTGACAGCCATGGCTGGCTCAAGGAAAAGGGCTTGCGGGTCATCGCTTTCGATCAGTTGGGTACCGGCGCCTCGGCCAGGCCTACTGACGAATCCCTGTGGGACATCACCCGCTATGTGGCGGAGGTAGAGACCGTCCGCCAAGCCCTCGACCTGGGCAAAGTGCACCTGCTGGGGCACTCCTGGGGTGGCTGGCTGGCGATCGAGTACGCCATTCATCACCCTCAATCGCTGAAAACCCTGATCCTGGAAAATACCGCCGGCGATATTCCTCATCTGTCCCTGGAACTGGAGCGTCTGCGGGCTGCCCTGGGCAGTGAGACCGTCGCGATGATGCAGCGCCATGAAGCCTTGGGCACCCTGGATCATCCGCAATACCAGGCGGCCATCACCCTGCTCAACTATCGCCATGTCTGCCGTCTGGACGAGTGGCCAGCACCGGTGACACGTTCCCTGGGCGACTGGAACATGGGGCCTTACATGACCATGCAGGGCCCCAACGAATTTCTCTATACCGGCAATCTCAAGGACTGGAATCGCATCGAGCAGATGGCCGGCTTCGAAATGCCTGTGCTGATCACCACCGGTCAACATGATGAACTGACGCCAGCCTGTGCGATGCGCATGAAAATGGCGCTCAAGGATGTACAACTGAATGTGTTCCCCAACAGCAGCCACATGCCGTTCTACGAAGAGCCCCAAGCCTACTTCCCAGTCCTGCTGGACTTTCTGCACCGCCATCGGAACTAGCCCATGAACCTGGCGCGCTACCGTTTCATACTGTCGCGCCCGCTACAGCTATTGCCGGTGCTGTTTGGCATCAGCATGATCACCTTCGTGCTCGTGCGCTCGATCCCCGGGGACCCCGCCAGGGCGCTGCTGGGCTCGCGCAGCACGCCGGAGGCGCTGATCAGGATTCGTGCCCAGTACGGTCTCGACCAGCCCTTGTGGATGCAGTACTTCTACTTTCTCAAGAACCTGCTCAAAGGCGATCTCGGCCAATCGCTGCTCTACAAAGTCGATGCCTTGCAGCTGATCAGTACCCGCATTGAACCAACCCTGTTCCTGGTGCTCGGCAGCGTACTGCTGGCGCTGCTGATTGCCGTGCCACTGGCCACGGTAGCGGCACGCAACAAGAGCGGTTGGCAGGATCATCTGATTCGCCTGTTCACCACGGCAGGGCTCGGCATGCCGGCGTTCTGGCTAGGCATCATGTTGATCCTGCTGCTCAGTGTGCAGTTGGGACTGTTCCCGGTCTCAGGCTATGGACGTACAGGGTGGGACAAACTGCATCACATGGTTTTGCCGTGCCTGACCATTGCCTTGGCACTCTCCGCCGTTCTGGTGCGCAATCTGCGCGCCAGCATGCTCATGGAGCTACAAGCCGATCATGCCACCGCCGCACGGGCCCGGGGCTTGTCCGAGCGGGCGATATTTCGCCGGCATGTGCTGCCCAACTCCCTGGTACCGGCGGTCAACCTGCTGGCGGTAAATATCGGCTGGTTGATCAGCGGCACGGTGGTCATCGAAAGTCTGTTTGCCATTCCCGGCATCGGTCAATTGCTGGTACGCGGCATCTTTACCCGCGACTACATGGTGGTCCAAGGCGTGGCCATGGTGCTGGCCCTCGCCACCGTCACGGTCAATTTCCTCGCCGATGTGCTGACCGTGATGATTGATCCGCGGGTGAACATGCGATGAGCGGCCAGACCCTCAATCCCGCCTGGCGTCTTGCGCTGCGTTTCGGCTTGCGCAACGGTCGCCTGGCCACCGTGCTAGGCCTGGCGATTCTGTTTGGCTGGCTGTTGCTCGCACTCTTGGCACCCTGGGTCGCACCCTTCGATCCGATTGCCCAGAACACCGATATTCGCCTGCTGGGGCCGAGCCTGGCCCATCCGTTCGGCACGGACAATTTCGGTCGCGACGTTCTTTCCCGAGTGATCTGGGGTGCGCGCATCGACTTGCAGATTTCCGTGATCGGAGTGGTTTTCCCGTTCTTGATCGGCACTTGCGTCGGCGCCTTGGCCGGCTATATCGGTGGCCGGTTCGACACGATCTGCATGCGCCTGATCGATATTATCCTGGCCTTCCCCTTCCTGGTGCTGATGTTGGCAATCATGGCCATCCTCGGCCCCGGCCTGAGCAGCTTTTATATTGCGATGGCCCTGGTGGGCTGGGTGTCCTATGCACGACTGATCCGTTCTCAGATCCTGGTGCTCAAGCAAAGCGATTTCGCCTTGGCGGCCAAAAGCCTGGGCTTCGGCCATGGACGCATACTGTTCCGGCACCTGTTGCCCAATGCCATGTTCGGCTCGATCGTGTTTTCCATGTCCGACGCGGTGCTGGTGCTGCTCAATGGGGCGGCGGTCAGCTATCTCGGCCTGGGGGTTCAGCCACCCACCGCCGAGTGGGGCACGATGGTCGCCGAGGGCCAGAGTTTCATCACTAACGCCTGGTGGATCTGCACCTTCCCGGGACTGGCGATCGTCACCTTGGCCATGGGCTTCAGTCTGCTGGCCGACGGTGTCGCCGAGCACCTCGGAGAACGCCCATGAGCACACCGGTGTTGCACGTCGAGGACCTCAGCGTGATCGCCGGCCACGGTGAGGACGAGGTCACGCTGGTGGATCGCGTGTCATTTGACTTGGCCGAAGGCGAAATCCTCGGTCTGGTGGGTGAAAGCGGCTCAGGCAAGACGATGGCCTGCCGGGCCTTGATGCGCTTGCTGCCCTCTGCAAACCTGCGGGTCCAAGGCAAGGCCGTGCGCCTTGCCGGCAAGGACCTGCTGACACTGGATGAAGCCGACATGCGAAGCATACGGGGTCGGCAGCTAGGGATGATTTTTCAGAATCCCGGCAGTCATCTTGACCCGTTGATGCGTATTGGCGAACAGATCGGCGAGGGCATACGCCTGCATCAGGGGGCGTCCAAGCGTGAAGCACGGGCGAAGGCCATTGATGTGTTACGCCAGGTGGGCATTCCCGATCCGCTAACGCGGGTCGACAGTTATCCCCATGAGTTTTCCGGTGGCATGCGTCAACGCGCCATGATCGCCGTGGCATTGGGTTGCAACCCCCAGGTGCTGATCGCCGATGAGCCGACCACTGCCCTGGATGTCACGGTACAGGCACAGATCCTGCGCCTGCTCCTGGATTTGCGCGACCAACGTGGGCTGTCAATCATCATGATCACCCACGACCTGGGGATCGTCGCCCAGACTTGTGATTCCATCGCGGTGATGTACGCCGGTCGGCTCTGCGAGCACGGCAACAAGCTTGATCTGCTGGCTCACCCACGACATCCCTATACGGCGGCCCTGATCGACTGCCAACCGGCTACCAGCGCCGGCCATGCCATGCTCAAAACCATCGCCGGCCAGCCTCCTCTGCTGGATGCGCTGCCCACCGGTTGCCGCTTCAATCCTCGCTGCCTTCAACAGGGCAGCCAGTGCACGCGGCTGTTGCCACAGATGCAAGTCACGACAGAGGCACACCGAGTCGCCTGCCATTACCCGCTGCCTGTGGGAGCTTCGTCATGACCCTGTTGCACGTGAAAGATCTGCAGGTGCGCTTCGCCACCCCTGGCAGTGGTCCGTTCGGAATCAACAGGCAATGGGTGAAAGCCGTCAACGGAGTGTCGCTGAGTCTGGCCGCCGGAGAGGTGCTTGGGTTGGTGGGGGAGTCGGGCAGCGGCAAGAGCACCCTGGGTCGGGCCATCTTGCGCCTCACTGAGATCAGCGCCGGACAAATCCTGTTCGATGGCGTGGATATGGCTCAAGGCAAGCGGATCGACATCGAGCGACTGCGCCACGAAACCGCGATGATTTTCCAGGATCCTTATACCGCCCTCAATCCACGGATGAGCATTGGCGACACCCTGGCTGAAGTGCTGCGAGTGCGCTGTGCGATTCCTGCATCGCTGATTCGCCAGCGGGTCGATGAACTGCTGAACCTGGTCGGCCTGCGACCGGAGCTGGCCCACCGCAAACCGGGTTCGTTGAGTGGCGGTCAATGCCAACGTGTGGGGATCGCTCGGGCACTGGCCATCGAGCCACGGTTGATCATCGCCGATGAATGCGTGGCCGCGCTGGACGTTTCCATCCAGGGACAGATCATCAACCTGCTGCTGGAGCTGCGGCAGCGCATGAACCTGGCGATTCTGTTCATCGCTCACGACCTGGCGATCGTTCGGCGGCTCTGTGATCGGGTCGCCGTGATGTACCTCGGCGAGATCGTCGAGCAAGGCCCCACGGAGGCCGTGTTCAGCAGCCCGCGGCATCCTTATACCGTCGCGCTGATCCAGTCCATTCCACACATCGACCCGACTCGACCGTTGCTGAGCGCCCCCCTGCCTGGCGAGCCACCCAGCCCCCTGAACCTTCCATCCGGCTGCGTTTTTCACCCGCGCTGCCGGTATGCACAACCCATCTGCGCGAAAACGCCGCCCCCCAGCCATGACATCAATGGACATCGTTATAGCTGTGTGCTCGGAGAGCCATTGCTCTAAAAAACATTCATCAATAGGGAGTTTGACCATGCGATCGAAACACTTGAAGTTGCTGACCGCCGCGACGTTGACCGTTTGCACACTGGCGGCCGGTGTCGCCCAGGCAGCAGGCGTGCTGACCATCGGTTGCCGTGAAGAAAGTACGACGTTCGACCCGATCAAAAGCGCACAGAACCGTGATAACTGGGTGTTCTCCAATGTCTACGACGTATTGGTGCGCGTCGACAATACCGGCACCAAGCTGGTACCGGGGCTGGCCGAGAGCTGGCAGGTTTCCGACGATGGCATGACCTATACCTTCAAACTGCGCTCGGCCAAGTTCTCCGACGGCTCAGCGATTACCGCCAGCGATGCAGCGTTCAGTCTGTTGCGCATCCGCGACAACAAAGGGTCGCTGTGGAGCGACTCCTACAAGATTATCGACAAGGCCCAGGCAACCGACCCGCAGACACTGGTGGTGACACTCACGAGCCCTTCAGTGCCCTTCCTCGCGCAGCTGGCGTTGCCCAACGTCTCCATCCTGTCGCAAAAGGCCATGGAGAAAATGGGTGAGGAAGCCTATGCCCAGGACCCCGTTGCCTCTGGCGCCTTTATCGTCAAGGAGTGGCTACGCGGTGATCGCGTGGTGCTGGAAAAGAACCCCCACTTCTGGCAGGCCGACAAGGTGAGCCTGGATGGCGTGGAATGGATCTCCATCCCGGATGACAATACGCGGATGTTGAAGGTACAGGCCGGTGAACTGGATTCGGCGATCTTCGTGCCCTTCTCGCGCGTCGAAACCCTGAAGAAAGATCCCAACCTGGTCGTACACATGGATCCCTCCACCCGTGAGGATCATCTGCTGATCAACCATGAGCACGGCCTGCTGGGCAAGCCTGAAGTACGTCAGGCCCTGGACCTTGCGATCAACAAGAAATCCCTGGTCGATACCGTGACGTTCGGCCATGGCCAGGTGGCTTATTCCTACATTCCTAAAGGAGCGCTTTATCACAATGCCGATAATCTGCAGCGCCCGTACGACCCGGAAAAAGCCAAAAAAATGCTGGCCGATGCAGGCGCTTCAGGCCTGAAGCTCAACTATGTGGTCAATGCGGGCAATGAAGCCGACGAGCAGATCGCCGTGCTGGTCCAGCAACAGCTCGCAGCAGTCGGCGTGACAGCCACCTTGCAGAAAGTCGACCCAACCCAGAGTTGGCAGATGCTGATCGACGGCGACTACGATCTGTCCGTGATGTACTGGACCAACGACATCCTCGACCCGGACCAGAAGACCACCTTCGTGCTGGGACATGACACCAACATGAATTACATGACCCGCTACAAGAACGACAAGGTCAAGGATCTGGTCGCGGCCGCGCGGGTAGAAGTGGACCCGACCAAGCGCAAGCAGATGTATACCGACCTTCAGGCAATCGCCAAGCAGGACGTCAACTGGATCGATCTCTACTACAGCCCGTACATCAATATCTCGCGCAAGAACATCGAGCACTTCCAACAAAACCCACTGGGACGCTTCTCTCTTGAGGAAACAGTGAAGCGCTAGCGAGTAGTGGCAACGCCTTGATCACGAATCGAGGCTTGCCACTTGATGGCCGAGCAACATCGGCCGCTCCCCGGTCATCTCACACAGCAGCGCTGTGACGGCGTTCCCTTCAACCGTGCCATGCTCTTGCAGAAAGCCCGCCACGGCGCTGACAGCCGGCCAGTAACGGTGCACCAGGCAACTGCAACGAGCGATGGCCTGGGCTTGGGCGTCGAGCAGCTTGCGCGGTGGCAGCAGGCTGATCAGCTCGTGCCCCCGGTCCAGGTCACCCCGGCCGCTGCCCCTGAACAGCCGGTCGGACCTGCGGTGCCGGTAGACCGCTTCGGCCACAGGCCCGGCGAAACAATGGAGCAGGTCACGCTCGATGGCATCGATCATCGAGGGCAGGTATTCAGCGATCCCCGGCGCGTCGAAGGCCGGGCGCGAAACAAGGTAGTCGGCTTCGACCAACCCTTCTGCGTATTGCGGGTTGCCGTGCAGGTCGAACAGCGGCCCCGCCCAGGCTTCGACCTTGGTACGCACGGTGATGCGCTTTATCGGTAGGCCATTCCACCAAAAGGCCAGGGCATGACCGGCTTCGTGGAAGGCCGTGCTGCGCGGGCATTTGTTCATGATGGGGTCCGTCACGGCAGGCGCCGTTCATATCATCTGCCTCACCGCCGGGCGCCGATAAAAGATTATCCCTATCGACCGTTAATACTGCGCCTATTAGCTATCTGGCAAAGGAGGACTAGCCTGAATTCAGGCTGGTGTAATCCGGCCCGTGAAACCTGACAAGAGATACGAAGCGTTCAGAAACGTACTGGGCTTGCCGTGGGCCACCGTACTGGCAATTAGATGTTGCCGCGTAGCCAAACATGATCAGTTGAGCGAACTGTGAGCCCTGCGCCCTGTGTCATTTATTTCGCCTGTCGCTATTCGAAGCCCGCCGGGCTGGATAGCTGGATGAATACGACCAAAGGTAGCTTCTCATGGCAAACGAATCGAAATGCCCGTTCAATCACGCCGCTGGCGGTGGCACGACGAACCGCGACTGGTGGCCGAACCAACTGAATCTGAAGATCCTGCACCAGCACTCCTCGCTGTCCGACCCAATGGGCGAGGATTTCAACTATGCCGAAGCGTTCAAGCGCCTGGACTTCCAGGCCTTGAAACAAGACCTGAATGCGCTGATGACCGACTCGCAAGACTGGTGGCCAGCGGACTTCGGCCACTATGGGCCGCTCTTTGTCCGCATGGCCTGGCACAGTGCAGGCACCTACCGCACCGGTGATGGGCGCGGTGGGGCGGGTTCCGGCCAGCAGCGGTTTGCACCGCTCAACAGCTGGCCCGACAACGTCAGCCTCGACAAGGCGCGTCGGCTGCTGTGGCCGATCAAGCAGAAGTATGGTCGCAACATCTCCTGGGCCGACCTGATCGTCCTTACCGGCAACGTCGCGCTGGAGTCCATGGGCTTCAAGACCTTCGGCTTTTCCGGTGGTCGCGCCGATGTCTGGGAGCCGGATGAAGACGTCTACTGGGGTTCCGAAAACAAATGGCTGGGGGGCGATGTCCGCTATGGCAAGCCCGACAAAGCCGCCATGCAGGATCCCGGCGAGGGCCAATTGGTGGCCGAACCTGGCAACGAAGAAAGCCGAACTGACGAAGGACGCAACCTGGAGAACCCGCTGGCCGCCGTGCAGATGGGGCTGATCTACGTCAACCCGGAAGGCCCCGAGGGCCAGCCGGACCCGGTCGCCGCCGGGCTGGATATTCGCGAAACCTTCGCCCGCATGGCGATGGACGACGAAGAAACCGTGGCACTGATTGCCGGCGGCCACGCCTTCGGCAAGACCCACGGCGCCGGGCCTGCGGACAATGTCGGTGCCGAGCCCGAAGCCGCTGGCCTGGAGCTGCAAGGCCTGGGCTGGAAGAGCACCTTCGGCACCGGCAAGGGGCCCGATACCATCACCAGTGGCCTGGAAGTCACCTGGACCACCACGCCCACCCGCTGGAGCAACAATTACCTGGAGAACCTGTTCGGCTTCGAATGGGAACTGACCAAGAGCCCGGCAGGCGCGCATCAATGGACACCGAAAAACGGCGCAGGCGCGGGCATTATCCCCGATGCCCATGACCCGGCCAAACGGCGGAATCCAACGATGCTGACCACCGACCTGGCCCTGCGCTTCGACCCGATCTACGAAAAAATCTCCCGGCGTTTCCTGGAAAACCCGGAGCAGTTGTCCGACGCCTTTGCCCGCGCCTGGTTCAAGCTGATCCACCGCGACATGGGCCCGCTCTCACGCTACCTCGGCCCGGAACTGCCCAACGAAGAACTGCTGTGGCAAGACCCTATCCCGGCGGTCGACCATCCGCTGGTCAACGACAGCGACATCGCCGCCCTCAAAGGCAAGCTGCTGGCCGCGGGCCTCACGGTTTCACAGCTGGTGTCTACGGCGTGGGCCGCGGCTTCCACCTTCCGTGGTTCCGACAAACGCGGCGGTGCCAACGGTGGCCGCCTGCGCCTGGCCCCGCAGAAGGATTGGCCAGCCAACCAGCCAGAACAACTGGCCCAAGTGCTGGCGACCCTGGAAAAGGTTCGGAGCGAGTTCAATACGGCCCAAGCCGACGGCAAGAAAATCTCCCTGGCGGACCTGATCGTGCTGGCGGGCAGCGCCGGTGTTGAACAGGCGGCGAAAAATGCCGGGCTCAGCGTGACGGTACCCTTCACGCCAGGACGCATGGACGCGAGCCAGGAACAGACGGACATCGAGTCGTTCGGTTTTCTCGAGCCCATTGCCGATGGTTTTCGCAACTACCTCAAGGGCCGGTACCGCGTGTCCGCCGAGGCGCTGCTGATCGACAAGGCACAACTGCTGACCCTCAGTGCCCCGCAAATGACGGCACTGATTGGCGGCCTGCGGGTACTGGATACCAACGTCGGCCACACTGCGCACGGTGTCTTTACCCAAAGGCCAGGGACGTTGAGCAACGACTTTTTCGTCAACCTGCTCGACATGGGCGTGGAATGGAAAGCCCTTTCCGACACCCAGGAAACCTTCGAAGCTCGCGACCGCAAGACCGGCCAGGTCAAATGGACCGGCACTCGCGTTGACCTGGTCTTCGGCTCCAACGCGCAGCTGCGGGCCCTGGCCGAAGTCTATGCCAGCCCGGATGCCCAGGAGCAGTTCGTCAAGGACTTCATCGCGGCGTGGGTCAAGGTGATGAACCTGGATCGGTTCGATCTGCGGTGAGAAGCGTCCAAGCCCATGAGGTCGTGCGAGGAAGCGGCCTCATGAACTTTTCTTCACCCCACACCTGCGTGTGATTGGGTAAAGTCCCCTCGCTCATTCAAGAAACTAAGGTTTTAGCCCGCACTCCCAGCGGGCTTTTTTTTGCCTGGTGTTCAGGCTGACGAAGTGCGTTGCCCAACGCAGGCTGCTCCAAGGCCGCCCGTCCATAAAACAGCAGCGCCATCAGCCAACAACTCAACCAGACGAAAATCCCCGCCCAGAACGTGTGGGACATGTAGTGCCAACCCTGCAGGACCCGGGTCGTGCCGTAGACAAACCCCAAGGCCAGCGCCCCATACATCAAGGCTTTCGAATGACGCCAGCGGTAGCGGCGGGCGACGAAATACAGCGCCAGCATGGTGAAGCCGCCGGACGCATGGCCGCCGGGCCAGCAACGACCGTCACCGGCGACGTTCAGCAGGTCGAAATTCTGGAACCATTCCCTGTGCTCGATCTTGCCGGCGTACTGGGTGGTTTCCACCGGGCAGTACACGCTGGTGTGGCCCTTGAGGTAATGGATCACCCCGGTGCTGAGGGAAAAGGCGAAGACCACGTAGAGAAAGTCGCGACGGTGCTTGTGGGCAAAACGTAGTGGTTTGCTCAGTCGGGTCTTATCCAGCAGGCGGAGCAGCCCAGGGTGTTTTTCCGGTTTGAAGATCGGCCAGAAAAACGCCAACAGCGCCCCCACTATGGCCGCCTCGCCGGTCCAGTTCGGGATGACCCTCGCCCACTTGTGGGTGATTTGCTCGAACAGCCGCACATGCTCTAGCGGAAAGACCTGGTGCAGCGGATCGTAGAAAAGATCGCTGATGGCGATGTCGATGCGGGTCAGGTCGAACAGCAGGAACACCGCGGCGGCACAGACCAAGGGAATTCCGAGGTTGAGTCCGTAGAAACGGGCGCGAGCAGACGTCAGCATGAGCGGTCCTAATCGTGGGGAAAGTTACTGAAACGCCACCGAGTGCCAGTCAGAGGCCTCGATAAACCCAAGCAAGCGTGGCGCTTGGGGCTGGGCGGCGGAAACGAACAACGAAGCGCCATAGCCGAACGCCGAAGTCGGGCGCTGGAGCGCGGTTTCCATGGCCTGCATGCATTCGCTATGGGTCACCAGAATCAGGTTGCGCCCTGCCACCTTGTGGGCCAGGGCATTACGCAGCAGGTCATGCCGGCAATTGATCAGCCAATCGTCACCGGTGCTCACCTTGTTAAACATGTACCCCGCCGTCTGGGTCGCACGCACCAGCGGGCTGTTGTAGAGGTCGACGTTGTCCAGGCCCAGTTGCTCGAACCGGGCACCGAGGCCCACCGCAACGGCACGGGCGCGGTCCGTGATGCCCTCGCGATCATTCAGGCACGCGGCCTTGGAGTGGTCGCAGCGCTCGACATGGCGCACCAGCACGATCATCTCGCCCTTGGCCCAGCCATCGGCCAAGGCCCGGGCACCGGCGATGTTGCCATGGGCCAGGTCCGGCACCGCTGCCGGGCTCAGCAGCCAGAAGGTCAACGGGATCACCAGCAGCGCCGAAGCCAGCACGACCAGCGTGTTTTGGTAACGGGCAAACCAGCGCGTATCGATCGAGCGCGTCAGGCCGAAAAGGCTCAGTCTCAGTTCCACATCAAGCCGCCCCGACGGCATCCACCTAGTCATTCGATGGCGCGACAGTAAAGAGGCCAACGTAGGCAGGCAGTGAAACCAATGTGAAAAAAAGCTTCAGATCCAGGCCCCCCCGCCGATAAAGCCCTGCTACATGCTCTTGCTGGCTCTTAACAACAACAATCTTCCAGCCAATCGATGATCAAGCAGCACAACGTTCCTGGAGGAATTTGATGAATAGCTGGTTTGGCAACATTAGCGTCAACATGAAATTGGGCCTGGGCTTCGGCCTGGTGCTGGTCCTGACCTGCCTGCTGGCCCTGACCAGTTGGACCAGCCTGGGCGGTCTTATCCAGCGCAGCAACTGGATGAGCGACATCACTCAGCTCAACGCCGGCCTGACCAAACTTCGCGTCACCCGCCTGCAATACATGCTGACCGATGGCGACGAAACCGCCGCACAAAATGTGCAGACCACCCTCAACGGTTTCGTGGCGCAACAGAACACCCTGCTCAGCAGCTTCAAGAGCCCGGAAAACGTCAAGCTGCTCAAGGAGCAGAGCGCGGTCATCAGTGCCTATCAGGTTTCCCTGAACAAAATGCGCAGCGCCTACCGCACCGGCAACAGCGCCCGCGACGCCATGGGCGCGAACGCCGAGGTCGCCTACAAGCTGATCGAGGCCATCGACGCCGACGTGCGGCACATGGCCCTCAGCGATGAACGTTTCGCCCAGTTCCAGGCCATCACCGAGGCCAAGCAGGCCTTCATGCTGGCCCGCTATGAAGTACGCGGCTATACCGCCAACAGCAACGCCGACACCGAACGCAAGGCCATCGCTCAGCTGGACGCCGCCATCGCTTCGCTCAAGCCCTTGAATGAACATTTCTCCAGCAGCCGCCAGGATGAACTGCGCCAGCTGGAAAACGCCCTGACCCAGTACCGCAGCGCCGTGCAGGCCTTCAAGCTGGCCACCGCCGATGTGGTCCAGGCCCGCAAGGAAATGACCGACCAGGGCACGACCATCGTGACCTTGAGCGAGCAGCTGTACCAGATCCAACTCGACCGCCGCGACGCTGAAAGCGCCCAGGCCCGCACCCTGCAACTGATCAGCACCTTGCTGGCGTTGCTGATGGGCGTCATTGCCGCCGTGATCATCACGCGCCAGATCACCGGCCCGCTGCGCGAAACCCTGGCCGTGGTCGAACGCATTGCCAGCGGCGACCTGTCGCAGAACGTCATCGTCACCCGCCGTGACGAACTGGGCGTGCTGCAACAAGGCATCGCACGCATGGGCGTGACCCTGCGTGACCTGATCAGCGGCATCCGCGATGGCGTGACCCAGATCGCCAGCGCCGCCGAAGAGTTGTCCGCCGTGACCGAGCAGACCAGCGCCGGGGTCAACAGCCAGAAAGTCGAGACCGACCAGGTCGCGACCGCCATGCACGAGATGACCGCCACGGTCCAGGAAGTCGCGCGCAACGCCGAAGAAGCCTCCCAGGCCGCCGCCGCCGCGGATGGCGAAGCCCGCGCCGGCGACAAGGTGGTCAGCGAAGCCATCGCCCAGATCGAACGCTTGGCCAGCGAAGTGGTGCGTTCCACCGACGCCATGACCGTGCTGCAACAGGAAAGCGACAAGATCGGCAGCGTCATGGACGTGATCAAGGCCGTGGCCGAGCAGACCAACCTGTTGGCGCTCAACGCCGCCATCGAAGCAGCCCGCGCCGGTGAAGCCGGGCGTGGTTTCGCCGTGGTGGCCGACGAAGTCCGTGGCCTGGCCCAGCGCACCCAGAAATCCACCGAGGAAATCGAAGGCCTGGTGGCCGGCCTGCAGAACGGTACCCAGCAAGTGGCCGCCGTGATGAACAACAGCCGCAGCCTCACCGACAGCAGCGTGGCCCTGACGCGCAAGGCTGGGGAATCCCTGGGAAACATCACCCGCACGGTGTCGAACATCCAGTCGATGAACCAGCAGATCGCCGCCGCTGCCGAGCAGCAAAGCGCCGTGGCCGAGGAGATCAGCCGCAGCATCATCAACGTGCGCGACGTGTCAGAACAGACCGCCGCCGCCAGCGAAGAAACCGCCGCTTCCAGCGTGGAACTGGCGCGGCTGGGCAATCAATTGCAGATGATGGTCAGCCACTTCAGGGTTTGATCATGGACAACGCCCGGTTCCGATGGAATACGGGCGTTATGTATGAAGCCCCCTTCAAGCGTTCCAGGGGTTGATGACGTCAACGCCTGGAAACTCGAAATCCCTGGTATTGCGGGTTGCAATCAGCGCCCCGTGAGTACGGCAAATAGCGGCAATCTGTGCATCAGCCATGCCTGCCGTCCTCCCCTTCGCCTCGCATGACGCAACGAGGGTCGCGTACTCAACCGCCGCATGGGCATCGAAAGGCAGGATCCGGCCAGCAAAATCCTCTTCGAACATTGCCATTGCATGGGCTTCAAGCCTTTGCTTGCGCTTGCCGGAAGGCAGCCGGGCGACACCATGAAGAATTTCCGCCACGGTAACAGCGCAAATGACCAGTTCCATTGCAGGCTGCAAATCAACCCAGGCCAGGACACTGGCGTTCGGCTCTGCACGCATGAACTCTGAAATCACGTTGGTATCGAGCACTATCATTCAGATAAATCCGCCGCATTGGCCTTTTCGTCACGCGCAGGCAGATCCAGTTCCACACCGCCCAGGGCACTGAATCTGTTTCGAATGCGACTCCCCAATCCACCTTCAGGACTCACTCTTGCCAAGGCACGCCCTAAAATCAGCCGGGCCTCTTCCTCCATGGAGTGGCCGTTATGGGCTGCCGCGATACGCAGTTGTTCCTTTATCTGATCGTCCAGGTTTCGAATAGTGAGGCTGGCCATAAAACACCTGCAATCAATGAAATCATTGATTGCAAGCTAGTTTAAAGCGCTCAACTTGTCTAGCGGCCACTCACCCGTCAGCCCCCAGGGACCACCGGGAATCAAAAACCGCCCCACGCATCGCCCTTTCGTACACATCTTCCCCTGACGTCCTACCGTTTTTTTCTGCGTGCTCCTGTACGGTTTTCTCCCGAAACGCACATTCCGTTCGAACAGGAGATAGACCCCACATGGACGTTAGCAACGACTCGCTGTTGCACCGGCTCGTCGCCTTCCCTGCCGGCAAGAAAACTTCAGAAACCAAATTCAGAACAGCCCTACAGCACATGGGTGTGACGTCGGTGTTCGACATCGTGCGCATGGACAAAGCGCAGTTCGCCCTCGAACTCGCCAAGCACAGCGACGCGGATGCCGGGCGGGTGTATGACAGCGCTGTGAGCTATGCCGGACAAATCAGCCGCCTGTACCAGGAACACCGCGTATCACCCAGGAAGGACACCCAGCCAAGTTTCCGGTACAGCCTGGATTCGGATACAACGCCAGCGTCCGCCGGCTATCAGGCACTCTTCGAAGAAAACTGGGATCACTTCTGCGACGAAGGCGACATCGCCGCCATCGACTCACCCGTGGCGTATCTGCGAGCCCTGTATCTGTTCGCCCGGCAATTGGAGCAGCTACCGGCCCCTGTACAAGCGGCCAGGATCACCCTGGAGGAACGGCGCCCGGACCTCGGCAAGCTGATGCTCGATCGACAGAGCGCCTTCGCCACACGCCCGATGCTCGACATCGTCAACGACACCCTGCGCAGCAACATCGCGGCGCACCTGGCCAGTACCGGCAGGAACGAGACCGTCCAGCAGGTGCTGGCCAGCGAGCACTATCCCTTCTCGCTGCCCTACGACCTGCACCATCACCAGTGTCTGCTCGGGCTGGGCGCAGGCAAACCCGTGCTCGGCGAACTGAACTATCGGGTCAGCCTGCAACTGCCATTTTCACGAGGCCCCTCGACGTACGGGCGCGTCACGACCTCTCATCTCGATGCCCAAAAGCTGTTGTCCGGACTCAGCCCGGAACAACAGAACCTGCTGCTCGCGCCAAGCGCTTCAAGCGCCAGGCCTGACGCGCTGAAGAAAAGCTATGGCACCCAGGACATCACACGCCTGGATCAGCTCGATTTTTTCCAGGAACGCACCGGGCTGACGACGGACCAGGTGGAACAATTCCTGGCGCAAGGCCGCTACAGCCCTCGCAGCTCGATCAACAGCCCGGACGCCACGCAGAGCGTTTATGGCGCCAGCTACATCAACGGGTCGGAAAGTACTCCCCCCCTGCGCATCGAAACCCAAGGGGCGTCGCGCGTCTTCCTGCACTATTCCGATGAACGTTTCGACCGTCTCCAGCGCATGATCCGCCTGCATCGCTGGACCGATATCCCCGTGGCCGAACTGGACACACTGATCATCAATGCCCTGCGATCCGAGGGAAGCGACACGCTCAGCGCCAACACGTTGCGCACCCTTGGCGTCTACCGGTACCTGAACCAACGTCATGGCATCGCGCCTGAAGAGTTTGCTTCTTTGCTGCACGACATGCCGGTTGAAGCCTGCGGGGAACGAGTCCCGTTGTTCGATCAGGTGTTCAATCGCACCCGCTTGCTTGAAAACCCCGTGTGGCAATACCCCAAGAAGCCACTGGCCGTCACCGACCTGCAAACCTTCAGCTACTTGAGTGCCGGCCTCGGATTGCCCATGACCCAGGACGCGTTGCTGCTGCTTGCGCAACGAAGCGAGCAATACCTGCTGGGACTGGAACACGACCTGCCTACGGTTTCATCCCTCTACCGCCAGGCCCGCATCGCCCGGATGCTGGGCCTATCGCCGCTGGCGTGCACCGAGCTGGCCCGGCTACTGGGAGGGGACGATTACGGCAAGGCGCTGGTGACCGGGCGACTGTCTCCCCCGGCATCCTCGGCACCCGACATTCTCGACGTGCTGATGGCCTTGGATTGGGCCGTCGACTGGCTCAGGCAAAACGGGCTCGATGTGCTGCAGTGGTGTCGTCTGTTCGCTGAACCAGAAGCGGGCTTGCCACTGAACCAGAACCAGGAACAACGCCTGGCGAGACTTCGAGAGGACACCGAGCACGTCCCTCAGCACCTGGTTGAAACCCTCCTGCATGACATGGCCGACCTTTCCAGCGAGCTCGTTCCCCACGTGATGCAAATGGCCGGTACCGATGCCGAGGCGCTTGTCGCGGCCATCAAGGCTGCCCCGGGCATCATGCCGCAGGCGCTGGCAAAGGTACTGCGCACCGCCGAGGCTTGCCAACACCTGCACCTGAGCAGCAGCACGCTGAACGCCTTGATGGCAAACCCGACATGGCTGGCCCCGAACACTTCCAGAGCCCTCACCCCGCAAACGCTGTATCTGCTCGAGCGTTTCAGCCATTGCGCCCGTCACCAGGCGCAGTCGGAAGAAAACCTGCTGCACTACCTGCATGTCGCCAACCAGGACGGCCAACAGGCGGAAAAAGAAGCCAACAGCCTGCTGGCCAGCCTCCTGAACTGGAACAGCGAAGAAGTGCAACGCCTCACGGCGCAATTGGAACCGCGACGCGCAACGTCAATGGAAGCGCTGGACTGGGTCATGCGCTGCCAGGCGTGCTGCGTCAGCACAGGGCTGTCGGCAGAGCTGCTGCTCAAGGCAACCGCACTGAACCCCCAAAGCCCTGCTTCGGATTGGAAAACCGTCGGCGAAGCGCTGATCGCGGCGAGCCATTGACCACCCCACTTCAATATTCAAGGATCGAATATGACCGTTGCCCTGAACAAGCAGCTCGATGAAAGCCTGCGCGATGCCCTGCTGGCGCTTTACCTGAACAAGGTTGCACCCGAGCAGGCCCCGACGAAAACCCGCCAGCTCAAGACAGCCCGTGACCTCTACGAATACTGGCTGCTCGACGTACTGGTCAGCCAGGATGTGCCCACCACGCCAGTGGCATGTGCCATTGCCAGCCTGCAGCAGTATATCAATCGCATCCTGATGAACCTGGAGCCGGGTTACGACTCGGCGAACATTCCCGCCGAGTACCTACAAACCTGGCGCAACGAGATGCATCGGTACCCGACCTGGGCCGCTCACCAGAAGTTGCTCTATTTCCCCGCCACCTATCTGGACCCGGCGCTGAGGACCACCAAGAGCGAGAACTTCAGGCAACTGGAAAACGCCCTCAGCCAGAACCAGATTCAATCCGATGCGGTTCAATCGGCGATCATGGCTTACCTGAGTCGATTCGAAGAAATTGCCAATCTGAATATCCTCAGCGGTTACATCGACGGCGAGGACTTTGCCAACAGTACCTGGTACTTCATTGCAAAATCCCGCTCGGAAAACACCTATTTCTGGCGCTCACTGAACATGGCGCAACGGCCATTCGATGGCACGCCTGCAAAACCGCTCGCCACCGCGCCGAAACTGGACCAACCAGATCCGCTCGCCTGGTCGGACTGGGAAAAAGCCGATGTACCCATTCCCGAGAGTGCTGCCGAACAGACGATCCGACCCGTCTGGTTCAACAATCGCCTGTTCGTGATCTGGGCAGAATGCATACATCAGGATCCGTCAGCTTCAAGCAGTGCCTTTCAGAATGCCAATATCGCGCCGCAAGGCACGAACCATCCGCTATTGCGTTTGAGCTATTGCTTCAAGAAACACGATGGCATCTGGAGTACGCCGCGGGTTGGTTTGCAAGGTTATTGTGAGGACAAAGTGCTTGGCAGCATGGACGTGGATGCGATCAAGGCGTTGCTCGGAACTGTTGCGGTACAACAGAGCAAAGGCCCGCGAGATTCACTCTATCTGGCCTTATATGCACGCCAGCCCAACACCGGCTCGACACCTGGGCCCGCCGGTACTTTTAGCTTTATTAAAAAAATTCTCATCGGTAAAAATCTCGTGGAAGAGCCTCACCGCTCGACCGCAAAAAAAACCGAAGAACAAAGCTCACTTCCCGTGGAGCAACATTCAACGGATTATTCGCAGGCTGACATCAATGATCAGCGTGTTCAGACAAAATTGCAGTTCTCAAACATCTCCAGCTCTTCAGCGTCGTTACCTGCAAACATTTCGAGCACCCTATCGAATGTCGACGAAAAGTTGAATGGAACACTCTTCAAACCGATCGATTCAATGTACAGGCTGTCACTCAGCGCCGAAGATTCGAACATCCCTGCCCCGCCCGGCAGCATCGGCTTTTCTTTCTCTGGTCGCCTCCAATTCAAGCTGGCACCTCCCGACGACAACTTACCGCCCACCGCCTATGTAAGACTCAACGATGACTCGTACCTCAATGAGTTCTATCAAAGTGATGACTCCGACAGTGAGTACCGGTTATCGATAAATCACTTGAGCGATGTCATCAGAGACACTGAAGGCTTGCCTGGCTTCACCCTCCCTTACCACAACAGCCTTAGCGGAAAATTCATTTCCGTCGCAGCGGTAAGGTATCTGCTCACGACAAAAGACAATCGCTCCACTGATGCCTCTATCAGCAGAATGCGGATACTGCTTCAGACCTCAGGACAGCCCTTTACCTTTTGGAGTGATTTCACTTACGAAGAAAAACTGGCATACAAAAGATATGTCGTTTTCCGCCAACCCGACACATTGGACGGTGGCTCGCTAACCTACGAAGACCTGAAATCCTTGGCGGCGTCCCCCCTGGCGAAGCAACTGCCAGCGCTCTATGAATATCCATTGCGTATCGAAGACCTCGGTGAAGCCGGGGAAACCTTGCTTTATGGGGTTGCGCTAGCTCGCCCCGATGAACCGGATAAAACTATTTCCTTCGCCCTTAAAGCTATCAAACTGACCCTGGCTCCTGCATTCCGCCAACCTCCAGACATCACCTCGGTAACGACACCCGGCCTGGGCACCACCCAGCTCATCGACTTCACTTATTCCGCTATCAAAAACAGCGACGCCAAAAGCCAACTGCGCCAACCGATCCGGTTGAACACGGTGTTCGCCGCCGAACTGATTCGTCGCACCGAAAACAGCCTGGATGAGCTGTTCGACTGGACGACACAGCAACTGCCAGAACCCCCGATACCCGGTGATTCAACCAACACGCTGGATTTCCACGGACCTTACGGCCGTTACTTCACCGAGCTGTTCCTCTACGTGCCATGGCTGGTGGCCCAGCGATTGAACACCGAGCATCGATATGAAGAAGCTGAACGCTGGTTGCGCTACTCCTTCGATCCAAGTCGCACGGGCGATGAACGCTGGAGAAGCGTGCCGTTGACCGATAACAGCATGCCGTCATACTCCAATCAGTCGCCCGACGATCCGCACCAAATCGCCCTCAGTCATCCCGTGCACTTTTGCAAGGCGCTGTACTTTCTGTACCTCGACATACTGATCAACCGAGGCGACGCCGCCTACCGCGAACTGACATCCGATAGCCTCAGCGAGGCAAAGCTCTGGTACGTGCGGGTGCTGGACCTGCTGGGGCCACGCCCCATCGTGCAACCGGTCGACCATTGGACGCCCGTCAGTCTGCAAGCATTGGGCGAAACACCCAGTGCCCACCTGCGCACCTTCGAAAATGCAGTGACCCGCTTGGCCGGTGCTCAGGTATCGCCCCCCCGCGAAGACAGCTCGCGGTCGTCCTTACCGGCTCTCGATAGCCCCTACTTTCATTTGCCATTCAGCCCGCAACTGCTCAAATGCTGGGACATCGCCGAAAGCCGCCTGTATAACCTGCGGCATAACCTCGACATCGCCGGAAAGCCGTTGCATCTGCCGGTCTTCGCGGCCCCGCTGGACCCTCGCGCCATCTCCATTGCCAATGCCCTGAGCCTCTCAGGCAGCCCGGTGACAAGCCTGCCGACCGTCGCCATTCCCCACTATCGCTTCACGACCCTGCACAACCAGGCCCAAGGTGCGGTGGAAAGCCTCAGCCAATTCGGCGCCCTGCTGCTGTCACTGATCGAGCGCAAGGAACAGGCTCAGTTGCAGGAACTGCAGCAACAGCAAGCCTGGGATCTGGCAAAGGTCTCCGTCGACCTGCAGCGCCAGGCCTTGAACATTGACCGTCAGAACCGCCAGGCGCTGTTAGCCGGCAAAGCGATCGTCCAAGGCCGCGGCAACCATTACAAAAAATTGTTGGAGGACAACCTGAGTGAGCCCGAGAAAAATGCCGGTTACTTATACCTGGCCACCGGCTCGTCAGAGTTCGCGGCTCTAACCTACCAAGTCGCGGCGGGTGGAATGATGATGGCGCCGAACGTCTTTGGCTTCGCCAATGGTGGCAGCCGTTGGGAGGGGCCGATGCTAGCGGCCTCCGCAGCGGCCCATAGTGCCGCAGTCATCAGCCGCACGGCAGCGGACCAACTCGACCGTCAGGCATCGTTCAATCGTCGTTGGGACGAGTGGTACCAGGCATACGAACAGTCACAACTTGAACTGGCGCAGATCGACGCGCAACTGGCGCACTTCGCCGAGCAGGAAACCGCCACCCGCCTGCAATTGCGCCTGGCCGAATTGACCCTGAACCAAGCCAGGGCCAACTACGACTTTCTCAGTAAGCGCTTTACCAAAACGCAACTGTACCAGTGGCTGAACAGCCAGTTCGCCGCGTTTTATCGCCAGGCCTACGACGCGACCCTGGGCCTGTGCCTGGCTGCCGAGGCCTGTTGGCAATATGAAATTGCTGACTTCAACACCCGCTTTGTCCAACCCGGAGCATGGCATACGACCTATCGAGGGCTCGGGGCGGGCGAGCTGTTGAAACTGAACCTGCTGAAGATGCACACCGAATATCTGCGCCGTCATGAGCGCGAGCTGGAGATCCGCAAAACGGTATCGCTGCGTCAACTGAAGCGCAAAACCAAAACCGGTTCCATCAATAAAGAATGGTCAGGGATCCAGGCCGATTTGAAGAACGGCAAGTACGAGTTCGAGCTGACCCACGAACTGTTCGAGAACGATTACAGAGACCAGCAGCATTATCTGCGGCGTATCAAAACCATCAGCGTCTCCCTGCCGGCCATTGTCGGCCCTTATGAAAACATCCGGGCCACGCTGACCCAGACCGCCAGCAAGGTGTTCATGTCTCCCGGCGATCAGGGAAGCGCCATGGAGAGCCGACGCGCCCACCAACAGATTGCCCTTTCAACGGGTGTCGACGACAACGGTTTGTTCACCCTGAATTTCAACGATGAGCGCTACCTGCCTTTCGAATACACCGGTGCAATCTCCCAATGGCAACTGACCTTCCCGAACCCCGAAGCACAAAAGGACCTGCTTGAATCACTGACCGACATCATCGTGCATGTGAGCTATACGGCCCGGGTCGGCGGAGGTTCTCAATGAATGAACAACACTCACTGCCAGTCACCGCGCCGTCACTGCCCAAGGGCGGCGGTGCCATTCAAAGCATAGGCAAAGGCTGGGGTCCCGTCGGCGCCCACGGTACCGCCACCTATGAACTTGCGTTGCCTGTTTCGCCGGGGAGGGGCTTTGCGCCGCCCTTGTCCCTGAGTTATGCCAGCTCGGCCGGCAATAGCGTGTTCGGCATAGGCTGGGGATTATCCCTGCCCAGCGTGACGCGACACACCAGCAAGGGCGTACCGGCCTATACCGAAGACGATGAAATCGTCGGGCCCGGCGGGGTGACATGGCTGCCCGAGCGAGATTTGCAAGGCGCCATCGCCTCGGCCCGCATCGATCGTTACAACGACCTGGAGCTGGGCACGACCTACAGCGTTACACGCTACTTTCCCAGAATCGAGAGCAGCTTCGATCGCATCGAGCATTGGTCGTCGCAAAGCGACAGACCGGGATTCTGGCTGGTGCACGGTGCTGATGGCAGCCTGCACCTGTTCGGAAAGAACCTCGCCTCGCGTCGGGCCGATCCCCAGGATATGAGCCGTGTCGGCGAATGGTTGCTGGAGGAAAGCCTGAACGCCCGTGGTGAACACATTCTTTATCGATACAAGGCCGACGCAACGGCCCAGCGCTATCTGAGCCAGGTGAGCTATGGCAACTTCGAAGCCGATGAACACCTCTACTCATGGAAAACCGAGCGGCTTGAACCGGTGCAATGGCACTTCGAGCTGGTGTTGGACTATGGCGAACGGACCACCGGCTACGGACACAAACCGCTGTATGAAGGCAAGCAATGGCAAACCCGCAGCGATGGCTTTTCCAACTTCGCCTACGGCTTTGAATTACGCACCGAACGCCTGTGTCGCCAGGTCCTGATGTTTCATCGTTTTCCCGATGAATTGGGAGCCGATCCCGTGCTGGTGCGGCGTCTGCTACTGGAGTATCGCCAGACCTCCCTGGGCTATCAGCTCCTGAGCGCCGCCCATGAGCAGGGGTTCGGCGAATCGGCCACCGTCGAGAGCCGCCCGCCCATCGAGTTCAGCTACAGCGAATTCCAGTTGCGCCCCGACACCCTCGCCTGGCAGCGCTTTGAGAACCTGCCGGGGCTCGACGACCACGGGTATCAACTGGTGGATTTGTACGGCGAAGGCCTGCCGGGCGTGCTCCATCGAACCGACAGCGGCTGGCATTACCGCGAGCCCGTGCGGGCCAAGGCCAAAAGCAAAGACGTGGCCTACGGACCGTGGCGAACGCTACCCAACATCCCCACTACCGACACTGCGGCACCGGTGCATCAGGCACTGAGTGACCTCACGGGTGACGGTCGTCTGGACTGGATCGTCGCCCAACCTCAACTGAGCGGCTTTTTCTCCCTCGATACCGATCGAAGCTGGTCGGACTTCGCAACGTTCAATGCATTTGCGCCAGAGTTCTTCAGTTCACAAGGACAGTTGGCCGACCTGATGGGCGACGGGCTCAGCGATCTGGCGTTGATTGGCCCGCGCAGCATTCGCCTTTATGCCAACCAGCGCGAACAGGGTTTTTCGTCCCCTTTGGAAGTCCCTCGCGAAGCGAATGAAGACTCCCTGCCCGTATCCGGAGGCTTACCCGGTGAGCTGGTGGCGTTCAGCGACGTCCTGGGCACCGGCCAGCAGCATCTGGTGCGCATACGCCACAACGAAGTGAAGTGCTGGCCAAACCTGGGTCGTGGGCGCTTCGGCAATGGCAGGCTGCTGGACTTCGCCGGGCTTGCCTACGAAGCCTTCGACGCCTCGCGTATTCGCCTGGCGGATCTGGATGGCTCCGGCGCCGCCGACCTGATCTATCTGCAGACGAACCAGGCATTGATTTTCATGAATCGCTGCGGCAATGGCTTCGACGCGCCGCAGGCCCTGCCCTGGCCACCGGGCGTGCGCTACGACCCCTTATGCCAGGTGCGCATCGCCGACCTGCAAGGACTCGGCTGTTCCAGCCTGATCCTGAGCGTACCGCACATGACGCCCCGCCATTGGCGCTACGACTTCGTCCGAGCGAAACCGTACCTGCTCACCGGCACCAATAACAATATGGGGGCCGCCGACACCCTCGACTATCGCAGCTCAGCGCAGGAATGGCTGGATGAAAAGATGGAGCGAGTCCAGGCCGGCAAACCCGTCACCTGTCGCCTGCCGTTGGCCCTGCACCTGATCTCGAGCCAGACCCAACTGGATGAGATAACCGGCAACCGATTGACCCAGACGTACGCCTATCGCCAGGGCTATTACGATGGCCATGAACGGGAATTTCGTGGCTTTGGCCTGTTGCTGCAAACCGACAATGAAACCAGTCCTGGCGATGCTGACTCCGAGGACTTCACGGCACCATGCCTGAAGAAGACCTGGTTTCACACCGGGCGCAAGGTGAACCTGCCACGTTTGGGCTACAGCCGCGCCGACAAAAAAGCCGTGGGCCTGGGCAAGGCACTGCTGTGCCAATACCAACCCGAATTGCAGAACGACTCGCTCATGACCCCGCCAGACGCGACCACCGAACTTGAAATGGCCCACGCCTTGAGTGGCCGTCTGTTGCGAAGCGAGATATTCGGTGTCGATGAGCGCTTGAAAACCAGAACCTTGTACTCGGTCCAGGAATATCGCTACGGCGTACGTTTGCTACAAGTTCCCGGCACCAATCGACGCTACGCCCGGATGTTGCCGCTGCTGCTGGAGTCGATCACCTATCAGTATGAAGGCGTTCCCCAAGACCCGCGATGCCGACACACCCTGAACCTGCAACATGACCAGTACGGTGCGCTGACCCACAGCGTGGATATCCATTACGCCCGACGAAAAACCCCCGATGATCCCCCACCGTTCAGTGACCCTGACCAACAGCAATGGTGGCGTGATGCTCATGACCCGGCGCAGCAGTTCTACTACCTGAACGAAACCCGCGCTGAATTCATCCACTTGCCTGTGCCCCAGGCATGGCGCCTGGGCCTGCCTTATCGCCAGCGCACCAACGCCTCGCAACGTCCCAAGGCCCCCGAGGCCGGAGGGCTGGCTACACAGGACCTGACATTCGAAACGCTTTCGGGACTGGTGATGCAAGCAACCTGGACCACTGCAAGCGTAATGACCAGCCTGTCGGTGCAACGCTACAAACACGCCGCGAGTGCCGCAACCCTGCCGGACGGTGTCGCCGGCTTCCGGGCCCTGGCCGACCATATGGAAACCGCCGAGCTGGACGAAACCGCACTTGAAGCCTTCCAACTGTTGCCACAAGAAAAGCGCCCGAAGGGCCGGATGCTCGAACGAAACCACTATCACTCCATGGTCGATTTTTTGCCCGCAAGCCACCTGCCCAAGCGCCTCTGGTCAGTCAAAAGCGGCTTCACGACTTATGCCCAGCGAGAGGGTTTCTACAGAATTCGGACCCTGCAACCAAGCGAAAGCCACGGCCTGATCGAGATCAGCCACGACGATCACCACTGTTTCCTCAAGCGTTTTCAACTGCCTGATGGCTGCGCCGTCGAAGCCACCTACGACTACCGCTCGCTCCAGCCCCAGCGTATCACCGACCCCAACGCCAATTTCCAGGAAGGCCTGTTCGATGCATTCGGCCAGGTCGTTGCCACCACGCTGTACGGCGACGAGGACGACAAGCGGGTCGGTTTCAGTCCCCTGGCACAGTTCGAACGGCCACTGTTCAGCGGTCCGGTGGACGCAATCGAACAGGCCAAGGAGGCTCTGCGAGGGGCCGCCACGGCCGTCTATCCTGCGCCTTTCAGTTGGATGGGTTGCGTATCCAGGGCGGCATTGGCAGACGCCGACTGGCTGGCGCGTTGCGTCACCAAGGGTGACCTGCTTCCTGACGGCCATATCCTAGCGTCGGCCCGCGCACGGCTGTCGAACCTTGAAACGCTCTCCACCGATGACCTGAAGCTGAAACTCGAACTCGACGCCTCGACACGTGAGCCCGTCCACATCGCCACGCTGGTCGCCGACCGATATCCCGATGACCCCCAGCAACAAATCCGCATCGCCGTCACCTGCTTCGATGGCTTCGGTCGAACGCTACAAAGCAAGCAACGGGTCGAGTCGGGCCAAGCCTACGTCGTCGATGCCAAAGGCGATCTGACGCTGCTGGATGCAAAGCCCAAGGAGCAGATCGCCGAACTGCGCTGGCGAGTCAGCGAACGGGTGGAATACAACAGCAAGGGATTGGCGATCCGCATCTACCGGCCTTACTTTGCCGATCAGCATCGCTACATCAACGATGCGGCCTTGCGTCCGTTCGGCCATTGCGACCAGCAGTTCTACGATGCGCTGGGACGCCCCACCCGCACGCGCCTGGCCAAGCGAGACGGCCTCTCCTACATGCGCCGGCACACCCGCCATCCCTGGTACAGCGTGGACGAAGACGAGAACGATACATTGCACGAAGTCATGTCCGAGCAACCCGCCACTGCCGGAGGTGCGGCATGAGTGCACGCCTTTATCACAAGACCCCCACGATCAAGGCCTTCGATAGCCGAGGCCTGCCTGTGCGACAGGTCGCGTACTACCGGCACGACGCCGAGCAAATCCCTCAATCGCGCATCGTCCGGCAAGACTACGACACCGCCGGACGGCTGGTTGCGCAGCGCGACCCCCGGCTATCTGACAACGCATCGAATGCCAACCAGCGGACGATTTACAGCTTGTCCGGCAAGACGCTGCTGGTGAACAGCGCCGACGCCGGGTGGCGCCTGAACCTGCTGGGCGATGCCGGGCAAATCCTGCACTGTTGGGATGAACGAGGAACCTGGTGGCGAACCACCTATGACAATCAACTGCGCATGACCGCCATCCACGAGCAAGTGGCGGGCAAAAATCCGCGCAGAGTCGAATGCCTGCGCTACGGCGATCATTCGCCGGCGTCGGCGGCGCATAACCGGTGCGGCGCACTGATCCGTCACGATGACAACGCAGGCACCCTGCTCACCCCCGCTTATGCGCTCTGTGGTAAACCGCTGCGCCAGACAAGGCATCTGTTGGCCGACCTCAGACAACCGGACTGGCCAAAAGAAGAGCAAGAGCGCGATCGATTGCTTGAGCAGGGGAACGGCTACACGACGAATTGGCGCTACGACGCACTTGCGGAACTCATCGAGCTGTCCGATGCCGCACAACACCAACAGCGCTACTCCCTGGATGTTGCCGGCCAGCTCAGTTCCATGAGCCTGAAGATAAGGGATGCGGCGAACGAAAAAACCATTCTCACGAATCTTGTCTACAACGCATTCGGCCAGGTCGAATCCCAAACGGCCGGCAACGGGGTCATCAGTCGCGCGGTGTTCGATCCGGCCAGCGGTCGACTGACCGCACTGCGCGCATCGGGGCCGACTGGCACCCTGCAGGATCTGCATTACACCTACGACCCGGTGGGCAACGTGACGCACATCGAGGACAAAGCCCAACCGGTGCGGTTCGGCAGCAACCAGCGGATCGAAGCCCTCAGCACGTTCACCTACGACAGCCTTTACCAACTGACCAGCGCGACCGGTCGTGAAGCGGCGGGCCTGAGCGCCCCCCCGGACTTTCAAGCCCCGGGCAAAGCGCCTATCGACGCCAGCCAGTTATTCGGTTTTACCGAGTACTACACATACGACGCCGGCGGTAACCTGACCGGATTGCGCCATGTCCGCGACCGCAACAATTACACCCGGACCCTGAACGTGGCAGCCACGAGCAATCGCCTTCAATCCTGGAACAAGGGTCACTCGACATCGGACGTGGCAGTGGACTTCGACGGCAATGGCAACCAGCAAGCGCTATCGCCGGGCCAGGCCCTGGCCTGGAACGCCCGCAACCAACTCGCGAGCGTGACGCTGGTCCAGCGCGATGACGCTGCTGACGACGTCGAGCGCTATCACTACGACAGTGGCGGTCAACGGGTGCGCAAAATCCAGACTACCCATACCGCAACGATGACACACACCCGGGAAGTCCGTTACCTGCCGGACCTTGAAATCCGCACCCGACATAACGAGCGCCTGGAAGTCATCACCCTGCAGGCGGGTCGTTGCAGCGTGCGGTATCTGCACTGGACGCAAGGGCGGCCGTCCGGTATCGCAACCAACCCCATGCGCTACAGTCTCGGCGACCACCTGGGCTCCAGCATAGTGGAACTCGACGACCAGGGCGGCCTGATCAGCCAGGAAAGCTATCTGCCCTATGGCGGCACCGCCTGGGCAGCATCCCGTTCCGCCGTGGAAGCCGATTACCGGACCATTCGTTACTCGGGCAAGGAACGCGACGCCAGCGGCCTGTATTACTACGGACAGCGCTACTACGCACCGTGGCTGCAACGTTGGATCAATCCCGATCCTGCGGGGGCGGTCGATGGGTTGAACCTGTATTGCATGGTGGGGAACAACCCACTGCGCTATGCCGATCGATCCGGCAACAACAAAGAAGAAACCACCATCAAGCAGGAGATAGCGGCCTACCCGGGTATCCTGTCCACGGTAAACAACCGGGTCGGTGTGTTGAATTACCAGATCTACAACAGTTTCAGTACGAAAGACGTCACCAAACGAGTCTTCCAGGCCTACGCCTACAACGCATCAAAGAACCTGATCTCGTTGGGAGCTGGCATTCTGGCGGCGCCCGCCGGGCTGATTGCCTCATGGACGGCCATGACTGGCACGACCCTGACGACCGACGCCATCGCCAACAAAATGGACTCAACGCGACATCTGCCCGCTTCGATCTATCCACAGGCCAGCCGACTGGATCCCAACGACATCGAGCATGAAGGCCGGACCGCCTTCTATGACTTGCATGCAAAATCCCGAAAAGCGCTAAAAGACCTGGACCCACGCCACTCCACGGGGCAAAAGAAAATATCGCTGATGGTGACTAACTTCATCCTGACCAAGGTGCTCAAGGTTCCAGGTGCATGGATCGCCAACTTCGAAGCGTCCACCCAGGCCACGAAGACTTCCAATGGAATACCTTCACAGAAAATCAAGCGTCTGGACGCTGCCCTGCTTGAACTCGATACCCATCTGGAACACGACTCTGCCGCCATCGACGCCGCGTTCGATACGCTTGGGGTAGAAGAGTTCTATGCCAAGGGGGTTAAAGGATTGTTCAATCGATCCCTCGATCGGTTGGCTAACCCGGCAGGGACGGCAGAGGCCCGCACGTTAAGCCGCGCAGCCATGCAACGGGACATATCTGTCACCCGGGCGACGATACAACGCGGGCGAGAACTGCTATTCCGACTCAACGAATACAACAAATCCCTGGGCCGACTCTCGCCATGATTCGACCGCTGGGCCGACCGAAGTGATCAGTCCGCCCACGGATTGATCACTTCAATGCCGGGAAACTCAGAGTCCCGGATATTGCGAGTCGCAAACGGGGCCCCATGAACTCGGCAGATAGACTCGCGGAACGGCCCAATGGCTCATACCTCGATCCCCTGGGTAAACACCAACCGATTCCCAAACGGATCGACCACCGTCATGTCCTGGCTCCCCCAGGGCATGGCCTGAATCTGGGGGTGGGCGTAGCGATACGCCTTGTCCTGCAATTGCTGTTGGAACGCTTCCAGCTCATCGGTCTCGATCCGCAGGGCCGAGCCCGGCGTGCAATCGCCATGGTGCTCGCTCAGGTGCAACACGCAGTCGCCACGGGAGACCTGCAAGTACAACGGGAAGTTGTCACCGAAGCGATGTTGCCAGTCGACGGTAAAGCCCAAGAAGTCGACATAAAACGCCAACGCCTTGGTTTCATCGAAGATCCGCAGGATCGGGGTGGTTTTACCGAAGCTCATGGGTTGCTCCCTGGCTGAAAAGACCCAGTTTAGATGGGTTGACCCCAATGCTTCGGCCTTGGGTCCGGCTTCTTTAGTGTCGCAGTGCCATTATTGTGACGCCAATTTACACAATATCAGCCGCTTACACGCCATTCGCCGGACCAAACCCCCGGCGCAAGTCGCCTTCCCGCGCCAGGAATCGCCCTTCCCGGCGCCCGTTTGCCTGCCCATCGCGGTAGCTCAAGACACCATTGACCCACACGCCATCAATCCCTTCGGCAGCCCGTTGCGGCTGGTTGAAATCGGCCACGTCGCGAATGGTGTGTGGGTTGAACAGCACCAGGTCCGCCCAATGGCCTTCACGGATTTCACCACGGCCTTTCAAGCCGAAGCGCGCCGCCGACAGACCGGTCATCTTGTGCACGGCTGTGTGCAACGCAAACAGCCCGACGTCACGACTGAAATGGCCCAGCACTCGTGGGAATGCGCCCCACAAGCGCGGATGAGGAAACGGGTCTTCGGGCAATCCGTCAGAGCCGACCATGGACAACGGATGGGCGAGGATTCGGCGGACGTCGCCTTCGTCCATGCCGTAGTACACCGCACCGGCCGGTTGCAGGCGCCGCGCCGCTTCCAACAGCGACACCTCCCATTCGCGGGCGATGTCGGTCAGATCGCGCCCGCCCATTGACGGGTGCGGTGTCGACCAGGTGATGGTGATGCGATGGGTATCGGTCACTTGCTTGAGATCCAGGGTCGAGGAGCTGGCCGCGTAGGGATAGCAGTCGCAACCGACCGGATGGGTTTTCGCCGCGTGCTCCAACGCCGCGAGCACCTGCGGGCTGCGTCCCCAATTACCGGCCCCGGCACACTTGAGGTGGGAAATGATCACCGGGCTCTGCGCATGACGCCCGATCTGGAACGCCTCGTCCATGGCCTCGAGCACCGGCTCGAATTCGCTGCGCAGGTGGGTGGTGTAGACCGCGCCGAATGCACTCAACTCTTCGGTCAATTGCATGACTTCGTCGGTGGACGCCGAAAATGCGTTGGCATAGGCCAGGCCGGTGGACAAACCCAGTGCACCGGCCTCCAGGCTTTCGCGCAATTGCCGACGCATGGCAGCGATTTCTCCCACCGAGGCAGTGCGCAACAAATCGTCCATGTGATTACTGCGCAACGCCGTGTGCCCGACCAACGCGGCCACGTTGACCGCCGGCTTCGCCGCCTCTACCGCCCCCCGATAATCCCCGAAGCATGGGTAGGCGAAGGCCTGGGCCGTGCCGAGCAGGTTCATCGGGTCCGGCGGATCGCCCCGCAGGCTCACCGGCGAAGCGCTGATGCCGCAGTTGCCGACGATCACCGTGGTCACGCCCTGGCTGAGCTTGGGCAGCATCTGCGGTTGGCGAATCACCACGGTGTCGTCGTGGGTGTGCACATCGATGAACCCCGGCGCCAGCACGCGGCCGGCGGCGTCGATGTCTTCCAGGGCCCGAGCATCACGCAGGTCGCCGATGCGTTCGATGCGCCCGGCGCGAATGCCGACGTCGGCGTGGTAACCGGGGCTGTCGCTGCCATCGATGACCAGCGCATTGCGGATAAGCGTGTCGTACAGCATGTCAGTCTCCCAGCGGCAAGTGATCGTCGCCGCCGCGGTAATCGTCCAGGGCGAGTTTGACCCGCCGCAGGCGCTCTTGATTGTCTTCGGGATGGGCCAGCGCCAGCTCGGTGGCGAGCACGTCGATGGCCAGCAGCATGCCGTAGCGCGCCGCCGTGGGTTTGTAGATGAACGAGGTTTCGGCGCCTTGTAGGGGCAGCACGCAGTCGGCCAGTTGGGCCAGCGGCGAGTCGGCGCGGGTGACGGCCAGGATCGCCGCGCCGTAGCTGCGGGCCAATTCAACGGCACTCAACAGCTCCGGCGTGATACCGGTCAGTGAACAGGCGATGACCAGATGCTGGTCACTCAGCGAAGTGGCGGTGATGCGCATCATCACCGGGTCGCGACAGGCGGCAATCGGGTAGCCGAAACGCACCAGCCGCACCTGCAACTCCTCGCCGCACAGCGCCGACCAGCCACCGAGACCGAACGCATGAATCATCCGTGCCTTGCCGATCATCCGCACGGCATCGCCGAACCGCGACTCTTCGAATGCTGACAGATGCTGGCGCAGAGTCGCTTCGATATCGCCGACGATCTGTCCATAAAACGCCGATTGCTCCGGCGCGCCGGCGGGGTCGAGGAAACGGCTGCCGACACCGCTGGCCTGGGCCAGTTGCAGGCGCAAGTCCCGCAGGTCGCGGCAACCGACAGTACGGGCGAAGCGCGACAGGGTAGCGCTGCTGACTTCCGCCCGTTGGGCCAGTTCATCGAGGCTGGCGGAGGCGGCGAAGCCGACGTCTTCGAGCATCAGCCGGGCGATTCTTCCTTCGCCGGCGCTGAAGGAATCCTGGCGGGAACGGATCTGGTAGAGGATGTCCATGGCGGCTCCTGTTGGGGGCGTTACGCTCAAAGCAAGCGCGAAAGCCCGAGGGTCAAGGCGAACGCGACCACGGAAATCAGTGTTTCGAGCACCGTCCAGGTCTTGAAGGTTTGCGTGACGGTCATATTGAAGTATTCCTTGATCAGCCAGAAACCGCCGTCGTTGACGTGGGAAAAGATAACCGACCCGGCGCCAGTCGCCAGCACCAGCAGCTCGGGATGGGGATAACCCAGGCCAACCGCCACGGGCGCGACGATGCCCGAGGCCGTGGTCATCGCCACCGTGGCCGATCCGGTGGCAACCCGCATCAATGCGGCGAACAACCAACCCATGACCAGCGGCGATAACTGGAACTCCTGGGCCAGGCCGACAATCTGTTGCGTGACCCCGGCGTCCACCAGGATCCGGTTCAAACCACCGCCGGCGCCCACCAGCAAGGTGATGCTGGCGGTCGGTGCCAGGCATTCGTTGGTGAACTTGAGGATCGATTCGCGGTTGAAGCCCTGGGCCAGGCCGAGGGTCCAGAAGCTGAGAACGGTCGCCAGCAACAAGGCGATCACCGAGTTGCCGATGAACAGCAGGAACTGGTTGAAACCGCTGCCCGGGGTGGAGATCAGGTTGGCCCAGCCGCCGATCAACATCAGGATCACCGGCAGCAGAATGGTCCCCAGGGTCACGCCGAAACCTGGCAGCCTGGCACGCGGCTCACGGTCGAGGAATTGTCGCTCCAGCGGGTTCTCAGCCGGTAGCTGGATGCGCGGCACGATGAATTTGGCGTACAGCGGGCCGGCAATGATCGCGGTGGGAATGCCGATCAGGATCGCGTACAGCAAGGTCTGGCCCACCGAGGCCTGGAACGCCTGCACCGCCAGCATCGCCGCCGGATGGGGCGGCACCAGCGCATGGACCACCGATAACCCGGCGACCATCGGCAGCCCCACCATCAGGATCGACACACCCACCCGCCGGGCGATGGTGAAGGCGATGGGCACCAGCAGCACAAAGCCGACTTCGAAGAACAACGGCAAGCCCACCAGGAAGGCAATGCACACCATCGCCCAGTGGGCGTTACGCTCGCCGAAGCGTGCGATCAGCGTCTGCGCCATCCGCTCCGCCCCACCGGACTCAGCCATCATCTTGCCAAGCATCGTGCCCAAGGCCACCACCAGCGCAATGTGCCCCAGCGTCTTGCCGACACCTGCCTCGTACGCCCCCACCACACCCGACGGCGGCATCCCGGCCAGCAACGCCAGGCCAATGGAGACCAGGGTAATCACGATGAACGGATTGAGCCGATAACGGGCGATCAGAACGATCAGCGCAATGATGGCGATGGCCGCGTAGACCAGTAGCCAATAACCGAAAGCAGGTGCCATGCGTTACTCCTCGAATGGGGTCACGTCGATGTGTTGTGAAACTCATAAATCATTTCGACGATGAATCTTCAAACCCACTGAAAGTAATTTTCGCCCACAGGCAAGAAATGTCGCTGACGGACATCGCGATGCAGCCGCTATGAAAATCCAGCGCCGGACTTTCATTGCCTTGTGGCGAGGGAGCTTGCTCCCGCTGGGCTGCGAAACGGCCCCAGATTCATCAACACAATCAATCAACGGCTGGCCGCCCCGCACTCAATTCCGTACCATCCGCACCTGTTTTTGCACCACTCCCCGGCAGCCGACGCTCCACCGGCGCCCAGTCAGGTAAATCATGAAATCAGCCCGTCTTCGCGCCGACACCCTCGCCGGCCTCACCACCTCTTTCGCCTTGCTCCCCGAGTGCATCGCCTTCGCCCTGGTGGCCCACCTCAACCCGCTGATGGGGTTGTACGGTGCCTTCATCCTCTGCACGCTGACCGCGTTATTCGGCGGTCGCCCCGGGATGGTGTCAGGGGCGGCGGGGTCGATGGCCGTGGTGATCGTCGCGCTGGTGGTGCAGCACGGCGTGCAGTACCTGTTGGCGACCGTGCTGCTGGGCGGGCTGATCATGATGGCGTTCGGGTTGTTGCGCCTGGGCAAGCTGGTGCGCATGGTGCCGCACCCGGTGATGCTCGGCTTCGTCAACGGCCTGGCGATCGTCATTGCCCTGGCCCAGCTGGAACACTTCAAGAATGGCGAGGCCTGGCTGAGCGGCCCGCCGCTGTACCTGATGGCCGGCCTGGTGGCGCTGACCATGGCCATCGTCTACCTGCTGCCGCGTCTGACTCGCAGTGTGCCGCCGGCGCTGGTGGCCATCCTCGGTGTTGGCCTGGCGGTCGACCTGCTCGGCCTGCCGACCCGAACGCTGGGCGACATGGCCCACATCGCCGGCGGCTTGCCGACCTTTGCCCTGCCGGACATTCCCTGGAACCTGGAGACCCTGCAAATCGTCGCACCCTATGCGGTCATCATGGCGATGGTCGGTTTGCTGGAAACCTTGCTGACCTTGAACCTGACCGATGACATCACCGAGAGCCGCGGCTATCCGGACCGTGAGTGCGTGGCGTTGGGCGCGGCCAACATGGCCTCCGGCTTGCTCGGCGGCATGGGCGGTTGCGCCATGATCGGCCAGACGATGATCAACCTCAGCTCGGGCGGACGCGGACGGTTGTCGGGCGTGGTGGCCGGGGTGATGGTGTTGCTGTTCGTGTTGTTCCTGTCGCCGCTGATCGAGCGCATCCCGCTGGCGGCACTGGTGGGCGTGATGTTCGTGGTGTCCCAGCAGACATTCGCCTGGGCCTCGTTGCGGGTGGTCAACAAAGTGCCGGCCAACGATGTGCTGGTCATCATCGCGGTGACGGTGATCACGGTGTTCACCGACCTGGCTGTCGCCGTGCTCTGCGGGATTGTCATCGCGGCGCTCAACTTCGCCTGGCAACAAGCCCGGGAGCTGTACGCCGACACCCACGAGGAAGCCGACGGCAGCAAGCTTTATCGCTTGCACGGCACGCTGTTCTTCGCCTCGTCGACGCCGTTCCTCAACCAGTTCGACCCGGCCAACGACCCGGCCCTGGTGACCCTCGATTGCCGTCACTTGCGCTTCGTCGACTACTCGGCCGTCGCCGCACTCAAGACCCTGCGCGAGCGCTACAGCAAAGCGGGCAAGCACCTGCGGGTGTTTCACCTGTCCGAGCGTTGCAAACAAATGCTCAAGCGTGCGGGCGTGCAGCACGACTGAAGCAACACCCAACAAAACCTGTGGGAGCGAGCTTGCTCGCGATAGCGGTGGGTCAGCCAACTTCAGTACTGACTGACCCGGCGCCATCGCGAGCAAGCTCGCTCCCACAAGGTGCTTACTCTGCTGGCACTACCGATGTCACTCACACCATCTCATCAAGAATCCACTCCACCACCGACGTCCGCTTCGGCGTCCAGCCCAGCAGTTCACGGGCGTTCGTGCCTCGCACACGGCTGTTGGAACCCAGGCCATAGTTGGCCATTTCGTAGCCCCATTCGGCCTCGGCTTCGGCCAGCGGCCAATCTTGCGGCTCGCCCAGCTTCAGCGCTCGGGCCATGGCTGTGGTCATGTCGATGAACGAGGCCTCGCCGCTTTCAACGAAATAGAACGTGCCGGGTACGTTACGGGTCAGGGCCAGTTTGTACAGCTCGACCACGTCTTCGATGTGCACGTTGGACCAGATGTTCTGCCCCGGTCCCACATGCCGCACCACCCCACTCTTACGCGCCTGCTTGAGCAGCCGTGGCAACTGCACACTGTCACGCTTGACCCCCAGGCTGTGGCCGTAGATCAAGGTGTTGCAGATCACCGCCGAGTTCACGCCTTGCTGGGCGGCGTCCAGGACAAGATTGTCGATGGCGACACGGGCCGCTTTGTCGACAGTGGGTGGCGGCAGATGGCCTTCCCGGTAGATGTCATCGCTGTGACGACCACCGCTAGCATCACCGACAATGCTCGAACCGCTGGTGTGCAGCAGCACTTTGTTCGAGCCTTCGAGCCCCTTGATCAGGGCTTCGACCGCACCCCGATGATCGCTGCTGGCGGCGTTGATCACGGCGTCGGCGGCACGGGCCTGTTCGGTGAGCAGCGCGCTGTCCTCGAGGGTGCCAATGACCGGCTCGATGCCCAGCGCAGTGAGTTCGCTCGCCTGTTCGGCACTGCGCACCAGACCGCGAACCTGATGCCCGGCGCGTACCAGGCCGGTGGCGATGGAACCGCCGATAAAACCGGAAGCGCCGGTGATGAATACGTTCATGGATAACTCCTTGGCAACCTGAGTGATGGGACGAGTATCGAGGACTGGTCCTTGCCGAAACAGTCCACATTGCCCAAATCACTCTTGCCTTGAAGTCACGAATCAGCCCTTGAAGTCCCGCGCGGCGTAGTCGGCGAGCTTGCCCTGGATGAAGTCCAGGAAGCACTGGATCCGCAGGGCCAATTGCGAGTTGCGGTAGTACACCGCATTGATCGGCTGGCGGTATCCGCTGTTGGCATCGGCCAGCAGCACCTTCAGCCGACCGGCCTGGATGTCTTCGCGGGTCATGAAGTCTGACAGGCAGGCGATGCCCTGCCCTTGCAACGCCAGGTGCCGCACGGTCTCGCCGCTGGACGCGCTGATGGCGGGCTGGATCGGCCAGCGATCACCGTGCGGGTGGCGCAGCGGCCATTGATTGAGCCCCTCGTTCTGGGCAAAACCCAGCAACGCATGCTCCGCCAGTTCGGCGACGCTGGTGGGTGTGCCGTGCCGCTTCAAATAGGCCGGGCTGGCGAGGATGTGCAACGGGCTGCAGCCCAGGGCGCGGGCGTGGAGCGTCGAATCGGTGAGGGTGCCGATGCGGATGGCGATGTCGGTGCTTTGCTCCAGCAGGTCGATGATCAGGTCGTTGCTGTTGAGTTCGAGCTGGATATCCGGGTAAAGCCTGCGGAACTCTTCAATGTGCGGGACGATGGCGTGCAGCATGAACGGCGAGGCCGCATTGATCCGCAAGCGTCCCGCGGGATTTTTCTGGCGGGACGACAGGCGCTCTTCCAGTTCATCCATCTGGTCGAGGATGCCTTTGGCTTGTTCGAAGAAATACTTGCCTTCCTCGGTCAGGTCCATGCGCCGCGTGGTGCGGTTGATCAGCGTGGTGTCGAGCTTGGCCTCCAGCCGCGACAGCGTACGGCTGACCGCCGATGGCGTCTGCCCGACCTGTTCGGCGGCGGCGGAGATCGATCCGCACTCGATCACGCAGACGAAAATCTGCAACTCGTCGGATCTGGCTTTCACGGGTGTCCTCTCATGACATGCAACTCAATGTGGCAGGGCTTGCCACAGATGCATCATTGCCTTCAGGTAGGTCCCGATAGTAGCCGGATTACCGCGAAAGGCCGAACACCTCGATCAAATGCCGCTCATACCGCGCCACATCTTCTTCGATGTTCGGGCGCTTCATCACGTCCACGCACAGGAAGGTCGGCAGGCCGGTCATGCCAAGGAACTGATTGGCCTTGTGGAACGGGAAGTACACCGCGTCCACGCCCTTGGCTTCGAAGAAGTCGGTCGGGTCGTCGAAGGCTTGCTGCGGGGCGTTCCAGGTCAGGGACAACATGTACTGCTTGCCTTGGATCAGGCCGCCGCTGCCATATTTCTGCGAGGCATCGGAACGGGTCCGACCGTCGCTGGCATAGAGGCTGCCGTGGCCTTCGGTGAAGACTTCATCGATGTATTTCTTCACGGTCCACGGTGCGCCCATCCACCAGCCTGGCATCTGGTAAATGATCACGTCGGCCCAGAGGAACTTGGCGACTTCCTCCTGGACGTCGTAGCCGCCGTCGATAAAGGTGGTTTTCACATCGAAACCGCCACGGTCCAACACGCTGAGCGCCGTATCGTGGAGGGTGGCGTTGTAGCGACCGTCGGAGTGGGCGAATTGTTTGCCGCCGTTGAGCAACAGGACTTTTTTCATGGGGAGCCTCATCGGGTTCCACGGCGTGGGCCGTTGGAGGGCCGCGGCATGGAAAGGTTGAAAACGATGGCGGCAGGGTACCGACGAGCTTCGCGCGGAATAAGCACCACAACGGCAAAACTGATTTGACCTATACGCAATAATTGAAGGCCGATTGTTGCCGTAAGCTCCGACACCTCTTTTATTTCAGGAGCCATCTCGATGAGCGAACTGCACGGTTTCATCCTGCATGCCAAGACCCGCCCGGAAAAAGCCGAAGCCTTCGAAGCGCTGTTTCGCGCCTACGTCGAGCCAAGCCGTGCCGAGCCTGGTTGCATCGAATACCACATGCTGCGGGACCAGCAGGATCCAACGCTGTTTATTTTCTATGAGATCTGGGCCTCCCAGGCGCACCTGGAGGTGCATTCGAACCTGCCGCACATGCGGCAATTCTTCGAGCAACGCATGGACTATCTGGAGCGCGACTTCGACATCCGCCGCGTCGACATGCTCAGCCCATCCTCGGCTAGCCGCTGATCAGCAAATGGCCGCCGAGCACGCCGAGGCCGATGAAAAATGCCCGTTTGAACAACACGGCGCTGATCCGCTGGCGCAACCATTGCCCCAGCCACATCCCCAGCAGCGCCGGTGCCAGCGCCAGTAACGAAGCGCTCAATTCGCCGCCGCCCAGTTCGCCGCGCCACAACAGGCCGGCGGCCAGGGCCAGAGTAGAAACGGTGAATGACAGGCCCAGGGCTTGCACCAATTCATCCTTGCTCAAGCCCAGCGCTTGCAGATAGGGCACCGCCGGAATGACGAACACACCGGTGGCGGAGGTGATGAGGCCGGTCAGCAGCCCACAAAGCGGAGCGATCCACGATTCAGCATCGGGACCGACCCGCAGCGTCGGCAGCAACAGCCCGCTCAACGCATACAGCAACAACGCCCCGCCCAAGGCCCGCACCACCCAAGTCCCGCCCGTCATACCGATCCACAGCGTACCGAGCCCGGTGCCCATGAAAATCGCCAGCAACAGCGGCCACAGGCGCCGGATCAGGGCTTGCAGATGCCCGCCAAACGCCAGTTGCCAGAGATTGGTCAGGGTCGCCGGGATAATAAGCAACGCCGCAGCCTGCGCCGGAGCCATAGCCAGCCCGAGCAAGCCCATGGAGATGGTCGGCAGCCCCAGGCCGATCACACCCTTGATGGTACCGGCCAGCAGGAAGGTGGCGATGACCAGCAGGGAAAGGGCCAGACCGAGATTTTGATAGAAAGCGATGAGTGTGTTCATGGGCGTATCGTGCACCCCGGGACTTGGCTTGAAAATCTGCCATATACTGAGGGTGCCTCTCTTGTGGCAAGAGGCTGTTCATTCGCTGATGCTGCCGACGCTATCGCGAGCAAGCTCGCTCCCACAGGGGATTGCATTTCAAACTGTGGGAGCGAGCTTGCTCGCGATGGCGACGTACCAAACACCAGCCAAACCCGGCACAGGATCACCCGCCCATGCACTTCGACCTCACCGACCTGCGCCTCTACCTGAACATCCTCGACACCGGCAACATCACCGCCGGTGCGGCCCGCAGCCATTTGTCCCTGGCCGCAGCCAGTGCGCGGGTCCGGGCCATGGAAGCTTCCCTGGGCATCGACCTGCTTGAGCGCGGACGGCGTGGCGTAGCCCCAACGCCGGCTGGCAGGGCCCTGGCCGAGCACGCCCGAGTCCTGTTGCAACAGGCCGAACGCCTGCAACAGGACCTGGCCGAATACGCCAAGGGCGTCAAAGGCCGGGTGCGATTGTTGTGCAACACCAGCGCCATGACCGAGTACCTGCCCGAACTGCTGGCCGGTTTTCTCAAGGCCCATCCCAACCTCGACATCGACCTGCAGGAATTACCCAGCTCACGGATCACCCATGCGCTGCGCCAGGGCGCGGCGGACCTGGGGATCGTTTCCGACGCGGTGGACACCCACGGCCTTCAGGCCTGGCCGTTTCGCGACGATCCACTGGTCTTGATCCTACCGACCGGGCACCCACTGGCTGACGGTCGAGCCGTGCGTTTCAGCGAGACCCTCAGCCACGACTATGTCGGCCTGAACGCCTCCAGTGCCCTGGCGATTCACCTGGAAGAACAGGCCCTGCACATCGGCTCGCGCATGCAAATCCGCATTCGCGCCGATGGTTTCGACGGCATGATTCGCATGGTGGGCCATGGTGCAGGCATTGCCATCGTGCCGAAGGCGGCCATCGACCGGCGCCCGCCCGAGCCTTCATATCACTGCGTCCCGCTGCAAGAGGCCTGGACCCACCGGGCGCTGCTGCTGTGCGCCCGCAACTTCGACGGTTTGCCGGCCTACGCCACGGCCCTGGCTCGACATCTGGCCGATTGATGCGCGCTTCTGGATAGCTCGATGTCGACCACAGGCATCTATCCGCCCAGGCCACGCGTTAGGGTGCCTGTTCTCTTCCGCCCCTTTCGGAGTTCACATGACCGCCCCCATCACCGTCCTGCGCGACACCCATCCGCTGCCCGTACTCGATGCCTGCAAATGGGAAAAACTCGAAGGCGACCCGCACACCGTCAACCTCAACGCCTACACCAGCGAAGACGGCAGCAAGATCATGGGCACCTGGATCTGCACACCCGGCAAATGGTATGTGGAATACGTGAAGTGGGAGTACTGCCATTTCCAGGAAGGCTACTGCATCATCACCCCAGAGGGCCTGGAGCCGATCCATCTGCGCGCCGGTGACATCTTCGTCATCGAGCCAGGCATGAAAGGCACGTGGGAAGTGGTCGAGACCGTACGCAAATATTTCGTCTTCGCCTGACGAACACGTTTGACCGATACGCTGTGCTCAAAGGCGCGCCTGGAGCACAGCGCAGCATGCCCCCCGCTATGCCGTCACGTCGACGGTGCTGATTTTACCGCTGCGATACGCCTCGAATATCTGATGCAGGCTCGATCGGGCCTCCCCTTTCGCAGTGAAAATACCGCCACAACCCCGATTGGCCGCTGCATAACTTTCATCCTCCATCAATATCTGGTGCGCCTGCTTCAGGTTCCAGAACGGCACGCCGGCAAACAGGTGGTGCGTCAGATGATAGTTATCGCCATGCATGCCAATAAACAATCGCTCGACCGGCGTGGGGAAACGATTGCGCGTCAACTGCACCTCATCCTTGTACACGCCGAACATGCCGAAGTGCTCGGAAATCTCGGAGAGCCAGCCAATCACCTGGAATACCGTGAAGTAAGGAACCAACCAGAACAGGACATAAGCCCACGGGCCGACAAAGTAATTGAAGAGCAACAACATGGCGCCATGAACCGCCAGAAGCTTCAAGCCCTGTAATGGATTGGCCAGGATGTCCCCCGCCCGGTTCTTGACCAGATAAAGGAAGTACTTGTAGGTGTTGACCAGTGTCACGCTCCTGAACAAATGACGGAACAGGAAGTCCAGACGGTCCTGAGCCTCGTACAAACCCGACTCGATGTAGAAACGATGATCGGGATCCTTCAGCTTGTCGCCCAGATGGTGGTGGTGCATCTGCACATGGGATCGACGATAGGCTTCATAGTCCTGGAAGATGGGGTAGGCCAACAAATACTCACCGACCCATTTGTTAAGCGCCTTGCTTTGAGCCAACGTCATATGCGCCGCTTCGTGCAAAAGCGAGGCAAGTGCCCGCTGCCGAGAGCCAATGAATAACAATGCCAGCGGATAAAGCGCGTTATAGCGATTGGCTAGAAATATCGCCGAGACAATGATCAGAAGATCCGCACCCAGGGCAACCAGCCAGTGCCAATTGTCTTTTTTGTACAAAGGCCGCAGACGCAGCCTGAGTGCAGCAGAAGGATTAAACCTGTTCACATCGTTCATCGGAATTCCCTTTCGTAACTCGAAGTGATGAATACAGGCGCGAAACGCCTGCGCAACCTTGATTACTTCCCCGGACAAAACAATTAATGCAGTACCACTGCCGCAGACGGTCACCTGCCAGGCACACGACGCACATTCCATTGCGACAAACTGCACGATATAGACTTTTTATTTACAGGCTATTGATTGCCTCATTGATCATTTACAACTCGGTCAGTACCGCGATGAACTCATCCACGTCTTGAGCGTTGTTCCTCCCATTGATGGAAACGCGCACAAAACGCTCATGCCCCTGCGCCAACATGAAGTACGGCGTATGCGATGCATATCCCGGCCAAGCGTTGATACCTCGGGCCCGCAGATAACTGACGAGTTCTGTCGCCGAACGACGCTCATGGGTGAACGCGATGATGCCCTGATGGTGAGTGCCCGGAGCAATCAAGTTGACACCGGGGGTCTCTGCCAGACGCCGGAACAGCACTCGATAGAGCTCGGACTCCGCCCCGTAGGCGCTCGACAGGCGCTCTTTGATCGCCTGGTTCAAACCCACTACGGCCGCGTTGTTACGCTCGGCATATTCAAAACAGCGGGCATCTCCCACCCCTCGCGTGACGACGCCGCTGACATCGACCGTGGCCCGGCCCAGGTCAGTGAAACGAGGCTGCGCGGTGGCCAGGAAACGCTCGGACAGGTAGGCAAACCCTGTTCCCCTTGGCCCACACAGGAACTTTCTGCCGGCAGCCGTCAACACATCGCAGCCGGCGGCGCCCACGTCCAGCGCCAGCATGCCCGCCGATTGACAGGCATCGACAAAGTACCAGGCCGAGTAGTCGCGCAGGATGTTCCCCACCGCCTCGATGTCATTCACGATGCCACAGCAAGAAGGGACATGGACGATCGAGACCAACTTGACCTCGGCGCTCATGTGCCGGGCCAGCCATTGCAGGTCGAGGTTGCCATCGGCCAGCAGCGGCATCACTTCAACCACTACCCCATGCAGGCGCTGCAATGTTGCAAGTGCGATCAGGTTGCCCGCGTATTCGTAGGGTGTGACCAGAACACGTGCGCCTTCAGACCAGGTCAATGCCTCCAGTGCGGTCACCCAAGCCTTGGTCGCCCCATCGAAAAGCGCCACGTTACGCGCATCGGTGCCCAGCAGCCGGGCAATGTTTTCATAGACCTCAACGTCCAGCACAGAGGCGTAATTCAATTCGGTTTCATAAGCCCCCGACTCAAACTCGTCCTGCAGATAACGTTGCATCAGCTTCAGCGTCTCGGCAGACATCAGCCCCGAACCCGCCGTATTGAAGTGAATCATCAATCACCTCTCACGCCTTGAACCCAGGAAATAAAACAGACTGGCCACGACCACGCACATGGATAACAGGTAGAACACCGCCCAAGGTGCAAAGAGCGACAGGGCAACACCGCATAGCACCGGCCCCAGCGCGGCCCCCAGGTTGGACAGGTTTTGCGCACCGTAGTACACGCCGCGCATATCCTCCGGGGCGATGTAATCGATGAACAGGTATTCCACCGGGATAATGATGATTTCACCCACGGTAAAAACGATCATGGCCAATACCCAGGCCAGCGGAGTCTGTGCGTAACAAAACCCCATCAGGCCAACCACGAAAAACAACATGCCCAGCATCAACATCCGGAACAAATTGTTCTGGTTGATCCTGGAGCCGACCAGGTATTGCAAACCAATCACCACACAAGCATTGGTGGTGACCAGATAGTTGATGATCTTGTAGGTGTTCTCCGGCGTGCTGGTCACGATCAGGTATTGCGACAAATAGGCCGTGAACTGACCGAACACGACAGCACTGAGAACGCCTCCGATCGTAAAACACACCAGCTTGTAGTTACGCACCAAATGGACCAGCACGCGGGCAAAATCATGATTTGGCCGCTCTACGCCTTCTCCACGAGGAAGCCGTGCCCCCATCCCGCTGTACAACACGACAAAAGCCACCCCGATCAAGGCCGAAACCGCAAACGGCAGGCCGGGACTGATTTTCGCGCACAGCACACCCAGGAAAGGGCCGATGGCATAACCGACGTTGGTCAGCGTGTACTTCATGGAAAACACGCTCGCCCGCTTGTCCACCGTCACCAGGAAACCTATGCCTGATTTCACCGCGATGTCGATCACCGCATAGGCGAGGTTGACCACCACGATAGCGATGATGAACGGCACCAGGCTGGCCACCTGATAAGCCACGGCAAACGCCAGGGCAAACAGCGTGGCGGCACCGAGCAGGATCCGGTAGTTGGAAAACCGGTCCACCAGAAAACCGCCGTAGACACCCAGGATGGAGCTGACGATCAACGCGCCGCCCACCACAAGACCGATATCGGTGACCCCCAGGCCAAAGGCCTGGGAGAAATAAACCACCAGATAAGGCAAGGCCAGCGCCCGGGCAACGGTCAGGATGAACGTCGCCGACAGCAGCAGAACCACGGGCCGGGTATACACCTTGAATCCACCCTGCACCGCCAGCTCTCCCGACACGTCTTTCATGACAACATTTCCCTGTACACGCCGGGTTCGTCCTCGCGCAGCAACTCGATGCTCTTCTGAATGGCTGCACGGTCACGGTCGAGAATGAACACGTGGCCCGGGCAGTTCTCCAGGGAAACGGTTTCCTTGAGCGCCCCTTCGTCCTGAATCTTGATGCTGTGTACGCCCGGGATCGCTTTCCACCGGGCGAGGTCTGGCGCGCGCTTGATTGGCCCGGCCTGTCGAGCGATCAGGAACACGCAGCTGGAATGGAAATAAAGCTTGTTTCTCGGGCGTTGCCGGTAATCGAGAAAGGCCTGGGGGTTGATCAACGAATCGATCCACAGGCTCAACTGGTTATGCCCCAAGGCCCGGGTATAGGCCGACAGGTCGATACCGCCCGGCATGCGTGCCGCGGTTTCAAGCAACACCGGTTCGTCGTCGACAATCATCAGTTCGCTGTGACCGACACCCTGCTGGATACCCAGTGCATCGAGCACGGAAAAAATGTATTGCGACAGGCGACGGTAGACGTCGGCATTGTCCACCGGGCACATCAGCTGGTTGTAGTCGTGCACGGGCGAATCGCCAATCCGAGTGCGGTACACCCGGATGATTTCGCTGACATAGTGCTGGCCGTCGACACTCACGGTATTGACGCAGTATTCGATGTCCACGTCCGTGGATTTGCTCGCCGACAACTCCGAGTTGAAATCCGAATTGTCCAGATACTGCTGGACCAGGATTTCCTCGTTGCTTTCAAGGAACAGGTTCTGGCTCGACTTGATGACCTCGAAGGCCTGTTCGACTTCGCTTTCCTGCGTACAGATATGAATATTGTCGGATCCGGCACTTTTGATCGGCTTCAACACCACCGGCAGGATGCGTTGTTCTTTTACCCACTCCAGAATCGCTGCCAGCGAATCCGACTTGAAATGCTTGATCGAGCGCACGCCCGCCCGCTGCAAGGCTTCATGCATTTCGAACTTGTCGCGCCAGCGAACAGCGTGCGCCGGATCATTGTGGCGAGGGACATCGAACAAGCCCGCCAGATGCGCAGCCAGCTCAACGCCAAACTCGCAGCCGGCCAGCACGAACTGCACCGAGTAATCGGACAATGCCTGCTGCAGCTCGGCGTCAGAGTGGTAGAGAACGTCCTGGATAAAGTCGGCCTGACGGAGCCAGGACTTGTAGAAGGCGTTGACATTGGCGGTGGAACGCACGTGTACGCATTCGAATCCACGGGAAATAAAGGCGGGCGCGATGAGGCTGCCGATCGAATAGGCATCCACGATCAGCACAATGTTTTTCTTATAGATCACTTGATCGTCTCCGGGGCACGGCTGAGTTCGCGGACGGTAGCCTTGATAATCCCGGCGGCTTTATGAATATCGTCGCGGCTGATGTTGAGATGCGGCATGAAGCGCATTTCCCTGGCGTTATAAGGCAAGCCCCCCACCCCTTTCTGACGCAGAAGAGCGGCGAACTGCACCGGCGCGATACCCAGCGCGGCAATGTCCAGGGTGACCATGTTCGTGCCCTTGTAGCGCGCAGGCGCCTCGTCGATGTCATTGAGCAACTGGTGCAGCAACGCCGCGTGCTCATGGTCGTCGGCCAACCGCTCGACGTGGTTTTGCATCGCATAAAGCCCGGCCGCCGCCATCATGCCGGCCTGGTGCAAATCACCACCGAACCATTTGCGATACTTTTTGGCACGCAGTATCAGTTCTTGCGAACCCACCATGATCGAACCGATCGGCGCCCCCAATCCCTTCGACAGGCACATGGACAGCAGATCAGCGTTGTCGGTGTATGAAGTCACATCGATGCCGGAGGCAATCGACGCATGGAGAATGCGTGCGCCATCGAGATAACGATAGGCACCGATATCCTTGGCGTAAGCAAAGACATCGTTCATTTGTTGCAGTGGAAAGATGTCCCCGCCTTTGCAGCCGAGGGTGTTTTCGATCACCACCACCCGCGGCAAGGCATAGTTCTGACTCCAGCGGCATTTGGAGGCGTGGAGTTTTTCCAGGTCAGCGACGTCGAACAGGCCGTTGTCGTGGTTGGACAGCGAAAAGTTGACCCCTGAAAAAGCCGACGTCGAGGCCGACTCATAGAAATTGATGTGGTACGAAGCGTCGAGGAATATCTCGTCGCCCGGGTTCGTCAGTGCCTTGATCGCCAACTGGTTGCTCAAGGTGCCGCCCGAGGTGAACAGCGCCGCTTCCTTCTGGAAGTAATTGGCGCAGTACTCCTCCAGTGCACGCACCGTCGGGTCTTCACCGAAGCAGTCATCACCCACTTCAGCCTGATAAATCGCCTTGCGCATGCCTTCCGTTGGCTTGGTTACCGTGTCGCTTCTCAGATCGATAAACATAAATTGCTCCGTTAGTAACCTGCGCCAAAGACGATGCGAGAGGGATCGTAGAAGTCAGCGAGGGACTCCAGGACGTTTTCAGGCGACTCCGCGAGTCGATGCAGAAAATGCAGGTACCAGCTGTCGCCATAAACCGCCGCGATACGACAGGCCAGCCCGGCCTCCTTGGCTTTACGCAACGTCTCGGGTTGCACACCGTGGAGCATTTCCAGTTCCTGGATCCGCGAGTGGTAACCCTGCTCGAAAATGCGCTTGATCAGGTTGGGGTCCTGCGTCGCGCAACTGACCGCGATGTTGGCCTCGAGAAGTTCGGCGAGTAACGTCAAATAGCGCTCATCCAGTTCTGTGCCACGGGGGAGGGCTATTTCACGCGTTTCGTTATATACACCTTTAACCAATCGAATCTTACGACCATATCCAATGATTGCGGGTAAATCATCAAGCGTTCTATGCAAGTGCGCCTGTACTGTTAGACCAATATTGGAATGATCGGGCGCCAGCTGGGAATACACTTCGAGGATCTTATCGACCGCCGAAGAATGCTCCATGCTAATCATCACGGAAATATTATGTTCTGCGGCAGCAGACAGGATAGTGGCGGCGTTGCGATAGGCCGTTTCCTGGGAAATGAGCATGCCCACGGCACTTAGATCAAACCCCAATTGCGGTGTTAATCCGGCCTTGGCGAACGTCTGGATAGACTTCAGGTATTCATCGACGAAGGCCTGCACCACGCGCGGATCATGGTTCTCCTCGCCGACATACTCAACGCCGAGTCGATAGCCTTTGTCGTGGAGTAATTGGAGTTTTCCAGCGAGCTCTTCTCGATCGGAAGAGACGATATAGCGGTGGGCTGCTTGCTCGAATAATTTGAAGAACAACGAGTCTTTGCTGAAGGCGTCCCGACATTCTTGATTGAGCGCCAACTTTTTAAGGGCAGCAGATATAAGTACGCACGTATCCTGCGAAGGCATGGGTATCGCTCCTTGATAATGATTGCTCGTCCTGAGCGCCGAGTATTGTGCAACGATTTTTTTCTGTCAAGGCTCCATAACTATAACAACTCGTTATCACCCGCAACGTTTCATATATATGAAACTAAGAACACTCAAGACAATGTCATAGTAAATATCGTTTATTACAGCTTCACGGCAAATATCGCCCAGTCAGCTTATTTCCCAGCCAGCGGGGCGGCCTTGAACATGAGACGCTGTGGCGAGGAAGCGCGCTCCCCCGCCCAGTGCACGCTTATTGCGGCTTGCGATAGCTGTTAACAATCGCCGAAAAATCCTTGCCGCCCTCGCCTCGCTGGCTCATCGCCTGGTACAACTGCTGCGCCACCGCCCCCAGCACCACCGGCTGATGGGCCTGCCGCGCGGCTTCGGTCGCCAGGCCAAGGTCCTTGAGCATCAGGTCGGCGCCAAAGCCACCCGTGTAGCCACGGGACGCCGGCGCCGTTTCGATCACGCCCGGCCACGGGTTGTAGGTGTCCGAACTCCAGCAACGCCCCGTCGAGCTGTTGATGATCCCGGCCAACACCTGGGTGTCGATCCCCAAGGCATCGCCCAGAGCCATGGCCTCGCTGACGCCCACCATGGAAATGCCCAGCAGCAGGTTGTTGCAGATCTTGGCGATCTGCCCGGTGCCGACTTCGCCACAGTGCACGATGTTACGGCCCATTTGCGCCAACACCGGTTGCAAGGTGGCGAACAACTCAGCCGTGGCGCCGACCATGAAGGTCAACGTACCCGCCGCCGCACCGCCGGTGCCGCCCGAGACGGGCGCATCGGCCATCGCCACCCCTTGTTTCGCAGCGGCGGCCGCCACGTCGCGAGCGGTTTGTGGATCGATGGTGCTGCAATCCACCGCCGGCGTGCCAGCGGCGATACCGGCCAGCACACCGTCCTCACCCAGCCAGACGCTACGCACATGGGCGGCGGCCGGCAGCATGGTGATCACCAGCCCGGCGCCCTGGGCCGCGTCGCGAGGCGAGGCGCTGACGGTACCGCCCAGTGCCGCCAGTTCAGCCAGCACCGTCTGGTTCAGGTCGAACAGGTTCAGCGAATGGCCGGCCTTGAGCAGGTTGCGCGCCATGGGGGCGCCCATGTTGCCCAGGCCGATAAATGCGATGTTCATGTCCGGCTCCTTAACGCAAATTGATGGTGGTGTTCACACCGTCATTGACGCTGTCATCATCGAACCAGCGCGCGGTCACGGTCTTGGTCTGAGTGTAGAACTGCACCACTTGTTTGCCGTACGGGCCGAGGTCGCCGAGTTTCGAACCACGGGAACCGGTGAAGCTGAAGAACGGCACCGGCACCGGGATCGGGATGTTGATGCCCACCTGGCCAACGTCGATTTCGCTCTGGAATTTGCGCGCCGCCGCGCCGCTCTGGGTGAACAGGCCGGTGCCGTTGCCGAATGGGTTGGCGTTGACCAGGGCAATCGCCTGATCCAGGGTGTCGACTTCCAGCACCACCAGCACTGGGCCGAAGATTTCCTCGGTGTAGATGCGCATCTCGGTGGTCACGCCGGAAAACAAGGTCGGGCCGACAAAATTGCCCTGCTCGAAGCCTGGCACGCTGATGCCACGGCCATCGAGTTCCAGCTTCGCGCCTTCCTTCACGCCGCTCTCGATCAACTCGAGAATCCGCGCCTTGGCCCGCTTGGAAATCACCGGACCAACGTCGGTGCCCGGCTCACTGCCGGCGTTGACCTTGAGCTTCTGCGCCAGGGCCTTGAGCTCCGGCAACCATTGTTTGGCCGCGCCCACCAGCACCACCACGGAGGTGGCCATGCAACGCTGGCCCGCCGCGCCGAAACCGGCGCCGACCAAGGCGTTGAGGGTCTGTTCACGATTGGCATCGGGCAACACCACCGCGTGGTTCTTGGCCCCCATCATCGACTGCACGCGCTTGCCATGGCGACCCGCCAGGTCATACACGTGGGTGCCGACCGCCGTCGAACCGACGAAGGAAACCGCCTTGATGTCCTTGTGGGTGCAGAGCGCATCCACCACGTCCTTGCCACCGTGCACCACGTTGAGCACACCCGCCGGTACGCCGGCCTCGATGGCCAGTTCCACCAGCAGCATGGTCGACAACGGATCCTGTTCCGACGGCTTGAGCACGAAGGTGTTGCCGCAAGCGATGGCCATCGGGAACATCCACAGCGGAATCATCGCCGGGAAGTTGAACGGCGTAATGCCCGCGCACACCCCGATCGGTTGGCGCAGCGTGTAGGTGTCCACGCCTCCGGCGACGTTCTCGGCAAACTCACCCATCTGCAGGGTGCCGATGGAACAGGCGTGCTCGACCACTTCCAGGCCGCGGAAAATATCGCCCTCGGCGTCAGCGATGGTCTTGCCCTGTTCGGCGCTGAGCACCGCGGCGATGCGCTTGGAATGTTCGCGGATCAACGCCTGGAGCTTGAGCATGATGCGCATCCGCGCACCGATGGGCGTCAGTTTCCAGGTCTGGAACGCACGCTGGGCAGCGGCGATGGCGGCATCGACTTCCGACGCCGTAGCGAATGGAACCTTCGCCAACACCTGTTGGGTCGCCGGGTTGACGATGTCATGCCATTCGTTGGACTGGGATTCAACCCACTCGCCATCGATCAGCAGTCTGACGGTTTGCAGGGCGGTGTCGCTGGGCGTAAGGGAAACGTTCATGCTGGCCTCCGGGATTGTTCTTATAGAGAGCGCTGGTTCAGCAAAGACCAAGGTGCATGAGCACGCATGGTGATGAGACGGTTTTTGGAGTATAGATGTGCAAACTTCTAATAAGAATGCACATAAAAGCCGGTCCATCATGCAAAAAAACATCACCTCCCTGGGGTCGCTGAATTGGGACGACCTCAAGTTTTTCCTCGAAGTGGCCCGCACCCGCAAGGCCAGCACGGCCGCCAAGCGCCTTGCCGTCGACTACACCACGGTGTCGCGACGCATCAGCTCGCTGGAAGCCTCGCTGGGCACGCTGCTGTTCGAGAAATCCCGGACCAACGGTTTTGTCCTGACGGCTGAAGGCCAGCGCCTGCTGGGGTACGCCGAATCGATCGAAAGCACCCTGCACATGGCCTGCGAACAGGTCTCAGGCTCTGGCGTGGCGCTGTCCGGCCATGTACGCATGGGCTGCACCGAAGGCTTCGGCAGCTTCTTCATCACCCCGCAACTGAGCCATTTCGTCGACGCCTACCCGGCCATTTCGGTGGACATCCTGCCGCTGCCGCACTTCATCAGCCTTTCCAAGCGCGAAGCCGACATCGTCATCGCCCTCGAACGCCCCGAACATGGCCCCTATGTGTGCTGCAAATTGTGCGACTACCGGCTGCAGCTCTATGCCACCCAGCCCTACCTGGACAATCACCCACCGATCCAGCGCCCGGCCGACCTGGGCAAGCATTCGTTCATCAGCTACGTGGATGACCTGGCGTTCAGTTCCGAATTGCTCTACCTGGCCAACGTCCTGCCCGGCGCAAACGCCCACCTGCGCAGCACCAGCGTGATCGCGCAATTCGTGGCCGCGCAGCAAGGGCGCTCACTGGCGATCCTGCCCTGCTTCCTCGCCGCCCAGGACCCACGGCTATTGCCGGTGCTGCCGGAGGAAATCACCGTCACCCGGCAGTTCTGGATGTACTGCCGGGAAGATTTGAGGAAGCTGAAGCGGATTACGTTGTTGTGGGATTACATCCGCGAGGTGACTGAACAGAATCAGCCATTGTTGATGGGTGATAGCCGGGAGATGGTGTTCGCCGACTAGTCGGCGATGACCACGATGGCGACGCGGCGGTTTTCGGTGCGGCCGCTGGGCGTGTCATTGGAGGCGACCGGGTTGCTGCTGCCCAGGCCGCGCAGCTGGACGTTTTCTTCGCGCATGCCAACGCTTGTCAGCACCTTGCTCACGCTGGCGGCCCGGCGCATCGACAGTTGTTCGTTGTAGGCCTGGGAGCCCGAGGCGTCGGTATGACCATCGACGCGTACCCGCTCGATGCCCGCCCCCTGCAACGCCTTGCCGATGCGCTTGACGATTTCGGTACTGGCCGGGTTGAGATTTTCCATATCGCTGCCGAACAACACCTTGCCCGACAAACCGAAGGCCCAGCCATCGTCGGTCAATTCGAAGCCTTGTTGCTTGAGTACGGCAATTTGCGCCGGGGTCAGGCCTTTCGGCGGTGCCGTCTGGCAACCGCTCAGCGCCAGGATGGCAAGCAAGAACAGCGCCGCGAACCAGCGCTGGGAAAATTGAGGGTATGAACGCACGAGTCAGCTCCTGGTTTGAAAATCAGCGACGGAGTGATCCGACCCCGCCGTATGTTGACCGCCTCGAGCGAGGCGTTTGGCTTGGTACATTGCCGCGTCGGCGGCATGGAGCAGGGTGCCCGGTGTGTCACCATGATCCGGGTAGACGGCAATGCCGATACTGAGGGAGGTCAACACGGAGGCGTTGCCGGGCAATTGAATCGGCATTTCCATGCTGGCGATGATTTTTTCAGCGATCCGCTCGGCATCCTCTGCCTTGTGCAGGGGCGCCAGCAGCACGGCGAATTCATCGCCCCCCAGGCGCGCGACCAAATCATCCTCGCGCAACTGGGCCCGAACCCGGGTCGCCACGGCCGTCAGCACCGCATCACCGGCGGCGTGACCGAAGTTGTCATTGATGCCCTTGAACCGGTCGCTGTCCAGGTACAGCACGGCCACTTGCTCGTTGAGCTTGCCGGCATTGCGCAAGGCGCGAATCAGTCGGCCTTCGAAAAACGCCCGGTTCGGCAAACCGGTCAGGCTGTCGTGGCTGGCCTGGTGCGCCAGGGTTTCGTTTTCGCTTTGCAGGTGGGTCTGCCAGGACTCCAGTTCATCGAGCAATGCGTTGAAGTCATTGGCCAGGTTATCCAGTTCAGCAATGGCGGCCGGTGGCACGCGTCGGTCCAGGGCTCGCTCGCTGCGTGCCGCGTGGGCCACCTCGGCCAGGCTGCGCAGCGGCCCGATGATCGCACGCAACTGGCGCCGCGCCAGATAAAGCGCCACCCAGGCACTGACCGCCGTGCACAGGATGATCCCCGCCAGGCCGCTGAGCAAAAAGCGCAACAGGCTACCGCCATGCCCCGCCAACACGATACGGCCGATGTTCTGTCCTTGATGAACGATCGGCAGGCTGATGGGCTTTTCCAGGAACGCCTTGGCAATGTGTACTTCCAGTTCCGACAACAGGCCGGTTTGCGGTCGCTGCCAGCGCGCCAACAGACGGCCATGTTCATTCAACACCTGGGCATCGGCGACTTCCTCGGTGGAGGCGATCAAGGCCAGTGCTTCGGTGGCCGCAGCCGAATCATCGAAGACCACGGCCGCTTCCACGGTGTAGTTGATCGAACGGGCGATCAAATGCAGGTTGTGATCGGCATAGACCCGCAATGCCAGCAGGCCGAGCAAGGTCAAGGAAGCACTGGCCATGGTGATGGCCACCAACGCGACGATCAAATGCCCACGACCGATGACCGAGCCCAGGGTGGGACGGACCCTTGGTTTGCGCTGTTTCATGGCGTCGCCGGCCTGCGACGGGAAAGCTGCAGCACACTTGGATGGATGCGCACACCACTGCGTGCCACAGAGTCGAGGTTGACCTCGAAAGACACCTGTTCATCGCCGACCCGCAGGCAGAACAAGCTACCCACGGTGCACTGGTCGCCGCCTTCGCTGATGCTCAGCACTGGCTTGCCGATCAAGGACGCAAACAAACGGGTGTGCTCATCGTTGGTCAGCCTGCCGACGTAGACCGCGTTACAGGCAGTGGCGATATCAGGATGATCGGCCAGCAGCCGCTGCACCGTCACCGGCCGCCCCGTGGCCTGGGTGGTGCCCTTGACCAGATCGTCGGTGTACTGGGTCGGCCCGACGATGCACAGTTGCAGTTGGGTGGGCTCCACGGGCCAACGGGCGTAGCTGAGAATGCCCAATACCACCTGGGTCACCGCTTCGGCCCGCTGCTCGGCCTGGGTCGTGGTGACTTGCTCCTGGGCCATCGCGACAGGCAGCAGCAGACACAAAAGGCCGGCCAGCAGAAAATGCCCCCGCCCCTTGCTGCGCACTGCCTCCCGTACAGGCACTTTCATGGAGAATCTCTTGATCCGGACGATAAGTGCCGGAACGATAGCACAGTGCCCAAAAGCCAGCGAGGCCGCGTGTTACGCAGACTTCGGAGCGAAACAGGCAAAATTGCCATGTGGCATGAACCATTAAAAGCTGATGATTCAGTCAGCCGGCTCCAACTCCAGCATCAACCCGCTCAAACGCTTGACCTTGCGCCGGACCGCCTCCTCGAAGATGCCCACTCGCGGTTCGATCAGGCTGAACCATTGCTTGCCCCGGGTAATGGCGGTGTACACCAGTTCCTTGGTCAAGACCGGGTTGAGCGCATCCGGAAGGATCAACGCGGTATGGGTGAATTCCGAACCCTGGGATTTGTGCACCGTCATGGCATACACGGTTTCCACGTCATTGAGTCGGCTGGGCAGGACGAAACGCACACCGCCCTGGCCGTCATTACGCGGGAACGCGACTCGCAGGACCTGTTTGCCGGCATCGGGCCCGTCACGCTCGGGCAGCTTGAGGGCAATGCCGATATCGCCATTCATCAACCCCAGCCCATAGTCGTTACGGGTCATCAGCACCGGGCGTCCTTCGTACCACTGGTGATCGCTATCGATAAGGCGAGCCTTGAGCAATGCCGCGGTGATCCGTTGGTTCAACCCTTCAACGCCCCACGGGCCTTTACGCACCGCGCAAAGCAATTGGAATTCGTCGAAGGCCGCCAGTACCTCTCGAGCCCACTCGGCCCAACAACCGTCTTCCAATGGGCGAGAAATGGCCGGCCGACGCTGCCGCAGCAGGCTCAGGTAATGCCGATACCCCTGGGGCCCTTCTGGCTTGCCGTCGAGCAACAGCTTTTCCAACTTGGTGTCGTGCTCACTCGCCAGTTTCAGGGAGGACAGATCGGAATATTGCCCTTGCTCCAGCAACTGACGGGCTTTTTCAGGCTGTTGCTGGTTGACCCAGCGAGCCAGTTGACCGATCCCACTGCCTTCGCCGAAGCGCCGGGAATGCCTGAGCATGACCACTTGCTGCGCCAGGGGATGAGTGCCGTCGAGGTCTTGCCGCAGATCACTGGCCGCCAGGTTCTCACCGCTGACCGACTCAAGCCAGGCTCGGGTCCGGGGGCTGTACCAACCGTCCTCGGCGTCTCGACACAAATCCCCCAGCATCGCACCGGCCTCTACAGAAGCCAACTGGTCCTTGTCCCCCAGCAACACCAACCGTGCATGGGCCGGCAGTGCATCCAGCAGATTGGCCATCATCTCCAGGTCGATCATCGACGCCTCATCGACCACCAACACATCCAGTGGCAAGCGATTGCCTGCATGGTGGCGAAAATGCCGGGTGCCGGGGCGGCTGCCCAACAGACGATGAACTGTCGTGACGTCGCACGGAATGCGTTCGCGCACAGCCTCATCCACGTCCAGGGTCCGGACCTGCTGGCTGATGGACTCGGTCAGGCGCGCCGCCGCCTTGCCAGTGGGCGCAGCCAGGCGAATCCGTAGCGGCTTCCCGGCCTCGACGGCCGGAGCCTGCAACAACGCCAGCAGGCGCACAACGGTGGTGGTCTTGCCGGTACCCGGACCGCCGGTCACGATGCTGAAGGCTCCGCGGGTTGCCAGTGCGCAGGCCAGCTTCTGCCAATCGATCGGGGCGTTGGCATTGGCCGGCCCGAACAGCCCGTCCAAACGCTCGCGCAGGTCACCAGGCGCCGCTTCATGATCAATCAGCCGTTGGCGCAACGCCTCGTCGATCCGTCGTTCATAGCCCCAGTAGCGGCGCAGATAAAGACGCTTGCCAGACAGCACCAACGGACGTTGCTGCGCCTCTTCGCTCTCATCCGCAGCCAGGGCCACCAGACGACTGGCCGCCAGGGCCTTGCACCAATGGACGCCGTCCAGTGTCTGCAATATTTGCGAAGGCAACAGCATCACGCCTGGCTGAAGGTCGCCCTCGGGGGGCAGCGACAGGGCGAAGTCCGGCTCCTTGAGGGTCTCGAACACATCCAGGCAAACATGCCCGTGGCCCAGTTGATGACTGGTCAGCGCAGCGGCGAGCAGGACCAAGGGATCATCGTCCGGCGCCAGTTCATGGAGGAACGCCACGAATGCCTTGTCCAGGGCGCGCAACCAGCCGCGCTCGACCCAGCGCGTCAGTAACAACAGCAGGTCCTGGGCACGGCTCAAGGGGGCCAGGTCAACCGGGCTCTCGTCGGCGGCGGCCTTGGGCAGCAGGTCGGCAAAGGAACGACTCATAGCAGATCTCCCTGTACCCACGCCGGCTCGGCCTTGGGTTCGGGCGCGCCCTGGAACAGCCGATCCAGTTGTTCGATCAAGGCCCGTGGCGGCTTGGTGAAATACACGCCCTGGCTGGTTGAGCGGGTGCCGCGAAGGAACAGGTAGAGCGCGCCGCCGACATGCCGGTCGTAGTCGTAATCGGGAAGCCGCGCCTTGAGCTGGCGATGCAGGGCCAACAGGTACAGCACGTATTGCAGGTCGTAGCGATGGTCCAGGATCGACTGTTCCATGGCCTGTACGGTGTAGGCCATGTCATCGACACCCAGCCAGTTGGATTTGTAATCGGCCACGTAATACCGACCGTCGTGCTCGAACGTCAAATCGATGAAGCCCTTGAACATGCCGTTGAGCAGCACCGGTTCCGCCGCGACACGGGCCACACCGCCGTGGGTGAACCGGCAAACCAGTTGATCAAGCTTTTGCACATCGACCTTGTGGCTGGCGAACCAGAACTCCATCTCGACCTGAAACCGGGTCAGTTGTTCGAGCACCACCGGCGCCTGGTCGTTGCCGACGGGCATGGGCATTTTGATCAAGTGCTGCAGCCAGTCGCTCAATGTGATGATCCAACCTTTCCAGCCTCGGCGATTGCAGCGTCGGGCAATGGCATCCTCGATATCCGTCGGCGCAGATGAAAAACCTTCCCCGGCGGCCCACTCCAAGAGGCCATGAAGGAAAGTGCCGGGACCGGGGCCACGGGGAAACCGGTGGATATCGCCACCGAGGGCGATGGTCTCCCTGGGAGCGTCCGGGTCCAGTCGCTCATCGTCGAACAACTTCTGGGCTTGCGGATTCTCTGGCGCGGTATCGCTGCCTTCGCTCAGGCTTTCGCCGATGCGCAGGGCGCTGTAAGACGCGATCCACCAATTTTCGCTGGCTTTTCGCAAGGGCACCAAGGGTCCGAGCAACACAGCGTCGTTGCGCGGCGGCCGGTAGCGCTCGTCGGTGGCTTCGGGCACTGGCTGGCAACTCACCGCGACACTGTCTTGTTGCAGGTCTTCCAGCCAACGCCTCAGCTCCACCGACTCGGCCAACGGCATGCCGCCGCCCAACAGATAACCCAGTGCGGACACATGCAGGATCGAGCTGTTGTTGTTGCCCCGCTTGAGGTCCGCCACACCCAGCCAGCAGGCATGTTGTGCACGGGTCAGTGCCACGTAGAGCAGCCGCAGGTCCTCGGCCAGACGCTCGTCATCGGCCTTGGCGATCAGTTCGGCGGTGGGCTTGAGGCTGATCTGCGCCTTGTTGGCCTCATCGTGGTAATGCAACGGCAATCGACTGCCATCCACCGGTTTCGTCGAACAGATGAAGGGCAAGAAAACCAACGGATATTCAAGCCCCTTGGACTTGTGGATCGTGACCACCTTGACCAACTGCTCATCGCTTTCCAGGCGCAGGATCTGCTCTTCCCCCGCCTGTCCGGACAAAGCCAGGTGCTCGGACAAATGCCGGATCAAGGCTTGTTCGCCATCCAGTTCACCGGCGGCCTGCTGCAACAGTTCGCAAAGGTGCAGCAAGTTGGTCAGCACCCGCTCGCCATCGCTACGTGCCATCAAGGCCTGGGGCAGTTCGAAATCATGCAGCAGGCGGCGCAACATCGGCAGCACGCCCTGGCTGCGCCAGACCGAACGATAACCACGAAACTGCATGACCCGGGCTTCCCAGGCCAGCTCATCCTGATTGAGACGTTCCAGCTCCGCCAGCGGCAGGTTCAACGTGATGCTGGCCAGCGCTGCCCGTAGCGGTCGCTCCACATCCGGCTCGGCGCAGGCCTTGAGCCAGGTCAGCAAGTCCCGCGCCTCTTGCGATGCGAAGACCGAATCCTTGTCGGACAGATAGACACTGCGCACGTCCCGCGCGGACAACTCGCCTCGCACGGCCTGCGCTTCTTTACCGTCGCGCACCAGGATGGCGATATCCGCCGGGCGCAACCCGCGCAGCGTTTCGCCATCAACCGTGAAACCGTCGCGTCCCGACTGGCCACCGTTGAGCAATGCCGTGATCTCACTGGCGCAGGCCGCCGCCATGGCTTGCCGGTACACCGCACCGGAAAGCGGCTGCTCCGACGGCAGGTGCCAGATATTCAGCGCCGCAACGGCCTGCCCTGCCACCTGCAAGGACTCCTTGCGCCCCTGGGACTCAACGGACAGGAACGGCACCGGGTTCTCACCCGAAGGTTCACGGAACAGAAAGGCGCCGCGCCCCTTCGGACGGGACTCGGCCTTCTGGAAAACATGGTTTACCGCACCCACCATGGCATGGCTGGAACGGAAGTTCGTGCCCAGGGTATGCAACCTGCCGGCCGTGGCCTGGCGAGCACGCAGGTAGGTGTAGATGTCGGCACCGCGAAAAGCGTAGATCGCCTGCTTCGGATCGCCGATCAGGAAAAGCCCGGTCTCAGTGTCGTTGTCTTCGATGCGGTAGATGCTTTCGAAGATCCGGTATTGAACCGGGTCGGTATCCTGGAACTCATCGATCAGCGCCACCGGAAACTGCTCACGGATCAGGCTCGCCAGACGTTCGCCCCCGTCGGCCTGCAGCGCCGCGTCGAGACGCAGCAGCATGTCGTCAAAGCCCATTTCGGCGCGGCGACGTTTCTCGGCTTCGAAACGCGCCCCGACCCATTGCGCGGCATGCTGCAACACGGCGGCATCTGGCGTGGGCAACGCATCCAGGCTGGCCTTGAGACCGGCCATGGCGTCCAGCCCGGGATGGCTGGGCACTTCACCTTTCCAGGCTTCGGCCATGCCCTCGGGGGTCAGGCGCGTGAACCCGGTGCCGATGTCCAACAGCTCAAGGCTTTCGTCATCGACCCAGGCGGTGATTTTCTGAAACCACGGTTCGAAGTAACGCGCCTGCATCTTGCGCCCATCGACGGACTTGCTGGCGACGCCTTGCTGGCAGATCTCCAGCAGCTCCACGACCCACTGTCGCCATGGCGCCTTGAGATCGAGCAAGGCGGCACTGCGCTCCTGCAGGGAGGCAGCGATGAGTTCGGCCGGCGCAAGCCCGTCACCGTCGCCACGCTCGCTGGAAAACAACCCCCTCACCCGTGGCAACAGCGCAGCCGGCCCTCCCCAATGGGTACGCACCCAATTCAGCGCCTCGCCTTGCATCGAATAGCAGAACAGCCGCCAGTAATCGCGCAAGACCTCGCCCAGCAATTCGCTGTGGTCGGTTTCCAGGGTCTGGGTAAACAGGCTGCCGCTGTCGAAGGCATGCTCACGCAACATGCGCTGGCACCAGCTATGGATGGTCGAGACGGCCGCTTCGTCCATCCACTGTGCGGCGATGTCCAGCCGGTTCGCGCAGCCGGGCCATTGCTCGGCACTGAATTCATCGCGCAATGCAGCGATCAGTGAATCCGGGGCTGGAATCTCGTCGCGAAAGAAGCGTGCGGCTTCGGCCAGTCGGGTGCGAATTCGTTCACGCAACTCCTTGGTGGCAGCGTCCGTAAAGGTCACCACCAGGATTTGCGGCGGAAGCAGTTCGCGGCCAAAACCGGACACCGAACCGCCATGCCCCAGCACCAGACGCAGGTACAGCGCCGAAATGGTGAAGGTCTTGCCGGTACCGGCACTGGCCTCGATCAGTTGGCTGCCTCGTAGCGGAAAAGCCAGGGCCAATGGTGTCTGCCGACTCATGAACGGGCCTCCTCGCCGGCCGATGAACGCCATGGGGCTTCGAGCAATGGCCGATAAAGCGCATCGCACCAGTCCGGGAATGTTTCGTCAGCCATCAAGGCCGCGAAATCCGGAAACTGTCGAGCCAAGGCCGGGTTCTCCCGCCGTTCGCCTTCAAACGTCTGTCCATCGCCCTCATAGGCTTTGCGCGCCGCGGCTTCGGCCTTGAGTGGATCACTCTGGCCGAGCCAGGCGAAAGCCGTCTTCACGGCGATCGGCAGCGGCTGACGCATACCGGTCTGCCATGCCTGCAGCATGTCGCCCAGCAACTTTCGTGCGACAGGCTCTTCGAAAGGTGCCAACAGCAAGCTGTCATCACTGGCCACCAGCGCTGTCGTCAACGACAAGCCGTTAGCGCAGGCCACGAGATGGTTGACCCAGGGCCGTATCAGGCGATGCCACTTGCGGGTCTTGGTGGAGCCGATGCTATTGGGTATAGCCGTGATGGCGAGGACCGCACCATCGGCGCGCTGGTGCAGGCCACTGAGCCATCCTTCGACACTCACGCCCTGCAAGTGCAGGCTGACGGGCACGGCACTGGTCAGCGGTGTGGGCCATAACGCCAGAAGCTGTTGGTAACGCTGGAGCAGATCCGGCAAGGGTTCGATCAATTCACGCTGCATGCACTCTCCGAACCCGGCCATCGGTAACAGGCCGCTGTTCTGGAGTCTCTGGGCGTGGGCGGCGAGGGCCAGATCCGGCTGGTCCAGGCGTATCAGGGCAGCCTCGAGCAGGCTGTCACTCAGGGTGTAGCGTTGCAGCGCATCGAGCACAAAAGGTTCGTCATCGGCCAGAGGCGCCTCGATGGCTTCGAAGAATACTTTCAGCCGCTGGCTGAAAAAATGGCGGACGGGATTGCGCAGGAAGTCCTGCAACTGACCGAGGCCCAAGGGTTCTTCCTGGACGTAAGGTGCCAGCACCTGGATTTTGTCAGTGTGATCGGAGGTGTCGTGGAGCATTCGCCATTCGCTGGCGTAACTGAACAGCTCGTCACCCTGATGGAAATAACGCGCACTGAACGGTTGCAGCGGATGCTCCTGGGTCAGGGCATCGAGAAGACTCTTGCTGTCATCGGCCAACCGCCAGCCACTGGCGAGATGATCGCGCAGTTGGCCGATCAACACCGATGCCGGTCGCTCACTGTTGTCGCGGATGCTGCGCCCCACCCAACTGACGTACAGTTTTTCCCGGGCCGAAAGCAGCGCTTCCAACAACAGGTAGCGGTCATCCTCACGGCGGGAACGATCACCCGGGCGATAATCGCCGCCCATCAGATCGAAGTCCAAGGGTGGCTGGGCTCGCGGGTAATCACCGTCATTCATTCCCAGCAGGCACACCAGCTTGAAGGGGATCGCGCGCATTGGCATCAAGGTACAGAAGTTGACGGCTCCGGCCAGGAAGCGTTGGGACAGTCGCCCCTGATCCAGCCCGGCCAGCCACGCTTCACGTACCACCGTCAGCGGCAATTCATCTTGCAGCCCCACCGACTCACAGGTTTCCAGCCAGGTCTCACGCAAGTCTTCGAGTTGGGCCAGCAAATAGTCGTCATGCTCGTTGCTCGCCTGGAAAAACAGCTGCATCAGGTCGTGCAGGCGCGAACCCCATTGCTGCGGCGATGCCGGCTGGGTGAGTTCCTGATGAGCGACTTCCAGGGCATCCAGCAACGCAACCAGCGGACCGATCAATGCCGCATCCAGGCCGCCGATCTCGTCATAGGGCTCGATGCCGTCATAGGCCTGCGAGCTGCCGACAGCGTACCCCAGCAACATGCGACGCAAGCCGAAACGCCAGCTGTTCTGCTCAAGCTCCGCAGGCAGCCCCAGCCCGGCACGGTGTTCGGCGCTCATCCCCCAGCGGATCCCCGCCCCTTCGATCCAGCGGTGCAATGTCGGCAGGTCGGCCTCATCGATGCCAAACCGTTCGCGCAACGCCGGGACATCCAGCAGATCGAGGATTTCGCTGACCGGGAAACGACTGTCCGGCAGCTTGAGCAAATGCTCGACGGCGATCAGCAATGGATCACGTCCACGCTGGCCCTGGTCAGTCAGCGTGAATGGAATGAAACGAGGGTCGCTCCGGTCGAGCTGGCCGAACACTGCGCGAATGTGCGGCGCATAACTGTCGATGTCCGGGACCATGACGATGATATCCCGTGGGCGCAAAGACGGATCCGCACTGAAGTGGGCCAGCAACTGGTCATGGAGAATCTCGACTTCACGCTGGGCGCCGTGAGCCACATGAAAGCGGATCGAGCCGTCTCGCTCCGTATCGACGACAGGCCAGTGCTCCCGGGTTTCGTTCAGGGGGCGTAGCTCCAGGATGTCATCCTGCAACTGACTGAGCAGGGTCGTGGGGGTCCCATCCGTAAACAGATCGATTCGCCCATCGCGAAATACCGCACGGTAGCTGTTGGGGTCGTCGTAGCTGTCGAGCAGGTTGATATAGTCGCGCCCCTGCTTGCCCCAGGCAGCCAATAACGGATGGGCATGCTGATGCAGGGTTTGCGGATCGAGGACGGCGGGCATACCGGTCTTGCGGGCCTGACGCTTGTACTGGTGGCGCAGCAGATCCTTGTCAGCGACGATGTCCGCCCAATGATGGCGACACGGGTTATGCACGCAGAGCAGAACCTGGCTGAACCGGGAAAGACCCGCAAGCGCCTCGAGGACCTGGGCAGGCAACGAAGAAATACCGAATACGATGACCCGCGCCGGCAAGCCTTTCGGAGCGACTTCCAGGTTGTTGATACGCTCGATGTAGCGTTGGTGGACGCCGGCACGGCTTTGCGCCATGCCTTGTTCACCCACATCCAGCAACAAGGCTCGCCACAGTTCCGCTTGCCAGCAATTCGCCGGCGAGAGCGGCTTGATTTCGCCTCGGACATTTCGTGTCTGGTGTCGACCTTCAGCCCAATCCTCGAGCCAGTCGGCCCGGTACACCTGGTACTGGTCGAACAGATCGGCAAGGCGCTCGGACAGTTGATAGCGCTTGCGCAGGTCGGTGTCGTGGGTAAGGAATCGTCGCAAAGGTTCGAAATGAGGCTGTTCGATCAACTGCGGCAGCAGGCGCATCAGGCGCCAGGTCAGCGGAGCCTTGTCCAATAGGGACTTGGCCGGAATCTCGTCACGCCCCAGGACTGTTCGATACAGCTGCCACATGAAACTGCCCGGCAGTTGCACATCGATGGCCGCCGCAATACCGCAGCCGCCGGAGTCATCATCTTCCGGGTCTTCAGCCAGTGCGAGCTTGAGCCATTGGGCAATGCCGTTGCTTTGTACCAGGGCGATTTCATTTTCAAGGGGAGCCAGCGGGTAGCGCCGCATCAAGCTGATCACCAGGCTGCGCAACTCATCAAGGCGATTCCCGTGAACCACCATGAAAGCTGGGCTAAGGGACGTTGCGTCCGGCATGAAAGGCATCCTTGAAAATGCAAAAGCTAGGGCAGAACCTTAGCACTGTCGGGGGGCTGTGACAGCCGGGAGCTGTCCGCGCGTGTCGTAAGAACTTTCCTGCGGACAAAACAAAACCCCTACCTGCATCAGCAGATAGGGGTTTCGGAATTTAATCTTGACGATGACCTACTCTCACATGGGGAAACCCCACACTACCATCGGCGATGTATCGTTTCACTTCTGAGTTCGGGATGGGATCAGGTGGTTCCAATGCTCTATGGTCGTCAAGAAATTCGGTAGCCAGCGCGTGCCTTGCGGTCACGTTCCAGCGAATGGGTATGCGATAGTTTGTGTGTTGCACTCGAGCGTCTCGAACTTTCGGTTCGTTTCGTCTTCACACACCGCAATCTGGTCTCGTTCGCCTTGCGGCTTGGAGTCTACAAATTGCTTGGGTGTTATATGGTCAAGCCTCACGGGCAATTAGTACAGGTTAGCTCAACGCCTCACAGCGCTTACACACCCTGCCTATCAACGTCGTAGTCTTCGACGGCCCTTCAGGGGACTCAAGGTCCCAGTGAGATCTCATCTTGAGGCAAGTTTCCCGCTTAGATGCTTTCAGCGGTTATCTTTTCCGAACATAGCTACCCGGCAATGCCACTGGCGTGACAACCGGAACACCAGAGGTTCGTCCACTCCGGTCCTCTCGTACTAGGAGCAGCCCCTCTCAAATCTCAAACGTCCACGGCAGATAGGGACCGAACTGTCTCACGACGTTCTAAACCCAGCTCGCGTACCACTTTAAATGGCGAACAGCCATACCCTTGGGACCGGCTTCAGCCCCAGGATGTGATGAGCCGACATCGAGGTGCCAAACACCGCCGTCGATATGAACTCTTGGGCGGTATCAGCCTGTTATCCCCGGAGTACCTTTTATCCGTTGAGCGATGGCCCTTCCATACAGAACCACCGGATCACTAAGACCTACTTTCGTACCTGCTCGACGTGTCTGTCTCGCAGTCAAGCGCGCTTTTGCCTTTATACTCTACGACCGATTTCCGACCGGTCTGAGCGCACCTTCGTACTCCTCCGTTACTCTTTAGGAGGAGACCGCCCCAGTCAAACTACCCACCATACACTGTCCTCGATCCGGATAACGGACCTGAGTTAGAACCTCAAAGTTGCCAGGGTGGTATTTCAAGGATGGCTCCACGCGAACTGGCGTCCACGCTTCAAAGCCTCCCACCTATCCTACACAAGCAAATTCAAAGTCCAGTGCAAAGCTATAGTAAAGGTTCACGGGGTCTTTCCGTCTAGCCGCGGATACACTGCATCTTCACAGCGATTTCAATTTCACTGAGTCTCGGGTGGAGACAGCGCCGCCATCGTTACGCCATTCGTGCAGGTCGGAACTTACCCGACAAGGAATTTCGCTACCTTAGGACCGTTATAGTTACGGCCGCCGTTTACCGGGGCTTCGATCAAGAGCTTCGCGTTAGCTAACCCCATCAATTAACCTTCCGGCACCGGGCAGGCGTCACACCCTATACGTCCACTTTCGTGTTTGCAGAGTGCTGTGTTTTTAATAAACAGTCGCAGCGGCCTGGTATCTTCGACCGGCGTGGGCTTACGCAGCAAGTGCTTCACCCTCACCGGCGCACCTTCTCCCGAAGTTACGGTGCCATTTTGCCTAGTTCCTTCACCCGAGTTCTCTCAAGCGCCTTGGTATTCTCTACCCAACCACCTGTGTCGGTTTGGGGTACGGTTCCTGGTTACCTGAAGCTTAGAAGCTTTTCTTGGAAGCATGGCATCAACCACTTCGTCACCCAAAGGGTAACTCGTCATCAGCTCTCGGCCTTAAGATCCCGGATTTACCTAAGATCTCAGCCTACCACCTTAAACTTGGACAACCAACGCCAAGCTGGCCTAGCCTTCTCCGTCCCTCCATCGCAATAACCAGAAGTACAGGAATATTAACCTGTTTTCCATCGACTACGCTTTTCAGCCTCGCCTTAGGGACCGACTAACCCTGCGTCGATTAACGTTGCGCAGGAAACCTTGGTCTTTCGGCGTGGGTGTTTTTCACACCCATTGTCGTTACTCATGTCAGCATTCGCACTTCTGATACCTCCAGCAAGCTTCTCAACTCACCTTCACAGGCTTACAGAACGCTCCTCTACCGCATCACTTGCGTGATACCCGTAGCTTCGGTGTATGGTTTGAGCCCCGTTACATCTTCCGCGCAGGCCGACTCGACTAGTGAGCTATTACGCTTTCTTTAAAGGGTGGCTGCTTCTAAGCCAACCTCCTAGCTGTCTAAGCCTTCCCACATCGTTTCCCACTTAACCATAACTTTGGGACCTTAGCTGACGGTCTGGGTTGTTTCCCTTTTCACGACGGACGTTAGCACCCGCCGTGTGTCTCCCATGCTCGGCACTTGTAGGTATTCGGAGTTTGCATCGGTTTGGTAAGTCGGGATGACCCCCTAGCCGAAACAGTGCTCTACCCCCTACAGTGATACATGAGGCGCTACCTAAATAGCTTTCGAGGAGAACCAGCTATCTCCGAGCTTGATTAGCCTTTCACTCCGATCCACAGGTCATCCGCTAACTTTTCAACGGTAGTCGGTTCGGTCCTCCAGTCAGTGTTACCTAACCTTCAACCTGCCCATGGATAGATCGCCCGGTTTCGGGTCTATTCCCAGCGACTAGACGCCCTATTAAGACTCGCTTTCGCTACGCCTCCCCTATTCGGTTAAGCTCGCCACTGAAAATAAGTCGCTGACCCATTATACAAAAGGTACGCAGTCACCCAACAAAGTGGGCTCCCACTGCTTGTACGCATACGGTTTCAGGATCTATTTCACTCCCCTCTCCGGGGTTCTTTTCGCCTTTCCCTCACGGTACTAGTTCACTATCGGTCAGTCAGTAGTATTTAGCCTTGGAGGATGGTCCCCCCATATTCAGACAAAGTTTCTCGTGCTCCGTCCTACTCGATTTCACTTCTAAGATCCTTTCGCGTACAGGGCTATCACCCACTATGGCCGCACTTTCCAGAGCGTTCCGCTAAAATCAAAGAAGCTTAAGGGCTAGTCCCCGTTCGCTCGCCACTACTAAGGGAATCTCGGTTGATTTCTTTTCCTCAGGGTACTTAGATGTTTCAGTTCCCCTGGTTCGCTTCTTGCACCTATGTATTCAGTACAAGATAACCATCTTATGATGGCTGGGTTCCCCCATTCAGACATCTCCGGATCACAGTCTGTTTGCCGACTCCCCGAAGCTTTTCGCAGGCTACCACGTCTTTCATCGCCTCTGACTGCCAAGGCATCCACCGTATGCGCTTCTTCACTTGACCATATAACCCCAAGCAATCTGGTTATACTGTGAAGACGACATTCGCCGAAAATTCGATCTTGCTCTACGAGCAACTCACAAATTTTACCTTAGCCTGATCCGTTACCAGTGAAAGTAACGTCCAGTCTATCTTTCTATCACATACCCAAATTTTTAAAGAACGAACTAGTCAAAGACTAGAAATCAACATTCACCATCGAACCGATGGAATGCTCATTTCTAAGCTTTATACAATCGAAGCAGTAGTGGTGGAGCCAAGCGGGATCGAACCGCTGACCTCCTGCGTGCAAGGCAGGCGCTCTCCCAGCTGAGCTATGGCCCCGTATTTCTACAGGCGTTTCCCACACAAAATTGGTGGGTCTGGGCAGATTCGAACTGCCGACCTCACCCTTATCAGGGGTGCGCTCTAACCAACTGAGCTACAGACCCAATTTCGGGCTGCTTCTTTCGTCTTCTTCAATGAATCAAGCAATTCGTGTGGGAGCTCATGAAGCAGCTGCGGTCGTCGATTAAGGAGGTGATCCAGCCGCAGGTTCCCCTACGGCTACCTTGTTACGACTTCACCCCAGTCATGAATCACACCGTGGTAACCGTCCCCCCGAAGGTTAGACTAGCTACTTCTGGTGCAACCCACTCCCATGGTGTGACGGGCGGTGTGTACAAGGCCCGGGAACGTATTCACCGCGACATTCTGATTCGCGATTACTAGCGATTCCGACTTCACGCAGTCGAGTTGCAGACTGCGATCCGGACTACGATCGGTTTTGTGGGATTAGCTCCACCTCGCGGCTTGGCAACCCTCTGTACCGACCATTGTAGCACGTGTGTAGCCCAGGCCGTAAGGGCCATGATGACTTGACGTCATCCCCACCTTCCTCCGGTTTGTCACCGGCAGTCTCCTTAGAGTGCCCACCATAACGTGCTGGTAACTAAGGACAAGGGTTGCGCTCGTTACGGGACTTAACCCAACATCTCACGACACGAGCTGACGACAGCCATGCAGCACCTGTCTCAATGTTCCCGAAGGCACCAATCCATCTCTGGAAAGTTCATTGGATGTCAAGGCCTGGTAAGGTTCTTCGCGTTGCTTCGAATTAAACCACATGCTCCACCGCTTGTGCGGGCCCCCGTCAATTCATTTGAGTTTTAACCTTGCGGCCGTACTCCCCAGGCGGTCAACTTAATGCGTTAGCTGCGCCACTAAGAGCTCAAGGCTCCCAACGGCTAGTTGACATCGTTTACGGCGTGGACTACCAGGGTATCTAATCCTGTTTGCTCCCCACGCTTTCGCACCTCAGTGTCAGTATCAGTCCAGGTGGTCGCCTTCGCCACTGGTGTTCCTTCCTATATCTACGCATTTCACCGCTACACAGGAAATTCCACCACCCTCTACCATACTCTAGCTCGACAGTTTTGAATGCAGTTCCCAGGTTGAGCCCGGGGATTTCACATCCAACTTAACGAACCACCTACGCGCGCTTTACGCCCAGTAATTCCGATTAACGCTTGCACCCTCTGTATTACCGCGGCTGCTGGCACAGAGTTAGCCGGTGCTTATTCTGTCGGTAACGTCAAAACACTAACGTATTAGGTTAATGCCCTTCCTCCCAACTTAAAGTGCTTTACAATCCGAAGACCTTCTTCACACACGCGGCATGGCTGGATCAGGCTTTCGCCCATTGTCCAATATTCCCCACTGCTGCCTCCCGTAGGAGTCTGGACCGTGTCTCAGTTCCAGTGTGACTGATCATCCTCTCAGACCAGTTACGGATCGTCGCCTTGGTGAGCCATTACCTCACCAACTAGCTAATCCGACCTAGGCTCATCTGATAGCGCAAGGCCCGAAGGTCCCCTGCTTTCTCCCGTAGGACGTATGCGGTATTAGCGTCCGTTTCCGAGCGTTATCCCCCACTACCAGGCAGATTCCTAGGCATTACTCACCCGTCCGCCGCTCTCAAGAGGTGCAAGCACCTCTCTACCGCTCGACTTGCATGTGTTAGGCCTGCCGCCAGCGTTCAATCTGAGCCATGATCAAACTCTTCAGTTCAAACATCTTTGGGTTTTGAGAAAACCCTAAACTTGGCTCAGCAATCGTTGGTTACATCTTTGATTTCTCGCGGAGTAACTTGTGATGCTGATAATCTGTTGACTAGCAGTCTGACTCCACAAGCACCCACACGAATTGCTTGATTCAGTTGTTAAAGAGCGGTTGGCTGAGTCTTTCGTCTCAACCGAGGCGCGCATTCTACAGCGCCCCGTGCATCTGTCAAGCGGTTATTTTCAGAAGTTTTCAAAGTTTCGCTTCCGAAACATCAACAACTTCAACCACTTGCGCTTCCGATCTCTCGTTAGCGGGAGGCGAATTCTACAGCGTTACTCGCTGCTGTCAACACCTCTTTTTCACCGCTTTCGACCGAGAAGATCGAACCGCTGATAGAGCCAAACAACACCGCTCTACCTGCTCCTTCCGGACTTCGATGAACTGAAGCCCCGCACCTTCGAAACCTACTTAACTCGTTGAATCTCAAGGAGTTTTACGTTTCGACTGCGCCGGAAGTGGGGCGAATTATAGACGTCCAGAATTTGCCGTCAACACCTATTTTCACAATTCTGTCACATCAGTCAAAAAGCCCCGGAAATACAGAGGCCGGCGCCAAGGGCGCCGGCCTCTTCACTGACTGACTACAAGCTGGGGAACGCGAACTGTGAAGCCTCATGGCTAGCACGCTGCGGCCAGCGCTGGGTAATCGCCTTGCGACGGGTATAGAAACGTACGCCGTCCGGGCCATAGGCGTGCAGGTCGCCGAACAGCGAACGCTTCCAACCGCCAAAGCTGTGATAGGCCACAGGCACGGGCAATGGAACGTTGACCCCCACCATGCCGACTTCGATCTCGTCGCAGAACAACCGCGCCGCCTCGCCATCGCGGGTGAAGATGCAGGTACCGTTGCCATACTCGTGATCATTGATCAGTTGCATCGCCTCTTCCAGGCTGTTGACCCGGACGATGCACAGCACCGGCCCAAAGATCTCTTCCTTATAGATGCGCATCTCGGGGGTCACACGATCGAACAGGCAGCCACCGAGGAAGAAGCCCTCCTCATGCCCAGCCACACTCAAGCCGCGACCATCGACAATCAGTGAGGCACCCGCCGTCACACCTTCTTCTATATAGCCACTGACCTTGTCCCGGTGCTGACCGGTCACCAACGGCCCCATGTCCAGCCCGCAAGACGTGCCGGCGCCGATCTTCAGCGCCTTGATCTGCGGCACCAGCTTGGACACCAGTGCATCCGCCACCTGGTCGCCGACACACACTGCCACCGAAATCGCCATGCAACGCTCGCCGCACGAACCGTACGCCGCGCCCATCAGCGCGCTGACGGCATTGTCCAGGTCGGCATCCGGCATCAGCACCGCATGGTTCTTCGCCCCACCCAGTGCCTGGACGCGCTTGCCACGTCGAGTGCCCTCGGCATAGATGTATTCGGCAATCGGCGTCGAACCGACAAAACTCAGCGCCTTCACTTCCGGCGCTTCGATCAGCGCATCCACCGCGGCCTTGTCGCCATGGACCACGCTCAAGACGCCTTTGGGCAAACCGGCTTCCAACAGCAACTGGGCGATCAGCAACGTCGAACTCGGGTCGCGCTCGGACGGTTTGAGAATGAAGCAGTTACCGCAGACGATCGCCAGCGGATACATCCACAGCGGAACCATCGCCGGGAAGTTGAACGGTGTGATGCCCGCCACCACGCCCAAGGGTTGAAAGTCTGACCAGGCGTCGATGTTCGGTCCTACGTTACGGCTGTATTCGCCTTTCAGGATTTCAGGTGCTGCACAGGCAAACTCGACGTTCTCGATGCCGCGCTTGAGTTCACCGGCCGCGTCTTCCAAGGTCTTGCCGTGTTCTTCGCTGATCAACTGGGCGATACGCGCCTCGTTTTGCTCCAGCAATTGCTTGAAACGGAACATGACCTGCGCACGCTTGGCCGCCGGCGTATTGCGCCAGGCCGGGAAAGCCGCCTTGGCGGCGTCGATAGCCTGCTGGATGGTCGCGCGATCAGCCAACGGCACCTTATGGATGGCCTGGCCAGTGGACGGGTTGAACACATCGGCGGTGCGAGCACTGTCGCTCAGCAGTTCGCCATTGATCAAATGCGGGATGAGGCTCATGGGGGACTCCGGAATTATCCACAGGCGCCCGTGACCGGACGCCCGTTATCGAAAGCTATAGAGAAGGACGCATCAGTCGAGCTTGTTCAGCACTTCACCGACCGCGTCGAACAGGCGATCCAGGTCCTGCGGCTTGCTGTTGAACGTAGGCCCGAATTGCAGGGTGTCGCCGCCGAAGCGCACATAGAACCCGGCTTTCCACAACGCCATGCCAGCCTCGAACGGACGCACGATGGCATCGCCATCGCGCCCGGCGATCTGGATCGCGCCGGCCAGGCCATAGTTGCGAATGTCGATGACGTTCTTCGCGCCCTTCAAACCGTGCAATGCATTCTCGAAATGCGGGGCGATCTCGGCCACGCTCTGCACCAGGTTTTCCTTTTGCAGCAGGTCCAGCGCCGCCAGACCAGCCGCGCAAGCCACCGGATGCGCCGAGTAGGTGTAGCCGTGGGGGAATTCCACCGCGTACTCAGGCGTCGGCTGGTTCATGAACGTCTGGTAGATCTCGCTGCTGGCAATCACCGCGCCCATGGGGATCGCGCCATTGGTGACTTGCTTGGCGATGCACATCAGGTCCGGGGTCACGCCAAAGCTGTCGGCACCGAACATCGAACCGGTGCGACCGAAACCGGTGATCACTTCGTCGAACACCAAGAGAATGCTGTGCTGGTCGCAGATTTCCCGCAGGCGCTTGAGGTACCCCTCAGGCGGCACCAGCACCCCGGCCGACCCCGCCATCGGTTCGACGAACACTGCGGCAATGTTGGATGCATCGTGCAGTTCGATCAGCTTCAGCAGTTCATCGGCCAAGGCGATGCCGCCTTCTTTCGGCATGCCACGGGAATAGGCGTTGCTGGCCAGCAAGGTGTGGGGCAGGTGATCGACATCCATCATCGCCTGGCCGAACAACTTGCGGTTGCCGCTGACACCGCCGAGGCTAGTGCCGGCGATGTTCACCCCGTGATAGCCACGGGCACGGCCGATCATCTTGGTCTTGGTCGCCTGACCCTTGAGACGCCAGTAGGCGCGGACCATCTTCACCGCGGTATCGGCGCACTCGGAGCCGGAATCGGTGAAGAACACGTGATTGAGATTGCCCGGGGTCAGGCTGGTGATTTTCTCCGCCAACTGGAACGACAGCGGATGACCGTACTGGAACCCCGGCGAGTAATCGAGGGTGCCCAGTTGCTTGGCGACCGCTTCCTGGATTTCCTTGCGGGTGTGCCCGGCGCCGCATGTCCACAGCCCCGACAGCGAGTCGTACACCTTGCGCCCCTTGTCATCCACCAACCAACTGCCTTCGGCGGCGACGATCAGGCGCGGATCGCGCTGGAAATTACGGTTGGCGGTGTAAGGCATCCAGTGGGCATCGAGCTTGAGCTGGCTGGCCAGGGAACCGGCAGCGTGTTCGGGCATGTTCATCGACAAAAACCTCGCAGGTCATAAGCGACAGGGAATCGAAAGCGTTCTTGCAGCTAAGTTGCCACGGCGATAAAGTCGATGAAATGCAACTTTTGTAACCTTCAGTCGGCGGATCACTAAACTATGAGCGCGCGTCGTCCCGATCCACTGGCCCAGGTCAGCGACTTTGATATTCGCCTGCTGCGCATTTTTCGCAGCGTCGTGGAATGTGGTGGGTTTTCCGCCGCGGAAACCGTGCTGGGCATCGGCCGCTCGGCCATCAGCCAGCAGATGAGCGACCTCGAACAGCGCCTCGGTTTGCGTCTGTGCCAACGCGGGCGCGCGGGGTTTTCCCTGACCGAGGAAGGCCGCGAGGTGTATCAGTCGGCGTTGCAGCTATTGAGCGCACTGGAAAGTTTTCGCACTGAGGTCAACGGCCTGCACCAGCACTTGCGCGGTGAGTTGACCATCGGCCTGACCGACAATCTGGTCACCCTGCCCCACATGCGCATCACCCACGCCCTGGCGCAATTGAAAGAGCGCGGGCCCGACGTGCAGATCCAGATTCGCATGATCGCCCCCAACGAAGTCGAGCAAGGCGTGCTCGACGGGCGCTTGCATGTCGGCGTGGTCCCCCAGGCCAGTGCCCTGTCCGGGCTGGAATATCAACCGCTGTACAGTGAGCGGTCGCTGCTGTACTGCGCGGTCGGGCATCCGCTGTTTTATGTCGATGACCAACAGCTTGAAGACGCTCGCCTCAATAGCCAGGACGCCATCGCACCGACCTTCCGCCTGCCAGCCGAGATCCAGGCCCACTACCAGGCGCTCAATTGCACCGCGAGTGCATCGGACCGTGAAGGCATGGCGTTCCTGATTCTCACCGGACGCTACATCGGTTACCTGCCTGATCACTACGCCAACCTCTGGGTCCAGCAAGGTCGGTTGCGGGCCTTGAAACCCGCGGCACGGTTCTATGACCTGAGCCTGGCGTCGGTGACGCGCAAGGGTCGCCGGCCTCATCTGGTGCTGGAGAGTTTCCTCGAGAGCCTGGCGGCAACCCGCTGATATCCTCAGCCCCCCCGTGGGAGCGAGCTTGCTCGCGATAGCGATAGATCATTCACATTACCGCTGACTGACCAACCGCTATCGCGAGCAAGCTCGCTCCCACAGATGTTTAGCCGGGTTTTAGTGTGATGGCACTTGTCGGATTGATGCCGGTGCGCTATCAACGCATTTGCTTGCCCACAGACCCAGCCCGGAAACGCCCATGACCTTTGAAGTCCCAGCCCACAGTGGCAAGCCCACCAGTCGCATTCGTCAAAAGAATGAAGAGACGATCCTCAAGGCTGCCGAAGATGAATTCGCTCGCCACGGGTACAAAGGCACCAGCATGAATGCCATCGCCCTCAAGGCTGGGCTGCCCAAGGCGAACCTGCATTATTACTTCACCAATAAACTCGGCTTGTACGTGGCGGTACTGAGCAACATCATCGAATTGTGGGACAGCACCTTCAATACCCTCACCGCCGAGGATGATCCGGCCGAAGCCTTGACCCGCTATATCCGCGCCAAAATGGAGTTCTCTCGTCGCCAGCCCCAGGCATCGCGGTTGTTTGCCATGGAAGTGATCAGCGGTGGCGAATGCCTGACCGAGTATTTCAACCAGGATTATCGCGCCTGGTTCAATGGTCGTGCGGCCGTGTTCCAGGCCTGGATCGACGCCGGCAAGATGGACCCGATCGATCCGGTGCACCTTATTTTCCTGTTGTGGGGCAGCACCCAGCATTACGCCGACTTCGCCACCCAGATCTGTCGCGTGACCGGTCGCAGCAAGTTGACCAAGCAAGACATGATCGACGCGGGTGACAACCTGATCCGCATCATTCTCAAGGGCTGCGGCCTGACACCCACTCTTTAAGATCGCCATGCCCTTTACCCTTGCCGGTTTTTGCGAGTACCGCGAAGAAATTCGCAAAAGCCGCTTCATCACCTTCGCCGCGCCCATCACAAGCCCCGCCGATGCCCAAGCGTTCATCGAACAGCACAGCGACCTGGATGCCACGCACAATTGCTGGGCCTGGAAACTCGGCGACCAATACCGCAGCAACGACGATGGCGAACCAGGTGGCACCGCCGGGCGGCCGATCCTGGCCGCGATCGAAGCCCAGGCCTGCGATCAAGTCGTGGTGCTGGTGATTCGCTGGTACGGCGGGATTCAACTGGGCACGGGTGGGCTCGCCCGGGCATACGGCGGCGGTGCGAACAAATGCCTGCAAAACGCCGAAAAAATCGAACTGATCAGCCGTGTGCCGCTGCACTGTAGCTGCGGGTTCGCCGAACTGCCCCTGGTGAAACTGCGCGTCGCCGAGTGCGGCGGGCTGGTGAATGAAGAACGCTTCACCGCCAATGGCGTAGACCTGCAATTGGCCGTGGGTGAAGCTCACATCGAAACCTTGCAAGCGCAACTGGCCGGCCTGAGCCGTGGCCGGATCCTGTTGGAGCGTTGAGTTCGCAGGCTTGCGACCTTTCAGAGCATCGCGCAATCGTTCAACTTGCCCACATCCACTGTGCACCCGACTGTGGATAACCTGAGCACATTTCTCTGTAACCCTTCTGTCATGCGGGTTTCAGAGGGTTGCTCATTTTTCGTCCAAAGTCCTGCCCAATCGACAAATCCGTCTGCAAAACAAATGCTTGCAGGGGTTTATCACCTTTAGAAGAAAGCCTCGCAGTGCTTATGCCCGACTGGCCAGATTGCACACAATAACTGTGGAGCAACCTGTGGATAACCCGTTCATGGCTCCTCCCGCCCCAAGAAGATCAGGGCTCGCGGTCGCTTGTTCAATTTTTAACCACCCATTTCAGGGCAAACCGATGCCTGCATAAAACGTGCGCGCTCCAACCCGGTGCAGAATTTTCCTGTTGCAGGTATCCAGGCCATACGCAGAGGGCCTTGGCGGCGGGGCCAAGGTATTTTCCTGACCTTATGGCCAGGAAATTGCTTTATCCACAGGCATTCCTGTCCATCGGCACGAGCCTGTCATGTCCAACCCCGACTCCATCGCGCGCCTGCAACTGCGCAAGATCAGCAAACGCTACCCCGGTTGCCTGGCCAACGACGCCATCGACCTGAGCATCCAGCCCGGCGAAATCCACGCCCTGCTCGGCGAAAACGGTGCGGGCAAAAGCACCCTGATGAAGATTATCTACGGCGTCACCCCTGCCGATTCGGGTGAAGTGATCTGGCAAGGCCAACGCGTCAACCTGCGTAATCCGGCCCAGGCTCGCAGCCTGGGCATCGGCATGGTGTTCCAGCATTTCTCGCTGTTCGAAACCCTCACCGTTGCGCAGAACATTGCCCTGGCAATGGGCGCTACGGCCGGTTCGCCAGCACAGCTGGAACCCCGGATTCGCGAAGTGTCCCGACGCTACGGCATGGCGCTGGAACCGCAGCGGCTGGTTCACAGCCTGTCGATTGGCGAGCGCCAGCGGGTAGAGATCATTCGCTGCCTGATGCAGGACATTCGTTTGTTGATTCTTGATGAGCCGACCTCGGTGCTCACGCCCGTGGAAGCCGAAGAGCTGTTCGTGACCCTGCGCCGCCTGGCGAGCGAGGGCTGCAGCATTTTGTTTATCAGCCACAAGCTCGGAGAGGTGCGAGCCTTGTGCCACAGCGCCACGGTACTGCGGGGCGGGCGCGTTTCGGGGCATTGCACCCCGGCGCACTGCTCGGACCGGGAGCTGGCACAACTGATGGTCGGCGAAGCGGCCGGACTGATCACGGACTACCCCAAGGTCAGCGCAGACAAAGCCTTCCTGCAAATCGACAAGCTGTCCTGGCACAACCCGGACCCGTTCGGCTGCTCGCTGAGGGATATTGATCTTGAAGTCTGCAGCGGCGAAATCGTCGGCATCGCCGGGGTGGCGGGCAACGGCCAGGATGAATGGCTGGCGTTGCTCAGCGGAGAAACGCAGCTTCCCCGCCAGCAAGGCGAAACGATCCGATTCGCCGGTCAACCCGTCGCGCACCTGCGCCCCGATGCCCGTCGTCGACTCGGCCTGGCATTTGTCCCCGCCGAACGCCTGGGCCACGGCGCCGTGCCGCAATTGAGCCTGGCGGATAACGCCTTGCTCAGCGCTTTCCAACAGGGCCTGGTCAGTCATGGGCTGATTCGACGCCGTCAGGTCGAACACCTGGCCGAGGAAATCATCCGTCGCTTTGGCGTGAAGACACCTGACACCCGAACCCCGGCACGCAGTCTTTCGGGGGGCAACTTGCAGAAATTCATTCTTGGCCGGGAAATCCTCCAACAGCCAAAACTGCTGGTGGCCGCGCACCCGACCTGGGGCGTGGACGTCGGGGCGGCGGCGACCATCCATCGCGCCCTGATCGCCCTGCGCGATGCGGGCGCGGCCATTCTGGTGATCTCCGAAGACCTCGACGAACTGTTCCAGATCAGCGACCGCCTCGGCGCCTTGTGCGGCGGGCGCCTGTCAGCCTTGCGCCCCACGGGCGAGACCCGGCTCAGCGACGTCGGCGGCTGGATGGCCGGCCAGTTCGACGCCCCTCAATCCCCTGCCCCCGCGCCGGTATAACGGAGTTCCACATGCTGCTTTCTCTCGAACCCCGCGGCCAGCAATCGCGCCTGATGCTCTGGTGCTCGCCGCTACTGGCCGCCGTGTTGACCCTGGGCTGCGGCTCGCTGCTGTTCATCACCCTGGGGCATGACCCGTTGCAAACGCTGTACACCCTGTTGATCGCCCCGATCAGCGACCTGTACGGCGTGTCCGAGTGGCTGGTCAAGACCTTGCCGATCCTGCTCTGCGCCCTCGGTCTGGCAGTGGCCTATCAGGCGCGGATCTGGAACATCGGCGCCGAAGGCCAACTGCTGCTGGGCGCCCTGGCCGGCAGTGCCTTGGCGGTGAACATCATCGGCGTGCAAAGCCGCTGGGCATTGGTGCTGATCCTACTGACCGGCACCCTGGCAGGGGCGGCTTGGGCCGGACTCACGGCGTGGCTGCGCACGCGTTTCAATGCCAACGAAATCCTGACCAGCATCATGCTCAATTACATCGCCCTGAACCTGCTGCTGTTTTGCGTTCACGGGCCGTTGAAAGACCCGGCGGGTTTCAACTTCCCCGAGTCGGCGATGTTCGGCGAGGCCAGTCGCCTGCCATTGCTGCTGGAGGATGGCCGGGTCCATGCCGGGCTGTATTTCGCCCTGCTGGCGTTGGTGGCGGTGTGGGTCTTGCTGCAGAAAAGCTTCGTCGGTTTTCAGATCAAGGTACTGGGCCTCGACGCCCGCGCCGCCGGTTTCGCCGGCTTTCGCCAGAAGCCGCTGGTGTGGCTGGCGCTGTTGATCAGCGGTGCGCTGGCCGGGCTGGCCGGCGTCTGCGAAGTGACCGGGCCGATCGGCCAACTGGTGCCGCAGGTGTCGCCGGGCTACGGCTATGCGGCGATTACCGTGGCATTCCTGGGACGGCTCAATCCCATCGGCATTCTGTTTGCCAGCCTGTTGATGGCGCTGCTGTACATCGGCGGCGAGAGCGCGCAGATGTCGTTGAACCTGCCCCAGGCGATCACTCAGTTGTTCCAGGGGATGATGCTGTTTTTCCTGTTGGCCTGCGACGTGCTGATCCTCTACCGGCCACGCCTGAACCTGCGCTGGACCCGGCGCGCCCGAACCACTGCGGTACAGGCAGGAGCCCTGTGATGGATATCGACCTGTTGAGCAATATTTTCTACGCCATGGTCCGCTGCGGCACACCCCTGCTGCTGGTGGCCCTGGGTGAATTGGTCTGCGAAAAAAGCGGCGTCCTCAACCTGGGCCAGGAAGGCATGATGCTGTTCGGCGCGGTGATCGGTTTTATCGTCGCGTTCAACAGCGGCAACCTCTGGCTCGGCGTGCTGCTGGCGATGGCCGCCGGGATGCTGTTGTCGGCATTGTTCGCGCTGGTGGCACTGGTGTTCAACGCCAATCAGGTGGCCACCGGGCTGGCGCTGACGATTTTCGGGGTGGGCCTGTCGAGCTTTGTCGGCGCGGCCTGGGTCGGCAAACCGCTGGCGGGATTCGAGCCGCTGGCCATTCCCTACCTGAGTGACATCCCGCTGATCGGGCGGATGCTGTTTGCCCAGGATCTCCTGGTTTACCTGTCCTTCGCACTGTTTGCGCTGGTAGCGTGGGTGCTCATGAAAAGCCGCACCGGATTGATCATCCAGGCCGTCGGCGAGAACCCCGATGCCGCCAGCGCCATGGGCCTGCCGGTGTTGCGGGTGCGGACCCTGGCGGTATTGTTTGGCGGCGCCATGGCCGGGTTGGCCGGCGCCTATCTGTCGTTGGCCTACACGCCGATGTGGGCCGAGAACATGAGCGCCGGCCGTGGCTGGATCGCCCTGGCCCTGGTGGTATTCGCCAGTTGGCGAGTGTGGCGCCTGCTGTTGGGTGCCTACCTGTTCGGTCTCGCCAGCATCCTGCACCTGGTGGCCCAGGGCTTGGGGCTGGCGATTCCATCGAGTCTGCTGGCGATGCTGCCCTACGCCGCGACCATCGTGGTGCTGGTGCTGCTGTCCCGGGATGCCGTGCGCACCCGGCTGTATGCGCCGGTGTCACTGGGGCAGCCTTGGCAGGCGGGGCATTGAGATAGACCGCGGCGCACCTATCGCGAGCAAGCTCGCTCCCACACTAGACCAGGTGAACACTGAGTTCAGTGTTTGACTCAGGCCCCCTGTGGGAGCGAACTTGCTCGCGATGAGGCCCGAACAGGCAACACCTGAACCACGCCCCACACCACCTCCAAAAACAGGAAAACCCACAACACCGCACTGGCCCCATGAAGCAGCGCATACAGCAGCCAGGCCGCAAACAGAAACCGCCCCACCGCGTCATACCGTCCGTACAGCGGTTGCGGATCACGAATGCGCAGCACCGCCCACACGCAGACAATCGAGCCCAGCAAATTCACCATCAGCATATGTGCCGGCGCAAACGGCGGCAATTCTCCTGGCAGGTCAAATAGCTGAGTCAGGCTCATCAACACACCATGCAACGCCGCAAAGCTCCACGGCGTGGCCAGCACGGCCGACACGATAAGGTCGTACCAGGCGCTGCCGCGCACCACCTGGCGATATTGCATCGAACTCCACATACACGTTGCTCCAGATAATTGGGGAGCGAAAAGGCTAAAGCCTGGGGTATGCTCCAAGGTCAAGCCCTCCGGAGTTGTCCATGCGTATCGGTGAATTAGCCCAAGCCTGCGCCGTCAGTCGAGACACGTTGCGCTTCTATGAACAGCGGGGCCTGATCGCGGCAACGCGCAGTGCCAATGGCTATCGCGACTACCCCGCCGACGTGGTCCAACTGGTGCTCTATATCAAGACCGCCCAGCGCCTGGGCTTTACCCTGGGCGAGATCGGCGCCAGCGTCGCTGCCCTGTGGAACGCCCCCGACCCCGACTGCGCGGTAACGCAATTGCTGCAAGATAAACTGAACCTGATCGAAACCCGCATGACCGAACTCGACGCGTTGCGTCACGAGCTGAAACAACGGCTCGGGCAACGTTGTCCATTAAACCCGTGACCTTTTTCTTTCCAGGATGCCCCTCATGACTTCGGCAAGAAACGCATTGATCATCGGCGCCTCCCGGGGCCTGGGCCTCGGTCTGGTGAAGACGCTGCTCAGCGATGGCTGGAACGTGACCGCCACCGTGCGCAACCCGCAGAACGCAGAAGCTTTGAAGGCGCTGGGCCCGGTGCGCATTGAAAAACTCGACATGGACGACCAGCAAGCCGTCATCGCCCTGAGCCAGCAGCTCAAGGGCGAGACCTTCGACCTGCTGTTCGTCAACGCCGGCGTCAAAGGCCCGGACAACCAGAACCCAGGCGGCGCGACGCTGGCGGAAGTCGGCCAGTTGTTCTTCACCAACGCCGTGGCGCCGATCAACCTGGCCCAGCGCTTCGTCGGCCAGATCCGCGACGGCAGCGGCGTGCTGGCGTTCATGAGTTCGGTGCTGGGCAGCGTGACCATGCCCGACGCGCCGGAACTGGCGCTGTACAAGGCCAGCAAGGCGGCGCTTAATTCCATGACCAACAGCTTCGTCAGCCAACTGGGCGAGCAGACATTGACCGTGTTGTCGCTGCACCCGGGCTGGGTCAAGACGGACATGGGCGGTGAAGGTGCGGACATCGATGTCGAGACCAGCACCCGCGGGCTGATCGACCAGGTGAATGCCTTCGCCGGCAAGGGTGGGCATCACTTCGTCAACTACAAGGGCGAAACGATTCCCTGGTAACCCCATCTTTCCTCTGTGGGAGCGAGCTTGCTCGCGATGACGGCCTCACATCCAACATGGATGTCGACTGATCTACCGCTATCGCGAGCAAGCTCGCTCCCACAGGGTTCTCGGCCTGACACTGGATCTGCGCCCGGCAACCTGAGTAAACTCCACCCTCGCCCACCCAACGGGCGCCCCTGGATCAGCAGACAGGGCATCACTGAGCTGGCTAACCTGAACCCACTTTCAGAGGAGCCGGCCATCATGCCTGCGACCCGTACCTGGTTAAAAAATCCCCTCGCCATTTTCACCGCCAACGACCTCGATGCCCGTGGCGGTCTCGTCCTGCAGGACGGTGTGATCGTCGAACTGCTGAGCGCCGGCCAACAACCCGCCCAGCCCTGCGACCACATTTTCGACGCGCGCGAGCATGTGATCCTGCCGGGGTTGATCAACACCCATCATCACTTCTACCAGACCCTGACCCGCGCCTGGGCGCCAGTGGTGAACCAGCCGTTGTTCCCGTGGCTGAAGACTCTCTATCCGGTGTGGGCGCGGCTGACCCCGGAAAAACTCGCCCTGGCGAGCAAAGTGGCCTTGGCCGAGTTGCTGCTGTCGGGCTGCACCACGGCGGCCGACCACCATTACCTGTTTCCCCAAGGCCTGGAACAGGCCATCGACGTGCAAGTGCAAAGTGTCCGTGAGCTGGGCATGCGCGCGATGCTGACCCGCGGTTCCATGAGCCTGGGCGAGGCCGACGGAGGCTTGCCGCCGCAGCAGACCGTGCAGCAGGGCGAGGTGATTCTCGCCGACAGCCAGCGCTTGATCGCCGAGTACCACGAGCGCGGTGACGGCGCCCGGATCCAGATTGCCCTGGCGCCCTGCTCACCGTTTTCGGTCACGCCCGAGATCATGCAAGCCAGCGCCGAGCTGGCGGAGCGACTCGACGTACGCCTGCACACGCACCTGGCCGAGACCCTCGATGAAGAGGACTTTTGCCTGCAACGCTTCGGCCTGCGCACCGTGGATTACCTGGACAGCGTCGGCTGGCTCGGCCCCCGTACCTGGCTGGCCCACGGCATTCATTTCAACCCGGATGAAATCGCTCGTCTCGGCGCCGCCGGCACCGGCATTTGCCATTGCCCCAGTTCCAACATGCGCCTGGCCTCGGGCATCTGCCCGACCCTGGAGCTCACCGCCGCCGGCGCTCCCGTGGGCCTGGGGGTAGACGGCTCGGCGTCCAACGATGCCTCGAACATGATCCTCGAAACCCGCCAGGCGCTGTACATCCAGCGCCTGCGCTATGGCGCTCAAGCGATCACGCCGGAACGCGTACTGGGCTGGGCGACCCGGGGCTCGGCGCAACTGCTCGGGCGCAGCGATATCGGCGAGCTGGCCGTGGGCAAGCAGGCCGACCTGGCGCTGTTCAAGCTCGATGAGCTGCGTTTCTCCGGCAGCCACGACCCGATCTCGGCCCTACTGCTGTGCGGTGCAGACCGGGCGGATCGGGTGATGATCGGTGGGCAATGGCGAGTGATCGACGGGCAGGTCGAGGGGTTGGACTTGAAGGGGCTGATTGCCGATCACAGCCAGGCGGCGCGGGAATTGATCGCCGGCGCCTGATCCAACCCAAATCCCCTGTGGGAGCGAGCCTGCTCGCGATAGCGCCAGATCAGTCAACATTGATGTTGAATGGCTGGCCGCCATCGCGAGCAAGCTCGCTCCCACAATGGATGCTGTATTGGGCCTAGAGGCCCAGCAGCGACAACATGATAAACGTCGCAAACAACACAAAGTGGGTCATGCCTTCGATGGCATTGGTTTCACCATCATTGAGGTTGATCGCGCTAACGATCAGGGTGATGAAGATCATCACCGTCTGCACCGGGGTCATGGCCATCTGGAAGGGCTGGCCGGTGTAGAGGGCCATGGCCTCCATCACCGGTACGGTGAGGATCACGGTGGACAGCGACGCTCCCAACGCGATGTTCACCACCGACTGCATGCGGTTCGCCAAGGCCGCGCGCAGGGCGGTGAGGATTTCCGGTGCGGCGGAGATCGCGGCCACCAGGATCGCCGTGACCACCGGCGGCGCACCCGAGCCTTCCAACCCCAGGTCGATGGCCTTGGACATGACTTCGGCCAGGGCGCCGATCACCACCACGCCAAACACCAGGGCACCGATGGAAAACGTCAGGCTGATGGGTTCCGGCTCGTTTTCCACTGGCTCTGTCTTGCGGCGTTTTTCCGGGTAGCTGTAGCTGAAGAAATAACTGTGGGGCCCGACCTGCATGCGCAGGAACAGGGTGTACAGCACGATCATCGCGCCGATGGTGAAGGCCGAATAGGTTTTCCAGCTCGCTTGGGGAATGAACTCCGGCACCACCATCGACACGCCCATGGCCGTGAGAATCATCACGCTGTAGGTGCGCGCCGAATCGTCGTTGTAGACCTGCTCGCCATGCTTGATCCCGCCCATCAGCGCCGCCAGCCCGAGGATGCCGTTGATGTCGAGCATCACCGCCGAGTAGATCGTGTCCCGCACCAACGTCGACGACGCTTCGTTGCTCATCATGATCGCCAGGATCACCACTTCCACCAGCACCGCCGACAAGGTCAGGATCATCGTGCCGTAGGGATCACCGACCTTTTCCGCCAACAGCTCGGCGTGATGGGCCACGCGCATGGAGGCGGCGACGATGAAACCGATCAGGACCAGGCCGCCGATCAACGCCACCCCTTGCCCGCTGCCCAGCAACCAGTGCTCTAGCGGATAGGCCATACAGGCGGCGACCAGCGCCAGCAACAGCAGTTTTTCTTGCTTGATCAGCGTGAGCATCGCGGGCCTGTCACTGTGAGCGGGGTCATGAGTTACTGACTGTAGGGGGCGGCGAACGTTTCGTTCGGTGTGATGCACCAGGGGGTGGCGAGTGGCTGGCCGGTGCACCTTTATCGATCTGGAGGGCCTCATCGCGAGCAAGCTCGCTCCCACAGGTTGTGCATTGCCTTTGTGGGAGCGAGCTTGCTCGCGATGGCTGCCCCGAAAAGATCGCAGATTTTGTTGTCTTGTTGGTCAGCATTTTGCATTGGTGCTGTACAGCCAACCTCACAACAAAATGGAGTTCGAGTTCATGCACAAACGCCCCTTGAAGAAGTTGCTTTGCGCCGTCGTCGCAGCCGTCGGCCTGGGCGCCGGCCTGAGCGCCAGTGCCGCCGACCCGCTGAAGGTCGGCTTCGTCTACATCGGCCCGATCGGCGACCACGGCTGGACCTATCAGCACGAACAAGGGCGCAAGGAGCTGGCGGCGAAATTCGGTGAGCGGATCACCACCAACTACGTGGAAAACGTACCGGAGGGAGCCGACGCCGAGCGGGTGATCCGCAACATGGCCAAGGACAAATACGACCTGATCTTCACCACCTCCTTCGGCTACATGAACCCGACGCTGAAAGTCGCCAAGCAGTTCCCCAAGGTGATCTTCGAACACGCCACCGGCTACAAGCAGGACAAGAACCTGGGCACGTACCTGGCCCGCACCTACGAAGGCCGCTACGTCGGCGGTTTCCTCGCGGCCAAGATGACCAAGACCAAGAAGATCGGCTACGTCGCCTCCTTCCCGATCCCGGAAGTCATCCGCGACATCAACGCCATCCAACTGGCCCTGAACAAATACAACCCCGGTACCGAGATCAAGGTGGTGTGGGTCAACTCCTGGTTCGACCCGGGCAAGGAAGCCGACGCCGCCAACGCGCTGATCGACCAGGGCGTGGACGTGGTGTTCCAGCACACCGACAGCCCAGCGCCGATCCAGGCCGCCGAACGACGCGGCGTCTATGCGGTGGGCTACGCTTCGGACATGGCCCACTTCGGTCCCAAGGCGGTGCTGACCTCCATCGTCAACGACTGGGGCCCGCATTACATCCAGGCGACCCAGAGCGTGCTCGACCACAACTGGAAATCCCAGGATTACTGGGGCGGCCTGAAGGAAGGCACGGTAAAACTGCCGATCAGCGACCTGGTGCCGGCAGCGGTCAAGGGCGAAGCCGAACAGATCATCGCCGACATCGAGAGCGGCGCTTTCCATCCATTCACCGGGCCGATCAAGGACCAGGCCGGCGTCGAGAAAATCCCCGCGGGCGCGAGCGCCACCAATGCGGAACTGGCGTCGATGAATTACTACGTCGAAGGCATGAAGGCCGAGATTCCCAAATAGTCCCCAAACCCAACCCAAAAACCTATTGTGGGAGCGAGCTTGCTCGCGATTGCGTACCGACATTCAATATCTGTATTGGCTGGCCCACCGCGATCGCGAGCAAGCTCGCTCCCACATGGGGCTCCTATTTCAAGTCAGGACAGTCACATGAACAGCCTGCCCATCATCGACATCAGCCCGCTCTACGGCGATGAACCCGACGCCTGGCAAGCCGTCGCCGGGCAAATCGACCGCGCCTGCCGCCAGTGGGGCTTTTTCTACATCAAGGGCCACCCCATCAGCCCGGCGCGCATCGCCGAGGTGCTGGGCAATGCTCAGCGCTTCTTCGCCCTGCCCGTCGAAGAAAAGCTCAAGATCGACATCACCCAGACCCGTCACCATCGCGGCTACGGCGCCGTCGCCACGGAACAACTGGACCCGACCAAGCCCAGCGACCTGAAGGAAACCTTCGACATGGGCCTGCATTTGCCGGCCGATCACCCCGAGGTGCTGGCGGAAAAACCCCTGCGCGGCCCCAACCGACACCCCGACCTGAGCGGTTGGGCAACCTTGATGGAGCAGCATTACCGTGACATGCAGGCGCTTGCGCAAACCCTGCTGCGGGCAATGACCCTGGCCCTGGGCATCGAACGGGACTTTTTCGATACGCGCTTCAACGAGCCGGTGAGCGTGCTGCGCCTGATCCATTACCCACCCCGCGATGCCGCCAGTTGCGCCGAACAGCAAGGTGCCGGCGCGCACACCGATTACGGTTGCATCACCCTGCTCTACCAGGACGCCGCCGGCGGCCTGCAAGTGCGCAACGTCAACGGCCAGTGGATCGACGCGCCGCCTATCGACGGTACCTTCGTGGTCAACCTCGGCGACATGATGGCGCGCTGGAGCAACGACCGTTACCTGTCCACGCCGCATCGGGTGATCAGCCCGCTGGGAGTGGACCGTTATTCGATGCCATTCTTTGCCGAGCCGCACCCCGACACGCTGATCCAATGCCTGCCCGGTTGCCAGGATGACGCCCACCCGCCAAAGTACCCGACCACCACCTGCGCCGAATTCCTGCTCTCGCGCTTCGCCGACACCTATGCTTACCGACGGGAGCCCCACGCCGTGTAGTGGATCAGCCGGTCAGGTTTTACCCGACAGGGCGGCCAGCCCCCTGTAGAATGCCCGCCATCGCTTCGCTGATGAGAAAAGACCATGTACGACTGGCTGAACGCCCTGCCCAAGGCTGAACTGCACCTGCACCTGGAAGGCTCCCTGGAACCCGAGCTGCTGTTCGCCCTGGCCGAACGCAACAAGATCGCTCTGCCATGGAACGACGTCGACACCCTGCGCAAGGCCTATGCCTTCAACAACCTCCAGGAATTCCTCGACCTGTATTACCAGGGCGCCGATGTGCTGCGCACCTCCCAGGACTTCTACGACCTGACCTGGGCCTACCTGTTGCGCTGCAAGGCGCAGAACGTGATCCACACCGAACCGTTCTTCGACCCGCAAACCCACACAGACCGTGGCATCCCGTTCGAAGTGGTGCTCAACGGCATCGCCGCCGCCCTCAAGGACGGTGAGCAGCAACTGGGCATCACCAGCGGCCTGATCCTGAGTTTCCTGCGCCACCTGAGTGAAGAACAAGCCGAGAAAACCCTCGACCAGGCGCTGCCGTTCCGCGAGGCTTTCGTGGCTGTGGGCCTGGACAGTTCGGAGATGGGCCATCCACCGAGCAAGTTCCAGCGAGTCTTCGATCGCGCGCGCAACGAAGGCTTCCTGACCGTCGCCCACGCCGGCGAAGAGGGCCCGCCCGAGTACATCTGGGAAGCCCTGGACCTGCTGAAGATCCAGCGCATCGACCATGGCGTGCGAGCCATCGAAGATGAGCGACTGATGCAGCGGATCATCGACGAGCAGATTCCATTGACCGTATGCCCACTGTCCAACACCAAGCTGTGCGTGTTCGATGACATGTCGCAGCACAACATCCTCGACATGCTCGAACGCGGTGTGAAGGTGACGGTGAACTCCGATGACCCGGCCTACTTCGGCGGCTATGTCACCGAAAACTTCCATGCCCTGCACACCCACCTGGGCATGACCCAGGACCAGGCCAAGCGCCTGGCACAGAACAGCCTGGATGCGCGGCTAGTAAAACCTTAGGCCAGACAATCAACCCTGTGGGAGCGAGCTTGCTCGCGATGACGGTACATCAGTCGACATCGATGTTGCATGCCGGACCGCTATCGCGAGCAAGCTCGCTCCCACAGTTTTTTTGATAGCCTGCAAATCCACGGTTGGACACAGATCCAATTGTGGGAGCGAGCTTGCTCGCGATGGCGGTGCATCAGTCGACATCGATGTTGCATGCCGGACCGCTATCGCGAGCAAGCTCGCTCCCACAAGGGGGGTTAGTGTTTAGTCGGCAGCGGTCGCTTCGCTCAACTCCTCCAGCGTCTTGCCCCGGGTTTCCATCCCGAACACCCAGACCACCCCCGCCGCCACGGCGAAGCACAACGCGCCCAGGGCAAATACGCCGCCCTGCCCGGTGATGGGGAATACCAGCCCGGTCACCAATGGCCCGAGCAACGAACCGACGCGGCCCACCGCCGAAGCAAAGCCCGAACCCGTGGCCCGCGCCGAGGTGGGGTACAGCTCCGGCGTGTAGGTGTAGAGCACCGCCCACATGCCAAACAGGAAAAACTGCATCAGCAACCCGGTGCCGATCAACAGGCCGACGTTGCCGCCAAACACCGCGCTCTGTCCATACAGAAACGCCATCACCCCGCCGCCCAGCAAGGTGATGATGCACACCGGCTTGCGCCCCCAACGCTCCACCAGCCAGGCCGCCATCAGGAAGCCGGGAATCCCGCCCAGGGAAATCAGCACGGTGTAATACACCGACTGGGTCACGGCGAACCCCGACTGCTGCAACAACGCGCTGAGCCAGGACGTCAGGCCATAAAAACCGAGCAAGGCAAAGAACCAGACGCTCCAGATCATCATCGTGCGCTGGCGATACAGCGGCGACCAGATCTGCGCCAGGGCCGAAAAGAAATTGCCCGGTGTGCTCTCGACCCTCGGCAGGCGGATCGGCTCCGGCAGCTCACGCCGTCCCAGTGAGGCCCGGACCTTGTCTTCGATTCGCTTGAGCACCGCGTCCGCTTCGTCCCCCCGACCGGCCTGCTCCAGCCAGCGCGGCGACTCGGGAATGAAGAAGCGAATCGCCAGGACAAACACCGCCGGCACCGCCAGCACCAGGAAGATGTCGCGCCAGCCGATCACCGGCAGCAGAAAATACGACAGCACCCCCGCCGCCACGAAACCCAGCGGCCAGAAGCCGTCCATCAAGGCGATGTAGCGCCCTCGACGCTTGGCCGGGATCAACTCCGAGAGCATCGACTGGGCAATCGGAAACTCCATGCCCATGCCAATCCCCAGGAGGATACGAAACAGCGTCAAGGTCTCGACGTCCTGGGCGGTGGAGCACAGGTAACTGGCGATGCCCCACAACACGATGCTCCACTGGAACACCGGCTTGCGCCCGAAACGATCGGCCAGCATGCCCGACAGCGACGCACCCAGCACCATGCCGAAGAAGCTGGAGCTGGCGAGCAAACCGGCCTGGGCGGTGCTCAGGCCGAACTCGGCTTTGATCGAGCCCAGCAGGAACGTCATCATCGCCAGGTCCATGGAGTCGAAGAAAAACGCCAGGGCGATGATGATGAAAATCACCCGGTGATACCCGCTGATGGGTAACCGCTCCAGGCGTTCCGCCGCGCTGTAACCGTGAGTGTCCATGCTGCTGCCTCCCCAATCCGAAAAAATTCCCCGGACCGAGTGTGCGCGAACCTTGCAGGCGACTATTGCTGAATACGACCTGTCGACAGCCCTGAGCGACGCGCCAGGCGAGTTCCCTAGAGCGCCATCTCTACGGCATCCTGCCGGGCGAACCGGTGGATTTCCTGCTGGCCGAGCGTCGTCACCTGCAAGGCCCGCGAATCGTTGGGCAAAGTCAGCCAACCCGACTGCATGAACAGTTGCAGCAACGCCGCCCCCAGCGCGCCACCCAGATGCGGACGACGCTCGCTCCAGTCCGGGCAAGGGCAGGCGACACGGGCGTTGCGATGGGCCAGGGCCTGGATGAACAGGCCACGCTCGGCCAGTTGATTGGCACCCTTGTGCGTGACGATCACCCGTTGTTCGAACTGCTCGATCCACCCCGCGTCGAGCAGGCGCTGGTAGAGATCGGCCGCCAGGGTTCCCCCCAAGTGATCGTCGCACAGCCTGGCCCGCATCAACGAAGCGGGGGCCGACGGGGCCTTGGTCGGCATGGCCCGGCGCTTGAAGACATCCGGAATCTGCCGGGGCGTACTGACCAGGGTCGCGCTGGCCAGCGCTTCGACGGCCGCGCCGATTTCAGGCGCGGCCAGGCGGAAAAACCGCTTGCGACCCCGGGCTTCGACTTTCAACAGGCCGCCGGCGGACAAGCGCCCCAGATGCGCATTGGCCGAGGACGGCGACAACCCGGCGAGCAACGCCAACTCTTCGGCCTGGCGGGCCGTGCCGTCCATCAAGGCCCACATCATTGCGCTGCGCTTGGGGTCAGCCAGCAGCGTGGCGATCTGGCTGATGCAAGGTGCATGTTCCATGTATTCACTCCCTGTTGAATCATTCGTCTACTGCTCTGGCGCAGGCGGTCGTTAGTATAAGCGCGACAATCGAGCTTTCCTGTCCTCCGGAAACCTTTGGAGGCGATTGTTCATGAGGGAAAAGTCTCTATTTGCGCGCGACTAATGGCCGGCCCCCGTTGGGAGTGGAAATCGAGTCGTCAACTCACCGCAGCGAGCCTGGAGCATGTCCCGCAGAAGTTTGATCGGTTTGCTCAATTGCGCCCGGTGGGCACACAGCAGATTGAGGGGCGCGCGTTCGCATTGCAGGTGCGGCAAGAGGATTTTCAAGCGCCCGGCCAGCACGTCGGTGGACACATCCAGCCACGATTTATAGGCGATCCCGGCCCCCGCCACCGCCCAGCGGCGCACCACGTCGGCGTCGTCACTGAAACGGTCGCCACTGACGGTGAGGCTCACCTCCCGCTTGCCGTCATGAAAAGCCCAGCGGTCATGGACCCGGCTGCCCAGCATGTACAACAGGCAATTGTGTTGGGCCAGTTGTTCCAGTTGATGAGGTTCGCCCTGGCGAGCCAGATAATCCGGTGACGCGCACAGCACTCGATGGTTGTCCGGGGCGACAGGCAAGGCCACCAGGCTCGAATCTTCCGGCTCGCCATAACGCAGGGCGATGTCCACCGGCTGCTTGAACAGGTCGGCGATGCGATCGCCCAGTAGCAGTCGCACCGTCAGCCCGGGGTGCTCGCGCTGGAACGCATCCAGCCAGGGCAACAGCAGGTTGCGTCCCAGGTCCGACGGCGCGGACAACTGCAACACCCCGCTGACCTGGTCCTGGCCGCTGGTCAACAAGCGCCGGCCTTCGTCAAGGCTGCTCAGTGCGGCCCGGGCATATTCGAGAAAACCCTCGCCTTCGGCCGTCAGGCGCAAGCTGCGGGTAGAGCGGGCCAACAGCCGGGCGCCGAGGTGCTGCTCGATCCGTTTCAACGCGGCACTGGCCACCGCCGCCGACAGGTCCATGACCCTGGCCGCGGCCGAAAGACTGCCCAGGTCCGCTGCCCGGACAAACAATTGCAAGTCATCGAAGCGAAGCATCACGCGCCCATTATCAAAAAAGTATTGAAAGAGCCTGTTGTTTTAGCCGGTTTTATCTCGGCTATAAATAGCTAAACATGGACTTCATCGAAACTCATCTCACGGAGCCGCTTCATGAAAGCCATTGCCTACTACCACTCGCTACCCATCACCGACCCACAATCGCTCCAGGACATCGAGCTGCCGGAACCGGTCGCCGGTCCCCGCGACCTGCTGGTGGAGGTCAAGGCCATTTCGGTCAACCCGGTGGACACCAAGGTCCGCCAGAACGTCCAGCCCGAAGATGGCGTCGCCAAGGTGCTGGGCTGGGACGTGGCCGGCGTGGTCAAGGCGGTGGGCAGCGAAGTCACGCTGTTCAAAACCGGGGACAAGGTGTTCTACGCCGGTTCCATCGCCCGGGCCGGTGGCAACAGCGAATTGCACGTAGTGGATGAACGCATTGTCGGCCACATGCCCAAGACCCTCGGTTTCGCCGACGCGGCGGCGCTGCCACTGACGGCCATCACCGCCTGGGAATTGTTGTTCGAGCGCCTGCACATCCAGGAAGGCCAGGACAACCAGGGCCAGAGCCTGTTGATCGTCGGTGCCGCCGGCGGCGTGGGGTCGATCCTGACGCAACTGGCCAGCCAACTCACCGGACTGAAGGTGATTGGCACCGCGTCCCGCGCGCAAACCCAGGAATGGGTGCGCAACCTGGGTGCCGACCTGGTGATCGACCACAGCCGCCCCTTGAGCGAAGCATTGAAGGAAGCAGGCCAGCCCCAGGTGACTCACGTCGCCAGCCTGACCCAGACCGACCAGCACCTGGACCAACTGGTCGAAGCCCTCGCACCCCAGGGCAAACTGGCGCTGATCGACGACCCCAAGGCGCTGGACGTGACCAAGCTCAAGCGCAAGAGCCTGTCGTTGCATTGGGAATTCATGTACACCCGCTCGCTGTTCGAAACGGCCGACATGCTTGAACAACACAAACTGCTCAACCGCGTGGCCGCGCTGATCGACGCCGGCACACTGAAGACCACGGTGGGCGAGCATTTCGGCACCATCAACGCCGAGAACCTGCGCCGGGCCCACGCCTTGCTGGAAAGCGGCCAGTCCAAGGGCAAGATTGTGCTTGAAGGCTTCTGACCGCCGCGAACGGCAGCTCGAAATGCCGAGGGAGCTTGCTCCCACTGGGCTGCGTAGCGACCCCTGTTTTTTGCGGTTGCTGCGCAACCGAGCGGGAGCAAGCTCCCTCGCCACGGGTGTTGCATTGATCTGGGACTGCACCGTCAGTCCGAGAATTGACCGTTGTCACAACTCCGATCGTATTCGGGTCTACACTCGAGGCCTTTGCAACGTAATCTTTTCGTGAGGAGGTCAGCAATGAAGATCCTGATAAAAGAAGTGGCAAAATCCCAATGGCAAGTGCGTCTTGACCGGCACGTCGTCACCTTCCGTACCGAGGCCGAAGCCCAGGCTTTCGCCACAACCTTGCAAGCGCGGATCCTCGCGCCCCATCATTTCCCCGAACAGCAGCAGCGCGCAGCCGGCTGAGTCAGCCCTCGCGACTGGCCTGGGCCAATGTCCGGGCATTTTGCAGGCGACGAGTCAGCATCGCTGCGCCCACCACCAACAGCCCGCAAAGGCTGATGACCAGCGCCATTGGCACGGCGGTGCCGTTATGCAGCGCCGCCACCAACGCGGCTGCCCCGGCGGCGACGGAAAACTGCAGGCATCCCAGCATCGCCGAAGCGCTGCCGGCCCGGGCGCCCTGCCCGTTCATGGCGCAGGCCGAGGCATTGGGCAGGATGCAACCCAGGCTGGCGATGCAGATAAACAGCGGAACCAGCAGCGGCCACAACTGCGCAGGTTGCAATGAACTGACGGCCAGCAGGCTCAGCCCCGCGCCCAGGTAGACCCATACCGCGCGGCTCAGCAGGAATGCCGGGCCGCGCTTGGACAGCAGCCGGGCGTTGACCTGGGCGACCAGGATGAAACCCGCCGCGTTGGTGCCGAACAGCCAACCGAAATGTTCAGCCGGTACACCATAGAGCTTGATGAAGACGAAAGGCGAACCGGCGATGTAGGCAAACATCCCGGCGATAGCGATGCCCCCCGTCAGCGCATGGCCGAGGTAGACGGCATCGGTCAATAACCGGCCATATTGGCGCAACGCCCCCGACAACGGTTGCCGGGGTACATTGTCCGGCAAGCTTTCCGGCAGCCACAAGGCCACCGCCGTCGACGCCAATGCGCTGAACACGGTCAGGGCAATGAAAATTGACTGCCAGCCATGCAGGTTCACCAACAACCCACCGAGCATCGGCGCGAGAATCGGCGCCAGGCCCATCACCAGCATCAACTGCGAAAACACCTTGGCCGAACCCACCGCGTCGCATTTGTCGCTGACCACCGCCCGGGAAATCACCATCCCGGCGCATCCGCCCAGGGCCTGGACGAAACGGGCACCGATCAGCCATTCGAGGTTCGGCGCATAGGCGCAAGCCAGGGACGCCAGGGTGAACAAGCCGACGCCCGTCAGCAGCGGGATGCGCCGCCCGAAGCGATCCGCCACCGGCCCATAGGCCAGTTGCCCGATGGACAAGCCGAGGAAATAGGCCGCCAGGGTCAACTGGATGTGTTTTTCGTCAGTACCGAAGGCGGTGGCCATCGCCGGAAAGGCGGGCAGGTAGAAGTCGATCGCCAAGGGACCGAAAGCGCTCAAGGCGCCAAGAATCAGAATGGTGCGAAGGTTCATCGGGCGTCCAGCTCAGGCGTCGTTCGACAGCCCGACAGTCTAGCCGTGCCGGGCGCTCTTGAACATTCCGATAGGTCGCTAACGATTAAAAAACTTCAGGCGGGGCTGACCTCATAGCCTTCTTCCTTGATGGCCGCGAGCACGGCATCGGCCGCCAATGAGCTCTGGACCCGGACGGTCTTGGCACCCAGGTCGACTTGCACGTCCGCCGCCGGATCCTTGGCCTGGACAGCCTGGGTGATGGCCTTGACGCAGTGACCGCAAGACATGCCCTGGACATTGAATGTTTGCATGAGATGACTCCTTGGGATTGAGGTTGCTGCCAGTCTCAAGCTTGCCATCATGGCAAGGTCAAGTTCTGACAAAAACTGCCGGGCTGGCAATCGGCATCGCCGTCAGCCAAGCTGCACACATCAAGGATTTCACACCGGAGGTTCAGCCATGCGCTGGTCAGCGTTCAGCCTGTTTTGCATGCTCGGTTTTTCAGCGGTGGCGCCCCAGGCCTCGGCCGTCGGCGAAGACTATGGCGTGTTGATCATTTCCCGCGAGCGCCTGGAAGTGGCGACCAATTGCGAAATCGGCATCTACATCCAGGATCAACTCTCGGCCAGGCTGTTCCAGGAGCAGAGCACCTCGTTCAACCTGCCGCCGGGCCAGTTTTCCTTGCGCCTGAAATTGCTGCCGGGACAGGCGCCGGGTTGCAACCCGGGCATGCTCGCGCCTGGGTCGCAGAACATCACCCTCAAGGCCGGGGACATCTTGAAGTTCCGCATCGCCATGAATGAACAAGGTATGTACCTCAAGCAGGCTGGGCTCGGTTACTGACACGCCACTCGAACTTGTGGTTGCGAGCCCCTGTGGGAGCGAGCTTGCTCGCGATGGCGATCTAACATCCACCATGGATGTCGACTGAACTACCGCTATCGCGAGCAAGCTCGCTCCCACAGAGGATTGGCGCTTGACCTTGCCAGCATGGCAAGGTTGATCCTGTAGTCATTCACTACAGGGAGCGTGACCGATGTCCGAATCCACCACATTCGATCTACCCATTGCCGGCATGACCTGCGCCAGCTGCGCCGGGCGGGTCGAGCGAGCCTTGAGCAAAGTCGCCGGTGCCAGCGCCGTCAGCGTCAACCTGGCGACGGAACTGGCGCGTGTCCAGGCCCCCGAAGGCAGCCTGCCGGCCTTGAAGCAGGCCGTCGAACAGGCAGGCTATAGCGTTCCGGTTCACACCCTGGAACTGAACATCGAAGGCATGACCTGCGCCTCCTGTGTCGGCCGGGTCGAACGGGCCTTGGGCAAGGTCGACGGCGTGAACAGCGTCAGTGTCAACCTGGCCAACGAGCGGGCTCACCTCGAACTGCTCGGCCAGGTGGATGCGCAAACCCTGATCGATGCGGTCAAGCGCGCCGGCTATGACGCCAAGGTCTGGCAGGCCGAGCAGGTCGCCGACACGCAGAACAACCGTCTGAACCGTGAACGCCTGGCCCTGGTGCTGGCGATTCTGCTGTCGGTGCCGTTGGTGCTGCCCATGTTGCTGCAGCCGTTCGGCGTACATTGGATGCTCCCGGCCTGGGTGCAGTTCGCCCTGGCGACGCCGGTGCAATTCATCTTCGGTGCACGTTTCTACGTCGCCGCCTTCAAGGCCGTGCGGGCCGGTGCCGGAAACATGGACCTGCTGGTGGCCCTGGGCACCAGCGCTGGCTACGGCTTGAGCCTGTATGAATGGGCAATCGCCGGTCCCGGCAGCATGCCGCACCTGTATTTCGAGGCTTCGGCCGTCGTGATCGCCCTGGTGCTGCTCGGTAAATACCTGGAAAGCCGCGCCAAGCGCCAGACCGCCAGCGCCATCCGCGCCCTCGAAGCCTTGCGCCCGGAACGGGCGATCCAGGTGATCGATGGCCAGGAGCGGGACGTTGCCATCAGCGCCCTGCGCTTGAATGACCTGGTGCTGGTCAAGCCCGGCGAACGCTTCCCGGTGGACGGCGAAGTGCTGGAAGGCCAGAGCCACGCCGACGAAGCGCTGATCAGCGGCGAAAGCCTGCCGGTGCCCAAGCAGCCCGGGGACAAGGTCACCGGCGGCGCCATCAATGGCGAAGGCCGGTTGCTGGTCCGCACGCAAGCCCTGGGCACCGAAACCGTCCTGGCGCGCATCATCCGCCTGGTGGAGGACGCCCAGGCCGCCAAGGCGCCGATCCAGAAACTGGTGGATAAAGTCAGCCAGGTCTTCGTACCGGTGGTGCTGGTGCTGGCCCTGGCGACGTTGATCGGTTGGTGGCTGTACGGTGCGCCACTGGAAACCGCGCTGATCAACGCCGTCGCCGTGCTGGTGATCGCCTGCCCCTGCGCCCTGGGCCTGGCGACGCCCACGGCGATCATGGCCGGCACCGGCGTGGCGGCGCGCCACGGGATTCTGATCAAGGATGCCGAAGCCCTGGAACGCGCCCATGAAGTCACGACCGTGGTGTTCGACAAGACCGGCACCCTGACCTCCGGCACGCCGCGCATCGCCCACTTGACCGCTCTGGACGGTGATGAAGACGCGCTGCTGAAAATGGCCGGCGCGCTGCAACGCGGCAGCGAGCACCCGCTCGCCAAAGCCGTACTGGACGCCTGCGCCGAGCGCGGCCTGGATGTACCGGATGTCAGCGACAGCCAGTCCCTGGCCGGACGCGGCATTGCCGGCAACCTCGCCGGGCAACGCCTGGCCCTGGGCAATCGCCGTCTGCTGGACGAACTGGGCCTGAACCCCGGCTCGCTGGCCGAATCCGCACAGGCTTGGGAAGCCGAGGGCCGTACGTTGTCCTGGCTGCTAGAACAAGGCGCGACGCCGCGGGTGCTGGGCCTGTTCGCCTTCGGTGACACCCTCAAACCCGGCGCTCTCGCCGCCGTACAGGCCTTGAATGAACAGCACATCGCCAGCCATCTGCTCACCGGCGACAACCAAGGCAGCGCTCGGGTGGTGGCCCAGGCGCTGGAGATTTCCAATGTCCATGCCGAGGTACTGCCAGCGGATAAATCCGCCATCGTCCAACAATTGAAGCGCCACTCGGTGGTGGCGATGGTGGGCGACGGCATCAACGACGCCCCGGCCCTGGCCGCCGCCGACATTGGCATTGCCATGGGCGGTGGCACCGACGTGGCGATGCATGCCGCGGGCATCACCCTCATGCGCGGCGATCCGCGACTGGTACCGGCGGCGCTGGACATCAGCCGCAAGACCTACGCCAAGATCCGCCAGAACCTGTTCTGGGCGTTCGTCTATAACTTGATCGGCATCCCCCTGGCGGCGTTCGGCTTGCTCAACCCGGTGCTGGCCGGCGCGGCCATGGCCCTGTCGAGCGTCAGCGTGGTGAGCAATGCGTTACTGTTGAAGTTCTGGACACCCAAGCAGTTGGAGGACAAGTGATGAACATCGGCCAAGCGGCCCGCCAGAGCGGCCTGAGCGCGAAGATGATCCGCTATTACGAATCCATCGGCCTGCTCAAGGCCGCCCATCGCACCGACAGCGGCTACCGGGTCTACGGCACCGATGACCTGCACACCCTGGCGTTCATCAAGCGCTCCCGCGACCTGGGGTTTTCCCTGGAAGAGGTCGGCAAATTGCTCACTCTCTGGCAAGACCGCCAACGCGCCAGCGCCGACGTCAAGGCCCTGGCCCGGCAACACATCGATGAGCTGAACCAGAAAATCCGCGAACTGGCCGAACTGCGCGACACCTTGCAAGACCTGGTAGAGCACTGCCACGGCGACCACCGTCCGGATTGCCCGATCCTCAAGGAGCTGGCGTCGGGGTGCTGCAAGAGTTGATGCCCACAAAGACCGGCGGTGGACATCAATGCTGTAAACAGCCGAAGCAAAACGGTGGGAGCGAGCTTGCTCGCGATGACGGCAGCATATTCAACATCGATGCAAGCGGCCCCACCGCTATCGCGAGCAAGCTCGCTCCCACAGGGATCAACGGCGACTTAAATCTCGGGACCATCCAAAAACCAATGTGGGAACGAGCCTGCTCGCGATGACGGCGGCACATTCAACATCGATGCAAGCGGCCCCACCGCTATCGCGAGCAAGCTCGCTTCCACAGGGATCAACGGCGACTTAAATCTCGGGACCATCCAAAAACCAATGTGGGAGCGAGCTTGCTCGCGATGACGGCGGCATATTCAACATCGATGCAAGCGGCCCCACCGCTATCGCGAGCAAGCTCGCTTCCACAGGGATCAACGGCGACTTAAATCTCGGGACCATCCAAAAACCAATGTGGGAGCGAGCTTGCTCGCGATGACGGCGGCATATTCAACATCGATGCAAGCGGCCCCACCGCTATCGCGAGCAAGCTCGCTTCCACAGGAGGCCTGCGGTGGATAGGAGATTTTGCAGCGCCCACAAAAAACCCGGCCATTGGCCGGGCTTCTGTTCAGCCGATCATTGCATCCACGGCGGCGGTGGTTCTTCGGTCTTGCCGGGTGGGGCATCGTCGGCGGCGCGGACGGCCTGACGGCGTTCTTCATCCAGGCGGGCGGCCTCGATTTCACGCATGATCCCGCCGACATCCGCCAGTTCTTCCGGCTCGTCGAACTCGCCGGTCAGCACGCTGGCCGGGTGCAGGGTGCCCGCTTCGTACAGCGCCCACATTTCCTTCGCGTACTTGGTGCGCTTGAGTTCCGGGGCAAACCGGCCGAAGTAGGACGCCATGTTGCCCACGTCCCGCTCCAGCATGCTGAAGGCATGGTTGTTACCCGCGGCATCCACGGCTTGCGGCAGGTCGATGATCACCGGCCCCGTCGGCGTCAGCAGCACGTTGAACTCCGACAGGTCACCGTGCACCAGACCAGTACACAGCATCAACACGATCTGGGAAATCAGAAAGGCGTGATATTCACGGGCCTGGTCCGGCTCCAGCACCACATCGTTCAGGCGCGGCGCCGCATCGCCGTACTCGTCGGCCACCAGCTCCATCAGCAGCACGCCTTCAAGGAAGTCGTACGGCTTGGGCACGCGCACACCCGCACTTGCCAGGCGGAACAATGCCGCCACTTCGGCATTCTGCCAGGCGTCCTCGGTTTCCTTGCGCCCGAACTTCGAGCCCTTGGCCATGGCCCGGGCCTGACGGCTGTTGCGCACCTTGCGGCCTTCCTGATACTCGGCCGCCTGACGAAAACTTCGCTTGTTCGCCTCCTTGTAGACCTTCGCGCAACGTAGCTCGTTGCCGCAGCGCACCACATAAACAGCTGCTTCTTTACCACTCATGAGTGGGCGCAGCACCTCGTCGACCAGACCGTCCTCGATCAGGGGTTCAATGCGTTTTGGAGTCTTCATCAGCTTTTATTGTGGGTCCTTTATTACCAAACACGCGAATGACAGTCGTTATACGGCAATCCTTCCTCCACGGGGAGGGGTTGCCGACCTATGAACCTGTGATGCACACAATGTGCCGGATCAATCGACGGCGTCGAATCATAGCCGAGACCGGCACTGGCGTTGGCAACTGAATACCCAGGTATTTGCGACAAGAGCTGACAGTCATGTCCACCGCCAGCCGTAGGCAAGTGCGCCGGCTCAATGCTTGAACAACTCCCCCGGTGTATACCCGAACATCCCCTTGAACGCGGCAATGAATGCGGACGTTGAATCATACCCACACGACAACGCGGCGCTGGTGACGCTGTCCCCTTTCTCCAAGGAGCCCAGGGACGACAACAAGCGCATGCGCTGGCGCCAGGCACGAAAACTCAGGCCGGTCTCACGCTGGAACAGACGCATCAGGGTTTTTTCCGACGTGCCCAGACGTTCAGACCAGGCTTGCAAGGTGACGTTCTGTTCAGGCTGTTCGATCAATTCGTTACACAGCGCCAGCAAGCGGGCATGTCGCGGCAGCGGCAGGGAAAATCCCACTTCCGGCAACGTCGCCAACTGGTCCAGCAACACCTGCACCAGCCGTTCTTCCTGGGTATCACCTTGGGGATAATCGACCGGCAACTGACAGAATACCTTGATCAACTCACGGGCCAGTGGCGTGACTTCCAGCACCCGACAGCGCTCATCGGCCCAGGGGCAGGCGTGACGATGGACATACAGGCTGCGCATTTCCGCCCGGGTAGAGGTCACCACCTGATGTTCCAGGTCGGCAGGGATCCAGATGCCCCGTTGTGGCGGGGCGAAGAAACTGCCGGCGGCGGTGTGTACGCCGAGAACGCCGCTGATGGCGTAGGAAAATTGCACCCAGTCATGACGATGGGCTTGCGTCCAGGAACCGGCGTTCAAGCTTTCGACACGGGCGTACAGCGGCCTCGGCAATTGCGCCAGGTCGGGGATACGTCGCTCCAGCTGTTGATGTCCGTTAGGCGGCATTGATTGGCCTTATGTCGCAAGACGACTGATGAGGGCGACGTTAGGCTAAGTCGACTTTTCTTACAACATGCGGTGCCCTATGCATATCTTCAGACACCTCAAACGCATGGTGACCGACTGGTTCCTGTGCGGCATGGTGCTCGCCACGCTGCTGGCGTACTTCTTTCCCTCCTTTGGTGCCACGGGCGGTGCCATGCATGCCGAATGGGTGGTCAACATCGGCATCTTCGTGGTGTTCTTCCTGCACGGGGTCAACCTGTCCGGCGAGCAGATCCGCCACGGCCTGAAGAACATCCGGCTGCACGTGATGGTGCAGGCTTTCACCTTTGGCGTATTTCCGTTGCTCTGGCTGCTCAGCAACTGGCTGCTGGGCAGCCATGTGCCGGCGCTGCTGATGCTGGGGTTCTTCTACCTGTGCGCCCTGCCCTCGACGATTTCTTCCTCGGTGGCCCTGACTGGCAGTGCAAAAGGTAACGTGCCGGCGGCGATTCTCAACGCGAGCCTGTCCAGCGTGCTGGGCATTTTCCTGACACCGTTGCTGGTCAGTTTCGTGGTCGGCAGCGGCGCTGGAGGCATCGACCTGGGTTCAACCTTGCTCGACCTGTGCGTGATGTTGCTGCTGCCGCTGGTGCTGGGGCAGTTCCTGCGGCGTTGGCTGGCCGGCTTTTTCGGCCGGTACAAACGCTACACCAGCGTCATCGACAAGCTGGTGATCCTGCTGCTGGTCTACGCGGCCTTCTGCAACTCCATGGTGTCCGGCATCTGGCGCCAGCAAGGCAACGGCGTGTTGCTCAGCGCAGTGGTGGGCAGTGCCGTGCTGCTGGCAATCATCCTGTGGGCGACCACCCGCACCGCCCGCGCCCTGAAATTCAACAGCGCCGACGAAGTCGCCGCGGTGTTCTGCGCCAGCAAGAAATCCCTCGCCGCCGGGGTGCCGATGGCGGCGTTGATTTTCGGCAACCATCCCGGCCTGGGGCTGATTCTGTTGCCGATCATGATCTACCACCCGCTGCAGTTGATCGTCTGCTCGATCCTGGCCGAGCGCTACGCCAGCCAGCACAAGGCACTGGTCTCCCGCCAGGAGGGCACCCTCGTCAACGCTCGATAATCGCCGTCACGCCCTGGCCGGCGGCGGCGCAGATGGAAATCAACCCGCGACCTCGCCCGGCGGCATCCAGCAACTTGGCGAGGTTGGCGACAATGCGCCCGCCCGTGGCGGCAAACGGATGCCCGGCGGCCAGGGAACTGCCCTTCACGTTCAACCGACCGCAGTCGATGGACCCCAGCGGCGCGTCGAGGCCCAGACGGGTCTTGCAATAGTCCGGGTCTTCCCAGGCCTTCAGCGTGCACAACACTTGGGCGGCGAACGCTTCGTGGATCTCGAAGTAATCGAAGTCCTGCAAGGTCAGGCCGTTGCGCGCCAGCAACCGCGGCACAGCGTAGACCGGGGCCATCAGCAACCCTTCGGCGCCATTGACGAAATCCACCGCCGCCGTTTCACCGTCGCGCAGGTATGCCAGGATCGGCAGGCCCCGGGCCTTGGCCCATTCTTCGCTGCCCAGCAGCACCACCGAGGCGCCGTCGGTCAGTGGCGTGGAGTTGCCCGCCGTCATCGTGCCCTTGGCACTTTTTTCGAAGGCCGGCTTGAGGGAGGCGAGTTTCTCCAGGGTCAGGTCCGGGCGCAGGTTGTTGTCCCGGGTCAGGCCGAGAAACGGGGTCATCAAGTCGTTCTGCCAACCTTCGGCGTAAGACGCGGCCATTTTCTGATGGCTTTCCAGGGCCAACTGGTCTTGGGCCTCCCGGGGGATCTGCCAGGTCTGGGCCATCAACTCACAGTGCTCGCCCATGCTCAGGCCGGTGCGCGGCTCGTTGATACGCGGCAAGTCCGGCATCAGGTGCTGGGGGCGCAATTGCAGGAATATTTTGATTTTCTCAGCGGTGGTCTTGGCGCGATTGGCTTGCAGCAAGATCCTGCGCAACCCTTCATTGACCGCGATTGGCGCATCCGACGTGGTGTCGACGCCGCCAGCAATGGCGCTGTCGATCTGGCCCAGGGCGATCTTGTTGGCCACCAGCAGCACCGTCTCCAGCCCGGTGCCACAGGCCTGTTGTACGTCATAGGCCGGCGTCATCGGTGACAGCCGCGAACCGAGCACGCATTCGCGGGTCAGGTTCGTATCCCGGGAGTGCTTGAGCACCGCCCCGGCAGCCACTTCGCCGATGTGCAAGCCATGCAGGTTGTAGCGTTCGATCAGCCCCTCGAGGGCGGCCGTCAACATCGCCTGGTTGCTGGCGGTGGCATAGGGCCCGTTGGAGCGGGCGAAGGGAATGCGGTTACCACCGATGATCGCGACGCGGCGTGGTTGTGTCATGAAGAACTCCCCTGTAGGTCTAATGCACTAAGAAAACTCAACCGCCCCCTGTGGGAGCCGAGCTTGCTCGCGATGAACGATGATGCGATCGCCCTGAACACCCGCGGTGCCTGCATCGCGAGCAAGCTCGCTCCCACAAGAGTACGGAGTCCTGGACAAAGCGCTCCCGCTCAAGCTTAGGCTTTATCTCGCCGATCGAACGACTGATTGCCAATCATGGTCCACACTTGGAACCTCATCAGCCGGAGTGTGTTCCATGTCTGACCGTTATATCGACTTCGCCAATTCGCCCATTGGCCGGCGCATGGTCGGGTCCCTCGGCCTGCCATCGCCGGTACGCCTGGAACGCTGGCAGGCCGGGCGGCTACGGCCGATCGAAGGCGCCCTGCTGCTGGGCGGCGGGCCGTTGACCGAACAGATCGGCACGTTCGCCAAGCGCCTGACCGACACCATTTTCATCTACGGCGGCGAACCGACCGTGGCCACCGAGTGGATCCCCGGCCACGGACCGAAAATCAAGGCAGTGGTGTACGACGCCAGCCATTTGGTGCAGACCGACCAGCTCAAGCAGTTGCGGGAATTTTTCCAGCCGCTGATGAAGAACCTCGACCACAGCGCCCATGTCGTCATCCTGGGGCGCGCGCCGCAAAGCCTTGGCGATCCGTTCGCCGCCAGTGCCCAGCGGGCGTTGGAAGGTTTCAGCCGTTCCCTGGCCAAAGAGCTGCGCCACGGTGGGACGCTGCAACTGCTGTATGTCGGCGACGGTGCCGAAACCCAGTTGGAAGGTGCGCTGCGGTTTTTCCTGTCACCCAAGAGTGCCTTCATTTCCGGGCAGGTCATTCGCCTCGACGCCTGTGACACCCAGGTCCATGACTGGACCCGACCGCTTACGGGGCTCAAGGCGCTGGTCACTGGCGCGGCCCGCGGGATCGGCGCCTCTATCGCCGAAACCCTGGCCCGCGATGGCGCCGACGTGATCCTGCTCGACGTCCCCCAGGCCAAGACCGACCTCGACGCCCTGGCGGCGCGTTTGAGCGGGCGCAGCGTCACGCTGGATATCTGCGCCGAAGATGCCGCCGCCCAGCTGATCGAGCACCTGCCCGACGGCGTCGACATCGTGGTGCACAACGCCGGCATCACCCGGGACAAGACCCTCGCCAACATGACCCCGGAATTCTGGGACGCCGTGTTGGCGGTCAACCTCAACGCCCCGCAAGTGCTGACCAAGGCCCTGCTCGACAGCGGCACCCTGCGCGACAATGGCCGGGTCGTTCTGCTGGCCTCCATCAGCGGCATTGCCGGCAACCGTGGGCAGACCAACTATGCGGCGAGCAAGGCCGGGCTGATCGGCCTGGCCCAGGCCTGGGCGCCGCGGCTGCAATCTCGGGGCATCAGCATCAACGCCGTGGCGCCGGGGTTCATTGAAACCCGCATGACCGCCGAGATCCCCTTCGCCTTGCGCGAGGCCGGGCGGCGCATGAGTTCCCTCGGCCAGGGCGGCCTGCCTCAAGATGTCGCCGAAGCCGTGGCCTGGCTCGCGCAGCCGGGCACGGGCGCCGTGACCGGGCAGGCCCTGCGGGTATGCGGGCAAAGCCTTTTGGGAGCATGACCATGACGATCCAATGGCATGAGGTCAGCAGCCCGCCATCCATGTCCGGGCTCTATTCAAAAGCGGCGACGCGGCGCAAGGTCACCGGAACGACCTTGCCCGAGGAAGGCCTGCGCCAGGTGCTTCAGGTCGACCCGCAACGGCTGGCGGCCTATCGCAAAGTGTGCGGTTTCGTCGATAACGGACTGCTGCCGCCGACTTATCCCCACGTCTTGGCGTTTGCCCTGCAGATGCAATTGCTCACGGGGCGGGACTTTCCCTTTCCGCTATTGGGGTTGATCCACTTGAGCAACCGCATTCGCGTATTGCGGCCCATGGGCGGGGTCGACCAGGTGCGGGCCAGCGTCCATGTCGAGAACCTGCAAGCCCACCCCAAAGGCGCGGTATTCGACCTGGTGACCTGCCTCGATGATCAGTTGGGGCCCTTGTGGGAGGCCCGGAGCCAGATGCTGTGCAAAGGCGTCCAGCTTGACGGCGCGCTCGTGGACGAATCCCCTCAGGCCAGCCTGCCATTGATTGAAGTCGCGCGCTGGACCGCACCGGCTGACATCGGCCGGCAATACGCCAAGGTTTCCGGCGACTACAATCCGATTCACCTGAGCGGTATCAGCGCCAGGCTGTTCGGCTTCCCCACCGCCATCGCCCATGGCTTGTGGAACAAGGCCAGGACCCTGGCGGCGCTGGATGACCACCTGCCCGAGGCCAACATCGAGATCGAGGTGACCTTCAGGAAACCGGTGCGTCTGCCCAGCGAAGTGACCCTGCTGTCCAGCGCGGCGGGCTCCAGTGGGCAACTGCAACTGGTGGGGACCGGGGCGCTGGAACATATGGTGGGAGAGTGGCGGCCGGCAACCTGAGCAGGTCGATGGTATTCACCGCCATCCCTGTGGGAGCGAGCTTGCTCGCGATGGCGCTGCATCAGCTTGCATCAAGGTTGAATGTGCCGCTGTCTTCGCGAGCAAGCTCGCTCCCACAGTTTGTTTCGGGGTGTTCATAGATACGATGTCCACCGCCACCCCCTGTGGGAGCGAGCTTGCTCGCGATGGCGGTGGCTCAGCCTCCATCCATCTTGAATTCGCCGTGTTCAGCGCGGCGGGTAGTTGGACAGAATCCGCCCCACCGTCTCGCGCACAGCCGTGTTGCGGTCGGCCGGGTTGGGGGAGTTGCTGAGCAGTTGTTCATCACTGCCACGCCACACCAACTTGCCGTCCTTGCCGTCGAGCAGGTCGATCTGCACAGTGGCGACTTTGTAGCTGATGTTGCGGGTTTCGTTGTACATCGGCCCACCCCAGTAGCCATTCCACGGGCCACCCCAACCGCCGCCGTAGTGAGTGGTGACCTGCTGCTGGCGGTCCTCGACGATCAAATAGGCCTGGACCAGCACATCGCCGCGCCCGCCCGCCGCAGCCGGGCGCAAGCCGCGCTGGTCGAGTTGATCGGCCACCGCCTGGCGGATCCGCTGTTCGGTCAGGTCGCTCTTGATGCGTGGGTCATCGGGGCGATACTGCAGCGCCGGGTCTTTCCAGCTCCAACTGCGATACGCCGCAAAGTCACGGCTGGTGTCGAAGTCATGGTTGACCTGGTTAGAAGCACAAGCCCCCAGCAACAGGGTGAAGGCCAATAGAGCAAGACGGCGAAACATGGTTTTTCTCCGTTGCGTAATCAACTTGGGGGATACGCCGACATGGCTTTTTCCACCGCCTCGCGAATGGCATCGCTGCGTTCGCTCTGGCTGCCCCGCTGGCCGGTCTCGGCGCTGGCGCTCCACACCGGCTGACCGGTGCGAGCATCGAACAGGTCCACCCGAACCACCACGACTTGCTCCTGATACGTGCGCACCATCGGCATCGGATGGTATACGCCATAACCCGGACCGTAGCGGTCATAACGGTTATAGCCGCCGTAATAGCCAGCATCATAATCATCCCGGACCTGGCGCACGCGGGTCTCCAGGCGCAAGTCGGCGCTGACGAACAGGTCGGCGGGCCGGTTGTCATGCAGCGGCCGCAGGCCACGCTGGTCGAGGGCATTGCTCACCGCTTCGGCCACCTGGGCCGAATCCGCCCAGGCAGTGCCCGGCGGCAGGCGCCCGTCGCGCCAGGCCCAGCTGCGATAGCGCCCGTAATCACGGGGCGGCGCCGGGTAGGCGCTGCGGTCGAACACCGTGGCGGCCTCCGGTGGCGCCGGCGGCAACGGATTGGAGGTGGCGACATAGGGGTTGCTGCCCTGGCAGGCCACCAGCCCCAGGCACAGCACCAACAACCCTGAACGACCTTTCATTTCGCGCTCCAATTGCACTTGCAGATCAGAGGGGACGGCAGATCCAGTGCAGATAACGTCCCAACCCGGCAAACGCCGGATGGCGACGGTGGGCCAGTTCCATTTCCAGCAACTGCGCAAGTTCCACGCGGCCCTGGAACTCCACCGGCATGTAGTCATGGAAAACCCGCACACCACTCTGGCTTTCGACCTGCCACAGGCCTTCAAGTTGCGCCGCCAAATCTCGCGGATCAAGGGGTTGTTGCGGCGTCAGGCTCTGTTTTTCGCCGGCCATGTCATTTTTGCGTAACTTGCGGAAATGCCCCTTGAGCAGATTGCGATAGACCAGCGCGTCGCGGTTGTAGAACGCCAGGGACAGCCAACCGCCAGGCGCCGTCAGTTGATGCAGCACCGGCAGGATCGCGTGGGGCTCGGCCAGCCACTCCAGCACCGCGTGACACAGTACCAGGTCGTAAGGCTCGGTCAGTTGGCCGAGCAGGTCCTGCCACGGTGCCTGGATGAACGTGGCCTGCTGGCCGGCCTCGGCAAAACGCTGGCGAGCGCCTTCGAGCATGGGCTCGGCCGGCTCGGCCAGGGTCACCTGGTGACCGCGCTCGGCCAACCACAACGACATGTGGCCCAGGCCAGCGCCGATGTCCAGCACACGCAATGGACGCTGCGGCAAGGTTTCCAGCAGATCGGCCTGAAGCACCGCCAGGCGGATCGCCCCCTTGGCCCCGCCGTAGATTTTTTCCGCGAAGCGCGTGGCGAGCTGATCGAAATGACGGTCGCTCATTGGCCGAACCGCCGTTCGCTATCGGCCAGCTTGCTGCGCACCACGGCGTCCATGTCCAAGCCCAGCTCGCTGCAAAGCAGCAACAGGTACAACACGATGTCACCGACTTCCTGCCCGGCGTGGGCCAGTTTGTCCGCCGGCAACTGGCGCGACTGGTCCTCGGTCAGCCACTGGAAAATCTCCACCAGTTCGGCCATTTCCACACTGGCGGCCATGGCGAGGTTTTTCGGGCTGTGGAATTGCCGCCAATCGTTATGGTCACGAATGGCATGCAGGCGTGCGGTCAGTTCAACAAGGTTCATCGGGTTCTCCTGAATGCGCATAGCTTCAGGGGGATGACCGGGGAAGGCAAGAGTCTCGGTACGAAGCGACGGTTTGCCCCATAATCGAACCAACTCGGCCGCCACAGCTCCTACAATCAGGAGCCAACGGCTCAGTTCGGATTCCCTCCCATCAGGATGCACATATGCAGGTAGAAAGCTTTTTCGAATGGCTCGGCCAGGCGCTCGGTTCGGTAATCCGTTTCATCGTCGACCTGCTCAGCGGCCTCTTCAACACCCTGGCCAACGCCGGCGGCAACTTCGTCGATGGGCTGTCACGCACCTTGGGCATGGACACTTCGATCATCAGCATCATCGCGCTGATCCTCGGGCTGATGCTGCTGTACTCGGCCATCCGCGCCTTCATGCGGGCCTCGATCGTCATGGGCATCATCTGGCTGGTGCTGGGGTTGTGGTTGTTGAGTTGGATCATTCACTGACACTGGGATCGCTCCCCACCCCAGCGTTCGCACCGGACACCACCCGTGGCGAGGGAGCTTGCTCCCGCTGGGTGGCGAAGCCGCCCCAAATGAGCTGAAGCAATGTTCCAGACAGACCACATCGGCTGGTCTTGCGACTGCTTCGCAGCCGAGCGGGAGCAAGCTCCCTCGCCACGATGAGCCCGAGGTCACTTTAGAGGTCTGCGTGCTCCCTCTCTGCACCGGGCACGATCAATCCAAGAACCCGCTACAATCGCGCTCCACCAAGGAGCCCGCATGTCCAACCTGATCACCGACTGGCGCGACCGCCTGACCCATCGCCGGGTCTGGGCACTGGCTGCGCCAATGATTCTCTCGAACATCTCCGTGCCGCTGGTGGCGTTGGTGGACAGCACCGTCATCGGCCATTTGCCCCATGCCCATCAGTTGGGCGCCGTGGCGGTCGGGGCGAGTTTGTATACGGTGTTGGCGTGGGCCATGGGTTTCCTGCGCATGGGCACCACCGGGTTCGCCGCCCAGGCTGCCGGGCGGGGTGACGGGGCGGCGTTGCGACAAGTGTTGTTGCAAGGACTGCTGTTGGCGATGGGGCTGGCACTGCTGCTCGGTGCCGTCGGCGTGCCGTTGAGCGACGTGGCGTTGCATTTCATGCAGCCGTCCGCCGAGCTCAACCAGTTGACCCGCGACTTCTTCCACACCCGGCTCTTCGGCTTGCCGGCGGCGCTGGCCAGCTATGCGCTGGTGGGCTGGTTCCTCGGCGCCCAGAATGCCCGGGCGCCGTTGGCGATCCTGTTGGTGACCAACCTGGTCAACATCGCCCTGAATCTTTGGTTCGTGATCGGCCTGGACTGGGGCGTGACCGGTTCGGCCCGAGCGTCGGTGATTGCCGAGTGGACCGGAGCGCTGGTCGGCCTGGCCCTGGCTCGCAAGACTCTGCGAGCCTGGCCCGGGCAGATTGCCTGGGCGGCCCTGGGCGTGTGGCAGAACTGGCGTCCGCTACTGGCGGTGAACCGGGACATCTTCATTCGCAGCCTGGCACTGCAAGCGGTGTTTTTCCTGATCACGGTGCAAGGCGCGCGCCTGGGGGACGCAACCGTGGCGGCCAATGCCTTGCTGCTCAACGGCCTGCTGCTGACCGCCCATGCCCTGGACGGCCTGGCCCACGCCGTGGAAGCGCTGTGCGGCCATGCCATTGGCGCCCGCGACCGCCTGGCCCTGCGCCGCTCGCTGGTGGTGGCCGGCGGTTGGTCACTGATTGCAAGCCTCGGCTTTGCCCTGCTGTTCCTGCTCGCCGGCCACTTGTTCATCGATATGCAGACCGACATTCCCGACGTGCGCGCCACCGCTTACGACTACCTGCCCTACCTGGCGACCTTGCCGCTGATCGCGGTCTGGAGCTACTTGCTCGACGGCCTGTTCATCGGTGCCACCCGCGCCCGGGAAATGCGCAACGGCATGCTCTTGACCCTACTGCTCGTGTCGCCGATCGCCTGGATGCTGCTGGGCTTGGGCAACCATGGGCTGTGGATCACCTTCCTGCTGTTCATGGCCCTGCGCAGCCTGACCCTCGGTGCGTTTGCCTGGCACTTGCAGCGGCGTGACCGTTGGCTCGGCGCGCCGGCCCCATAACCTTCAATCCTGGCGACCCTGCCAGCGCCGCCGCAGGTGTTCGAGACGCTCACGCTGCGAACCACCCGCCGGCCCCGGGATGGGCCGGGCATCGGGGTATTGCAGGCGCAACCACAGCCAGTCATCGAGCACCGTCCGCTCGGTGAATCCCAACGCCAGCCCCTGCTGCAAATCCTCCCAGAGCCGACGGTAATCACGCCCGGTGGAACGGCACCATTGCCACGCGTGGCGCTCCAACAGGCATCGTTGCAACTGGCCCTGCTGTCGGTCGCTGAGGCCGTGTTCTTTCTCCAACGCCGCCACCGGCAGTCCCGGGTTGGACAGTTGTTGCCAGCCCTGGCTGCCGATCGCCCGGTCGGCCCACGTGCCGCCGAACCAGCGCGCCAGGCTGATCGGCCCCAACCAGCAACTGAGCTCATGGGAATCGCAACCGTCGAAGAAATAGCTGGCGGTGTGCGGGTTGTAGTAATTCAACAGGGCTTTGTGATGCAGGCCCAATGTCACCGTCAGCATCCGCCGCAGATGCGTGAGCAATTGCCCGACGGGCTTTGGGCTGGCCAACAACAACCCTGGCCAGGCGCGCGGATCCAGGTGACAAAGACTGACCAGCGCGGGTGATTGGCGCAGCTCCACCAACAGCGGGCCGTGCTCGCGAAGCCCATGCAACTCGGTGCCTTCGAACAGGGCAAAACGCCGGGCCTCGGCGAACTGCGCGTGCACCAGCCGCACCGCCTCAGGCGCACTCGGTACGTCCAGCAGCAACCACTGCGGCGTTGATCCAGGCACGGCCGCACTCATCGAGCAACGCCCGCGCCGCGCCCCATGAGCATGCGGCAGGTGCACAGCGGTTGGCCGCAGGGGTTGAAAGGCCCGCCTTCGGGCAACAGGCACAACAAGACCAGCGGCTCGGCCTCCCGCATCGCCGACAACAGCACCGGATCGACAACCGACCGCCCAAGTGTTTCGCCTGAAGATGACTCATCGGCAACCGCTGCCGAGGCAGGCTCGCCCAGAAATGCACTGATCAGCGGCCGATCCGGATCACCTTCGATAAAGCTCACCAGCACCTCGGTGCCGTCATACAGCGCAGCCGCCCCGCCGGCAGCCAGCTCCGGCGCCAAGGGCAGCCAGCAATGACTGGGGCTGGAGCCTTCGCCCTGATAGACCCAGTCGAATTCCACCGCCACGCGCCCCGCCCCCAGTTCCGGCGGCTCGTCCACCGCCACGACCCAGCCGCGTTGACGGCTCACCATGCGTGGTTTGGCCGGGACGCTGTCCGGCACGAACAGCACGCCCCGGGGAATGGCCTTGAAATGGTTGCCATACACACCCGCCTGGACGCGATGCTCGACCTTCGTCAACAGCCAGCGCCGGTTCCAACCGGCAAACGGATGGTCCGTCAATGTCAGCACCTGGCCACTGCGCAGGTTCGTCAGTTCGCTGCGCCCCTGGGCGACCTGCTGCCCCGACACATCGGTGTGCACGCTGAAGGTCCGCACCGCGGCAACCGGCCCGTCGTCCACGTAGACCGCCTTACCGGCGGGGGGAAAACTGTGCGGGTTATCGGCGAACACCAAGCAATGCCCGTCCCGCGTGTGTTCGAAATGAAAGTGGATACCCGCTCGGGCGCACACGCGCTGGAGGAACTGCAGGTCCGACTCGCGATACTGGGTACAGAAATCCTGCGGTGGATAATCGCCGCTCAGGTCCAGGCACAGGCGGCGGCCGCTGATGCCATGGGCCTTGAGCACCTGGCGAATGATCTGCGGCACCGAGCGAGCACTGAACACCCGCTGGCTGAAGCGCTGCGCCAGACAGGCCAGCTTCGGCCCGATACGCACCCGGCAACCGGCGCCGTGACGGTGTTGGACCAACTCATGGAGCTGCCCATGAATGCCCCGGCCCGGGGTCCCGAAACTCAACCAGGCGCTGCGGTACAGCAGGCTCGCCAAGTCCAGGTTCGCATCGTGCAACAGGAGCTCCACTTCATAGACAAAGGGTTCGCTGATGGCTTCGCTACCCGTGAAGGCCACCACGTCAACAGGCTCGGGCAGACCGGCTATTTCCAGACGAAATGCTGGCTCGCAGGCTGGATCGGACATCGGCGTTTCTCTACAGGAGGGGCGGTCGGGGATTCTCGCCGACCGCCATGGCCGAGTAGAGGGGCCAAGTACAGGTTAGGAAAGGGACTACACGAAATAAGGACATCACCGATTAAATGCACCGGTGGGAAGAAATAGCCGTGACGTAAACAAAAATGCCCTCCGGGACTATCCGAAAAAACCCGCGATGTGCGGTGTGTTTTCTGACAGCCCCGGTGGGCATTGAGGGAACGGCTATTGGCGCTGTCTCGCCATCAGGAAGACAGATACGACGAACGCGTCAGCCCCAGGCGCAGCGCATCGAGGAACTGGGTGCGCTCGGCGGCGCTGATGCGGGCGCTGGCGCACTTGTCGCGGTAGTGAGTCATCAACTCCTCCGGCGACAAGTGCACGTAGCGCAGCATGTCTTCGATGGTGTCGTGGGTTTCGATACCGGCGTGGTACACGCTGCCATCGGCGTTCTGGTAGATGTTCACCGAGTCGGTGTCGCCGAACAGGTTGTGCATGTCACCGAGGATTTCCTGGTAGGCGCCCACCAGGAAGATCCCCAGCAGGTAGTCTTCACCCGGATTGAGGGCGTGAACCGGCAGGCTGGTCTCGATGCTCTGCTCGTCGACGTATTGCTTGATCTTGCCGTCGGAGTCGCAGGTCAGGTCTTGCAGCACGGCGCGGCGCAGCGGCTCTTCGTCCAGGCGATGCAGCGGCAGGATCGGCAATACCTGGCCGATGGCCCAGGTGTCCGGCAGGCTCTGGAACACCGAGAAGTTGCAGATGTATTTGTCGGCCAGCTTGTCATTGAGCTCATCCAGCACCTGGCGGTGCGAGCGCTGGCGGGCCTTCAACGAGTTGTGCAGGCGACGGCACACGGCGAAGTAGCACTGCTCGGCCAAGGCTTTTTCCGCCAGGGTCAGCTTGCCGTCGGCATATTGGGTCGCCACGTCGCTCATGTAGTGCGTGGCGCGCCAGTAGGTCTCGGTGACCATCTCGATATCGGTCGGGCCCAGCAGGTCAACCAGCCATTGCACGGTTTCCGGCAGTTCCTGCTTGTTGTCGATCACCGGCACGTCGTCGTTGTGTTTCTCGACGTCGGTCACCTGCACCACCAGCATCGCGTGGTGGGCGGTCAGCGAGCGGCCGCTTTCCGAGAAGATGTGCGGGTGCGGCAGGCTCTGGGCATCGCAGAACTCCTTGAGCATGCCGACCACGACACCGGCGTAATCGTCCATGTCGTAGTTGATCGAACTGGCGTTGCGCGAGTGCGTGCCGTCGTAGTCCACGCCGAGGCCACCGCCGACGTCGATGTGATCCACCGGCAGGCCGAGATTGCGCAGCTCGCCGTAGTAACGGATCGCTTCCTTGAAGCCGTGCTGGTAGTCCGCCAGGTTGGCGATCTGCGAGCCCATGTGGAAGTGCAGCAGACGAATGCCCTGGTCCAGGCCAGCGGCGCGGAAGCGCTCGACCACCGACAGCAGTTGTGCGGCCGACAAGCCGAACTTGGACTTCTCGCCACCGGTATCGGCCCACTTGCTCGACGCCAGGGACGACAGACGCACGCGCAGGCCGACCTGTGGCTTGACCTTGAGCACCGCGGCCTCTTCGATCACCAGGCCGACTTCGGACTCTTTCTCGATGACGATGAAGACGTTGTGGCCCAGCTTCTGGCCCATCAGCGCCAGGCGGATGAATTCGCGGTCCTTGTAGCCGTTGCAGACGATGGTGCCGCCCTTCGGCGCGAGGGCCAGCACCGCCAGCAGCTCCGGCTTGGAACCGGCTTCCAGGCCGATGGAGACGTTCTGGGTGGCGATGATGTTCTCGATCACCGCTTCCTGCTGGTTGACCTTGATCGGGTAGAGCGCGGTGTACTTGCTCTGGTATTCCAGGCGCGCGATGTTGCTGTCGAACGCACCGGTCAGCTGGCGCACGCGGTCTTGCAGGATGTCGGGAAAGCGCACCAGCAAAGGCAGCGAGAGGCCGCTCTGGCGCAACTGGTCGACTTGCTCGAACAGGTCGATGGGCGAACTGCCGGGACCGTTCGGACGGACTTCGACGCGACCGGCTTCATTGATCGCGAAATACCCGGCCCCCCAATGGCGAATCCCGTAAACGCTGCGGCTGTCCGCAACTGTCCATTGGCTGCCATCGTCTTTGCGTGTGCGTCGTACGGACATCGAAGTCCCCTATAAAGAAGTCAAAATGCACCATCCGGTCGGAGGCTGGGGCAGTCTAGAGAGTGAAAATGACGAATTGCCTGTTAGCAAGGTAGACCCTGCTCCCAGCGATGAGTTTAGAAACCCGTTCAGAACAGGCTCTGTGAAAACCATGCGGGCGACCTCGAACGTCGGGTCCGGGTCAAGCCGAGGGTGGTTTTCACAGAAGCTGCTAGCCGCCGGATTTCTTTGCCTTGAAGCCGTGCTTGACCAGTTCCGCCAGCAGCAGCTCGACGTGATCGCCCTGGATCTCGATGATGCCGTCTTTCAACGCACCACCGGTACCACAACGCTTCTTCAATGTGGTGGCCAGTTCCTTGAGCGCATCTTCGGCCAACGGCACGCCGGTGATCGTGGTCACCGTCTTGCCGCCGCGACCTTTGCTTTCACGGCGCACACGGGCAATGCCGTCACCGGCAGGGATGGCGGTCTGTTTGCAGATGCAGGCATCCACCGGTTGACGGCAATCAGGGCAATGACGACCGGCGTCGGTAGAAAATACCAGGCCGCCCAGGGCGGCGAAGGATGCGGCTTTTTTGGCCACCGGCAATCCTCTTGGGAGGACAAAGACTGGTCGGGGGGAGAACGTGCCTCGACCGCGAAACCCCACTCAGGCAGGGGCAGCGCTACTGGACCGCAGACGCGGTTCAGCTTGAAAAGTCGCGCAGTGTAACGGCAAAAAGCCGACTTGCTAAGGGCCAATCAGCGCCAATTTATAGCTTCTTTGCGACGTCGCCACCCTGGGCACGCAAATAGCGTTCAAGCGCCGCCAGGGAGTCCGGGCAGTAAGGCATGCGCTGGATTTCATCGAGCACCTGTTCAAGCGGCAGGAAACACGCTTCGAGGACTTCTTCAGGCTGCAGGACCAGCGGGCCGTCCCACACCGCCGAGAACGCCGAACACCACAGGCGACTGCCGGGGTCTTCGAAATAAAAATGATCGTGGGCGGTCAGTTCCACGCCGCTCACGCCCAGTTCTTCCGCCAGCTCACGGGCGGCCGACTCGGCGTAGGTCTCGTCGGCCTGGACCATGCCGCCCGCCGCCACGTCCCAGAAACCTGGATAGATGGCCTTGCTCAGGGTGCGCCGGTGAACACACAGTTCACCGGCCGAATTGAACAGCATGATGTAGGTGCCACGCCCGATCAGGCCGCGCTCGCGCAGCTGCGAACGCACCAGGCTGCCGAGCAGGTTGTCGTGCTCGTCGACCCACGCGATCAGCTCGGCATCCGAGGCCGCTCGGTGAGCGACCTCCCGGGGGCTTTCGCTCATGGATCAGCCCTGGTTCAGCAGTTGCCGCAAGTCGATGACCGCTGCGTTGGCCCGGGAAATGTAGTTGGCCATGACCAGCGAGTGGTTCGCCAGAACACCGAAGCCGCTGCCGTTGAGGATCATCGGGCTCCAGACCGGTTCCTGGGACGCTTCCAGTTCACGAATGATCTGCCGTACGCTGACCGTGGCGTTCTTTTTCGCCAGCACATCGGCGAAGTCCACTTCGATGGCGCGCAGCAGGTGCGACAGTGCCCAAGCCTGGCCGCGGGCTTCATAGAACACGTTGTCGATCTGCAGCCATGGGGTCTCGACCACCTCTTCGTCCACCTGCGGCACTTGGCCCGGGGCCGTGACTTCGGTTTTCAGCGAGGTGTTGAGCTTGACCCGGCCAACGCTGGCCGACAGGCGCTGGGACAACGAGCCCAGGCGCGTACCGACGTCCCCCAGCCAGTTGTTCAGGTTGTCGGCGCGGGCGTAGAACAGCGCGCTTTTCTGGTTCGGATCGGACAGCCGGGCCTGGTAGCGGCTCAGGGAATTGATGCCTTCCTGGTATTCGGATTCGCTGGAAGGCAGCACCCAACTGCGGTTGTCGAAGTTGAAGCGCGGCTCGGCCTTGGCCAGGTCGGCGTCCTCGGCGGACTGGGACTGGGAACGGGCGAAGTCCTTGCGCAGGGCGCGGCTCAGGTCGCGAACCTGCACCAGCACGCCGTATTCCCAGCTCGGCATGTTGTCCATCCACAGGCCTGGCGGGAAGCGGTCGTTGGAAATGTAGCCGCCTTGCTTGGTCAGCAGGGTCCCGGCCACGGTCTTGAGCGTCTCGACCGTGGTGTAGCCCACCACCATTTGGCGGCCATCCTTCTCGGCTGCGGCCTGGGCGTTCTGCTGCACGGGGAACAACGCGGGCTCCTGGCTCCAGTACCAGCCCAGGGCAATGGTCACCAGCAGGTAAAGGCCGATCAGCGTGGCCAGTGCGCGGCTGAAAAAAAGCCCACCCAGGTAGCTGCGGGTGTCCGATTTCGGCTCGGCGGCACGTTCAGGCGCGCTGCCCGCGCGGTTTTTCCAGTCCAGCATGGCGATGTTCCTTCAATCACTTGAGTTCTCGATTCGACCACAACCCTACGCCATCGTGCCTGATTTGAAACGCGATAATGCGGCGCCAACCATGCCGGGCGCGACAGGGCAATCGAACACCACTATAAAGGAAGCGTTGCCATCGGCCTACGAGACTGTCCGGTCACAAACTGAATTAGGCGACTGGACAGAATATTGACGTATGACACTCATAAGGAGGAAAAGAGGTGCTAGCATAGAGCCACCAGTCGACCTCAGCATGCACCCTAACTAGTAGTCAGGATATGACCGAGCCAGAAGACCCCAGCCGTGAGCGCCTCAAGCACCACTTTGCCCAGCGGGTAATTCATCAGGCTCGCCAGATGCTGGAGATTTGGCAGCGCCTGCAACGCAGTGAGTGGTCAAGCACCGATCTGTCGGAGCTCAGCGAAGCCAATCTGCGCTTGCTGCGCTTTGCCGAGCGCTTCGAACAGCCCGAGCATTCCCAACTGGCCCAAGGCATCAGCCAGTCGCTGCAAGCGGTGGACGCCAATCGCGGACGCCTGAGCAGCCAACTGATCACCGAAATCAACCGACTGATGCAGCGCTTGTCTCGCACCGGCCTGCGCCACGGCGACCAGCTCGAACAGACCTTCCTGCCGCCGCTGCGCAAACCCATCTACGTGATGCTGCAGGACCATGACCGCGCCGAACGCCTGGCCAAGCAATTGGAGTTCTTCGGCCTCAGCGCCCAGGCGCTGGACAGTGTCGCGGCATTTCGGGCCTCGATGGTCGAGCGCCTGCCGGCGGCGATTGTCATGGACGTGGACTTCAGCGGCCCGGGCACCGGCCTGAAACTGGCCGCCGAAGCTCAGGAAGGCCTGGAACAACCGTTGCCGCTGTTGTTCTTCAGCTTGCTGGAAACCGACACCCCGACACGCCTGGCCGCGGTACGCGCTGGCGGGCAGGAATTCCTCACCGGCACCCTCGAAGCCTCGAGCCTGCTGGAAAAGATCGAAGTGCTGACCTGCGTTGCCCAGTACGACCCCTACAAAGTGCTGATCATCGATGACTCCCGCGCCCAGGCCTTGCACACCGAGCGGCTGCTCAACAGCGCCGGCATCATCACCCGCACGCTGATCGAGCCGATCCAGGCCATGGCCGAGCTGGCGGATTTCCAGCCCGACCTGATCATCCTCGATATGTACATGCCGGCCTGCACCGGCACGGAACTGGCCAAGGTCATCCGTCACAATGACCGCTATGTCAGCGTGCCGATCATCTACCTGTCCGCCGAAGACGACCTGGACAAGCAACTCGACGCCATGAGCGAAGGTGGCGACGACTTCCTGACCAAACCGATCAAGCCCCGGCACTTGATCACCACCGTGCGCAACCGTGCCGCCCGGGCGCGCAACCTCAAGGCGCGGATGGTGCGCGACAGCCTCACCGGCCTGTACAACCACACCCATATCCTGCAACTGCTCGAGGATTGCAGCTTCCGCGCTCGTCGCGAAGGCAAGCCCCTGAGCTTCGCCATGCTCGACATCGATCACTTCAAACGGGTCAATGACAGCCACGGCCACCCCATGGGCGACCGGGTGATCAAGAGCCTGGCGCTGTTTCTCAAGCAGCGCCTGCGCAAGACCGACTTCATCGGCCGTTACGGCGGCGAAGAGTTCGCCATCGTCATGCCCGACACCGACATCGACGCTGCCTGCAAAGTGCTGGATGAGATTCGCCAGCGCTTTGCCGAAATCCACTATCCGGCCCAGCCCCAGGACTTGTGGTGCACCTTCAGCGCTGGCGTGGTGGAGATGAGCGATGATTCCGACAGCCTGATGATGGCCAGCCAGGCGGACGAAGCGCTGTACCGTGCCAAGCACGCCGGACGCAACCGGGTACAGAGCGCCCGGCAATCAAAGCAAAGTGCCACCTTTTCATCGGAATCGACTGACTCGGTCATAAACCTGTAACGCAAACGCAATAACTTCAGGCACTTACGATTCTGCCCTCGGTAGACCCTTGATGCGCCTGAAGCTGCTGACCAATCTCAACACCGTTCTTTTAGTTGCCGTATGCCTGGGCCTCGGGGTCACCTTGTGGTGGTCGCAGATCGCCCTGGAACGGCCCTACTTGCTGATGGAGCGCTACCTGGGCCTGTCGCGGCAATTCCAGGGCGAAGTGGCGCGCAACATCGAGGACTACCTGGCCAGCGGCGACGCCTTGCGCCTGAGCGCGGCCACCCAGGCCTTGGAGACGCTGCAGAAAGACCTCGACCAGTTTCCCCCGGAGCTGGCCAAGACCCTGCGTCCGAGCCTGTCGAACCTCGACGGCTTCAGCAAGACCGATCTGCTGGCCGCCGGCAAACTGGCTGGCGATCCGCAGGCCTTGTTGTTGCAAGCCGAGCGTGAACTGAGCGCCAGCCTCGATCAACTGGCCCAATACGCCAACGGCGTCCCGGCCTACCTGCCCCCGTTGTTTTCCGCTGCGCAGCACCTGGGCCGGTTGTCCCTCACGCGGGACAAACTGGTCAGCAGCGGCCGTAGTGAATTGGCCGCCGATGTCGAACGGGAACTGGCGAGCATCCGTGTCGAGGCCGAACGCCTCGACAGCCTGCCCCTGCTGGGTGTCACCGCCAGCAGTGAATCGGGCAGCGATGATTTCGCCGCGCTGATGGGCCTGGAGACCCAGGAAAAAACCGCCGCCGAAGATGCGGGCATCGCCCTCAAGCGCGAACTCAACAGCCTGCTCGGCCGTTACCCGGCGGAATTGACCCGCACCCGCGAACAGATCCAGAAACGCACCGAGCTGAGCAATGCCACGCACCTGAAGATCGCCGACGTGCAAACGGCGATCGATACCCTGGAACCGGCGGTACGGGCGCAGCATGGGCAGATCCAGGGGGAGGTTCGCATGATCCAGGGGGTGATGATCGGCCTGATCCTGCTGATCGCGCTGCTCATCGACACCTTGCAGCGGCGCCTGGCCCGCACCTTGACGCACCTGGCTCCAGCCCTGTCGACCTGGGCCGAGGGGGACTTCAGCCGAGACATCCACGTAGGCGCCAGCAACCGCGAAATGCAGGACATCGAGGCTTCGCTCAATCGCCTGCGCGCTTACCTGGTGGACCTGGTGGGCACTATTCGAGTGAACGCCGAACAGGTCGCCGGCAGCAGCCGGACCCTGGCCGAGCTGAGCGGCGAACTGCACAGTGGTGCGGAGGATCAGGCCGACGATACGGCGCTGATCCGTGATTCCCTCAGCGAGCTGGAAGCGACCATCCAGCAAGTGGCCGGCGATGCCAGCCAGGCCGCAGACGCCAGCCGCAGCGCCGGGCAAGCGGTGGAGCAAGGGCAGAAAGTCATCGGCCTGAGCCTCACGGGCCTGCATGCGTTGGTGGGGGAAGTGCAAGGCAACGCGCAGATGATCGAGCAACTGGCCGAGGAATCGGCCACCATCGGCGGCGTGCTGACGGTGATTCGCTCGATTGCCGACCAGACCAACCTGCTGGCGCTCAACGCGGCCATCGAAGCGGCTCGCGCCGGGGAAATGGGCAGGGGCTTTGCGGTGGTGGCCGAGGAAGTTCGCTCCCTGGCCCAGCGCACGGCCGGCGCCACTGCCGAAATCCAGACACTGATCGCCCGCCTGCAACTGGCCGCGCGCCAATCGGTGGACGGCATGCGCGCCCAGGTCGAACACGCCGAAGCCACCGCCAACCAGGCGCAAGCGGCCGACGGTGCGCTGGATGAGATCGTCGGTGCCATCCAGACCATCTCCGACACGGCGGTACGCATCGCCGACGTCACCGCCCAGCAAAGCGGCGCCGTCAGCGAAATCCGCGATCACAGCGAGCGGATTCACCAACTGGGCGCAGACAACCTGCTGCGCATCGGCGAGGGCCGGGAACAGGGTGACAATCTCCTGGTGCTGGGCGGACGTTTGCACACCGCCGTGCAGGCATTTCGGGTTTAGCGCCACAGACTGCATGAATCACTGTGGGAGCGAGCCTGCTCGCGATAGCGGTGGGTCAGCTTGCATCGATGCTGGATGTGCCGCCGTCATCGCGAGCAAGCTCGCTCCCACATTGATTCGGGAGGCCCGGGAATTGATGCTCACCGCAAATCCCCTGTGGGAGCGAGCTTGCTCGCGATAGCAGTGGGTCAGCTTGCATCGATGCTGGATATGCCACCGTCATCGCGAGCAAGCTCGCTCCCACACTGGATCTCGGCCGCCCACAAGTCCGGCGGTCACCACAACTTCCCTGTGGGAGCGAGCTTGCTCGCGATAGCAGTGGGTCAGCTTGCATCGAGGTTGGATGTGCCACCGTCATCGCGAGCAAGCTCGCTCCCACACTGGATCTCGGCCGCCCACAAGTCCGGCGGTCACCACAACTTCCCTGTGGGAGCGAGCTTGCTCGCGATAGCAGTGGGTCAGCTTGCATCGATGCTGGATGTGCCACCGTCATCGCGAGCAAGCTCGCTCCCACACTGGATCTCGGCCGCCCACAAGTCCGGCGGTCACCACAACTTCCCTGTGGGAGCGAGCTTGCTCGCGATAGCGGTGGGTCAGCTTGCATCGATGCTGGATGTGCCACCGTCATCGCGAGCAAGCTCGCTCCCACACTGGATCTCGGGCGCCCACAAGTCCGGCGGTCACCACAACTTCCCTGTGGGAGCGAGCTTGCTCGCGATAGCGGTGGGTCAGCTTGCATCGAGGTTGGATGTGCCGCCGTCATCGCGAGCAAGCTCGCTCCCACATTGATTCGCGGAGCCCTGGAATCGATGCTGCCACGGGGGTGCGGTTTGTGACCGCATGACCGGATCAGAGACCTGGGTCACAAATTTCGCGCAAACATCGCTCATCGTGCTGGCTATTGCCGAGAACTGGACAGTCATTAAGGCTTTGCGGCATAGTCGCCGGGTTCTGATAACTGCTCACAGATAACAAGGAACAGCAGATGGCGACCCTATTGGTCCTGCACGGACCCAACCTGAACCTGCTGGGCACCCGTGAACCGGGCGTCTACGGCGCCGTGACACTGGCCCAGATCAACCAGGACCTGGAGCAGCGGGCCCGCAACGCCGGCCATCATTTGCTCTATCTGCAAAGCAACGCCGAATATGAACTGATCGACCGCATCCATGCCGCGCGTGGCGAAGGCGTGGATTTCATTTTGATCAATCCAGCAGCTTTTACACATACAAGTGTCGCATTACGTGACGCGCTGCTGGCGGTGAGCATCCCATTCATCGAAGTGCACTTGTCCAACGTGCACAAACGCGAACCTTTCCGCCATCACTCCTACTTCTCCGATGTAGCAGTGGGAGTGATCTGCGGCCTTGGCGCCAGCGGTTACCGACTGGCCCTGGAGGCCGCCCTAGAGCAGCTTGAACAACAAGCTATACGCCCCTGACCGACCCTTGGGAGTTGATGATTCATGGATATCCGTAAAGTTAAGAAATTGATCGAATTGCTGGAAGAGTCCGGCATCGACGAGCTTGAGATCAAGGAAGGCGAAGAGTCCGTACGCATCAGCCGCCACAGCAAGACCCCGGCCCAACAGTTCTATGCACCGGCCCCGATGCAGGCTCCGGCCGCCGCGCCTGCTCCAGCAGCAGCCCCGGTTGCCGCCGCAGCACCAGCCGCACCGGCGGCACCGACGCTGAACGGCACTGTCGCTCGTTCGCCAATGGTGGGCACGTTCTATCGCAAGTCTTCGCCATCCTCGCCGTCCTTCGTTGAAGTCGGCCAGACCGTGAAGAAAGGCGACACCCTGTGCATCGTCGAAGCCATGAAGATGATGAACCACATCGAAGCTGAAACCAGCGGTGTGATCGAATCCATCCTCGTCGAAGACGGCCAGCCGGTTGAGTACGACCAACCGCTGTTCACCATCGTTTGAACCGCGGAGAGCCTTTGATGACTGCGAAGTTGGAAAAAGTTCTGATCGCTAACCGCGGTGAGATCGCCCTGCGGATTCTGCGTGCCTGCAAAGAGATGGGCATCAAGACCGTCGCCGTTTACTCCAAGGCCGACAAAGAACTGATGCACCTGGGCCTGGCGGACGAATCCGTCTGCATCGGTCCGGCGTCGGCTGCGCACTCCTACCTGCACATCCCGGCGATCATCGCCGCTGCCGAAGTGACCGGCGCCACCGCCATTCACCCGGGCTACGGTTTCCTGGCGGAAAACGCCGACTTCGCCGAACAGGTGGAAAACTCCGGTTTTGCCTTCATTGGTCCGAAAGCCGACACCATCCGCCTGATGGGCGACAAGGTTTCGGCCAAGCACGCCATGATCGCTGCTGGTGTACCGACCGTTCCGGGTTCCGACGGCCCGCTGCCTGAAGACGAAGAAACCGCTTTGCGCATCGGTCGCGAAGTCGGTTATCCGGTGATCATCAAGGCCGCTGGCGGCGGCGGTGGTCGCGGCATGCGCGTGGTACACAAGGAAGAAGACCTGATTTCCTCGGCGAAACTGACCCGCTCCGAAGCTGGCGCGGCGTTCGGCAACCCGATGGTCTACCTGGAAAAATTCCTGACCAACCCGCGTCACGTCGAAGTCCAGGTGCTGTCCGACGGTCAGGGCCAGGCCATCCATCTGGGCGACCGCGACTGCTCGTTGCAACGTCGTCACCAGAAGGTCCTCGAAGAAGCGCCGGCACCGGGCATCGACGAGAAAGCGCGCGAGGAAGTCCTGGCACGTTGCGTCAAGGCGTGTATCGACATCGGCTATCGCGGCGCCGGTACCTTCGAGTTCCTCTACGAGAACGGTCGTTTCTACTTCATCGAAATGAACACCCGTGTTCAGGTGGAGCACCCGGTTTCGGAAATGGTCACCGGTATCGATATCGTCAAGGAGATGCTCAGCATCGCCGCCGGCAACAAGCTGTCGTTCACCCAGGATGACGTGGTCATCCGCGGTCACGCGCTGGAATGCCGGATCAACGCCGAAGACCCGAAAACCTTCATGCCAAGCCCAGGCACGGTCAAGCATTTCCATGCCCCGGGCGGCAATGGCGTTCGCGTCGATTCGCACCTGTACAGCGGTTATGCCGTTCCGCCGAACTACGATTCGCTGATCGGCAAGCTGATCACCTACGGGGCGACCCGTGACGAAGCCATGGCGCGCATGCGCAATGCGCTGGACGAAATCGTGGTAGACGGGATCAAGACCAACATCCCGCTGCACCGCGATCTCGTACGTGACGAAGGCTTCTGCAAAGGCGGCGTCAACATCCATTACCTGGAGCACAAGCTGGGCAACCAGCACTGATGCTTCACGTGATGTAAAAAGACCCCGGTCCATTGGCCGGGGTCTTTTTTTGCGCGAGCCTCAAAAGGGCAAGTGACGGATCACTTCAACTCCACCATGGAATACGCGTGTGATTCGACCTTCGCAGCATTCGCCCGCCTCCCCTGCTGGGTGAGCACGACGCCGTTGGCATTTTCGACCAGGATGTCGCTGCGCATGCGCGCCATGAATCCGCGAGCTCGCATGGACACCGGGTCAGTGTTGTTCTTCGCTCGCGCCAGGACGGGTATGTAAAAGCGTTCGACCTGGCTGCCGGACGTCTTGAATACCGACGTGACACCCGTGCGCAGATCCAGTGACACGCCATAGTTATTGCCCAGGCAGGAAGAATACGACCAGTGATCCCAGGTCGGTCGCAGCCCGTGCTTCCTCATCACCTGCCTGACCGGCTCGCCGATGTCAGCCCCCGTCAACCAGTCCCCGCCGACCAGGGTGGCACGAACATCCTTGGCCGATCCCCCCAGGCGCCGCATCACATCCCGGACACTTCGCTCGATCAGCGCGCGGATGTTGTGATCGAAATGAATGACCGCCCCGACCCGGGTGGTCGGGTTGTACAACGAAGCGATCACGCACGTCTGTGCATTGAGCGAGAACAGGTAGTTGTCCGCCGCCTCGCTGAACCTCGTCACCACGGCCTCGCCCTGCAACGCGCCCCTGGTCACGTCAGGGAAGACATGCCCGGGGAACGCCTCGCGCAAATCGCCTATGCGCCCCAGGTTTCGCACCTCATCATTGCCCCCGCTCAACCCGACTTTGTTATGGGTCCACTTGCCATTCGCCATCCTGCGGATGGGCAATTTGTAAATAGCGCCGGGACGCCGGGCATCCACCAGGCACAGGCCGCCAAAGTAAGGGTCCCTCTTCACCTGGTAGTACCTGCCCCCGCTCGCGATGTAGTAAGTGCTCCGCGGTTGCGAAGCACTGGGCGGGCTGCGATAGGTGCCGAAAAAAATCCCCTCCTCCGTCACCAACTGCAGATTCCCTGGTGTTTTGCCGACCGCCTGCTGCGGCTTGAGGCGAATGGCCGGAACCAGCGGCCCGGACTCTTTGGCGACCACCGATGACGCATGTCTCAAGCGTTGCGCAGACAATGACAAGGGCTTCACTGCGTGCTGCAAGTGCCTGGCCACGTGCCCCAGTGCCGTGGCCATGCTGGCGGCGCCGAGAGTGGCGAACAGCCCCCCCCAAGTCGCGATCAGCCAGTGACCGAGCGCGCCCTCCGTGTCGCCTTCCACGTGTCTCTGGACGGCCTGCCTGGCGCTGACGGCAATCAAGCCAACGTCCAGCAACAAGGCAAAGGGCGGATAAACCATGCACACCGGAACGGCGGCGAAGACCAGGCCCTGGAATACCTGGTTGCGGATCATTTCGGCACGACTGGTGGTGATGTCCTCCACATCGGTGACAGCGCGCTCGATGCCGGCATCGAACTCGGCACGGATATCAATCAACCGATTGAGTTCACGCAATGTGTCGACACGAGTGGTCCCGGCCGCCAGCCCCACCAGTGTCCGCCCCACGGCGGCACGCGCCACGAGTGCGACCCGCTCCAGTACGTAATCGTGCAATTGCGCGGCGATGCTCCCGGAAAACGCCAGGTACGGGCGAAACAGGATGCCGTCCGGCGCGTCGGGTGTGTACAACCAGTAAGAGGCCTTCGGATCGAAGTAGGTGAACACGTAGACGCCCAACACCACATGGCCGGCGACGGTCAGCTTGATCACGCCTTCACGCGTCACGGCGACACCGGGGTACGTGGCGCTGTTTGCAGGTCGCCCATCGCTCAATAGCGTCACTTGCCGGGTGAGCCACTGGAACGCTTCGGCGCTCAACAGCGACTTGCCGTAGGCCACACGCAGGTCGCGGTCCATCCTGGCCAACAGCATGTAGCAGTAAGCCTCGCGGCGATTTGCATACTCGGGCGCCGTGGCGTCGAGGAATCCAGCACGGATGTGCCTGGCATATCGCTCACCCAAGTAGGCCACGCGAATATAGGACGCCAGATCGGCACTGCGAACCTGCGCCAAATCCTGCCCGACAGAAGAACGCACGCCCTTGGCGGGGTCGTCGATGTCCGCGTTGCGCTCGTATCCGTAGATGGCCAGGTCCAACAGGCTGGTGGTTTTTTTCTCGGCGGCCAGCCCCGGACTGTAGTCGATGAAGACCGTGGCCGGATCGACTGCCTCAAGCACCCCCTTGCTGCGCATGTAGGGCGCGATCATGTCGGCGAAGGTACGCTTGGCGAAGTCCATGAACACTTCATAGCCTACGAACTGCTCATCGAATACTTGCTGCTGAACCAAAAACTCCTGGCTCAAACCGCTGATGTTGCGCCGGGACTCGAGCGGCAATGCCGAGTACCAGCGAGGCGACTCATTCAGCTCCACGTGTGCCAGGTTATTGGCCAGGCCGGTCGAGACAGCATTTTGCAGACAGGTCCTGAAACTTGCCTGCATGCCCCTGAGGTCTTGTTCCAGATCCCAGGAAACCGGTTTTTCCATCACGCGGGCAAAGTACGCCCGGGCCTGTCCACGATCAGTCGGCGAGAGTTGCTGCAACAGGTATTCGCGACCGGCCTCGTGTTGGGTCCAGGCCCCGACTTCGCCGCTCAGGGCCCGCAGCGAGGGCAATTCGATCCATTCCTGGCCATCGGGTTTGCCGGGGGCAAACAGCAGCAGGCCACTGACAGCACCGCCCACGTCTTCACGATAAAACACCAGGAGATCGGCACACTTCAGGCCATGGGGAAGCATCAGGCTGGCGACACGCAACCCGCCGGCGACTGGCGTTGCAATGTCGCTTTCCCAGAGGGCTGCAAGGTGGTCATGGCTGGTCACCGACAACTGGCCTGCACAACGGGCGACAAACGCACTGTGCTGCAACCGCGCCACAAACCAATCGAGCATGGCGTCCTTCAGGTCCCCCCTCTCATACCGCTCGGCCAAGGCTGGCAAGTACCCGGCAGGCGCGTCGACGCTGGCCAACAACTGCGCAATGAAGGCCAGTGAAAGAGGCTGGTTACGGAGCATGCCGCCGTTCTCCACCAGGAACACCGACACCGCGTCCGGCCGGACCGAGCCTGCCGCCACCAGCTCACTCAGGCTGTAGGTGCGTATGGGCTGACCAACGACCGTTCGCCACTGCACCTGCACACGAATGCTGTCCGGCTCGACCTCCATGTCCAACTCGTGCCTGACATAGTCCCTGGCCAATTGCCGAGCGAAGGCCCGCAGCGAGCCCAGGCCATCGACCCGCTCATCCACCGCCGCCTGCGCCAGCGCGGCCTGGCTCTCGAAAGCCCGCAACAATTCACGATCTGGAGGGCTCAGCACCCGCAGCCAATGCGGCAATTGCAATCGCGCCAACGCGCCAAGGTCCCGGCGCTCGGCCGTGGTTGCCAAGGCGGTCAAGCGACTCGTCCCGCGCCAGGCGTCCTGGAGTGCTTCGATCTGCTCTCGCAACTCATCGACACCCAGGCCAACCAGACGGTCAGGCCGAAACAGCTCGTCGACCGCGACCCTGTGCCCATCCAGTTTTTGCCTGACCACGTCTTCAAGGGAGGCATCGTGCGCCGGCATTCGCCAATGCCGCCGCAGATAGTCCTTGTAGTGATCGACGAACCTTGAGGCCACGCCCTCCACCGCCTGGACAACGAATGCCCGGCGCTCGGCCGCAAAACCCAAGTCTGGCCCGTCGGGCCAACGGTAGGGCGCGTCCTGCTCCTGGTCATACACCAAAGGTGCCTGGTCGATCATGCGCAGCAGCACGGCATCGAGCAGCGTGCCCAGGAAGTGTGGATCGATGTTGCCTTGGTAATGGTAGGTGCGCAGCTCGACGAGCAAGTATTCTTCCAGCACCTCCAGCAGGCTCATCTGGGTGTGCAGTCGCGCCTCGATCGCCTCCTGCCAACGTGTCAGTTTCTCCAGGGTCGCCTGTGCGGTCGCCACCGGCGGGGAATCGACCGACCCCGTGCGCTCCATGTTGCCTTGCCGTCCGGCAATGATGTCCATACACAATCCTCCCTGCTGTGTGGACCGGCACCTTATCCGCCCTGCGACATGCCCATGGCATACATATATATATATATCGAAACACCGCCCCGACGACGCGAGACTCGCTTATCCACTTTGGCGGCGACCTGGCGTACACTGCGCGCCTTTGCAGCCCTGCGCTGCCCCCTGTGGATTTTTTCAAAGGTGCCCGCCATGCCTTGGCTGCAAGTACGCCTGGCCATCAGCCCGGAACAAGCCGAAACCTACGAAGACGCGTTTCTTGAAGTAGGCGCTGTATCGGTAACCTTCATGGACGCCGAAGACCAGCCGATCTTCGAGCCGGAGCTCAATACCACCCCGCTGTGGTCCCACACCCACCTGCTGGCCCTGTTCGAAGGCGGCACCGAGGCGGCCAGCGTGCTGGCCCACCTCGAACTGCTGACCGGCAGCCCGCTGCCCGAGCATCACAGTGAAGTGATCGAGGATCAGGATTGGGAACGCAGCTGGATGGACAACTTCCAGCCGATGCGTTTCGGCCAGCGCCTGTGGATCGTCCCTAGCTGGCATGCCGCGCCAGAGCCGGACGCGGTCAACCTGCTGCTGGACCCGGGCCTGGCGTTCGGCACCGGCACCCACCCGACCACCGCGCTGTGCCTGGAATGGCTCGACGGCCAGGACCTGAAGGGCTGCAACGTACTGGACTTTGGCTGCGGCTCGGGGATCCTGGCGATTGCCGCGCTCCTGCTGGGCGCCCGGGAAGCGGTCGGCACCGACATCGACGTCCAGGCCCTGGAAGCCTCCCGCGACAACGCCGGGCGCAACAACATCGCCGAAGCCCTGTTCCCGCTGTATTTGCCCCAGGACTTGCCACAAGTCCAGGCCGATGTGCTGGTGGCCAACATCCTGGCCGGCCCGCTGGTATCCCTGGCGCCGCAACTGTCGAGCCTGGTCAAGCCGGGCGGACGCCTGGCGCTGTCGGGCATCCTCGCCGAACAAGGTGAAGAAGTCGCCGCCGCTTATGCCGCGGACTTTGACCTGGACCCGATCGCCAATCGCGATGGCTGGGTGCGCATCACCGGACGTCGGCGCTAGAATGAGCGCCTGTATCCACCGGATTGCCGCATGACTGACAGCTTCGTCACCCAGTGCCCGCATTGCCAAACCCGTTTTCGCGTCAGCCATGCTCAATTGAGCGTGGCCCGCGGGGTGGTTCGTTGCGGCTCGTGCCTGCAGGTGTTCAATGCCGCACAACAGTTGCTGGAACAACGCACAGCCAAGCAAGCGGTACCTGCCGTCGCGCCACCCGCCAAGCCGGCCGCCGAAGCCCCGCCCCGGGCTATCAGCCAGAAACAGTGGAGCGCCGCCGAGCTGGATCTGGATGACCTGGACAAGGAACTGGCGCGCCTGGAGCGCCGCGACAATCGCGCCCCGGGCAATGCCGGCCGGCGCCGGGAAGACAACCTGAGCGCGCAACGCGATTCGCTCTCCAGCGAACAGCAAACCTGGCCCGATAGCCTGTACAGCGAAACCTCGAACGAGCGCGTCGAAACCGTCCTCGATACCCCCTTCGAACCGTTCGAACCCCACGAACCGGCGCGACCGCCGCGTACCGAGCCGTCCCTGTCCCTGGCCCTCGAACCGCTGGAACCGGACGACGAGCCGGCCGCCCCGCTCCACCTCGCGCCGGAAGACGAGCCCGACGAACACCTCGAGCGCCTGTCCGCCACCGATGACCACGACCACGACCACGACGATGAGCCCGAGCGACCGCTGCCACTGCGCAAGTCACGGGAACGCCAGGAGCCGGGGATACGCGCCGAGGCCCTCCACGACCTCGACGACGACCCGCTGCAACTGGACTGGCGCAAACGCCGCTCGCCCTGGGGCCGACGCCTGTTGTGGGCCCTGCTGATCCTGCTCGCCGCCGCAGCCCTGGGTGGCCAGTACATCGCCTACCATTTCGAAGAACTGGCCCGCCAGGACCAGTACCGGCCGTGGTTCCTGCAAATCTGCCCGACCATCGGTTGCGACGTACCGTCCAAGGTCGACATCGCCAAGATCAAAAGCAGCAACCTGGTGGTGCGCAGCCATCCGGAGTTCAGCGGCGCCCTGGTGGTGGACGCGATCATCTACAACCGTGCGCCCTTCTCCCAACCTTTTCCGTTGCTGGAGCTGCGCTTTGCCGACCTCAACGGGCACCTGATCGCCAGCCGTCGCTTCAAGCCCGGGGAGTACCTGGGCGGCGATCTCGAGGGCCGCGGCGAAATGCCGCCGCAAACGCCCATCCACATCGCGCTGGATATCCTGGATCCGGGTCCCAAGGCGGTGAACTACAGCTTGAGCTTTCATTCCCCCGAATGAAACCGGCCAGGGTCGGCCAATTGACGGCAGCTTTCTGACTGACCCCACCCAGACCAAACCGCTGGCGATAACAAAATAGCTGTTCAGATTTTATCCAATTCGATCTTTATCCAGTCATCGAGAGCGGGTATCATGCCAACCCTTTTTCGAAGTCTCATGATCCGGCCCCACTTCAGGGAAGTCCTATGTCGGCGGTACGCATCGGCCCATATACATTGCAGAACGGCCTGGTTCTCGCCCCTATGGCGGGCGTCACCGACCAGCCCTTTCGTCAGTTGTGCAAACGCTTGGGCGCAGGACTGGTGGTGTCGGAAATGGTCACCAGCGACATGAGTTTGTGGAACACCCGCAAATCGCGTCTGCGCATGATCCACGAAGGCGATCCCGAGCCCCGCTCGGTACAGATCGCCGGTGGCGACGCCCAGATGCTGGCGGAGGCGGCCCGGGCGAATGTCGAGCTGGGGGCGCAGATCATCGACATCAACATGGGTTGCCCGGCGAAAAAGGTCTGCAACAAGGCCGCAGGCTCGGCACTGTTGAAAGATGAAGCGCTGGTCACCGAGATCCTGCAGGCCGTAGTGGCCGCGGTCGATGTGCCGGTGACCCTGAAGATCCGCACCGGGTGGGACCGGGAGAACAAGAATGGCCTGGTGGTGGCGAAGATCGCCGAACAGGCGGGCATCACGGCGTTGGCGGTCCATGGCCGCACCCGTGCCGACCTGTACACCGGCGAAGCCGAGTACGACACCATCGCCGCGATCAAGCAGGCGGTGTCGATTCCGGTCTTTGCCAACGGCGACATCGACTCGCCCGAGAAGGCCCGGTATGTGCTGGACGCGACCGGTGCCGATGGCCTGTTGATCGGCCGGGCCGCCCAGGGGCGGCCATGGATTTTTCGTGAGATCGAACACTACCTGCGCACTGGCGAAAAGCTGGCGGCGCTGCAGTTGTCCGAGGTGGAACGTATTCTGCTAGAGCATCTGGCCGCGCTACATGCCTTCTACGGAGAAGTCATGGGCGTACGCATCGCTCGCAAGCATGTGGGCTGGTATCTCGCAACCCTGCCGGGCGCCAGGGAGTTTCGCGCCCGTTTCAATCGTTTGGATGGTACGCAAGCACAATGCGCCGACGTTCAGGCGTTCTTCGCTGAGCGTTACAAGAGCCTGACAGGGGACGAAGGGGTGGCCGCATGACGATGATGACCGAGACTTTAGTGAGTGGAACAGCACCCGTGAGCGACAACGTGAATTTGAAACAGCACCTCAATACGCCCAGCGAAGAAGGTCAGACCCTTCGCGGGAGTGTCGAGAAGGCGCTGCACAATTATTTCGCCCACCTTGAGGGCGCTGCCGTCACGGATGTGTACAACCTGGTGCTTTCCGAAGTCGAGGCACCGCTGCTCGAAAGCGTGATGAACTACGTCAAGGGCAACCAGACCAAGGCCAGTGAGCTGCTGGGCCTGAACCGCGGCACCCTGCGCAAGAAACTCAAGCAGTACGATCTGCTGTAAGCATTCAATCAAACCAGAAAGGCGCCCGCATAAAAAACGGTCGCCTTTTTTGCTGACTTCCCTTGCTTTTGATGGAAATTGAAATGACCGACCAGACCACCCGCCTGCCGATCCGCCGCGCCTTGATCAGCGTCTCCGACAAGACCGGGATCCTCGAATTCGCCCGCGAGCTGCAACAGCTGGGCGTCGAGATTCTCTCCACCGGCGGGACCTTCAAGCTGCTGCAGGACAACGGCGTCGCCGCAGTGGAAGTCGCGGACTACACCGGTTTTGCGGAAATGATGGACGGTCGGGTCAAGACCCTGCACCCGAAAATCCACGGCGGCATCCTGGGCCGTCGCGGCATCGACGACGCCATCATGAACGAACACGGCATCAAGCCGATCGACCTGGTGGCGGTCAACCTCTACCCGTTCGAAGCCACCATCAACAAGCCTGGCTGCGACCTGCCGACCGCCATCGAGAACATCGACATCGGCGGCCCGACCATGGTCCGCTCGGCGGCCAAGAACCATAAGGACGTGGCCATAGTGGTCAACGCCAGCGACTACGCCAGCGTGCTGGAGAACCTCAAGGCCGGTGGCCTGACCTACGCCCAGCGTTTCGACCTGATGCTCAAGGCCTTCGAACACACTGCCGCCTACGACGGCATGATCGCCAACTACATGGGCACCGTGAACCAGGCCGCCGAAACCCTGTCGACCGAAGGCCGCAGCGAATTCCCGCGCACCTTCAACACCCAGTTCGTCAAGGCACAGGAAATGCGCTACGGCGAGAACCCGCACCAGAGCGCGGCGTTCTACGTGGAAGCCAAGCCGGCCGAAGTCGGCATTGCCACCGCCACCCAACTGCAAGGCAAGGAACTGTCGTTCAACAACGTGGCCGACACCGACGCCGCGCTGGAATGCGTGAAGAGCTTCGTCAAGCCAGCCTGCGTGATCGTCAAGCATGCCAACCCGTGCGGCGTGGCCGTGAGCCCGGACGCCGAGGGCGGCATCCGCCAGGCCTACGAACTGGCCTACGCCACCGACACCGAGTCGGCCTTCGGCGGCATCATCGCCTTCAACCGTGAACTGGACGCCGAGACCGCCAAGGCCATCGTCGAGCGCCAGTTCGTCGAAGTGATCATCGCCCCTTCCGTCAGTGAAGAAGCCCGCGCCATTGTTGCCGCCAAGGCCAACGTGCGCCTGCTGGCCTGCGGCCAATGGTCGGCCGATCGTGCGCCGGCCTGGGACTACAAGCGCGTCAATGGCGGCCTGCTGGTCCAGAGCCGTGACATCGGCATGATCGGCAGCGAAGACCTGAAAGTGGTGACCCGCCGCGCCCCGAGCGAGCAGGAAATCAACGACCTGATCTTCGCCTGGAAAGTCGCCAAGTACGTCAAGTCCAACGCCATCGTCTACGCCAAGAACCGCCAGACCATCGGTGTCGGCGCCGGCCAGATGAGCCGCGTGAACTCGGCCCGCATCGCCGCCATCAAAGCTGAACACGCCGGCTTGCAGGTACAGGGCGCGGTCATGGCCTCCGATGCGTTCTTCCCGTTCCGCGACGGCATCGACAACGCGGCCAAGGTCGGCATCACCGCCGTGATCCAGCCGGGTGGCTCGATGCGTGACGCTGAAGTGATCGCCGCTGCCGACGAAGCCGGCATCGCCATGGTGTTCACCGGCATGCGCCACTTCCGTCACTGATACACCGCCCCCCTGTGGGAGCGAGCTTGCTCGCGATAGCGTCGGCTCAGCCAGCATTGAAGTCCGCTGACACACCGCCATCGCGAGCAAGCTCGCTCCCACAGAAAAGCATCTGCGATGCTCAACAGAATCAGCGTCATCCGAGGTTTTTGAAATGAATGTTTTGATCATTGGCAGCGGTGGCCGCGAACACGCCCTGGCCTGGAAAGTGGCCCAGGATCCCCGTGTGCAGAAGGTTTTCGTGGCCCCGGGCAATGCCGGCACCGCCATCGAAGCCAAGTGCGAAAACGTCGCCATCGACGTGCTGGCCCTGGAGCAACTGGCCGACTTCGCCGAGAAGAACGTCTCGCTGACCATCGTCGGCCCGGAAGTGCCGCTGGTCGCCGGCGTGGTCGACCTGTTCCGCTCCCGTGGCCTGGACTGCTTCGGCCCGACCGCTGGCGCCGCGCAGCTGGAAGGCTCGAAAGCGTTCACCAAGGATTTCCTGGCGCGCCACAAAATCCCGACCGCCGACTACCAGAACTTCACCGAAATAGAGCCGGCCCTGGCGTACCTGCGCGAGAAAGGCGCACCGATCGTGATCAAGGCCGACGGCCTGGCCGCCGGTAAAGGCGTGATCGTTGCCATGACCCTGGCCGAAGCCGAAGACGCCGTGCGCGACATGCTCGCTGGCAATGCCTTCGGTGACGCCGGTTCCCGCGTGGTGATCGAAGAGTTCCTCGACGGCGAGGAAGCCAGCTTCATCGTCATGGTCGATGGCAAGAACGTGCTGCCGATGGCCACCAGCCAGGACCACAAGCGTGTCGGCGATGGCGACAGCGGCCCGAATACCGGCGGCATGGGCGCCTACTCCCCAGCCCCGGTGGTGACCGCCCAGGTGCACCAGCGCGTCATGGACCAGGTGATCTGGCCGACCGTGCGCGGCATGGCCGAGGAAGGCAACGTCTACACCGGCTTCCTCTACGCGGGCCTGATGATCGACAAGGCTGGTAACCCAAAAGTCATCGAATTCAACTGCCGTTTCGGCGATCCTGAGACCCAGCCGGTCATGCTGCGCCTGCAATCGAGCCTGGTCCTGCTGGTCGAGGCCGCGCTGGCCCAGGCCCTGGACAAGGTCGAAGCCCAATGGGACCCGCGCCCAAGCGTCGGTGTCGTATTGGCGGCCGGCGGTTACCCGGGCGACTACGCCAAAGGTAGCGCAATCCAGGGCCTGGACGCCGCGGCCCGGCTGGAAGGCAAAGTCTTCCATGCGGGTACTGCGTTGAAGGATGGGCAAGTGGTCACCGCCGGCGGTCGTGTGCTTTGCGCCACCGCCCTGGGCGCCAGTGTCGACGACGCTCAGCAACAGGCCTACAAGCTTGCCGCCGAGATCGACTGGGAAGGTTGTTTCTACCGCAAGGACATTGGCTACCGCGCCATTGCCCGTGAGCGTGGCGAAAATCTGGAATAACCCGGCCATTCAGCCAGGCAGGGGCCTGCGGCCCTTGCCTGACTGTTCCGGCGCCGCGCATAGTTATAATCTGGCATCAACCTACGAAGGGATTTCGCCGTGCGCTGGCTCAGGATTGCCATAGGCTTTACCGTTACCCTGCTGACGCTGCTCTGCATGCTCCCGGCCCAGGCCGCGCCAGGCAGTGGCTGGGCGGTATTGCTCGATGAACAGGGCGACCTGACGCTGAGCGACATCCGCTCCGCTCGCTACACCAATCAATTCAGCCCCATCGACCTGGACCGCCTCAGGGCCGCCGAGCCCGGCGGTGCATTGTGGCTGCGCTTTCGCCTGGCCCCGGACAGGCACGAACAAATCCTGCGCATCTTCGCCCCCGACCTGTCACGCCTGAACCTCTATGTGCTGGACGGCGACGCCCTGGTCGAGCAACAGGTCAGCGGCAATGCCACGCCGCATACGGAACCGGCGGTGCCCAGCAGCGACTTCATGTTGCCGCTGCCGCGCAGCGACAAATCATTGGACGTCTACCTGCGACTGGCCTCGCGTCACGAACTGCGCCCCTACGTCACGTTGCAATCGGCCGTCGTGGCGGCCGCCGATCAGAACCAGACGCTGATCTATGGGCTGCTGTTCGGCTGCATCGCCATGCTGATCCTGCACAACCTCACTCGCTACGCCTACACCCGTTCCCGCAGTTGCCTGTGGCTGGCCGCCTGTGAAGGGCTGCTGATGCTCAGCCTGGTGCTGTTGCTGAACCTGGCCGGGCCCTGGCTGCCCGATTGGCCGGCGGTGCAGACGCCCGGCGCTTACCTGGCGTTGCTGCTGACGGCGCCCTGCGGCCTGATGTTCGCCTACCGCTTCTTCGCGCCCCTGGGGCCGCACCCGTTGAACCGGTTGCTGCTGGGGGACATTGTGTTCGTCATGCTGTGCAGCCTGCTGCTGTTGTTCGTCAACACGCTGCCACTCAATATCATGACCTACGCCCTGGTGGCCCTGGCCGGCCTGAGCATGCTGTTCGTCAGCGCCTGGCACTGGCAAAAAGGCTACCGCCCGGCCCGGCTGTTCGTCGCGGCCATGGTGGTCTTCAACCTGGGCACGCTGATCATTCTTCCGGCGCTGCAAGGGCTCACGGAAGTCCCTCCCCAGGGCTTGATCATCACCCTGCTGATCTTCATCTGCATCAGCGGCCTGTTGATGAGTGTCGCCCTGGGCGAGCGCCAGCGCTCGATCAACGAAAGCCGCTTCAGCATCAGCCGCGACCTGGCGGCGAGCAATGCCGAGATCAATGCCAAGGCCGAGTTCCTGGCCAAGATCAGCCATGAGATCCGCACCCCGATGAACGGCGTGCTGGGCATGACCGAGCTGCTGCTGGGCACACCACTGTCGGTCAAGCAACGCGACTACGTGCAGACGATCCACAGCGCCGGCAACGAACTGCTGACCCTGATCAACGAGATCCTCGACATTTCCCGGCTCGAATCCGGGCAGATCGAACTGGACGACGTGCAGTTCGACCTCAATGCGCTGATCGAGGATTGCCTGAGCATCTTCCGCGCCAAGGCCGAACAGCAGAATGTCGAGCTGATCAGCTTCATCCAGCCCCAGGTGCCGCGGGTGATCAGCGGCGACCCGACGCGGCTTCGCCAGGCGTTGCTGAGCCTGCTGGAAAACGCCCTGAAGAAGACCGACGAGGGCGAAGTGCTGATCGTCGTCGCCCTCGACGAGCGCAGCCATCAACCGCGCCTGCGCATCGCCGTGCAGGACAGCGGGACGCCGATGGACGCTGAAGAGCGCGACACGCTGATGCACGCCGAGCTGCACAGCAAGAACTTCCTCTCGGCCACGCGCCTGGGCGGCAACCTGGGGCTGGTCATCGCCCGCCAGCTGATCATCCTGATGCACGGGGAATTCGGCATCAAAAGCGGCAGCAACCAGGGCAGCACCTTGTGGCTGACCTTGCCCCTGGACCCGGATCGCCTCGAACACCCGACTTCCGACCTCGATGGCCCGCTGCAAGGGGCACGGGTATTGATCGTCGACGACAACGACACTTGCCGCAAGGTGCTGGTGCAGCAGTGCAGCGCCTGGGGCCTGAACGTCAGTGCGGTGCCCTCGGGCAAGGAAGCCCTGGCGCTGCTGCGCACCAAGGCGCACCTGCGGGATTATTTCGACGTGGTGCTGCTGGACCAGAACATGCCGGGCATGACCGGCATGCAACTGGCGGCCAAGATCAAGGAAGACCCGAGCCTGAACCACGACATCCTGTTGATCATGCTCACCGGTATCAGCAATGCGCCGAGCAAGATCGTGGCGCGCAACAGCGGGGTCAAGCGCATCCTCGCCAAACCGGTGGCCGGCTATACCCTCAAGACCACCCTGGCGGACGAGCTGAACCAGCGCAACCGGGGCCAGGCTACGAACGTGCAGGTGAACGCCGGTCCTCCCATTCCGGTGAAGGTGCCGAGCGATTTCCGCATCCTGGTGGCCGAGGACAACAGCATTTCCACCAAGGTCATCCGCGGCATGCTCGGCAAGCTCAACCTGCAACCCGACACCGCCAGCAACGGCGAGGAAGCCCTCAAGGCCATGAAGGAGCAGCGCTACGACCTGGTCCTGATGGACTGCGAAATGCCGATCCTCGACGGGTTTTCCGCCACCCAGCAGCTACGAGCCTGGGAAATGGGTAACCAGCGCACCCGCACGCCGGTGGTGGCGCTCACCGCGCACATCCTGGCCGAACACAAGGAGCGCGCCCGCCAGGCCGGGATGGACGGGCACATGGCCAAGCCGGTGGAACTGTCGCAACTGCGCGAGTTGATCGAGCACTGGGTGGCCCAGCGCGACCAGCAGAACAAGGCCGTGCACACGCCCTGAACCCGCGAAGAGCATTCGGCGACTACCCGTAGCGTCGTTCAGATTTCCAGCTCATGCAGGTGACGAGTCGTTTCGGCGATCACCGCGGCCGCGACTTTTTGCCTGAACGTTGCGTAATGCAGCGTGCTGAATGTCACGACGGCCATTTCCTCCACGCTGCTTTCCACCACTTGCTCCATTGGCCAGAACAGAAATCCCGAGACCGTCCTGCGGGTGCGGAACTGCTTGTGATACAACGCGATTTCCACTTTCCCGCGAGATTTGGCCGCGCAGGGGATCACCTGGAAGAATCCCGTATTGCGCTGTAGGCTCGTTCGTTCAAACAGCTCGAGCGCAGCAGGGCTTCGTCCAAGCGTTGCTATCGCCTGGCTGGCCTGCCGCGAATAGCCTGCGCCAAAGGAACGGGCGATCTGCTGCGAAACGCTATCGGCCATCAATCCTTGCCCGGCCTGCCCCGCACTGACAGGACGCGCCGAGTCCCACCCCAGGTACCTGAGCTTGTTCTTGTAATAGTCGAACCAGTTACCGACCAGACCGTCCTTGTACGCCGAACGGGTTGCCAACTGCGCGTACAAGTTGCTCAGGTAGATATCCTCGCGATCTTGGAGGGACAAACCCTCGTCGAAGGACACGATACTCCCGCCCACCACCGCTGCCCTCGATGCCTCATCCAGGCGCAACCGCTGCCCGTCGGCCGATCGAAACCCTTGATCCGTCATAACGCCCCCGCTTCCGGTTGCGCTTGCTCGACCGCATCGGAAATATCGATGATGTTCCTGGCGGCCTTATCCCCCAGCTTGTGGACAATCGCATCACGGAAGGGCGCATAGAGCGCCTGGGACAAATTCGCCTTGAAGCAACGCAATTGAATATTGCCCACCACAGGATCGGTGGAGAAGAGTTGTCCAAGAGGGTTGGACGTCACGTGCTCGGGCTCAAACTCCAGGCAGACGCTACTCAATACAGGCCCCTGTTGGGCCAGGATGACTTGCAGCCTGATTCTGTCGGGTGCTTTATGGGGCGCCTCGGACGAATCCGGGCTTTTCGGCCGATGGGCATGTTCACGCAGCAATTCAATAGCGGGCAACGTGCTGGACAACTGGGCGACGCGCTTCAATACATCAGTTACCTGCGTAATCAAAGTTCGCTCAACATATTCTCCCAGCCGCTCTTCGACACATCCCATCAGGTTGGTTTTCGATGAGGCAGCGAGTGTAAAGCTGTCCCAACTCACGGCCTTTTGCATCCAGCCATTATTCAGTACTTCCCGGTACGCTGAGTACCAGTCACTGGACCGGGCAAGAGCGGGGTATCTTTTACTGGCTACCAGCTGGGCAAACAATATCGAATTCAATATATCGAGCCGGTCCTGCCCAATCAGCTCAGTGGGCAGCAGGACAACAGCACCGGCATCAATAAAAACCGAACAATGATCTTTCATGACAATTACCTTATTCCATTAACGGATGGCGACTACCTCGGTAGTCGCCAGGAGATCAATCAATCAGATCTCGTACTCGTCGATTTTTTGTTTCGCGCGTTCACCCAGCTTTGCAACAATCATCTCTCGAGTTGCACTGATAATTGTCGGCACCATGGTCATATGACATTCACCGCGATACAGGTCTACCGAACTGCTATCCCAATCCACGAACAGGACCTTGGTCTGGTTCGTCCGCTTGATGAAGCGCACGGCGCCTAATGCCATGAGGATTTCACCGTGCGCGGTTTCGTGACAGGACGCCACACCAAAGCCCCCGGTGCCGGACTCCTGGATATTCTGGTCAAAGAGCCGCAGCGACTTGTCATTGGTTTGCAATGCGGCGATCGCATCACCGGCCACTTTAAGCATCAGCAATGAGGTTGGGCCAGGAACGGCAGCCGCCGCCACCGCCGAACCGAGGATTTTCAACACCAGTTGATCCATCTTGAAACTCTTGCCGGACGCGGCAACCTTATCGTGGTAATGCCGCAGAATGGTCCAGCCACAACTCTGCATGACATCAAGGAAGGTTTTATACCATTCATCGCCTTCGTCATCCCGCGGATACTTCTTATTGGCAACCAGCGATGCAAACAGATAGGAATGCTGGATATCCGCTTGATTTTGCGCCGTCATACCTGAAACGAACGACATGATAGCGTCTCCGACAATCGAAGCGCGGTCCGGCTTTTCGATTTCGTTGTCAAACCCTGCCGTTTTATATCTGGCAATCCGAGGGGAAACAATTACATAGTCCGGCGATATATCGTAGGCATTCAGGCGTTCCAGTCGGTCCGCCAAGGTGATAACCGAATCAAATTTAGTATTCATTGAATATGTCCCTTATTTAATTAAAGCCCTCCATGGGCCCGAGCGCCATACTTACCTATCCACCTTAAGGGTAACAAGCACAGAACTGTAACCGCACTTAATTCCAGGACAACAACCAACAACTAACAGAAAAAACAAACCAGGGTTTCACTACATTAAAACCCTCAAAGACACCCCGGCGCCTGATAGACTCCACGTCAATTGTCATTCGTTGCGAGTTCCGACCATGCTCCACGTGCTGTTCAGCGTTTACCTGAAGATGCTGGTGCTCTACAGCCCTTTCTTCGTCCTGTCCTGCTTCATCGGCCTGACGCGCGGCTATTCCCGCAAGGAACAACGCCGCCTGGCCTGGAAAGTCGCGACGGCGACGCTGATCTCCAGCGTGTTGCTGTATTTGTTCGGGCGAGTGATTTTCAGCGTGTTCGGCATCACCGTGGATGCGTTCCGGATCGGCGCCGGCAGCGTGCTGTTCATTTCGGCCCTGGGCATGGCCCAGGGCAAGTCGGCCGTGCAGACCGACAATGTGCAGCAGGACGTGACCATCGTCCCGCTGACCATTCCGTTGACCGTCGGCCCCGGCACCATCGGCGCCCTGCTGGTGATGGGCGTGAGCCAGCCGCACTGGGACGACAAACTCATGGCCATCATCAGCATCGCCCTGGCGAGCTTCACCGTCGGCGTCGTGCTCTACCTGTCCAGCCGCATCGAACGGATCCTCGGCGACCAGGGCCTGCAGATCGTCAGCCGCTTGATGGGGCTGTTTGTCTGCGCCTTGGCGGCGCAGATCATTTTTACCGGGGTGAAGGGCTACCTGGTGCCGTAAAAGGAGGACGGTTCATTCTGCGACCGGCGCTGTCGCCAGCAGCGCCTTCAGGGTTGCACTGCCAGTCGCCCCCAGGTCCCTTAACCGCGCCACGAATGTCGACACCGGGCGAGATTGTGCGGCGTTGAAGCCCAGGCATATTTCACCGCGCAAGGCCGGATCGGCGGAACACACGTCACGCAAGATCAGGCAGCGTTCACTGTCCGGATCGACAATGACCAGGTGCGCCTGGACAATCTCGAACACGAGTTTTCCAGGCTCATCGAATGCCCAGATCAAGGTGCTGGCCGTGACAGGTGTTTCACCCAAGGCATGGCGACAGTCGACAATGACCGACTCCAGCTTCAGCCACACCGTCTTCGTCAAATGGCAAGTCACCGCGCCCTGGCCCATACGCAGGATCAACCGGTTGACCTCATCGGGAATCAGCGGCAACAGATCACGACCGACCTTCTCCCCTTCGACCACCAGCACCTGGGCGTTACGCTGGACGTAATCGAACGGCCCGATGCTGCGCTTGTCCGGATAGATCAGCACCCGCCCATCCTGGTGCGCGTGCAGCAGCACGTTCACCGGTGCTTGAGTGCCCAGCAGGGTGAAGTCCCTGGGCAGGTTCTTGCCAGTGACCCGCAACAGCCGGGCACTTTGCACGTCATACCATTGCAGGCTTCCAGGCTCGGACTCCACCGAGACGAACTCGGCATGTTGCGCCGCCTCCAGCAATCGCTGCAGGGCTGCGACCAGGTGCTCGTCCTGGGCCCTCACCCAGGCGTGGTTGACCCCGGTGATGGTCGCCGCCTCCTGATGACGCAGCGCCAGCGACACACCTTCCACGCTGGTCCCGCGCAATCCGCTGCCTTCGGGCGTGACGTCGGCGAACCGCCAGCCGGTCCACTCGCGTCGATAAGCCGGCAGGCTGGTGCCCGGCAGCAGTTGCGAGCCGGCGCCGAATGCTTGATCGAGCTGCTGCGGGTCGAAGAATGCCTGGCTCACGACTTCACCGCTCGACCGATCGAACAGCCAGGCCGACTGATTGTCCGGCGTCACGCCGAGCAAGCGCACTTCTTTGTCGAGTCCCGGATCGCACAACACCAATCGGTGCTTCACGTACCAGGCACACAGGTTGCCGTCGCCGGCGGCATTGCGCAGGCCGGCAATGGCGAAATCCCTGTCCGGATAGCGCTTGGCCAATGGCTCCAGCGCCTGCCACCAGCGGGCACGGCCCTTGAGCCAGTGCTCGCTCACACCAGCAAACGACAACGCGCCTTGCGCGGCGAGGTTGAAAAACAGCCCATTGTCATCGAGCGCCACGTAGCCCCCTTCGACAGCCAGGACCTGCTTGAGTCCGTCGGGCTGCACCCAGCGGTGCGTCCATTGCGCCTTGCCGTCCTTCACACTGCGTTGCAGCCGGCAGAGCGTTTGGTTGGGGGTGACTCGCTGGTAGACGAAGAACACATCGCTGTCATCGGCCATCGGCAAGAGCATCAGGCCGTCCAGGTGCTTGATCGAATCGTCCCAGCCACGGGCATGATGCTTGGCCGGCTGTGCAAGGATCAGCTGTCGATCACTGCCGCGTACCCACACCATGTCTCGAACGTCGGGGGCAATCGCCCAGCAGATCGAAACATACGGCGCTGGCTGCCAATCGACGGTGACAAGCCCATTGCTCGAAGGCCCGGAGGCCAGCCGCAGGAAATTGCCGAGCAAGGACGACCATTCGGCCAGGGTATCGTTGGCCAACAGCAGCGCTTGCAGCTGCGGCGCCGTGTCGTAGGTGACGGAACTCAACAGCAGTTGCCCGTCATGAATCAGGTAGCGGTATTGCCGGACGGTTTTCTTATCAACGACGTATTCCTGCACCACATGAATCACCCCCTGGGCATCCGCCGCAACGCTGCGAATGGTGCTTTGACCGTCCTGGATAAGTAGCAGGTAACAGCGCTTGAGCAGGCCCGTGGCGCAGTCCGTTTGCCAGATCTGCAACTGCTCCGGGTCATGGAAATACGCGGAGCCCTCCAGGACCACCGACAACTGCGGTTCACCGAGCACTTCCAGATCGTCGCGGATGTAGAGGAAACGGTCTTCGTGGGCGTCATACCAGGCCGTGGTGTAGCGCGGTTGCCGGGGATCCTCGAACGGGATCAGGAAACGCTGGACCGGCGTATACGGCAGTGCCAATCGGTGCTCCCGCGCCAGGCCCTTGTAGTGGTCAAGCAGCGCCTGCTCGTCGAGCCCCTCGGGCGCCGTCTGCTCGACCAGGTCCAGCTGCTGTTTACCCTGGGTGACGCTGAACAACTGATCGGCCGTGCGGATCAGCACTTCCTGGCGACCGACCCGGGTCACATGGACGGTGCCGATGTACAGGTCGCCGGAAGGCTCGACCCGGATGTCACTGTCCTTGGCCCAGTTCGCCTGTAATACCCAGCGGCAATACGTCTGGTTCGGTGCGACCAGCCTGATGTCGGCCCCGGGGTTGAGCATCACCGTACAGCGCCCGCCCGCGCCCCGGAGCCAATAGGCCAACTTTCCTTGCCAGGCTTCCGGCAGGAGGGGAACCACCAGTGTCCGCTCCAGCGCATCCAGGTTCACCCGGATAACCGTTTCGCCATACACCGGGTTCAGGCGATTGAGGATATAGTCGGAAGGAAACGAATAGAACGAGAACAGAAACAGCCAGGTACCGTCCGCTTGCTTTTTTTCCAGGCGCCGGGCCGTGTCGAAGCCGCGGTCATGACGCCAACGGGCAAAGGGCAGCGCCTTGTATTCATAACCGTACGTGGTGTGTGGCGTGCAGGGCAGCACGATGGGTTGGCCGGCGGGCGGCGCGAACCCGACTTGCCCGGGCAGCCCCAGCTCCCGGCGAATGTCGATGGCTCGCGCGTTATCGGGATCGAAGCCCGGCACACCAAAATGATCACGCAGCGGATACAGCTTCGGGCTGTCGAGCAGCACCGTTCCCTCGTTCAGATCGATGCTTTTGACCAGCAGTGACGGCCGTGCCACCCACGCGGCCAGCGTGTGATCGTAGTGGTAGCCGTCGCCCCAGTAGGCCCGCTCCAGGTCGTCGAAAAACTGACCGACTTGCCGTGCCTCGCGGGCGATGGTGGCAAACCCCTGGGCCAGGGCGGCGACGCCGACGGCCAATCCACCGAGAATCACCCCCGCACCGCCGAGTACCGCCGCCGCGGTCGATGCTCCGGCCAACCCCGCCCCGACACCGCCCGCCGTCAAGGCCAGGCTGGCAGAGTCGAAGGTCAGTTGGGTGCCGAATTGCGCGGTCTCGACGCCGTTTCGCGCGGTCTTCAACTGATAGATATCGAAGCCTACATTGGCCAGCCCCAACACCGCGCCGACGCCCTCGTTGGCCGCGTGCCCCAGTGCCTGGCCGACAATCGGCGCGCACGTGCGGGCGATGAGCCGTTCTTCCGCCAGCGCGGTGCGAGCCAACTGCACCAGGCCCGCCACGTCCACGACATTGCCGTGCACCAGCTGCGCATAATTGACGTACGCGTGCAGGCGCACGGCGGTGGTCAACGTCCGGTCATCCCCTTCCCGACCGCGCAAGGCATTCATCAAGGCCTGGATGGTGAAACCGGCGTTGAGGGTATGGACACTGGCGGCCTCGGTCGGGTCCAGGACGTTCCCCGTCTGCGCGGGTTTGCGCGCCAGGGTCGAAAACTGTTCCGACAGCCAGTTCTTGATCCGCAACAGGCGCTGATCGTCGCTGAGCACCTGAACCGACTGTTGCGGTTGTGCGGGATCGATCAGGCTCACCCGGTATTTGCCTTCGGGAGTGATCTCCAGCGTTTCGAACAAGGGCACCAGCGGCGTCGCCGAGTCATGCAAATCCTGCAAATCGACCGTTGCCTGGGCGATCTGCTGGCCCCACCAGTGGCTGTCCAGTTCCAGCAAACTGCTGCCCAGGTGCGAGTTGTCCACCAGGGATCTGCCGTGGGCATTGTTCAGGCGCTGGCGAATCGCAAGCGCCGGTTTTCCAGGCAACTGATCGGGCTTGAGCAGGTGTTCCACGGTGAAGCCGTCAGCCAGTTCCAGGGCGGCGATTTTTTTGCTGTGCAGGTCGATCAGATCGAATTCCGGCCGCGCGTCAGGACCATAAGCGGCGTAATAGCGGGCCATGCCCTCTGTTCGGAAAAACGTTTCCAGCGCCCGTTGCAGTGCATCCGGCTGGTCGAACTTGCACAGGCCGAAGTTGGGGTCGAAAAAATGGTAGGTGGCACGTTCTTCACTGACGGTCTTGGCCACCAGCATCGAATGGTTGTCAGAGTTGAGCATCAGCGTACGGGGGCCGATGTGCTTCTCGAGCCGGGCCCTGACCTGATCCAGGTTCGCCTGCCCCAGACGCGTCCCGACCTCCGTCATCGGTACGTCCCGCAGCGCCTCCAATGTTTGCACAAAGGCCTGGGAATCGGCTTGCCCGGGTTCGAGCACCGCCAGGAAGAAACGCTCGCGCAAGTGCCCGGAGGACGCATCGCCCTGGGCAAGCGCTGCACTCATCACCAACGCCAAGGGATAGCAGCGCCCGCCAATCGCCTCGCCATCGCCGTTGAGCAGCAAATCCTGAGGGACCATTTGCACGCCGTTGCGGCCAAATCCGTCCAGCACCTGCGCGGAGCGTTCGACGACCTGGAGACGGTGCTCCAGGGTCGCCACTTTCTGGATCTGCGCGACATGACGGCCCCACTGGAACAGCGTCCGCGCCTGTTTCAAGGCGGTTTTCTTCAGCTCCAGCGCGCTGTCGGACGGCAGCGGCGTATCCGCCGGATCGTTCACCAGGCCGTTCATGAACCCTGCCGCCCTGCGCTTGAACAATTGCCGCTCGATGACCGCGTAACGGCCGGCCACCGCCTGCTCGGCGACGCTGTTGGCCAGGTTCTCAAGTTCACTGGTGGCGGCGTTGAAGCGCTGGTTATCCAAGCTATCCAAACCGAGCAACACGCCCAGTGACAGCCTTTGCAAAGGGCTGACCTCAATGACCCGCCGGGCACCGCTGGCGATCTCACCCAGCACGTCGTCGATCCCCAGGCTTTGCATCTTTGCATCGCTCAGGAACACCGGAACCAGCGTATCGGGCGCCTGGCGCCGGATACGCTGGCGATCATCGAAACTCAGCGGCAGCGGCTTCCCGAAACGGATTTCACCGTCATGCCCTTGGCTCATCGCCTCGATGAACGGCTCGCCGAGTCCCTCGACCAAGCGCTCCAGGACATCGGTCAGCAGCACGGCCCGGCCTTCGATCAGCGGCCAGCCCTGTTGGAATTCAACGATCGAATGCTTGAGCAACTGGGCGATGTCGCCGCTGTAGCGCGTGCGGTACTGACCTTCACGCCAGCGTGCCTGCTCGTCGGCCAGCCATTTTTCCGGTTGGTTGCCATGTTCTTTCCAGGAGTGATCCTGCTCCTCTTCGGTGGCGCCGTTAACCGTCAGGTGGGGGGCAACGCCCGCCTCCTCGCGCAAGGTCTTGGCAACCGCTGCGCTCAAGTGCGCGTTCGCATAGTCGGCCATGCCGTCGCGCATGGCGCCGGGGCCCGTCAGATGGATGGTGCCTTCACTCTCGAAGCGGATGCCGTCGCCAAAGTGGGTGGCTACGCCCGATATCCGCGCGATCGCCCTGAGCACCTCGCCCATCGGCAGGCGGCTCAGCGATCCATGTCTTTTTTCGAAGACTTCTTCCACCAGCACCAACATGCCGGCAACGTCGCTCAATGCAACACCGCGCTGGGCGGCCAGTTGGACCGATGCGTCAATCAACTCGTAGTTGGAACGCAGACGGTCGATCACACTCTTGAGAATCTCGGCGCCCGGATGAGCTATCAGAAAGGCATTGGTCAACGACAGCTCCGCGCTCAAGGCCCGCAGCGCGAAAGGTCGGGCCAGCCGCTCCGCCGGCAGTTCGAAGACCTCGCTCAAGCTTGGCCGGCTCCGCGCGAACGCTTCCAGTGCCGGCAGATGCTCGGCAGGAATATGCCCACGATAACGGGAGGAGGCCTGGCGACCCGGCAGCCATTCGGGGTTCTCGTTCAGCAGCAATTGCAGGGTGCCCAGACGGGCATCATGGTCAAAACCGCTGATGTCGACGCCGCCCAGGGTGGCCGATAACGGCGGAAGGTGGTCGATATCGGTATACCTGCCACCTTCGGCGAACAGGACTTCCATGCGCACCACATCCGAGGCCGCCGCCATATTGCCGAGCAAGCGCATCTCCCGGTCATAGACCTCCTGCAACTGCAACGAAACCGCGCCGGCGGCAAGATCGCGCAACTTGAAGCCGTCCATGTCCAGGACACTGCGCCGATTGCGTTCCAACTGTTGGCGCAGCACTTGCGCATCCTGACCGTAGGCGCGGGCCAGTAAATCGATCCGGGCTTCATCGGCTGATCCGCCATTCACCACAGCGGCATTGATATGGGCCTGCATCTGTTGTTTCAGAACAAGGGCATGTTCGTTGTACAGGGCCCCCAACTCGACTTCAGTAATACGCTCATCTACGCCGTGTAAAAAAACATTGGCCTTGGCCGCCTCGACAATAAACTTATTGGTTTGCCAGGCCAGTAGTGCATCGCTGTCATACCAGAGATTCAGGGTATAACCCTGCCGGGCCAACACCTGCCGCCATACATTGAGATAATCGCGCTGAATGTCGCCAAGACCGCCGCCGAGCCAGACGAAGTGCAACATCCTTGGCACTTCCTTGGGCAACTTTTTCATCTGCTCGGCACTGAACTGGAGGCGCGCTTCGTGCTGTTCGACTTTGTCGTATATCTGCGGCAGGTCAATCCCGGCGCCGGCAGGGCTGGAGATATGCGTATCCTGGCTGCGCTTGACCCTGCGCTTGCCCACCAGCTTGGCGAGCGTCTGTTTCAAGAGCCCCAAGGGCTCGAGCAACCGGTGGGAATCCGGCATGCCGATACAGGCAAAGTAATAACGGATGACCGCGTCGTAGTGCTCAGTGTTCTTGTAAGGCAACAGTGCCCGTTCGAGATCGGCCAGTTTGAAAAGGCTGATGAAGCCGAGCGCACTGTCGCCCGTCTTGATGTTCGCTTCCTGCATATAAAAACACTCCTTGGCCTGTTCCGTAAAAAACAGGCCTATAACAACGCCGCCGCCAGCACGAGTTCTGGCGACCTATTGATTCAATTTAATATCTTGCAACTTGGCGACACCTGAAACGTCTGCCAAACACTGACAAGCGCACACCGACAACTTATCAGGCAGGCAAACTAACGCTTAGAAACCAACAACTCAAACGGGAAGGCTTTCAATGCATTTCAAAGAAGGGTCAAGACTGTAACTTGCGCTTTTATTTATATGAGAAACAAATACAGCGAAAGAATCGAATGCACGGTCCTGAAGGCGATGTTTCTCTTCTGTGGCGAGGGAGCAAGCTCCCTCGCCACAGTCTCAAGTGCCATCCATGAATGAACGGTGTCGCAGTTCAGGCAGGTTTGGCCCCATACCAGCGAGGCGTGTACACCCAGTTTCCGCCGGACGCCCGCGGGAACACGCAGGTGGTGGAGGAACCGATCAGGACCATGGTGCGCATGTCCACCTGCTCGGCCGTGAGCTGCCCCAACGTGATGACACGCAGGGTCTGGCCCGGACGGCCGATGTCACGCCCCAACACCACCGGCGTCTCCGGCGTGCGGTGCCGGGCGACGATTTCCAGCGCACGCCCCAATTGCCACGGTCGCGCACGGGAAATCGGATTGTAGAAGGCCAGCGCCAGATCGGCTTCGGCAGCCAGGTCCAGACGCTTTTCGATGATCGACCAGGGCTTGAGATTGTCCGACAGCGACATCACGCAGAAGTCATGCCCCAACGGCGCACCGGCCTGGGCGGCGGTCGCGAGGGAGGCGGACACGCCGGGCAGGATCTCCAGGTCCACCTGATGCCAGGCCGGGTCGCTGGATTCGTGCAACGCTTCGAGCACCGCCGCCGCCATGGCGAAGACACCCGGGTCGCCGGACGACACCACGATCACCGAACGACCCAGGGCAGCCAGTTCAAAGGCGTGACGAGCGCGCTGCATTTCTTCGCGGTTGTCGGTGCAGTGCAGCACTTGATCGTCGCGAAACGGGCCGGCCATGCGCACATAGGTTTCGTAACCGAGCACATCGGTGGCGCGCGCCAGTTCGGCTTTCACCGCCGGCACCATCAACTCGGCAGCGCCCGGCCCCAGGCCGATCACCGCCAGGCGGCCGCGCGGACGCCCGATTCGGGCCACATCCAAGGGCTGCGCGGCGACGACGATGGCCAGGTTGCCCGTTGCCGAAACGAGGGTCGCCGCCGGCATCGAGTTGCGGGCCAAGGTGGCGGCATCGCCTGTCGCCGCCACAAAGCGCAGCGCCACCCCGAGTTCCAGCGCGGCTTCACGCAAGGCCGTGCTGGCCATCAGCGTATCCGCCGTCACCAGGCACGCCAGGCTCGCAATCGCCACGTTGGCTTGCTGCAAAGCTGCACGAACGGCGCTTGGCAGATCAGCCACCTCGGCACTCACCACCAGCGCGACACTGCGGGGATAAATCAACAGCTCATGGGCACTGGCCTCACGCTCGGCATGGCTAACATGGATCGTGCGCCGGGCTTGCGGGTCTTGGGGCAACTGCGCTTGATCCAGCCATGGTGCTGCACCTTCGATGCGCACCGGTTCGCCGGCCAACAGGTCGGAGACGAAGCGCTTGCCTTGCTCCAGGTCGCCGAGGCTGTAGCCGCTGGGTGGATTGAGCAGGCACGTGCCGAAACGCAATTCACCGCTGGTGGTGATCGCCGGCGCGACCTGCAGCATTGCCGCGATGTCCCGGGCCATGCCATTCACCCCGCCCAGGCCGCCCAGCAGCGGCACCACGGCGCTGCCATCCTCGGCCACTGCCAGCACCGGCGGTTCGGCGCCTTTTTCCAGCAACAGCGGCGCCAGGGTACGGATGACAATGCCCGCTGCGCACAGGGCAATGATCGGCGTGTCCTGTTGATAAAGTTCGCGCAACGTCGCGCCGAACTCGAGGTATTGCCGATCACCCTCGACCCGTCCGGCCAGGCCGTGGATCAGGGCGTCGGGGTAACACTGCTGGATCCGTCGGGCTGTTGCCAGGCTGCCGGGGCCGAGGATGACGATGGCCGGCGTCTTGGCGGCCATCAACCCTGCCACCGTTCGCCCGGCACGATGATCAGCGAGAAGTACGGCGAAGACATCGGCTCGACTTCATCCAACGGCACGATTTTCTGGTTGGCCATGGTCGCTCGCTCGACGTACAGCGCCCGCCCGTCCATGCCCAGTTCCTGGAGCACCTGGCGAACCTTGGGGAAATTGCGTCCCAGCTTCATGATCACCGCCGCATCGGCATCGGCCAGGCGACGTTTGAGATCGTCGTGGGGCAAGACACCGGAGAGCACCGACAGGCTCTGGTTGCGATAAACCAGCGGCGCGCCGAGCACCGAGGCGCCGCCCAGCATCGAGCAGACGCCGGGAATGACTTGGGCCTCATAACGCTCGGCCAGGCGATCGTGCAGGTACATGTAGGAGCCGTAGAAGAACGGGTCGCCCTCACAGATCACCGCCACGTCGCGACCGGCATCCAGGTGCACGGCCAACTGCTCGGCGGCGGTGTCGTAGAAATCGGCGATCACCTGTTCATAGGACAGCGGCGCAGGCAGCACCTCGGTGGTGACCGGGTAGACCAATGGCAGCAACGTCTGCGCGTCCTGCAAATGGGCCTCGATGATGCCGAAGGCGTTGCCCTTCTTGCCCTTGGCGACGAAATACGCCACCACGGGCGATTCGCGCAGCAGGCGCAGGGCCTTGACCGTGATCAGTTCCGGGTCACCGGGGCCCACGCCGAGGCCGATCAGACGTCCAGGCTGCTGCATCATTCAATCTCCGTGGCGAGGGCGTTGACGGCGGCGGCGGCCATGGCGCTGCCGCCCAGGCGGCCTTGCATGATCACGAATGGCACGCCACGGCTGTTGGCCGCCAGCATCGCCTTGGACTCGGCGGCGCCGACGAAACCCACCGGGAAACCGAGGATCAATGCCGGTTTCGGCGCGCCGGCATCGAGCATTTCCAGCAGGTAGAACAGCGCGGTCGGTGCGTTGCCGATGACGACGACACTGCCTTCCAGATGCGGGCGCCACAACTCCAGCGCTGCCGCCGAACGGGTGTTGCCCAGTTCCTGGGCCAATGCCGGTACGCGCTCGTCGCGCAAGGTGCAGATCACCGGATTGTTGGCTGGCAGGCGAGCCCGGGTCACGCCTTCGGAGACCATCCGCGCATCGCACAGAATCGGCGCACCGGCGGCCAGCGCCTGGCGCCCGGCCGTGCCCGCGCCCTCGGAGAACTGCAGGCCATCGATGGCCTCGACCATGCCGCAGGCGTGGATCACCCGCACGGCGAGTTTCTCCAGGTCGGCCGGAATGCGCGCCAGGTTGGCTTCGGCGCGGATGATCGCGAAGGAGTTGCGATAGATCTCCTGACCGTCGCGGATGTAATCAAGCATCAAGGGGGCTCCGGGGGCGAGCGTCGAGCCAGTGGCCGAGCGCTTCAATAGTCAGATTGTGTGCCTGCAACGCGCCGAAACCCGGCAACGTGGCATCGCGAAAATACAGGTCGTAACGACCGGGGGCGACCGCCAGCAAGGTGGCAGGCGCGACATGGGCCGCCGCGCAGGAACGCGGGCAGCCCGACAGATGAACCTTCAGGATTTGGCCCTGGCGTTGCAGCAGCTCGGCCAGTTGGCGAGCATCGGCCTTGGTGTCGGCCAAGGCTTTACCGCAGCCACTGGAACCGGTGCAGGCGATGAGTTGCGCCAGGGGTTGCTCGTTCGAACCTGACAGCCCCAACCCCTCAAGCCGCGCCAGCACTTCGTCGGCATCCGCGCGGCGCACGTTGGGCAGCAGCAGGCTTTGCCAAGGGCTGAAACGCAGGCTCGCATCGCCCTTCTCCCGCGCCAGTTGCGCGGCCCCCCGCAGCATGACCGCATCGAGCCGGCCCAGGGGCGCCGCCGCGCCGACGTAGACACGGTCGTCGTGCTGGGGATGAACACCGAGGTGCAGTCCATCGATGGACCCATCCCGCTGCCAATCCAGGCACGCTTGCACGGGCACGCGGCGGGCCAGCCGGGTCATGAATTCATCCACAGAGACGTCAGCCAGCAAGTGGCGCATGCGGATCTGGTCCGGGCGGGCCAAGTCGAGGAACAACTCCAGCACCGCCACCACCAAGGCATGCCCCTGGGTCAGGGGCACCTTGCCCGCTGGTGTATCCAGCGGGGTGCCGGCCAAGCCGAAGGCCAGCCAGGGCTCGCCGTTACGGACAAGGGCCGAAAGCCACAAGTCGTGGTGATGTTCGAGCATCGCCAACGCTTCTCCGCCGTCCAGTTGCACGGCGAACTTGGCGGACAGTTCATGGAAGCGTTCATGGGTTTGCAGGGTGACGAGGATCTGCTCGGCCAACGGGCGGGTGTCGAACAGCATCTGCCGGTCGATCCCGGCCGCGGGGCTGAGCATCAGGTTGCGCACGTCATCACCCGCCGGCTTGCGCGGGCCAAGCCCGGCGGCCAGCAACGGCTCGATCAGCGCGTCATGCCCGGGGCCGATCCCGCGGATTTGCAGGTTGGCCCGGTTGGTCGCCTCGATCACACCCCCGGCGAACCGCTCGGCCGCCGACGCCACGGCCTCGGCCTGATCCGCCTGGATGGAACCGCCATCGAGCTTGATCCGGCAGATCCCCCCGTCCAGCGCCTGGACGACACGCAGCAACCCCGGGCAACCCGAGGGGCGGATGACGTTGGCGGATGGACGTTCGTTCAAGGGCAAACCGGCAGATAAGACACGCCATGACGGCGAAGGACCGCCATTATGCCTGCTTTGCCGGGGGTCATGAAAAGCTTGCTGGTCGGATTGAAGCCAGAGAGCTCAAGAACACGGGCTGCCTGATCCTATGCTGTTGTCTGTACCGCCGCCTTCGCGGGCAAGCCCGCTCCCACAGGGATTGCGGCGGGCACAAAATTTGTGCTCCCCCCAATCAACACTGTGGGAGCGAGCTTGCTCGCGAAAGCGGTCTGGCAGCCACAATGATGTTGCGCCAGGCGCCTGATCCGCCGGGGCGCGGTATGATGGCGGCCCGGTTCGCGGCGGCAACACGCCTGTCGATCAACCCCATTCATTCGAGGAACAGAGATGACCCCCTGGCTGACCGTAGTGGGCATCGGTGAAGAAGGCTTCAAGGGCCTGGGCCGAACGGCTCGCCATGCCTTGCTGCGGGCATCACACATTGTTGGCAGCGCTCGCCAGTTGGCGCTGTTGCCGGTGTGCATCCGCGGCGAACGGGAATTGTGGCCCAGCCCGTTTTCCCTGGAAGCGCTGCTGGCGCGACGGGGCGAGTCGGTGTGTGTACTGGCCAGCGGCGACCCGATGTTCTACGGCGTGGGCGCGAGCCTGGCGAAACAGCTGCCGAGTGATCAGATGCTGGTCATCCCCGCGCCCTCCTCTTGTTCGCTGGCCGCGGCGCGCATGGGCTGGCCGTTGCAGGACGTGGTCACGCTGTCGCTGGTGGCGCGGCCCCTGGCGGCGCTCAATGGGCATTTATCCACAGGCGTCAGGCTGTTGCTGCTGAGCAATGACCGCCACAGCCCTGCCGCCGTGGCGACGTTGCTGCGCGAGCGGGGGTTCGGCCCAAGCGCCATGACCGTGCTGGAGCATCTGGGAGGTGCGGCGGAACGACGGATCGACGGTAGCGCCGCGCAATGGTCCGCTGACACCGTCGCCGACCTGAACCTGATCGCCGTCGAATGCCGGGCCGAACCGTCGACACCGCGACTGTCACGCTTGGCCGGTTTGCCGGACACCGCGTTCGAGCATGACGGCCAGTTGACCAAGCGTGACGTGCGCGCCATCACCCTCGCCCGCCTCGCCCCGACCCCCGGTGAGTTGCTCTGGGATGTCGGCGCCGGCAGCGGCTCCATCGGCATCGAATGGATGCGCACCCACCCCAGTTGCCGAGCCCTGGCTATCGAAGCCGACGAAGGCCGGCAAGGCTTGATCGAACGCAACCGCGACACCCTCGGCGTGCCCGGCCTGCAACTGATTCGCGGCAGCGCCCCGCAGGCGCTGGACAACCTGGAGCGTCCGGACGCAGTGTTCATCGGTGGCGGCGTCACCCGCGAAGGCGTGCTCGACGCCTGCTGGGCCCAACTCAAGCCCGGCGGTCGGCTGGTCGCCAACGCCGTAACCCTGCAAAGCGAAATGACCCTGATGCACTGGCGCGAACGTCATGGCGGTGAACTGACCCGCATCCACATCGCCCAGGCCCAGCCGTTGGGCGAATTCGACACCTGGCGCCAGGCCTTGCCGATTACCTTGCTGGACCTGACGAAACCTCTCGATGCGTGACGAAACCGCCGAACAACCCGCCCCCCTGCGCAGCGGCCTGACTACCGGCAGTTGCGCCACGGCCACCAGCCTGGCGGCGGCCCGTTTGCTGCTGCGCGGCACCGAAGCCGACGCCGTGGAAATCGTACTGCCCAAGGGCAAGCAGGTGCAGATGCGTCTGGAGTTCTGTCGCCTGACCGAACAAGGCGCCGAAGCCGGGACGATCAAGGACGCGGGCGATGACCCGGACGTGACCCACGGTGCCCTGCTGTTTTCCCAGGTGCGCCTGATCGCCGAACCCGGCGTGCGTTTCGTCGCCGGTCGCGGCGTAGGCACAGTGACCCGACCGGGGTTGGTGCTGGGTGTCGGTGAGCCGGCGATCAACCCGGTGCCACGCAAAATGATCAACGATCACCTGGGCCGCCTGGCCGAGGAAAGCGGTTATACCGGTGGTTTCGAAGTCACGGTCAATGTCGAGGACGGCGAAGCCCTGGCGCTGAAAACCATGAACCCGCGACTGGGCATCCTCGGCGGCCTGTCGATCCTCGGCACCAGCGGCATCGTCCGGCCATTCTCCTGCGCGGCCTACATCGCCTCGATCCACCAGGGCATCGACGTGGCGAAGACCAACGGTTACCTGCACATCGCCGCGTGCACCGGCAATGCCAGCGAAGACACCATGCGCCGGGTCTACGACCTGCCGGAAATCGCCCTGATCGAAATGGGCGACTTCGTCGGCGCCGTACTCAAACATGTGCGCAAGGTGCCGGTGGAAAAACTCAGCCTCTGCGGCGGCTTCGGCAAGATCAGCAAACTCGCCGCCGGCCACATGGACCTGCACAGCCGTCACTCGAGCATCGACCTGCCGCAACTGGCCGAATGGGCGGCCGCCATCGGTGCCGATGAGGTTTTGCAGCAGGGCATCCGAGACGCCAACACCAGCCAACAGGCCCTGGCGATGGCCAGCGCCGCCGGCGTCGCCCTCGGCGATGCGGTGTGCGAGCACGCGCTGGCCTTCGCTCGCAGTGTGGTGCCGGCCCAGATCCAGGTCGAAGTCTTCGCCATCGACCGCCAGGGTGGGATCGTCGGTCACGCCGGAGGCTTTCAATGAAACGCATCCTGCTGCTCGGTGGCGTCACCGAAGCCCTGGCCATCGCCCGCACCCTGGGCCCCAATCACATCTACAGCCTGGCTGGCATCGGTCGCGTCCCCACCGACCTCACCTGCCAGGTCCGCGTCGGCGGCTACGGCGGCGCCGAAGGCCTGGCGCAATTCATTCGCGACCAAGGCATCGACCTGCTGCTGGACGCCACCCACCCCTACGCCGCGCAAATCAGCCACAACGCCGCCCACGCCGCCCGCGCCTGCGGCATTCCCTGCTGGGCCCTGCGCCGTCCGGCCTGGCAGCCCCAGGCCGGGGATGACTGGCGCGAAGTGGCCGACTGGGCCGAACTGATCCAGGCCCTGCAACCCTTCCGCCGCCCGCTGTTCACCCTCGGCCGCGAACCGCTGCAACACCTGCACGAAATCCCACCGGAGCAATTCTGGACCCTGCGCGCCCTGGACGTTTACCCCGGCAATGAACGCTGCGAAGTCATCGGCGCCCGCGGGCCGTTCCACCTCGAAGGCGAGCGCGAGCTATTCGAACGCCGGAAGATCGATGTGCTGATCAGCAAGAACAGCGGGAGCACGGCCACTGAGCCGAAGCTGGAAGTAGCCAGGGAGCTTGGGGTGCCGGTGCTGGTGTTGAAGCGGCCGGTGTTGCCGGTTGTTGATCGGGAGTTTGGGACAGTGGGTGAGGTTTTGTTGGCGTTGCGGGACCCGATCTAAGGCCGTTTTTGTCGCGATGTTTAGAAACTCCGAACAGCCCTACAATTTCGTCCGTCAGAACTTCGGCACCTGGCTACATTGTCTTGCGCCGCTACCTACAACTACGCCAGAATCCGCTGGCTTGTGCGCTTTGGGATCCCTCGGTAACTTGGTCCCCGTCACTGCCCATCAGTGATCGGGTTTAGTCGCCCGTGGTCTTCAGCTGGTTCATAAGCTCCGTCCAGTCAGGTAGTCATTCCTGCACTCGATGGTGGTTGTGCGCAGGGCGCCCTCGGGCGCGCCGGTATTGCTGGACTCCCCGGTCGACTAACCTGCGCACAGCCGCCACCCATTCGTTTAGTCGCGAAACCGTTGCGGCTCCATAACATGGAGTTTCCAGCAATGTTCAAGATCACACCGAATCCACCAACCAAAGAAGACCAAACTTCCCGCCCCCAGTCGGACAACGCTCAAAAGCTCGACGAAGCAGCAGCCACACGCGCCTTGGATTACTACCTCAAGCCGCCAGCCGACAAAGAAGCTCGCGACACGCCCGACACCCTTTTCATCATCGCACCTGACGTCGATGCCGAATGCCTGCTCGCCAACCTCAGCGAAACCCTGGCTTCAGCCAATGCAATAGTCAGTGATCTGTTGTTCGACCTGAATGGCTCCCGACGCCATATTGCGCTGGCAGTCCAGCAGATGATCGAGCTGGGTCAATTGTTGGCGAATCGGGCGTTGGATGTCGTGGAAAAACGATAAAAAACACCGGGCTTGATCAGCATCGACTGATCAAGCCCGGCCCCTTTGTGGTTCTGTCATTTATTAAAAGGTAACGCGTGGCCCTCACACGAAGCTACAAACATACGATTGCCGAACGCGCCGGGCATGATCCTGAGTTCGCGCAGATTCTGATGGATGAAGCCGTAGTCCTGTTTTTGAACGGGGAGCAGGAGATGGCGAGGATGATCCTTCGCTTTCTCTTCAATCCCACCTGAACACCCTGTGGCGAGGGAGCTTGCTCCCGCTGGACTGCGTAGCAGTCCCAAGAAGATGAGCACCCTACTGCTGACACACCACAGTTGCAGTTTTTGGGGCCGCTTCGCGCCCCAGCGGGAGCAAGCTCCCTCGCCACAGGGTTTCAGGTGCCAGGCAGATGGCGGATAAAGTCCGCAACGAGAGTCAAGCATGATCAAAAAATTCTCACGCTTCGATGCAGCCACTTATCTCAAAACGCCGGAGGAAATGAAGGCATATCTGGACGCTTGCTTCGAAGAGGACAACGGCGACGGTGTGTTGATTCGAGCGGCCCTTAACGACATCGCCCAGGCGGAACGCATGACACGAATGGTCTACGATTCCAACCTCGAACAACCGAATATCGACTGATCGAGAATCCCTGTGGCGAGGGAGCTTGCTCCCGCTGAACTGCGTAGCAGTCCCAAGAGGATGAGTACCCTATTGCTGACACACCACAGTCGCAGTTTTGGGACCGCTTCGCGCCCCAGCGGGAGCAAGCTCCCTCGCCACGGAGGTTTCATGTGCCGTTCGCAAAACGCTGTATCAGGTTCCAAGGCCTCTTCACGCCATAGCAGGAGTAAGCTTGCGCGCCGCACCAGTACGCACCCGACAATCTATTGCTACTGTTAACCCAAGCCCTGCGACCCTACACCGCACGTGGCCTTTTTACTTCTACCCCACGATCAGGCTAAATACCGCCACCTGATCGCCCAACCGAGCGGATTGCCCCATGTCCCGACAACGGCTTGCATTTGCCTGGATCGCCTGCTTCGCAGTGCTGTTCAACATGCTTGCCATGCCGCTTTCCAACAGCGGTGGCGCGACTGCCAATTCGCCAGCCGAGCAACTGCTGTGGGGCAGTTTCTGCTCGTCCAGCGGCACGAAAATGATCGCGATTTCCCTGGGCAAGCTCGAACAGGGCACACCACAGAAAGACAATCACTCGACGATGCAGCATTGCTGGTGCTGCGCCGGCACCGCGTCGCTGGTGGCACTCACCGGCCATACCCCGCAACTGTACCTGGATGCCCGGCTCGATCATCGCGGCATCGCCCAATCGATACTCGATAACCCCACGCCCCGCCAACAATGGCCAAGCCTCAATCCCCGCGCCTCGCCCCTGGTCTGATTCTTTCCGCACACACCTGCGCCCTGAATCGTTCCGGAGAATCGCCATGTTGAACAGACTTATCCTGCTGGCTGCCCTATTGCTTCCCATCGGCTTTGCCCAAGCTCACCAGTACAAGGCAGGCGATCTTGAAATCGCCCACCCGTGGTCTCAAGAGTTGCCGCCCAATGCGCCTACCGTGGCCGCGTATTTCGTCATCCACAACGGCGGCACCAGCGACGACAAGCTGCTCAGCGTCGACTCACCCATCGCCGGCAAGGCCGAGCTCCATGAGCATGTGATGCAAAACGACCTGATGAAAATGCAACCGGTATCCGACGTCGATATCGCCCCGGGTGCGACTGTCACCTTCGCGCCAATGGCGTATCACGTGATGCTGCTGGATTTGAAGGACCGCAGCCTGCTCAGCGATGGCAAGCGCTTCCCCATGACCCTGCATTTCGAAAAAGCCGGGGATGTCACGGTCGAGGTTGCGGTGCAGAAAAAAGCGCCCGACGGCACCAAGACACACATGCACGCCCAGTAGACGTAGCCGCCCGTGCACACCCTTCGCGCCAGGCCATCCATGCCCCGCCGTCAGCCCATGCGCCTGACACGCGGCAGCTGGATCAGCCTGTTCGCCATGCTGATGATCTTTATCGGTCCGCTGATTTCCCAGTCGATGCCGATGGATCAGCGCATGCCTGCGAGCATGAACATGAGCATGTCGATGGACATGAGCATGGACATGCCGGCGGGAGTCCACGCCGAACATGAGGCCTCAACCGACGAACACTGCCCGCCCCAGCGCGAGCACCACGCACTGTGGGAAAAGTGTGGCTATTGCAGCCTGCTGTTCAACTGTCCGGCGCTGACTGGCGGCCAGGGCTTCGCCACCTTTGAAACACCACTGGCCAACACCTACACCGCCCCCTCCCCGCGCCTGGGCCATGCCCGCACCGCATTCTTCCCGGGTGCCCGCACCCGCGCACCGCCCCTCGACGCGTAAGCCGACACTCCACTCACCGGTCGTACAAGACAGCCCCAGGCTGCCCGACCGTGTCGTCTACGTTTGTTCGATGGAATCATCATGTCCAGGTTTTCTGCTGGCATCGCGTTGGGCTCTGCCCAGGTTCGCTGCCCCCTGAACGAGCCACCGGTTCGTTTGCGCCAAACCATCGCCGCCCTGTGCGGCCTGCTGCTCACGCCTCTCGCGCTGGCCGACGAGCACGAGCATCACGACCATCAGGTCGAAGAACTGAGCCCGACGGTCATCACCGCCATCGCTCCCAGCTCGCCGCTGACCGTCGTCACCAACCCCAAGGACCCGCGCCAACCGGTGCCGGCCAGTGATGGCGGCGACTACCTCAAGACCATTCCGGGCTTTGCCCTGGTGCGCAACGGCGGCACCAATGGCGACCCGGTGCTGCGTGGCATGTTCGGCTCACGGCTGAACATCCTCACCAACGGCAGCATGCTGTTGGGTGCTTGCCCAGGCCGGATGGACGCACCGACCTCCTATATCTCGCCAGAAACCTACGACAAGCTCACCGTCATCAAAGGCCCGCAAACCGTGCTCTGGGGCCCCGGCGCCTCGGCCGGGACCGTGCTGTTCGAGCGCGAGCCGGAACAGTTCGGCGAGCTGGGCACCCGGGTCAACGCCAGTGTGCTGGCCGGCTCCAATGGCCGTTTCGACAAAGTGGTGGATGCCGCCGCCGGTGGCCCGCTGGGCTATGTACGGGTGATCGGCAACACCGCCCATTCGGACGACTACCGCGACGGCAATAACGACACCGTGCCGTCGCGCTATGACAAGTGGAATGGCGACGTCACCCTTGGCTGGACGCCGGACGCCGACACCTTGCTGGAATTGACGGCCGGCAAGGGCGACGGTGAAGCGCGCTACGCCGGACGCGGCATGGACGGCTCACAGTTCAAGCGCGAAAGCCTCGGGCTGCGTTTCGAGCGCTCGAACATCGGCGAGGTGCTGGACAAGGTCGAGGCCCAGGTCTACTACAACTACGCCGACCACGTGATGGACAACTACACGCTGCGCACGCCGTCCGGCACCGGGATGATGGCCGGGCCCATGGCTTCCAACGTCGACCGCCGCACCCTCGGCGCGCGCATCAAGGCCACCTGGCGCTGGGCCGATGTGCAATTGATCAGCGGCCTGGACGCCCAGACCAACGAGCACCGCCAACGCAGCAGCATGGGCGTGGATACCTACAAGGACCTGCCGTACACCAAGGACGCCGACTTCCACAACTACGGGGTGTTCGGCGAACTGACCTGGTACGCCGCCGACCGCGACAGGCTGATCACCGGCGCCCGGCTCGACCGCGCCTCGGCCAAGGATTACCGCCAGAGCATCGGTTCCGGCATGTCGGCCCGCCCCAACCCCACCGCCGACGACACTCGCGCCGACACACTGCCCAGCGGTTTTGTCCGCTACGAGCACGACCTGGACGACAGCCCCACCACCCTCTACGCAGGCGTCGGTCACGCGCAACGCTTCCCGGACTACTGGGAGCTGTTCTCGCCGAACGTCGGCCCCAGCGGTTCGTTGAATGCCTTCGACGCGATCAAGCCGGAGAAAACCACCCAGCTCGACTTCGGCCTGCAGTACAAGACCGAAACCCTCGAAGCCTGGGCGTCGGGTTATGTCGGCCAGGTGCGCGACTACATCCTGTTCGACTACACCCCCGGGATGATGGGCACCACCTCCCGGGCCGAGAACATCGATGCGCGGATCATGGGCGGTGAATTGGGTGCGGCCTACAAGCTGAGCGAGCGCTGGAAAGCCGACGCCACCCTGGCCTATGCCTGGGGCAAGAACAGCAGCGACGGCAGCGCCCTGGCGCAAATGCCGCCGCTGGACGCACGCCTGGGCCTGACCTACAGCGAAGACCGCTGGAGCGCCGGGGCCCTGTGGCGGGTGGTGGCGGCGCAACACCGTGTCGATGAAAACAAGGGCAACGTGGTGGGCAAGGACTACGGCAAAAGCTCGGGCTTCGGCGTGTTCTCGCTCAACGGTGCCTATCGCATCAATCAACACTGGAAGGTCAGCAGCGGCGTCGACAACCTGTTCGGCAAAGCCTACGCCGAACACTTGAACCTGGCCGGCAACGCCGGGTTCGGCTACCCGGCGAGCGACCCGCAGGCCATCAACGAACCGGGGCGCACGCTCTGGACCAAGGTGGACATGAGTTTCTAACCGGCACCGGAGATCTGTCAGCAAGGACACAAACTGTGGGAGCGAGCTTGCTCGCGATGGCGAAGGCACATTCAACATCGATGCAAGCTGAACCATTGCTATCGCGAGCAAGCTCGCTCCCACAGGGTTCGATTCCACCTTGACTGACGGCACAACATAACAACCCATTTGCCCTGCGGAGCGCTTTCTGATGAGCCAACCGAAACCGAATTTCTACAACCTGGCCTGGCGCTGGCATTTTTATGCCGGGCTGTTCGTGGCGCCGTTCATGGTGATGCTGGCCCTGACCGGGATCATCTACCTGTTCAAGCCGCAACTCGATCCACTGATGTACGGCAGCCTGTTGAACGTGCCGGCCGGGCATCACACCCTGGCGGCGGACGACCTGCTCAATAAGGTCCGCCAGGCCTACCCCGAAGGCCAGGTCAAACAGTACCTGCCACCAGTCAATGCCGAACGCAGCGCGCAGTTCGTGGTGATCGACCAGGGCCGGGAACTGAATGTGTTCATCGACCCGTACCACGGCGACGTCCTCGGCGAACAGGATGCGAAGAGCAACCTGCAAGCCATGGCCCGGGCGATTCACGGCGAGTTGCTGATCGGCACCGTCGGTGACCGATTGGTGGAAATGGCCGCCGGCTGGGGCGTGGTGCTGGTGGTCTCCGGCCTGTACCTGTGGTGGCCGCGCGGGCAATCATCGGCCGGTGTGCTGTGGCCGCGCTGGAGCGCCCGCGGGCGGTTGTTCTGGCGTGACTTGCATGTCGTCGTCGGTTTCTGGGGCGCGGCATTCCTGCTGGTGATGCTGCTCAGCGGCATGACCTGGACCGGCTTCTGGGGCAAGCAATACGCAGACCTCTGGAACCGCTTCCCGGCGGCGATGTGGAATGACGTGCCCAAGTCCGACGTCGAGGCCGGCAGCCTCAACAACGCCCACCGCCAGACCGTGCCCTGGGCCGTGGAAAATACGCCGATGCCGATGTCCGGCGACCATGCCGAGCACATGGGTCACGGTGGCATGCACGAAGGCCCCGCCGCCCCGACCGTCAGCCTGCAAGCGGTGCAGGATATCGCCACCGCGCGCCAGGTCACGCCCGGCTACAGCATCACGTTGCCCACCACGGCCAGTGGCGTGTTCACCGTCGCCGTGTTCGCCGATGACCCGCGCAACGACGCCACCCTGCACGTGGACCAGTACACCGGCGAGGTCCTGGCCGATGTGCGCTGGGAGCACTACAGCATCGTCGCCCGCGCCACCGAAACCGGGGTGATGCTGCACGAAGGCAAGATGTTCGGCCCGGTGAACCAGATCCTCGTGCTGCTGGTTTGCCTGATGATCCTGCTCAGCGCCGTGAGTGGCCTGGTGATCTGGTGGAAGCGCCGGCCCCAGGGCAAGTTCGGCGTGCCGCCCCTGCGCCACGACCTGCCGACCTGGAAGACCGGAGTGTTCATCATGCTGGCCCTGGCGCTGGTGTTCCCGTTGGTGGGGGCTTCGCTGGTGGTGGTGTGGCTGTTGGACCGGCTGGTTACCCGGTTCAATCGCCAGCCTGAGGCGGCTTCATCTTCAAGCTGAAGGGCATGCGTTAACGAAAGGCGGCGCGAAACCTCTACAGTCGCGCCCGCGTTCCAAACGATGAACACAGTCCGAAATGTGTGAGCGAGCTTGCTCGCGATAGCGGTAGATCAGTCAGATCGGAGATGACTGACCCATCGCTATCGCGAGCAAGCTCGCTCCCACAAGGAGACTTGCATCCTTGCGCACTAATGTGGCGCACCTCCTCGCACCAGCCCCCACAATGCGTTCACTCATGGTGCACCCACTCCCTCGCACCCCACGCCAACCCCGCGTTTCAAAGCCTTTCTCCGACCGGGCACACCCCTTGCAAAAGCGCTTTCAGCGTTTGCATCTGCCCTTAAAAAAACTCATAAGTCCATGGAGATCGCACAATGAAGCGTCGTAGCTTGATCAAGGCTTTTACACTCTCGGCAAGCATTGCCGCGATGGGCATGGCCTGGACCGTCCAGGCCGCCGAGACCATCAAGGTAGGCATCCTGCATTCGTTGTCCGGCACCATGGCGATCTCCGAGACGTCCCTCAAGGACATGGCGCTGATGACCATTGACGAGATCAACGCCAAGGGTGGTGTGAACGGCAAGAAGCTTGAAGCGGTGGTCGTGGACCCGGCGTCGAACTGGCCGCTGTTCGCCGAAAAGGGCCGGCAGCTGCTGACCCAGGACAAGGTCGCCGTGGTGTTCGGCTGCTGGACATCGGTGTCGCGTAAATCCGTGTTGCCGGTGTTCGAAGAACTCAACGGCCTGCTGTTCTACCCGGTGCAGTACGAAGGCGAAGAGATGTCGCCGAACGTGTTCTACACCGGTGCCGCGCCGAACCAACAGGCGATTCCGGCGGTGGAATACCTGATGAGCGAAGAAGGCGGCAGCGCCAAGCGCTACTTCCTGCTGGGCACCGACTACGTCTACCCGCGCACCACCAACAAGATCCTGCGCTCGTTCCTGCACTCCAAAGGGGTGGCGGACAAAGACATCGAAGAGGTCTACACCCCGTTCGGCCACAGCGATTACCAGACCATCGTGGCCAACATCAAGAAGTTCTCGGCTGGTGGAAAGACCGCGGTCATCTCCACGGTCAATGGCGACTCCAACGTGCCGTTCTATAAAGAACTGGCCAACCAGGGCCTGAAGGCCACCGACGTACCGGTGGTGGCGTTCTCGGTGGGCGAAGAGGAACTGCGCGGCATCGACACCAAGCCGCTGGTGGGCAACCTGGCGGCGTGGAACTACTTCGAATCCGTGGATAACCCGGCGAACAAGAAATTCGTCGATTCCTGGAAAGCCTACGCCAAGGCCAAGAACCTGCCAGGCGCCGACAAAGCGGTGACCAACGACCCGATGGAAGCCACCTACGTCGGCATCCACATGTGGGCGCAAGCGGTCGAGAAAGCCAAGTCCACCGACGTCGACAAAGTTCGCGAAGCCCTGGCCGGCCAGACCTTCGCCGCACCGTCGGGCTACACCCTGACCATGGACAAGACCAACCACCACCTGCACAAGCCGGTGATGATCGGCGAGATCCAGGCCGACGGTCAGTTCAACGTGGTCTGGCAGACCGAAGGCCCGATCCGCGCGCAACCGTGGAGCCCGTTCATCGCCGGCAACGACAAGAAGCCTGACTATGCGGTGAAGAGCAACTGAGCCCATGGGTGTCGGCCCCAATCCCCGGGCCGACACACACCCCCTGTGGGAGCGAGCTTGCTCGCGATAGCGATGGATCAGCCAGAAGAACAGTGACTGACACACCGCTATCGCGAGCAAGCTCGCTCCCACAAAAAGCACTGCGCAAGGCCTAGCATATGCCCACCGCCCTTTACCGCCTTATCCTCGCCCTGGTGCTGCTGTTGCCACTGGAGGCCCACGCCGGTGACGCCGAAGACTTCGTCGCCGCCAACCCGACCCAGCAGGCCAAACTCCTGGAAACCTGGGCCGCGCAGCCGGAGCCTGCACGTGTCGAACTGATCAACGCCCTGCAACAAGGCCAGTTGATCGTCGACGGCCAGCCAAAAACCCTGCGCCTGAACAACCGCTTGCGCGGGCTGATCGAAACCGCCCTCGCCAGCCATCAACTGCTCGCCGTCGATGCCCGCGTACGCCTGGCCGCCGCGCAGCAACTGCAAAAAACTGCCCGCCCGGCGCAACTGGCGTTTCTCGACCGGCAATTGGCTGGTGAGCAAGACGAAAACGTACACGCCGCCCTGAGCCTGGCCCTGGCGAACCTGCAACTGGTGGACACCAACCCGAACGTGCGCCTGGCCGCCGTCCGTCTGTTGGGGGAAACCGGCGACCCACTGGCCCGCACCCGCCTGGAAGGCCTGCTCGAACCCGGCGTCGAAACCGATGCCGCCGTGCGCACCGCCGCTGAAACCAGCCTGGGCCAGGTCAAGCGCAAACTCCTGGTGGGCGAGTTGCTGGGCCAGGCCTTCAGCGGTATGTCCCTGGGCTCGATCCTGCTGCTCGCCGCCCTCGGCCTGGCGATTACCTTCGGACTGCTGGGGGTGATCAACATGGCCCACGGCGAGATGCTCATGCTGGGCGCCTATTCCACTTATGTGGTGCAGTTGCTGTTCCAGCGCTTCGCCCCGAACGCCATCGAGTTCTATCCGCTGATCGCCTTGCCGGTGGCATTTTTCATCACCGCGGCCATCGGCATGGCCCTGGAGCGTACGGTGATTCGCCACCTCTACGGGCGGCCGCTGGAAACCCTGCTCGCCACCTGGGGTATCAGCCTGATGCTGATCCAACTGGTGCGCCTGGTGTTCGGTGCGCAGAACGTCGAAGTCGCCAACCCGGCCTGGCTCTCGGGCGGGATCCAGGTGTTGCCGAACCTGGTGCTGCCGTACAACCGCATCGTGATCATCGCCTTCGCCTTGTTCGTGGTGGTGCTGACCTGGCTGCTGCTGAACAAGACCCGCCTGGGCCTGAACGTGCGCGCGGTGACCCAGAACCGCAACATGGCCGCCTGCTGCGGCGTGCCCACCGGCCGGGTCGACATGCTCGCCTTCGGCCTCGGCTCGGGCATCGCCGGGCTCGGAGGCGTGGCCCTGAGCCAGATCGGCAACGTCGGCCCGGACCTGGGCCAGAGCTACATCATCGACTCGTTCCTGGTGGTGGTGCTCGGGGGTGTCGGCCAGTTGGCCGGCAGTGTGTTCGCCGCCTTCGGCCTGGGTATCGCCAACAAGATCCTCGAACCGCAGATCGGCGCCGTTCTGGGCAAGATCCTGATCCTCGCGCTGATCATTCTGTTCATCCAGAAGCGTCCGCAAGGCCTCTTCGCGCTCAAAGGACGGGTAATCGACTGATGAACCAGCCCCTGATGCTCACGGCCACGCAAAAGGCCGGTCCCAAAGTCACCCTCGCCGTCGGCGCGCTGATCCTCGCCGTGCTGCTGAGCCTGCCGTTGCTGTCGCTGCTGGCTGCGGACAATCCGCTGCACGTGTCGGCCTACACCCTGACCCTGGTGGGCAAGATTCTCTGCTACGCCATCGTCGCCCTGGCACTGGACCTGGTCTGGGGCTACGCCGGCTTGCTCTCCCTGGGCCACGGCCTGTTCTTCGCCCTGGGCGGCTACGCCATGGGCATGTACTTGATGCGCCAGGCCGCCGGGGATGGCTTGCCGGCGTTCATGACCTTCCTGTCGTGGACCGAGTTGCCCTGGTACTGGGCCGGCACCGACAGTTTCCTCTGGGCGATGTGCCTGGTGGTGCTGGCGCCGGGGTTGCTGGCCCTGGTGTTCGGCTTCTTCGCCTTCCGCTCGCGGATCAAGGGCGTGTATTTCTCGATCATGACCCAGGCCCTGACCTTCGCCGGGATGCTCCTGTTTTTCCGCAACGAAACCGGGTTTGGCGGCAACAACGGCTTCACCAATTTCCGTTCGATCCTGGGCTTCGGCATCACCGAGCCAGGCACCCGGGCGGTGTTGTTTTTCGCCACGGTATTGCTGCTGGTGGCGAGCCTGTTCATCGGTTGGCGCCTGGCCCGCAGCAAGTTCGGCCGGGTACTGACCGCCCTGCGGGACGCGGAAAACCGCCTGATGTTCTGCGGCTACGATCCCCGTGGTTTCAAGCTGTTCGTCTGGGTATTGAGCGCGGTGCTGTGCGGCCTGGCCGGAGCGTTGTACGTGCCGCAGGTGGGCATCATCAACCCCAGCGAAATGTCGCCGACCAACTCCATCGAGGCCGCGGTGTGGGTCGCCCTTGGCGGGCGCGGCACGTTGATCGGGCCGTTGCTGGGCGCCGGGGTCGTGAATGGCATGAAGAGCTGGTTCACCGTGGCGTTTCCTGAATACTGGCTGTTCTTCCTCGGCGCCCTGTTCATCGTCGTGACCCTGTATCTGCCCAAGGGTGTGATCGGGTTGCTGAAGAAAAGGAGCGAATGATGCGAATCACACCTACGGCGGATTTCATGCTCGAACCCATCCTGGAGCCCAACAAGGACCAAGGCAGCAGTCGCGACGCCATCGGCCTCGGCCAGGCAGCCGGCGTGGGCCTGAACACCCGCCACGGCACCATCCTGACCCTGGAAGACATCAGCGTCAGCTTCGATGGCTTCAAGGCCTTGAACGATTTGAACCTGTACATCGGCGTCGGCGAGTTGCGCTGCATCATCGGCCCCAACGGCGCCGGCAAGACCACCCTGATGGACGTGATCACCGGCAAGACCCGCCCCAGCCACGGCAAGGCCTGGTTCGGCGAGACCCTGGACCTGACGAGCATGAGCGAGGTGCAGATCGCCCAGGCCGGCATCGGGCGCAAGTTCCAGAAGCCCACGGTGTTCGAAGCCCTGAGCGTGTTCGAGAACCTGGAGCTGGCGCTCAAGACCGACAAATCGGTGTGGGCCAGCCTGCGGGCAAGACTCACCGGCGAGCAGCACGACCGTATCGACGAAGTGCTCGAGACCATCCGCCTTGCCACGTCGGTCAACCGCGCCGCCGGGTTGCTGTCCCACGGGCAGAAGCAGTTCCTGGAGATCGGCATGCTGCTGGTGCAAGACCCGCAGTTGCTGTTGCTCGACGAACCGGTGGCGGGCATGACCGACGCCGAGACCGAGTTCACTGCCGAGCTGTTCAAGTCCCTGGCGGGCAAGCATTCGCTGATGGTGGTGGAACATGACATGGGCTTCGTCGGCGCGATCGCCGACCACGTCACCGTGCTGCACCAGGGCAGCGTGCTGGCCGAAGGGTCGCTGGAACAGGTGCAGGACAATGAGCGGGTGATCGAGGTGTATCTCGGTCGCTGATCGCTTTTATGTGGGAGCGAGCTTGCTCGCGATAGCCATTGAACATTCACCTTCAAGGTTGGCTGAGCCACCGCTATCGCGAGCAAGCTCGCTCCCACAGGGAACTTGAGGAGAATCTGGAACATGCTGCAAGTCGACAAGCTGCACCAGTACTACGGCGGTAGCCACATCCTGCGCGGCCTGTCGTTCGACGTGAAGGTCGGCGAGGTGACGTGCCTGCTGGGGCGCAACGGCGTGGGCAAGACCACCCTGCTCAAATGCCTGATGGGCCTGTTGCCGGCCAAGGAAGGCGCGGTGAGTTGGGAAGGCAAGGCCATCACCGCGTTCAAGCCGCACCAACGGGTGCATGCCGGCATTGCCTACGTGCCCCAGGGTCGGGAAATTTTCGGACGGCTGACGGTGGAAGAAAACCTGCTGATGGGCCTGTCGCGCTTTCCCGGCGCCGAAGCCAAGGAAGTGCCGGCATTCATCTACGAATTGTTCCCGGTGCTGCTGCAGATGAAACAACGCCGTGGCGGTGACCTGTCCGGCGGCCAGCAACAGCAGCTCGCCATTGGCCGGGCCCTGGCCAGTCGGCCGCGCCTGCTGATTCTCGACGAGCCCACCGAAGGCATCCAGCCCTCGGTGATCAAGGAGATCGGCGTGGTGATCAAGAAGCTGGCGGCCCGGGGCGACATGGCGATTTTGCTGGTGGAGCAGTTCTACGACTTCGCCGCCGAGCTGGCCGATCAGTACCTGGTGATGTCCCGGGGCGAGATCGTGCAGCAGGGGCGCGGAGAAAATATGGAAGCCGAGGGTGTGCGCGGACTGGTTACGATCTAGTCTGTAGCGTCCTGACGATAATCAGAAATCATGAATCTACCTGTCTGTTCATTGGCGCCTTCGGCCCTGTTCACCCCCAGCTGGCACGCCGAGCTGGAATTGGGCTACGCCCGCTTCGGCGAGAGCACACGCCCGGTACAGCGCTGCCACAAAGGCCCGCTGCGGGTGCAGAAGCACTTGTACGCCGAAGGTCCCGAGGTGTGCCAGCACATCATCGTCCACCCGCCCGGCGGGATTGCCGGCGGTGACCGGCTGGACATCTCGGCCCACGTCGGCCCTGGCGCCTGGGCGCAACTGACCAGCCCCGGCGCGGCCAAGTGGTACCGCGCAGCCGGCCCGGCGTACCAACAGTTGAGCCTGAGCGTGGCCCCCGGCGCGACCCTGGAATGGCTGCCCCAGGAAACCATCGTCTTCAGCGCGGCCCAGGCCGAACTCGGCACGAGTATCGACCTGCAGGGCGACGCACGCCTGTTCTACTGGGACATGGTCGCCCTCGGCCGACCGGCCAGCGGCGAACGGTTCGACCTGGGGCACTTTCAATCGCGACTGGACATTCGCCGCGACGGCCAGTTGCTGTGGCATGAGCGCCAGCGCATTGTGGGCGGTGATGGGCTGCTGGAATCGCCCATCGGGCTGGGCGGCGATCCGGTGTTTGCCACGTTGCTGGTGACCGGCGAGATCGACAGCGAGTTGCTGGAACACTGCCGCTCCCTGGGCCATGCCGTGCGCGGCGACCTGACCCAATTGCCCGGCCTGGTCGTGGCGCGGTGCCTGGCGAGCGAGGCGTTGCTGGCGCGGGGGTGGTTGATTGAATTGTGGCGCTTGCTCAGGCCTGCATTGCTTGGAAGAGAGGCCGTACCACCGAGAATCTGGAGCACCTGAATTGGCTTTCCTGTGGGAGCGAGCTTGCTCGCGATAGCGGTGTACCAGCCAACGGTTATGTTGAATGTTCGATAGCTATCGCGAGCAAGCTCGCTCCCACAGTGGAATGGGTTTACAGCGAATTTTTTTATCTGCCCTTATGGATTGCACATGGACCTGACCCCACGCGAAAAAGACAAGCTGCTGATCTTCACCGCCGGCCTCGTCGCCGAACGACGGTTGGCCCGGGGCCTGAAGCTCAACTACCCGGAGGCCATGGCCTACATTTCCGCCGCGCTGCTGGAAGGCGCCCGTGACGGCCAGACCGTCGCCGAGCTGATGCACTACGGCACCACGCTGTTGAGCCGCGAGCAGGTGATGGAAGGCATCCCGGAAATGATCCCGGAGATCCAGGTCGAAGCGACGTTTCCCGACGGCACCAAACTGGTCACCGTCCACCAACCCATCGCCTGAGGCCACGCCATGACTGCCCATGTTCGTGACGCCCATGCCGCAGACCTGCCGGCGATCCGCGAGATCTACAACGACGCCGTCCTCAACACCACGGCGATCTGGAACGAACAAGCCGTGGACCTGGGCAACCGCCAGGCCTGGTTCAGCGCCCGGCAGACCCAGGGCTACCCGGTGCTGGTGGCCGTCGACGCCGAAGACAACGTGCTCGGCTACGCTTCGTTCGGCGACTGGCGGCCGTTCGACGGTTTCCGCCACACCGTGGAGCATTCAGTGTACGTGCGCAGCGATCAACGCGGCAATGGCCTTGGTCCGCTGCTGATGGGCGCGCTGATCGAACGTGCCAGGGCCTGCGATAAACACGTCATGGTCGCGGCCATCGAAAGTGGCAACGCGGCCTCGATTCGCCTGCACGAGCGGGCCGGTTTCGTGATCACCGGGCAGATGCCCGAGGTGGGGACCAAGTTCGGCCGCTGGCTGGACCTGACCTTCATGCAGTTGAACCTCAACCCCGGGGCGCTACCGCCTGCCATCAACAAGGAGTGAAAAGCCAATGAACGCCGCCCAGTTGCGTCGAGTCCACGCCGAGAGCTTTGCGCATTATCGCCAGGGCCTGATCGATCTGTTGCTCGACGCCGTCGGCTACGGGGCCAGCGTGGGGTTCATGGCCGATCTCGATGCCGTCCAGGCCCGCGCCTACTTCGACGAGGTCCAGGCCAGCCTCAACCAGGGCCACCTGCTGCTGTGGGTGGTGGTCAAGGATGAACAGGTACAGGCCAGCGTCCAGCTTGCCCTGTGCCAGAAGCCCAACGGCCTCAACCGTGCCGAAGTGCAAAAGCTGCTGGTCCGCGGTGAGGCTCGCCGCCGCGGGCTGGGCCAGCAATTGATGAGCGCCCTGGAACTTGGCGCCCGCCAGCACAAGCGTGGCCTGTTGTACCTCGACACCGAGGCCGGTTCCGAGGCCGAGGCGTTCTACCGCGCCATGGGCTACACCCGCGTAGGTGAACTGCCCGACTACTGCCAGAGCCCGGACGGGACCTACACCCCGACCGCCATTTACTACAAGATTTTGGGGCAACCGCAATGATTCCAGGGCAATACCAGGTCCAGCCCGGCGACATCGAACTCAACGTCGGTCGCCGCACGCTCACGCTGAACGTCGCCAACAGCGGCGACCGACCGATCCAGGTCGGCTCGCACTATCACTTTTTCGAGACCAACGACGCCTTGACCTTCGACCGCGCCGCCAGCCGTGGCATGCGCCTGAACATCCCGGCCGGCACCGCTGTGCGTTTCGAACCGGGCCAGAGCCGCGAGGTGGAACTGGTGGACCTGGCCGGGCATCGCCGGGTGTTCGGGTTTGCCGGGCGGGTCATGGGCGACCTGTAAGTCATAGGGTGCCTGCACTGGCCTCATCGCGAGCAAGCTCGCTCCCACAGGGGAACGCGATCAAATGTGGGAGCGAGCTTGCTCGCGATGAGTGAGCGCAGCGAACGGTTTCAACATTCAATTGAATTCCAAGGCAAGCACATGAAGATTTCGAGACAAGCCTACGCCGACATGTTCGGCCCCACCGTCGGTGACAAGGTCCGCCTGGCCGACACCGAGTTGTGGATCGAAGTGGAAAAAGACTTCACCACCTACGGCGAAGAAGTAAAATTCGGCGGCGGCAAGGTGATTCGCGACGGCATGGGCCAGAGCCAACTGTTGGCCGCCGAGGTCGTCGACACCTTGATCACCAACGCGCTGATCATCGACCACTGGGGCATCGTCAAGGCCGATGTCGGCCTCAAGGACGGGCGCATCGCGGCCATCGGCAAGGCCGGTAACCCGGACATCCAGCCCGACGTGACCATCGCCATCGGCGCCAGCACCGAAGTGATCGCCGGCGAAGGCATGATCCTTACCGCTGGCGGTATCGACACCCACATCCACTTCATCTGCCCGCAGCAGATCGAAGAAGCGCTGATGAGCGGCGTCACCACCATGATCGGCGGCGGCACGGGCCCGGCCACCGGGACCAACGCCACCACGTGCACCTCCGGGCCGTGGCACCTGGCGCGCATGCTCCAGGCCGCCGATGCCTTCCCGATGAACATCGGCTTCACCGGCAAGGGCAACGCCAGCCTGCCGGAACCGTTGATCGAGCAGGTCAAGGCCGGGGCCATCGGCCTGAAGCTGCACGAAGACTGGGGCACCACGCCCGCGGCCATCGACAACTGCCTGAGCGTGGCCGACCAGTACGATGTGCAGGTGGCGATCCACACCGACACCCTCAACGAATCGGGCTTCGTCGAGACCACCCTCGCCGCCTTCAAGGGCCGCACCATCCACACCTACCACACCGAAGGTGCCGGTGGCGGGCATGCGCCGGACATCATCAAGGCCTGCGGCTTTCCCAACGTATTGCCCAGTTCCACCAACCCGACCCGGCCGTTCACCCGCAACACCATCGATGAGCACCTGGACATGTTGATGGTCTGCCATCACCTGGACCCGAGCATCGCCGAAGACGTGGCCTTCGCCGAAAGCCGCATCCGCCGCGAGACCATCGCCGCCGAAGACATTCTCCACGACCTCGGCGCCTTCTCGATGATCAGCTCCGACAGCCAGGCCATGGGCCGCGTCGGCGAAGTCATCACGCGCACCTGGCAGACCGCCGACAAGATGAAAAAGCAACGCGGCGCCCTGCCCGGCGACGGCGAAGGCAACGACAATTTCCGCATCAAGCGCTACATCGCCAAGTACACCATCAACCCGGCGATCACCCACGGCATCAGCCATGAAGTGGGTTCCATCGAAGTGGGCAAGTGGGCCGACCTGGTGCTGTGGCGCCCGGCGTTCTTCGGCGTCAAGCCGACGCTGATCCTCAAGGGCGGAGCGATTGCCGCCAGCCTGATGGGCGACGCCAACGCCTCGATCCCGACACCACAACCGGTGCACTACCGACCGATGTTCGCCAGCTACGGCGGCTCACGGCATGCCACCAGCCTGACCTTCATCAGCCAGGCCGCCGCCGAGGCCGGGTTGCCGGAACAACTGGGGCTGAAGAAAAGAATCGCCGTGGTCAAAGGCTGCCGCGACGTGCAGAAGACCGACCTGATCCACAACGACTACCTGCCGAGCATCGACGTCGATCCGCAGACTTACCAGGTCAAGGCCGACGGCGTGTTGCTGTGGTGCGAACCGGCCGACGTGCTGCCGATGGCGCAGCGTTATTTCCTGTTTTGAACCTGCGGCGAGGGAGCAAGCTCCTTCGCCACAGGTTTTCATTGCCTGAAATGACCGGGCCGGGTCAGCCTACAGGTCGGTACTGCCCGGCAACTGCTCCAGCTCGGTTCGCGTCAACGACTGGACCAGCTCCGCTTCCTTGATCTTGTGTTGCAGGCCCAACGCCTCGGACTGGCTGATGTAGTCGGCTTCCTCCAGGGTCCCGGCGGCCTTCGCTTCATCCAGCTCGATCTGGTTGGCGATAAGGGTGTCGTTCAGCGCCTGGAAGGAGGCCCCATGCGCCTGCTTCAAATAATCGATCCAGAAATCCCGGCCCACCAGCGACTGAAACTGCTGGGGGGAATCGTCCAGCGCCAGCACCTCATTGGCAGCGGCATCGAGCATTCCAGGGGTGACATCTCCCAGCCTGAGAAAAACTCCGCCCGCGGGTTGCCCCGGTAGCCCCAGTCGATCCTTGAGCCCCGCACGGTAAGCCAGACGGACCTCGACTTCTTCTATCAGCGCCAGGTTTTCGCGCTTTTCATCGTTGGTCAGGTCGGTGCGGGCATTGATCGCATCGCGGCGCCGCTGGATATCCTGCAGGGCAATACGCTCTACCTCATCGAGGCGAAACAGCCCCTTGGCCAGCTGGACCAGTGTTGCCGCCTCATCCTTTGCAACCGCCAAGGCCCTGGCGTTGTGGATCATCAAGCGGATTTCCAGGTAGCTGAAGGACAAGGCGGCGCGATCTTCACAGGCCGGTCGGCCGGCCAGGTCGAACAGTTCATGACGCAAGTCGGTGGCGTTGCCCATCGCCTCAAGCATCTGCCAGACGCGGGCCTGGAGGTCCGGATAATCCTCCAGACCCTGATAGGAGGCGGCCAACCGATGCAACAACTCAAAAAACTCTCCCGAGTGCTGCTCATCCGCCAGGCTTTGCCACAAGGCTCTTTTTTCCGCCAGTTGGCCCGCAGGCAGGTCGCGCAGCCATTGCTGCATATTCGCCGGCCCGACCGGCGCTGAAAACCCAAACGCCTCGGGCAAACGCAGGACCGCCCATTCAGGACGCGTCTGCAAGACCGTCGCCCAATAATCACGCATGCGCTGCTGGACCCCCTCGCTCAACGGGTTGCCCTGCAGCAACGTCACGCGATTGAGGCGTGCGGTAGCATGGGCACGATCGGCGGGCGGGTCGAGCAGGTGATCCGGCACCTGGGTCAAGCCGTTGTCGCGCAAGTCGATCAGCTCCAGCGGTTGGTCGCGCAGGCCGGTGGGCCAGGCCGTGATCCCGGTGTTCTTCAGGTGCAATCGTTCCAGGTCAGGTAGCCTGCTGAAGTCCGGCAGGCGCTCCAGCAAGTTATTATCCAGGTCGAGATTTTTCAGCCGGGTAAGGCCTTGCAGGATTTCAACGCTATGAGGTATCAGGCCGATCTGGTTATTCCCCAGGTGAAGCGTCTCCAGACTCCTCATCCCCTCCAGGGCTTCGGGAATATCCCTAAGCCTGTTCCTCGGTATTTCCAAGCGCTTGAGGGAGGAGAACCCGCCGAGGAAGCTGTCGCAGTAGTGCAGCGTCAGGCCCATGTCAGACATCTTGAGCACACCCACATGGCTGAAGTCGGCGGTCAGCTCCGGCAACGCGCCGATGTTCAATCCGCTCAAATCAAGCTCATACCCGAGCCGGCGGCCATCGGCCCCTGCAACGACCCGGGTCTGGCGCCTCCAGCAGCGCTCGATTTGTTCGGCCACCGCCTGCCTGATCCCTGCCGGTACTTGCTGATAGCTATTACCCACGTGACGCCATCCGAGGGTAGCGACCCAGCGGTCCAGATCCCGACGCAGCATTTTCAACTCGACTTTACGTCGTTTGAGTTCCCTCACCGCGCCATTGCCCAGTGATCGCAACAGCGCCTCGGTCTGCTCCGCCGTGTAGCTCGGGTACAACTCCTGCACCCGACTCTCCGGCGACCGGCCCAGGCGCAACCAATCCCGCAGTCCACCCAGGGGGTAGCCGACTTTGCCCGAAGCCAGGCGCATCGGTGATTGGAAGGCGGGCTTGAGCGCGGGCATCTTCAAGCGGCTCGCCAGCACATCCCGGTCCACTGGCGAAGCGCCGATGGCCTCTCTCAACTGATCGCCGTGATGGATCGAGGGCCGAGCCATGGCCCGGCGTTCGGCATCCGGCAGGGCATGCTGCAAGGCATCGAAGACACTGCCCCAATGGCTCAACTCATTGCCGCTGTCGTCAAAGGCCTGGTAGAGATCATCGTCCTTGACCACGACCTTGGTCTGCGGCGCATTTTGCGGCCCGATGCTGTCGATCAAGGCGCCGGACACATCGGCCTCGCGCAATTCGATGCGCACCGTGTCGCTCCAGCCAGGCAAGGTTTCCAGGGTCGCCAACACCAATCGAGGCGTGTCCGCCGTGGCCAAGGCGTCCTGATACAGGCCCTCGTAGGCTCGGTTCAAACGCACCACGCGCTGATAATGGCGCAGCTCTTCGGCGATGCGCAGCGGGATGGGTTTGGTCTGGCTGGCCGCGTCGAAATCCCAGGCGGCCATTTGCTGCAACTCTTCGGTACCGGCCAGGGTGATGATCTGCTCGATCGCCTTTGCCGGAACCGAGGGGAACCGGGACTTGATCAGCGTGACATGGGGATCACCTCTCGTCTCGCCCATGGCGTAGTAGTCGTTGAGCAACTGCACCTTTTCATTTACCGCCGCTTCGGCGAGTGCCTGTCGCAGGTGCCGGACGCGAGCATCCATGTTGGTTTTCGCAATCGGCGGGCTCGCCGTGGCCAACAGGTCGGCGCCTGCGGCATCCACCGCTTCGATCAGGTTTTTCAACAGCGAAGGCGTGCGGACCTTGGCCTCGGTCAGGCTGGCTTCATGAAACGGGGTCTCACCTTCCGAGGGCCGGACGTACTCCCAGCGTGTCCGGCCGGCGCCGTCGACGACCTTCAGCTTCAGCCCTCTTGGCCACGGGCCGTACTGGGTCAGCAGGTGCAACATCGGCTCGGCCAGGTCATGGCGCAGCGGCTCCTCGCTTTGCAGTTGCCCAATGAACGTGTCGATTTGTCGGCAGAGGTCGAAGCGATCCAGGGTGTCGGCCAGCAACGCCGGCACCGGCTCGCCCTCGACATGCAGCCGGCGCAGCACGTCGTGCGAGGTCGCGCTGGCGAGGCGGATCTGCTCCAGTTCGGCATCGCTGAAGCCCTTGACGCCATGGCCCAGGCGTCTCATCAGTGTCGGGCCTTCCCAGGTACGCGGTTGTTCCAGTTCGTGGTGCCAGGCACCGTTGCCGTTGTCCGTCAGCTCGGGCTGGTAGGCCTGCGGACGGGAAGGATGACGGATGCGATAGCGAAGGGTCTGCGGGTCCCGTTGCACTTCATAATGTTGGTCACCCAGCGGCAGAACCTGCCGGTCGCCGACCCGATACAGGCCTTGGGTATCCGGACTCGACGCCGCGGGAGGCGCCAGCTCACTCTGGTAAACCCTCAGGTCGGGGCGCCACAGACGCGATTCGCCGTTGGCCAATTGAACCGGCTCCAACTGATCCACCGCGCCCGACCATCGAATGTGCGGCAGCACCGCCGCACCGGTGGCGACGAAGGCCGTGTTGAGGGCCACGCTGGAAAAATGCGCCCACATTTCCCGGGTCTCCCCCCGCTCGAACGCTTCGATGCCTTCAAAGGCCTCGTTGAACATCTGCACGGCCCCGACCGTCAACATCAGCGGCCCCAATCCTGGCACGACGAACGCCGCCAGGTTGAACACGTCGACCACCGCGTCCAGGTAACTGTCCAGGCGCGCCAGGCGGGTTTTCTGGTCTTCATCACCGGTAGGCACCGCCACCGCGCGTGCGTCAGCCTGGATCTTCTCGATCTGCCGCAGGCGTAGCGAGCCCCACAGGTCGCCGGGAATCGGCGTCGTGCCCATGGGCAGGTTGCGCAACGACGATTTGAGTGGGTAATCGGCCTGGTCATCGGCCGTCGGAGAGGTTTGATAGAAGTGCTTGAACTGCCGGAAAAACACCCCTTGCTGACGCAGCGGCACGAAACGGCTGAAGAAGCGGCGGTAGGCGCTACCGTGCAAGCGTCGCCGCAGTTCGGCCATGAAGTCGGCGCTGGAGGCATAGGCTTTCAGGGGATGCTCGGGATCACCCGGAAGGTAGGCCACGACCGGCACCACCCGGCGACTGCTTTCAAGGTCGGGGCCGATCAACAGCGGGCCGACCAGTTCGATGTCGAACACTTTCAGGGAGGTGAAGGTCACGGCCAGGCCATCGAGGGTGACGTCGCTGGCACCGTCGATCACCTGCTGCAACATCGCGTAGACCGCCGGGCTGACGTCGGCCTTGGCCCGGGCGATCTCGATGTTCAGCGCCAGGCCCTGCCGGTGATGCTCCTCCAGTGAATGATCCAGCGGGTTGTATGTCTTGCTGTCGTCGGGCCGCAGGACAGCGTTGATGTGTTCCTGATACTGGCGCCCCAGGTCCAGGGTGCGACACAACTGGGCGAAAGCTTCTGGGGCAATCGGCAACGCCCCTGCGCGAACGGCGTCGATGGAAGGCACCACTGCGCCGCCCTGGAACGGACGCACCGTAGTCACGAGGCTGCAATCGGCACAGGCGGGCTTGCGCGCTTCCTCTGGCGCGAAATTGGCCAGCGCCGCCTCCAGCAATGACGTGCCACGATATTCGTAGCGATCGAAGTAGCCGCCCTCGTTGTCCAGGACCAGCGCCCCAAAAAGATCATCGCGGGTCTTGCGCCCGTACTTGCGGACGAAATACACCTCGTTGACGTTCAGCGTGAGGTTGAACTCATCCAGGAGCGCCTGCTCGAGCAAGGGTTCGGCAAAGGCACGGATGTCCTGGATATTGCCCAGCCGGTTGTCGACCTGGTTCAGGCGCTCGCGGTAGCGGGAATGACTGTCCTTGAGGCTGTTCCAGAGGTCGGGGGAGGCTTTCGCATACCAGTCCGGAAGCGTCAGTTCATGGTCGCTCAGTTCCTGCTGGCGTTGCACGATAGCCCCGCTGTACCAGCCGGGAATACGAGCTTTGAGCAGGTCGAAATGCTCGCCCTGGGGAGTGGCGAGACGAGGGGTGAAGCCTGGCATATCGGGTCATCCTTGACGATGGAAAACCCGAGCCTAACCAGTGTGCCACCGAAGCGTGCGGTAACTATTTATCGCTTTTTCGACGAGACATGACGGATACGAACCGCTACGGTCAGTCCACCCAACGGCCCAATTGCTGGCGCAGCCGACGATTCTCGGCCCGCAGCTGCTGGACTTCCTCCAGCAGGTCCAGCGCCAGGGCGACGCCTTCCCACTCCAGGTCCAGGTCGTGCCGCAGCTTCGCGGCACGCTTGGCCAGGGCCAGCTCGTAATCGGTAAAACGCCAATCCGTCGGGGCCGCGCCGTGGGGTTCGAGGATGCCGTGGGCGACGATCTCGATCACATGGACATCCGCCAACGCGGCAGCCTCGCAGAATTCCGTCAGGGTCAGTTCAATGATCGGGTTGTTCATGGTCTGCTTCTCCCAATGCTTTAACTGTCGAGTCTAGCCATGACTGCAGGAAGGGAACTGTTCCCTCCCCACAGGTGTTGTATCCACAGGTCAGAAATTCTCCCGCGGATCGAACGCCGCTTTCTTCGCCAGTTCCGCCCACAACGCCTTGACCGCTTCGTCGCTGGCCTTGGGCATCACCGCCTTGAGCTGCACGAACAGGTAGCCGCGCTCGCCGGCCTTGTTGCGCAGGCCGTGGCCCTTGGCGCGCATGCGCTGACCGTTCTGGCTGCCGGCCGGGACCTTGAGGTTGATCTTGCCGGTAAGGGTCGGCACCGCCACTTCGGTGCCCAGCGCCAATTCCCACGGGGCCAGTGGCAAGGTGATGATCAGGTCCTGGCCTTCGACGTCGAACTTGGGGTGCGGGGCGAAACGAATGGTCAGGTACAAGTCGCCATTGGCGCCGCCACCGACACCCGGCGCGCCCTGGCCCTTGAGGCGGATGCGTTCGCCGTCGGTCACGCCCAGCGGGATCTTCACGTTCAGGCTCTTGCTGGTGTTGCTCACGTGTTGGCCAGCCGCGTTGTATTGCGGCACCTGGAACGTGACCTTCTTCGACTCGTTCGACAGGGTTTCTTCCAGGAAAATCGGTAATTCCATTTCCACGTCTTGCCCTCGACGGCCGGCGCTGCGACCTGACTGTCCGCCACCGAAACCCGACCCACGGTTACCGAAGATCGAACTGAAGAAATCCGAGAAGTCGCCGGCGTCCTGGCCACCGCCAAAACCGCCACGGCTCTGCCAACCCGGCGGGCCCTGGAACGGCTGGCCGTGCTGGCCATAGCGGCGCAGGTCGTCGTATTCGGCGCGCTTGTCGGCACTTTTCAGCGCTTCATAGGCTTCGGAGACGTCCTTGAACTTGGTCTCGGCGTCCTTTTCCTTGCTCACATCCGGGTGATACTTGCGCGCCAGCTTGCGGTAGGCAGCCTTGATCGTGCTGTCGTCCGCCGTGGGCTCAACACCCAGGATCTTGTAATAGTCTTTGAAGTCCATCTAGGCATCACCATCCGTTATCGATGTCGCACCGCCACGCACAGCATGCCCGGATGACCGGACAGCGGGTTGACCGACCTCAAGATTGGGACCGGGCGGCACGTCAGAAGTTTATCGGCAGCTGGCGGCGGTTCTTGCACCCGCCTTGCGCTACCAGGCTCATGCCAGCAAGTTTGGGGGTATAAGAGAGTCTTTCAAGGCCCGCGGTCGAGAATTAGCAGATAACCGGCCTTCGAATCCGCGCCGCACTGACATACACTGCGCGGCCGTTTTTTCAACTGGAACCCGAAAGACATGAAAAACGCATCCCCGGCCCGTGCCTGCGGCATCGACTTTGGCACGTCCAACTCCACCGTCGGCTGGCTGCGCCCCGGCATGGAAACGTTGATCGCGCTGGAGGACGACAAGATCACCCTGCCTTCGGTGGTCTTTTTCAATCTCGAGGAACGCCGCCCGGTGTATGGCCGCCTGGCCCTGCACGAATACCTGGAAGGCTACGAAGGCCGGCTGATGCGCTCGCTCAAGAGCCTGCTGGGCTCCAAGCTGATCAAGCACGACACCAGCGTGTTGGGCACGGCCATGCCTTTCAAGGATCTGCTGGGGTTGTTCATCGGCCAGCTGAAGAAGCGCGCCGAAGCCACCGCCGGTCGGGAATTCGAAGAAGTGGTACTGGGGCGCCCGGTGTTTTTCGTCGACGACGATGAAATGGCCGACCAGGAAGCGGAAAACACCCTGGTGGACGTCGCCCGCGCCATCGGTTTCAAGGAAGTTTCGTTCCAGTACGAGCCCATCGCGGCGGCCTTCGATTATGAATCGACCATCGAGAAAGAAGAGCTGGTGCTGATCGTCGACATCGGCGGCGGTACTTCGGACTTCTCCCTGGTGCGCCTCTCCCCCGAGCGCCGTACCCACGACAACCGCCACGCCGACATCCTCGCCACCGGTGGCGTGCACATCGGCGGGACCGATTTCGACAAGCAACTCTCCCTGGCCGGCCTGATGCCGCTGTTCGGTTACGGCAGCCGCATGAAAAGCGGCGCCTACATGCCCACCAGCCACCACATGAACCTGGCGACCTGGCACACCATCAACGCGGTGTACTCGCAAAAGTCCACCCTGGCCCTGGGCAGCATGCGCTACGACATCGAAGACACCGGCGGCATCGACCGGCTGTTCAAGCTGATCGAACAGCGCGCCGGGCATTGGCTGGCGATGGAAGTGGAAGAAACCAAGATCGAGCTGACCCACACCGACCAGCGGCATTTGCTCCTGGACCGGATCGAGCCGGGCCTGAGCGTGGAACTGAGTCGGGCGCTGTTCGAGTCAGCCATCGACGGCTTGCTGGAGCGGGTGCGCGGCAGCGTCACGCAGTTGCTGGGCGATGCCGACGTGCGGGTCGACCAGGTCGACACGGTGTTCTTCACCGGCGGTTCCAGCGGCATCCCGGCGCTGCGCAACAGCGTCTCGGCGATGCTGCCCCAGGCGCGGCATGTGGAAGGCAATATCTTCGGCAGTATTGGCAGCGGGTTGGCGATCGAGGCGATGAAGCGCTACGGAACGCAGGTCTGATCCCAGACCGAGGCGCCTGAATCGCGAGCAAGCTCGCTCCCACAGGGATCGCATAGATCTTCTGTGGGAGCGAGCTTGCTCGCGATGGCGCCAGATCAGGCGCCATCCCTACCGGATCAAACCATCCCCACCTGCTTCAACTCACTCTTGAGATACGCATAATAAATCGGCCCCGCCACCACCCCCGGCAGGCCGAATGCGGCTTCGAACACCAGCATCGCCATGAGCAACTCCCAGGACTTGGCGCTGATCTGCCCGCCGACGATGCGGGCGTTGAGGAAGTATTCGAGCTTGTGGATCACGATCAGGTAACCCAGCGCCGCCACGGCGACCCAGATCGACAGCGACAGGCCGACAATGGTGATCAGCGTGTTGGACATCAGGTTGCCGATGACCGGCAGCAGCCCCAGCAGGAACGTCATCACGATCAGGGTCTTGGTCAGCGGCAGTTTTATCCCGAACAGCGGCAGCACCACCGCCAGGAAAATCCCGGTGAAGAAGGTGTTGAGCAGGGAAATCTTGATCTGGGCGAAGACGATGTTGCGAAACGCCTTGACCAGCAGGTTCAGGCGATCGAACAGCGCCGCGGCCAGGGGCTTGCGCTTGGTCAGGTCGGGAATGCGCTGCAGGGCAACGATAGCCCCCAGCACCATGCCGATCAGCAACGTCACGAACATGTGGGCCGCATCCTTGCCCACCAGTTGCAGGTCGCTCAGGTGCTTGCTCACCCAGTCACCGATCGCCACCCGGAACTCGGCGGCGCTGGCCGGCAGGTAGGCGTCGATGAACGGCGGCAATTGCCCACGGGCGCGGTCGACCACCGTCATGAACTTGTCCAGGGAGGCCCCGGGGTTTTCCGCCTCATGGAGCAGGAAACTGAAGGCTCCGGCGAAGATCAGCGTCAGCACACTGACCACCAGCGTGCCCAGCAACGCCACCGCCAGCCAGCGGGCACGGCGACCTTCGATCAGGCGCTGCAACTGCGGGGTGAGCATGTTGACCAGCTCGAACACCAACAACCCGGCCAGCAGGCTCGGCAACAGGCGCAGTGGCAGCACCAGCAACAACCCACCAAAAATGATCACCCAACTGATCACCAACAATACATGACGCTGAGAAAACGTTGGCATACAGCCTCAGGACAAAACGGCGTGAAAGGATCGGCAGTCTGCCAGCGATCCACCAACAGCACTAGACATTGTATCGGCCGATCCTGGACAGGGTTCAGGTGTTTTTTTGCAGTGTTGTGCCGCCCCCATCGCGAGCAAGCTCGCTCCCACCACGAACCGGGCAACACAAATCCACTGTGGGAGCGAGCTTGCTCGCGATAGGGCCATCAAAGGTTGAAGAAAAACCGGCCGTTATTTTTTCTTCAGGCACTCACTCATGAACGTCTTGCGGGCATCACCCTTCAGGGCCTGGGTGGTGGCCGTGGCGTTGCAGGTCTTCATGCGTTCCTGCGGGGTGCTCGGTGTAGCCTTGAGGCAGGTGCTCATGAACGCCTTGCGCTCGTCGCCCTTGAGCGCCTTGGCGGTGGCGTCGGCGTTGCAGGTGGTCATCTTGGTCTGCTGCGCCGTCGCGGCGAAGCCCTGGGAACACAGCAGCAAACCGATCATCAACAAAGGCACACGAAGCATCTTCATGGTGTTTCTCCTGGCTGCCGCACGAGGGTACGGCGATGAGGTGCAGTGTAGACAAAGCCTGTTACACCTTCATCTGTTGGATCTCCTGTGCCGGGTCTATCGCCATCGCGAGCAAGCTCGCTCCCACAATGGGCCAAGCGCCGCAAATCCATTGTGGGAGCGAGCTTGCTCGCGATGGCGGACAACTCGATCCGAAACCCTACACCCCGGCCGCCTTCAACCGCTGCGCATGTTCGACAAACAACCGGACCGGCTCGGCCCCCTTGCCCACCAGCCCCAGCGACTGGTTGACGATGTCGAAGTGGTCCAGCGGATAGTCATCGCCGATGACCGTGCCCAGGTGTGAGCTGTAGCGTCCGACCAAACCGTCACACTGTCCCGCTTCCCTGACAAAGGTGCGGGCAAATAAACGGCAAGTGCGGTTGGTGCCGTCGAACAGATTGCGCCCTTTATCGGTCTTGCCCGGCTGCAAGGTGCCGGACCATGAGTAATAGCGCACGCCATTGACCTCTTCCGGCCCATGCCCGCCCCAGGTAACCGGCAGGCCCTGTGGATAACATTGATTGAACAGCGCCACCCCGGCGGTGGTCAGGGAGGCGTGGGAAGCGTGGATGTCCACTGGCAGCTTCGGCCCGCGATAGCCGGTGTCCAGCAGGCTCATCAGGGCGTTGATCAGGCTCAGCACGGCACTGAGCACACGCCCCTTGGCACTGTCGGCCGGGTAGTGGGCCTGCAGGTAATCGGCCAGTTCGGAGCCATGGTTGGGGCCGGCCACCGACGTGACCGACGCCACCAGGTCCGGGCGTTTGGCGGCGGCATAACGGGCGGTGAGACTGCCCTGGCTGTGGCCGATCAGGTTGACCTTCTGCGCACCGGTTTGCCGCAGGATGTCGTCGATCAATGCCAGCAACTGCTCGCCGCGCACCTCGGACGAGTGCAACGGCGAAACCTTCACCGCCGCCACCACGGCCCCACCGCGACGCAACGCCGAGACGATCCCATACCAGTACGGGTACAGCACCAGGCGTATGAACCCGAACATGCCCGGGACCAGTACCAGCGGATAACGAGTGGCGCAGCGTTGCGACATGGCGACATCCTTGTGATCAAGAAGGGATCAGCATCAGTACCGATGATGACCAGTCTATGACACCCAGATGAATCCGTGGCGAGGGAGCTTGCTCCCGCTGGGCTGCACCGCAGCCCCCTCTCAGAAAGATCGCGCCAAGGCCAGCAAGCGCTCCTCGGCCTCGGCACAAGACAACGCGAAGCTGCGCTCGGCCGACTCTTCGCCTTCGGCGGCCACCACCGTCACATCGGTGATGCCGAATGGGAATTGCACTGACACATTTCATTAAACTTTTTGCCTCGTTCCCCACTCCACCTAAGAAGTGATCGCGCCAACAGAGCGTGACGCTCCAACCGGATCAGCCTCCAGGAGAACGAGATGAGCGACATGCACTTATCCGATGTAACCACCCTGCGCGAACGTGCGCGGCAGAACGTGCAGAACGGCGCAGTGACCGAAGGCTATGGCGCCGACCGGCAGGAAGTCATCCGCCTGCTCAACGAAGCGCTGGCCACCGAACTGGTCTGCGTGCTGCGCTACAAGCGTCACTACTTATGGCCTCCGGCCTCAAGGCCAGCGTGGCGGCCAGTGAGTTCCTCGAACACGCGAACCAGGAAGCCGAACACGCCGACAAACTCGCCGAGCGCATCGTGCAGTTGGGCGGCGAACCGGAGTTCAACCCCGACCTGTTGACCCGCAATTCCCACGCCCAGTACGTTGCGGGCAACACCCTCAAGGAAATGGTGTACGAGGATCTGGTGGCCGAACGGATCGCCATCGACAGCTACCGGGAAATCATCCAGTACATCGGCGAAAAAGACCCGACCACCCGGCGCATCTTCGAAGACATCCTGGCCCAGGAAGAAGAACATGCCGATGACATGGCCGACATCCTGGCCGATCTGTAATAGCCTTCAGGGCCCCAATCGCGAGCAAGCTCGCTCCCACATTTTGACCGCATTCTTTCAGACGGAATGCGGTCCCCTGTGGGAGCGAGCTTGCTCGCGATGAGGCCAGCCACCTCACCGCACAACCGGGCTACCGGGTAGGCTTGACCGTCACCGGCGCCTTGCCCGCCTTCATCTGCTCCAGCAGCGGCGCACACTGGTTCGGCTCACCCCCACTGGGCGCCACCAGCGCCAGCAACCCGGCCGCCGGCGCGGCGATCACGCCCAACGCCACCATCCCGGCACCGCGCAGCATCAGGGGCACGGCCTTGACGCCAGCGGCAGGCTTGGCGAACGGGCCGCGCACGTACAACGGCGAGCGCAGGGAAATCAGACGCCAGCCCTTGGACTCGGGGGTGATGGTCAGGTCCAGTTGTTCACTCGCCATGTTCGCCGTGCCGTCGATGTAGATGATCGCGTTCTCCGTGTCGAACACGAACAGCCGCGTGGTCGCCAGGCCCGTCTTGATATCGAAGTCCGCCGCCGCACAATTGATCTTCACTTCTTTGTCGCCAAAGATTTTTCCCACCACGTAGTTGCCGACGTTCAGTCCCGCCAACTCCATCAATTCCCGACTGATGGCGCCATCGTTGATGAGCATTTTCAGCGTGCCATTGGCCGTGCCCAGCAGTGCCGCCACCGAATTTCCGCGCCCGGCGATATCAGCATCGCCGTTCAATTCGCCGAAACTGGTTTTCATCGGTTCGAAACCCGGGAACAGTTGCTTGAGCTTGAACCCCCGCGCCGTCAGCTTCGCCTGGCCTTCAAGGGGCTGGGTGTGCCCGTTGAGGCGGATCTGCGCATCGAGGCGGCCACCGGCCACGCCGAAGCGCAGGGGTTCCAGGCTCAACTGCCCATCATTGAGCACCAGGTGAGTATAAAGATCGCTGAACGGCAACTGCTCGCTGTGAACGATGCGCTTGCCGGTGAACTCCACATCGGCGTCCATCACGCTCCAGCGCTCGGTGCGAAACTCTTCCACGGGCAAGACCTTGTCGGTCGGCTGTTTGCTGGCGCCGCCCCGGGCCTTTTGCTCGGCATTGGAGTCCGCACCGATCAGCGGCGCCAGGTCGCTGAACAGCAGTTGATTGGAGACCAGCGCACCACTGAGTTTCGGCCGCGGCTGGCTGGCGACATAGGCCAGGTCGCCATGGATATCGCTGTCGCCGATCTTGCCGTTGAACGCCTCGTAGCGGAACAGCGCCCCACCCGGCTCATGCAGCTTGGCAATCAAGCGGCCATCGGTGGCGTAAGGCGGCGAATCCGGCAAGGTCACGCCGGTCAGCGGGTAAAGATGAGCGAGGCTTTTGCCGGCCAGCTTCAGGCGCAAGTCCAGGGCCCCGAGGTTCAGCGGGTCGGTGAGGGTGCCAGCCAGTTCGATGCGAGTGTCGCCGATCTTGGCCTGGGCCTGGAGCGGAAAGGGTTGTGACGCATCCTGCAACGCCAGCAAGCCACCGACCTTGCCGGAGCCGGTCAGGTTTTGCCCGTGATACTGCCCGTTGACCTTGAAGGCGAACGCATAGTCCTGCGGCGTCGCGCCTTGGTCCTGGGCTTTTTTGGCGGCCTTGTCGCCAACAATGTCGCTGAACGGAATGGGTTTGCCCAACGGATCGATCAACAGGTCGAGCCGGGTCTTGAGCGTCTGGTCGTCGAGGGTGACGTGGCCCTTGTCGAAGCCGATGGCGCCAATGTCCACCACCCAACTGGACGGCTCGGCGTCCGGGTCCTTCGGATCGAACTGGAAGGTCCAGTTGGCGCGACCATCCGCCAGGCGTTGCAGGTTGGCGTTGGGCTCCGTCAGGTCGATGCGCGGAATCGCCACTCGCCGGGCCAGCAAGGCCAAGGGCGAAACGCGTAGCTCGACACGCTTGAGCGTGACCATTTGCGGGTTTTTCGACCAGTCCGGGTTACCCAGGCTCAAGTCTTCGGCCACCACATGGGGCCACGGCAACCAGGCGTGCCAGCCACCTTCCCCCGGTTCGCGCTGCCAGACCACCGCCAGGTTACCGTTGATGGCGAAGGGGCGATGCAACTCCTCGGAAACCTTGGCATTGAGCGGGGGCTTGATGCGATTCCAGTCGAAGAACGCGATGACCAGAACCAGCACCGCCAGCAGGACAACAAGGCTGGCAAAGCTCCAGGCGAGGATTTTCGAGGTGCGCGTCATGCACAAGGCTCCTGATGACAAGTCAGCGTCCGCAACCACGGCGCTGTTGGAAATACGAACCCGCAGTCGGTTCGTCATGAAAGGTTGGACTGATGAAACGACCAACAGGTGCCGATGAACGGCACAAAAAAATGCCTGGATCCTGACCAATCAGCCAACAAACCGTTACCGCACCCGCACATTTACGAGGCGCCAATGGGTACAAAATACCCACCGCAGTGCAAAACCGCACCCCGGAAACGCCCGATCTAGAGCCTTCCCCCAGAACAATCAATTCCGTTGATTATTACCATTGTCTTTATGAACTTTTATATCGACTTATCGAGAGTAGCATTGCCCTCGTACCCACTTTATCGCCCTCCCAAGGAGCAACGATCATGAAACGCCAATTACTGATGAGTCTTTCACTTTCTCTGCTGGCCTCTACCGCCTTCGCACTGCCAGCTTCCGAACAAGCCACGCCACAGGTCAAGGACAGCCATTCTGTCTACAGCCAGACCGTCGCTGAAGGTGGACGTGACAGGCTGGAAGAAAAAGGTCTGGTTGAAGGTGGTTCCGACCGCACCCCACAAGGCCAGACCCTCGCAGCTGACGGTTCCGACCGCACTCCACAAGGCCAGACCCTGGCAGCTGACGGTTCCGACCGCACTCCACAAGGCCAGACCTTGGCAGCTGACGGATCCGACCGCACTCCACAAGGCCAGACCTTGGCAGCCGACGGTTCCGACCGCACTCCACAAGGCCAGACCCTGGCAGCTGACGGTTCCGACCGCACTCCACAAGGCCAGACCCTGGCAGCTGACGGTTCCGACCGCACTCCACAAGGCCAGACCTTGGCAGCTGACGGTGGTGACCGCGTGATCGAACGCAACAGTGCAGTGAGCTGAGCCCATGGTGGCCCAGAAAAAAGCCCGATTCCTGCAATCGGGCTTTTGACTTTTCAAACCCCTCGTTTTCCCCGCCCGATCCCTCTCTACCGTTCGACGTCGGCAAAGCCGATTTGCTAGAGTGCGTCGCTCCCGTGAATCAGAAGTCAGCCTTGCGATGCTGCCCCGCGCCGAACAGAAACAACAGACCCGAATTGCCCTGATGGACGCAGCCCGCCATTTGATGGAGTGCGGCCGGGGCTTCGGCAGCCTGAGCCTGCGGGAGGTCGCCAGGACGGCAGGCATCGTGCCCACCGGGTTCTACCGGCACTTCGAAGACATGGACCAACTGGGCCTGGCATTGGTCAGCGAAGTCGGCCAGACCTTCCGCGAGACCATCCGCCTGGTACGCCACAACGAGTTCGTCATGGGCGGCATTATCGATGCGTCGGTGCGGATCTTTCTCGATGTGGTGCAAGCCAACCGATCCCAATTCCTGTTCCTGGCCCGCGAGCAATACGGCGGCTCCCTGCCGGTGCGCCAGGCCATCGCCCAATTGCGCGAAGGCATCAGCTCGGACCTGGCCGCCGACCTGGCCTTGATGCCCAAGCTGCAGCACCTGGACCTGGCCGCCCTGGGCGTGATGGCCGACCTCATCGTCAAGAGCGTGTTCGCCACCCTGCCGGACATCATCGACCCACCGGCCCAAGCCCTCCCCGAACACCTCACCCCCCAGGCGAAGATTACCCAGCAACTGCGGTTCATCTTCATTGGCCTCAAACATTGGCAAGGGTTGGGCAGTACCGAATAACCCCGAATGTATCCACTGTGGGAGCGAGCTTGCTCGCGATTGCGGTCTGTCAGCGGCATCAATGCTGACTGACCCACCGCTATCGCGAGCAAGCTCGCTCCCACAGATTCTTTTTTGCGCAAGCCGCAAAATGGTGCGCAACACCCCGCAGCGCACCAATATGGCACGCAATCCGCCCCATCCTGAAACGCCATCCCAGCTATTTCCTACACCTTCTTCGATTGGCAAGCCCCTTGCTCTAAACACAGCACCGTTCATTGCTGGAAGCACTCCGATGCTGGTGATCCACCGCAGAATCGACACTCAACCGCGCTGGGACGCCGAGCTGCACCTGACCTTCGACGCCCGTAGCAAAAGCCGCCTGCGCTGTTTCAGTGCCGAAGGTGAAGACGTGGGATTGTTCCTGGAACGAGGCCAGCCGCCGCTGTACGACGGTGAATGCCTGCAGGCCGAAGACGGGCGCATCGTGCGCGTCTGCGCCCGCGCCGAACAATTGCTGCACGTCACCTGCGCCAACGCCTTCGAACTGACCCGCGCCGCCTATCATCTGGGCAATCGCCACGTGGCCCTGCAAGTGGGCGATGGCTGGCTGCGCCTGCTGGACGACTACGTGCTCAAGGCAATGCTCGAGCAACTGGGCGCCAGCGTCGAATCCATCGAAGCCCCGTTCCAGCCAGAACACGGTGCCTATGGCGGCGGCCATCATCATTCCCGGCACGGCGACGAAGACTTCAACTACGCGCCGCGCCTGCATCAGTTTGGCGTGCGCACATGAACCCGGCCTGGGCGCTGCTGCGTCTGGCCAGCCCGCAGCTGCCGATTGGCGGCTACAGCTATTCCCAGGGGCTGGAGATGGCGGTGGACAATGGCCAGGTGAAAAAACCCGACGACGCGCGGCGCTGGATCAGCGATCAATTGCTGTTGAACCTGGCACGCTTCGAAGCGCCCTTGCTGCTGGCGCACTGCACCGCAGCCGCCGCTGACGATTGGGACGCGCTGCTGCAACATTGCGAAGAGCACCGCGCCAGCCGGGAAACCCGCGAGCTGTATCAGGAGAGCCGGCAGATGGGCTACTCGCTGCAGCAATTGCTCGCAGGCCTGCCGGAACTCGACCACGCCGCGCGAGGCTTTCTCGAACAGCGCAGCGAGCCGCATCTGGCGCTGGGCTGGGCCCTGGCCGCCCGCGCCTGGCAGATCGCCCCCCAGGACGCTCTCGCCGCCTGGCTGTGGAGTTGGCTGGAAAACCAACTGGCGGTGCTGATGAAAACCCTGCCCCTGGGCCAGCAAGCGGCCCAGCGCCTGACCAGCGAACTGCTGCCGCTGTTGCAACAGGCCCAGCACGACGCCTCGAACATCGACCCCGATCATTACGGCAGCGCCGCGTTTGGCCTGTCCCTGGCGTGCATGGCCCATGAGCGCCAGTACAGCCGTCTGTTCCGTTCCTAGGAGACACACATGAATACACAACCTCTGCGCGTCGGTATCGGCGGCCCGGTAGGCTCCGGCAAGACCGCCCTGACCCTGGCCCTGTGCCTGGCTCTACGTGAACGCTACAACCTGGCGGTGGTCACCAATGACATCTACACCCGCGAAGACGCCGACTTCCTGGTGCGCAACGAGGCCCTGGCGCCGGAGCGGATCATCGGCGTGGAAACCGGCGGCTGCCCGCACACGGCGATTCGCGAAGATGCCTCGATCAACCTTGAAGCGGTGGACCAGTTGAACCGGCGCTTCCCGGGCCTGGACCTGATCCTGGTGGAGTCGGGCGGCGACAACCTGTCGGCGACCTTCAGCCCCGAGCTGTCGGACCTGACGATCTATGTGATCGACGTCTCGGCCGGCGACAAGCTGCCGCGCAAGGGCGGGCCGGGCATTTGCAAATCCGACCTGCTGGTCATCAACAAAATCGACCTGGCACCCCTGGTGGGCGCGTCCCTGGAGATGATGGACAGCGACACCCGGCGGATGCGCAACGGCAAGCCTTTCGTGTTCAGCAACCAGAAGACCGGCCAAGGCCTGGACGACATCATCGCCTTCATCGAGCGCCAGGGCCTGCTGAGCGCCGCCTGATTTTTCGACTGACAACAAGGAAGCTTATCCATGACGTTCAAACGCATTCTCGGCGCCCTCGCCCTGCTGCTGACCCCGGCCCTGGCCTTCGCTCACCCCGGCCACGGCGACAACGGGCTGATCGCCGGCCTCGGCCACCCGATCGGCGGGCTCGACCATTTGCTGGCGATGCTGGCGGTCGGTTTGTGGGCTGCGCAACAACAAGGCGCCGCGCGCTGGGCACTGCCATGCACCTTCGTCGGTACGATGCTGCTTGGCGGCCTGCTGGGCTTTGAAGGTCTGGACCTGCCAGCGCTGGAAAGCGGCATCGCCGCCTCGGTGCTCGCCCTGGGCCTGGCGGTGGCACTGGCGGCGCGTCCGCCGTTGAGCCTGGCGGTCGGTGCAACCGCCCTGTTTGCGCTGTTCCATGGCGTGGCCCATGGCTTGGAACTGCCGGACATGTCGAGCCCATGGGCCTATGCGGCAGGCTTCGTCGCGGCCACGGCGGCGCTGCATGGCGCAGGTTTTGTGCTGGTGCGGGTGTTGCCGCAAGCGGCGGCGCCATTGGTCAGGTTGGCCGGGGCGGCTTCGGCGGGGGCTGGGGTTTGGTTGTTGGCGAGCTGATTCTTTAGCGCCTGCCTGGCCGCCATCGCGAGCAAGCTCGCTCCCACAGTTTGTTCGGGCTTCCACACTTTGATCGGTGTGCACCGGCCCCTGTGGGAGCCAGCCTGCCTCCACACTTTGCAGTCCCTGTGGGAGCGAGCTTGCTCGCGATGACGGACTTACAAGCGCCATCTCTCTGGAGTCGGTCACTCTGCTACCATGTCGCGCAATCGCCTCCCCCAGCCGTGACGACTTCCGCCGATGCCTGATGCTTCCCGCCCCGCCCCCCAGCCTGAATTGATCGCCCTGTTCGCAACAGTGCGTCAGCATTTTCACGACGTGATCGTGCCGATGTGGCAAGGCCCGGGTTGGAATGCCGAACTGGCGCTGCCCTATGAATCCCTGGATGCCGGACATGCGCCGCTGCCGCCCCAGCGCTACCGTGCCATGGCCTGTGCACGGCAGTTGTATGTGTTCGCCAGCCTGATTGGCGAAGTCCCCCAGGCCGAGGAGCGGGCCAGTGCCCTGTTCCGCTCGCTGCAACGGCATTTCCACGATGCCGAACACGGCGGCTGGTTCTACAGCATCGACCCCCAAGGCGCGCCGCTGGACACCGGCAAAGACCTCTATACCCACGCCTTCATCCTGTTCGCCTGCGCCCATTACTGGGACAAGGTCCGCGAACCGCTGGTGGAATCGGTGCTCAACGCCAGCCTGGAGGTCATCGCCCAACGCTTTGCCAGCGCAGACGGGCTTTACGAAGCCAGCCTCAAGCGCGATTGGTCAACGACCGGCTCCGGCCCGCTGCAAAACCCCTTGATGCACCTGGCCGAAGCTTTCCTCGCCACGCTCTCGGTCCGCGAAGACGCCAACGTCCGTCAAGCATTGCTGAGCTTGTGCGACGGGATGGCCAAGCATTTCATCGAGCCGCAGCAACGGGTCATGATGGAAAAACCGCTCAAGGCTGTGGATAACTGGTTCGAGCCGGGGCACCAGTTCGAATGGTATTACTTGCTGGCCTCATCGCCGCTGTTGCGCAACGGCAAGCTGCACACCGCCCTGGAGCGCAGCTTCGACCATACCGAACAACGCGGCGTCGATCCGGAATCCGGCGCGGTGTGCGCGATGCTGGACCAGGAACCACAAGCAAGCCCGCGCGATGCCACCCAACGCATCTGGGCTCAGGCCGAGTACCTGCGGGCACTGACATTACGCCCTGGCAAGCAGGGAGTGTTACTGCGTCAATTGCAGGCCTTGCAGCAACACTTCCTGCATGCCAAGGGCTGGAACGAATGCCTGGACGCCGACGGCATCGTCAGCCGCCGGGACATGCCGTCCACCACGCCGTATCACCTGCTGACCTGCTATCGCGGGCTGGCCGATTACTTGGCGTAACGCTCCTGTGGCGAGGGAGCTTGCTCCCGTTCGGCTGCGAAGCAGTCGTCAGCTTTTGGGGCCGCTACGCAGCCCAGCGGGAGCAAGCTCCCTCGCCACAGATGTCCACCCATCAAGCCTTGTTGCGCTCGATGGCAAACCCGGCCCAGGTCTGGCTCACCGGCATCAGCTCCAGGCTGTTGATGTTGATGTGTGCCGGGGCGTTGAGCACCCAGAAAATCGTATCGGCGATGTCCTGTGGCTGGATCGGCTCGGCGCCGGCATAAGTCGCGTTGTAGCGCTCCTGGTCGCCACCGAAGCGCACCAGGGAGAACTCGCTCTCGCACAGGCCCGGCTCGATGTTGCTCACCCGCACGCCCGTGCCTTGCAGGTCGCAACGCAGGTTCAGGGAGAACTGTTTGACGAACGCCTTGCTCGCGCCATACACGTGGCTGCCCGGATACGGGTAGTTGCCGGCGATGGAACCCAGGTTGACGATCCCGGCCCCACGGCCGTGGGCGATCAGGCGTGGCAACAGCAGGCGCGTGCTGTAGATCAGCCCTTTGACATTGGTGTCGACCATGGTGTCCCAATCATCGAGGTCGCACTTGGGGGCCGGATCGACGCCCAGGGCCAGGCCGGCATTGTTGATCAGCCCGCGCAGCTTGGCGAAGGATGGCGGCAGGTTGGCGATGGCCTCTTCCATGGCCTTGCGATCACGCACATCCAGGACCAGGCCATGGACTTCGGTCTGCTTCGACAATTCGGCACACAGGGCATTGAGGCGCTCTTCACGACGACCGGTCAGCACCAGTTTCCAACCGGCCTCGGCAAACCGACGGGCACAGGCTTCACCAAAACCGGACGTCGCGCCGGTGATAAACAGGGTGTCAGACATCGTGTTCTCCTTGTTTGAACTGCAAAAGCCATTGAATGGAAATCGGCCCACAGCATGCCCGGCCTGGCACGCCAGGGGCAAGGCTTGCGCATGAGCTTTTGGCCCACGGCTGCTCATAAAACAACCAATCCACGCCAAGCCTCGCCCAACAAGGCCCGCAGCCGGTTGCTCGCACCTTATCCACAGGCACGTCCACAGTAATCGGGGGCAAGTGCAAATCCCGCAGGCCGCTGTGCATAAGGCTTTTCGGGGTATTTGGAATTTTTTTTCGCTTGACCCTGCAAGTGAGGTTGTGCAGCGCAAGTTATCTGCTATAAGCCACTGCGAAATGAGCGATGGCTCCAAGCCAGTAACGACGGCGCTCAGCGCGGTCTTTCCAGAGTTTAGTCACAGACTTATCCACAGGCTTGCCCACTGTCTTTGGCGTCCATTCCGGCGCTCATAAAAGTGTTGACAACAGCCGCTCCCGCTTGACTAAAAACGCCTGATCAAAAAACGATCATAGCCCTGCAAGCCACGGATTCAAAGGCTTGCAGCCAGCTACTCCCACGTTACCCACAGCCAGCTCCACAGCAAACGGGGACAAGTCAAAACCGTGACAAAACAACTGTTTGCGGCGACTTTATGTCGCGGTTTCGCAGGGGCTCAGGATTGTTGTCCACAATTGTGAAAAACATACAAAGCCCCCTGTGGGAGCGAGCTTGCTCGCGATAGCTTTGGTTCAATCAACATCGATGTCGGCTGACCTGCCGCCATCGCGAGCAAGCTCGCTCCCACAAGGGCGGGTGGTGGTTTGAAGAGATAAAAAAACCGGCGATCTCTCGCCGGTTTTTCCATTACAGCAGCCGCCTCAATGCCCGCCCAGGTACGCGTTGCGCACCTCCTCGTTGGCGAGCAGTTCCTTGCCAGTGCCGGTCAGGCGGATTTCACCGTTGACCATCACATAGGCCCGGTCCGACAACCTGAGGGCGTGGTTGGCGTTCTGTTCCACCAGGAAGATGGTCATCCCGGTGGACGCCAGTTCACGCAGGGTGGCGAAGATCTGTTTCACCACGATCGGCGCCAGCCCCAGGCTCGGCTCATCGAGCAGCAACAACTTGGGCCGGCTCATCAATGCCCGGGCGATGGCGAGCATTTGCTGCTCGCCACCGGACATGGTCATGGCCCGCTGGTTGCGACGCTCCTTGAGCCGTGGAAACAGCTCGAACATGCGCTGCATGTCTTCGCTGGCGTATTTGTCACCGATGGGAATGGTGCCCATCAGCAGGTTTTCCTCGACGGTCATGTCCGGGAATACCCGTCGCCCTTCCGGCGACTGCGCGATGCCGTTGGAGGCAATGTAGTGCGACGACTTGTGGGTGATGTCCACGCCCTGGTAGATGATCTGCCCGCCCGCCGCACGGGGCTGGCCGAAGATGGACATCAGCAACGTGGACTTGCCGGCACCGTTGGAGCCGATCAGGCTCACGGTTTCACCTTCGCCAATGTGCATCGAGACCTTTTTCAGGGCCTGGATCGGCCCGTAGAACACGTCCAACTCCTTGAGTTCGAGGATAGGTCCACTCATACCAGTTCCTCTTCGTCGGCACCCAGGTAGGCCGCGATCACCTTCGGATCGTTGCGAATCGCCTCGGGACCGCCCTCGGCGATCACGTTGCCGTGGTCCAGCACCACGATGTGATCGGAAATGCTCATTACCATGCCCATGTCGTGTTCGATCAGCACCACGGTCAGATCATGCTCGTCGCGCAGCAGCCGGATCATCGCGCTCAGCGCTTCGGTTTCCTGAGGGTTGAGGCCCGCGGCCGGTTCGTCGAGGCAGATGATCTGCGGGCGGGTGCACATGGCCCGGGCGATTTCCAGGCGCCGTTGCTGGCCGTAGGAAAGCTCCCCGGCCAGGCGGTTGGCGCAATCCACCAGGTCCACCACTTCCAGCCAGTAGAAGGCGTGGTCCAGCGCATCGCTTTCGGCCTTGCGGTAGCCCTTGGTGTTGAGGATACCCGCCAGCAGGCTGCGGTTGACCCACATGTGTTGGGCCACCAAGAGGTTTTCCAGTACCGACATTTCCTTGAACAGGCGGATGTTCTGGAAGGTCCGCGCCAGGCCGGCACGGTTCACCAGGTGAGTACCGCCGAACATCTTGTAGTACATCCGGCTGGCGAAGGATGTCGGTGACACGAAGTCAGTGGGGCGAAACGCTTCGCCCAGCAGCTTGATGACGTTGGTCCGCTCGCCGCGCACGTTGAGCTCGATCTTGCCGCCCGTGGCCTTGTAGAAACCGGTCAGGCAGTTGAACACCGTGGTCTTGCCCGCACCGTTGGGGCCGATCAGGGCGAAGATCGAATTGCGCTTGACCTGCAGGCTGACGTCGCTGAGGGCCTTGATCCCACCGAACTGCATCATCAGGTTTTCGACTGAGAGTACGACTTCGCTCATGGGGCTACTCCTTTACGCGGCGTCACACCGGTACGGCTGATGCGAATCAGGCCACGCGGGCGCCAGATCATCATCAACACCATCAGTATGCCGAACAGCAGCACCCGGTATTCCGCAAACCCCCGCAGCAGCTCCGGCGCCACGGTCAGCACGAAGGCTGCGATCACCACGCCGATGGTCGAGCCCATGCCGCCCAGCACCACGATGGCAAGGATCAGGGCCGATTCGAAGAAGGTGAACGATGTCGGGTTGACGAAGCCTTGGTACGTAGCGAAGAACACACCGGCCAGGCCGGCCGTCGAGGCTCCGATAGTGAACGCCGAGAGCTTGACCAGTACGTGGTTCAGGCCCATCGAGCGGCAGGCGATTTCATCTTCGCGCAAGGCTTCCCAGGCGCGACCGACCGGCATGCGAGTCAGGCGATGCTTGATGTACAGCACGGCCAACACGACGAGGAACAACACCGCGTAGATGAAGTAGTACTTCACGTCCGGGTTGTAGGCGATGCCGAAAAACTCATGGAACGGTACGCCGCCATCCTTCGCCCTTTTACCGAGTTCGAGGCCGAAGAAGGTGGGCAACGGCGCCGCCATGCCATTGGGACCGCCAGTCAGGGACAGCCAGTTATTGAGGACCAACCGGATGATTTCACCGAAGCCCAGGGTCACGATCGCTAGGTAGTCACCGTGCAGGCGCAGCACCGGAAAACCCAGGATACAGCCGGCCAGCCCCGCCGTGATCGCCGCCAGGGGCAGCACCGTCCAGAACCCCAGCCCCAGGTATTGATAACCGAGGGCCAGTCCATAGGCACCGATGGCATAGAACGCTACGTAACCCAGGTCGAGCAGTCCGGCCAGGCCGACGACGATGTTCAAGCCCAGGCCCAGCAGCACGTAGATCAGCCCGAGGATGACCACGCCCAGCAGGTACGAGTTGGAAAAAAACGGAAACACCACGGCAATGACGATCACCAGCGGGATGATCCAGCGCAGCCGGGTTTTGTAGTCAGGCGGCAGTACGTGCACCCCGGAGCCGGTGCTTTCGAAACCCTCGAGGATTTTCACGCCCTTGGGCGTTTGCAGGAACAGGCCCAGGGCAAAGCGGCCAGCCATGACGATGGCGACAATCCATGCCACACGGGTCGGTTGCAGGTTGAAACCGTAGCCGTCCAGGACCACGCCAACAATCGGGCCGAACACAATCAAGGCGACAAGGCCGGCAAGAATCGCGTCAACCAGGCTTCTTTTGAGATCAATGGTTTTTTTAGTGGTTGATGACATCGCTTACACCTTCGACACAAGAGGACGGCCGAGCAGGCCTTGAGGCCGAAAGACCAGAACGAGAACGAGCAGCGAGAAACTGAAGACGTCCTTGTAGTCCGAATTGACCAGGCCGGAGAACAGCGACTCGGAGATCCCGAGAATGATCCCGCCGAGCATCGCGCCAGGCAGTGAGCCGATCCCGCCGAGTACCGCGGCAGTGAATGCCTTGATGCCGATGATGAAACCGGCATAGAAGTCGAACGTGCCGTAGTTCATGGTGATCAGCACGCCAGCCAGGGCCGCCATCGCGGCACCGATGATGAACACGTAGGAAATCACGCGGTCGGTGTTGATCCCCAGGATCGAGGCCATCTTGCGGTCTTGCTGGGTCGCGCGGCACATGCGGCCGAGCTTGGTGTACTTGATGACGTAGGTCAGCAGGCCCATCCCGACAAACGCAGCGACCAGGATGAAGACCTTGGTGTAGGTCAGTTGCACGAATCCGGTGCCGACTTCAACGCGCCAGGCTCCCGTCAGCAAGGTGGGAACCCCTTGTTGCTTGGCGCCCTGGGCGATCTGTGCATAGTTTTGCAGAATCAGTGAAATACCGATGGCGCTGATCAGCGGTGCCAGTCGGGTGGAGTTACGCAGGGGTTTGTAGGCGACACGTTCGATGACCCAGCCATACACCGCCGTAACGACGATGGTGAAGATCAGCGTGCCAAGCATCAGCAGGGGAAAGGATTCAATACCGAAGTATGCCAGCAGAGCCAGACTGATCGCCGCGAGGTACGCAGAGATCATATAAACCTCGCCATGGGCGAAGTTGATCATGCCAATGATGCCATAGACCATTGTGTAGCCGATGGCGATCAGGCCATAGACCGACCCGAGGGTCAGGCCGTTGACCAGTTGCTGCAGGAAAATACCATCCATAACGCAATCTCACGCAGTGAGAACCTGCACACCCTTGAGTGTGCGGTTCTTCTAAGGAAAATACAGATTTACGTCGGAGCAATGTCAGTCAGAACACTACATCCCTTGTGGACGCTGGCCTGCCAGCGATAGCGGACAGACATTCAACAAAGATGTCGCCTGTCAGTCCGCCATCGCGAGCAAGCTCGCTCCCACAGGAATCGGGGGATCTAGCCGATCGCGTTTACTTCTGTTTTTCCAACTGGTGGTATTTGCCGTCCTTGTCCCACTGGTAAACCACGTAGTCGGAGACTTTCAGGTCGCCCTTGGCGTCCCAGGTCTTCTCGCCCATCACGGTTTTGACTGGATTTTTCTTCAACCACTCAGCCGCTTTTTCGCCACTGTTGGACTTGGCGCCGTTGAAGGCAGCCGCGAGGGTCTGGACCGAAGCGTAGGCATACAAGGTGTAGCCTTCCGGCTCAGTACCCTTGGCGCGGAACGCGTCCACTACGGCCTTGCTGTCTGGCAGCAGGCGCGGGTCGGCGCCGAAGGTCATCAGCACGCCATCGACAAATTGCGGACCGCCAGCGGTGGTGACCAGTTCGTCGGTCACGATGCCATCGTCGGACATGAACTTGACGTCTTTGAGGCCTTGCTCACGCAGTTGACGCACCAGGGGACCGGCTTCCGGGTGCAGGCCACCGAAGTAGACGACATCGGCGCCAGCGCCACGGATCTTGGTGACAATGGTGCTGAAGTCTTTTTCACCACGGGTCAGGCCTTCGTACAGCACCGGCTTCACGCCACGCTTCTCGAGCTGGGCCTTGGTTGCATCCGCCAGGCCCTGGCCGTAAGTATCCTTGTCGTGCAGCACGACGACTTTATTACCCTTGAGCACGTCGACGATGTAGTCGCCGGCAACGATGCCCTGCTGGTCGTCACGACCGCACATACGGAACATGGCACTCAAGCCGCGCTCGGTCACAGCAGGGTTGGTAGAGCCCGGGGTGATCGCAATGATGCCTGCTTCGTCGTAGATCTCGGACGCCGGGATGGTCGACGAGGAGCAGAAGTGACCGACAACGCCCGCCACTTTCTGGTTAGTCAGGTCCTTGGCCACCGTGACAGCCTGTTTGGGCTCGCAGGCGTCATCACCCTTGACCAGCAGGATTTTTTCCCCGTTCACGCCGCCCTTGGCATTGATCTCGTCTGCCGCGGCCTGTGCCCCCTTCATGTACTGCTCGCCAAATGCCGCGTTGGCGCCTGTCATGGGACCCGCTACGCCGATCTTGATGTCGGCCTGAGCAAACGCAGAAACACCCAGCGCAGCTGCCACTGCGAGGGCCAGGAAACCTTTCTTGTAAAACGTCTGGGACATGAGGTGGTGCTCCAAGGTTTTTTTTAGTTGGCACTGCGACTTCATTTCACTGAAAAGCTCACAGCAAGGGCCGTGCCATCGGTTTTTTATTCTGAAAAAAGTCGCTGCTTTATTGTTATTTCGACTGTTTCGGGCCCTTTTTCATGGGGCGTGCAACCGTCTAAACCGCACAAGGTGCAACCTTTTATCCAAACGGGTAAAACCTTCCATGAGCCATCATTGCAACCATCGCGCGAAACGGCGTGCAACCACTGTGTAACAACCCACGTCACCGAACTGCACACTGTCGGTGCGCGACTGCTACAACCCGCACCATAACAGGCTAGACGCTACGCCGGAAAACGCGGCGTCCAGCAACAATTTTCAACACTCAAATGACGATCCGCAGGCACTGGCCCGCGTGATACAGCGAAAAGCCCGCCTCATACAGGCAACTGCGCAACCCCACCCCGGCCAGTGGCTGCATGGGGGCGAACGGGATCGGCAGGGCCTGGGCATTACCGTGACACAGGTAATCGGCGAACGCCTTGCCGACCACCGTTCCGGTGGTCACGCCTCGGCCGTTGTAGCCGGTCACGGCCACCAGCCCGGGAGCGGGTTCGAACAGGCGCATCAAGTGATCGGGAGTGAAGGCGATGCAACCGGTCCAGGTGCACTCCCACTCCACCGGCTTGAGATAAGGAAAGTAGTGTTGCTGCACCCGGTCGGCCCAGGCCTTGAGGAACCAGGTCGGCTTGCGGTTGCCGTTGCCCAGGCTGCCCAGCAGCAAACGACCATCCTTGTCCCGGCGGATGCTGCTCAGCACCTGGCGGGTATCCCACGAGCCCTGCCCGCCCGGCAGAATGCGTTGGGCGGCCTCGTCGGCCAGCGGGACGGACGCGACCTGATAGTAATAACCCGGGAAGAAATTGCGCCGCAGTTCGGTCCAGTCACCCTCGGTATAGGCATTGGAGGCAATCACCACCTGCTCGGCCAGTACCGAACCCTGGGCGGTCTGCACCGACCAGCGCTGGCCTTGACGTTCCAGGCGCGTCACCGGCGAATGGTCGAACAACTGGCCACCCAGGTCCGTGGCGGCCTTGGCCAGCCCGCTGGTGTAGGCCATCGGATTGAGCGTGCCGGCGCGGCGGTCGAGCAATGCCGCGGCGATTTTCGAGGTGCCGGTGGCCTCGGCACAGGCCTGGCCGGTGAGCAATTCCACCGGGGCGCCACGACGCTTCCATTGAGCTTCGCGACTGCGCAGGTCGGCTTCGCCCCGGGCGTTGTGGGCCATGTGCAAGGTGCCTTCGCGGCGCAACTGGCAATCGATGTTGTATTTATCGATGAGGCTGAACACCAGGGCCGGCGCGGCTCCCAACATACGGTTGAGCTGGCTGCCCACCGCCTCGCCGAATCCGGCCTCGATGTCATCCGGCGGGATCCATAGCCCGGCGTTCACCAGGCCGACGTTGCGCCCCGATCCGCCATGCCCAGCCCGATGGGCTTCCAGCACGGCCACGCGCTTGCCTTGTTCGAGCAAGTGCACCGCCGCCGACAGCCCGGTGAACCCTGCGCCGATCACACAGACATCCACCGTGATTTCGCCGGTGAGGGCAGTGTTTTCAGGCCTTTGCGGCGTCAGTTTTTCCCACAGACATTCTTCGCGTAACGGCATTGCCAGACTCCGAAAAAGAAACCCAACCATCACACTGTTCAGTGTGGGAGCGAGCTTGCTCGCGATAGCGGCGGCACATTCAATGACTATGTGACTGACAGACCGCTATCGCGAGCAAGCTCGCTCCCACAAAGGATCTCCACGAATTGAAGATCCGGCCTCAGTCGAAGGTAATCCCCTGGGCCAACGGCAACTCCAGCGAGTAGTTCACGGTATTGGTCTGGCGACGCATGTAGCCGCGCCACGCATCGGAGCCGGACTCGCGACCGCCGCCGGTTTCTTTTTCGCCACCGAATGCACCGCCGATTTCCGCGCCGCTCGGGCCGATGTTGACGTTGGCGATGCCGCAGTCGCTGCCCACGGCCGACATGAACTGCTCGGCTTCACGCACGTCGGTGGTGAAGATGCAGGACGACAGGCCCTGGGGCACGGCATTGTTCAGGTGCAGGGCCTCGGCGAAGTCCTTGTAGCCGACCACGTACAGGATCGGTGCGAAGGTTTCGTGGCGCACCACATCACTCTGCTCGGGCATCTCGACGATGGCCGGCGAGACGTAATAGGCATTCGGGAACTGGTCTTCGAGCTGGCGCTTGCCACCAAACACGCGCCCACCTTCGCTCAGGGCCTGCTCCAGCGCGTCCTGCATGCCGTCGAAGCTGTGCTTGTCGATCAGTGGCCCGACCAGGTTGCCTTCCAGCGGATGGCCGATGCGCACTTTCGAGTAGGCGGCCTTGAGGCGGGTGACGATTTCTTCCTTCACCGACTCGTGGGCGATCAGCCGGCGCAGGGTGGTGCAACGCTGGCCGGCGGTGCCGACCGCGCTGAACAGGATGGCGCGCACGGCCATGTCGAGGTCGGCACTCGGCGCCAGGATCATGGCGTTGTTACCGCCCAGTTCGAGGATGCTACGGGCGAAACGCGCGGCGACTTTCGGCGCCACCTCACGACCCATGCGGGTGCTGCCGGTGGCGCTGATCAAGGCCACGCGCGGATCATCCACCAGGGCTTCACCGGCATCGCGACCGCCGATGATCACCTGGCTCAGGTACGGTGGTGCGTCGCTGAAGTTCTTCAGCACGCGTTCGAACAGCGCCTGGCACGCCAGGGCGGTGAGCGGGGTCTTTTCCGAGGGTTTCCAGATCACCGAGTTGCCACAGACCAGGGCCAGCGTGGTGTTCCAGGCCCAGACCGCGACGGGGAAGTTGAAGGCGCTGATCACCCCGACCACGCCCAGCGGATGCCAGGATTCACGCATATGGTGGCCCGGACGCTCGGAGGCGATGGTCAGGCCGTACAACTGGCGGGACAGGCCGACGGCGAAGTCGCAGATGTCGATCATCTCTTGCACTTCACCCAGGCCTTCCTGGGTGATCTTGCCAGCTTCCCACGACACCAGCTCGCCGAGGTCGGCCTTGTATTCACGCAACAGGTCGCCGAATTGACGCACCAGCTCGCCGCGACGCGGGGCCGGCACCTGGCGCCACAGGTCGAAGGCGTGTTCGGCACGGCTGACCTGCTGCTCGACTTCAGCGGCGCCTTCCCAGTTCACGGCGCCGATGCGGCTGCCATCGATAGGCGAATGCACCGGCTGTGCGCCGCCCTGGTACAAGGCCGGATTGACGCCCAGACGATCAAGCAATGCAGCAACCATGGGGTAACTCCTCTAAACGAGCGATAAAAGATTGGCGGACGGACCATCACCGTACGCTCAGGCCTCTAGTTTTAGCTGGCCCGAGTCTTGCCAACAAACGACCATTAAGCGAGATATCATTCCGTTTATTCATGCTGCCCCTGACTCGATTTATAGAGCAACAAGAAAAAAGGCCCTCGTCATGCTCAATAAGCGCTATTTACCGTCGATTACCGCACTCCAGTGCTTCGAAGCCGTGACTCGCCACCTGAGCTTTACCCGTGCCGCCGAAGAACTCCATCTGACCCAGAGCGCCGTCAGCAAACAGGTCGCCCAGCTCGAGGAACTGTTGCAGCACCTGCTGTTTCGGCGTGTGCGCCGCCGCTTGCAACTGACACCGGCCGGGGAGTTGTACTTGGGGGAAGTGCGAAAAATCCTTACCCAGGTGGAGATGTCCACCCACTACCTGCGCTCCTACGGTGGCGATACCGAAGTGCTGCGTGTTTCCACGCCTCCGACCTTCGGTGCCCGCTGGCTGGTGCCCCGCCTGAAGGGCTGGCGGTTGCGTCATCCGAAAATTCATCTGGACCTGCGCAGCGAGCAGGAAGCCGACGACTTGCAGCAGGGGCGCAGCGACCTGGCGTTCTACTTCGGCCAGGGCTCACGCCCTGGCACCGAATCCCGGAGACTGTTCGACGAAGAGCTGGTGCCGGTCTGCGCGCCCGGCAGCCTGCCTGACCAGGCCTTCAGCGACCCGACCCAACTGGCCGAGCTGGTGCTGCTGCAAAACGCCTCGCGGCCCCAGGCCTGGCATGACTGGTTCGACAGCCAGGGCTACCACACCGAACACAGCTACCACGGGCCGCGCTTCGAAACCTTCTACATGTGCATCCGGGCCGCCCAGGTCGGCTGCGGCGTCGCCCTGCTGCCGCGGTTTCTGGTGGAAGAAGAACTGGCCGACGGCAAACTGGTCATCCCCTGGCAGCATGCGATGCCGAGCACCGATGCTTACTACTTGGCCTACCCGGAACATTCGGCGGAAGTGCCCAAGGTGCGGCTTTTCGTGGAGTGGATGCTGGAACAGCTCGATAGCCCTGATATGCCGCAATAGCAGCAGCCAGCACCAAACCCTGTGGCGAGGGAGCTTGCTCCCGCTGGGGCGCGAAGCGGCCCTTTTCCATGCGGGCGCTGCGCACCCGAGCGGGAGCAAGCTCCCTCGCCACAGAAAGATACCTTGCCAGAGAAGAACCGGTGACCAAAAATCACTGGCAATCCCCACCCAGGTTATGCGCCACTAACCCCCTCATCCCAAACCGCCGCACCCCGCTGCCCGCCGCAGCGGCCTGTCAGGAGAACCCTATGAGCGAGAGCGTATTTGCCGATCGTATCGTGCAGAACCTGCTCGACACCGACTTCTACAAACTGACGATGATGCAGGCGGTGCTGCACAACTACCCCAACGTCGAAGTCGAGTGGGAGTTTCGTTGCCGCAACAGCGAAGACCTGCGTCCGTATCTGGCGGAGATCCGCTTCCAGATCGAGCGCCTGGCGGAGCTGAGCCTGAGCGCCGACCAGTTGGGCTTCCTGGAACGTATCAGTTTTCTCAAACCGGACTTCCTGCGGTTCCTGGGCCTGTTTCGCTTCAACCTGCGCTACGTCCACACCGGCATCGACAACGGCGAGCTGTTCATCCGCCTGCGCGGGCCCTGGTTGCACGTGATTCTGTTCGAAGTGCCGCTGCTGGCCATTGTCAGCGAAGTGCGCAATCGCTATCGCTACCGTGAAATCGTCCTGGAGCAGGCCCGCGAGCAGCTGTATCGCAAGTTCGACTGGCTGAGCGCCAACGCCAGCGCCGAGGAGCTGTCCGAACTGCAAGTCGCGGATTTCGGCACCCGTCGGCGGTTTTCCTTCCGCGTCCAGGAAGAAGTGGTCAACGTGCTCAAGCATGATTTCCCCGGGCGTTTCGTCGGTACCAGTAACGTGCACCTGTCCCGGGAGCTGGACATGAAACCCCTGGGCACCATGGCCCATGAGTGGATCATGGCCCACCAGCAATTGGGCCCGCGACTGATCGACAGCCAGATCGCCGCCCTCGATTGCTGGGTGCGCGAGTACCGGGGCCTGCTGGGGATCGCCCTGACCGACTGCATCACCATGGACGCCTTCCTCAAGGATTTCGATCTGTTCTTCGCCAAGCTGTTCGACGGTTTGCGCCATGACTCCGGCGACCCGGTGATCTGGGCCGAAAAAGCCATTGCCCACTACCACAAGCTCGGCATCGACCCGATGAGCAAGACCCTGGTGTTCTCCGATAGCCTGACACTGCCCAAATGCCTGGAGATTTTTCGGGCATTGCGTGGTCGCATCAATGTCAGCTTCGGTATTGGCACCAACCTGACCTGCGACATTCCGGGTGTCGAGCCCATGAGCATCGTGCTTAAAATGATCAGCTGTGACGGGCAACCCGTGGCCAAGATTTCAGACGAGCCCGGCAAGACCCACTGCAAGGACCCGAATTTCGTCGCCTACATGCGACACGTTTTCCAAGTACCTGCCGCCCTTTGATACATCAAGCAAGGAGTGAATTCATGCAAGCCGTACAGCGTGAGATTGCTGAACAGCTCAAGGTCCAGCCACCGTTCGCCCATGACGCCGACCTCAAGGCCGAAATCGCCCGGCGAGTGAGCTTTATCCAGGATTGCCTGGTCAATTCCGGGCTCAAGTCCCTCGTGCTGGGCATCAGCGGTGGCGTCGACTCGCTGACCGCCGGGCTGCTGGCCCAACGTGCCATGCGCGAACTGCGGGAGAAAACCGGCAACGCGGCCTATAAGTTCATCGCCGTGCGCCTGCCGTACGACACCCAGTTCGACGAGCACGAAGCACAGGCCTGTGTGGACTTCATCGATCCCGACGAGCGCCATACCGTCAATATTGGCCCGGCGGTCAAGGCCTTGGCCGAGCAAGTCGCCGCGTTCGAAGGCAAGGCGGCGGTCTCGCGGGACTTCGTGCTGGGCAATACCAAGGCGCGGATGCGCATGGTGGCGCAATACACCATCGCCGGGGCCGAGCAGGGCCTGGTGATCGGCACTGACCATGCGGCCGAAGCGGTCATGGGGTTCTTCACCAAGTTCGGTGACGGCGCCTGCGACCTGGCGCCGTTGAGCGGCCTGGTGAAAAACCAGGTCCGGGCCATCGCCCGTGACTTTGGCGCGCCGGAATCGCTGGTGGAAAAAGTCCCCACCGCCGATCTTGAAGACCTGTCGCCAGGCAAGCCGGATGAAGCCTCCCACGGGGTGACCTACGCCGAGATCGATGCGTTCCTGCATGGCCAACCGATTCGCGAAGAGGCGGCCAGGATCATTTGCGAGACCTACCGCAAGACCGAGCACAAGCGGGTGATGCCTTACGCCCCGTGACCGGCAATCTCTGTGGGCTCTGTGGGCTCTGTGGGAGCGAGCTTGCTCGCGATAGCGGTGGGTCAGTTTGCATTGATGTTGGATGTGCTGCCGCCATCGCGAGCGAGCTCGCTCCCACAAGGAGCGGTTGCCTGGCACAAAAAAGCGCCCTGCATGGGGCGCTTTTTTGTACCTGAAATTGATCACTTCAGCGTAACGGTGCCCTTCATCATCGAGATATGGCCCGGGAACGAGCAGAAGAAGCCGTATTTTTCAGCGGCATCGAGTTTCGACACGTCGAAGGTCACCGAGTCGGTTTCCTTGGCCCCGATGAGCTTGGTGTGGGCGATGATGCGCGCATCACCTTCCTTGAGGTAGTTCTTGTCGATACCGGCAGCGAGGCCATCGGTGGCGATCGGCTGCATATCGGCCTCTTTGCTCAGCACCCAGTTATGGCCCATGACGTTTTTCGGCAAGCTGCCCGAGTGCGTCAGCTCAACGGTGAACGTCTTGCAGCTCTTGTCGATCTCGATGGCCTTGGTGTTGAAGGACATCTGGTCAGTCGAGTCGATGGTGGTCTTGCACTCCGCTGCCATCAGTTGGCTGCTGGCCAGCGTCAACAGGGATACTGCAACAAGTTTGGCAAACATCGTGAATCTCCAAGGCATGGTTAACAAAAATCCGTCAAAGGGAAAGACTGCCTGATTTTCCGGCAAGTTCCTATGACCTGAGTCAAAGATTGTATACAACTTAAGGCTATCAGCCTGATGGACATAATCAACCAGCAATAAGTATGACGCGCCCCTATGATCAGCCCCATCAACCTCTGGAGCGATCGCCATGAACTTCAATAGCCTGTTATGCAGCTTGCTCGCCGCCTACGCCTGTGGCGCCAGTGGCACCTATGAAAAACCCCTGCGCGAGGTTTAAGTCCTTTGCGCAGCATAGGCCAGGCTTTACTCTGGTGCGGTGACTGACCACGGAGTAAAGCATGTCCATCGCGTCTGTTTGTGTATTTTGCGGCGCCAGCACTGGCACCGACCCAGCGTATCGTGAAGCGGCGCAGGCCCTCGGTCGGGCGTTGGCGGAACGAAAATTGACCCTGGTCTACGGCGGCGGGGCCGTCGGCCTGATGGGTGTCGTCGCCGACGCGGCCCTGGCGGCTGGCGGCGAAGTCATCGGCATCATCCCGCAAAGCCTGAAGGACAAGGAAATCGGCCACGGCGGCCTGACCCGCCTGGAAGTGGTGGACGGCATGCATGCTCGCAAGGCGCGCATGGCTGAACTCAGCGATGCCTTCATCGCCCTGCCCGGCGGCCTCGGCACGCTGGAGGAGTTGTTCGAAGTCTGGACCTGGGGCCAGCTCGGCTATCACGGCAAACCGCTGGGGCTGTTGGAAGTGAACGGTTTCTACAGCAAGCTCACCGCTTTTCTCGATCATATCGTCGCCGAAGGCTTCGTCCGCGCGCCCCATCGTGACATGCTGCAAGTGAGCGAATCCGCGCAGAACCTGCTCGATGCCCTGGACGAATGGCAACCGTCCGTACAGCCAAAATGGGCCGAACAAAAACCCAGCTAACGGCTCGGCCCCGATACAGGGCAGAATATGCGCCGCTCAACCTCACCTTCGACCCCAGAGGATCGCCCATGGCCAAACCCAATTATTCCTTCGCCAAACGTCAGAGAGACTTGGCCAAGGAGCAGAAGAAAGAGGAAAAGCTGCAGCGCAAGAAAGCCACAGCTGAAGAAGAAGCCGCACTGAGCCCGGATACCGAAGGCGAAGTAGCAGCAGAAGATGATGTCGATGCACCGAAAGATCAGGCTCCCGACGCCTGATTCCCCCAGGGCCCGATGATTCGATCCGGCCCCCCGGTTCTGTATCCAGGGCCGGCAGCCCCGCTGCCGACCCTTACAATCCCAGTGCCTTGATAATCGACTGGCGATACCCCGCAGGCAGGTTCACCGGCAGTTGGTCCGGCGCGAACAGCCCGATCTCCTTGTGCTCATGACTGATGGTCGGCACGAAACCGCCCAGCAACTGGCAGCGGTACGTGGAGATGAAGACGTGCTTGCCGGGAATGACCTCGAACAGGTACGAATCCAGCGGCGCCCCCACGCTCACCTCAACCGCCAGCTCTTCGGCGATTTCCCGCGCCAGGCATTGCGGCGCCGTTTCGCCCAGCTCGATCCGTCCACCAGGCAGCTCCCATTCATCGCGCTCGTTGAGCATCAGCACAACCAGGCCTTCGGGGGATTGCAGCACACCTTTGATGGACACCGGGAACATGGGCAAACCTCATCATCCGTAGGACACACAACCTGTGGGAGCGAGCTTGCTCGCGATAGCGAATCAACAGTCAACCTCCTCATTGACTGACACGACGCTATCGCGAGCAAGCTCGCTCCCACAGTGTTCATTCCAACGGCATCACCGTCACCCGCACTTCAGGATCATGGGCACCGCCCCCCAGGATCACCCCCCGCAACGGTGACACATCGGAAAAATCCCGGCCCCAGGCCAGGGTGATGTGTTCCAGGGCCGGTTGGACGTTGTTGGTCGGGTCGAAATCCACCCATCCCAACACCGGGCAATACACCGAGACCCAGGCATGGGACGCATCCGCGCCAATCAGCCGGGGCTGGCCGGGCGGCGGCTGGGTCAGCAGGTAGCCGCTGACGTAACGCGCCGCCAGGCCGCGAGAGCGCACGCAAGCCAGCATCAGGTGGGCGAAGTCCTGGCATACGCCCCGCCGCCGTTCCAGCACCTCCACCAGCGGCGTCGCCACTTGGGTCGCCTCGGCATCGAAGGTGAATTCCTCGAAAATCTTCTCCATCAGCGCTCGAACGCCGACCATCAACGGTCGTCCCGGCGGGAAGCAGCTTTCGGAAAACTCGACGAAGCTGCGCTTGAGGTGCACATACGGTGACTCGAAACGATAGCGGCACGCTTCCAGCAACGGCGCCGCCAGTGGCCGGCCACTGTAGGTCAGCGCGTTGCGGGTCGACTCCCAGGCCGGGGACAGGTTGAAATCCAGCTTGGGACGGGCCAACACCTCGACGCTCAGGCGGGCATTGACCAGCAGCTCGTCATGGGGCCGTTCAAAGGCCAGCCGGGTCAGCGGGTTGCCGAACACATCCTGTTCATCGCGCCGGGTCGTCGGTTCCGGGCTGATCGACAGTTGCTGTTCGGTGCAACGCTGCCAGTCGCAGGCCCGTGGCCACAGATGAGCGAGCTGTTGGGCCAGGGACACCGGGCTGTCGTAGTGGTAATGGGTATCGTGGAGTATCTGGTAACGAGCGCTCATCAGACGGACACCGTACGTTGGCTGACGTCATCGACATGGGCGAAATGACGCAGGGCCAGGCGATCGGACACCTGGCCGCTGGCATCGGCCACTTCCTGCAACAGGTCGGCCAGCCCATCGAGTGCGGCGCGCAGGCTGGCTTCACCGAACAATGGGTTTTCCAGGCAACGCAGGTCAAAGCGTGACAGGCGTGCGACCAGGTCCGGCAAGGCGGTTTCCCTGGGGGCGGCAAAATCATCGTTCAAGCGTTTGAGCGTGCGGGTCACCAGCTTCAACTGGAAGAGCACCGCATGGGGGTTCTGTTCGTCCAGCAGCAGCAAGTCCAACACCGGGATCAACTGGGCCACCGCCAAATAACGCGAGCGGTAGGTGATGCTGCTGTTGCCCAGTTCCAGCAACCACTCAAGCCCGGCCTGATCGAATACCGCATCGCTGCGCAGGAACGCCGCCAGGCTGCTGCTGAGAAATTGCAGGCGCTCCAGGCGCCGGCCGATCATCAGGAAGCGCCAGCCTTCGTCCCGGGTCATGTCGTCCAGGGCGAATCCGGACAACGCCGCGAGGGACATCACCAGCCGATTGAGGAAATCCAGCAACTCGCCGAAATCCGCTTCCTCGGTTTCCAGTTCCATGGCTTCGCGCTGCAGCTCCACCAGCGCCTGCCAGTTCTCCCGGGACAGCTTGCCGCGCACCTGCGAGGCGGCCCATTGCAAGCGCTGCAGGTTGGAGCGCAGGCTGAACGACCAGTCGTCCCCCAGCAGTGCCGCCAGCAAACGCTCGGGCAGCTCGCCCTCTTCGGGCAGCAGCATCAGGCTCTCGCCCAGCGCCACCGCCGATTGCAGGGCTTGCGGGTCGTCGCCATCGACATAACGCGCCAGCATGATCCGCAACAACCGCGCGCTGTCATCGCAACGCTCGCAGTAGCGGCCGAACCAGAACAGGTTTTCCACCACCCGCGAAGGCAGGTACGGATCACGTCGAACCAGGTCATGGACCCCCACGGTTCGCTGGGCCTTCCATTGTTCACCGCCGGGCGCCTGCTCTCCCAACACCCAGGTGTCCTTGCTGGCGCCACCGCGCTGCATCGACACCACTTCGGCATCGGCCTGGGCGGCCACCCGGGTCAGGCCACCCGGCAGCACCCGATAATCATCCCTGCCGGACACGGCATACATGCGCATGCCGATCGCCCGGGGCTGGATTTGCCCATCCTCGGCCTGCCAGACCGGTGCCTGGGACAGTTGCGCCAGTTCCTGGGCGACATAGGCATAAGGCCGTGCCTGCATGCGCGCCGCCAGTTGGCCGCGCTGCGCCTCGCTCAGGTCGCGACCGAACACCGGGCTGAAACTCTGGGAAGGAAACGCCGGCTTGATCAACAGTTGCGGCAATTTTTCCAGGGCCTGGGCCAACACCGGCGGCTCACCGCACCACCAGGTGGCGATGGACGGCAGCAGCAGTTCTTCGCCGAACAGGTACTGGTTGATCTTCGGCAGAAAGCCCAGGAGGCCCGGCGACTCCAGCACGCCACTGCCCAAGGCATTGGCCACCAGCACCCGGCCCTGGCGCACGGCTTCCAGCAACCCCGGCACGCCGAGGGCCGAATCGGTGCGCAGCTCCAGGGGGTCGCAGAAATCGTCGTCGAGCCGGCGCATGATGGCGTGGACCCGGCGCAGGCCGCTGAGAGTCTTGAGGTAGACCGTAGCATCGCGAACCGTCAGGTCGCCGCCCTCCACCAGCGGATAGCCCAGCTGGCGCGCCAGGTAAAGGTGTTCGAAATAGCTTTCGTTGAACCGCCCCGGCGTCAACAGCACCACCAGCGGCGACTCGCCGTCGCTGGGTGCCTGTCGCGCCAGGGTTTCCTGCAAGGTGCGGAAAAATCCGGACAGGTGCCGCACCTTCAAGTCGCGATACAAGTCGGGAAAGGCGCGGGAAACGATCATGCGATTTTCCAGCGCGTACCCGGCCCCCGAAGGCGCCTGGGTCCGGTCTGCCGTGACCCACCAGCGGCCGTCGGGCGTGCGCGCCAGATCCACTGCATACAGGTGCAGGAAACTGCCGTCCGGCGGCGCGATGCCCTGGCAGGGCCAGAGGAAATTGTTGTGCCCGAACACCAGCTCCGCCGGCAACAGCCCTTCGCTGATCAGCCGCTGCGGCCCGTACAGGTCGGCCAGCACCGCATTGAGCAATCGCGCACGCTGGGCGATCCCGGCTGACAGATGCTGCCATTCCTGCGGGTCGATCACATGGGGCAGCAGGTCCAGTTCCCACGGCCGGTCGGCGCCTTTCGGATCGGCGTAGACGTTGTAGGTCACGCCGTTTTCCTGGATCTGCCGGGCCAGCAGGGCCTGGCGCTGGAGCAACTGGGCCGGCGTGCTGCGCTGCAACTGGTCGAACAGCCGCCGCCAGTGCGTACGTACCGCACCGCTGTCGTCCATTAATTCGTGATAGGTGCCCGTCGTCAGCGGGTAACGGTCAAGCAGGTCAGGCATGGAAAGCTCGGTAGACGGCAATGAAAGGTGAGACTAGCGCAAGCGCATGACGCCCGGATAGGTGTGTTTTATGTTGGATCCGGCCTGGCTTTCGGACTGCAATCATCGTGGCGAGGGAGCTCGCTCCCGCTGGGCTGCGCAGCAGCCCGAGAATTTTACGGTCGCTGCGCAACCGAGCGGGAGCAAGCGCCCTCGCCACGGGGTTCACTTAGACCTTGGGTGCCCCTTGAAAACGTCGCAGATCGAGCGTGAGTGGAAACTCGTCATCCACTGCCAGGCTGGGTATCGGCAGTTTCCCCGGCGTGTGTCCGAGACGGAAGAAGCGCGCCATGCGCCGGCTCTCGGCCTCGTTGGCATTCACCGGCAGGCTGTCATAGTTGCGCCCGCCCGGATGGGCCACGTGATACTGGCAACCACCCACGGAACGTTGCATCCAGGTATCGAGCAAGTCGAAAACCAGCGGCGCATGCACCGGGATGGTCGGTTGCAGGCAGTTGGCCGGTTGCCACGCTCGGAAACGCACCCCAGCGACAAATTCACCGACCCGACCAGTCGGTTGCAACGGCACCGGCACGCCATTGCAGGTCAGCAGGTAGCGTTGCGGCGCCAGGCCGCTGAGCTTGACCTGCAAGCGCTCCAGGGAGGAATCCACATAACGCACGGTGCCACCCACCGCGCCCTCCTCCCCCAGCACATGCCAAGGCTCGAGGGCTTGGCGCAATTGCAGCTCGATACCGCTGACCGCGTAGTCGCCCACCTTGGGGAAGCGGAACTCCAGGTGCGCGGCGAACCACTCGGCCCGCAGCGGGTAGCCGGCGGCGTTCAGCTCATGGATGACGTCGGCAAAATCCTGCTCGATAAAGTGCGGCAGCAGGAAACGGTCATGCAGCTCGGTGCCCCAGCGCGCCAGTTTCGCAGGCGCATAAGGCTCGCGCCAGAACCGCGCCACCAACGCCCGCAGCAGTAATTGCTGGGCCAGGCTCATGCGGGCGTGGGGCGGCATCTCGAACGCACGCAACTCCAACAGGCCGAGACGCCCAGTGGCGCCGTCCGGTGAATAGAGCTTGTCGACGCAGAATTCGGCGCGGTGCGTATTGCCGGTCACGTCGATCAACAGGTTGCGCAGCAAGCGATCGACCAACCACGGCGGACACTCTTCACCGGGCTGTGGCATTTGCGCGAAAGCGATTTCCAGCTCGTACAAGGCGTCGTTGCGCGCCTCGTCCACGCGGGGCGCCTGGGAGGTCGGGCCGATGAACAACCCGGAAAACAGGTAGGACAACGACGGGTGGTTATGCCAGTAACTGATCAGGCTGCGCAGCAGGTCGGGACGTCGCAGGAAAGGCGAGTCGGCCGGTGTCGCGCCACCCAGTACGAAATGGTTGCCGCCGCCCGTGCCGGTGTGCCGGCCATCGATCATGAATTTCTCGGTGGTCAGCCGGGTCTGTCGCGCTTCTTCGTACAAAAACTCAGTGCGCTCGACCAACTCATCCCAGGTCGCCGAGGGTTGTACGTTGACCTCGATCACACCGGGGTCCGGGGTAATGCGGAAATTGCTCAGGCGCGGGTCGCTCGGCGGCTCGTAGCCTTCCAACAGCACCGGGCACCGCAGCTCCTCAGCCGTCGCCTCGATGGCGCTGACCAGTTCCAGGTAATCCTCGACCCGCTCCAGGGGCGGCATGAACAGATAGAGCCGGCCTTCGCGGGCCTCGGCACAGAAGGCGGTGCGGGTCAGCCAGTCAGCGGACTTGTCGATCTCCGGGACACGCTCCTGCTCGGTCGCCGCCTCGCCGTGACGCGCCAGTTGCTCGGTGCCGGGCAGTTCGGGCAAGTCCTGGTTCGGGTCGGTGGGGTGGATGAACGGGTACTCGGCCGCCGTCACCCAAGGCTGGGACGCCAACGGCAAGCGATACCCCAGGGGCGAATCCCCCGGCACCAGGCGGCAGTGGTTGTCCCGCAGGTACCAGCGACCGCTTTGCCATTGATCCCCCTTGGCGGTGCGAGCCAACGGCAGGACCTGGCCGATGACCTTGTCCAGCCCCTGGCTGAAGACCTTGCGCAACCGTGCACGCTCCAGGGCGTCCTCCAGGCGTGGGTCCTCGGCCGTGACGTTCGAAGGCAGTGCGCCTTCGCGCCAGAGGTAATAGAAGTTGTCTTCGTAGGCCGGGAAGACGAACCGCGCAGGAATCTTCAAACGCTCGGCGACGCTCGCCAGGAAGCGTCCGGCCAGTTCGCCATCGGCGCCGTAATCCTCCTGCTCGTCGGCGATCAACGCGCTGTTGTGCCAGATCGGCACCCCGTCGCGCCGCCAATAGCAATTGAGCGACCAGCGCGGCAGTTGCTCGCCGGGGTACCACTTGCCCTGGCCGAAATGCACCAGCCCCTTGGGCGCATAGTGATTGCGCATGCGCTGGAACAGCTCGGCGGAGAGCCGGCGCTTGTCCGGCCCGAGTGCCGCGGTGTTCCACTCGGCGCCGTCCGGGTCATCGATGGAGACAAAGGTCGGTTCGCCGCCCATGGTCAGGCGCACATCGCCCTCCAGCAGATCGGCATCGATCTGCCGCCCCAGGGCCTGGATCGCCAGCCATTGCGCGTCGGTGTAAGGCTTGGTCACCCGCGGCGCTTCCCAGACCCGCTCGACGGACATTTCGTGGCTGAACTCACACTCGCAGGGCTCCACCAGGCCACTGATCGGTGCCGCCGAGGACGGATCGGGACTGCAGGCCAGCGGGATGTGGCCTTCACCGGCGAACAGCCCGGACGTCGCATCCAGGCCGATCCAGCCGGCACCGGGCAGGTAGACCTCGCACCAGGCATGCAAGTCGGTGAAGTCGACGTCGGTGCCGGACGGGCCATCGAGGCTCTTCACGTCGGCGGTCAACTGGATCAGGTAACCGGAAACAAACCGCGCGGCCAGGCCAAGGTTGCGCAACAGCTGCACCAACAACCAGGCCGAGTCGCGGCACGAGCCGGATGCGTGTTCAAGGGTATGCTCCGGGGTCTGGACGCCGGGTTCCATGCGGATCAGGTAGTTGATGTCTTCGCTCAGGCGCTGGTTGAGCGCCACCAGGAAATCCACCGCCGGCAGCGGCGTGCGGTCGATGCCGTCCAGATAGGCCTGGAACCTCGGCGTCAGCGGCAGGGTTTCCAGGTAAGGCGCCAGCTCCTTGCGTTCGTCAGCCGCGTAGGCAAACGGAATTTTCTCGGCGTAGGGCTCGAGAAAGAAGTCGAACGGATTGAACACCGCCATTTCCGCCAGCAGATCGACTTCGATCCGCAACTCCCGGGTTTTCTCGGGAAATACCAGCCGCGCCAGGTAATTGCCCTGGGGGTCTTGCTGCCAGTTGATGAAATGCTGCTCGGGCGAAACCTTCAGCGCATAGGACAGAATCCGCGTGCGGCTGTGGGCTGCCGGACGCAGGCGAACGATCTGCGGGCCGAGTTCGACGGCGCGGTCGTAGCGGTAATGCGTGACGTGATGCAATGCGACATGGATCGACACGACGTGCCTCCTGCGAGCCTGGGCGGTATCGAAAGCGGCGCAAGACTTATGCCATGCAGGCAGGCCCGACACTTTCTTTGTCTACTCAAGGCAGTAGAGCACTAAAAACGCGCGATGCCCGTATTCATCTGTAAAGGAATGCACATAAATGCGGCGCGAATCGACTCAGCGACGCGGGCGTGAGGCCTTGGCGGCCTGAATGATCAGCGCGCGTTGGCGGCGGATATCGACGAGTTTGCTGCGCATTTCCCGATGACGCTTGCTGTTGAGCAGTAACAGCCCCAGCAGTGGCAACAGCACAGCGAACAGGTATACGCCCTGATGCGCTCCATAAGCGAACGTCGGCAGCACCGCCGCCAGACAGGCCAGGAAATACCCCGCCACCCACCAGACCGCCCAGGCGCGCCCGCGAGCGATCAAGAGGTTGCCCAGGACCAGGACGAGCACCAGGGCCAAGGTGCCGAGCCCGACATAGTCGGTCCTGGCTGACGGCTCCAGGGCACGCCAATACGTGGCCCCGGCCAACACAAGCAGCGTGGACCCGGAAAAGCAGCCCAGCAGGATCGTCCCCATGAACACCGGAAAATAACGGGCGAGGAATGACTTCAGCGATCCGCCCCCGATCATTCCGTGAACTCCTCGTACAGGCCGACGGCAACCGTCTTCACGGCGCCATCACCGGTATAACTGCCAATGACCCCAAGCGCGCCTCCGAGGGAGTCCTTTATCTGCGTCAGTGTCGCGTGCCTGATCTCGGCAGACGAATAACGTTTGGGCAGGGCGCCCGCGCGCTGCTGCAGCTTGAGCAGCTTCGCGGTCAGGCTCGGGTCCCTCAGCGTCAACAGCTCCTTGGTCAGTTTGCTGCGCTCTTGCCGATTCAGCCCTTTGAGCAACTGATACCAACTTTTTCCGGTGGCGGCCGCCTTGTTGGCCTTGAGCAGGCGGACAGTCGTCAGGGCCGAGCCACCGACCCCCACCAGGGAAACCCCGTCAAGGATCGGCGACACGATGTTGTACCAGTCGGCGTCGTTCATCTCATCGTTGCCGGTCGGATTGCTCAGCTCATTGGCCACACGCATCCCGCCAATGACGCATTGCGCAGTACTGGCCGTCGCGGCAGCGGCGCCCAGGGCAACGACAAAGGCACTTGCCCCCGCCGTAAAGGGCACCGCGACGCTGCCACTGAACACCACCACCCAGCCGATCACCGCGGCGACACAGGACAAGCCGGCATTGGTCGCTTCAAGCCCGAGCTTGGACTCGCGGGGGCTGCTTTTGACCTGATCGATGAACTGCTGCGGCGCGATGTATTTTTTCGCCTCGCGCAAAATGATGCGCTTGGGCGCGATGCTGCAAATCGGCTTGAACTCGCGCAGGGTCACGACGTTGTATTCGGAATCGACATACACCACACCCGCCCCGGCGATACCAGGATCGGCGTCAATGGCAGCAAACAGGCGCGGCAGGTTGATCTGGCTTTCGATGCGTTTGCGGGCCATGAACTGGGAGAAGCTCAGGTCCATGCCGATGCCCGTTGTAGCGCTGCTCATATGAATCGTCCTTGAGAATCGGAAGTGAGTCTTTATCCACACACAATACTGTGGCGAGGGAGCTTGCTCCCGCGGGGCTGCGAAGCGGCCCCAAACAATCCCATGCCATGCTCCCAGGCAGACCGTGCCGGCCGGTTTACGACGGCTTCGCCGCCGAGCGGGAGCAAGCTCCCTCGCCACAAGAGCTGCGCTCGGCTTTATTGCACGGGGTAGGCTGGCACCGGCGGCGGCCAAGATAGCAAATGGGCAGCACCGTCGCTAGAAAGCAAAACGCCAGCACTGAGGCTGGCGTTTTTCATCGTAGATTGACCCGTTAGCGCGGCACGACAGGTTTGCGTGCCGGCTTCGGCCCCTTGCCCTTGGCCGCATCCTTGCGCTCCTTGGCGGCCTGCTGGTTGCGGGCGAAAGCCGCGGCCTTGGCCTGCTCACGCTTGTCCCACGGGTTGCCACCATCGCTGGCCCGCGGCGGCAGGCCGGTGTGCTGGGTCAGGATCTTGGTGGTTTCCTTGGCCACCTTGTGGCTGCCGGCTGGCGTCGAGTTCTTGCGACGGGCGCTCTGGTAGCTGTCGGTGGCCGGCTGGTGCAGCGGGATCAATTGGTTCTTGCCCGGCCCGATCAAATCGGCGCGGCCCATGCGGGTCAACGCTTCACGCAGCATCGGCCAGCCCTTGGGGTCGTGATACCGCAGGAAGGCCTTGTGCAGGCGGCGCTGTTCCTCGCTCTTGACGATGGTCACCGCATCGCTCTTGTAGGTGACCTTGCGCAGCGGGTTCTTGCCCGAGTGGTACATGGCGGTGGCCGTGGCCATCGGCGACGGATAGAACGCCTGCACCTGGTCGGCCCGGAAGCCGTTGCCCTTGAGCCACAGCGCCAGGTTCATCATGTCTTCGTCGGTGGTGCCCGGGTGGGCAGCGATGAAGTAGGGAATCAGGTACTGCTCTTTCCCGGCTTCCTTGGTGTACTTCTCGAACATCCGCTTGAATTTGTCATAGCTGCCGATGCCCGGCTTCATCATCTGGTTGAGCGGGCCTTCCTCGGTGTGCTCCGGAGCGATCTTCAGGTAACCGCCAACGTGGTGGGTCACCAGCTCCTTGACGTATTCCGGCGACTCGACCGCCAGGTCGTAACGCAGGCCGGAGGCAATCAAAATCTTCTTCACCCCAGGCAAGGCCCGGGCGCTGCGGTACAGCTGGATCAGCGAAGAATGGTCGGTGTTCAGGTTCGGGCAGATGCCCGGGAACACGCAGGACGGCTTGCGGCACGCGGACTCGATTTCCGGGCTCTTGCAGGCAATGCGATACATGTTCGCGGTCGGGCCGCCGAGGTCGGAAATCACCCCGGTGAAACCTGGAACCTTGTCGCGGATCTCTTCGATCTCGCGGATGATCGACTCTTCGGAGCGGTTCTGGATGATCCGGCCTTCATGCTCGGTGATCGAGCAGAAGGTGCAGCCACCAAAGCAGCCACGCATGATGTTCACCGAGAAACGGATCATCTCGTAGGCCGGGATCTTCTCCTTGCCGTACGCCGGATGGGGAACACGCGCGTAAGGCATGCCAAACACGTAGTCCATTTCTTCGGTGGTCATCGGAATGGGCGGCGGGTTGAACCAGACGTCGACTTCGCCGTGCTTCTGCACCAAGGCACGAGCGTTACCCGGGTTGGTTTCCAGGTGAAGCACGCGGTTGGCGTGGGCGTAGAGCACCGCGTCGCCACGGACCTTTTCCACCGACGGCAGGCGAATCACGGTCTTGTCGCGGGTCATTTTCGGGCTCGCCAGGATCTGCACGACCTTGGCTTCGCTCGGGTCTTCAACCGGCCCCTTCTCCTGCTCGATGGCGCAGGCTTGAGTGTCCTGGGTGTTCACGTACGGATTGATGATCTTGTCGATCTTGCCCGGACGATCGATGCGCGTGGAATCGACTTCGTACCAGCCTTGCGGCGTATCACGACGGATGAATGCGGTGCCGCGCACGTCGGTGATGTCTTCGATCTTGTGGCCATAGGACAGGCGCTGGGCGACTTCGACAATCGCCCGCTCGGCGTTGCCGTAGAGCAGGATGTCGGCGCAGGCGTCGATCAGGATCGAGTTGCGCACCCGGTCCTGCCAGTAGTCGTAATGGGCGATGCGGCGCAGCGACGCTTCGATACCACCCAACACGATCGGCACGTTTTTGTAGGCTTCCTTGCAGCGCTGGCTGTAGACCAGGCTCGCGCGATCCGGCCGTTTGCCCGCCAGGCCACCTGGGGTGTACGCGTCATCGGAGCGGATTTTCTTGTCGGCGGTGTAGCGGTTGATCATCGAGTCCATGTTGCCGGCCGCGACACCGAAAAACAGGTTGGGCTCGCCAAGCTTCATGAAGTCGTCTTTGGACTGCCAGTTCGGCTGGGCAATGATCCCCACGCGAAAGCCCTGGGCTTCCAGCAAACGGCCAATGATCGCCATGCCGAACGACGGGTGATCGACATAGGCATCACCGGTCACGATGATGATGTCGCACGAATCCCAGCCGAGCTGATCCATCTCCGCCCTGCTCATGGGCAGGAACGGCGCCGGGCCGAAACATTCGGCCCAGTACTTGGGATAGTCAAATAACGGCTTGGCTGCTTGCATGTCGATGACCGGTATAAAGGATGAAAAATCGCGGGCGCGGAATATAGCACAAATTTTGACCAATTCCGACGGCTATGGTCGGAAATCGATTTTGTGGCTCGCCCCCAGAATTCAAGCCAGACAGACATCAATTGTGGCGAGGGAGCTTGCTCCCGCTGGGCTGCGCAGCAGCCCCACAGCTATATCCACTTTTACCCTGGCAGACCGCATTCGCTGGCTTTGCGACTGCTGCGCAGTCGAGCGGGAGCAAGCTCCCTCGCCACAAAGGCAATATCCGATTGAGCGAACGGCTTACTCATCGTCATCGAAATTGTAGCTACCCGGCGCCAGGTTTTCGAAGCGCGTGTATTTGCCGATAAACGCCAGGCGGATGAAGCCGATCGGGCCGTTCCGCTGCTTGCCGATGATGATTTCGGCGATGCCCTTGTGCTCCGTCTCGGGGTGATACACCTCGTCGCGGTACACGAACATGATGACGTCGGCGTCCTGCTCGATCGCTCCGGATTCCCGCAAGTCGGAGTTCACCGGGCGCTTGTTGGGGCGCTGCTCCAGGGAACGGTTCAGCTGGGAGAGCGCCACCACCGGGCAGTTGAACTCCTTGGCCAGAGCCTTGAGGGAACGGGAGATTTCGGAAATCTCGTTGGTCCGGTTGTCGCCGCTGGAACCGGGGATCTGCATCAGTTGCAGGTAGTCGATCATGATCAGCGCGATATCGCCGTGCTCACGCACCAGGCGCCGGGTCCGGGCGCGCATTTCCGACGGGCTGATACCGGCCGTATCGTCGATGAACAACTTGCGGTCGTTGAGCAGGTTGACCGCCGAGGTCAGGCGCGGCCAGTCGTCGTCTTCCAGTTGGCCGGAACGGACCTTGGTCTGGTCGATGCGCCCCAGGGACGAGAGCATACGCATGATCAGCGATTCGCCTGGCATCTCGAGGGAATACACCAGCACCGCCTTGTCGCTGCGCAGCACGGCGTTTTCCACCAGGTTCATCGCAAAGGTGGTCTTACCCATGGACGGACGGCCGGCGACGATGATCAGGTCGGACGGTTGCAGGCCGCTGGTCTTCTCGTCGAGGTCGGTGTAACCGGTGGACAGGCCGGTGATGGCGTTGTCGGTATTGAACAAGGTGTCGATGCGGTCGATGGCCTTGGTCAACAGGTCGTTGACGCTCACCGGGCCGCCGGTTTTCGGCCGAGCCTCGGCAATCTGGAAGATCTGCCGTTCGGCTTCGTCGAGGATCTCGGCGGCGGTGCGACCTTCCGGGTTGAAAGCGCTGTCGGCGATCTCGGTGCTGATGCCGATCAACTGACGCAAGGTCGCCCGCTCGCGGACGATCTGCGCATAGGCCTTGATGTTGGCGACCGACGGCGTGTTTTTCGCCAGTTCGCCCAGGTAACCGAGGCCGCCAACCTGGGACGTCTGCCCTTCCTTGTCCAATTGCTCGGCCAGGGTGACGACGTCGATCGGCATGTTCTGATCGGCCAGACGGGCGATCGCACGGAAAATCAGGCGGTGGTCATGCCGGTAGAAATCGCCGTCGGAGACTTGATCGAGCACGCGTTCCCAGGCGTTGTTGTCCAGCATCAGGCCACCGAGCACGGCCTGTTCGGCCTCGATGGAATGCGGAGGCACCTTCAGGGCAGCGGTTTGCAGATCATATTGCTCGGGAGCGGTGATTTCGTTCATGGCCACGTCTGGTTATGAAATTCAGCAATTGCAGAAAGACAAAGGGCACGACCTGTAAACAGGATCGTGCCCGATGTTACCGGCTAGCACCCGAGGGTGCCAACCGACAGGTGTTGCTTAGGCTGCTACCACGACAACGCGTACGGTGGCTTCAACTTCGGCGTGCAGGTGCACGGCTACGTCGAATTCGCCTACGTTGCGGATGGTGCCGTTCGGCAGACGAACTTCGCTTTTCGCCACTTCAACGCCGGAGGCGGTCAGTGCGTCAGCGATGTCGTGAGTACCGATAGAACCGAACAGCTTGCCTTCGTCGCCAGCGGTGGCAGTGATGGTCACTTCCAGCTCGGCCAGTTGGGCAGCACGGCTTTCAGCCGATGCTTTACGGTCTGCGGCGGCTTTTTCCAGCTCGGCACGACGCTCTTCGAACGCAGCCAGGTTGGCAGCGGTCGCAGCGGTGGCTTTGCCGAAAGGCAGCAGGTAGTTACGACCGTAGCCGGCCTTAACGTTTACTTTGTCGCCCAGGTTGCCCAGGTTGGCGATTTTTTCCAGAAGGATCAGTTGCATGTGAAAATCCTCTAACTTTTAACCTTCACCGTTCGCGTTGTCGGCGTCTTTCGGCGCCATACGACCGCGAAAATCAATCAGGCTGTCAACGATGGCCAAGACCACGAGCAACGGACCGAGCAAGTGCATGAAAGGCAACAACGTCACGTATATCCCCACCAGCCAGAACGTGGCCAGTCGCTTCTGCGCCACCAGCCCGTGAATCAGGGCCAGGCCGGCGAAGACCAGCGCAACACTGCACAACGGCAACAGGATCAGTGCATGCAGCCCGAAGAACGGAGCGACACACATGACGGCCAGCAGTGACAGCGCCACGCTCTTGGGGAATCGGATGGCGCGAAACTCGCGACCGAAACCACCGGGGTTATACAACGACGCCTGCCAATAGCGCCCAAGAATCAGGCACAGCACGCTAAAGATCTGCAGCGAAGACGCTATCGAAATGATCATCAGCGGAGCGCTCAGGGCGGTGAGAAACGCCTTCTGGTCTGCCGAGAATGTCTCGTAGACCTCACCCATCGCCAGCGGCAGGACGTGTTCGAACGTCTGCGCCAGTGACTCGATGAAGGAACTGAATACAGTTCCCAGGCTCACCGCACACAACAACCCCACGGCCACGCTGCACAGCAGCACGCGGTTCCAGGTATGGCCGGCGCGCAAAACCAACGCCAGGCCACCAGCCCCGAGCAACACCAAAAGTGTTGTCGGGTCCTTCAGGAAGTACCAGCTCACCAACGCTGACAACAACCCGACACCCAGGACGCTCAAGGCGTCCGAACCGCGCCGCAGGAGCACAAGGCACCCAGCGGCGGCACTCAACCAGAACAACAGCGGCAATGCCGCGGATCCGGCCACAACCAACGTGGCCTGCACACGTCCCCGCATGATGAAGTCAGCTAAGGCGCGCATGCATTCAATCCCTTACTACTCGTCGACTGCCCGGTCTCAGCGGCCGTGGCTGTCGGTGTAGGCCAGCAGGGCCAGGAAGCGGGCGCGCTTGATAGCGGTGGCCAGCTGACGCTGATAACGAGCTTTGGTACCGGTGATACGGCTTGGAACGATTTTGCCGGTCTCGGATACGTAGGCTTTCAGAGTGTTGAGATCTTTGTAATCGATCTCTTTCACGTCTTCAGCGGTGAAGCGGCAGAATTTACGACGACGGAAGAAACGTGCCATGTGATTGGCTCCTTAAAAGGTCCGTGGATTACTCGTCAGCGTTATCGCTGTTGTCGCTGTCGCTATCGCTGTCATCGCCATCGGCGCTGTCAGAGTGCTCAGGACGGTCGCGACGCTCACGGCGCTCACTGCGGTTTTCTTCAGCCTTGAGCATCTCGGATTGGCCGGTGACGGCTTCTTCGCGACGGATGACCAGGTTACGGATCACTGCATCGTTGTAGCGGAAGTTGTCTTCCAGCTCGGCCAGGGCCTTGCCAGTGCACTCAACGTTCAGCATCACGTAGTGAGCCTTGTGAACATTGTTGATTGCGTAGGCCAGTTGACGACGGCCCCAATCTTCCAGACGGTGGATTTTGCCGCCGTCTTCTTCGATCAGCTTGGTGTAACGCTCAACCATGCCGCCGACTTGCTCGCTTTGATCCGGGTGGACCAAAAAGATGATTTCGTAATGACGCATGAATGCTCCTTACGGGTTGTAGCCTGCCGCTCAAAAACGGTCAGACAAGGAGTGAATGACACTTATGGACTTGTGGACGCTAGACACATAAGTGCCTGCCATCACAGCAAGGGGCGCAATTGTAGAGAAGGGCCGAGGGCGGCGCAAGGCAATTGGCGATTATTTGAACAGCCGCCGATCCTCACCTTGCACAAAACACTGTGGGAGCGAGCTTGCTCGCGATAGCGGCGTGCCAGTCGACTTTTGCGTCACGGCGGCACCGTCATCGCGAGCAAGCTCGCTCCCACATTTGATACGCGTCTGGATCAGGGCTTTTTGGCGACAGCCTTGACGCTCCGCTGGCGTAGCGCCTCGAACAGGCACACGCCGGTGGCCACCGAGACGTTGAGGCTGCTGACGCTGCCAGCCATCGGCAGCTTGACCAGGTAGTCGCAATGCTCGCGGGTCAGGCGACGCATGCCCTTGCCTTCGGCACCCATGATCAGGATCGTCGGGCCCGTCAGGTCCTGGTCATAGATGCTGACCTCGGCCTCGCCCGCCGTGCCGACCACCCAGAGGCCGCGCTGCTGGAGTTTTTCCAGGGTGCGCGCCAGGTTGGTCACCGCCACCAACGGGATCACTTCCGCCGCGCCGCAGGCCACCTTGCGCACCACTGGCGTCAGGGTTGCCGATTTGTCCTTGGGCACGATCACCGCCAACGCACCGGCGGCATCCGCCGAACGCAGGCAGGCGCCGAGGTTATGCGGATCGGTCACGCCATCCAGCACCAGCAGCAGGGGGGCGCCTTCGGTGCGATCGAGCAGTTCGTCGAGCATCGCCTCGCCCCAGACCTGGCTCGGGCTTACGTCCGCCACCACACCCTGGTGAACGCCTTCGACCCACGCGTCCATTTCACGACGCTCGGCCTGGCCGATGGCAACCTTGTTCTGGGTAGCCAGTTCGACCAGCGCTTGCACGCGCGGCTCGCTGCGACCTTCCGCCAACCACACTTGCTTGACACGTTTGGGGTGGTGACGCAGCAGTGCTTCTACGGCGTGAACGCCGTAGATTTTTTCCAGACTCATGACTTGGCCTTAGGTTTGCGCGACCCGCCGCTTTTCGCGGGGGCCGACCCCGCTTTTGGCGGGCCTTTACGGTGTTTACTCGGCTTGCTCGACGGCTTTTCCGCCCCGTGGGACTTTCCCCCAGACGCCGCTTTACCACCGCTTTTGGCTTCGTTGAGCAACTGCTGCTTCAACTCGCGGCTCTTGCGCAGTTCGGCGTTTTTCGCCGCTGCGTCGCTGGGGCGGTAGGCTTCGGGAGCCTTGTCCTTGACAGACGAACGGCGACCGGCCTTGGCTGGCTCAGGCTCCGCGGCTTTTGCAGGAGCCCCCTTACCTTTACCTTTGGGCGCAGGCGCTGCGGTCTCGCCGCCACGTTTTTTACGGCCAGTCGGTGCTTCGGCGGGTTTGTCAGACATGCCGAAGTCGATCTTGCGCTCATCGAGGTCGACGCGCATGACCTGCACTTCCACGGTGTCGCCCAGGCGGAAGCTGCGACCGGTGCGCTCGCCCGCCAGGCGGTGGTGCACAGGATCGAAATGGTAGTAATCACCCGGCAAGGCGGTGACGTGCACCAAGCCTTCGACGTAGATGTCGGTCAGTTCGACAAACAAACCAAAGCCGGTCACGGCAGTGATCACGCCTGGGAACGACTCGCCCACGCGGTCTTTCATGAACTCGCACTTGAGCCAGTTCACCACGTCGCGAGTGGCTTCGTCGGCGCGGCGTTCGCTCATGGAGCACTGCTCGCCCAACTGTTCCAGGGCCGCTTCGTCGTACGGATAGATCCGCGCCTTCGGAATGGTCATGGCACCGGCGCGCTTGACGTGCGGGGTGTTCTGCTTGGAATGGATCACGCTGCGGATCGCGCGGTGCGTGAGCAGGTCAGGGTAACGGCGGATCGGCGAGGTGAAGTGGGTGTACGCCTCGTAATTCAGACCAAAGTGGCCCTGATTGTCAGCGCTGTACACCGCCTGGCTCAGGGAGCGCAGCATCACTGTCTGGATCACATGGTAATCCGGACGGTCCTTGATACTCGCCAGCAGTGCCTGGTAGTCCTTCGGCGTCGGGCCGTCCTTGCCTTTGTGCAGGGACAGGCCGAGCTCGCCGAGGAAGGCGCGCAGTTTTTCCAGACGCTCCGGCGGCGGGCCATCGTGCACGCGGTACAACGCAGGAATCTCGTGCTTCTTGAGGAATTCGGCGGTGGCCACGTTGGCCGCCAGCATGCACTCTTCGATCAGCTTGTGCGCATCGTTACGGGTCGTCGGGGTGATCGCGGCGATCTTGCGCTCGGAACCGAAGACAATCCGGGTTTCCTGGGTCTCGAAATCGATCGCGCCACGCACGTGACGGGCACCCAGCAACACCTTGTACAGCGAGTACAGCTGCTTGAGGTGCGGCACCACGCCAGCGTATTCGGTACGCAACGCCTTGGCTTCACTGGTCTTCGGCGTTTCCAGGATGGTGCTGACCTTGTTGTAGGTCAGGCGCGCCTGGGAGTGGATCACCGCTTCGTAGAACTGGTAGTCGGTCATTTCGCCGGTCTTGGAGATGGTCATCTCGCACACCATGGCCAAACGGTCGACTTTCGGGTTCAGCGAGCACAGGCCGTTGGACAGCTGCTCAGGCAGCATCGGAATCACGCGCTCAGGGAAATACACGGAGTTGCCGCGCACCTGGGCTTCGTTATCCAGGGCCGAACCGATCTTCACGTAGCTGGACACGTCGGCAATCGCGACGAACAACTTCCAGCCGCCGGAGAACAGGCGCAACTTGCCGGGTTTGGCTTCGCAATAGACCGCATCGTCGAAGTCGCGGGCATCTTCGCCGTCGATGGTGACGAACGGCAGATGGCGCAGGTCGATGCGTTTTTCTTTATCTTTCTCTTCGACTTCCGGCTTGAGCTTGGCGGCTTCCTTGAGCACAGCCTCGGGCCAGACGTGAGGAATGTCGTAGGTGCGCAGCGCAACGTCGATTTCCATGCCCGGCGCCATGTAGTTGCCGACCACTTCAACGATATCGCCCTGTGGCTGGAAGCGCGCAGTTGGCCAATGGGTGATTTTCACCTCGACGAACTGACCTACCTTGGCGGCGCCATTACGGCCCGGGGTAATCAGCACTTCCTGCTGAACCTTCGGGTTATCCGGCACGACAAAACCGATACCGCCCTCTTCGAAGTAACGGCCAACGATGCTTTCATGGGCACGGGACACCACTTCGACGATCACGCCTTCACGGCGACCGCGACGATCCAGGCCGGACACGCGGGCCAGGGCCCGGTCACCGTCGAACACCAGGCGCATTTGCGCCGGGCTCATGAACAGGTCGTCGCTGCCGTCGTCCGGGATCAGGAAACCGAAGCCGTCACGGTGACCGGCGATGCGGCCCAGGATCAGGTCGAGCTTGTCCACCGGTGCATAGGTGCCGCGCCGGGTGTAGATCAGTTGAGCGTCGCGCTCCATGGCGCGCAGACGGCGGCGCAGGGCTTCGAGTTGGTCCTCGGTGGTCAGACCGAACTCTTCGACCAACTGCTCGCGGCTAGCAGGCGAACCCCGATCGGCGAGATGCGCCAGGATCAGTTCACGGCTAGGAATAGGGTTTTCATATTTTTCCGCTTCACGAGCGGCCTCGGGATCGAGGGACTGCCAATCGGCCATTAGAGAGTTTTCACCTTGTCTATATGCGGGTTAGTTTGGCATAGGCTTAATGAAACGGGAAATTTCAAGCATCCGATAGCGTTTCCAGGATCATTTGACCTGCCTTCGAAGCCCCCGGAACGCACCGCTCGTGAAATTTAGCGGTTTTTTTCTCCGCAGGGGTTTACAGTTAAAAACACGCTCCGTATAGTGCGCGCCATCGACGACGTACACACGTAGCCGATACTGCCCAGATGGTGAAATTGGTAGACACGCCAGCTTCAGGTGCTGGTGACCGCAAGGTCGTGGAAGTTCGAGTCTTCTTCTGGGCACCAATTTCGAGCAGCAGGTCAATGACCTGGCAGCTTAACAAAAACCCGCGAAAGCGGGTTTTTGCATTTCCGCCCCCTGGAATTGCACCGGGCAATTACTAAAACAAAAACAGGGGTTTACAGATCAAAACGCGCTCCGTATAGTGCGCCACATCAACAGCGGCAACGCTGAAGATGCTGCCCAGATGGTGAAATTGGTAGACACGCCAGCTTCAGGTGCTGGTGACCGCAAGGTCGTGGAAGTTCGAGTCTTCTTCTGGGCACCAATTCAAGCTTCAAGGTCACGGCCTTGAACCTCACAGAAACCCGCGAAAGCGGGTTTTTGCGTTTCTGGGTATTTGAAATGTATCTGAGCCTCTGAAATCGCTATCGCGAGCAAGCTCGCTCCCACAAGGATCGCAGTAAACAGAGATCCACTGTGGGAGCGAGCTTGCTCGCGATGGGCCCAGCCCGGCCACCCGATCAGGCCCTGAACTGCCCCAGACTTGCCTTCAGTTGCGCCGCCAGGTTGTCCAGCACCTTGCCGCTGGCGGTGGTCTCGACCACGGCCTGGGCCGCTTTCTCAGCCTGGGCATGGATGGTTTCCACCCGCCCACGCACCGCTTGCGCGCCCTGGGCCTGATGAGCCGCCGCCTGGGTCGCCAGGCCGATGGCCGCATGCACCTGCTCGACGGACGCCTGCACCGACTGCTGCAACCGCGCGCTGTCACGCAGCACCAACAAGCCTTCGCTGGCCTGGCGCCCGGCCTGGCCGATGGCGGCCACCGCCTCGCGAGCCCCCTGCTGCAAGGCCACGATATGCGCCTGGATATCGCCCGTGGAGCTCTGGGTCTTGCTCGCCAACGCCCGCACCTCATCCGCCACCACCGCAAAGCCGCGCCCGGTTTCCCCGGCCCGCGCCGCCTCGATGGCCGCGTTCAAGGCCAGTAAGTTGGTCTGCTCGGCGATGCCGTGAATCACCGTCAGCACCACTTCAATCTGTTCGCTCTGCTGCGCCAACCGCTCGATCACTGCCGCCCCGGTATCAACCTGGCCGGCCAGGGCCTCGATCAAGCCGCTGACCTTGGCCGAAGTGCGCGTGTTTTCATCGGTGGCCTGGCGGATCTCCACCACTTGCTGCAGGGCCGCCTGCATTGCCTGGCTTTCCGATTGAGCCTCGTCCGCCATTTGCGACAGCGCACGCAGGCTCTCGGCCACTTCATCACGCTGCATCCCGGCCGCCGCATCGGCGCCGGAGTTGCGCAAGGTCATCGCACCGATTTCCACACCGGTGCGCTGGGCCACATCGCCCGCCTCGCGAACGATGGGCTGCAACTTATCCACAAAGCGATTGACCGCCGCGGCCATGTCGCCGATTTCGTCCTTGCTGTTGATCTGCACTCGCTTGGTCAGGTCACCCTCGCCCGCCGCCAGGTCGTTCATGGCCGCGATCAGCAGTTTCAAGCGATTGACCACCCGACGCCCCAGCACCACGGCCAGCAACACCAGCACGCCGAAGCCCACCAGCGCCAGGCCCAGGCCGATGCGCCAGCGCAAGGTGCCCGCAGCGTCCTGCACGGTGCTGGCGGTGTTGGTCTGCATCTGCGTGGCCGTGGCTTGGGCCGACTCCAGGCGACCGCGCATAGCGGTGGCACTGTCAGCCGCCGCGCCCTTGAGGCTGTCGCCGACCAATTGATCGCTGCTGGCGATCAAGGCCGAGAAGCGTTGGTCCAGCGCCTTCAGGTCGGTTTCAACGGCCGCCGTGGAAACCCCCATCAAGACTTTGCCAATCTCGACGCCGTTGGGGTTGATCGAGGCTTCGAGGTAATACACCGACGGATCGTTCTTCGCCGCGTCCAGCACCTTGTCCAACGCCCGCTCGCCCTTGCCTTTTTCCAGCAGCGCCTTGTTGATCGGGTTTTCCCGGTTCAGGTAGCGCGTCAGGTGCTCACCTGCGGCGTCGTCATAGATGACGAACAGCACGTTGGGATTGCGCTGGGCCCGACGGGCGAATTCAGAGAGGGTGGGCACGTCGTTATCCCACATGGCACGCGGCGCAACGGAAGCCAGGAGTTGCGCCATATCATTGGCGGAATCCCTCAAGTCCTTCTCCAAGGTCCCACGCAACTGCGCCTGCTCGTCCTTCAGGCGAGCAGACAAGCCGGCATTGAGCCGCTGGCGGGTATTGGCGGACAGGCTGTCCAGGCTCGACGTAACCTCTCGCCCGGCCTGCTCCAGCTCGGCGGAAAGCTTCTGGCTGTCCGCCCCCAACCGCGCGCCCAGATCGGCTTCCAGCGCCGTGACGGTGCTTCGGGTCAGCGCAACGGCTACCAGCACCTGCACCAAAAGGGCGACCCCCAGGGTAACGAACACAGGCCGCAGCAAACGGCTTTGTAACAGTGAGAGAACGGCCGACACGTGAAATCCCTCTACCAAACGCCATTAATTTGATGGCACTCGGGAAAGCGGTGCCTTAATGGAGTTGCATAGCAAGTGTCGTGCCGCCCGGCAGGCAGAAACGACAAAGGGCCCCAACGAGGGCCCTTTGTTTTTTACATCAAAGACTTATCAGCCGAACGGATGACGCAGAACGATGGTTTCGTTGCGGTCCGGCCCCGTCGAAATAATGTCAATCGGCGCACCGACCAACTCTTCGACGCGCTTGATGTAGTTGCGCGCTGCCACAGGCAGTTCTTCCAGGGTCTTGGCGCCGACGGTCGATTCGGTCCAGCCTGGCATCTGCTCGTACACGGGCTCCAGGCCGATGTAGCTGTCGGCGTCGGTCGGTGCGTCGATGACAGCGCCGTCCTGGTTCTTGTAGCCCACGCAGATGTTGATGGTTTCCAGGCCGTCCAGCACGTCCAGCTTGGTCAGGCACAGGCCCGAGATGCTGTTGACGTCGATGGCGCGACGCAGGATGACGGCATCGAACCAGCCGCAACGACGGGCACGGCCGGTGGTGGCACCGAATTCGTGGCCACGCTTGGCCAGGAAGGCGCCGACGTCGTCGAACAGCTCAGTCGGGAATGGACCCGAACCGACGCGAGTGGTGTAGGCCTTGGTGATACCCAGGATGTAGTCCAGGTACATCGGGCCGAACCCCGAACCGGTGGCGATGCCGCCGGCAGTGGTGTTGGAGCTGGTGACGTACGGGTAGGTACCGTGGTCGATGTCCAGCAGCGAACCCTGGGCACCTTCGAACATGATGTCCTTGCCGGCGCGACGCAGCTCGTGCAGCTCGGCGGTGACGTCGAGCATCATCGGCTTGAGCAGCTCGGCGTATTCCATGCACTCGTCCAGGGTCTTCTGGAAGTCGATGGCCGGCTCTTTGTAGTAATTGACCAGGACGAAGTTGTGGTAGTCCAGCAACTCGCCCAGCTTGGCGGCGAAACGCTCACGGTGGAACAGGTCACCGATGCGCAGGCCACGACGGGCCACCTTGTCTTCGTAGGCCGGGCCGATGCCACGACCGGTGGTGCCGATCTTCAGCTCGCCACGGGCCTTTTCACGGGCCTGGTCCAGCGCCACGTGATAGGACAGGATCAGCGGGCAGGACGGGCTGATACGCAGGCGCTCGCGCACCGGTACGCCTTTTTCTTCCAGCTTGATGATTTCCCGCAGCAAGGCATCGGGCGCAACCACCACACCGTTGCCGATCAGGCACTGGACGCCTTCGCGCAGCACGCCCGACGGAATCAGGTGCAGGACGGTTTTTTCACCGTCGATCACCAAGGTGTGGCCTGCGTTGTGGCCACCCTGGTAGCGCACTACGGCGGCAGCATGTTCGGTCAGCAGATCAACGATCTTGCCTTTGCCCTCATCACCCCACTGGGTGCCCAGGACTACGACATTCTTACCCATAACACTTGTCCTCATTCGCGCAAACTTGGTGCCGGCCGCAGCCGGCGGGAAAACTCAAGAAGCCAGCGGCAATACTTGCCAAAGCCCGTTCTGCTGAATCAATTGCCGGTCGCAGTCCGCTTCACGGGCGGCGGCCAAAGGCTGCCCAGGCAAGGCCTGGACGACACGCTGACCCTCACTGCGCAACTGACAGACTGCCTGCCAGAGTGCTGCATCCGTACTGTCAGGCATCCAGATACCGCCAGACGGTAGCTCGACTTCAGCACGCCCCAGGGTCACCAGGGTTTTCAAATCGGTAGAGAAACCGGTCGCCGGACGGGCGCGACCGAAGTCGGCACCGATGTCGTCATAACGGCCGCCCTGGGCGATGGACTGGCCCACGCCCGGTACAAACACGGCGAACACGACGCCGGTGTGATAGTGATAACCGCGCAACTCGCCCAGGTCGAAATACAGCGGCAACTCGGGGAAACGCACCGACAGACGCTCGGCAATCGCCAGCAAATCGTCCAGCGCGGCCAACACCGGCGCCGGCGCATGGGCCAGGCGCTCAAGGGCAGCGGCCAATACTTCACGCCCGCCGCACAGGTCCACCAGCGCCCGCAGCATGCCCGACAGATCGGCCGGCAGGCCCTCGGTCAGGCTGATGACTTCGTCGATGGCCTTGCGCTGCAGGGCATCGAACAGCTGTTGCTCCACTTCGCCGGACAAACCGGCCGCACGGGCCAGGCCGCGATAGATACCGACATGCCCCAGGTCCATGTGGACATCAGGCACGTCAGCCAGTTGCAGCATGGCCAACATCAGGCTGATGACTTCCACGTCGCTGCTCGGGCTGGCATCGCCATACAACTCGGCGCCCAGCTGGATCGGGCTGCGCGAAGATGACAAGGCACGCGGCTGGGCATGCAGCACGCTGCCGGCGTAGCACAGGCGGCTCGGGCCTTCACGGCGCAGGGTATGGGCATCGATGCGCGCCACTTGCGGCGTGATGTCTGCACGAAAGCCCATCTGCCGGCCCGACTGCGGGTCGATCACCTTGAAGGTGCGCAGATCCAGGTCCTGGCCCGCGCCGGTGAGCAGGGATTCCAGGTACTCGATATGCGGGGTGACGACGAACTCGTAACCCCAGCTCTGGAACAGATCCAACACCTGCCGACGCGCTACTTCGATACGCGCAGCTTCCGGTGGCAGTACTTCTTCGATGCCATCTGGCAGCAGCCAGCGGTCTACCGTTGCCATTACGCCATTCCCCTATGGTCCGGGCGGCCAGCCCTCGGGCAAGCCTTGAGTGAAGCAGAAAATACTTGGCCCACGCGCAAAACACGCGCATGAGCGACGTGACGAATGGCCAGCAATCGGCCTCGCCCAGCACTTTCCTCGAAAAACCTGTCGAGTCGTTCAACCCGATGCCTGCAACCAAAACCACAATCAAACGTGCAGACGCAAAAAAGCCGGGAATTTCCCGGCTGCCGCATCATACACACGTTTTCCCAAAGGATCACCCCGCCCGATGCTTTAGCCGCCGGGCGGAGTGTTTCAGGTCAACGCCGCATCAAGGCTTGGACTTTTCCAGGTAGTGGAAGAAGTCGCTGCTTGGGTCCAGGACCATGACGTCGGATTTGTTCGCGAAGCTTTCACGGTAGGCACGCAGGCTACGGTAGAACGCGTAGAACTCCTGATCCTGACCATAAGCCTTGGAGTAGATCGAAGCGGCCTGGGCATCACCATCACCCCGGACCTCTTCCGATTCACGATAGGCTTCGGCCAGCAGCACGCGGCGTTGGCGATCGGCGTCGGCACGGATGCCTTCGGCCAGCTCGTTACCCTTGGCGCGGTGCTCGCGGGCTTCACGCTCACGCTCGGTGCTCATCCGCTCGAACACGCTGCGGTTCACTTCCTTCGGCAGGTCGATGGCCTTGACCCGGACATCGACCACTTCGATACCCAGCTCTTTTTCCGCCATCGTGTTCAGCGAACGGGTGATGTCGGCCATGAGCGCATCACGCTCACCGGACACCACTTCATGCAACGTGCGCTTACCGAACTGGTCACGCAGGCCCGATTCGAGACGACGGGACAGACGCTCGTCGGCGATCTGCTTCAGGCCCGAGGTCGCGGTGTAGAAGCGCTCGGCATCCTTCACGCGCCACTTGGCATAGGCGTCCACCATCACGGCTTTCTTTTCCAGCGTCAGGAAGCGTTGCGTCGGCGCATCCAGCGTCATCAGGCGAGCGTCGAACTTGCGCACCTTGTTGACGTAGGGCACTTTCACATGCAGCCCCGGCTGGACATCAGCCTGGACCACGCGACCGAATTGCAGCAACACCGCGCGCTCGGTCTGAGCCACGATGTAGAAGCAGTTCCAGGCAGCGATCGCCACGACGACACCGACAATAAGGGCGATCAGCGATTTATTGCTCATCAGCGACTCTCCCTGGTACGTGCTTGCTGTTGTTGCAGGTCCGCCGCTGCGCGGGTGCCGGCCTCATTACTGGCCGCCGCCGAACTGGCCGGTGGCGTGCTGGTGTTGCGACCGCTCTCGACCATCTTGTCCAGCGGCAGGTACAGCAGATTGCTCTGGCCGTTCTTGTTGCCGGTCACGAGGACCTTGCTGGTGTTACTGAAGACTTCCTGCATGGTGTCCAGGTACAGACGCTGGCGGGTCACTTCAGGGGCCTTGCGATACTCGGCCACCAGCTTGGTGAAGCGATCGGCCTCACCCTTGGCACGGGAGACCACTTCATCGCGGTAACCGTTGGCATCCTCGATGATGCGCTGGGCCTGGCCACGAGCTTCCGGCACGACGCCGTTGGCATAGGTTTCAGCCTGGTTGCGCGAACGCTGCTCGTCTTCACGGGCACGGATCACGTCGTCGAAGGCTTCCTGGACCTCACGCGGTGCCGCTGCGCTCTGGACGTTGACCTGGGTGACGGTGATACCGGTGCGATAGGTATCGAGGAACCGTTGCAGGCGTTCCTTGATTTCGCTGGCCATCAGTTCACGACCTTCGGTCAGCACCTGGTCCATGGCGGTGGAACCCACCACATGGCGCAGGGCACTTTCGGTCGCGTGCTGCAGGCTGGTTTCCGGCTGATCGACGTTCAGCACGAAGTCCTGCAGGTTGGTGATCTTGTATTGCACGGTCAGCGGCACCTCGACGATGTTCTCGTCTTCGGTCAGCATCTGGCCCTGCTTGGTGTACGCCCGCTCACGCGTGACGTTCTCCATGAACTTCTGGTCGATCGGCGGGAAATAGATGTTCAGGCCCGGACCAACCGTCTCGTAGTACTTGCCGAAGCGCAGCACCACGGCTTGCTCCTGCTCGTCCACGACATAGACCGCGCTGTACAGCCAGACAGCCGCCAGCACGACGAGACCGATGCCGAGCAGGCCGAAACCGCCGCCCTTGCCGGAACGACCGCCGCCCTCGTCACCGCGTTTCTTACCACCACCGAACAAACCGTTCAGGCTTTCCTGCAGCTTTCGGAAGGCCTCGTCGAGATCCGGCGGCCCCTTGCGGTCGCCGTTGTTACGACGCTTGCCACCCCAAGGATCCTGATTATTCGAGTTGCCACCCGGCTCATTCCAAGCCATAGCGCTCTCCATCTGATAAAGCAAAGACGCACCCACGGCGCGCCGACCAATGCTACAGAATGCCTGACACCGCTTTCTCAGGCTTTTATTGCAAAGTGTGTTGCTCGATGAATTCCATCGGTTGCAGCCCTTCGCGACTGACCAGTCGGTTGAGCTCCGCCCGAGGCAGGCGAACAGCCAGCAGGCAGACACCTTCTTCGTCGTGTTCTTCTTTTTGCACAGCCCCCAGCTCGAAAAACTGCGCACGCAGCCGGGCAAAACGTTGTGGCAATTTCAGGGTGCCGACAAACAGATCGCTGCCCAACAGCTCGGCCACGGCCTGCTTGAGCAGGTCCAGGCCGGTGCCATCGCGGGCCGACAGCCAGACCCGTTGCGGCTTGCCATCGGCATCGCGCTGGATCTGCGGCTCCACGCCTTCGAGCAAATCGAGTTTGTTGTATACCTCGAGGATCGGCAAGTCCTGGGCTCCGATCTCGCCCAGCACCACCATCACCTGCTCGATCTGCAGCATCCGGTCCGGCTCGGCGGCATCGATCACGTGCAGCAGCAGGTCGGAGTTGCTCGACTCTTCGAGCGTAGCCCGGAAAGCCTCGACCAGTTTATGCGGCAGGTGACGGATAAAGCCCACGGTGTCGGCCAGCACGATCGGCCCGAGGTCGTCCAGGTCGAGCCGGCGCAGGGTCGGGTCGAGTGTGGCGAACAACTGGTCGGCGGCGTAGACGTCGGATTGGGTGACATTGTTGAACAGGGTCGATTTGCCGGCGTTGGTATAGCCCACCAGTGAAACCGTCGGGATATCCGCGCGCTTGCGACCACGTCGCGACTGCTCGCGCTGGCTGCGGACCTTTTCCAGCCGCCCCTTGATCTGGCGCAGGCGAACCCGCAACAGGCGTCGGTCGGTTTCCAGCTGGGTTTCCCCCGGGCCGCGCAGGCCGATACCGCCTTTCTGCCGCTCAAGGTGAGTCCAGCCGCGGACCAGCCGCGTACTCATGTGCTCAAGCTGGGCCAGTTCGACCTGGAGCTTGCCTTCATGGGTGCGGGCGCGCTGGGCGAAGATATCGAGGATCAGCCCCGTGCGGTCGATCACGCGACACTCAAAGACACGTTCGAGGTTACGTTCCTGACTGGGCGTGAGGATGTGATTGAAAATCACCAGATCGACCTGCTCGGCATGGACCAGGTCGCGCAACTCCTCGACCTTGCCACTGCCGATCAGGAACTTGGCGGTTGGCCGATGACGCGGCACGTTGAAAAACGCGACGGTCTCGGCGCCGGCCGAAAGTGCCAATTCCTGAAACTCCTGCGGATCTTCGCGCGCCTCAGGGTCCTGTCCATCCAAGTGAACGAGAATGGCCCGTTCACCACCACCGTGGCGCTCAAAGAACAAAGGAGGCTCCTATCAGGCGTTACCCGGTTCAGCGTCACCGCCTTCGGATTCGGTTGCGCTAGGCAGACGAATTGGACGAACTGGCACCACTGTCGAGATCGCGTGCTTGTAGACCATCTGGCTGACGGTGTTTTTCAGAAGGATGACGAACTGGTCGAAAGACTCGATCGTGCCTTGCAGTTTGATCCCGTTGACCAGATAGATGGACACCCCAACTTTCTCTTTACGTAAAGTGTTCAAGTAAGGGTCTTGTAGCGAATGCCCTTTTGACATGTGCCGCACTCCTTTAAGGATCAATAATAAAAATCGGAATCAGATGGCTTGGGCCGTCACACCCCCAAGGATAGACGGCAATTGCAAGGACTCAGCTCAATATGGAGATGGTCCCGAGGTATTTCAAGGCGCGTGGCAGATTGTCGCAATCGAGACTGTCGAGCCAATGCAAGTCAGTCCAGCTGCGCAGCCAGGTGAACTGGCGTTTCGCCAATTGGCGCGTGGCAATGATCCCACGCTCCTGCATCTCGGCTGACGTCAGCTTGCCGTCCAGGTAATCCCAGACTTGCCGATAACCTACCGCACGTATAGACGGCAACCCGGCATGCAGGTCACTTCGCTCACGCAGGGCTACGACCTCGTCTATGAACCCCTGTTCCAACATTAATGTGAATCTTTGTTCAATTCGCCGATGCAGCACTTGCCGGTTCGCCGGAGCGATGGCCAGATTCGCGACAGTATAGGGCAATTGTTGCAGTCCCGAAGCGGCTGCTTCAGTACTTTGCGCAGATTGTCGCTGGCGCAGGGCAGTCATGCTCTGGCCGCTGACCCGATAAACCTCCAGCGCCCGACTGAGCCGCTGCGGGTCATTGGGGTGAATACGCGCCGCCGACTCCGGATCGATGACCGCCAATTGCTCGTGCAGGGCCTGCCAGCCCAGGCGCGCGGCCTCTTCTTCGATCTGCGCGCGCACCTCGGGATCGGCCGCCGGCATGTCCGCCAGCCCGTCGACCAAGGCCTTGTAGTACAGCATCGTACCGCCCACCAGCAGCGGGATCTTGCCCCGCGCGGTGATTTCGGCCATGGCCTGGAGCGCGTCACGCCGGAAATCGGCCGCCGAATAAGCCTCGGCCGGGTCCAGGATGTCGATCAGGCGGTGGGGAAATTCGGCCAGCAGTTCTTTTGACGGCTTGGCGGTACCGATGTCCATGCCCCGATAGACCAGGGCCGAATCGACACTGATCAACTCGCAGGGCAGGACTTTGGTCAATTCGATGGCCAGGTCGGTCTTGCCGGCGGCGGTCGGCCCCATCAGGAAAATCGCGGGTGGCAACGGGCTCATCAACGACCGCGCAGGAACAGTTTGTCCAGGTCGTCCAGGCCCAGTTGGGTCCAGGTCGGCCGGCCATGGTTGCATTGACCGCTGCGCTCGGTGTTTTCCATGTCCCGCAGCAGACCGTTCATTTCCGGCAGGGCCAGGCGCCGGTTGGCACGGATCGCGCCGTGGCAGGCCATGGTGCCGAGCAGTTCGTTCAGGTGCGCCTGGATCCGGTCGCTGGTGCCGTACTCCATCAGGTCCGCCAGCACGTCGCTGACCAGGCGATTGGCCTCGGCCTGCTTCAACAAGGCCGGGATCTGGCGGATCGCCAGGGTTTCCGGGCCCAGGCGCTGCAATTCGAAGCCCAGGCGCTGGAACCAGGCCACATGTTCTTCGGCGCAATCGGCTTCGCGCTGGCTGACGGCCAGGGACTCGGGCACCAACAGCGGCTGGCCGCTCAGGCCTTCGCTGGCCATGGCGATTTTCAGCCGCTCGTACATGATCCGCTCATGGGCGGCGTGCATGTCCACCAGCACCAGGCCTTGGGCATTTTCCGAGAGGATATAGATGCCTTTGAGTTGCGCCAGGGCATAGCCCAGCGGCGGAATGTCACCCTGGCCCTCGGGCATCGCCGCCGCGCCGGCTTCCGGCAGGGGCTTGAAGAATTCACGATAGGCCGCCTGGGCCTCGGCTGCCGGCACGTTGGATTGCGGGCGCGGGGTGTATTGATACTGATAGCCGCTGCCAGCACCGCTGCCGGCGGTGTTGTAGCTGGGCTGAGGCTGGGGCTGCTCCAGCAGGGCATTGGCCGCCAGGCGCATCTCGCCCTGTGGCCCGAATTCGCCGGCTTCCAGGCCCGTGGGCCGGACCATGCCAGCCATAGCCGCCGGAGCCGCCAGTTGGTCTTCCGGCCGCACATCGCCCAGGGCACGGTGCAGGGTGCCATAGAGGAAATCGTGGACCATGCGCCCGTCACGGAAGCGTACTTCGTGCTTGGTCGGGTGCACGTTGACGTCCACCACCGCCGGATCGACCTCGAAAAACAGCACGAAAGTCGGATGCCGGCCATTGAACAGCACATCGCGATAGGCCTGGCGCACCGCGTGGGCCACCAACTTGTCGCGCACCGCCCGGCCGTTCACGTAGAAATATTGCAAGTCCGCCTGGCTGCGGGAGAACGTTGGCAAGCCGACCCACCCCCACAGGTGCAGGCCGTTGCGCTCCACCTCGATGGGCAAGGCCTGTTCCAGGAACCCCGCACCGCACACCGCGCCCACGCGCCGGGCGCGGGCGGCATCGTCGTGGGCCTCGTGCAGGCTGAGGATGGTCTTGCCGTTGTGGCGCAAATGGAACGCCACGTCAAAACGCGCCAGGGCCAGGCGCTTGATGACTTCTTGCAGGTGATCGAATTCAGTCTTCTCGGCCTTGAGAAACTTGCGTCGGGCCGGGGTGTTGAAGAACAAGTCGCGCACTTCCACCGAGGTGCCCACCGGATGCGCCGCGGGCTGGACGCGAGACGCCATGTCGCGGCCTTCGGTCTCGACCTGCCAGGCCTGCTCGGCATCACGGGTGCGGGAGGTGAGGGTCAGGCGCGACACCGAACTGATGGACGCCAGCGCCTCGCCCCGGAAGCCCAAGCTCATGACCCGCTCGAGGTCTTCCAGGTCGCGGATCTTGCTGGTGGCATGACGCGCCAGGGCCAGCGGCAGGTCGTCAGAGGAAATACCGCCACCGTCATCGCGCACCCGCAGCAGCTTGACGCCGCCCTGCTCGACATCCACATCGATGCGCCGAGCCCCGGAATCGAGGCTGTTTTCCAGCAGCTCCTTGATGACCGACGCCGGACGCTCGACCACTTCACCGGCGGCGATCTGGTTCGCCAGCCGAGGGCTGAGCAGTTCGATACGGGCGGTGTTGCCGATCACTTCGTCACTCATTGCTTGGCCGCCACTTCATTGCTCGGAATGGTCAGGGTCTGGCCAATCTTGAGCTCATCGCTCTTGAGATTGTTGGCGCTGCGCAAGGTGGCGGGCGACACCTGGTAGCGCACGGCAATCATCGCCAGGGTTTCGCCCGGGTTGACGCGGTGATCCCGTGGCCCCTGGGCGATCTTGCCGGAGTCCCGCAGCCAGGCGATGTAGGTGCCCGGCGGTGGGTTCTGCTGGAAGAACTGCCGTACGCCGCTGCTGATGGAGCGGGCCAGGGCCTGCTGATGGCTCGACGTCGACAGTTTCGAAGCTTCGTTGGCGTTGGAAATGAACCCGGTTTCCACCAGGATCGACGGGATGTCCGGCGACTTGAGCACCATGAACCCGGCCTGTTCGACGCGCTGCTTGTGCAGCGGCGTGACGCGACCGATGTTGCTCAAGACCTTCTGGCCGACGTTCAGGCTGGAGGTCAACGAGGCGGTCATCGACAAGTCGAGCAGGACACCGGCGAGCATCCGGTCCTTGTCGTCGAGGCTGACGTTGCCGGCACCGCCGATCAGGTCGGAACGGTTTTCAGTGTCGGCCAGCCAACGGGCGGTCTCGGAAGTCGCGCCACGGTCGGACAGGGCAAACACCGAGGCCCCGAACGCTGCCGCCGAAGGTGCGGCGTCGGCGTGAATGGAGACGAACAGGTCAGCGCCTTTCTTGCGGGCGATTTCGGTGCGGCCGCGCAAGGGAATGAAATAGTCGCCGGTGCGGGTCAGTTCGGCGCGGAAGCCTTTCATGCCGTTGACCTGGCGCTGCAATTCACGGGCGATGGACAGCACCACGTCTTTTTCACGTTGCCCGCGCGAGCCCGAGGCGCCCGGGTCTTCGCCACCGTGACCGGCGTCGATCACGACGATGATGTCGCGCTTGCCGGCCGGGGCCGGTGGCAGTTTGAGCGCAGGCTCGGTCGGGGTCACCGGCACCGCTGGCACCGTGGCCACATTGGTCGGCGGCGGTGGCGGTGGCTCGGCATCGGCCGGGTTGTCGAACAGGTCCACCACCAGCCGGTTGCCGTACTGGGCGTTGGGGGCCAGGGTGAAGCTCTTCGGGGTCACGGCTTTTTTCAGGTCGATGACCACCCGCAGGTCGGTCGGCGTACGCTGGGCCGAGCGCATCGCGGTGATCGGCGTGTTGGCGGTAGCGACATTCAGCGGCGCCCCCAGAGTGGCGCCGTTGATGTCGATCACCAGGCGATCCGGGGCGGTCAGGGTGAATACGCTGTGCTGCACCGGCCCCGTCAGGTCAAACACCAGCCGTGTGTTGTCCGGCGCCCGCCAGAGGCGAACGCTGTTGACCTTTGTCTCGGCCACAGCATCGACGGCCAGTGCCGTAAGCAACAGTCCTACGACAGCAACCACCGCGCGAAAGCGCATACCAAACCCCATCATCAATTAGTTTTCCAATGCCAAAGCGGCACACCACGACTCACCACGGGAGCCTTGCGGCGTCAGTTTCAGCGAACGCCCGCCGTTCTGCGCGCCAATGGTAATGGTCAGGTCGGGCTTTGGCAAAAAGCCTGCACCCTTCTGGGGCCATTCGATCAGGCACAAGGCGTCATCTTCGAAATAATCGCGGATACCGAGGAATTCCAGCTCCTCGGGATCCACCAGTCGATACAGGTCGAAATGGAAGGCGCGAATATCGCCGATCTCATAGGGCTCGACCAGGGTGAACGTCGGGCTCTTGACTGAACCGACGTGCCCGAGGCCGCGAATGATGCCACGGGACAAGGTGGTTTTCCCCGCGCCAAGGTCGCCTTCGAGAAAAATCAGGCCGTGGCCGGCGGTGATCTGCGCGATGCGGGCGCCAAATTGTGTCATGGCTTGTTCGTCCGCCACGTACAGGGTTACTTCAGACACGGTGAATGCTCCTCCAACAACTGACGAATGGCCGGGATCAGATCGGTCGCCGCCAATCCCCGGCCCGACCGACCGACCTGGGCACCGGCACTGGCATGCAGCCAGACTGCCAGGCACGCGGCCTCGAAGCCGTCCATGCCCTGGGCCAGCAAGGCCCCGACCACACCGGCCAGCACATCCCCCAGACCGGCGGTGGCCATGGCAGGATGGCCTTGGCTGCAAACCGCCAGGCGACCGTCCGGGCTGGCGATCAGGCTGCCGGCGCCCTTGAGGATCACCGTGGCGCTGTATTTCTGGCTCAAGGCATGAGCCGCCGCCGGGCGGTCGGCCTGCACCTGGGCGACGGACATCTCCAACAGCCGCGCCGCCTCCCCCGGGTGCGGGGTGATGACGCACTGCTCAGGCAAACGGACATCGCCCCTGCTCAGCAGGTTCAGTGCATCGGCATCCCACACTTGCGGCAGTGGCGCATTGGCCGCCGCCGACAACAGGCTGCGTCCCCAGGCAGCCTGGCCCAGGCCCGGCCCGACCACCAGCACGCTGGCCTGCTGGAGCAAGCCCATCAATTGGTTCGCCGAATGGGTGCCCTGCACCATTACTTCCGGTAAACGCATCAGCGCGGCGGATACATGCTCACTGCGGGTCGCCAGCGAAACCATGCCAGCACCGCAGCGCAGGGCGCTTTCGGCGCTCATCTGGATGGCGCCGCCGAAGCCCCGGTCGCCACCGATCAACAGCACATGACCGAACTTGCCTTTGTGGGAAGTGGCGGCACGAGTTGTCAGACGAGGCAGATTGTGGGGCAGGAGCAGTCTGGCACTGGCCGGTGCCGTTTCAACAATATCCGGATCGGCGTGCAGGTCATTGAACACCAGCTCACCGACCCGGTCCGCCGCCTCGCCGGTGAACAACCCCAGTTTCAAGCCAATGAAAGTCACGGTCAGGTCGGCCGCCACCGCCGTGCCCAGCACCCGGCCGGTGTCGGCGCACAACCCCGAAGGGATATCCACCGCCGCGACCGGCAGGCCGCTGACGTTGATCGTATCGATGGCCTGCACATAAGGTTCGCGCACATCGCCATTCAGGCCGGTGCCGAGCAGCGCGTCCAATAGCACGCCGCGCAACTCCGCCTCGTCCGACCATGGCTCCATCGGCACGCCCACCGCCACGGCCTCGGCGTGGGCATTGGCGGCGTCCCCCTGCAATCGCCGGGGCTCGCCCACCGTCAGTACCCGCACCGACCAGCCGGCGCGCCGGGCCAGGGTCGCGACCAGGTAGCCATCGCCTGCATTGTTGCCATGGCCGGCCAGCACGGTCAGCTCGCGGGCGTCAGGCCAGCGTCGGACAATCGCTCGCCAGGTGGCGCGGGCAGCGCGCTGCATCAATTCGAAACCGGCGGTGCCTGCCGCGATCAGTTGAGCATCGAGGGCCCGGACCTGCGCGGCGCTGTACAGCGCGTCGGGAAAATCATCTTTAGTGTGCGGCATGCGTCTTCGGGCTCCGATGTCTGGCAGAATTATACGCATCTCAGCTCCGGTTTCTCTCGCCTCATGCCTGCCATTCCCACAGACCTCCCCGCCCTCGCCCAATCCATCAAGGAATGGGGCCGCGAGCTGGGTTTCCAGCAGGTCGGCATCAGCGGCCTGGACCTGGCCGAGCATGAACAACACCTGCAACGCTGGCTCGAGGCCGGCTACCACGGCGAAATGGACTATATGGGCGCCCATGGCAGCAAACGCTCGCACCCCGAGGAACTGGTGCCGGGCACGCTGCGGGTGGTTTCCCTGCGCATGGATTACTTGCCGGGCGATACGCAAATGGCGCAATTGCTCGGCCAACCGGAAAAAGCCTACGTCTCGCGTTATGCATTGGGCCGCGATTACCACAAATTGATCCGTAAACGCGTGCAGCAATTGGCGGAAAAAATTCAGGCGGTCATCGGCCCCTTTGGCTACCGTGCCTTTGTCGACAGCGCACCGGTGCTGGAAAAAGCCATCGCCGAACAGGCCGGCCTGGGCTGGATCGGTAAAAACACCCTGGTGTTGAACCGCAAGGCCGGCAGCTATTTTTTCCTGAGCGAGCTGTTTGTCGACCTGCCGCTGCCCATCGATCCACCCCACGGCACCGAGCATTGCGGAAAATGCACCGCATGCCTGGACATCTGTCCTACGAATGCCTTCGTCGGCCCCTACGTGCTCGATGCTCGCCGTTGTATTTCCTACCTGACCATCGAGCTGAAAAGCGCCATTCCTGAAGAGCTGCGGCCACTGATCGGCAACCGGGTGTTCGGCTGTGACGACTGCCAGATCGTCTGCCCGTGGAACCGCTTTGCCCGACCGTCCGGGGAAAGCGACTTCAAGCCGCGGCACAACCTGGACAATGCCGGGTTGGCCGAGCTGTTCATGTGGGACGAAGAGAAATTCCTCAGCAGCACCGAGGGTTCACCGTTGCGCCGTGCCGGTTACGAACGCTGGCTGCGCAACCTGGCGGTGGGCCTGGGTAATGCGCCGTCAACCATTCCCGTGCTGCAAGCGCTGGAGGCGCGGCGCGACTATCCGTCGGAACTGGTGCGTGAGCACGTGGCGTGGGCGTTGCGCCAACATGCCGAGCGTCAAACCTCGTCGTTGTAGACGAACTTCGGCATTTCCCAGTGAAAGCGAATCGCCAGGAGCCGCAGCAGGAAACCGCCGAACAAGGTAATGAGGATTGCCTGCTCGTTCGGCAGTTGCAGGAAGACACACAGCAGATAACACCACGCCGCGGCAAACGAGACGCTGGCGTAGAGTTCGCGACGGAAGATCAGCGGAATATCGTTGCAGAAGATGTCCCGCAGGATGCCACCGAACACCCCGGTGATCACCCCACTGACCGACGCCACCAGCATGCCATGGCCCATTTCCAGGGCCGTCATGCAGCCGATCAGGGTGAACGCCACCAGGCCCACGGCGTCGAGCACCAGGAACAGCGAGCGCAAATGGCGCATCCAGCGCGCCAGGAACACCGTCAGCATCGCCGCCGCGGTGGTCAGCACCAGGTACTCCGGGTGCTTGACCCAGGTGAGCGGGTAATGACCGAGCAGCACGTCGCGCACCGAGCCGCCACCCAGCGCCGTGACACAGGCGATCAGCACCACGCCGAACCAGTCCATGCCCCGCCGCCCGGCAGACAAGGCGCCGGTCATGGCTTCGGCGGTGATGGCGATCAGATAAAGCATCAGTAACATGATGGCGGTCCTTGCAGGAAGGCGCGCAGTCTAGCCAGTTTGGGCAGGCACCAAAAGAGGGCAAGGCAACGATCCCTGCCTAAACAGCCAGCCCACAGTCCAACCAGACTCCTGTGGCGAGAGAGCTTGCTCCCGCTCGGCTGCACAGCAGTCGCAGACCGGACAATGCGGCCTACCTGAAGGACTGTTGGGGCCTGCTTCGCAGGCCAGCGGGAGCAAGCTCCCTCGCCACACAAGCAATCTCACCAGTCGCCGGGGTGCCGGTTAGAACTTGATGAAATGCTTGCGGTAATGCTGCAACTCGGCGATGGACTCGCGGATGTCGTCCAGAGCCAGGTGGGTGCTGCCCTTCTGGAAACTGTCGCGCACTTCTGGCGCCCAGCGGGCGGCCAGCTCCTTGAGGGTGGAGACGTCCAGGTTGCGGTAGTGGAAGTAGCTTTCCAGGGATTTCATGTGGGTATAAAGGAAGCGACGATCCTGGCAGATGCTGTTGCCACAGATCGGCGACTTGCCCTTGGGCACCCACTGCTCCAGGAAAGCTAGGGTCTGGGCCTCGGCCTCGGCCATGCTGATCTTGCTCTCGCGCACCCGCTGGGTCAGGCCCGAGCCGCCGTGCTGGCGCGTGTTCCACTCGTCCATGCCGGCCAGGACTTCGTCGCTGTGGTGGATCGCGATCACCGGACCTTCGGCCAGGGTGTTGAGGTCGCTGTCGGTGACGATCGTGGCCATTTCGATGATGACGTCGGTGTCAGGGTTCAGACCGGTCATTTCCAGGTCGATCCAGATCAGGTTCTGCGGGTTTTGCATAGGGAAGCTCCTCGGCGTAGCCACGCAGTTTAGCTTAGGCAGGCCCTTGGGCGTGCTAAACTCGCCGCCGTTTTACCCTATTCGCTGCATTTCTTCATACGGAACACCCATGGCCAAACGCCAACTCAATCGTCGTCAGAACTGGCGCATCGAAAAGATCCAGGGCGAGCGCGCCGCCCGCGCCGCCAAACGCGAATCCAGTGCTGTCGAAGCCCTGGAGGGTGGCGACCTGGGCCCTGAACAGACCGGCCTGGTGATCGCCCACTTCGGCGTGCAGGTCGAGGTCGAGGCCCAGGAAGGCGAACTGGCCGGCCAGGTGTTCCGCTGTCACTTGCGCGCCAACCTGCCGGCGCTGGTGACGGGCGACCAGGTGGTCTGGCGGGCCGGCAACCAGGGCATCGGCGTGATCGTCGCGCAGTTGCCGCGCCACACCGAGCTGTGCCGGCCGGACAGCCGAGGCCAGCTCAAGCCCGTGGCCGCCAACGTCGACATGATCGTCATCGTGTTCGCCCCGTTGCCCGAGCCCCACGCCAACCTGATCGACCGTTACCTGGTGGCCGCCGAACACGCGGGTATCCGTCCGTTGCTGCTGCTCAACAAGTTCGACCTGATCGACGAACACAACGCCCCGGCGCTGAACGCCCTGCTGTCGGTCTATCGGGATTTGGGTTACCCGGTGCTGGAGGTCTCGGCCCATCACGGCAATGGCATGGAGCAGTTGCAACAGCAACTGGACGGGCGCATCAGTGTGTTCGTCGGCCAGTCTGGCGTCGGCAAGTCTTCCCTGGTCAACAGCCTGCTGCCGGAAGTCGAGACGCGCGTCGGGCCGTTGTCCGAGCTGTCCGGCCAGGGCACCCACACCACCACCACCGCGCGGCTGTTCCATTTCCCTGGCGGCGGTGAATTGATCGACTCGCCGGGTATCCGCGAATTCGGCCTGGGCCACGTCAGCCGGGCCGATGTTGAAGCCGGGTTCATCGAGTTCAACGAGTTGATCGGCACCTGCCGCTTCCGCGACTGCAAGCACGACCGCGAACCCGGTTGCGCCCTGCTCAAGGCCCTGGAAGAAGGTCGCGTGCATCAGCAACGGATGAACAGCTACCGCTCGATCATCGCCAGCCTGCCGGAAAGCAGTTACTGAGCTGAAAGGAAGGGAAGCCGGACACCATCGTGGCGAGGGAGCTTGCTCCCGCTGGGCTGCGAAGCGGCCCCAAAACCTGCCAAATGCGGAGCATCAGACACACCGCACCCGCCGGTTTACGACTGCTTCGCAGTCGAGCGGGAGCAAGCTCCCTCGCCACAGATCCATCGACAAACCTTCAGGTCACTGCGCCGGCGCTCCGGGAGGCTTGGGCGCGGCGTCGTCGAACAGATTCAGCCGCTCGCGCAGTTCATGGGCCGGCACGGGTTGCTGGTCTGCCGGCAACGCGTTCGGATCGACCGCCGCACCTGGTGTGGCGGACGGAGCAGGCGCTTCACCCGGCGCACCCTCGCCCGGGACCGGATCGGGCGCCGGATCATCGGTTTGCGAGCCCTCGATGGCTTTCTGCGCCTTCTTGGTCAACACCACGATATCGATACGCCGGTTGACCGGGTTGAACGGGTCCTTGCGGTCGAACAGCGCCGAAGACGCATAACCGACCACCCGCGCCACCTGTTCGTCCGGATAGCTGCCGGCAACCAGGGCGCGACGGGCCGCGTTGGCACGGTTGGCGGACAGCTCCCAGTTACCGTAGTCACCCTTGCCGATGTAGGGTTTGGCATCGGTATGACCACTGATGCTGATCTTGTTCGGCACCGCCTTGATGGTGTCGGCCATGGCCAACAGGATGTCCTCGAAATACGGCTTCAGGCGCGCGCTGCCGGAATCGAACATCGGCCGGTTCTCGGCGTCCATGATCTGGATGCGCAAGCCGTTCGGGGTGATTTCGAACAGGATCTGGTCCTTGAATTTCTGCAGTTGCGGATTCTCTTCGACCTTGTTCTGCAATTCCTGCAACAGCAGTTCCAGGCGCTCGCGCTCGACCTGTTCGGCCATGCCTTCGACCTGCTCGGAATCCACCGTCACCTTGTCGGGCTGGGGCTGGGACTTGACCTCGGGGTTGAGGGTGTTTTCCGGCGCCAGGGTCGGCGAGCCGCCCAGGTCGATGATGTAGGGCGTGCCGCTTTCGGAAAAGCCGACCGGGTCCTTGAAGTAGCCGGCGATGGCGATCTTCTGCTCTGGCGTCGCCGTGGACAACAGCCACAGCACCAGGAAGAACGCCATCATCGCCGTGGCGAAGTCGGCGAAGGCGATTTTCCAGGCGCCCCCATGATGCCCAGCGGCTATGCGCTTGACGCGCTTGATGATGATCGGCTGGTTATTTTCCATAAATTAGCGACCGCGAACCGCTTGTTCCAGCTCGGCGAAGCTTGGACGGTGCGCCGGGTACAGGACCTTGCGCCCGAACTCCACCGCCAACGATGGCGGCATGCCCGAGGCCGAGGCCACCAGGGAAGCCTTGATGGCTTCGTAGATATTGAGCTCTTCCTTGGCGTCATGGGCCAGGGAGGTGGCCAGCGGCCCGAAGAAACCATACGCCGCCAAGATACCGAAGAACGTACCCACCAGGGCCGCACCCACGTGCAGGCCGATGGACTTCTGGTCACCGTCGCCCAGGGAGGCCATGGTCACCACGATCCCCAGTACCGCCGCGACGATACCGAAGCCAGGCATCGCGTCGGCGATCCCGGTGACCGCGTGGGAGGGATGCTCCAGGTCTTCCTTGAGGCTGTACAGCTCCATGTCGAACAGGCCTTCGAGCTCGTGGGGAGCCATGTTGCCGGACGACATGATGCGCAGGTAATCACAGATGAACGCCGTCATGCGAGCGTCCTTGAGCACGGCCGGGTACTTGGCGAAAATCGGGCTGGCGGCGGCATCTTCGATGTCGCCTTCGATCGCCATCATGCCTTCGCGGCGGCTCTTGTTGAGGATCTCGTAGATCAGCCCCAGCACCTCGAGGTAGAAGGTGTGGCTAAAGCGCGAACTGAACATGCCCAGGGATTTCTTGAGCACGTGCATCGTCATATAGCCAGGGTTGGCCTGCAGGAATGCACCAAGGGCCGCGCCACCGATGATCAACACCTCGAAGGGCTGGATCAGGGCGGCAATCTTGCCATGGGAGAGCACGTATCCGCCGAGCACGCTCGCGAACACGACAATGATGCCGATAATTTTAGCCATAGATAGAAAGTACTTATTTAAGTCGGGTTCAAGGTCATATTCGGAAGCTGAAAAATCTCTTCTTCTACTTATCGGCAAAACTGCGCCAGACTATAGGCTGTTCTGGCGAAAAGCCAATTTGCCCCGTTCCGGGCGTAGAGAATTCATACGATGATCACGTCCAGCCATGACTAACGAAACCAAGGTTCCAACGCCCCGACCGACCACCCTCGAAGGTTGGGTGACGCTGCTCAAAGGCGTGCATCTGCCGGTACCCCAGGCCAGCCACGACCTGGTCTGCAAGGCCCTCGCCGACAGCCGCCGCTCCTTGCGCGACATCGCCGACCTGATCCAGGACAGCCCCGCCCTGGCCCTGAGCGTCATCCGCGAGGCCAACCATCACACCCATGGCAGCCTTGCAGAACCTGCGGAAAACCTCGAAGTGGCCATCAACCGCCTCGGTCTCAAGCGTACCGAGGAACTGCTCGCCCGCCTGCCGTCGTTGCCGGAGCATGAAATACCCATCGCCTTGCGCCAGTTGCAATTGATCAGCCAGCACGCCACGCAACAGGCCAATGGTTTTTTTGCCAGCCGCCTGGCGCGGCTGTGGCAAGACATACACTGGGGCAGCCTGTTGTTCCTGTCACCGCTCTGGCCCCTGGCCCTGACCCATCCACGACTGCTCGGGGAATGGGAGCTGCGGGTCGTCCATAAAGGCGAGCCCGCGCCCAAGGTAGAGCGCGAACTGTTCGGTGTCAGCCTGCTGGAAATCTGCCTGGCGCTGGTGGAAACCTGGCGCTTGCCCATCTGGGTGGCGCAAGGTTATCGCCTGCTGCTCAATGAACGCCGCGAGCTGGTGAAAGTCCTGCGCATCGCCCGGGACAGCGAACACCCCCTGCGCCAGCAGAATCGCCTGGACGACGACCCGATCCTGCGACGCTGGCTCAACCAGCCGGCCAACACCGTATTGCTGGCCAACGGCCTGGCACTGGCCGCACAACAGGCCTGGGACAGCCCCGCGCTCACCCGCTGGCAGTACCTCACCAGTTTGTATCTGCAGATGTCGATGGATGAGGTCCAGCAACAGCTGCACCAGCAAGCGGCCAACAGCGCCCATCATCACGCCATGCCGGACCTCTGGCACCCGGCCGTGGCGCTGATCTGGCCCTCGGGCAGCCGTCGCATCCACCCCGGCTTGCTGCCCGCCGCCCCGCCCAGCGCCCAAGACCTGAGCCAGTGGCGCACGCAATGCTCCGCCATGCTGGTGGAGCCGAGCCCCTTCCGCAATGCCATGCACCTGACCACCTCGGCACGGGACGTCCTGGTGGCCTGTGGCATGCGCCGAGTGATGATCCTGATGGCCGACCGCAGCCAGACCAGCGTGCGCGTACACCAGACCGCCGGCCTGCCCAAGGAAGCCGCGGCCATGAGCTTTACCATCAGCCAGAGCAAAATATTGCAGCGGTTGCTGGCCCAGCAGGCCCAGGTTCGCCTGAACCCGGACAACAATGCGCAATTTTCGGCACTACTGCCGCCGGGCCTGCGCAGCCTGTTCCGGGGTGAGCACCTGCTGTTGCGCTCACTGACCTGCAATGGCCGGGTGATCATGCTGGTGGCGGTGGACCAGGGCGGCGGGCCGTTCTCGGATATCACCGTGCAAGCCTTCGGCAAAACCGTGCAATGCATCGAAAGGGCGCTGCATACCTTTACCAACCGCGGTCGCTGAACTTGCTACAATCCTTTCCCTTTGCGCCCCTGGAGACCTCACATGCCTGACTTCTCTGGCTTGCCGCTGGTGATCGAGCCGAGCGAACTGCTGCCGCGCCTCGACGCCCGCGAACTGATTCTGGTGGACCTGACCAGCGCCGCGCGCTACAGCACCGGGCACATCCCCGGCGCACGTTTCGTCGACCCCAAGCGCACCCAGCTCGGCCAACCGCCGGCACCGGGCCTGCTGCCGGCCAAAACCGACCTGGAAACCCTGTTCGGCGAGCTTGGGCATAACCCGGACGCGGTCTACGTGGTCTACGACGACGAAGGCGGCGGCTGGGCCGGGCGCTTTATCTGGCTGCTGGACGTGATCGGCCACTCGAACTATCACTACCTCGACGGCGGCCTGCTGTCCTGGCTGGACGAAGGCCTGCCGGTGTCCGTCGATGTTCCGGCACCGGTTGCCGGCCCGGTGCCCCTGACGTTGCACGATGCCCCCACCGCCACCCGCGAATACCTGCAAAGCCGCCTCGGTGCCGCCGACCTGGCCATCTGGGATGCGCGTGGCCCGCTGGAATACTCCGGCGAGAAAGTCGTCGCAGCCAGGGGCGGACATATTCCAGGGGCGGTCAATTTCGAATGGACCGCCGGCATGGACCCGGCGCGCAACCTGCGCATTCGCAAGGATATGCCGCAGATCCTCGAACGATTGGGCATCACGCCCGACAAAGAAATCATCACCCACTGCCAGACTCACCACCGCTCTGGCTTCACCTACCTGGTGGCCAAGGCGCTCGGTTATCCACGAGTCAAAGGCTATGCCGGTTCCTGGGGCGAATGGGGCAACCATCCCGACACGCCCATCGAGCTTTGAAGGTTCTTAAGGACAGTTAATGAAAAACCGTTTGTTCATCCTCACTCAATACCTGCTGCCCCACCACCTGTTGTCGCGGTTGGCCGGTTGCATTGCCGAATGCCGCGTGCGTTGGTTCAAGAATGCCTTCACCGCGTGGTTCGCCAAGCGCTATCAAGTGGACATGTCCCAGGCCCTGGTGGAAGACCTGACCGCGTATGAGCACTTCAACGCCTTCTTCACCCGCGCCCTGAAAGACGGCGCGCGGCCGCTGGACGAAACCCCGGGCGCGATCCTCAGCCCCGCCGACGGCGCCGTCAGCCAGCTCGGCCCGATCGAGCACGGCCGGGTGTTCCAGGCCAAGGGCCACAGCTTCAGCGTGCTGGAGCTGCTGGGTGGTGACGCGGCCAACGCAGCGCCGTTCATGGGCGGCGATTTCGCCACCATCTACCTGTCCCCCAAGGACTACCACCGCGTGCACATGCCATTGGCCGGCACCCTGCGGGAGATGGTCTACATTCCCGGGCGGATTTTCTCGGTCAACCAGACCACCGCCGAAAACGTTCCGGAGCTGTTCGCCCGCAACGAGCGCGTGGCCTGCATTTTCGACACCGAGCGTGGGCCGATGGCCGTGGTGCTGGTGGGCGCGATGATCGTGGCCTCCATCGAAACCGTCTGGGCCGGGCTGGTGACGCCACCCAAGCGCGAGCTGAAAACCTTCCGTTACGACGAAGCCGCCCGTGGGCCGATCCATCTGGAAAAAGGCGCCGAACTGGGACGCTTCAAGCTGGGTTCGACCGCCATCGTGCTGTTCGGTCCAGGCCAGGTGAAATGGGCCGAAGACCTGGTGGCCGGGTCGCCAGTACAGATGGGCCAGGGCCTGGCGCTGCCCAAGGGCTGAGTAAAAGATCAAATGTGGGAGCGAGCTTGCTCGCGATGGCGATGTAACAGTCACCTCAATAGAGACTGTCCTGGCGTCATCGCGAGCAAGCTCGCTCCCACAGGGCATCCAGCATAGATAGCGTACCTCCTTCGGCTACAACTGCTAGAGTTGGAAACATCACGTTTATTTCCCGCCGGAGCCCGTACACGGCATGAATGAGACCAGCCCTCTCCAGCTATTGCGCGTCCTGACCCCGACACAATCACGCCTGTCGTTCTGCGATGCTACGCCACGGGACCTCAAGCGCTGGATCGCCAACCTGCCCAAGGCCAACATCGGCGAAACGGCCCGCCTGTTGTACCAGGCCCTTGGTGAACTCAACCAACTGCTCACGCCCAGTGACAATCGCCTGCAACTGCTCGAACTGCTGCGGCCCGAGGTGTATTACGTCTGCAAGCACCTGGAGCGGCACTTCCTGCAACAGGCCATCGTGCTGGATGATCGCTCACGCAAGATCGTCAACCTGTGCCAGGCCCTGCAAACCCAACTGGCGATGGGCTACAAACAGATCGTGGCGCGTATCGCGTCGAAATACACCAAGGATCGGGCCCGCCTGCTGAGCACCGCGCTGCAACGGGCGATGCATGCCCTCAACGGCCCGCTGCTGCGTGCCAGCCAGCTGTACAGCCCAGTGCCAGAGGGATTGTGGCTCGACTTGCATCAGTTGTACCGGATTGCCTGCCTGCACCGCTTGCAACACCTGAGCGTGAGTGACGAGCTGGCCAGCCAGGTTCATCAATTGAACGCCGAGCAGACCTATGTCGTCGCCCTGCTGCTGGGCGCGTCACGCAGCAATCAATTGCGCCAGAGCCAGATCGGGCGACTGACCGAAGTGCTCGAATCCTGGAGCCAGTGGGTCAAGCTGGACCCTGCCACCGCTGCCAGGAGCCTGTTCGCCGTCGCTCCAGAGCTGGATGTCGGGCCACGCTACCGCTCCAAGTTCCGGGCCGAACAGCAGCCAACCTTGCAGGGCTTCGATCCCCAGCCACTGGTGCGTGCAATCGCCACTCACCTGGAACAACCTGCCGATAATACGTTGCCAGTCCCTGGTGGCATGAGCGTCGACACTTTGCATCACCTGCAAGCCGCCTGGGGCGAAGCGGCTGAGCGCAGCTTCCAGCGCACCGAGGGCAACGGCACGCTGACCCTGTGCGTGGGCATGAGTGCGCTGCACTACTACCTTGGCGGCGAGCGCTCGTTCAACGAAATCCTGAAAAGCCCCGCCACCCGCAAGGCCCGCTTCGAAGCCTCGCCGAGCAAGACAAACGACACCTGGAAGCAAGCGTTCGACGCCGCTCCCAACGGCGACAGCGACCTGCTGCCCTATGAAGAAATCGAGTACCCGGTCAACCCGGCCGATGACGATGGCACCAGCTCCGACAACCAGCATCACTTCCCCACCTACGACCTGCCGATCATCAACCACAGCCCTGGCGGCTATTGCCTCGGTTGGCCCAAGGAGGTGCCGGAACAACTGCAAGCCGGGGAAATGATCGGCATCCGCGACAGCAGCGACCAAGCCTGGAGCGTCGCCGTGGTGCGCTGGATCCGCCAAGTGCGCAACGGCGCCATGCAAATGGGCATCGAACTGGTCGCACCCCATGCCCAGCCTTGCGGGCTGCAGCTGGTCCGGGAAAACGAGCACGGTCACTACCTGCGCGGCCTGTTACTCCCCGAGATCAGCGCCATTGACCTGCCCCCGACCATGATCGCCCCACGCCTGCCCTTCCAGGAAGGCCAGCGGGTGTTGATCAACACCAACGGCCAGGAACGCCGCGCCGGCCTGGACCGCCGGGTGACCAGCACCCACAGTTTCAACCAGTTTTCCTATCACCCGGAAGACTCAACCGAAACCGGGGATGGCGGCGACCAGGAAGGGAATTTTGATTCGTTGTGGAAATCGCTTTGAACAGCACACAACCCGTTGTGGCGAGGGAGCTTGCTCCCGCTGGCCTGCGCAGCAGGCCCCTGCGGCCGATCCGACACACTCAGGCCCCAGGTTTCAGGGCCGCTCCGCGCCCCAGCGGGAGCAAGCTCCCTCGCCACAAGCGCGCTTACTCCAAAGTCAGTGTGTCAGTCAGAGCTGCCCGTCACGATCCCTGAAGCCCAGCAGGTACAACACCCCATCCAGCCCCAGGGTGGAAATCGCTTGCCTGGCCGACTGCTTGACCAGCGGCTTGGCGCGGAATGCCACGCCCAGGCCCGCGATCGCCAGCATCGGCAGGTCGTTGGCGCCGTCGCCCACGGCGATGGTCTGCTCCAGGCGCAGGCCCTCTTTTTCAGCCAGTTCACGCAACAGGTCCGCCTTGCGCTGGGCATCGACGATCGGCTCGACGGCCACGCCGGTCACCTTGCCGTCCACCACTTCCAGCTCGTTGGCGAATACATAGTCGATACCGAGCTTGGCCTGCAACTGCTTGGCGAAGTAGGTGAAGCCGCCGGACAGGATGGCGGTCTTGTAGCCCAGGCGCTTGAGTTCGGCGAACAGGGTTTCGGCGCCTTCGGTCAGGCGCAGGGAAGCGCCGATGGAATCCAGCACGCTGACGTCCAGACCTTTAAGCAACGCCAGGCGTTCCTTGAAGCTGGCACGGAAATCCAGCTCGCCGGCCATGGCTCGCTCGGTGATGGCCGAGACCTTGTCGCCCACGCCGGCCGCCTTGGCCAATTCGTCGATGACCTCGGCCTCGATCAGTGTCGAGTCCATGTCGAACACCGCCAGGCGGCGGTTGCGGCGGAACAGCGAATCTTCCTGGAAGGCGATGTCGACGTTCAGTTCCTGGGCCACGCTGAGGAACTCGGCACGCAACGCCTGGGGATCGGCCGGCTCGCCGCGCACCGAAAACTCGATGCAGCCCTTGCCCTTGTCGGCCGGGGTGTCCAGCGGCATGCGCCCGGACAGGCGGTCGATGTGGTCGATGTTCAGGCCATATTGGGCGGTGATCGAACTGACGCGCTGCAATTGCTCGGCGGTGACCTTGCGGGTCAACAGGGTCACGATATGGCGCTTCTTGCCCTGTCCGGCCACCCAATGCTGGTAATCCTCCTCCGACACCGGGGTGAAACGCACCTGCTGGTCGAGCTTGTAGGCGGTGAACAGGATGTCCTTGAGCACGGACTTGCTTTGTTCGGCGTCCGGGATTTCAACCAGGATGCCGAACGACAGCGTGTCATGGATCACCGCCTGACCGATGTCGAGAATGTTCACACCACCCTGGGCCAGAACGCCGGTAATGGCCGCAGTCAGACCCGGACGGTCGCTGCCAGTGATGTTTATCAGGACGATTTCGCGCAAGGCGCACCCCCGCAGGTGGAAAAAAACCGCATTCTACCCACATTCAGTGACCATCGGGCACCGCCAGTGCTTTGCCGGTCATGGGGCTGTCGCTATACTGCGCGTCAATTTCACGGACAAAGAGCCGAGCTCAGTGAACCGGCCCACGCCAGTCAAAACCGACAACTTCTTCCTGCTGATCTTCCGTGCGCTGCGTCACCGTCGTGTGCCGATCGCATTGCGCATTGCCAGCCATAACGTCATCCTGGTCGCCCTGGCCCTGGTCATCTATGCCTGTGTGATGGGTTTGCAGTTCAAGCAGGCGATGCACGAGCAGGCCGATGCCCTGGGTGAAAGCCTGACCACCCAGACCGCCACGTCCGCCACCGAGCTGCTGGTGTCCAACGACATCCTCAGCCTCAACGTGCTGCTCAACAACCTGACCAAGAACAAGCTGGTGGCCCACGCCGCCATCTACAGCGTGGACAACCGCATCCTCGCCGAGGCCGGCCAGCGGCCCAAGCCTGGCCTGCTGGGCGAATCCGGCGGCATGTACCAGAGCAAGATCACCTTCCAGGACGTGACCGCCGGGCAACTGCGCATCAGCCTGGACATGGACCAGTTCCAGCAACCGATGACCATCAGCCTGCAAAGCATGGGCATCCTCAGCGCGATCCTGCTGGCGCTGGCACTGGCCTTGAGCCTGCGCCTGGGGCGGCACATCTCCACGCCGCTGCTGCAATTGCGCGTCTGGCTGCGGGACATCGACGAACACACGCCGGCCACCCAGCGCCAGGACGAGATCGGCGACCTGGCCCGGCAACTGCACGCCAGCTTCGCCCCGGAACCCGAGCCCCAGCCGGAACCTGAAGACCTCGACTACGCGGACGACGACGATGCCGAGCCAGGCTTCGAAGTGCGTAACCTGCGGGACCCGGGCTTCGACGAAAGCCAGCCGATGCCGGCCTCAAAACCGGCCCCACGCCACGTGGTGCGCGCGGTAGAGGACGAGGAAGACGACGACGCCTTCGCCGACCTGCGTGACGAGTCGGTCAATGGGGCACCTCAGCCGGTCGCCAAGCCTATGGCCTCGAACCTGCCCCAGCACAGCGCCGTACTGGCCGTGCAACTGGGCGCCCAGGATCAACTGCGTCGCCTGCCCCAGGCGCGCCTGAAGGAGTTGCTCGAGCGTTACCGCGACTGCCTCGACCAGGCCGCATCGCTCTATCAGGGCGAATTGCACACCTTGAACGACGGCAGCACGCTGATGCTGTTCCACACCGAAGACAGCGGCGACGACTACCTGACCAATGCCATTTGCTGCGGTGAGTTGCTGCGCGCCTTGGGTCACCAATTGCAGATCGAAGTCGCCGACAGCGGCATCACCCTGCAACTGCAATTGGGCCTGACCTTGGGCGATGGCTTGTTCGGCTTGAGCCAGATCGACCTGCTGCTGACCGAAACCGCCCAGGACGCCCTGGCGCTGTCGCAACACAGCCGCAACCTGCTGCTGGTGGAGCGCAAGATCAACGACGACGCCCTGATCCGCCAGCGCGCGCGCATCCGCCCCATCGCCAGCCCCGAAGGCGCGTGTTGCGTGGAGCGCTTGATGGAGCCTTATCCATCGATGCTGGAGCGGCAATTGGCGCGGATGCATGAGCGCCAGGCCTGAGTCCCGGGACATGAAATAACGAAGCCCGCAGATGAGCGATTGTCTGCGGGCTTTTTATTGCCTGGGCCGGCCTCATCGCGAGCAAGCTCGCTCCCACAGGGATCTCTGCAAGACTCAGACTCGCTGTGGGAGATAAGTGATTATCTGCGGGCTTTTTTGTTGCCTTCAGCGCCGCCATCGCGAGCAGGCTCGCTCCCACAGGGAGATGTCTGCAGGCCTCAGACCCAGTGTGGGAGCGAGCTTGCTCGCGAAAGGGCCGGCCCAGGCACCAGAGAATCCAACCGGCAGAAACAACAAAGCCCGCATCAACGCGGGCTTTGTGGTGTATCCGGGTCCAACCGTCAGAACCTGAACACTTCCATGTCCGTACGAATCGGCAAGGCCATGGGAATCTTGTCCTTTTCCTTCCCTACCGGCTTGGCCGGGGCTGGCGCGGCCTTGCGGGGCACTTCGGCGACAGGCGGCTGGTTGGCCAGGGGCTTGAGCGACACCGACAGCTGTTCGGCCAGGCGTTGCAGGAGCACGCCCTGAGCCTGGACCTGCGCCGCCGTGGTACCGGCATGTTGCTCTTGCAGATGAACGATACGGTTCTCGCGCACCTTGCCACGACGGTCGATCAACCGCCATTGGGCATCGAGCACTGCCGGCTGGGCTTTACCCGAGTCCAGGCGGGTAATCGACAGCAGTACCTGCACATCCGGGGTGAACCCCTGGGTCGCCGGTGCCAGCACCACGCGCTGGCTGTCCAGGTGCCCGGCGACCTGGCGCAACAGCAACTGATCGATGTCGGAGGACAGGCTGCCGGCCCAACGGCCGTCAGTGGCGGCTTGCAGGCTGCCGTCCGGTTGGCGTTGCAACAAGGTTTCACGCTGCAGGTAGTCAGCGATCAGAACCGGGCCGAGCAATACGGCCATGCCTGTGCTTTGCGCAGGCTGGGCCGGGGTTCCGCTGTCCAGTTGGTACAGCGACACCGGCTGGTTCATGCTGCAGCCCGCCAGGCCAAGCAGGCCGGCGAGCCACAAAATAGGGAGGCGCAGAGCAGTCATCGTTCCGTCCAGGTGGCAGCCACAAGGCTTGCCACAGTGAAAAAATACTCGGTCAATGTGAAGAACGCTCGGCTACGCCGGCGCTTGAAAGGGCCTATCATCCGTGAATATGCGCGCCGACTCCAGCGCGAAAGCATCGATCTGCGGCATTTAATCGCAGACCGAGCCCTCTACTACGCCTAATTGAGGTTTTCGACGAGCAGCGCATCGACCCGCTGAAAGCCCCTCGGAAGCTTGTTGCCCCGCCGACCACGTTCACCCTTGTAGTGCTCAAGATCGTCCGCCTTCAACGAAAGCGTACGCTTTCCTGCCTGTAGCACAAGCGTGGCGCCTTCCGGCAACACTGCAATATCCGTGACATATTCCTCACGGCTGGCGACCCGTTCGCCGGAAATACCGATAATCTTGTTGCCCTTGCCTTTACCCAACTGTGGCAGGTCGCTGATCTTGAACACCAGCAACCGGCCTTCGGTGGTCACCGATGCCAGCCAGTTGCTCTCCCGATCGGCCACCGGGCGCGGCGCAATCACCTTGGCGTTGTTCGGCAGGCTCAACAGCGCCTTGCCCGCCTTGTTCTTGGCTTGCAGGTCCTCGCCCTTGACCACGAACCCGTAACCCGCGTCCGATGCAATGACGTACAGCCCATCATCATCAGGCATCAGCACGCATTCAAAAGTTGCACCCGGCGGTGGCGTTAAACGACCGGTCAGCGGTTCACCCTGGCCGCGAGCCGATGGCAAGGTATGCGCCGGCACGGAGTAACTGCGCCCAGTGGAGTCGACGAACACCGCGAACTGGTTGGAACGCCCGGCCGCCAAGGCCTTGAAGCCATCCCCGGCCTTGTAGGAAAGCCCCGTCGCGTCAATATCATGACCCTTGGCGGAACGTACCCAACCTTTTTCCGACAGCACGACGGTGACTTTCTCGTTCGGCAGCAGATCGTGCTCAGTCAGGGCCTTGGCTTCGGCACGTTCGACGATCGGCGAGCGACGGTCGTCGCCATAGGTTTCGGCGTCCTTGAGCAGTTCGGTGCGTACCAGCTTCTTGAGCTTGGCTTCGCTGCCCAGCAGGGCTTGCAGCTTGGCCTGTTCCTTGAGCAATTCATCCTGCTCGGCGCGCAACTTCATCTCTTCCAAGCGCGCCAACTGCCGCAGGCGGGTGTCGAGGATGTAGTCGGCCTGGATTTCGCTCAGGTCAAAGCGGGCGATCAGGCTGGCCTTGGGGTGCTCCTCGGTGCGGATGATGTGGATCACTTCATCCAGGTTGAGGTAGGCAATCAGCAAACCGTCCAACAGGTGCAGGCGGCGCTCGACCTTGTCCAGGCGGAATTGCAGGCGCCGGCGCACGGTCTTGACCCGGAACTCCAGCCATTCCACCAGCAATGCCCGCAGGTTTTTCAGTTGCGGCTTGCCGTCCAGGCCGATGATGTTGATGTTGACCCGGTAGCTGGACTCCAGATCGGTGCTGGCGAACAGGTGCTGCATCAGCGCGTCGTGATCGACCCGGCTGTTGACCGGGATGATCACGATGCGGCATGGGTTTTCATGGTCGGATTCGTCGCGCAAGTCAGCCACTTGCGGCGCTTTCGACGGTTTTGCCTGCATCATCGCGGCAATCTGTTCCAGGACCTTGGCCCCGGAGACCTGATGCGGCAGCGCCGTGACAATGATGTCGCCGTCTTCGATGTGGTACACGGCGCGCATGCGCACCGAACCGCGACCGGTCTCGTAGATTTTCAGCAGGTCGGCGCGCGGGGTGATGATTTCGGCTTCGGTCGGATAGTCCGGGCCCTGGATGTGCTCGCAGAGCTGTTCCACCGTGGCTTTCGGCTCGTCCAGCAGACGCACGCACGCCGTGGCCACTTCCCGCAGGTTGTGGGGCGGCACGTCGGTGGCCATGCCCACGGCGATACCGGTGGTGCCATTGAGAAGGATATTCGGCAAACGTGCTGGCAGAACCAGGGGTTCGTCGAGGGTGCCGTCGAAGTTCGGCCCCCAGTCCGCGGTGCCCTGGCCCAGTTCGCTGAGCAGCACCTCGGAATAGCGCGACAGCCGCGCCTCGGTGTAACGCATGGCCGCGAAGGACTTGGGATCGTCCGGCGCACCCCAGTTACCCTGGCCGTCCACCAACGTGTAGCGATAGCTGAACGGCTGGGCCATCAGCACCATGGCTTCATAGCAGGCCGAGTCGCCGTGGGGGTGGAACTTGCCGAGCACGTCACCGACGGTACGCGCCGATTTCTTGTGCTTGGAATCCGCATCCAGCCCCAGCTCACTCATGGCATAGATGATCCGCCGTTGAACCGGCTTCAAACCGTCGCCGATGTGCGGCAAGGCACGGTCCATGATCACGTACATGGAGTAATTGAGGTAGGCATTTTCGGTGAAGTCAGCCAGCGATCGGCGTTCTACGCCGTCTAAGCTGTCTGCAAGAATGTCGCTCATGCGGGCCTCATCAGTTCGTTGTCTGGCGCAGCAGCATGGTGCCGTCGCGCTGGGTAAATTCAAGTTTGTTCAGGGCGCTCATGCCCAGCAGCACTTGCGTGCCACCCAGGCCGGGCGCCACCAGGGCACGGACATCGCGCAAGACGATGTCACCCAATTGCAGCCGGTCGACGCGGGTACGGTAGCCCTCGCCCACACCGTTGGCGGTACTCAAGGTCACGCCGAATCCTTTTTCCAGCTTGAGGCGCTCGGCCAGCTCCATCGGAATCGCCACGTCAGTGGCACCGGTGTCGAGCATGAAGTCCACCGGCTGGCCGTTGATCTGGCCGCTGGCGACAAAATGCCCCTGTTGATTGCCGACCAGCTTCACCTCGATAAAACCTTCACCTTTTTGCGAGTACACCTGGGTATTGGGATTTTGCTGACGCTGCTCCCATTGAGCAAAAAACCGCGTCGCCAGAAACAGCGCGGCGCACCAGGCCAGGATCATCAGCACCCGGCCGGCGCGCTTGCCCGGCAACTGCTGGCTCACGGCGAGGCACTCCAGCCACCCTCGGGCGCGGCGAAGCGCCAGACGATTGGCCGCTGTTCACCATCGGCCCGCTTGCCATCGTTGTTGTCCAGGCCGATCCAAGCGCCCTCGGCATCCACCACCAGCGCTTCGGCCAGCCCGTAGGGCTGGGGATAACGGCGGTTATCCTGCAGCGCCTCGGCGGCGAACGACCAGCAACGCTCGACCTGGGCGGTCTGCGGGTCACGCCGGCAGATCTGATAAGCGTTGCGCTCCAGGGTAAACAGCTTGCCATTGAACAATGACAGGTCCGCGAAATCCCGCGAAACCGCCTTGGCCTTGGGGAACTGCGCCGGCTGCATCTCCCGCCCGGCTTCGCTCAGCAACACGCAATTGCCATCGCAGTCCCACACCGTCTGCTGACGCTTGATCAGCAGCAGGCCGCGACGTTCGCGCTCGGCGGCCAACCACAGCTGGTCACCGGCCGGGTTGATCGCCAAGCCTTCGAACAACGCATTGAAATGCAGCAACATGCCGCTGGCGCGGGCCTGGCGAATCAGAGTGGGGGCGATTTTCAACCAGGACGCGGGGCCCGACGGCGGTACCTGCAACACCGCGGCATAGGACTCACTGACCACATAACGGTTGCCGGCGCCGTCACAGCTGATGCCTTCGAAATCCAGCTCGCCACCGCGCAGGAACGACGCCGCCCAGGTCCGCGAGCTCAAGCCCCAGGGCAAACCGCTGTCCGGCACCTTCGGCATCTGGATTTCAACCACCTCGGCCTGCCAGACCGGCGCCTCGGAGGGTACGAGGCGATAGATCCGGTCATCGTCGCGATCGGACACCGTCCACATCTCGCCGCCGCACAGCGCCAACCCGGACAGGTTGCCGCCGCGCATGCCATCGACGGCGTGCTCGGACAGCAGCTTCAGTTCCGGCGCAGGTCCTGCGACTACCAACCCCGCCCACAGCCACAACGCCAGGGCGAACCCGTTGCGCATCAGGCCAGCACCTCGGCCAGGTCCCCTTTGGATTCGAGCCAGGACTTGCGGTCGCCGGCGCGCTTCTTCGCCAGCAACATGTCCATCATTTCCGAGGTCGCTTCGAAATCATCCAGGGTCAACTGCACCAGGCGGCGAGTGTTCGGATCCATGGTGGTTTCGCGCAACTGCGGCGGGTTCATCTCGCCCAGACCTTTGAATCGGGTGACCTGCGGCTTGCCACGTTTCTTCTCGGCCACCAGGCGATCCAGGATGCCATCGCGCTCGGCTTCGTCCAGGGCGTAGTAGATTTCCTTGCCCAGGTCGATGCGGTACAGCGGCGGCATCGCCACGTAGACGTGACCGGCATCCACCAACGGGCGGAAATGCTGGACGAACAAGGCGCAGAGCAACGTGGCGATGTGCAGGCCGTCGGAGTCGGCGTCGGCCAGGATGCAGATCTTGCCGTAGCGCAGTTGGCTCATGTCGGCGGCACCCGGGTCGACGCCGATGGCGACAGCGATGTTATGCACTTCCTGGCTGGCCAGCACTTCGCTGCCGTCCACTTCCCAGGTGTTGAGGATCTTGCCCCGCAACGGCAGGATGGCCTGGAACTCTTTATCCCGCGCCTGCTTGGCCGAGCCGCCGGCGGAGTCACCTTCCACCAGGAACAGCTCGGAACGCATCGGGTCCTGCCCGGCGCAATCGGCGAGCTTGCCCGGCAAGGCCGGCCCCTGGGTGATGCGCTTGCGCTCGACCTTCTTGCTGGCCTTGAGACGACGGCCGGCGTTGTTGATCGCCAGCTCCGCCAAGGCCAGGCCGGTTTCCGGGTTGGCGTTGAGCCACAGGCTGAACGCATCCTTGACCACACCGGAAACAAACGCCGCCGCCTCACGGGACGACAGGCGTTCCTTGGTCTGGCCGGAGAATTGCGGCTCCTGCATCTTCATCGACAGGACAAAGGCGATGCGTTCCCAAACGTCTTCCGGCGCCAGCTTCACACCACGGGGCAGCAGGTTGCGGAACTCGCAGAACTCGCGCATGGCATCGAGCAGGCCCTGGCGCAAGCCGTTGACGTGGGTGCCGCCCTGGGCCGTAGGGATCAGGTTGACGTAGCTTTCCTGGACGCTTTCGCCACCTTCGGGCAGCCACAACAGCGCCCAGTCCACCGCTTCCTTGTTACCGGCCAGGCTGCCGCAGAACGGCTCGTCGGGCAGGCGTTCGAAACCGCTGACCGCGTCCACCAGGTAAGAGCGCAGACCGTCTTCGTAATGCCATTCGACTTTCTCGCCGGTGGCCTTGTCCTCGAAACTGACCAGCAGCCCCGGGCACAACACGGCCTTGGCCTTGAGCACGTGCTTGAGGCGGCTGACGGAAAACTTCGGTGAATCGAAATATTTCGGGTCCGGGGCGAAATACACGCTGGTCCCGGTGTTGCGCTTGCCGACCGTGCCCACCACTTCCAGCTCGGTGGCCTTGTAGCCATCGGCGAAAGTCATCTGGTATTCGTTGCCGTCACGCTTGACCCGCACCCGCACCTGGGTCGACAAGGCGTTGACCACGGAAATACCCACCCCGTGCAAACCGCCGGAGAACTGGTAGTTCTTGTTGGAAAACTTGCCGCCGGCGTGGAGCTTGGTGAGGATCAGCTCGACGCCCGACACACCCTCTTCAGGGTGTATGTCCACCGGCATGCCGCGACCGTCATCGCTGACTTCCAGCGAGTGATCGGCGTGCAGGATGACCTGCACCGACTTCGCATGCCCGGCCAAGGCTTCGTCGACACTGTTGTCGATGACTTCCTGGGCGAGGTGGTTCGGCCGACTGGTGTCGGTGTACATGCCGGGGCGCTTGCGCACCGGGTCGAGGCCCGAGAGGACTTCGATGGCGTCTGCGTTATAAGAGCTAGCGCTGGGAGTGGCCATGGGGTCTCGTCGTCAGTGTTCAATGAAAAAGGGGCGATGGCTCACAGCGAGGTGAAGTCGATCGCCTGGTACAAATCGGCGCCAATGCCGGCAAAACTCAACAGCGCCGGCAACTGCTGGGCAAACCCTTGGAAACTGTGGTCGCCGCCGGCCTGGATGCGCAAGGCACAGGCGCGGTAATACTGCTGGGCGTGGCGATAATCCAGCGTTTCGTCACCGGTTTGCAACCATACCTGATACCGCTGCGGATCCCAGGGCGCCGGCACTTCCAGCTCGGCCAGGGCCGTCACGTGGTCGTGGGTCAATTCCCAGGTTTCGTCGGTGTACAAATTCTTCTGTGTGCCCAGGTAACCGTCGAACATCCGATGCGGGCTGACGGCCGGGTTGACCAACAGGGCCTTGAGGCCGTGGCGCTCGGCCAAGTGAGTCGCATAGTAGCCGCCGAGCGAGCTGCCGACCAGCAGCGGCCGCCCCAGTTGCGCAATCGCCTGTTCCAGCTGACCGATGGCTTGGCGGGGGTGGTGGTGCAGGGCTGGGACTTGTAGGCGGTCGCTCAGGCCCAATTGCGCCATTACGTCGATCAACTGAGTGGCCTTGGTCGACGCTGGGGCGCTGTTGAAGCCGTGGATATAAAGGATAGAACCCGACATTGCCGACTCCCTGGGTGTTGGGCAAAGGCCGGAGTTTACAGGGAGTTTGTGGGGGTTTGGGGTGTTTTAACACCTTCTCCAAGTCGCCCATTAGCCTTTGTGGCGAGGGAGCTTGCTCCCGCTGGGCTACGCAGTAGCCCCTAAACCTATGGACGGGGGTACATATCCATTGCTGCGGTAACGGCCACTTAGGGTTCCGCCCTGACGGCGGGTCACTTTCGAAAAGCCGGAATGCCGGCCCAGGCGAAAGTAACCAAAGCGCTTCTGCCCCACCACTCGGCACCTCGCCTAGGCTCGGTGTGCCCTCACTCCGGCATTGCTCCGTGGGCCCGCTGCGAAGGGCCATCCATGGCCCAGCGCAGCTATCCCGGCATCCATGCCGGGATGCCCACTCCACAATGCCTGCGTTCGGCCAGCGTGGTTAACGGGGCGCCGAGATCAACGTCCGACGCGAGGCGGCCTGATAGCCGACCTGATTCAGGGTGATCGCGTTTCCCCTGTGGGAGCGAGCTTGCTCGCGATGGCGGTGGACCAGCTTGCATCAGCGTTGGATGTGCCGCCGCCTTCGCGAGCAAGCTCGCTCCCACAGTTGGATTGAAGTACAGCCGCCAGAGACAGGTCGGCTATAAGCTTGCCTTTTCGTTCCAACATTAGGTTTGTGGCAACCAGCAGTTTTTGGGGGTGCTTCGCAACCCAAGGAGATGAGTGCCCCACACATTGCTTCCGCTCGGTGTTAGCGCGGATCGACGATGTCCAACGCCCGGTTCGCCAATAGCTCACTGAGCTCGATCATCTGCTGGATCCCCAGGGCGAAATGCCGACGCGAGCCTTCCAGGTCAAAGGTTAGGTCGCCAAGCATGGCGCTGGCGGAGGCCAGGGTTTCGCTGAGGTTGGCTAGGAGGGTTTCGGTGTCTGCGTTTTCCGCGACAGAGAACAGCTGGCTTGAGGGTTGTGTCTTTTTGGCTTGAGGCTTGGGGTCGAGATAATAATCGAGGGCGCGCTTGGCGGCTTCATCGTGCTTTTGGGAATCGGTTTCGGGGGGATTGGGTGTGGCTTTGAACATAGGGTGACACTCCGTTTACTGGTTGGAGCTGCCACGTTCGTTTCCAAGCGAGGGGGTGGCAGCCGTACGCAGGTTGGAAAACCGGGGTAAACGAGCCCGACAGACCCGAAGGTCTCCCGCGCACAGCCGCCATAACGAAAGCATGGTCAAAAAACGACCGCAAGCATACGTTATGAAGGGCGCTTTCGCGCCGTCTACTTATCGGATTTCCAAGCCCGGTCGCTGAATTTGCAGCGACGGAAAAAGGTTAACGACAGCCCTTCCCACCCGGCAACCGCCAGAACTCGTCGGAAAAATCTACTTGAATCAGAAAGTGTGTCCGACCATTCCCACAAATTTTGGTCGGCTGTCAGACCGCTATCGCGAGCAAGCTCGCTCCCACACAGGTTTTTGGTCGTTTATAAGATCAGTGTCCACCGCCGATCCCGGTGGGAGCCGAGCTTGCTCGCGATGGCGGTAGGTCTGCTTGCATCAATGCTGAATGTACCGCCGCCTTCGCGAGCAGGCTCGCTCCCACAATTGGACTGAGTACACCTGCAAGAGCAGGTCGGCTATCAGGCCGCCTCGCGAGCAAGCTTTGCTCCCACAGGTCCAGCTCAAACAAGTCTGATAGGTGTACACCCCCGCAAGAGCCAGGCCGGCTATAAGGCCGCCTCGCGGTGGACGTTGATTTCGGCGCCCCGTTAACCACGCTGGCCGAACGCAGGTATTGCGGAGTGGGCATCCCGGCATGAATGCCGGGATAGCCGCGCTGGGCCATGGATGGCCCTTCGCGGCGGGCCCACGGAGCAATGCCGGAGTGAGGGCACACCGAGCCTAGGCGAGGTGCCGAGTGGTGGGGCATAAAGCGTTTTGCTTACTTTTGCGCTTCTCAAAAGTGAGCCGCTGTAAGAGCGGAACCGTCAGCAGCCGTTACCGCAGCAATGGATATGTACTCAATCAGACCGCCATCGCGAGCAAGCTCGCTCCCACACAGGTTTTTGGTCGTTTATAAGATCAGTGTCCACCGCCGATCCCGGTGGGAGCCGAGCTTGCTCGCTCCCACAGTTGGGCCGAACTCAGTACCCGTTGGAGTCATAGTCAGGGGTAAACGCAAACCCAACCACCCGCTCAACCCCCGTCTCCAACCGCCCATCCGGCCAAAGCCGCAACCACCGATACCCCGGCGCCTGCGCGCCCACCGCAAAATCCTCACTCCCCGGCTCAAACTGAATACAGGTCGAAGGCGAAGCCAACAAACGAACCCCCTCGCGCACCCGATCAACCTCCTGGTGCACATGCCCCCACAATACCGCCCGCACCTGTGGAAACCGATCCAACACCGCAAACAAAGCCTCCGGATTACGCAACCCAATCGGCTCCATCCACGCACACCCAATCGAAACAGGATGATGGTGCAGACACACCAGGTGATGCCGCTCCGGCGCCTCGCTCAACGCATTGGCCAATAGAATCAACTGCTCCTCGGCCAAAAACCCCGGCACCGAACCCGGCACGGCCGAGTCCAGCATCGTTACCCGCCAATTGCCGATGTCCACCACCGGATCGAGCAACGTGCTCTTGACCGCCGCCTCGAGCATCACCCGCGGCTCGTCATGGTTACCGGGAATCCACCGCGCCGGCGCATCGATTCGTGCAGTCAACTGGCGAAACGCCGCGTAGGACTCCAACGTGCCGTCCTGGGACAGATCCCCCGTGGCGAGCATCAGGTCAATGTCCGGCTGCTGCTTGAGCACCAAGTCGATGACCGCCCGCAAACTGTCACGGGTATTCATGCCCAGCAGCGAGGCATCGGCCTCGGCGAACAAATGGCTATCGGACAGTTGGACCAACAACGCCGCATCGGCAGTGGTCAAGCTGGATACGCTCGGCAAATCGCTCTCTCCCAGGCGCAATCACGCCGTTGCATGAAGCCGCAATTATGCTGGGGGACGATCGAAAGGGGAAACCCGCGAACCGGAACCGGTTCACAACTACCGAACGACTTCGAACTCGTGGCCCAGCGCCAGGCAATGACTCAGCCACTCGCCCAGGAACAGGTTCAACTGGGCCTTTTCATCCGGCTGGTGCATCGAGGCATTGGGATAAGGATAGATGCCACGAAAGCGTCGTGCATGCTCGGCGCTGACGACTTCGGCCATGCGCGCATCGTGATAGACCTGCACTTCCAGCTGTGGCACCGGCAACCAGGGCAAGCTGTGTTCCTGGCGCACCTGCAAGGTGGTGGTGTAGGGACAGGCCTGCAGCACTTCCAGGGCCAGCACGCCGAGCATCTGGTCGCCGTGGGTCACGGCGATGCGGCGCGGCAACGGGTCGTTGCGCATGTCCGGCAACAAGCGCATCAGGCGGGCGTAGTTGGCCTCGCAGGCGGCCTGCAACCCCACCAGATCGACGCGATAGCGGTCGCGCAGCTTGTTCAGGACCATAGCCCCCTCACTTCATCGCGATTCAAGGCCAGCCATTGCAAGGCAATGATGCTGGCCGCGTTGCAGATACGCCCGTCGCGCACGGCTTGCAAGGCATCTTCGTAGGCCCAGACCTTCACCCGAATGTCCTCGGCTTCTTCCAGAAGGCCATGCAGGCCGCCTGCCCCCGTGCTGTCGCAACGCCCCAAGAACAAATGTACGAATTCATTGCTGCCGCCTGGCGATGGAAAATACTGAGTCATCGGCCAAAGCGCAGCGAAGACAAGCCCAGCTTCCTCCTGCGCTTCGCGATGAGCAACTTCTTCCGGTTGCTCATCCTTGTCGATGAGGCCGGCCACCAGTTCCACCAGCCAGGGGTTGGTGGTCTTGCCAATGGCCCCCACGCGAAACTGCTCGATCAACACCACTTCATCGCGCTGCGGATCGTAGGGCAGCACGCACACCGCGTCATGACGCACGAACAGTTCACGGCTGATCTCACGGCTCATGCCACCGGCGAACAACTCGTGGCGCAAGACGAGGCGGTCGAGCTTATAGAAACCCTTGAAGCAGGTTTCACGCTTGACGATGTCCACGGTGTTCGGTGCGGCGTTGGCGAAGTCGGTCATGACAATCCTCGTGTGCAATGGATCAATACGAGGTTCCAACCTCGGCTTCGCGCCATCCTAACGCGCCCGTACCCTTTGATGCAGCCCCTTTCCGGTGATCGGGATGGACGGCTGCGCTGAAAATCACTCTAATGAGCTTAGTGGCGAACTGATTGCCTTGCCGACAGTCGAAGCGGGTAACTTTTTGCCTTTCCGTGTTTCATGAAGGACGCCCATGTCGCTTTTCAAAACCGCCTCCGTGGCTGCCATTGCCCTGACCCTGGGCGCTTGCCAAAGCCTGTTCCAACCCAACTATCGCGCACCGCTGGAGACCACCCGCGACGCTTCGGAACAATTGCAGCCCGGCTGCGCCAGCGCCGACTGCCCATTGGTGAACATCGATACCCTGCACTTTCCCACCGAGCCTGCCTTGGACGGCATCGTCGAAAAACGCCTGCTGCAAATGACCCGCACTCCGGACGCCCCGGTGGCACCGACGCTGGCGGCCTATCGCGAACAGTTCTTGCGCAACGCCGCGCCGCGCAACAGCAGCTATTTGCAGGCCAAGGTACGCGAGCAACATGACGGCCTGGTGATCATCGAATTGTCCAGCTACCTGGACACCGGCGGTGCCCATGGCACGCCAGGGCGCGGCTTCATCAACTATTCGCGCCAGCAGCACAAGGTGCTGACCCTGTTGGACATGCTGCTGCCAGGCCAGGAAGAAGCCTTCTGGAAAGCCGCGCAAGTCGCCCACAACAGTTGGCTGATCAGCACCAAGCTGGATCAGGAGCCCGAGTTCCTGAAACAGTGGTCCTTCCAGAAAACCCCGCACGTGGCGCTGACCTACGGCGGGGTGATCCTCAAGTACGAAGTGAGCACCATCGCGCCGTACGCCCTGGGTCACATCGAACTGAAGATCGCCTATCCCCGCCTCAATGGCATCCTCAAGCCCGAGCTGTTCCCCGGCCGTAGCTGAAAGCCCGACCCAACAGCAGTTGCAGCAACCCTGCCAGAATCAGCGACGGCAGGGTTGCACCGACATCCGGATAGAGGTTGGCCAGCAAGTGATAAGTGCTCACCCCACCCAGCCAAGCCAACAGGGCCGGCCAGCGCAACGCGGCTGACACCACTTGGCTGCTGCGTTTGCGCAGGATGAAGTGGTCCACCAGCACCACGCCGAACAGCGGCGCGAACACCGAGCCGATCAGCAACAGGAAGTTCTGGTATTGCGCCAACGGTGCGAAGCAGGCGATCAAGGTGCAGATGACGCCAATCGCCAAGGCCAGGTGCTCGACCTTCAACCCCGACAGCATGCCGCTGGACACTGCCGCCGAGTGGATGTCGGCGAAGGCGTTTTCCGACTCGTCCAGCAGAATCAGCAGTAACGGAATGCCCAGCCCGGCACCGGCCAGGGCCAGCAGCAACGCGTTGACTTCACCGCTCGGCGCGAAGGCCAGGGTGTAGGCCACGCCCAGGCTCATCAGCCAGAAGTTACCGATGAAGAAACCCACGGCCGTGCCGCCGAAGACGTTCTTGGCGCGTTGGCCGAAGCGTGAGTAGTCGGCGATCAGCGGCAACCACGACAGCGGCATGGCAATGGCGATGTCGAACCCCACCGCCAGCGGCATTGAACCATCGCCCGCCTGGGCCCACAGAGCCGCCAGGTCAGCCTTGGCGAACAGGTTCCAGGTCAACCAGATACAGGCCGCCAGCAGTAACCAGATGCCCCACTTGCGCAGGACCTTGCGCACGAAGGTCAACGGCCCACTCACCGCGAGCAGGGTCGCCAGGGCGCCGAAGAACAGCGTCCACAGCAGCGGGTTCGACCCCAGGCTGCCTTCGCTGAAGGCCCGCGCGCCGAGCAAACTGGCGGCGTCACGCATGACGATGATTTCGAACGAGCCCCAGCCGATCAATTGCAGCAAGTTCAACACCGCCGGCACGCTCGCGCCCTTGCCGCCCAGGCTGAGCTTGAGGGCGGCCATGGCCGACAGGCCAGTGTCACTGCCGATCACCCCGACCGCCGCCAGCAGCAGGACGCCCACCAGCGTGCCGAGGAAAATCGCCAGCAACGAAACGCTCAGGCCCAGGCCCGGTGCGAGCAAGGCGCCGACTTGCAGGACCATCAGGCCGATGCCGAGGGAGAACCACAGGGAAAACAGATCGCGGGCGCCGAACACGCGCTTGTCCAGGGGGACCGCGGCGTCAGGGGAGTAGGTGCTGGGTTGGATGTTCAAGGGTGGTTATCTCAGAAGGATATCTGTTGTTTTTTTGGCCGCTATCGCGAGCAAGCTCGCTCCCACAAGGGATCACAGGTGCACACAGTTTTTTGTGTCCACAGTAGATCCCCTGTGGGAGCGAGCTTGCTCGCGATGAGGGCAGTGAAAACACCGCCCCCTCAGCTCACATCACACTTTCTTGTAAAGCTGACTACCTTCCTGCTTGAACCGCTCCGCCTGCTCCGCCAAGCCTTGGGCAACATCGACATCCACCGCTTCAATGCGCTGGTTGGCGGCGTACTCGCGCACTTCCTGGGTGATTTTCATCGAGCAGAATTTCGGCCCGCACATCGAGCAGAAATGCGCCACCTTGGCCGAGTCCTTCGGCAGGGTTTCGTCGTGGTACGAACGGGCAGTGTCCGGGTCCAGGCCGAGGTTGAACTGGTCTTCCCAGCGGAACTCGAAACGCGCCTTGCTCAAGGCGTTGTCACGGATCTGCGCGCCCGGGTGGCCCTTGGCAAGGTCGGCCGCGTGGGCGGCGATCTTGTAGGTGATGATCCCGGTCTTCACGTCATCCTTGTTCGGCAAGCCGAGGTGCTCCTTCGGCGTGACGTAGCAGAGCATGGCGCAACCGAACCAGCCGATCATCGCCGCACCGATGCCGGAAGTGATGTGGTCGTAACCCGGCGCGATGTCGGTGGTCAGTGGGCCGAGGGTGTAGAACGGCGCCTCGTCGCAGCACTCGAGTTGCTTGTCCATGTTCTCCTTGATCAACTGCATCGGCACGTGGCCAGGGCCTTCGATCATGCATTGCACATCGTGCTTCCAGGCGATCTTGGTCAACTCGCCGAGGGTTTCCAGCTCGCCGAACTGCGCTTCGTCGTTGGCGTCGGCAATCGAGCCCGGACGCAGGCCATCGCCCAGCGAGAAGCTGACGTCGTAGGCCTTCATGATTTCGCAGATGTCTTCGAAGTGGGTGTAGAGGAAGTTCTCTTTGTGGTGCGCCAGGCACCACTTGGCCATGATCGAACCGCCACGGCTGACGATCCCGGTGACGCGCTTGGCGGTCATCGGCACATAGCGCAGCAACACGCCGGCGTGGATGGTGAAGTAGTCGACGCCCTGCTCGGCCTGCTCGATCAGCGTGTCGCGGAACAGCTCCCAGGTCAGGTCTTCGGCCACGCCGCCGACTTTTTCCAGGGCCTGGTAGATCGGCACGGTGCCGATCGGCACCGGCGAGTTGCGGATGATCCACTCGCGGGTTTCATGGATGTGCTTGCCGGTGGACAGGTCCATGACCGTGTCCGAACCCCAGCGGATGCCCCAGGTCAGCTTCGCCACTTCTTCTTCGATGGACGAACCCAGGGCACTGTTGCCGATGTTGCCGTTGATCTTCACCAGGAAGTTACGGCCGATGATCATCGGTTCCAGTTCGGTGTGGTTGATGTTGGCCGGGATGATCGCGCGGCCACGGGCGATTTCATCGCGCACGAATTCCGGGGTGATGACTTTCGGCACGCTGGCGCCGAAGCTGTGGCCGGCGTGTTGCTGGTCCAGCAGGCCGGCGGCGCGGGCCACTTCCAGTTTCATGTTTTCGCGGATGGCGACGTATTCCATCTCGGCGGTGATGATGCCTTTGCGCGCATAGTGCATCTGGCTGACGTTGGCGCCTGGCTTGGCCCGACGCGGGTTGTTCACGTGGGCGAAGCGCAGCTTGGTCAGTTCAGGGTCGGCCAGGCGTTCCTGGCCGAAGTTGGAACTCAGGCCCGCCAGGCGCTCGGTGTCGCCACGGGCTTCGATCCACGAAGAACGCACGTCGGCCAGGCCTTTGCGCACGTCGATGATCACGTTCGGGTCGGTGTACGGGCCCGACGTGTCGTACACCACCACTGGCGCGTTGATCTCGCCGCCGAAGTCGGTGGGGGTCACGTCGAGGCTGATTTCGCGCATGGGCACACGAATATCCGGGCGGCTGCCCTGGACATAGATTTTTTGCGAGCGGGTAAAGGGCTGGACCGATTGCTCATCGACCTTGGCCGAATCGCTGAGGTTGGTCGCGTTTTTTGCTTTTGTCGTCATCACGGGCTCTCCAGACACACATCCAGGCAGTGGATTTTTGTCGGAGCGAACCTGTAACGAATGGACACGTCCCTGCACGAAAGTGCGGACGCTGTGCTTGCTGTTCGAGGATGCTCGAAGATCGAAAGTCGATGGTCGAACAACATCCCGGACGAAGCACAAGAGGACTCGCCGGGTGACGAGAAATCTTGTTCCCTACGCAGGCGTTAACCTGATCAGGTTCAACGGGATCCGAAATTATTCGATCTCAGCCTCATAGCAAGGCACCCCGACAAGAACCCGGCCAGTCTAGACACAACCACCACAGAACGCCATCACTCGGGTAAAAGCCGTGATGAATGGCGCATATACAGGATTGTTGCCGTGCCTGCGCGCAACTACACTCGCTACGCCGCGCCTCTTGTGCGCAAACATTCGAGAAGTAGGGATCGCCTCATGCTGCGCAAACTTTCACTGGCCCTCGCCGTGTCTTGTGCGTCCAACGGAATGGCCTGGGCTGCCGAAGCGCCCCTGACCACCAAAACCGATCTGGTGAGTGTCTATCAGGAAGCGGTGGACAATAACGCCGACCTGGCCGCCGCCCGTGCCCAATACGGCGTCCAGAAGGAAGTGGTGCCCCAGGCGCGTGCCGGGTTGTTGCCCAACCTTTCGGCCGGCGCCGACCTGAACAACACCCGTACCGAGCTCGACCAGCCGGCAATGACCGCTACCCGCAGCTCCACGGTCTACCAGGCCACGCTGTCCCAACCGATTTTCCGTGCCGACCGCTGGTTCCAACTCCAGGCGGCCAAGTCCGTCAACGAACAAGCCTCGCTGCAACTGTCGGCCACCGAACAGAACATGATCCTGCAAAGCGCCGAGAGCTACTTCAATGTACTGCGCAGCCAGGACAACCTGGCCTCGACCAAGGCTGAGGAAGCGGCGTTCAAGCGCCAGCTCGACCAGTCCAACGAGCGCTTCGACGTGGGCCTGTCGGACAAGACCGACGTGCTGCAATCCCAGGCCAGCTACGATACGGCGCGGGCCAACCGGATCCTTGCCCAGCGTCAGGTCGACGACGCCTTCGAAGCCTTGATCACCCTGACCAACCGCCAGTACAACTCGCTCCAGGGCATCGTCCACACCCTGCCGATCCTGCCGCCGGCACCGAACGATGCCAAGGCCTGGGTCGACACGGCGGCCAAGCAGAACCTGAACCTGCTGGCCAGCAACTACGCCGTTGATGCCGCCGAAGACACCCTGCGCCAACGCAAGGCCGGTCATGCGCCGACCCTCGATGCGATCGCCCAGTACAAGAAAGGCGACAACGACGGCCTCGGCTTCACCAACCCGAGCCCGACCGGACAGCGCTATGGCGGTGATGCCGAGCAACGCACCATCGGTTTGCAATTGAGTATCCCGATCTACAGCGGCGGCCTGACCAGTTCCCAAGTGCGCGAGTCGTACTCGCAGCTCACCCAGACCGAACAGCAACGCGAAGGCCTGCGCCGGCAGGTGGTGGAAAACACCCGTAACCTGCACCGTGCGGTCAACACGGATGTGGAGCAGGTCCAGGCCCGGCGCCAGTCGATCATCTCCAACCAGAGCGCGGTGGAAGCCACGGAAATCGGCTACCAGGTGGGCACCCGCAACATCGTCGATGTACTCGATGCCCAGCGGCAGCTGTACACCTCGGTGCGCAACTACAACAACGCCCGCTACGACTACATCCTCGACAACCTGCGTCTGAAGCAAGCGGCCGGGACGTTGAGCCCGGCGGACCTGCAGGACCTGTCGCGCTACCTCAAGCCCGACTACAACCCCGACCGCGACTTCCTGCCGCCGGACCTGGCCCAGGCAGCGGCACAACAGTTGCGCTCGCGGCCGGCGCAGTGAAAAACCTGTAGGAGCATGGCTGTAGGGTCAGGCCTTTTGAAGTAGAACTGTGGGAAGCAAGGCCTGTGGGAGCAAAGCTTGCTCGCGATGCAGGCACTGCGGTTTAAGCAAAGACCGGGTTGCATCCATCGCGGGCAAGCCTTGCTCCCACAGACTTTGCACCCACAGGCCTTGCCCCACCACTCAGCCGAGCAACCGCCCCAACCCCTCCAGCAACCGCTGCAACGCGCCCTGGTTGGTGCGCATCACCTTCAGCCCTGCCTCAGCCATGCGCTGGGCATCGCGGGGCAGTTCGAACAGACGCTGCACCGCAAGGGCCAGGCTCTCGGCATCTTCCACTTCCGCCAGCGCTCCGGCAGCACGCAGTTGCGCGGCGATTTCGAGAAAGTTGAACAGGTGCGGCCCACTGAGCACCGGTTTCGCCAGGGCCGCCGGTTCGAGCAGGTTGTGCCCACCGTTGGGTACCAGGCTGCCACCGACAAACGCGCTGTCGGCCAACGCGTAGAGAAACAGCAGTTCGCCCATGGTGTCGCCGAGCAGCACCGAAGCCTGGGCGGTAACCGGCTGGCCGCTGGAGCGCCGCACCGTGACCAGACCTTCGTTTTCACACAACTGGTGCACTGAGTCGAAGCGCTCGGGATGACGCGGCACCAGGATCAGCAACGCATCGGGATAACTGTCGAGCAGCCGACGGTGAGCAGCGAGTACCACTTCGTCTTCACCTTCATGGGTGCTGGCGGCGATCCACACCGGGCGCTCGGTTGCCTGCCACTGGCGGCGCAAGGCGCTGGCGTCTTCGAGCAGCTGCGGGTCGATGGTCAGGTCGAACTTGATGGAGCCGGTGACCTCGACGGTTTCCGCCCGGGCGCCCAACTGGCGAAAACGCTCGGCTTCGGCTTCGGTCTGCACGGCGAACAGGCTCATCTCGGCAAGCATGGGCCGGGTGAGCTTGGGAAAGCGTGCATAACCCCGGGCCGAGCGCTCCGACAACCGCGCGTTGGCCAGGGCCACCGGAATGCCGCGCCTGGCGCACTGGTGAATATGATTGGGCCACAGCTCGGTTTCCATGATCACCGCCAGGACCGGGCGGGCCCGGTCGAGAAAACGTTTGGCGGCACAGGGCAAGTCGTAAGGCAGATAACAGTGCTGGATGCGCGGCTCGTTGGCGAACATCGCCTGGATCCGTTCCGACCCGGTGGGCGTCATGCAGGTGACGGTGATGGGCAACTGTGGATAACGTTGCAGCAAGGCGCGGATCATCGGCGCGGCGGCAATGCTCTCGCCCACCGACACCGAGTGGACCCAGATCCCCCCCGGCACCAGGGTCGGCAGGCCCCAGGAAAAGCGCTCGCCGATGCGCCGGGCATAAGCCGGCGCCTTGCGTGCCCGCAGCCACAGCCGAATCGCTACCAGTGGCAGCCCCAGATAAAACAACGCGCTATAGAGAGTTCTGTTCATGGCGGCGGAGTTTATCGGTTTTTCAGCCGATCGCCTGCAACTGCACGGCAAAACGTTCCGCCAGCCAACGGGCCGCCGGCCCCAGGGGTTCGTCGCGGCGCCAGACCAGTTCCACCACCAGGGCCGGCGGGGTCCATTCGCTGCTGAGTTCGACCATGTCCCCCAGGTACGCCGGGTACTGCACCACGTGCCGTGGCAGCCAGGCCCAGCCCAGGCCACTCCTCAGCCACTCGGCCAACACATAGAAACTGTCGGCCCGCCAGACCTGCGGGCTGGCCTGCTCGCTGCCGGGATAGACGCTGGACTGGGTCGCCATCAACAACTGGCGGTGCCGGGCCATTTCCCGGCAGGTCACATAGCCATGGTTCGCCAGGGGATGCTCCCGGCCGCACACCGTGACCATTTCGACGCTGCCCAATACCCGGCGCTCCAACGCCTCAGGGATCTGGTCGTGATAGAACAGCAAGCCGAGGTCGGCGCGCCGCTCCACCAGTTTGCGCGCCACGTCGCCCTGGGCGGCGCTGGCCAGTTGCACTTCGAGGGTGGGAAATTGCTCGGCCAGGGCCGCCAGACTGTCGATGACCGGTTGATAGGGCATGGCTTCATCCTGGGCCAGGCGCAGCGACGCTTCCTGTCCGCGCATCAAGGCCAGGGCCCGACCGTTGAGGCGCTCGCACTGGCGCAGCACTTCCCTGGCTTCTTCGAGCAGGGCTTCCCCCGCATCGGTGAGCCTGGGCTGACGGCCGCTGCTGCGTTCGAACAGGCTCACCCCCAAGTCGTCTTCCAGCATGGCGATCGCACTGCTGATGGCCGATTGCGCCTTGCGCTGGTCCCGGGCCACGGCGGAAAACGAACGTTTCTCGGCGACCCCGACAAACAGCCGCAATTGCTCCAGGTTCCACTGTACGTTCATGGCTCAACCTATCTCCATTGCAGATAGGTAATGACTTTACCGCATCTGGGCGATCTCTAGAATGACCCCATCGAAAGACGCAACCGTCAAAGAGGAACTGCCCATGAACGCCTACTACTACCTGGCCATCGCCATCTGCGCCGAAGTGATCGCCACTGTTTCGATGAAAGCGATCAAGGGCCTGAGCACACCCCTGCCCTTGCTGCTGGTCATCGTCGGCTACGGCACCGCTTTCTGGATGCTGACGCTGGTGGTGCGCACCGTACCGGTGGGCGTGGCCTATGCGGTCTGGGCCGGGCTGGGGATCGTCATGGTCAGCGTGGCGGCACTGTTCATCTACGGGCAAAAACTGGACGTGCCAGCGATGCTGGGAATGGCGCTGATTGTGTTGGGGGTGGTGGTGATCCAGCTGTTTTCCAAGACCGCCGGGCACTGAAAACACACTGATTATTAAACTGGAATACTTTTGGGGCGAGGGAGCTTGCTCCCGCTGGATCGCGAAGCGGTCCCATTTCTAGTGGGCGCTTCGCACCCAAGCGGGAGCAAGCTCCCTCGCCACAGGTTTATCGCCATCGCGATTGATCACCAACAAAATCCCATCCCTATCGAGTCTGTATACTGCGCCCTCGTCTTGAACACTGAGGTCGCTGCATGCCATCCGTTATTTCCACCGACATCCTGATTGTCGGCGCCGGAGTCGCCGGCCTCTGGCTGAACGCGCGCTTGCGCCGCCTGGGGTTTTCAACCGTGCTGGTGGAAAGCGCCAGCCTCGGTGGCGGGCAGAGTGTCAAATCCCAGGGCATCATTCATGGCGGCGCCAAATATGCCTTGCATGGCGCCCTGACCGGGGCCTCGGAAGCCATCGCCGACATGCCGCGCCGCTGGCGCGAAGCCCTGAAGGGTGACGGTGAGCTGGACCTGTCCGGCGTGCGCATGCTGTCCGATGCCCATTACCTCTGGTCCCCCGGCACCCTGGCCGGCAACCTCACCAGTTTCTTTGCCAGCAAGGCCGTGCGCGGACGGGTCGACCAGGTCAAGGGTGAGCAATTGCCGCCGGCCCTGCAAGACAAGCGCTTCAAGGGCAAGGTCTATCGCCTGGCCGAGCTGGTGGTGGATGTTCCCAGCCTGATCGAGCGCCTGGCGGAACTGGCCGGCGACAGCCTGCTGGCCGGGCAGCGCATCGAGCCACTGCGCGAAGCAGGTGAGTGGGTCGGACTGAAGGTCGACGACCGTGAAATTCGGGCCCAGCGCATTGTCTTCAGCGCCGGCGCTGGCACCGCTGACCTGCTCAAGGCCCTGGGCCTGGACAAACCGGCCATGCAGACCCGGCCGTTGCACATGGTCCTGGCCAAGGGGCCGAGCCTCAAGCCGCTTTACGCCCATTGCCTGGGCGGCGGGCCGAAGCCACGCGTCACCGTCACCACCCACCCAGCCGCCAATGGCCAATGGGTCTGGTACCTGGGGGGCGACCTCGCCGAAGGCGATGCCATCGCCCGAGAGCCTGCCGAGCAGATCGCCGCCGCGCAGAAAGAACTTGGCCAATTGCTGCCGTGGATCGACCTCAGCACCGCGCAATGGGCCACGTTGCGGGTTGACCGCGCCGAGCCACTGCAGTCGGGCCTGACCCGCCCGGACAACGCCTTCCTCGCCGAGCAGGATCGCCTGCTGGTGGGCTGGCCGACCAAACTGGCCCTGGCGCCGGACTTCGCCGATCGGGTGGTCAACGCGCTGCAACGCGATGGCATCCAGCCCAGTCACCCGGCTCCGCTGCCGGACCTGCCGAAGCCGCCCATGGGCGTGCCTGCCTGGGAGCAACTGCTGCCATGAGCCAAGCGACCCTGCATGACCTCTATCGCCCTCTGGGCCATGACGGCCCGCGGGTTTCCCCTCTGGGCCTGGGCACCGTCAAGCTGGGCCGCGACCAGGGCGTCAAATACCCCAACGGCTTTCAGATTCCCGATGACGACGAAGCGCGCATGTTGCTCAAGCTCGCGCGCGACCTGGGGATCAACCTGATCGACACTGCGCCGGCCTATGGTCGCAGCGAAGAACGCCTCGGCCCGCTGCTGCGCGGCCAACGTCACGACTGGGTGATTGTCAGCAAGGTCGGCGAAGAATTCAGTGACGGCCAGTCACGCCACGACTTCAGTGCCGCCCATACCCGATTCTCGGTGGAACGCAGCCTCAAGCGCCTGGAAACCGACTACATCGACCTGGTCCTGGTGCATTCCGACGGCAACGACCTGGCGATCCTCAACGACAGCGAGGTCTACCCGACCCTGGCGGCGCTCAAGCGCGAAGGCAAGATCGGCGGCTTCGGTTTTTCCGGCAAGACCGTCGACGGCGGCTTGAAGGCCCTGGTGCAAGGCGATTGCGCGATGGTCACCTACAATCTGAACGAACGAGGCGAAAAGACGGTCATTGACTACGCCAACGAGCACGGCAAAGCGATCCTGGTGAAAAAGGCCCTGGCCAGCGGCCACGCCTGCCTGAGCCCTGGGGTAGACCCGGTTCGTGCCAGTTTCGAACTGTTGTTTGAGCATCCTGGGGTCGCCAGTGCTATTGTCGGCACCATCAATCCGCTGCACCTCGCCCATAACGTCGCGACCGTAGCCACGGTCCTGCGTAAACACTGACGCCGCCCTACGCGGCCTGAAGGAAGGAGCCGACATGCCGCGTACGCTCATCAGAAAGAATCCGAGTAACTTCAAGACCCTGCCCCTGTTCGTCGAAGCGACCCCCGAAGGCCTGACTTACCAGAGCGTCGGGATGCCGCTGAATTTTGCCCAGACCTTGCAGCGCCGCCGCCCTGTCGCAGTGGCCGATGCCGAGCGTTTTTCCCTGGAGCTGGCGAACCTGGGCGTCTCGGTGCGCCTGACCCTGCATTGGCAGAACCGCGACTATTGGGTGCTGGTACGCCAGCGTCGGCAGGATCGCGGCGACGTGGTACTCAAGCTGATTTCCGGCTATGTCCCGGCCCACGAACTGAACCTGCCGCTGCTCACCGCCATCAGCGAGATCGCCGAAGAATGCCTGCTGGAAACCCCTGAAGGCTGGCTGGGCGGGCGCTTCAACGACACCTGGCTGCCAGCCCCCTACGCCACGGCCTTGCACTACCGCGAGGCCTTGCCGTTTCGCCTGACGCCTCTGTCGGGCTCGGCCCGCCCGGTGCGCAGCGCCAACCTGCAACTGATCGAACGGCCACGGGCCTACGTGCACCTGCCGACGGCATCCCTGCAATTGATCTATGACTTGCGCCTGGACGTGCCCAAGGAAGCCAAGTCCCTGAGCCTGTTTCACGTCGATGAGCGCCTGGAGGGCGACCAGTTGGTGGCACGCCTGGACCGCAAGCGACCGGACCTGTACCTGATGCCGCTGCAGGATGGGCAGCCCTTGCCCGAGCTGTACACCTTGAAAAAGGATCAACTGTACCCGGCCAGCACCCGGGGGCTGTACCTGGCGGAAAGTTTCGCCCGGCAGGACGGCTGGCTGGTGCGTGACGAGCGGATTCGCTGGAAGGACTGGCTGCGCCAGCAAGGGCTGACGCCACCGGGCAAGGAGTCGAGCCTGACCCGGCTCAAGGGCAAGGCCCGGCAGTTGCTCAAGAAGATCGTGCCGCGCAAGGTGGCTCGTTAGGCCTGATGTCCATTTTCTGGCTGGACAATGGGCCCTGTGGGAGCGAGCTAGCTCGCGATGGCGTTGGATCATTCAGCCTCGATTTGGCTGACACACCGCTATCGCGAGCAAGCTCGCTCCCACAGGTTCTGCGCTTTGCCTGACGCATCAGTTGTTGCGGATCTTCTCCACAATCGCCGTCGTCGAGCTGTTTTCCACCAACCCCAACACCTTCACGGTACCGCCGTAGGCCGCGACGATGTCCGCGCCGACGACCTGGTCGATCCCGTAGTCACCGCCCTTGACCAGCACATCCGGCTTGACCTGGCGCAGCAGGTTTTCCGGCGTGCCCTCGCTGAAGCTGATCACCCAGTCCACCGCGCCCAGGCCGGCCAGGACCGCCATGCGCCGGTCGACGCTATTGATCGGACGCCCCGGCCCTTTGAGACGGCTCACGGAGGCATCGTCATTGACCGCGACGATCAGGCGATCACCCTGGGCCCTGGCCTGCTCGAGGTAGGTCACATGGCCGGCGTGCAGGATGTCGAAGCAACCGTTGGTGAAGACGATGCTTTCGTTGTGGGCACGGGCGTCGTCAACGGCCAGCAGCAGTTGCTCCAGGCCCAGCACGCCGCGCTCGGAGCCTTCCTCGCGCTGGATGGCGCGGCGCAGCTCCGGGGCGCTGATGGCTGCCGTACCGAGCTTGCCGACGACAATGCCCGCCGCCAGGTTAGCCAGGGCGACCGCATGGGGCAGTTCCTCACCGGCTGCGATCGCCGCGGCCAGCGTGGAAATCACGGTGTCGCCGGCACCCGTCACGTCGAACACTTCACGGGCACGGGCCGGCAGGTGCAACGCAGGGTGACCGGGGCGCAGCAAGGTCATGCCGTGCTCGCCACGGGTCACCAGCAAGGCGCCGAGGTCGAGGTCTTGCATCAGTTGCGCACCTTTGCTCACCAGTTCGTGCTCATCGACGCAACCGCCGACGATGGTTTCGAATTCGCTGAGGTTCGGCGTGATCAGGCTGGCGCCACGGTAGATGGAAAAATCCTTGCCCTTGGGATCGGCCAGGACCGGAATGCCACGGGCACGGGCGGCCTGGATCAGCGCCTGGTGATTCTTCAACGCGCCTTTGCCGTAGTCCGACAACACCAGGACCTTGACGCCTTCGAGCAAGTTGTCGACCTCGGCACCGAGGGCCAGGGGGTCGGTGGCGAAAGGTTCTTCGAAATCGATGCGCAGCAGTTGCTGGTGACGGCTCATGACCCGCAGCTTGACGATGGTCGGCTGGTGCGCAACGCGCTGGAATATCGCACGTACGCCTGCGCCCTTGAGGCTGTTGGTCAGGCTGTCGGCGGCCTCGTCGTCGCCGGTCACGCCCACCAGGGAGGCCGGTGCGCCGAGGGCAGCGATGTTCAAGGCAACGTTGGCGGCACCGCCTGGGCGATCCTCGATGTGCTCGACCTTGACCACCGGTACCGGCGCCTCAGGGGAAATCCGTGAGGTACCGCCATGCCAGTAGCGGTCGAGCATGACATCGCCGACCACCAATACAGGGGCTTGATCGAATCGCGGCATGGACAACTTCATGGAGCATCCCACATACAAAATGAACAGGGCCGCGATATTAGCACAGGGTTGGCGAAGGCTTGTCCATGGCTGCAATGCGAAGCCAGGACGTTCGCTTCATCAGATTTGCAGCAACGCCAATAGCCGCGCACAGGCCTGGGCCAGCTCCACCTCGCTGGTATCGATCGCGCAGTCTGGCGCAAGGGGCGCCTCGTAGGGGCTGTCGAGCCCAGTGAAGTTCTTGATCCGCCCGGCACAGGCCTCGCGGTACAACCCCTTGGGGTCACGCCGGGCGCAGACGTCAAAGGGTGTACTCACATAAACCTCCACGAAGGTGCCCTCGGAAAACAACTGCCTGGCAGCTTCCCGGTCGGCACGAAACGGGGAGATGGCCGCAACGATGACGATCAGGCCGGCATCGACCATCAGGCGCGCGACCTCGGCAATGCGGCGGATATTTTCCTTGCGGGACTCGGCATCCATGCCCAGGCCCCGGCACAACCCCTGGCGCAGGTTGTCGCCATCGAGCAGGGAGGTGTGCAAGCCCTGCTGGTTGAGCTGCACTTCCAAGGCATTGGCCAGGGTCGACTTGCCCGCCCCCGATAGTCCCGTCAGCCAGATGCAGCGCGGCCGCTGGGCCTTGATGGCCGCTCGATCCGCCGGCGTGAGCGCCTGTGCATAAGGACTGATCTGCGCCTGCTGCATCGATACGTTTGACGTTTCATTCATAACCAAGCATCTCGTAATCACGTTGGTACACCCGCCGCACCAGTCGACGGGTCCGCACTGAGCAAATGTCCCTGACCGGCACCGTGGCGCGCTGCCAGCTGTGGTTCACATGGGGCAACCTCGCGACCACCCCCAGGTGTTCGCACACTCGCTGATAGTCCCGGTCCAGGTATTCCTGGTAACCGATGAAGTCCATCGCCAGGTGGCCGAGGGAATCGATGAGGAAATCCGTCTGGGCGGCGAAATGCAATTGCCGGGTGATGTTCTCCGGGTGCAGCCATCGCGCGACGAAATCATCGAAGTCGCGATATTGGCCCACCATTTTCTGCGCCGCCTGGTCGCGCGCGCCCAACGTATTGCCCCGCAGGAAAGCATAGGCTGAATACGCACGCTCCAGCGGATCGCGAACAAAGGCAAATTTGAAACTGGCGGCGTACTGCTGCGCAAACTGCTCTTCGTACCAATACAGCGGCAAGTGGCCCGGGCTGTAGCCATCGAAAAGCCCCACGCAAACACTGCTGCCGGCGCATTTTGGCACATGGATGAACAGGCAGGCGCGTCGGGCAAACGCATCGGGAAAACGGCAATTGGCCGACATCGACTTGTTCACGACTTGTCGATCGACAACCGACAGGCGCCCCAACAGAAAGGAGCGCTGCGACTTGGGCAGAAGCTTCCAGAGATAACGTTGCAGCATTCAAACACCCGCGCGGGAGGGATGCCCCCCTCGATGACTGGAGTTGGTCAGGAAAGTCCTGGAGCCAAACCTTAGCAGTCAGGGATCGCGGATTTATTGTGGATTGGTCAACGCAGGTAAAGTTTTCGATACAAACTCAGTGGGAGCGAGCTTGCTGGCGATGGCACCGGCACATTCAACATCACTGGCCCGGACACACCGCTATCGCGAGCAAGCTCGCTCCCACATTGGTTCTGAGGTGCATGCACATGTGTGTCCAACACCGAACCTGTGGAAGCGAAGCCGGCCGAGAGAAACCGGCCGGCTCACAGCCTGGGGTCCGAACTCAGGCGATATTCTGGGCCGGAGCGTCCAGCCCCATGGCATGAAGACGCGCGTAGTAGCCGTTCTGCGCCAAGAGCTCGCCATGGGTCCCTCGTTCGACGATCCGGCCCTGGTCCATCACCAGGATCAGGTCGGCCTTTTCGATGGTCGACAAACGGTGGGCGATGACCAGGGTCGTACGGCCTTTCATCACCTGGTCCAGCGCAGCCTGGATATGCCGCTCGGACTCGGTGTCCAGCGCCGAGGTGGCTTCGTCGAGGATCAGCAGCGGCGCGTTCTTCAACAATGCCCTGGCAATGGCCAGGCGCTGGCGTTGGCCGCCGGACAACAGCACGCCGTTTTCGCCCACCTCGGTGTCCAGGCCATGGGGCAACTGCTCGATGAAGTCCATCGCATAGGCATCCCGGGCCGCCTTTTCAATGTCGGCCCGTGGCGCACCGGCCAGGTCGCCGTAGGCGATATTGTTGGCCACCGTGTCGTTGAACAGGGTGACATGCTGGGTCACCTGGGCGACATGACGACGCAGGTTACGCAGGCGGTAGTCTTCGATTTCCACGTCATCGAGCAGGATCTGGCCGACCTCATGGTGATAGAAGCGCGGGATAAGGCTCGCCAGGGTCGACTTGCCGCTGCCCGAACGCCCCACCAGCGCAATCATCTGCCCGGGTGCCGCGGTGAAGCTGATGTCCTTGAGCACTTCGCGCTCAGCGCCGGGGTAGGTGAAACTCAGGTTGCGCACGTCGAGACGACCGCTGACCCGTTCCTGCTCGACCGTCCCCCCGTCGACCTCCGGCTCGACGTCCAGTTGCTCGAAGATGCTCTCGGCACCGGCCACGCCTTTCTGGATGGTGGAGCTGACTTCCGAGAGTTGGCGAATCGGCTTGGGCAGCAGGCCGGCAGCCGTGATGTAGGCCACCAGGTCACCGGCCGTCGCGTCACCGCGCAGGAACAGCACCAGGAACATCAGGGCCGCCATGGCGGTGTAGATCACCAGTTGCAGCATCGGCGTATAGACCGCGCCGGTACGCGTCATGCGCAATTGCTTGTCGGTGTTGCCCTGGCTGGCGTTGGTAAAGCGCTGCTCTTCATAGGCTTCACCGCCGAAGCTGCGCACCACGCGGTAGCCCTGGATCGTCTCGGAGGCAACGTGAGTCACGTCGCCCATGGCCACCTGGATCTTTTTGCTCTGCTTGCGGAATTTCTTGCTGGTACTGCTGACCATGACCGCGATCAGCGGCAGGATCGCCAACATCACCAGGGTCAGCTTCCAGTTCATCCACACCAGGTAGGCGAAGAGGAACACCACGGTGAGGCCTTCGCGGATCACCACCTTGATGGCATCGGTAGCCGCACCGGTGACCATGGTCACGTTGAAGGTGATTCGGGAGATCAGGTGGCCGGAGTTGTGGGTGTCGAAGTAGCGATTGGGCAACACCAGCAACTTCTTGAACAGCTCGACCCGCAGGTCATGTACCAGCCCCAGGGAAACCCTGGCCAGGTAATAGTTGCCCAGGAACGACCCCAGGCCCTGCCAGGCAGCGATCAGAATGATCAGCAGCGGCACCGCCATCAGCAGTTTCAAGTCCTGCAGGTACGGCACGCTGGGAAAGAGCACCGCATCGGGGTTGCTCAAGCCGTCGACGAAATATTTGAGAATCCCGGCCAGCATGGGCTGGGTCGAAGCAAATATCACGAAACCCAGGATGCTCAGCAGAAAGATGCCCGCGTAGGGTTTGACGTATCCCAACAACCGAAAATAGATTTTCAGGCTGGAATCCTGTTCCGCTTTGGGCGGTGCATCACTCATCGTCGGGCTCACTGGTTAGGAAGAACGCGGAATTTTATCACAGCCACCGACATTGGCCTGCGCCCAGGTCAAAACGCTGGCCAGGCCAATCGGCAACCAACTGATGAACCATTCGGCACGGGGGGTTCCGGTCAGGCTAGCGGCATCGAATTGCATCGCCAGGAACGAAAACACCCACATGCCGAGCACGCCCCGGCCCAACAGGCTGTCCCGGGCCCGCCAGGCTTCGCGCAACACCGCGAACCAGACGATGCACCACAGCAGCAACCCCGGCAGCCCGAGTTGAATGGCGACATGGCTGAACAGGTTGTGGGCGTGATCGAACGTGAGGCCGTGGCTGATAACCCGATAGTCAGCCGCCACGCCAAGCCCCCCCCATGGGCGCTCGGCAATCATGTGCAGGCTCGACATGAAAATCTCGGGCCGATAGGAAGCACCGCGCGCCATGACCAACGGCTCGAGCAGCCAGAAGGTCAGCATCGCCAGCACCAGCGCCGTGGCGGCGATCACGCGGGCACGCTGGTCCCGGCAGTAGATCGGCATGGCCAATACGCTGAGCAGCAAGGCCAGCGCCGCACCACGACTCTGGCTCGCCACCACGAAGCACCCCAACAGCGCCAGGGCCAGCGCCCAAAGCACTTGCAGGCCGCGGTGACGCGGTACCCAATGCAGCATCCAGACCGCCGCCAGGCCAATCACGTAGCCGCCGAGGATCGGATGGGACAACTCCCCCAACCCTTCCAGGCGCGCATTCCACGGGTTGTTTGCCATGCCGTAGAAACGGACGATAGCCATCAGCGCCGTCAGTGCCAGCCCGAGCCCCCCCCATTTCATGATGCGAATCACCCGTTCGGGGTGGCCGTCGGCGAAAATCGGGAAAAACATCAGGAACGCCAGAATGTACAGCAGTCGCTTGGCCTCGCGGGCCGGCTCCGCCGCTTCGGCCCAGAACAGCGTGATCAGCGCCCAGCCCATCAGCGCCAGCAACGCCGTGTAGATCACGCGCTGGGCACGCCATAACTCTGCCAGCCGATGACGGGCCGGCCAGGCGAAGACGATCACCGGCAGCCAGGCGAATGCAACCAACCCCTGTTGATAAATCTTGTTGGTCGGTGCCAGAGCTATCGCCAGCAAAAACCATAATAAGCCAAAGGCCATCCAGCCCTGCGCCCAACGTGTTGCCTGCATCTAACGCTCCTAAACGGTCTACCAGCCAAGCCGGCATGGTGAAAACAAAAACTTTTGGGCATCATGGCCCGCCACGGCACCGGTTCTTTCAACAAGGTTTCCCTACGATGCAATCCTCACGGCTTCCCCAAGCCGCTTTGAATCAATTGATTGAAGGCGCCAGCATTCTGGAGGCCGACAGCTACGGCCCAAAAGTCTATCTGCTGCAGGATGGGAATATCCTCAAGCTGTTTCGCCGCAAGCGGCTTTTTTCTTCGGCCCTGCTAAGGCCTTATTCAACGCGATTCATCGATAATGCGGCCCGCCTGCAGAAACTCGGCGTACCGACTCTCCAGGTGCTGGCCTTCTACAAACTGCAAAAACCCGGCATGACCGCCGTACTGTATCGACCGCTCCCCGGTAAAACCCTGCGTCAATTATCGAATCAGGAAAATTTCAGCTGGCAGCAGACCCTTCCGGCGCTGGTCGAACTGATCCGCAGCCTGCACGCCAGGGGTATTTATTTTCGCTCGCTGCACCTGGGCAACATCGTCGTCACACCCGAAAACACACTGGGACTGATCGATGTGGCCGATATGCGCTTCCTGCGCTCGCCACTGCCGCGCTACCTGGCACGCCGCAACCTGCAACATTTCGCTCGTTATATTGCCCGGGAGAACCTGAACGGGAGCTTTCCGATGCAGGCATTGGAAAACGCCTTACTGATGGTCTGAAATCAACTGCCGGGCGGCCTGGCTGAAACTCAGCCAGGCCTCGTCTGGTGCCAGGGCCCGGTACTGGGCCAAAGCGACGGCCTCGGCCGGCGCCTCGGCAGTCCGCAGGATCGCCTCGCTCCAGCCCCCGTCGTCATTTACCGGCGCGTACCAGCCGGTGTCGCCCAACTGCTCGCGAAAGACCGCAATATCACTCGCCAGCACCGGGATGCCAGCCAGCACCGCCTCTTGAAGAATCAACCCGAGGCCCTCGTCCCTGGATGGGATCAGCACCCAGTCAAACGCCCTGTAGAGTGTTGCCGCCTCCTCCCGATGCCCCGTCAGCCAGACCTTGCCGAGCAGGTCTGGCTGCTCGATCCGCGCCTGCAGCGCCTCACGCGTGGGGCCCTCACCGATAATCACCAGGCGCCAGTCGGGATGGTCCGCCGCTGCGCGGCCAAACGCCTCCAGCAGACTGGCGAAGCCCTTTTTATCCACCAGCCGCCCCACCGCTCCAAATACCCGCACGCCTGAGCGCGGCAAGCCCAGCCGGTCACGTGCATCTTCGCGGGGGAGAAGGTCCGCCTGGAACGCCACCGGATCGAACGCACTACGCAGTGCAATGACCTGGATGCCCAACTCATCGCGCAGCGACATCGCCAGGGTTTCGGAAACCGCTGCCAGGGCCAGGCGCGAAGCCGGGAACCCACGCAGCAACTTTCGGCCGGCCGGATTGATTCGTGTCGCACCATGGAAAACCACCACCACACGAATCTGCGGCAAATGCTTGAGCACTGGCAGCAAGGTGCGGGCTACGCCGACGCCATCGAGCAACACCACGCGGGCCTGGCTGTCGAGCAACGCCTGACGGAAACGGCTGTGCATCAATGGCTTGAGCAGGCGCCAGATGTGCCGGCCCTTGAGCCGGGCCGAGGTCATATTCCACTCGAGCGCCGTCCCCACATCAACCTGGCAGGCAGCTGCCGAACCCTGCAAGAGCCATGTCTTGACAGGCATCGCTGGTTCCATCCGCGAGAGAATCTGATTATGGACCTTGTGTACCGAAGCGAACGGTGCACCGCCCGCCCACATGACATTGATAATGCTCATCGAGCAGCAAACCTTTTATCGCGGACCGGGACTCATGCTTCGCGGCATTCAGTAGTTGATAAGCCAGCCAATACAGACTCCGAGCAAGAGGACCAGGGACAGCTTGACTTGCTCGCGGCGCCTGCGACGTGCCTTGCGTTGACGCTCCACGGGGACTTCCACATGAACCCCGAATCCGGTGTGCAAAACAGCATCCCCTTCCAGAGTGACCGCCGTCAAGTTCAGTTGCGCATAGCGAAGAGACAGGGCTTTTTCGCCGCCGAAACCGGCAAAGGGGGCGCAAAGCTGGTACTCCTTCAGCCGTCGCAGACCCGGATTGAGAGAAAAGCTTTGCCATTCGGGTTTATCTGAAATCAACGGATAACACGGCACTCCACCGACGACTTCCCGTTCGCCCAGGCGGATATAGGGGCTGTGTACGCACAAGTCATAGACATAGTTGCGCAGCCACACCTGGAGGATCCCGGGCCGCTGCTCCAGGATCGTGCGCGAATCTTCCACGAAGGCCGGGCGATAGAACTCCCAGTCATCCTCGCAATGGAAAATGTAAGTCGTCTTCACCTGCCCGTATGCCAGGTCGATCGAAGCCAACTGCCCAAGCTTCGGCCGATTGACGAAGACCGTGGTGCGGTCTTTCCAATGCGCGGGAACCACACCATGCACGTCTTCGTCGCCGGCATCTTCGGTAATGAAGACTTCACGAATGGGCGCGGTATTGAAGCGGTCGAAACTCTCCAAGGTCCGCTTGAGCAGATCGAGCCGGCCGCAACTGGTTACCACCAGGGTAATGTCACTATCGTCGGAAAACTGCACTGAAATACCATTTAGTCAAACGCCATCTGAACACCGGATGGCTCAACGGTTCGTATCAAACGCCCAGCTTCAGGCGCAATGTCTCCAGCAGACTCAACGGGGCACGAGGCCGCAGCGGCGGCTCCAGTGCTTCAACGATTTTCTGCCCGATGCGCGCGAAACTGAACTGTTCCAGCGCCAGCTTCTGGCCGTTGTGCGCCACATTGCGCGCCAGCTCGGGGTCGGCACGCAGCCGGGAAAGCTTTTCCTGGAGTTGCGGGATGTCACGGTACAACACCACGTTATGCATGTCCTGCAAACCCAGCGCCCGCGCCTCGTCGATGCCCTGATCGAACGCCAGCAGCACACAGCCGCAGGCCATGGCTTCGAAATTCTTGATCATGAATTCGCCCATGCCCACGTCGGCACTGACGAAAAAGCGGATACGGTTGAGGGTCTCGCAATACTCTTCGCCGGACTTGGTCCGGGTCACGACCAGTGGCTCAACCTGGCCAAGCTCATCCAGCAGCGCCTTGCGACCACTATAGGCAACACTGTTGGTGCTGCCGACGAAGGCCAACTCGATATCCCGTTCACGCCCCTGATCCTGCAACAACGACTGATCGTAGCCCTTGGGCACGAATACCGCATCGAAACCTTCGCCGCGCAGACGCTCGGTCACCATGAAGCCGGAACTGATCACCCGCACCCACGGCAGGCGACGGTAATGCGCACTGAATTTTCCGGTGTATTTGCACGGAATGTAATTCTGATAGGCATCGTGCTCGAGGATCACCAGGTTGGGGATCGTGCGGATGAAGCCGGCCTGACGAATTTCCTGCTTGAAACGCAGGAAAAATATGATCCGGTCATAACGCGATACGTCCACATGCTGGCGGAAATACCCCCGCAGGTTGCGTTGTTCCTTGCTGTCGAGCCAGCGCAGGTCGCACTCGCAATGAGCGGCCACGCCTTCGTAGAGTCGGTCCAGGATGGCCCGCTGTTCTTTCTGCACCAGAAACAGAACTTTCATCGTTTTCCTTGCGGCACCGAACGACTTGATAAATAACCGGAGGCCGGTTTGCGCCGTAGCGCAAAGATGCCCCGCCTTGGGCCTCTACAGCCGCCAGAACAGTTCATGGCGACGCACAGCCTTGCGAAAAAATTCGTTCTCGCCATACACCGAGCCCGTGCGCCCCGCCAGTAGACGCTGGATGCCACGACGCAGGCGACGCTTGAACGGCGCGCGCGGTTGCAGGTCATGCATCATGCCCAGCGCCATGGCCTTGTCGCGTTGCCCAGGCAAGGCCAGCGGCAGGCTGAAGGGCTGCATCGGCAGGGCCGGCTCGAAACACGGCGGCAACGCAATACCCGCACCCGCATCACCCATGGGCCAGCGGTCATTGTCGTGCAGGTGATTGGCATAGCCCAACAGCGTGGTCGGTTGCCACTCCAGGCCTTCGAGGGCTTGCAGGACGGCATGATGGGCGCAGAGATGATCGGGGTGCGGATCAAGGGTCGGGTGTGGCAATACAATGACTTCGGGGCGCGCCTTGAGCAGCAGCACGCGCAGGTCCGCCAGCAGGTTGTTCCAGGTTGGCGCGCCGTCGTCATCGCCGGGCAGGGCGAACGGGTTCAACTGGCGGAACAGCCGGGTATCGCTCAAGCCCGCCTCGCGAGAGCCCTGGGGCTGGCTCGGCGCGGCTTGCATGGCCGCCAGTTGCAGGCAGAAATAACCCAACTGCACACAGTGCGCTTGAGGCACTCCGGCCCAGCGGGGTACGGCAATGCTGTCCCAGGCTCGCAAACGGCCCTTGAGTCGCGCGGCTTCGACGCTGTCCAGGCCCATCTTCCGATAATGCCCGGCCTCGATTTCACCCGCTGTCAGCGTCACGATCCAGGCCTCGTCAGCCTGGCTGTACAAACCGTAGGCAGCCAGTTCCGCGTCATCGGCATGGGGAGCGATGACCATCACCCGCTGATGCTGCACTGGCGGCGACGTGAAGGACCACAGCGTCGGCTCGCCCAGCAGACGGCAATGACGCCCGCGCAGGCGCAGCTCGCCCCGGGACAACGCCGAGCCCTGCTCGCTGAGGTTGAGATAGCGCAGGCCATTGACCCCGCGCTCGAAGGTTTGCAGGTCCCTTTCCCCCCCCGACAACTCGACGAGCGGGTCGATGAAACGTCCCAGCCAGGTGCTCTTGATCCGCAGTGCGAGGATCAGCGTCGCGCCATCATCCAGAATCACGCCTTCGTCCAACCGAAGCCGCCCGGCATTCAAATGCACCTTGGGTTGCTGGGTGAACGGCGGGAAGCTGTATTGGTAATCGTCCCGGGGCGAATAGAACAGGTGATCGGCGAACCACGCCTCGTGGGCGATCCAGCCCAGCACCGCCAGTACCAGGGGCAGCCACCAGGCCACCCCGACGCCCAGCGACACCAACACCACAAGGGCGAGTAACAACCCCACGCGCTTGTTGCGACGGTGGCGCCTGAGTAACTGCTGCTTGCGACTCATGGGTGGGTTCATACGGTAAACACCGGCACGGGGTTGCACCAACGGTCCTTGTATTCCCGGTCCGCCCGGCCGAATGAGAAACGCAACGGCTTGCCGGCGGCCCGGGCATGTTCCCAGGCGCTTTGGGTGTTGAGGAAACTCAACACGCTGCCGGGGCTGAATTCGCGGGTCTGCGGGTCGACGCCACCGTTGATGTACTCGACGCTGATCCACTCGGGCGCTTCGACGCGATACACCAGTTGGATCGCAATCGGCGCATCGTTGAGAAAGATCACCGAGCCGATCAGCCATTCGCGCAGTAGCTCGATCACCTCGCCCATGCGCTCGGCACCGGTGGCCGCAAAGCCCCAGCGACGCAGGAACAGGTCGCAGTAGATCGAGGCCAGCTCGGCGCTGGAAAACTCGCCGACCGGCCGCACCACCCCGCCCGCCTCCTCCAGCAAACGCAGTTCACGGCGCTGGTTGTAGCGAAACTTCTTGGACAGTTCTTCCGGCGTGCGGGCCATGGCCAGTTGTTCCTGCTGCAACTTCAAGCCGCTGAAGCGCCCCTCGTTGAGGGCCGACAGGTAACGTCCACGATGACGCAACGGCGCTTGTGCATCGGGCGCCGCCGGCAGGATCAGCTCGGCATTGCCCAGGTCGAACAAGCCCTTCTTGCCGCTGCGCTTGAGCACGTCTTTGGACAACGCCAGGTCGCGGCCCCAGGTCGGTATGGCCGCCCTGAGCTCACCGTCCTGCTCGAACGCCAGGTAACGCACGGGAATCCCGGCCAGGGCCGCCAGGCGCTCGACCACCAGGGGATGAGTGGCCACGCTGCCGCCAAAACGCTGCCAGGCCTGGGCATAAATCGACGCATCGACGGCGGTCCAGCCACGCTCGCGCCAGCCTTGGAATCGGTTGAGCATCAGGCCCTCGGCGCCAGTTCGGTGACTTGGGGCAAACGCCAGAATGCCTCGCGTACGGCGCGATCCGAAAAACGTTCGCGCAAGCGATCGAGCATCAGCTCGGCGCATTGGCGACGCTGCAGATCGTCCATGGCCGCCAGGTGCTGCAGCCCCTGGGCCATGTGCTCGGCGTCGCCCAGCGGAAACAGGATGCCAACGCCTTCGACCACTTCCTTGGCCCCACCGCAGGCCGTAGCCAGCAACGGTACGCCGGCAGCCATGGCCTCGAGCAGCACCATGCCGAACGGTTCATGGTCGGAGCTCAGGGCGAACACATCAAAAGCACGGAAATAACGGCGCGCTTCGGGCACCTGGCCGAGGAACAGCACACGATCAGCAATGCCCAGCTCTCGGGCCAGTGCCTTGAGGTCCTGCTCCAGGCGGCCCTTGCCGAGAATTGCCAACTGGCTGTTGACCGGCAGATGCCCCAGCGCTGCGGCAAAGCCGCGCAACAGTGTGGCCTGGTCCTTGTCCGGGTGCAGACGGCCGACATTGCCGACAATCCAGGCGTCCGTATCCAGCCCCAGCGTATGCCGCGCCTCCTCCCGGGAGACCAGGCTGGCCTGGACGGCATCAAGGTCGATGCGGTTGTAGAGGGTCTGGATCCGGGCAGCCGGCCATTTCGGCAGGCAGCGGCGCATGTCGTCACGTACCGCATCGGAAACCCCGAGCAGGCTCAGGCGCTTGCGGTAAACGTGGGCGAACAACCGGCGAGTGCGCCGCTGGTAGTCCCCGAAGGCATGGTGCACGCCAATCACCGGCAAGCGAGTACCCAGCAGAGCGATGTAGATCGGCTTGAAGCGATGGGCAATGCAGAAACTGAAATTGCGCGAGGCGGCGATCTTGCGCAGATCGCCGATGGCGCCCAGCTTCAGGCCACGAATGGCGCTGGAGCTGTATTCCATGAACAGCACTTCGTCCGAGGCACAGGCGGCAGCGACTTCGGCATCGGCCGCCCCGGTGAGGAACACCGTGGTCACGCGATAGCCAGTACCCGCGAACAAGCTGGCGTACTGACGGGCGCAGTCCAGGAACGGCCCGTCATAACCGTGGCAGAACTGCAGCACATGTCGCTCAGCCGAGCGTGTCATAAGCGTCCACGCCGTCTTTGACCACCAGGATGTCTTCCATGATCAGGTACTGCAGGTCGGAACCGAAGAACATGTTCAGCGCGTCGGTCGGCGAGCAGATCATCGGTTCGCCACGACGGTTGAGCGAGGTGTTCAGCGACACGCCGTTGCCGGTCAGCACTTCCAGGGCCTTCATCATGTCGTAGTAGCGCGGGTTGTATTCGCGCTTGAGCACCTGGGCCCGGGAGGTGCCGTCTTCATGGACGACTTCCGGCACGCGGGTTTTCCATTCTTCGGCCACTTCGAAGGTGAAGGTCATGAACGGTGCTGGGTGATCGACCTTGATCATCTGCGGCGCAACGGTGTCGAGCATCGACGGGCAGAAAGGCCTCCAGCGCTCGCGGAACTTGATCTGTTCGTTGATCCGATCGGCCACGCCGCTGGCGCTTGGGCACCCGATGATCGAGCGGCCGCCCAAGGCACGCGGGCCAAACTCCATGCGGCCCTGGAACCAGGCCACCGGGTTGCCGTCGACCATGATCTTGGCAATGCGCTCGGGGGTGTTGTCGATCTTGCGCCAGGCAGGCTTGCTCGGATGACGGGCGCACGCGGCGATCACGTCTTCGTTGCTGTAGGCCGGGCCGAGGTAGACGTGTTCCATCTTCTCCACCGGCACGCCACGGGCGTGGGACACATACGCCGCCGCACCCACCGCCGTACCGGCGTCACCGGAAGCCGGTTGCACGAACAGCTCCTTGACGTCGTCACGGGCGATGATCTTCTGGTTCAGCTTGACGTTCAACGCACAGCCACCGGCGAAGGCCAGCTTGCCGGTTTCCTTGAGCACGTCGCCCAGGTAGTGGTCGATCATTTGCAGCGCGAGCTTCTCGAACAGCGCCTGCATGCTCGCCGCGTAGTGGATGTACGGCTCGTCGGCGATGTCGCCTTCGCGTTTCGGGCCGAGCCATTCGATCAGCTTCGGCGAGAAGTAGAAGCCCTTGCCCTTCTCTTTATAGCGGCGCAGGCCGATCACGTTGGCGTAGTCGGTATTGATCACCAGCTCGCCGTTTTCGAACGAGGCCAGGCGGGAGAAATCGTACTTGGTGGCATCGCCGTAGGGCGCCATGCCCATGACCTTGAATTCGCCGTCGAGCATTTCAAAACCGAGGAACTCGGTGATTGCGCCGTACAGGCCGCCCAGGGAGTCCGGGTCGAAGAATTCCTTGATCTTGTGGATCTTGCCGTTTTCGCCATAGCCGAAGAAGGTCGTGGCGTATTCGCCCTTGCCGTCAATGCCCAGGATCGCGGTTTTTTCCTGGAAGCCCGAGCAGTGGTAGGCACTGGAGGCGTGGGCCAGGTGGTGCTCGACCGGCTCGATCTTGATTTTCTTCGGATCGAAGCCCAGTTGCTCCAGGCACCAGACGATCTTGCGGCGATAACGCTTGTAGCGACGGTTGCCCATCAGGATCGCGTCGAGAGCCCGATCCGGGGCGTACCAGTAACGCTTGGCGTAGTGCCAGCGCGCCTCGCCGAACAGGCTGATCGGGGCGAACGGAATCGCCACCACATCGACGTCGGAAGGCTTGATGCCGGCTTGTTCCAGGCAGAACTTTGCCGACTCGTAGGGCATGCGGTTCTTTGCATGTTTATCGCGTACGAAGCGCTCTTCCTCGGCCGCCGCGATCAGCTTGCCGTCTATGTACAGCGCTGCGGAAGGATCATGGCTAAGGGCGCCGGACAGGCCAAGAATCGTCAATGCCACAGGGTCTAGCCTCTTATGTCTGCATACGGGCGACAAGCGCCTCGAAAAAAGGATGTGCCGCGCGCCAGGGGCGCGGGGCAGCTAAAGGGCGGGATTATAGCTTAAAAGCGATCTTAAGCCTCTAGCGGTGAGTGGCGGGTCGCTGTCCGGTGTTAATTGGGAAGGCAAAGCACCGCACCCGTGGCGAGGAAGCTTGCTCCCGCTCGGCTGCGCAGCAGTCGTAAAACCTGCCCGCCGTTTTCTTCCTGGCGCACCGCGCTGGATGGCTTTTGGGGCTGCTGCGCAGCCCAGCGGGAGCAAGCTCCCTCGCCACAGGACGCTACGAGGCGCCATCGACTGTTTTGGGCAGCCGCTGATCGATCACTCGATACAACGCACTGCCCTCAGGCCAATTACGCATGAACCGTGCCCGATCCCGCGCATACGCCGGGGCGAAGCTGGCCTGGGTGCGGTGTTGGCACATCGAGTCGAGGTCGATCAGTGCCCAGCGGTCGTGCTGCCAGAACAGGTTGTGGCCCTTGAAGTCGCCATGGCTGATGCGCTCGCGGATCAGGTCGGCGAACAAGCGATCCAGCGCCAGCAACTCAGCTTCGGGGGCTTCACCGCTCTGCACGTAAGGGCCGAAGCGCTCGATGATGTCCGGCCCCGCCAGGTGTTCGGTGACCAGATAGGCGCCGCGGCGCAGCCACAGGAAACGTTTTTCCAGCAAGGCCAGTGGCTTGGGCGTGGCAATGCCGAGGAAGGCCAGGCGATGGCCTTCGCGCCACGAATGCCAGGCGCGGCTCGGACGCCAGAAGCGCTTGAGCCAGTGGGCGAAGTTCTTGATGTTGTAGCGCTTGATCACCAAGGTGCGACCGTTCGCCTCGACTTTGCCGACACTGGCCGCGCCGCCGGTCTTGTACAGATGGCCCTGATCGAGCAGCGCATCGGCCTGCTCCAGCACCGGCGTCATGGCCGCTTCTTCATCCCGACGGATCGCCCGCAAACCGAACGCCCCGCGCTGCACGCTGAACAGGCTGCACTCGCGCCCGACTTTCTCGAGGAAGTCCTTCAGGCGCCAGGCCTGCACCTTGTCGATCTGCTTTTGCAGCGCTTCCATGGGCAGCGCGTGTTCGGCGTTGCCCAACAGGTAATACACCAACAGCTCTTCATTGAACGGTTGGAGGGCTTTGGGAAGCTGGGCAAAAAACACCCCCAGGTTCTCCAGGACTTTCTGCCGCGACAACGGTTGCCCCGGGGTTTCGGCGCGGATGCCGGCACCGTCGATCAAGTAGAGCTTGCCGTCGTGGCGCAGCAGATTGTCCAGGTGCAGGTCTTCCTGCCACAGGCCTTTGCCGTGCAGTTGCGCAATGGCGCCCAGGGCTTCGGCCAGCACCGCCGTCTGTTCGTCGGCCAGCAAGGGCAGCTGTTCGACCCGTTGCCAGGCCTCCCCCAGGCTCTCGGCGCCCTCGAGCAATTCGAACAACAACCAGCCGCCTTCAGCCTCGTTCAAGCCATCGGCGAGCAACAGCGGCGTCGTCAGCCCTTGCTCCGCCAGCAAGCGCACGCCTTGCAGTTCCCGCTGGAAGTGCCGGGCGGCCTTGTTGCCCACCAACAATTTGGCCAGCACCGGCCGACCACGCCAGATGCCCGCCCCGACATAGCGCTGCCCCGGCAACACTCGCAACAGCGAAAGCAGCTGCAATCGCGCCGGGCCGGCGGCGTCGGCCAGTTCCAGGCTCAATGGCAGGCTAGGGCTGCGGCCGGCGTTCTTCAATTCGGACAAATGCATCAACGGGCTCCCTTGTGGCTGCGCCGGGCGCTCAGGCGCTCCATCCAGCTGTCGACCAGCCCGGCATCGAGCGGTTGGGCCAGGTAGGCAGACAACAGCTGGCGTACATCGGCATCACTCCAGATGGAGGCGCGCCGCAACAGCGGCTCCAGGTCCTTGACCCGGTCACGCTGACCAAACAGCAGCGGCCGAGTCTTCTCCAAGTCGATCAATTGCGCTTGATAACCGTCGGCGGTGGCTTGCAGGAAGATGTGCTTGGGATAGAAGCAACCGTGCACCTGATGCATGCCATGCAGGCGCCGCGCCAACTGCCCGCAGGCGTCGAGGACGGTGGTGCGCTGCGTCGCCGTCAGGCTCGGCCAGCGTTGCAACAGCGAGTCCAGGTCGTCCCAGCCATCCAGGGCCCGGGTCAGCAGGATCGCCCGCACCTCGCCCTCCACCTTGCGCTGACCATAGAACACCGCTTGCAGGGCCGGAATCCCCAACTGCCGATAACGACTGATGTTGCGAAATTCCCGGGAAAAGCTCGGTTCGCCAAAAGGGTGGGACCAGGTCCGGGTCAGGTAATTGCTTTGACGCTTGAGGTAATAGCCCTGCCCGTCCAGCTCCAGCCGGAACACGCTGCTCCAGCCGTCGCCCGAGGTGTTGGGTTCGTCCACCGCATCCAGTTGCCGCGCCCACAAGGCCTCGAAACTGTCCAGGCCATGGCGTTGCAACAACGCTCGGTCTTCAGCGGCCAGAAAGTCAGTCATTCACGCCCCTCGAAAAATCTCACCACGTGACGGATGCGTTTCTTGTCGCACGCATCGAGCCGGTCGCGCTGGCGGTATTGCAGGTAAAAGCGCAGGCGCTGCGTGGCCGACAAATGGTATTTGGCCACTTTATCCAGGCACGCCAAGTCCTTGGTGATGCGGTACTTGAGCCAGAAACCACGCCAGAAGTCCCCGTTCGGGCAGTCGATCAGAAACAGCTGCGAGCGGTCGTCGATCAGCAGGTTGCGCCACTTCAGATCGTTATGGGTGAAGCGGTGGTCGTGCATGGTCCGCGTATAACCGGCCAGTTGCCGACTGACATGATCGACCCAGGCACGGTCCGCCAGCCGCGAATCGTGGCGCTCGGCGAGGGCCGAGAGGTCTTCGGTGTGGGGCAGTTCGCGGGTGATCAGCGCGCCACGGGCGTAGCTCGCACCGTTTCGCTCCAAGCCCCAGCCCACGACTTCGGCGGTGGGGATGCCCCATTTGGCGAAGCGTTTGAGGTTCTGCCATTCGGACTTGACCCGTGGCTTGCCCAGGTAGCGTCGCAAGCCTTTGCCGGCACCGACGTAGCGCTTGACGTAATAGTTCACGCCGTTGCGCTGCACCCGGATCACCTCCGACAACGGGTCACGGGTCAAACGCTCCCCTTGCAACGCGAACACCGCTTCCAGGCTGCCAAAATCCTCCGCCAGCTCGAGGTATTCCGGCTCCAGATTCCAACCCGACATCAGAGCGCGTCCCCGTACCGCTGCTTGCGGGCATACAGTTTGTTGGCCTTGCCTTCGAGCCAGGCCAGCAACGAAGCCTCTTCGGCGAGGATCCGCCGCAGCGGCTGCTGGAAATAACCCTTGAGAAAACGCAGCTTGTCGCGGCGGGTCAGGCCGATGTCCAGCGCCGAGAAATACAGCGCCGCCAGGTCCTTGTTGCGCCAGCGAGTGGTGATGGCGGGACGGGTCTGGGCGCGGTGCAGGTCGATCACCGAGAGTTTGAAATCCCCTGGGGTCACCGGCTTGTCGGTGTGCAGCAGAAAGTGGCAGATGTAGCAGTCGCGATGGTTGACGCCGGCGCGGTGCATCATGCCGGTCATACGCGCCACTTCGGCGATCAGCGCACGCTTGAGCGTCGGTTGCGGCGGCTGCTTGACCCAGTCGATGCTGAAATCTTCGAGACTGACGGTCGGCGCCAGTTCTTCGGTAACGATGAACGAATGCTGGTCCGCCGGGTTGCTGCCCTTCTCGCCGTAGGCGACAGCGGTCATGGTCGGCACACCGGCTTCCTGCAAACGCTGGATAGCCTTCCACTCCTGCCCTGCGCCGAGGACCGGCAGCTTGGCGGTGAACAGGTTCTTGAAGATCTCGCCCCAACCGATGCCACGGTGGATCTTCACGAAAAAGCCGCGACCGTCCACCTCCGTGCGCAAGGTGCGCCGGGCTTCCAGTTCACGATAGACCTCGCCCTTGAGCGCTTCGACTTCGGTGAACGCATCGCGTCCGGCCCAAAGGCTCTTGAACGGTTCGGCCAGCATCAACTTCATTGTGCGTGCTCCGCCAATATCACATCGGCCGCGTGCTGCGGCATGCTGTAGAGGTCGGCCGTCTCGGCGAAGGCCAGACCGTTGCGGCTCCAGGCCGCCCGGGCATCGGCATCGTTCAACATGCGGCCCAGGTAATCGGTGAGCTGGGCTTGTTCGAACGGCTCATCCAGCACCAGGCCGCTGTCGGCCTCGGCGATGTAATGGGCGTACCCACACACCGCGCTGACCAGTACCGGCAACCCGGCCACCAGCGCTTCGAGCAGTACGGTGCCGGTGTTCTCGTTGTACGCCGGATGGATCAACAGATCGGCGCCCAGCAGGAAACGCGGGATGTCGCTGCGGCCCTTGAGGAACCGCACGTTGTCGCCCAGACCCAGCGCGGCGCTCTGCAGTTGGAATACCTTGGGGTCGTCCTGGCCAATTACAAATAGCCGGGTGCGTTTTCGCAGCTCGGCTGGCAACGCGGCCAGGGCCTTGAGGCTGCGATCCACGCCCTTGGTCTTGAACCCCGAGCCGATCTGCACCAGCAGCAAGTCGTCGTCGGCCAGCTCGAATTCGGCCCGGAACGTGGCGCGGATCTGATCGGCATCGGCGGGCCGACGGCGGTCCTGGGCGATGCCCGGTGGCAGCAGGTGAAAGCGTTCCAGCGGTGTGCCGTAGTGCTTGATGAACAGCGGCTGCTGGACCTCGGAAATCATCAGTACGTCGGTTTTTGCATCCTTGGCGAACACGGCCCGCTCGTACTCGGCGAAATGCCGGTAGCGGCCCCAGCGCCGGTACAGCGAGTTGCGCAGGTTCTGCGCCTTGTCTTCGAAACAGCCGTCGGCGGCGTAGTACACGTCCAGGCCGGGCATTTTGTTGAAGCCAATCAAACGGTCCACCGGGCGCTTGGCCAGGTCGGCCTCCATCCACGCGCTGAGTTTCTCGTTGCGGCGATGATTGAACAGCGCCTTGACCGGCGCCACCAGCACCTCGAAGCCGGGCGGCACGTCACCTTCCCAAATCAGCGTGTAGACACGGATCTGGTGACCGCGTCGCTGGCATTCCAGGGCGATGCGCATGAAGTCACGCTGCAGGCCACCGAAGGGGAAGTACTTGTAAAGGACAAAAGCCAATTGCATCAGCGCGGCTCCTCAGCCAATAACGTGCTCAGGTGGCTGGCAACACGCTCGGGGTTCAGACGCGTGAAGCACAGGGGCTGCTCGCGTTTCAGGTCAAACCGCCGGGCATCTTCGGCGGTCGGCGAATAAGTGCAGTGTTTCTGCATGCACGGCGCGCAGGGGAAATCACTGGCGAGGTGAATCTGGCCCTTGCCATAGGCACCGGTCAGCACCGGATTGGTCGGGCCGAGCAGCGAAATGGTCGGCACGTCCAGGGCCGCGGCCAGATGCCCGAGGCCGGTGTCCACGGCCACGCAGGCCTGGGCGCCGGCAAGTACCTTGCCCATGCCGCCGAGGTTCAGCTTCGGCAGGACCAAGGCGTTGCGCAGCCCGCTGGCGATGCGTTCGGCCCGGGCCTTTTCGGCCGGGTTGCCCCACGGCAGCTTGACGACCACGCCGAACTGCCCCATGCGCTCAGTGAGCTGGCGCCAGTAAAGTTCGGGCCAATGCTTGGACTCCCAGGTAGTGCCGTGCAGGAACACCACGTAGGGATAGGGGCGTGGCAACTCCACCAGCCGGTCGACATCGAGGCCGTAGTTACCCAGCGTCTGCGGCAAGTCATACCCCAGCGCCACGGCAAACAGCTGGCGCACGCGCTCGACCGCATGCTGACCACGGGCAACCGCCAGGCGCCGGGAATAAAAGCGCGCCGCCAGGGGCTCGCGCGCCGAGTTTTTATCCAACCCGGCCACTGGCGCCTTGACGTAACGGGTCAGCCAGGCGCTTTTCAGCAGGCCCTGGGCGTCGATTACCAAGTCATATTTTTCGGCGCGCACGCTCTGCTTGAAGCGTCGCCATTCGCCGCTCTTGATGGTTTGCCAGAGGTTCTTGCGCCAGCGCCGGATCGCCACCGAAATGACCTTGCCCACGGCCGGGTGCCAGGTGGGGATTTCGGCGAAGCCTTCTTCCACCACCCAATCGAACTTGATGCCAGGAATCGCCCGAGCCGCATCGGTCAGCGCCGGCAGGGTGTGGACCACATCCCCCAGCGAAGAGGTCTTGATCAGCAATACCCGCAAGTTACCGAACCTCCACGGGTGTGCCCTGCAAACGCTCCAGGGCCTCGTTCACCGACGGCGGCATGAGCTGGCGCAGGCAATTGTAATGGCCGAAACGGCAGGTGCGGTCGAAGCACGGGCTGCATTCGATGCCCAGGCGCACGACTTCGACCTGGTCGGCCAGCGGCGGCGTGAAGCCTGGCGAGGTGGAACCGTAGACCGCCACCAAGGGACGGTTAAGGGCTGCGGCCACGTGCATCAGGCCCGAGTCGTTGGACACCACCGAATCGGCGCAGGACAGCAGGTCGATGGCCTCGGCCAGGGACGTGTCGCCACTGAGGTTCACCGACTCTTCCCGAAGGCCCGGGATCAACCGCGAGCGGATGTCCTCGCCCACGGGGTGATCTTTTTTCGAGCCGAACAGCCAGACTTGCCAGCCGTCGCGAATCTTCGCCTCGGCCACCTGGGCGTAATGCTCCGCCGGCCAGCGCTTGGATTCACCGAACTCGGCCCCAGGGCACAGGGCCAGCACCGGACGGTCCAGGCTCAGGCCGAACTTGGCCAGCGCCGCGTCACGGGTCACCGGGTCGATCCGCAGGCTCGGCCGCGGATACGGCTTGGGCAACTCGGCCCCCGGCGCGTAGGCCAGGGCCATGAAACGTTCGATCATCAGCGGGTAACGGTCTTTATCCAGGGCGCGCACGTCGTTGAGCAGGCCGTAGCGAAACTCGCCACGCCAACCGGTGCGCTTGGGGATACCGGCGAAGAACGGCACCAGCGCCGACTTCAAGGAATTGGGCAACAGGATCGCCTGGTCGTACTGACCGGCCAGGGATTTGCCGATGCGTCGACGGGTCGCCAGCTCCAGCACGCCGTGGCCGAGCGGGAAGCTCAAGGCCTTGCGCACTTCGGGCATGCGCTCCAGGATCGGCCGGCTCCACTCGGGGGCCAGGACGTCGATTTCGCACTGCGGATGACGCTGCTTCAGGCACTGGAACAGTGTCTGCGCCATTACCATGTCACCGACCCAACTGGGCCCAACGATCAGAATATTCATGTGCTTTCCAAAAACGATACGGGGAGGCCTACGCCTCCCCGCCTCGAGAATCACTGTGGCTTAGGTCGTTGCCTGTTGCCTTCAATCTACAACACACCGCCAATCTACTGTGGGAGCGAGCCTGCTCGCGAAAGAGGCCTGCCCATCCAACATCAATGTCGCCTGACATTCCGCTATCGCGAGCAAGCTCGCTCCCACAAGGGGCCTGCATAGGTTTCAATACCGTGCAGCACCACACATCCACTGTGGGAGCGAGCTTGCTCGCGATGAGCCAGCCCATCCAACATCAATGTCGCCTGGCACTCCGCTATCGCGAGCAGGCTCGCTCCCACAAGGGTCCTGCATAGGTTTCAATACCGTGCAGCACCACAAATCCACTGTGGGAGCGAGCTTGCTCGCGATGAGCCAGCCCATCCAACATCAATGTCGCCTGACACTCCGCTATCGCGAGCAGGCTCGCTCCCACAAGGGTCCTGCATAGGTTTCAATACCGTGCAACACCACAAATCCACTGTGGGAGCGGGCTTGCTCGCGATCAGGCCATCACTCCAACATCAATGTCGCCTGACATTCCGCTATCGCGAGCAAGCTCGCTCCCACAAGGGTCCTGCATAGGTTTCAATACCGTGCAGCACCACAAATCCACTGTGGGAGCGAGCTTGCTCGCGAAGAGGCCTGCCCATTCAACATCCATGTCGCCTGGCATTCCGCCTTCGCGAGCAAACCCGCTCCCACATTACTTAAAGCTTCAGCTCAGCCCCAGTTCCCGCCAGATCCGCAATACCTGCCGACGCTCATCCACGAACTGGTCGCCTGCGATCACCCCGGCATCTTTCTGCAAGGCCTGGCGGTGGGCGGCGGAGCGGTAGGCTTTGTAGGCTTCGCGCAACAGTGTGGCATCTTCGGCCGGCATCAACCCGAGCTCTTGCAACCCGTCCAGGATGCGGATGTTATCGGTATAGCGCACCAGCGATGGATGTTCTTGGGACCACGCCAGGGCCGCGTATTGCACCATAAATTCAATATCGACGATACCTCCGGCATCCTGCTTGAGGTCGAAGGGCGCCGTGGCCTCGAAGGCATTCGCCGCGGTCCCGGCGGCGGTGGCCTTGCTACCAAGGTTGTCACGCATCTTGGCACGCATCTCGCTGACTTCCTGGCGCAGCGTCGGCAAGTCACGCTGGCGTCCCAGTATCTGGACGCGGACCTTCTCGAACGCTTGGCCCACATCCTGGCTGCCCACCAGCACACGGGCTCGCACCAGCGCCTGATGCTCCCAGGTCCAGGCTTCGTTCTCCTGGTAACGGGCAAACGCCCCGAGGGAGCTGACCAGCAGCCCCGACGCCCCGGAAGGCCGCAGGCGCATGTCTACTTCATACAACTGTCCGGAGTTGGTCTGGGCCGTCAGCAGGTGAATGATCCGCTGGCCGAGCCGGGTAAAGAACTGCGCGCCGTCGATGGGTTTCGGGCCGTCGGTTTCCGCCTGCGGGTCGCCATCGTGGATGAACACCAGGTCCAGGTCGGAACCATGCCCCAATTCCAGGCCGCCGACTTTCCCATAACCGACAATAATGAAGCCCGGATCGCACAGGCTGCCGTCGGTGCGCAATGGCACGCCGTGCTTGGCAGCCGTCTGGCGCCAGGCCAGGGCCAGCACTTGCTCGAGAATCGCCTCGGCCAGCCAGGTCAGGTAATCGCTGACCTTCATCAGCGGCAGGCTGCCGGCGATTTCCGAAGCCGCCACCCGCAAACGGTGCGCCAGCTTGAAATGCCGCAACGCCTCCATTTGCTGCTCCAGGTCATCCTCGGGAATGCGCGTCAGGCGCTCACGCAACTCCGCGGCCAACTCCGGCGCCAGGGGCGGCTTGAACAGCCGCCCCTCGTTGAGCAACTCATCGAGCAGCAACGGGAAACGGGTGATTTGCTCAGCAATCCACGGGCTCGCCGCGCACAGCGTCAGCAAGCGCCGCAGGGCGCCGGGGTTTTCCGTCAACAACACCAGGTAGGCCGAACGGCGGGCCACGGCCTCCACCAAGGGCAGTACCCGCTCCAGCACCAGGTCCGGATCGGCATGCTCCACGGCCTGGGCCAGCAGGCGTGGAATGAACGCATCCAGGCGCTCGCGCCCCAAGCGTTGCATGGCGCGCAATTGCGGGCTGGCGCGCAGGGCGGCCAGGGTCTTGAGGGCTTTGGGCGCATCGGTGAAGCCGCCCTCTTCCAACTGACGGCACGCCGCCCCTTCATCCTGGCTGTCTTCCCACAATGGCAACCATTCGCCGCCCACCACCACTTCGCTTTCACTGCCCTCTTCTTCATCCGGGTCGGCAATGACCTGGCCGAAATGCCAGGCCACGCGCCCGCGCCAGTACATCAACTGCTCGTGAAAGGCCGACCAGTCGGCGAACCCCAGCATGAATGCAATGCGTGCCTGATCCTGCGGGCTGTCCGGGAGCATCTGGGTCTGGCGGTCGCCGATGGCCTGGATCGCATGCTCGGTATAGCGCAGGAACTCATAGCCCTGGCGCAGCTCGTCGATCACCTTGGCCGGCAGGTACCCCTGGCCCTCCAGGGTGCTCAACACTTTGAGCAACGGGCGCTGCTGCAAGCTCAAGTCCCGACCGCCATGGATCAGTTGGAACGCCTGGGCAATGAACTCCACCTCGCGAATGCCGCCCGAGCCCAGCTTGATGTTGTCGGCCATGCCCTTGCGCCGTACCTCCTGCTGGATCAGTTGCTTCATGGTGCGCAGCGCTTCGATGGCGGAAAAATCCAGGTAACGGCGATAGACGAACGGACGCAGCATGTCGAGCAATTGCGCGCCGGCCACCTGGTCGCCCGCCACCACTCGCGCCTTGATCATGGCGTAGCGCTCCCAGTCGCGCCCCTGATCCTGGTAATACTGCTCCAGGGCATTGAAACTCAGTACCAGCGCACCGGCCGAGCCGTAGGGGCGCAGGCGCATGTCGACGCGGAACACGAAGCCGTCGACGGTCATCGGGTCCAGGGCCTTGATCAGGCGCTGGCCGACACGGATGAAAAACTCCTGGTTATCCAGCGGCCGCTTGACGCCCACGGTTTCGCCGCCCTCGGGGTAGGCGAATATCAGGTCGATGTCCGACGACAGGTTCAGTTCCACGGCACCCAGCTTGCCCATGCCCAGGATGACCATCTGCTGCGGCTCGCCGCTGCGCCGTCCGGTGGGCGTACCGAATTGCTGGCTGAGGCGCTGGTACAACCAGTGGTAAGCCTGGTCGATGCAGGTGTCGGCCATGTCCGAAAGATCGCGACAGGTCTGGACCAGATCGGCCTGACGGTTCAGGTCGCGCCAGATGATCCGTACCTGCTGGCGGGTACGCTGGCGGCGCAGGACGCGACCCAGTTCGTCTTCGGTTTCGGCGGCCTGCACGACGGCGGCAATCTGCGCGCGCATTTCACCGGGCGCCAGGCTGCGGTCCAGTTCGCCGCTGCGTTCCAGCTCCAGCAGCATCGCCGGGTCACGGACACTCTGCTCGATGACAAAGTCGCTGGCGGCGGCAATACGGTTGAACGCTTCCCAGCGTTGCGGGGGCCAGGCCGACAGCCCGCGATCGTCGTCGAGGGAGGCGACCGCCGCACGGAACGACTGCTCGGCACGACTGACCAATGACTGGAGAATAGCCGGTACCGATTCCGGTATTGGGGCAAGCGAGGGCAGGCTCATGGTCTATCCTTGATCGGCGCGGGAGAGACTGGATGTAGTGTTTTTTCAAAAGACACTACCTGATCGACTGTCGAACAAAGATGATAAATAGCTGAAAATCTGATTTTATTGGCAGCCGGCATCAAGTTTTTACCTGTTCGTGTTGGCTAAAGACCAACAGTAACGATTATTCTCACAACGAAATGAGGGGCCATACGCCGCTCATGTGTAGTTTCACTACTCGTCTATACATTCGAAAGGCTGAAACGGCCGACGATTTGTAGTAAAACTACACGCCGCCGAAACAACCTTCGGCAATCCAAGAATTTATATCGTCTGCCCACAAGGCCAGTCGCAAACTCAGGCAACCGATTCTGGTAGCCTTTCCGCCCTGGAGCAAGCCATGCAAGACCTCGATCCCGTCGAAACCCAGGAATGGCTGGACGCCCTGGAATCGGTTCTCGACAAAGAAGGCGAAGACCGTGCTCATTATCTGATGACCCGTATGGGCGAACTCGCGACCCGCAGCGGCTCGCAACTGCCCTACGCCATCACCACGCCGTACCGCAACACGATCCCCGTTACCCACGAAGCACGCATGCCTGGCGACCTGTTCATGGAACGCCGCATTCGCTCGCTGGTACGCTGGAACGCGTTGGCCATGGTCATGCGTACCAACCTGAAAGATTCTGACCTGGGCGGTCACATCTCCAGCTTCGCCTCCAGCGCGACGCTGTATGACATCGGCTTCAACTACTTCTTCCAGGCCCCGACCGACGAACACGGCGGCGACCTGATCTACTTCCAGGGTCACGCATCGCCAGGCGTCTACGCCCGTGCGTTCATGGAAGGCCGCATCACCGAAGACCAGATGAACAACTTCCGCCAGGAAGTGGACGGCAACGGCCTGTCCTCGTACCCGCACCCTTGGCTGATGCCGGACTTCTGGCAGTTCCCGACCGTGTCCATGGGTCTGGGCCCGATCCAGGCGATCTACCAGGCGCGCTTCATGAAGTACCTGGAAGCCCGCGGTTTCATCCAGCCAGGCAAGCAGAAAGTCTGGTGCTTCATGGGCGACGGCGAGTGCGACGAGCCGGAATCCCTGGGCGCGATCTCCCTGGCCGGTCGCGAGAAGCTGGACAACCTGATCTTCGTCATCAACTGCAACCTGCAGCGCCTCGACGGCCCGGTTCGCGGCAACGCCAAGATCATCCAGGAACTCGAAGGCGTGTTCCGTGGTGCCCAGTGGAACGTCAACAAAGTCATCTGGGGCCGCTTCTGGGACCCACTGCTGGCCAAGGACGTCGACGGCATCCTGCAACGCCGCATGGACGAAGTCATCGACGGCGAGTACCAGAACTACAAGGCCAAGGACGGCGCGTTCGTCCGCGAGCACTTCTTCAACTCGCCTGAACTCAAGGCCATGGTTGCCGACCTGTCCGACGACGAGATCTGGAAGCTCAACCGTGGCGGCCACGACCCGTACAAGGTCTACGCGGCGTACCACCAGGCGGTCAATCACAAAGAACAGCCGACCGTCATCCTGGCCAAGACCATCAAGGGTTATGGCACCGGTGCCGGCGAAGCGAAGAACACTGCGCACAACACCAAGAAAGTCGATGTCGACAGCCTGAAGTTGTTCCGCGACCGCTTCGACATTCCGGTCAAGGACAGCGAGCTGGAAAACCTGCCGTTCTTCAAGCCCGAAGAAGGCAGCGCCGAAGCCCGTTACCTGGCCGAGCGCCGTGCCGCACTGGGCGGTTTCGTACCCCAGCGTCGCGCCAAGAGCTTCAGCGTTCCGACCCCGCCACTGGAGACCCTCAAGGCGATCCTGGACGGTTCGGGCGACCGTGAAATCTCCACCACCATGGCCTTCGTGCGAATCCTCGCGCAACTGGTCAAGGACAAGGAAATCGGCCAGCGCATCGTCCCGATCATCCCGGACGAAGCCCGTACCTTCGGTATGGAAGGCATGTTCCGTCAGTTGGGCATCTACTCGTCCGTCGGCCAGCTCTACGAGCCAGTCGATAAAGACCAGGTGATGTTCTACCGCGAAGACAAGAAGGGCCAGATCCTCGAAGAAGGCATCAACGAAGCGGGCGCCATGAGCTCCTTCATTGCCGCTGGCACTTCGTACTCCAGCCACAACCAGCCGATGCTGCCGTTCTACATCTTCTACTCGATGTTCGGCTTCCAGCGCATCGGCGACCTGGCCTGGGCCGCTGGCGACAGCCGTACCCGTGGCTTCCTGATCGGCGGCACCGCCGGCCGCACCACCCTCAACGGTGAAGGCCTGCAGCACGAAGACGGCCACAGCCACATGCTGGCCGGGACCATCCCGAACTGCCGCACCTATGATCCGACCTACGGCTACGAGCTGGCGGTGATCATCCAGGACGGCATGAAGAAGATGACCGAAGAGCAACAGGACGTCTTCTACTACATCACCGTGATGAACGAGTCCTACCAGCAGCCAGCCATGCCGGCCGGTGTCGAGGCAGGCATCGTCAAGGGCATGTACCTGCTCGAGGAAGACACCCGCGAAGCGGCGCACCACGTCCAGTTGATGGGCTCGGGCACCATCCTGCGCGAAGTGCGCGAGGCAGCGAAGATCCTGCGTGAAGAGTTCAACGTCGGTGCCGACGTCTGGAGCGTCACCAGCTTCAACGAACTGCGTCGCGACGGCCTGGCCGTAGAGCGCAGCAACCGCCTGCACCCTGGCCAGAAGCCAAAGCTGAGCTACGTCGAAGAGTGCCTGAACGGCCGCAAAGGTCCGGTCATCGCTTCTACCGACTACATGAAGCTGTTCGCCGAGCAGATCCGCCAGTGGGTTCCTTCCAAGGAATTCAAAGTGCTGGGCACCGACGGTTTCGGCCGTAGCGACAGCCGCAAGAAGCTGCGTCACTTCTTCGAAGTCGACCGTAAGTTCGTTGTGTTGGCAGCCCTGGAAGCCCTGGCTGACCGTGGCGATATCGAACCTAAAGTGGTGGCCGAAGCCATCGCCAAGTTCGGCATCGATCCGGAAAAACGCAACCCACTGGACTGCTGAGGAGAATTTTCGTGAGCGAACTCATTCGCGTACCTGACATCGGCAGCGGTGAAGGTGAAGTAATTGAACTGTTTGTGAAGGTCGGCGACCGTATCGAAGCCGACCAGAGCATCCTGACGCTTGAATCGGACAAGGCCAGCATGGAAGTGCCTGCGCCGAAGGCCGGTGTCATCAAGAGCCTGAAAGTGAAGCTGGGCGACCGCCTGAAAGAAGGCGACGAACTGCTGGAGCTGGAAGTCGAGGGCGCCGCTGCGGCGCCTGAAGCGGCCGCTCCTGCTGCTGCCCCGGCCGCGGCTGAAAAGCCTGCCGCCGCACCAGCTGCCGAAGCGGCTCCCGCTCCGGCAGCCGCCCCTGCCGCGGCCACGGTCCAGGACATTCATGTCCCGGACATCGGTTCGTCGGGCAAGGCCAAGATCATCGAAGTGCTGGTCAAGGTCGGCGACACCGTCGAAGCCGACCAGTCGCTGATCACCCTGGAATCCGACAAGGCCAGCATGGAAATCCCATCGCCGGCCGCCGGTGTGGTGGAAAGCATCGAGATCAAGCTGGAAGACGAAGTCGGCACCGGCGACCTGATCCTGAAGCTCAAAGTGGCGGGTGCCTCGGCACCAGCCGCGCCTGCCCCGGCCGCTGCACCTGCCGCCAAGGCTGAAGCAGCTCCAGCGCCAGCCGCCGCGCCTGCCGCCAAGGCCGAAGCAGCGCCTGCCCCTGTCGCCGCCGCGCCTGCGCCAAGCGGTGCCAAGGTGCACGCCGGCCCGGCGGTGCGTCAGCTGGCCCGGGAATTCGGTGTCGAGCTGTCGGCCGTTGGCCCAAGCGGCCCGCACGGTCGTGTGCTCAAGGAAGACGTGCAAGCCTACGTCAAGGCCATGATGCAGAAGGCCAAGAACGCACCGGCCGAAGGCGCCACCGGCGGCGCGGGCATCCCGCCGATCCCGGCGGTGGACTTCAGCCGCTTCGGTGAAACCGAAGAAGTGGCCATGACTCGCCTGATGCAGATCGGCGCGTCGAGCCTGCACCGCAGCTGGCTGAACATTCCACACGTGACTCAGTTCGACCAGGCCGACATCACCGAGCTGGAAGCTTTCCGCGTCGCGCAGAAAGCCGTGGCGGAAAAGGCCGGCGTGAAGCTGACCGTGCTGCCACTGCTGCTCAAGGCTTGTGCGCACCTGCTCAAGGAACTGCCGGACTTCAACAGCTCCCTGGCCCCAAGTGGCAAGGCTGTGATCCGCAAGAAGTACGTGCACATCGGCTTTGCCGTCGACACCCCGGAAGGCCTGCTGGTACCGGTCATCCGCAACGTCGACCAGAAGAGCTTGCTGCAACTGGCTGGCGAAGCCGCTGCCCTGGCCGAAAAAGCCCGGAACAAGAAGCTCACCGCCGACGACATGCAGGGCGCCTGCTTCACCATCTCCAGCCTCGGCCACATTGGCGGCACCGGCTTCACGCCGATCGTCAACGCGCCGGAAGTGGCGATCCTGGGTGTTTCCAAGGCCACCATCCAGCCAGTCTGGGACGGTAAAGCCTTCCAGCCGAAGCTGATGCTGCCACTGTCGCTGTCCTACGATCACCGTGTGATCAACGGCGCCGCCGCTGCACGCTTCACCAAGCGCTTGAGCGACTTGCTGGGCGACATCCGCACCATCCTGCTGTAACACCGGGCGGCCCTCCCTTGGGGAGGGCCATTCGGAGCACCGTTTTCCGAGCGCCACGCTCGTACCTCAACCCCGTCCGTTTGGCGGGGCTTTTTTTTGCCTGGAGCTCAAGCCAGGTGCATGGATGTGGGATGTGGCGGCCTCATCGCGAGCAAGCTCGCTCCCACAGTGGATTTGCGGTGCTCCTGTGGGAGCGAGCTTGCTCGCGATAGCGGTATTTCCTACCCCGCAAGTTTTAAATGACTACAGCCCCTATTAGTCATTGCCCACAACTTGCGCCCCCTTCCCCGTCGATATTTATGGCGCGCCGGGCTTTAGCATCAACACCGCCAAGGTCACTCGATGCTTGCGCCCACCGACTAAAACTTCGAATGGATTCGAATATGTTCAAACCTACCGTCGGCCCCATTGTCGGGCACACGACCACTGACCACGCCCGGATATTCCTGCGGGGCGATCACGGCAACAACCGGGTATTCGCCGGTATCCGACACCGGCGCCGAGGAGACACACGCTGGTCAAAAGGGCACTTTGTCCAGTTGAAGGCCTACCGCGACATGTCCGATGTGATCGTGTTGAAAGACCTTCAACCCGACACCGCCTACGAATACCAGGCCGGCTGGCTCAGCCCCTTGAGCCCGACCCATACCGTGGAAACCATCCAGGAACTGCCACTGCAATGGCCTCGGAACACCTATTGCTTGCACACGCCGGCCGACAAACCCGATGCGCCACGTGCTTATATCGTGGGCTCATGTCGCTACTTGCGGATCGCCGCCAGCACCCCGCTACTCCCCAGCCTTGGGGATCGCACCTTTGCCGGCATCAATCGCATCGTCGAACAGGCCGACCCGCCGATCAGCGCGGTGTTGATGACCGGAGACCAGGTTTATCTCGATGACTTGAATATCATCGGCCCGGACCGAAGCTATAAACACATCCTCTTCAGATATCGAACGGTATTTACCCAGCCGCACATCAGCAAGCTGATGTCTGGCACGCCGACCTACATGATCCTCGATGACCATGAAATCGAAGACAACTGGCCCGCCAGGAAAACCGGCCACGACGACGTCCTGTATGCCAATGCCATGAGCGCCTATGGGCTTTACCAGGCCAGCCATGGGCCCGCCCATGAACTGTCGAGCGACGGAACATTGAACAAGTCGTTGACCCGCTACTGGTACACCTTTGCCCATGGCGATATCCACTGGTTCGTCACCGACAGCCGGACGCAACGCAACCTCTCGGCGAACGATCGGCGCATCCTCGACGCGGACCAGGAACAATCCCTGCTCGAATGGCTCGTCAGCAGCCCCGCCCGGGTCAAGCTCGTCGTCACCAGCGTGATGTTTTTCCCTGACCGCCAGCGCAATGACGGCGATGCCTGGCAGGCCTTCCCGGAACAACGCCTGCGCCTGTTGGAAACCATCCGCCGCCATCGGATCAAAAACGTGGTGTTCATCTCGGGTGACGTCCACGGCTCCATGACCAGCCGCCTGCGTCACACTCAGGATCCTGATTTCGAGGTCAACACCGTCGTTTCCTCGCCGTTCTACAACAGCAAATTGCTGCCTTTTGCAAAAGCCGCGGATTTTATTTTCCACAAGCCCATGGCCCGCACGGACAGCGGTGAGTACCGCTATGAACTGACCAGCGAAGTGGTGAGCCAGAACAACTTCGCCCGCCTGCAGGTCACGGCACAGAGCCTTCACGTTACGTTCCACGACCGTGACGGCGAGCCCTTGCAGGCACTCGATATTGCCCTGCGATGAACTTCCATGCCCTCTGATCGGCTGGCGACTGGAGAAATCCCTTTGTCGGCCGATAAAAGGTTTATAGCACTTGGCCTTCATCTCTCTTGTCAGCCAGTGCCGCAATGATGCAACCTTGCGCCAATCCGTAATAACGAGGGCGTCAGCCCGGCGCGATCAGCATTTTCGAAGCGAGTTTCCCCATGAAAAGCCAACCCGATGCCGCCAGCCGTATGGCGGCCGAGGTAGTGACGCAGTTACCGGTGCCCGCGCGGCTCGGTATGCTGCGTTTCGAACGGCTGAATGAAGCTAGCTGGGCGCTGTTGTTTCTCGACCCCAACTGCGAGCGACACTTCGGCCTGCCGGCGGTAGAACTGTGCTCGCTGGTCAGCTCGCCCTACGCCAGCCTGATGGAACCCGAAGCGCGCTATCAATTGCACGACGCCATCCAGCAGCAACTGGCCCAGGCCGCGCATTACCAGATTCGCTACACGCTCCACACCGCCAAGGGCCCGATGAATGTGCTGGAGACGGGCGAAGCCTACAGACAGCACAATCGTCATCTGCTGCGCGGTTACCTGCTGGTGGTGGACAATTTGCTGCAAAGCGAACCCTCCCTGCCGGCCCTGGACCTGGAAACCCAGAACTCGCGCCTGCAGATCGCCCTGGAACTGAACCAGCGCGCCCAGCAAGAGCAGCTCCAGCACCTGGACCGGGTACGCGCCCAACAAGACCTCATCCTGCTATTGACCCGCCAACGCTACAGCGCCAACAACTCCCTGCTCGAAGCGGCCGAACTCATCACCCGCAGCGCCTGCGACATCTACCAGATCGACTGCGCCAGTATCTGGAACCTGGATGACGGCAAACTGGTGCCGATTTCCGCCTACAACCGCGCCTCCCAGGAGTACTTCCTGCCGGCAGTCATCGACGCCAGCGAGTTTCCCGACTACATGGAGGCGCTGCAGACCTGTCGCGCCATCGACGCCCACAATGCGATGCGCGACCCACGCACCCGGGAGATGGCCGAGAGCCTGCGCGCCCGCGACGTCAACGCCATCCTCGACGCCAGCGTGCGCATCGACGGCCAAGTGGTGGGCGTGCTGTGCCTGGAACAAGTGGGGGCCACCCGCGCCTGGCAGTCGGATGAGATCGCCTTTGCCGGCGAGCTCGCGGACCAGTTCGCCCAGGTCATCAACAACCACAACCGCCGCACCGCCACCAGCGCCCTGCACCTGTTCCAGCGCGCCGTGGAGCAAAGCGCCAACGCGTTCCTGCTGGTCAATTGCGACGGTGTGGTGGAGTACGTCAACCCAAGCTTCACCGCGATCACCCAGTACACCACCGAGGAAGTCCACGGCCAACGCCTCTCGGAACTGCCAGCCCTGGAGAACCTCAGCGAGCTGCTGTTCGACGCACCCTCGGCGTTGGCCCAGAGCAACAGTTGGCAGGGCGAGTTCAAGAGCCGGCGCAAGAACCTGGAACCCTACTGGGGCCAGTTGTCGATTTCCAAGGTCTACGGCGACAACCGCGAGCTGACCCACTACATCGGCATCTACGAAGACATCACCCAGACCAAACTGGCCCAGCAGCGCATCGAGCGCCTGGCCTACACCGACAACCTGACCAACCTGGGCAACCGCCCGGCGTTCATTCGCAACCTCGATGAGCGCTTTGCCCGGGACAGCGACTCGCCCATCAGCCTGCTGCTGGTGGACATCGACAACTTCAAGCGCATCAACGACAGCCTCGGTCACCAGACCGGTGACAAGCTGCTGATCAGCCTGGCCCGGCGCCTGCGCAACAGCCTGAGCCCCAGCGGCAGCCTGGCGCGCTTCGCCAGCAACGAGTTCGCCGTGCTGCTGGACGACACGAGCCTGGAAGCCGGGCAGCAGATCGCCAGCCAATTGCTGATGACCCTCGACAAACCGATGTTCGTCGACAACCAACTGATCAGCGTGACCGGCTCCGTGGGCCTGGCCTGCGCGCCGCTGCACGGCCGTGATCCGCAGACCCTGATGCGCAACGCCGGCCTCGCCCTGCACAAGGCCAAAGCCAACGGCAAGCATCAGGTCCAGGTGTTCACCGAGGCTTTGAATGCCGAGGCCAGCTACAAGCTGTTCGTCGAAAACAACCTGCGTCGCGCCTTGACCCAGAATGAACTGGACGTGTTCTACCAGCCCAAGTTGTGCCTGCGCAGCGGCCGTCTGCTGGGCATGGAGGCACTGCTGCGCTGGAACCATCCGGAAAAGGGCATGATCCGTCCGGACCAGTTCATCAGCGTGGCCGAAGAAACCGGCTTGATCATCCCCATCGGCAAATGGATCGCCCGCCAGGCCTGCCGGATGAGCAAACAGCTGACCGCGGCCGGCCTGGGCAACCTGCAAGTGGCGATCAACCTGTCGCCCAAGCAGTTCTCCGACCCGGACCTGGTCGCCTCCATCGCCAGCATCCTCAAGGAGGAACAACTGCCGGCCCGCCTGCTGGAACTGGAGTTGACCGAAGGCCTGCTGCTGGAGGCCACCGAAGACACCCACTTGCAGCTCGACCAGCTCAAGCGCCTGGGCCTGACCCTGGCCATGGACGACTTCGGCACCGGTTACTCATCCCTGAGCTACCTGAAAAAATTCCCGATCGACATCATCAAGATCGATCGCAGCTTCATCCATGAGATCCCGGACAACCAGGACGACATGGAAATCACCTCGGCGGTGATCGCCATGGCCCACAACCTGAAACTCAAGGTCGTGGCCGAAGGCATCGAAACCTCCCAGCAATTGGCGTTCCTGCGCCGTCACCGCTGCGATGTCGGCCAGGGTTACCTGTTCGACCGTCCGATCCCCGGCGCGGAGCTGGTCGAAAAGCTCAAACGCTACCCGCGCGGGCCTCTGGTCTGACAGCTGCGTATAGCTTGCGGCGGCTTTTCTGAGGCACACTGACGGTCTATTTCGCTCAATTCAATCTGACTGAGAGGACTGATAATGGTCTTGCGCTCGGAAATCCTGGTGAATAAAAACGTGCTTCCTACTCAAGAACAAGCCCTGCCTGGCCGTGAAACCCCGATGACCGTGCCGGACAAACACTTCGTCCTCGACGCGCCCCTGCTGGGCCCGTTTGCCATGGACGTGGATTTCGCGATCTTCGGCCTCGGCTGCTTCTGGGGCGCGGAACGCAAGTTCTGGCAGCGCGAAGGCGTGGTCAGTACCGCGGTGGGTTACGCCGGTGGTTTCACGCCGAACCCGACGTACGAAGAAGTCTGCTCGGGCCTTACCGGCCACAGCGAAGTGGTGCTGGTGGTCTACGAGCCCGCGAAAGTCAGCTACGAACAGCTTCTGAAGATGTTCTGGGAACTGCACAACCCGACCCAGGGCATGCGCCAGGGCAACGACATCGGCACCCAGTACCGTTCGGTGATCTATGCCACCAACCCGGACCAACTGGCGGCGGCCAAACACAGCGAGCAAGTCTTCCAGGCTGAGTTGACCAAGGCCGGCAAAGGCACCATCACCACCGAAATCGAAGAAGCACCGACGTTCTACTTCGCCGAGACCTATCACCAGCAGTACCTGGCGAAGAACCCGGAAGGCTATTGCGGGATTGGCGGGACCGGCGTGACCTGCCCGATCTGACTAAAAACTTGCTCGCGATAGCGGTGGGCCTGGGGCGGTGATGTTGAATGTGCCGCCGTCATCGCGAGCAAGCTCGCTCCCACAGGTGCGTATACCCCAGGACCCATGTGGGAGCGAGCTTGCTCGCGATAGCGCCCTTCCGGACGCCAGCAAGACATCACTCAGCGATCAACCAATCCATCTGCCACCCGCCCTGGGTCTGCCCCAGCTTTTTCGACAGCCACGGCAGCAGCTCACGCAACTCTTCTTCCAGCCCCCACGGCGGATTGGCAATCGCCAGGCCGGAGCCGTTCAGGCTGTTGGGCGTCGCCAGTGGGTGCACCAGCAGCTCCACGCGCAACAGCTTCGGCGCTCCCGTACCGGCCAGGTCCTGGTAGAAGCGGCGCAACATCCGCTGGTCCTTCACCGGGTACCAGATGGCCGCCACCGTCTGGCGCATCCGGCCAATGGCCTCCTTGAGCGAGGCGGCGCAGCGCTGCATCTCGTCAAGCTGCTCGAAGGGCGGATCGATCAGCATCAAGGCACGCTTTTCGGCCACCGGCAGCAACGCCCGCGGCACATGCCAGCCTTCACCCAGGTGCACCGCCACGCGACGGTCGCCTTTCATGTTGTCCTTGAGCAACACGCCGTCTTCAGGGTGCTTTTCGTTGAGCAGCACACGGTCCTGGGGCCGAGTCAGGCGCCGCGCCAGTTCCGGCGAGCCCGGGTAGTAGCGCAGTTGCCCGTCCGGGTTCATCTCGTGCAGCACCTTCATGTAATCGGCGGTCAATGGCGGCAGGTCGCCCTCGCCCCACAAGCGCGCAATGCCTTCCAGGTACTCACCGGTACGGTTGGCCTGGTCACCCTGCAAGTCGTACAGCCCGATGCCCGCGTGGGTATCGAGGTAGGCGAAGGGCTGTTCCTTGCGCGACATCAGCGCGATGAGGCGGGTCAAGGTCAGGTGTTTGAACACGTCGGCGTGATTGCCGGCGTGGAAGGCGTGGCGATAGTTCATGGCGGCTCCTGCGAAGGGCGACGAGTTTACCTTGAAGCGCGCCGAACGTCAGGGGTTGGCAGCCCGGCGGACACGCCACGATCAGCCCAGCTCCCGCAGCAAGTACGCCTGCAAGGGCGCCTTTGGCGCGACAACCGGCTTCGATCGCTCAAGAAAGTGAGCAATCTTGCGCCGCAGGATGCGCGGGTCGACCCGCTCCCACAGAGACGGATGCTCTTGGCCAAGCCACGTGAGCAAGTTATCCACCAGACAATTCGTCGGGGCCTCGGTCATGGCGTCCAACAGCGCCACCGGCACTTCCCACCAAGGAAACATCCGCGCCGGCCGCTGGACGTTTCCGACTAACTCAATGGATTGACCGTTGATCAGGCAACGATTGATGACTGGCAGGAGTTCCCCGCCATCCACCGCCGTCGATTGCAGGAGCGGTCCCATGAAGCGCCCATCCCAAAAACGCAGGAAAACCGGCTTGCCACCCGGTAACAGCGCCTGCGTCAACCCGCGCAAATGCTCGGCAAGGGTTTCCTGGCTGGCACACGACACCGCCAGCCAACCCCAATCGAGCGAGTCGGTGGCCGCTATCCAATCAAGAAACCCACAGTCTGCGCGAACAAGCCCTACATAGGGCATGACCGCTTCCCACTCGGCGTACGGCGTGTCGGCCCAGATCGCCGTGGGTGTCGCGGCCATCGAACGCCGCCAGGCCACCAACGCCCCAGCGCTGCTGGCATTGCTGAAAATGGCGAAAAGTTGCTCGGACGCCTGCAACGGATGGTGCTCAAGCCAGGCGCGGGGCGTTTGACCGCTGTTCATGGGCGCTCCTGTGTGTCGCCAGTTTTGTGGAAGACCGATGGCCCTGCGCAGACGCCGTTTCTGCACCGCTCGCACTCCTCGCAGAACGGCGCCGAGCCTTGGAAGCTGAGGATTTGCGCCAGAGAAAGCCGAGGGGCCGGCGCAGCGACCTGCTGCCCGGAGCTGTCCGGCGAACCCGCCTCCGCCCCCATGACCGCCATCGGCGCCCCACCGACCTCGATCGGCACGCTGCTGAAAATCCCGCTGGCACCAATGTTGATCCAATGACCGCCAGCCTGGAGGGTCACACTGGCGCCAGCCTCCAGGACCACTTGCTGGCCGGCGCTGACATGAAACTGCCGGCTGGCGCTCAGGACCTGGCCGCTCACGCGAACATGCCGCTCGCCGCCCACCAGCAGATGATCGTCCTGGCGGACTTCAGCCTGGCGCCGGCCATGGGTAACGCGTTGCTCATCGGCCTTGAGTTCGTGCCGTGCCGTACCGCTGACGACGATGCTGCGCTCGTGATCGACCTGCACCCGCTGGTCGTGCAGCACGTGCTCGGTCCAGTTGCGCTGGGCCCGCAGGTAGATTTCCTCGGCCCCCTTGCGGTCCTCGATGCGCAACTCGTTATAGCCTGCCCCACCGGGACTGCTCTGGCTGCGCCAAATACTGCGGGTCTTGTCCGCCGGCAGGTCCAACGGCACCGGGTTGGCGCCGTTGGGCAGGCAACCCACCACCAATGGCTTGTCCACGTCGCCATCGATGAACCCCACCAAAACTTCCATGCCGACCCGGGGAATCAGCACTGCACCATAGTGATCATGGGCCCAACCCGAGGCCACTCGCAGCCAGCAACTGGAATGTTCGTCGCGCTGGCCGTCGCGATCCCAGGCCAGTTGCACCTTGACCCGCCCGAACTCATCGCAATGGATCTCGCTGTCCACCGGCCCGGTCACCACCGCTGACTGATAACCGTGGGCACGGGGCTTTTCAGGGTGCAGGGGCGGCCGAAAAAACACTTCCCACGGTGTGGCGAGAAAGGTGTTTCTGTAGCCCTGGAATTCATCCGGGCCGGCGGATGCTGTTTCTTCCAGCACCTGGGGTTGGCGGCCATGATGGTCGATATGCGTCAGGAGCCAGAGATCGTTCCACTGCTCCCTGGGGTGGCCCTTGATACGCATGAAATGCCCGCTGACGAAAGCGCTGTCATCGCTGTTGCCCTGCGCCACGCGATGATCGGCGCCGTGACGCTCAAGGGCACGCCGGGTCAGGTGCTTGCCATCGTCCCGGTCGCAGAAGCCACCGGGGTAGCGATAGTCCTCGAGCGCTGGCAACTGCCGATTGTCGAGGTGGGTTTGCAACAACAGGCCGGGCTTGCGGAAGTCGTAGTCGCGCAACGTTACGGCCGTGGCGCGGGTCTGGAGTCGCACCGCCAAACGCTTGATGGCCGGTGCGTCGGCAGCCATGCCACTGTCCGCCAGGTACAGCGTCGATTCGGGCAGGCGGGGGAACCCGGTCTGATCGTCACCGAACACCAGCAGATGGCCGTCAGGGCGGTGCCGAAAGTGATAGTGGATACCGACTTCGGCACAGATCCGCTCGATGAACGCCAGGTCGCTTTCGGCGTACTGCACACAGTATTCACGCTCGGGATAGTGCCCTGCGAGAATGAACTGGAAGGCCCCCTCCAGGACCCCGTGCTCCTTCAACACCCGGGCGACGATATCGGGCACGCTCAAATGCTGGAAAATCCGCTGGTTGATGCGGTGGCGCAAGTAGGCCAGGCGCGGCACCAGGCTGACCTGGTAACGGGTCAGGCGTCTGCCCGAATCGCCTTGGGCTACGCTATAGACCTGACCGTGCACGCCCCCTCCCCGGCCATCGAACCGCAGGAATGCCTGGCGATGCAGAAGTTCTTCCAGTACCAGGTCGCAGCGCTCGCTGACCAGTTCCACGTCAAAGCGATAGGGCTGGCTGATGGTTTCCGTGCCCTTGAACTCCAGCACCTTGAGTTCATTCGGCCCGCTGTCGAGCGTCAGCGTGAAACGCGGTGGATTGGCAGGCGGGAACATCCGATGTGCCTCTGCTGAATGGAGGCGGGCGATTCTGCACGAGCAGTAGGGGACGTGTATGGGAGGTCAGGAAAAACAGATTTGCCCTACATCCAAGAAGCTAAAAGCTGCAAAGCGTGATGCATTTTCCGATAGACATTCGAAGCATCGCCGCCGTCCTGCACATGAATCAGCAATTTCTTGCAACGTGCTCGATCTGGCGGCGAAGGGTTCCTGGTGTGGCAATCAGAGATCAGGAACGGCCAGGACGCTGTGTTTAGCGTTCCATAGGGCGATCCTGGCCGTGTTGATCTTTCTCAACCAGCCTGACGCCGAGATGAAGGGATAGGGGTCCGTGGCGAGGGAGCTTGCTCCCGCTGGGCTGCTTGGCAGCCCCTTTCTTGTGAGCGCTTCGCACTCAAGCGGGAGCAAGCTCCCTCGCCACAATGGATCACCTGCGGGCTCGAAGCCGCGCTGGAGGCCTTACTGGTTCAGACGAAAATCTTTTTCCGCCGCATCGAAGCGCTGCAGCATGCCCGCGGTAGGCGAGCCCATCTTGCTGACCAGGTAGATGGCCAGGCTGGCGAAGATGAAGCCAGGGATGATTTCGTACAGGCCCAGCAGCGCGAAATGCTTCCAGACGATCACGGTGATCGCACCCACCAGAATGCCGGCGAGCGCGCCATTGCGGGTCATGTTCTTCCAGATGACAGAGATCAGGACAACCGGGCCGAAGGCAGCACCGAAACCGGCCCAGGCGTAACTCACCAGACCCAGTACGCGGTTTTCCGGGTTAGCGGCCAAGGCAATGGCGACCAAGGCCACCAGCAACACCATGGCGCGACCGACCCAGACCAGTTCCAGCTGGGAAGCGCTCTTGCGCAGGAAAGTCTTGTAGAAGTCTTCGGTCAGGGCGCTGGAGCACACCAGCAACTGGCAGCTCAAGGTACTCATCACCGCCGCCAGAATGGCCGACAGCAACACACCCGCAAGCCACGGGTTGAACAGGATCTTTGCCAGCTCGATGAACACGCGCTCTGGGTTCTCGGTCACGGGACCGGCCACATCGGGGTGTGCCGAGAAGTAAGCGATACCGAAGAAGCCCACCGCCACGGTGCCGCCCAGGCACAGGATCATCCAGGTCATGGAAATGCGACGGGCATTGGCGATCGACTTGACCGAATCCGCCGCCATGAAGCGCGCCAGGATGTGGGGTTGGCCGAAATAACCCAGGCCCCAACCCATCAGCGAGATGATGCCGATGAAGGTGGTGTTTTTCAGCATGTCGAAGGATGAAGGATCTTTCGCTTCGATGGCCAGGAACGTGGTGTCCACGCCGCCAGTGGCCAGCAGCACGATGATCGGCGTGAGGATCAGCGCGAAGATCATCAGGGTGGCTTGTACGGTGTCGGTCCAGCTCACGGCCAGGAAACCGCCAACGAAGGTGTAGGCGATGGTCGCTGCGGCACCGGCCCACAGCGCTGTCTCGTAGGACATGCCGAAGGTGCTTTCGAACAGACGGGCACCGGCCACGATGCCGGAAGCACAGTAGATGGTGAAGAACACCAGGATCACCACCGCGGAGATGATCCGCAGCAGGCCGCTCTTGTCTTCGAAACGGCTGGAGAAGTAATCCGGCAGCGTCAGGGCATCACCGTTGTGCTCGGTCTGTACCCGCAGGCGACCGGCCACGAACAGCCAGTTCAGGTAGGCACCGACGATCAGGCCGATGGCGATCCAGCTTTCCGACAGGCCAGACATATAGATGGCACCCGGCAAACCCATCAACAACCAACCGCTCATGTCGGAAGCACCGGCGGACAAGGCCGTGACCACGCTGCCCAGGCTGCGACCGCCCAGGATGTAGTCGGAAAGGTTATTGGTGGAGCGGTAAGCCATCAGGCCGATCAGGACCATGGCTGCGATGTAGATCACGAAAGTGATCAAGGTGGGATTACTAACACTCATGAGTTACGCCCTGGCTTTGTTTTTATGGTGCGGTGGCAGTTGGAAGCGCCGACAACGCAGACGTTGTAGCGACGATTTGCAATCCCGCGAATTTATGACTGATGTTTCCCCAGGAAAGCCATCAGCCGATGCCCCTCGGCTTGGAGCCGGTTGCACCTTGGCCGCGAATGCTATTCAACAAATCAAATAAGGTGCAACCAGTTTCGCTCGAATAAGTTGCACCTGATCGGTTTTATCGCAAAAACGCCGTTTTTTTGCTCCCTTTTAGTGCAGTCCGTAGCACATCACTAGAAGCCAAAGCACTAAGCCGGTGCAGGATTGACGGGGTCGCCCTGGCTTCCGGATGAGCTGCCTGTCATTTCAAGAAAAAAAGGGTTGCACCCGGTTGCACCTCATTCATCCCACAGCTAATCTTGCCGCCAGCTGATGCCACGCCATACGTGGTAAACATGAGGATAAAAATATGGCTACCACCACCCTTGGGGTCAAACTCGATGACCCGACCCGCGAACGCCTCAAGGCGGCCGCAACCTCGATCGATCGCACGCCGCACTGGCTGATCAAGCAGGCAATTTTCAATTACCTGGAAAAACTCGAGGGTGGTGCAACCCTGACCGAGCTGAACGGTTCACCCCGCGCCGACAGCGATGATGCCGGCGACGTACAGGTCGACCATGCTCACCAATGCTTCCTCGAATTTGCCGAGAGCATCCTGCCGCAATCGGTCCTGCGCGCCTCCATTACCGCCGCTTACCGTCGCCCTGAGCCGGAAGTGGTGCCGATGCTGATCGAGCAGGCCCGCCTGCCGCTGGAAATGGCCGAAGCCACCAACAAGCTGGCGGCTTCGATTGCGGAAAAACTGCGTAACCAGAAAAGTGCCGGCGGCCGTGCCGGTATCGTTCAGGGCTTGCTGCAGGAATTTTCCCTGTCGTCCCAGGAAGGCGTGGCCCTGATGTGCCTGGCCGAGGCACTGCTGCGCATCCCGGACAAAGGCACTCGTGATGCACTGATCCGCGACAAGATCAGCACCGGCAACTGGCAGCCGCACCTGGGCAACAGCCCGTCGCTGTTCGTCAATGCCGCCACTTGGGGCCTGTTGCTGACCGGCAAGCTGGTCGCCACCCATAACGAAACGGGCCTGACCTCCTCCCTGAGCCGCATCATCGGCAAGAGCGGCGAGCCGATGATCCGCAAGGGCGTCGACATGGCCATGCGCCTGATGGGCGAGCAGTTCGTCACCGGCGAAACCATCGCCGAAGCCCTGGCCAACGCCAGCAAGTTCGAAGCCAAGGGTTTCCGCTATTCCTACGACATGCTGGGTGAAGCCGCGCTCACCGAACATGACGCCCAGAAGTACCTGGCCTCGTACGAACAAGCCATTCATTCGATCGGCAAAGCGTCCCATGGCCGCGGGATTTATGAAGGCCCGGGCATTTCCATCAAGCTCTCGGCCCTGCACCCGCGCTACAGCCGCGCCCAGTACGAGCGCGTCATGGACGAGCTGTACCCGCGCCTGCTGTCGCTGACCCTGCTGGCCAAGCAATACGACATCGGCCTGAACATCGACGCCGAGGAAGCCGACCGCCTCGAACTGTCCCTGGACCTGCTGGAGCGCCTGTGCTTCGAGCCGCAGTTGACCGGCTGGAACGGCATCGGCTTCGTGATCCAGGCCTACCAGAAGCGTTGCCCGTATGTGATCGACTACGTCATCGACCTGGCCCGGCGCAGCCGCCACCGCCTGATGATTCGCCTGGTAAAAGGCGCGTACTGGGACAGCGAGATCAAGCGCGCCCAGGTCGAAGGCCTGGAAGGCTATCCGGTGTACACCCGCAAGGTGTACACCGACGTGTCCTACATCGCTTGCGCGCGCAAGCTGCTGTCGGTGCCGGAAGTCATCTACCCGCAATTCGCCACGCACAACGCCCATACCCTGTCGGCCATTTATCACATCGCCGGTCAGAACTATTACCCGGGCCAGTACGAATTCCAGTGCCTGCACGGCATGGGTGAACCGCTGTACGAACAAGTTGTAGGCAAGGTCTCCGAAGGCAAGCTGAACCGTCCATGCCGCGTGTACGCCCCGGTCGGCACCCACGAAACACTGCTGGCCTACCTCGTACGCCGCTTGCTGGAAAACGGCGCGAACACCTCGTTCGTCAACCGCATCGCCGACCAGTCGATTTCCATTCAGGAGCTGGTGGCCGATCCAGTGGCCAGCATCGAGCAGATGGCAACCCTGGAAGGCGGTTTCGGCCTGCCGCACCCACGTATTCCGCTGCCACGCGACCTGTATGGCAGCGACCGCGCCAACTCCAGCGGCATCGACCTGGCCAACGAGCATCGCCTGGCGTCGCTGTCCTGCGCCCTGCTAGCCACCGCCCATAACGACTGGAAAGCCGCGCCGATGCTCGGTTGCGCGGCCAGCGAAGAAACCCCGGCAGCGGTGCTGAACCCGTCCGATCACCGCGATGTGGTCGGCCATGTGCAGGAAGCGACGGTTGCCGACGTCGACAACGCCATTCAGTGCGCCCTCAATGCCGGGCCGATCTGGCAGGCCACGCCGCCAGCCGAACGTGCCGCGATCCTGGAGCGTGCCGCCGACCTGATGGAAGGCGAGATCCAGCCGCTGATGGGCCTGCTGGCCCGCGAAGCCGGCAAGACCTTCGCCAACGCCATCGCCGAAGTGCGTGAAGCCGTGGATTTCCTGCGGTACTACGCGGTGCAGGCGCGCAACGATTTCACCAACGACGCCCACCGCCCTCTGGGCCCGGTGGTCTGCATCAGCCCGTGGAACTTCCCGCTGGCGATTTTCAGCGGCCAGGTTGCCGCCGCACTGGCCGCCGGCAACCCGGTTCTGGCCAAGCCCGCCGAGCAGACGCCGCTGGTGGCTGCCCAGGCGGTGCGCCTGATGCTCGAAGCCGGCATTCCGGAAGGCGTCCTGCAACTGCTGCCGGGCCGCGGCGAAACCGTTGGCGCCCGCCTGGTCGGCGACGATCGGGTCAAAGGCGTGATGTTCACCGGCTCCACCGAAGTCGCCCGCCTGCTGCAACGCAACATCGCCGGACGCCTGGACAACCAGGGCCGGCCGATCCCGCTGATCGCCGAGACCGGCGGCCAGAACGCCATGATCGTCGACTCCTCGGCCCTGACCGAACAAGTGGTCATCGACGTCGTGTCCTCGGCCTTCGACAGTGCCGGCCAGCGTTGCTCGGCCCTGCGGGTCCTGTGCCTGCAGGAAGATTCCGCCGACCGCGTCATCGAAATGCTCAAGGGTGCCATGGCCGAATCGCGCCTCGGCAACCCGGAGCGCCTGTCCGTGGACATCGGTCCGGTGATCGACGCCGAAGCCAAGGCAGGCATCGAGAAACACATCCAGGCCATGCGCGACAAGGGGCGCACCGTCTACCAGATGGCAATCGCCGACAGCGACGAGTGCAAGCGCGGTACCTTCGTGATGCCGACCCTGATCGAGTTGGAAAGCTTCGACGAGCTGCAGCGGGAGATCTTCGGTCCGGTGCTGCACGTGGTGCGCTACAAGCGCAAGGAACTGGGTCAGTTGATCGACCAGATCAACGCCTCCGGCTACGGCCTGACCCTGGGCGTGCACACACGCATCGACGAGACCATCGCCAAGGTGATCGACAACGTCCATGCCGGTAACGTCTACGTCAACCGCAACATTGTCGGCGCCGTGGTCGGTGTGCAGCCGTTTGGTGGCGAAGGGCTGTCGGGCACCGGCCCCAAGGCCGGTGGTCCGCTGTACCTGTACCGCCTGCTGTCGACTCGTCCTACCGATGCGATCCAGCAGTCCTTCGTCCGTGGCGATGCCTTGGTTGCGCCGGACCTGCGCTTGCGCGATGCCATGAGCAAACCGCTGACCGCCCTGCAAGCCTGGGCCGACAGCCAGAAGCTCGCCGAACTGAGCGCCCTGTGCGTGCAGTTCGCGGCCCAGTCGCAAAGCGGCATCACCCGCCAGTTGACCGGCCCGACCGGCGAACGCAACAGCTATGCCATCCTGCCGCGCGAGCACGTGCTGTGCCTGGCCGACGTGGAAGGCGACCTGCTGACGCAACTGGCGGCCGTATTGGCCGTGGGCGGCTCGGCCGTATGGCCGGAAACCGACACCAGCAAGGCCTTGTTTGCCCGCTTGCCGAAAGAGATTCAGGCACGCATCCAGCGGGTTGCCGACTGGACCAAGGACGAAGTGCTGTTCGACGCGGTCCTGCACCACGGCGATTCGGACCAACTGCGCGACGTTTGCCAACAGGTGGCCAAGCGTGCCGGCGCCATCGTCGGGGTGCATGGTTTGTCCCAGGGCGAGACCAACATTGCGTTGGAGCGTTTGGTGATCGAGCGGGCCTTGAGCGTCAACACCGCTGCGGCGGGGGGTAACGCCAGCCTGATGACCATCGGCTAAACCCGCTGTAGACCAGGCACCTGCAATGGGTGCCTGGCAATCCAATCCCTGTGGGAGCGAGCTTGCTCGCGATAGCGGTGGTTCAGTCAGGAATGTTGTCGACTGGGACACTGCTATCGCGAGCAAGCTCGCTCCCACATTTTGATTAGCGTCACCCTCGCTCCTCCATCACTCAAATCAATCATCCTGTTCAGCCTCCATTGCCACGCCTAGACTCGGCCCATTCCAAAAAAAGGTAGGCCGCCATGTCCGAGACGCTGCTCAGTTCCCGCAATCTGGCTTTCGAGCTGTACGAAGTCCTCGATGCCGAGGGCCTGACCCAGCGCGAGCGGTTTGCTGAACACAATCGCGAAACCTTCGACGCAGCCCTCGGCACGGCCCGCAGCATCGCCGAGAAATTCTTCGCGCCCCACAACCGCAAGAACGATGAAAACGAACCGCGCTACGAGAACGGCCAGGCGATCCTGATTCCCGAGGTAAAGCCGGCGGTGGATGCATTTCTGGAGGCCGGTTTTCTCAATGCCGCGCGCAGCTTCGACGCCGGAGGCATGCAGTTGCCGACACTGCTGTCCCAGGCCTGCTTCGCACACTTCCAGTCGGCCAATGCCGCATCGACCTCCTACCCGTTCCTGACCATGGGCGCGGCGAACCTGATCGAAAGCTTCGGCAGCGAGGAGCAGAAGCAACGCTTCCTGCAACCGATGATCGACGGCCGCTTCTTCGGCACCATGGCCCTGACCGAGCCCCATGCAGGTTCTTCGCTGTCGGATATTCGTACACGGGCAGAGCCTGCGTCCGATGGCACCTATCGACTCAAGGGCAACAAGATCTTCATCTCCGGTGGCGATCATCCGCTGTCGGAAAACATCGTGCACATGGTCCTGGCGAAATTGCCGGACGCGCCGCCGGGCGTGAAGGGCATTTCGCTGTTTATCGTGCCCAAGTTCCTGGTCAACGACGATGGCAGCCTCGGCCCGCGTAACGACGTGCTGCTGGTCGGGCTGTTCCACAAGATGGGCTGGCGCGGCACCACGTCGACCGCATTGAACTTCGGTGACAACGGCGAATGTGTCGGTTACCTCGTGGGCAAGCCGCACCACGGCTTGAGCTACATGTTCCAGATGATGAACGAGGCGCGCATCGGCGTCGGCATGGGTGCGGTGATGCTGGGTTACGCCGGCTACCTGTATTCCCTTGAATACGCCCGCGAACGTCCGCAAGGCCGGGTGCCCGACAGCAAGGACCCGTCCACCGCCCCGGTGGCGATCATCCAGCACGCCGACGTGCGCCGCATGCTGTTGACCCAAAAAGCCTACGTCGAGGGTTCGTTTGACCTGGGCTTGTACGCAGCGCGGCTGTTCGACGACACCACCACCCTGGACAGCGAAGCCGAGCGCCAGCGCGCCCATGAACTGCTGGACCTGCTAACCCCCATCGTCAAATCCTGGCCCTCGGAGTTCTGCCTGAAAGCCAATGAACTGGCGATCCAGATCCTGGGCGGTCACGGCTACACCCGCGAATACCCGGTGGAGCAGTATTATCGCGACAACCGCCTGAACCCGATCCATGAAGGCACCCATGGCATCCAGTCCCTGGACCTGTTGGGGCGAAAGCTGGCGCAGAACGGCGGCGCCGGGCTCAAGCAGTTGATCCGCCTGGTGGCCGACACCATTGAACGGGCCCAGGCGCACCCATCGTTGACGCCATTACACCAGCCGCTGGAAGCGTTGGTGGCGCGCCTGCAAACCGTCACCCTGGGCCTGCTGACGGACCTGGCCCAGGGCCAGGTCAACAGCAGCCTCGCCAACTCGGCGCTGTACCTGAAAGTGTTTGGGCACATGGTGATCGGCTGGCGCTGGCTGGAACAGGCGATTCGTGCCGAGGAAGGCCTGGCCAGGGGCGATGCCGCGGACAGCGACTTCTATAAAGGCAAGCTGCAAGCGGCGCGCTACTTCCTGACCTGGGAAGTGCCGGGGTGTCACCATGAGCTGGCGATTCTCGAGGCGCGGGATAATACGTGCCTGGGGATGCGGGATGAGTGGTTCTGAGGCAAGACTCGTGGCGCGGCTGAGATCCAATCGCGAGCAGGCTCGCTCCCACAGGGGTTCCAAGTGAACACGACATCTGCGTTCACCACCGTTCCACTGTGGGAGCGAGCTTGCTCGCGATAGCGGTGTTTCAGCCAACACACAGGCAGCTGTGCTGACGCCATCGCGAGCAAGCTCGCTCCCACACAAGCCCCACCGTCAACATTCGTTAACGGTTTCAGGCCTGCTGGATCGTCTTGGCAATCACCTCGACCGTGGCGCTGACTTGCTCTTGGTAACGGTCGAGTTCCGCCTGATGGCTCTTCTGCATTTCGATCTGTTGCGAACACAGGTTCATGGCCGCCAATACCAGCAGGCGATCACCGATCAGCGTCGGGTATTTCCTTTTCGTGTCGGCCAGTGCGGCCTTGAGCATCGAAGCCGCGTCCAACAGGGCCTGCTCCTGCCCGGCCGGCGCTTTGATTGAATAGTCTTCTCCCAGGATCGAGATGACCGTCACCCCATCGGCGCCGTGCTTCATGCGCTGACAGGACCGGCGCTGGCGCGCTCGATCAGGGCCTGGATGCGGGCGGCGGTGGCGCCGTGCAGTTCTTCCTGTTCCATCAGGCTCAGTTGCAGGCTTTCGTTTTCATCCTTGGCCCTGGCAAGTTCGGCGCTCAGGGTTTCGTTCAGGCCGGTAAGGTGCAGGTTCTGTTGCACCAGGTCGTTGACCAGTTGCTCCAGTTGGCTGAGGGATGTTTCCAACATATTGATTTCCAGGCTTTTCCAAGGGGCGCGTACGATAAAGAAAAGTCACCGCCGATGCCACGCTTTACCAGCGGCGGTGCTTCGCTGGCGAGTGGTAAAGACTGTGAAGGGGCAGTCTGGTTCCTACCCTTCGTCGCATTCCAGGGTGGTTCTGCGGCAAAAGCAAGGATCCCGTTCAAGACTTCAGTCGTATGACCGATAAGTCAGTTAACACCAGCCACAGTCCCGCACGGACGCGCCTCTCTCGGTACTTTCCATGTCCCTACGTAATATGAACATCGCGCCGCGGGCGTTCCTGGGGTTTGCCCTGATCGGCGCCCTGATGCTGGTCCTTGGGGTGTTTGCCCTGACCCAGATGAGCAAAATCCGCACGTCCGGCGAAAGCATCGCCCAGAACAGCGTACCCAGCATCAAGGCCCTGAATGAGTTCACCCAGCTCACCCTGCGCCTGCGCGTTTTGTCCTATCGCTTGCTGGTCAACCGCGAGCCGGACATCCAACAGAAAACCTACGATCTGCTCGAACAACGCAGCCAGCAGATCCGCGCGACCCAGACTACCTACGAAAAGCTCATCAGCGCCCCGGACGAACGGGCCGCATACGATCAGTATGTGCAACTGCTCGGGCAGTACCGTCAGCTCGAAGAGCGCATGAAAACCCTGTCGCGAAATAATCAGGTCGATGAACTGCGGGCGCTGCTCAACACTGAACTGCTGAGCAACTCAGATGCCATCAATGCCGCAATCGACCACTTGGTGGAGATCAACAACCTGCAAGCCGAGGCGCTCAATAAGGGCGCGGCGCAACAATATTCAAGCGCTTTCAACTGGGCGGTCACCCTGCTGGTCATCGCCACCGGCCTGACCCTGCTGTTCGCCTGGCTGCTGACCAGCAGCATCACCAAGCCGATCGCCAACGCGTTGGATGCCGCCGAAGAAATCGCCAAGGGCAACCTGACCCGGCCGATCACCGTTGACGGCAGCGACGAAGCCGGTCGCCTGCTGCGGGCGATGTCGACCATGCAGGAAAAACTGCGCGATACCTTGCAACGGATCTCCGGCTCGGCCACACAGCTGGCGTCGGCGGCCGAAGAGCTCAACGCCGTCACTGACGAAAGCGCCCGGGGCCTGACCCAGCAGAACAACGAAATCGAACAGGCCGCGACAGCGGTCAACGAAATGACCAGCGCCGTGGAAGAGGTCGCACGCAATGCGGTCAGCACGTCGGAAGCGTCGAAACACGCCACCACATCCGCTGGCGACGGCCGCGACCTGGTGCAGGAAACCGTCGGTGCCATCGAACGCATGAGTGCCGACGTACAAAGCACCGCCACGCTGATCGGTAACCTGGCCAATGAGTCCCGCGATATCGGCAAAGTGCTGGACGTGATCCGCGGCCTGGCCGACCAGACCAACCTGCTGGCTCTGAACGCCGCCATCGAAGCCGCCCGTGCCGGTGAGGCCGGTCGTGGTTTTGCCGTGGTGGCCGACGAAGTCCGCGCCCTGGCCCACCGTACCCAGCAGTCGACCAGCGAGATCGAACGCATGATCGGCAGCATCCAGAGCGGCACCGAACACGCCGTGGACTCGATGCGCAACAGCACCGAGCGCGCCGAGTCGACCCTGAACATCGCCCGCGGCGCCGGCCTGTCCCTGGACACCATCAACACGGCCATCGTCGAGATCAACGAACGCAACCTGGTGATCGCCAGCGCCGCCGAGGAACAGGCCCAGGTAGCCCGTGAAGTGGACCGCAACCTGGTGAACATCCGCGACCTGTCGGTGCAATCGGCCACCGGCGCCAACCAGACCACCGCCGCCAGCGCCGAACTGTCGCGCCTGGCCGTGGACTTGAACAGCATGGTCGGGCGGTTCAGCCTTTAATCCGCGTAACGGTTGATCGTCCACAGACCGTGAGCGATCAACCCTCCAGCTTTGGTGGCGAGGGAGCTTGCTCCCGCTGGGCTGCGAAGCGGCCCCAGCATCTCAAAAGCGACGACTGCTTCGCAGCCGAGCGGGAGCAAGCTCCCTCGCCACGGTATTGCTGCCTTGTACCCCAATCCCAAACCTTTTTTGACAGCATCACATTTCAACAGGTTAGAATCGCTGGCACGCAGACTGCATGGTCAGTCTGTGCCCGCCCCTCAGTTTTCCCGGAGTAACGCCTTTGACTGCAGCGACCATCAACAGCCTGTTCTTGATCGGCGCGTTGCTGGTAGGTGCGAGCATCCTGGTCAGTTCTCTTTCGTCCCGCCTGGGCATCCCGATCCTGGTGATCATCCTGGCCGTGGGCATGGTGGCCGGTGTCGACGGCGCCGGTATTCTTTTCGATAACTACGCCACGGCTTATCTGGTCGGCAACCTCGCCTTGGCCGTCATCCTGCTGGACGGCGGCTTGCGCACGCGGGTCTCGAGCTTCCGCGTGGCGCTGTGGCCGGCGTTGTCCCTGGCCACGGTCGGTGTGTTGATCACCACCGGGCTGACCGGATTGGCGGCGGCCTGGCTGTTCAATCTGAACCTGATCCAGGGCCTGCTGATCGGTGCCATCGTCGGCTCGACCGATGCCGCGGCGGTGTTCTCGCTGCTGGGCGGCAAGGGCCTCAACGAGCGGGTCAGCGCCACCCTCGAGATCGAGTCCGGCAGCAACGACCCCATGGCGGTGTTCCTCACCGTCACCCTGATCGGCATGCTCGCCAGTGGCGAAACCGGCTTGCACTGGAGCCTGCTCGGGCACCTGTTGCGTGAGTTCGGCATTGGCTCGGTACTCGGCCTGGGCGGTGGCTGGCTGATGCTGCAGCTGGTCAATCGCATCAATCTGGCCAACGGCCTCTACCCGATCCTCGTCATCAGCGGCGGCCTGGCCGTGTTCGCCTTGACCAACGCCCTGCACGGCAGCGGCTTCCTGGCGGTGTACCTGTGCGGCCTGGTGATCGGCAACCGTCCGGTGCGCAGCCGCCACGGCATCCTGCACATGCTCGATGGCATGGCCTGGCTGGCCCAGATCGGCATGTTCCTGGTGCTGGGGCTGCTGGTCACGCCCCACGACCTGCTGCCGATCGCCCTGCCGGCCCTGGGCCTGGCGCTGTGGATGATCCTGTTTGCCCGTCCGTTGTCGGTCATAGTGGGCCTGCTGCCGTTCAAGGCGTTCCATGGTCGCGAGAAAGCCTTCATTTCCTGGGTCGGCCTGCGCGGCGCGGTGCCGATCATCCTGGCCGTGTTCCCGTTGATGGCCGGCCTGCCCCACGCCCAGCTCTATTTCAACCTGGCGTTCTTTATCGTGCTGGTCTCGCTGCTGGTACAGGGCACGAGCCTGCCATGGGTCGCCAAGTTGCTGCACGTGACCGTCCCGCCCGAGCCGCTGCCGATTTCCCGAGCCGCGCTGGAAGTGCACGTCACCAGCGAGTGGGAGCTGTTCATTTATCGCCTGGGCGCGGAAAAATGGTGCATCGGCTCGCCCCTGCGGGACTTGAAAATGCCGGAAGGCACCCGCATCGCCGCCCTGTTTCGTGGCCAGCAACTGCTCCATCCGTCGGGTAGTACGGTGTTGGAAGTCGATGATTTACTGTGTGTTATCGGCCATGAACACGATTTGCCGGCCCTTGGAAAACTGTTCAGCCAGGCGCCGCAACGGGGCCTGGATCTGCGCTTCTTCGGTGACTTCGTACTCGAAGGAGACGCCCAGCTGGCCGCGGTTGCCGCGCTGTACGGGTTGAAGCTGGACGGCATCGATCCGGACATGTCCCTGGGCCGCTTCATCGCCCAGAAAGTGGGCGGCGCGCCAGTGGTCGGCGACCAGGTGGATTGGAACAACACCCTGTGGACCGTCGCGGCCATGGACGGGAACAAGATCGGCAAAGTGGGCGTCAGATTCCCCGAAGGAAGTCGCCCGGGTCCCGGCTTGTTCCTCTAAACTGCTCCCACTCTCACTTGCTTGACCGGTCTCTATGCCTACCCTGCGCTCCTTTTTCGCCACCGCCCTGCTGGGCCTGAGTCTCTCCATCTGCACGCTGCAAGCCGCTGATCTTCCCACCAGCGCTTCGGTGCAGGCCAGCCTGGACAAGATCGCCGACCGCAAACTGCCGGAAGCCGACCAGAAAGCCCTGCAGGCCGTCTTGCAGAGCACGCTGACCCAGCTCAACAACAAGGCCGACTACGAGCAGAAGCTGCAGGCGCTCAAGCAGCAACTGGCCACTGCGCCCAAGCAGAACATCGAGAACCAGCGCGAACTGGCGCGGCTCAAGGGCACCACGGTGGTGCCGGTGGCGCAGCGCTACGCCAACCTGCCGATTCCCCAGCTCGAGCAAATGCTCACGGATCGCTCCACCCAGCAGGGTGATCTGCAAAAAGCCCTGGCCGATGCCAATAGCCTGATCATCACCGCCCAGACCCGTCCCGAACGTGCCCAGGCGGAAATTTCCAGCAGCCAGACCCGCATCCAGCAGATCAATACCATCCTCAAGGCCGGCCGGGATGCCGGCAAGACCCTGAGCGGCGAGCAACGCGACCAGCTCAACGCCGAGTTGGCAGCGCTCAATGCACTGATCCCGTTGCGCCGTCAGGAACTGGCCGGCAACAGCCAACTGCAGGACCTGGGCAACGGCCAGCACGATCTGCTGATGGAAAAAATCGCCCGCATGGAGCAGGAAATCCAGGACCTGCAGAACCTGATCAACCAGAAGCGCCTGGCCCAATCCCAGGAGACGGTGACCCAGCAATCCATCGAAGCCCAGAAGGCCGGTGGCAGCAGCTTGCTGGCGACCGAAAGCGCGGCCAACCTGAAGCTCTCCGACTACCTGCTCAAAAGCACCGACCGCCTCAACGAGGTCACCCAGCAGAACCTGCAGACCAAGCAACTGCTGGACAGCGTGACCCAGACCGACGCGGCCCTGGACGAGCAGATCAGCGTGCTCAAGGGCAGCCTGCTGCTCTCCAAGATTCTCTACAAGCAGCGCCAGACCCTGCCGCGCCTCAAGCTCGACCAGAACCTGGCCGACCAGATCGCCGACATCCGCCTGTACCAGTTCGAAGTCAGCCAGCAACGTGAACTGCTGAACAACCCCAGCGCCTACGTCGACAGCCTGCTGGCCTCCCAGCCCTCGGAACAAGTCACCCCGCAGCTGCGCAAGACCTTGCTGGAACTGGCCCTGACCCGCGTCGACCTGCTGGAACGGCTGAACCGCGAATTGAGCGCGGTGCTCAACGAATCCATCACCTTGCAGCTCAACCAGAAACAACTGCTCAGCACCGCCCAGAACCTGCGGGCGACCCTCGAAGAGCAGATGTTCTGGATTCCCAGCAATAAACCGCTGGATTTCGAATGGATGCGTGCCGTACCGACGCGCCTGGAAAAACAGATCGACTCGTTGCCCTGGGCCTCCAGCCTCAGCGAGCTGGCCGATGGCCTGACCCAGCGGCCGCTGCTGTTCCTGCCCCTGGCGCTGCTGATCGGTGCGCTGCTGTGGCGGCGCAAGCATCTCTATGCGCGCCTGAACAAGGTTCACCAAGACGTCGGCCACTTCAAGCGCGACAGCCAGTGGCACACCCCTCAGGCGATCCTGATCAATATCCTGCTGGCCATGCCGGTAGCCCTGGCGCTGACCCTCTGCGGCTATGCCTTGCAGATCGACGCCCGCGGCCAGAACGCCAACCTCGGCGCGGCGCTGCTGCAGATCGGCCAGGCCTGGCTGGTGTTCTACACCGCCTATCGAGTGTTGTCGCCGGGCGGCGTGGCCGAATTGCATTTCCGCTGGGAGAAACCCCAGGTCGAATTCCTCCAGGGCTGGATCCGCCGCCTCGGGCTGGTGGTGCTGGCGTTGGTGGCCGTGGTGGCCGTGGCCGAGTTGCAACCCGCGACCCTGGCCGATGACGTGCTCGGCATGCCGGTGGTGCTGACCTGCTACGCACTGATGGCGTGGTTGCTCAGCCGCCTGTTGCTCAGCAGCCCGACGCACAGGAACACCTCGCTGTTCCGCAAGGCCGTCGGGGTGCTGTTCACCGCGCTGCCAATCGCGCTGTTCGTGGCGGTGTGCTTTGGCTACTACTACACCGCGCTGAAGCTCAGCGACCGTTTGATCAATACCCTGTACCTGCTGATGTTCTGGCTGGTGATCGAGGCGACCTTCGTCCGCGGCCTGTCGGTGGCGGCGCGGCGCCTGGCCTACCAGCGCGCCCTGGCCAAGCGCCAGGCGGCCAAGGAAGCCGGCGATGGCGAAGCGGTGGTCGAGGAGCCGACGCTGGACATCGAGAAGGTCAACGAACAGTCCCTGCGCCTGATCCGCCTGGCCCTGCTGGGCGGTTTCATCGCCGCGCTGTATTGGGTCTGGTCGGACCTGATCAGCGTGTTCTCGTACCTGGACAACATCACCCTCTACGAATACACCAGCGGCACCGGCGCCAACATGAGCATGGTGCCCATCAGCATCGGCGACATGCTCGGGGCGCTGATCATCATCGGCATCACCTTCGCCCTGGCGCGCAACCTGCCGGGGCTGCTGGAAGTGTTCGTGCTGTCGAAGCTGAACCTGGCCCAGGGCAGTGCCTATGCCACCACCACGCTGCTGTCCTATGTGATCGCCGGCGTCGGTTTCGTCACCACCCTGTCCACCCTGGGCGTGAGCTGGGACAAACTGCAATGGCTGGTGGCCGCGCTGTCGGTGGGCCTGGGCTTCGGCATGCAGGAGATCTTCGCCAACTTCATCTCCGGGATCATGATCCTGTTCGAGCGCCCGGTGCGCATCGGCGACACCATCACCATCGGCAACCTGTCGGGCACGGTGAGCAAGATCCGCATTCGTGCGACCACCATCACCGACTTCGACCGCAAGGACATCATCGTCCCGAACAAGACGTTCATCACCGGGCAACTGATCAACTGGTCGCTGACCGACACCGTCACCCGGGTAACCCTGAAACTGGGCGTGGACTACGGCTCGGACCTGGACCTGGTGCGTGAGTTGCTGCTCAAGGCCGCCCGCGACAACCCTCGGGTGCTGAAGGAACCGGAACCGATCGTGTACTTCCTGAACTTCGGTGAAAGTACCCTGGACCATGAGTTGCGCATGCACGTGCGCGACCTCGGTGACCGCAACCCGGTGCTGGACGAAATCAACCGCTTCATCAATCGGGAATTCAAGAAGGAGCACATCAACATCTCCTTCCGGCAGATGGAAATCTATCTGAAGAACATGCAAGGCCAGGAGTACAAACTGGTGCCTGCCGAGCCCGACAAAAAGACCATCACGCCCGTGCCGTCGGCTGTCGCCAGCATCAAGCCGGTGCCTGAGCCGCCGCAAGGCACACTCGACTGATCGCGGGTTGCCTGCGGGCGTCCCGCCGGAGACGGCCATGAAAACGCTGGAAACCCTGACCTTCGATAACCGTTTCGCCCGCCTGGGCGACGGTTTCTCGACCCACGTGCTGCCCGAGCCCATCGACAATCCACGGCTGGTGGTCGCCAGCCCGGCGGCCATGGCGTTGCTGGACCTGGACCCGGCAGAAGCCCAGGCACCGCTGTTCGCCGAGATCTTTGGCGGCCACAAGCTCTGGGCCGAAACCGAGCCACGGGCGATGGTGTATTCCGGGCATCAGTTCGGTCACTACAACCCACAACTGGGCGACGGTCGAGGATTGCTGCTGGGCGAGGTGTACAACGAGGCGGGCGAGCACTGGGACCTGCACCTCAAGGGTGCCGGCCAGACGCCGTTTTCACGGATGGGCGACGGGCGTGCGGTGCTGCGTTCCTCGATCCGCGAATTCCTCGCCTCCGAAGCCCTGCACGCCCTCGGTATTCCCACCACCCGGGCCTTGTGCGTGATCGGCTCGGACACCCCGGTGTGGCGGGAAAAGCAGGAACGCGCCGCCATGGTGCTGCGCCTGGCCCCCAGCCATGTGCGCTTCGGGCATTTCGAATACTTCTACTACACCAAGAAACCCGAACTGCAGGCGGCCCTGGCCGAGCACGTGTTGAACCTGCATTTTGCCGAGTGCCGCGAGCAACCGGAGCCGTACCTGGCGATGTTCCGCGAAATCGTCGAGCGCAACGCCGAGCTGATTGCCAAATGGCAAGCCTACGGTTTCTGCCATGGCGTGATGAACACCGACAACATGTCGATCCTGGGCATCACCTTCGACTTCGGACCGTTCGCCTTCCTCGACGACTTCGATGCCAACTTCATCTGCAACCACTCCGATGACCAGGGCCGCTACTCCTTCAGCAACCAGGTGCCCATCGGCCAATGGAACCTCAGCGCCCTGGCCCAGGCCCTGACGCCCTTCATCAGCGTCGACGCCCTGCGTGAGACCCTCGGGTTGTACTTGCCGCTGTACCAGGCCCATTACCTGGACCTGATGCGCCGCCGCCTCGGCCTGACCTGCGCCGAAGAAGACGACCAGAAACTGCTGGAGCGCTTGCTGCAACTGATGCAGAACAGCGGCGTCGACTACAGCCTGTTCTTCCGCCGACTGGGCGACCAATCCCCCGAGCAGGCCGTCGCGACCCTGCGCGATGACTTTGTCGACCTCAAGGGCTTCGATGCCTGGGGCGAGCTTTACGTGGCTCGTGTCAACCGCGAAGGCACCGTCGATCAAGACCAACGCCGCGCGCGCATGCACGCCGTCAACCCGCTGTACGTGCTACGCAACTACCTGGCACAGAAAGCCATCGACGCCGCCGAGTCAGGCGACTACGACGAAGTGCGCCGCCTGCACACCGTGCTGAGCAAACCGTTCGAAGAGCAACCGGGCATGGACAGCTACGCGCAACGTCCGCCGGAGTGGGGCAAGCACCTGGAGATCAGTTGCTCGTCGTAACCCAAGCCCCCTCGGCTGAAATCACCTTCCCGCCCAACACATAACTGTTTGGGGGCATGGCTAACCCTGTGGCGAGGGAGCTTGCTCCCGCTGGGCGGCGCAGCCGCCCCAAGATGGACCGACGCGGTCTGCCAGGTAGACCGCGTCAACCGGTTTTACGACGGCTACGCCGCCGAGCGGGAGCAAGCTCCCTCGCCACGATGAGCGTGCCGAACCATCAAATGAAAGTTTCCACCGATACACCGAAGCGCTCGGCCAACCAGCGGATCTGCCTCAAATTGAGCTGACGCTTACCGCTCAATACCTCCGATACCACCGACTGGGTACCAACGCCCGGCAAGTCGCTCTGGCTCATGCCATGTTCACGCATCAGGTAACGCAGCGCCTCGACACCGCTCGCCTTGGGCATTGGCCGGTGCTGCTGGTCCCATGCCTCGATCCATTCGCCGATAATATCCACCAGGCTCATGAGAGGATGGGTTTCGTCTTCGCCCACCAACGCCAACAGCTCATCAAGAGCACTCGCCAATCGGTCATAATCCTCTTCGCTCCTGGGCTTACGCAGCAGGGGCGACACAAACTCCCAATGGGCGGCGACTTGTTCGATCAGTGCACTCATCCCTTTTCCTCCTTCCACTTGCCTCTGTCGTATTCCCGATGGTCAAGCACGCATTTGATATACAGACGCTGTGCTCGGTATCGAATCACCGCAATCAGCCGCAACTTGTTTCCACCGATGTCAAACACATGCAGCGGACCGACCTTATCGGTTGCCGGAAATATGGATTTCATCGCCGCGAAATCAGCCGGGCTATTGCGCTTGATCAGCCGATACCATTGATCCAACGCATTCGCTGAATGTGGCCATTTCTCCTTGGCCTCCCAAATGCGTTTCTCAGTGATCACATGCATGCAACGTCCTTATCGCATTTTGCTATGAGGAAGTTAAACACAAATCTGGCGAATCGCAAATTGCGATAGCGCCAGTTAGACAAATGGTTAGCTCTTGCTGGTTTCCAGCCTAGTCGCCAAAAGATTTAGGTCTCGGTAAGAAATGTGAGCAGATATGAGTCCTGCTCACCCCACCTTATCGTTCCCCTGCTCAGGCGTCTCGATCCCCGGCTCTGCCTCTTCAACCCCCTTCTCCTTGGGTTTGGCCGCTGGTTTTTCCTCGGGATAGCCGGGCATGCCGCGGGCGTCTTCGGGGGTCAGTTCATCCCGGTCGTGGCGGCGGTCGATGGCGTAGGCCGGGGCGGCGTTGGGGTCTTCGTCGCGGCCGGCGGTGCCGAGGACGAAGCCGTCGTCGTTGGGGTTGTCCACGGCCTGTGGGGTGTCTGGGTCTTGAGGATTGCTCATGGGACCTCCGGGTTGCGAACAGGTACGTTGTGATTTTTTTGAGGGCCTGGCGGGCGTTGAGTGCAACGCACCTGATGAATGGCAGCCTGGGTGGCTAATGCCGGTCAGTTAAGGATCAAACGACACAAAACCTGTGGGAGCGAAGCTTGCTCGCGATGGCGGCAGCCCCGTCAATGGCGTAGTCGACTGCTCACCCCAATCGCGAGCAAGCTTTGCTCCCACGGGCTTGAGATTTAACTGACTCGCATAAACCAACGGGCCCGGCCCTACGCCATGTCGCTGTGACTGAATTCCTCAGCCAGAAAATCGATCAGCGTACGCACCGACGGCAGCAACCCGCGTCGTGAGGCAAAGATCGCGTGGACGATCCCGCACTTGGGCGTCCAGCCCGGCACCAGTTCCACCAGCCGGCCAGCCGCTATGTCTTCACGCACCACCACGGTGGGCAAGTGGGCGACGCCGATGCCGGCCAGCACCGCGTGACGCAGGGCCAGCAGGTCGTCGGTGACCATGCGCGGTTCATGGCGGATCAATGCGCGGCTGCCGTCCGGGCCGAACAATTCCCACTGATATTCCCGCTGCGCCCCACCCCAATGCACGCTCGGCAGGCCGTTGAGGTCCGCCGGCGAAGCGGGTGAAGACAAGCGCTCAAGGTAAGCCGGGCTGCCCACCAGGCATTGGGTGCTGTTGCTCAGCACCTTCATGACCATGTCGGTGTTTTCCAGCGGCGGAAAGCGCACCCGCAAGGCGATGTCGAACCCTTCATGAATCAGGTCGACCCGGCGGTTGGTGCTCTCGATGAACAACTCCACCCGGGGATACTTGAGCATGTAGCGGGTCAGCATCGGCCCGACCCAACTATTGAGCAGCGCCGTCGGGCAACTGATACGCACCAGCCCCTGGGGTTCGGAACGGTTGCGCTCGATCACTTCCGCCGCGCTCTCGGCCTCGACCCGCATCGCCAGGCAGCGCTGGTAATAGGCCTGGCCGATCTCCGTCAGCGTGCAATGACGACTGGTGCGGTGGAGCAGCCGCACCCCGAGTCGCTCTTCCAGCTGGGCGATACGCCGGCTGAGCTTCGACTTGGGCATGTCCAGCGCCCGGCCGGCGGCGGCGAACCCACGGTGTTCCACGACCTGGGTGAAGTAGTACAGCGTGTTGAGGTCTTCGATGATCGTTCTCCAAATAGAACGCTAAGGCGGATTTTTGCAGTCTAGCGCATCAAAGGTGCCAGTTTTAATCTACACCCATCGAAACGCAACACGGATTGAAGCCGGAGCGCTTCGACCGGATGAGTCACCGATCAATCGCTACACCGACATTAAAAACCTTAACCACGCCGAAACCTTCGGCAACCAAAACTTAATGAGGGCTACGCCATGACCACTTCCTACAACCGTCTCGACAAAGATAACGCCGCCGTTCTGCTGGTCGATCACCAAGCCGGCCTGCTGTCCCTGGTCCGCGACATCGACCCGGACCGCTTCAAGAACAACGTGCTGGCCCTGGCCGACCTGGCGAAGTACTTCCAACTGCCGACCATCCTCACCACCAGCTTCGAAACCGGCCCCAACGGCCCGCTGATGCCAGAACTCAAGACGCTGTTCCCGGACGCGCCGTACATCGCTCGCCCAGGCCAGATCAACGCCTGGGACAACGAAGATTTCGTCAAGGCGATCAAGGCCACCGGCAAGAAGCAACTGATCATCGCCGGCGTGGTCACCGAAGTCTGCGTAGCCTTCCCGGCACTGTCGGCCCTGGCCGAAGGTTTCGACGTGTTCGTGGTCACCGATGCATCCGGCACGTTCAACGAACTGACCCGTCAATCGGCCTGGGACCGCATGTCGTCCTCCGGTGCGCAACTGATGACCTGGTTCGGCCTGGCCTGTGAACTGCACCGCGACTGGCGCAACGATGTGGAAGGTCTGGCGACCTTGTTCTCCAACCACATCCCGGACTACCGCAACCTGATGACCAGCTACAACACGCTGACCAACGCCAAGTAACAGCCTCACCGATATACCCTTGTGGGAGCGAGCTTGCTCGCGATAGCGGTCTGACAGTCGATGCAGTATTGACTGATACACCGCCATCGCGAGCAAGCTCGCTCCCACAGGTTTTTGTGCTGGTTTCTATATAGTGTTCAATCTGTGCCAATGATTTTTCCGGGAGACTGACCTGATGCTGATCCCCTGCCCCCATTGCAACGGGCTCAACCGCATACCTGCCGAACGCCTCGGCGACCAGCCCAAGTGCGGACGCTGCAAGGCCCAGGTGTTATTGAGCAAACCGTTCGAACTCAAGCAAGGCGACTACGCTAGCCAGATCAAGGGTGACCTGCCGTTGCTGGTGGATGTGTGGGCCGATTGGTGTGGGCCGTGCAAGTCCTTCGCCCCGGTGTTCGAACAGGCCGCCGCGCAGTTGGCGGGCAAATGCCGCTTGGCCAAGCTTGACAGCGAGGCCAACCAGCAGCTGTCGGCGCAGTTGGGGATCCGCTCGATTCCCAGCCTGATTCTGTTCAAGGAAGGCCGGGAAGTGGCGCGTCAGAGCGGTGCGTTTCCGTTGCCGCAATTGATGAGCTGGTTGCGCAGCCAGGGGATTTGATGCTCAGCGGCCTTTGTTGGCAGCACGCAGAAAATCCCCCCAACGCCGCACCAGGTAGTTGTGCTCGTCCATCACCGAGTTCCACACGGCGATATGGCCCATGCGTTGCTCATACGAACCGCCGTCACGCATTTCGCCGATGTCGATCAGCGGTTCGCCATCGCTGCCTGGCAACACTTCACGGGCCGGCTTGCCGGCGTACCAATAGTCCCATTCGGCATCGCTCAAATGATCACGGCTGCGGGGCGGGTTGCTGATGTAATACCCCTGGCGCGCCATGACCGCGCCAGGCCATCCCGAGAGCCACCAGTTAAGGAACGCATAGGCGGCATCCAGCACCGCTCCCCGGGCATGGCGTGACACGGACAACCCACCGAACCAGGCGCGATAACCTTCACGGGGCACGGCAAGGCGGTACTTGATCCCGGCCCGATGCAGGCGCATGAGGGTCGGAGACCAAAGGCTCTCGATGTCGATGGTCGGGCTGAGCATCAGTTGCGCCGCCTGTTCGTCATCCGACCAGAACGCCGCGAAATGACCTTCGCGCTGCTTGCGCACCAACACGTCGGCCAGGCTGTCGATCTCCTCGATGCTGAGATTGCCGATGTCCTTGAACGACGCCAAACCCATGCCCTGTATCGCCAGCGCCGCGTCGATGGCACCAATCGCCGCGTCGCTTTGCAGCGCGGTACGCCCGCTCCAGGCCGGATCGAGCAGCCAGCCCCAACTCTCGTTGTCACGGGAAAACCCCGTGGGCAAGCGTTCCGGGCGATAGGCAAAACTGTCGGCGTTGTGGGTCAACGGCAACATGCTGATGTAGTCGCTGACGGTGCTGCCCAGGCTGCCGTCGTGTTGCACGTACAAGCGCTCATTGGGCACGCTGCCGCTGACCGGGCGATCCGCGGCGGACAACCGGCCGCGCTTGGGCAGGTCGTTGATCTCGTGCCACAGGGCGATGCGCCGGGTGTCGATGGGCTGGATCGCGCGTGCCGGCCAGACGAAATCAACGTTGTGAAACCACTGGTCGTACAGGTCGTAGCTGTCCGGTTGCATCACCGCGATGCGCTGGGCCTGCTCGACACTGTGGACCTGATAGACCAGGCGAATGCCAAGCTCCTGTTCGGCGCGAACCCGCAAGGATTCGAGCAAGGTGACGGAGGTGCCAAGCACCCGCAACGTGATGGGCGTGCCACGGGTCATCAGGCGCTCACCTCAACCGCCGGGGCGAAGCAACGGGCGAAGACATCGAACGAATGCCGCAACCGCTCCGGGTCCAGGCCCCTGACAATAAATACCAACCGCGATTGGCGCTCGGCACAGGGCCAGTGGGGCAAATGTACCGGCGCGTGCAGGCAATGCTGCACGCCATGGATGACGACTGGGGCCTGGAGGCTGTTCACGTTGAGCAATCCCTTGACGCGAAGAATGCGTTCGCCGTGGCATCTTAGCAGCATCGACAACCAGACTCCGAAGCCGATCCAGTCCAGCGGCTGATCGAAGGTCAGGCAGCAAACCTGGGCCTCGCCGTGCGGCGTAACCTGGCCCAGCGGACGATGCAATTGCCATCGGGCCACCTCGACTTCAGGCGTGGCGCCGCGCAGGCCTTCGCCCAACAATAATTGATCGCCACTGAGCACTTCGTGGGTGTCGAGCAGCGGCACCCCCGGGTTCAGCGTTTGCAGCCGTTGACGCAACGCGCTGACAGATGGCGCAGCGGCCTGATCGGTCTTGCTCAGCAGCAGGCGGTCCGCGGCGGCCACCTGGGCCAGCCACTCCGGATGGATGCGCGCCTGCAACTCGGCGTGACAGGCGTCGACCAGCGTCACCACCAAGCCGACATGAAAGCGTCCGCGCAATTGCACGTCGTTGTTGAGTGTCGCCAGGATCGGCGCCGGATCGGCCAGCCCGGTCGTCTCCAGGATCACCCGGCGAAAGGGCGGGATCTCGCCCCGGTCACGCCGCGCCAGCAGACCGAGCAACGCGTCTTTCAACTCGCCGCGAATGGAGCAGCAGACGCATCCACTGGGCAACAACACCGTGTCCGGCGCCACCTCCTGGACCAACAAGTGATCGATGCCGATATCGCCGAATTCATTGATCAGCAGCGCTGTGTCACCGAGGCTTTCGTCTTGCAGCAGACGGTTGAGCAAGGTGGTCTTGCCACTGCCGAGAAACCCGGTCACGACGTTCAGGGCGATGCTCATGAGGCCGGCTCCAAAGACTGGAGCAGGACCGGGTCGAGAGGATCCGCCGCGCGGCCCGTCATCGACTCGGCCAGGCTCCACAACTGGTCGAGCCCGCTGGCCAGTTCCTGCCGCCCGGTGGCGCCCAGCAGCAGATACGCCGTGCCCTGGAAATCCTCGACCTTGAGCCGTAACGGCGCCAACACGCGATTAATCGCCGAAATCCGGCGCAACCGTTCACGACGTCGGGGCAGTTCGTCACCCAACGGATCGCTCCAATGCACGTCTTCGCCCAATAGACCGCACAAGCCACACATGCTTCAGCACTCCTTCATGGCATGACGTCGCCGGCGTTCGGTCCCAGGGTTTGCCCCACGAACAGGTTGCCTCCCGGGTCACTGGCCAGCAGCACGGCGGTGGGCGCCACTTCCGTGGCCAAGCCGAAGCGTCGCAAAGGCAGTTCGGCGGACTTGGCCTGTTTCCAGCTTTCACTGATGCCGGCCACCAGCGGTGTTTCGATCGGCCCGGGAGCGATGGCATTGACCAACACGTTGTCGGCGGCCACTTCCAGGGCCAGTGACTTGGTAAAACCGATCACCCCGGCCTTGGCCGCCGCGTAGTGGCTGAGCTCGGCCCCGCCTTTGATGCCCAATTGCGAGGCGACGTTGATGATCCGCCCCCAGCGCTGCGCCAGCATGTGGGGCAAGGCTCGCTGGCTGGCGATGAACACGCTGGTCAAGTCGACCCGGAGCATGTCGTTCCACATGTCGATGCTCAGCTCGGTGCAGCGCGCCTGGGTCAGCATGCCGGCGTTGTTGACCAGGATATCGATACCGCCGAACTGCTCGACGCACGCATCGACCCCAGCCTGGGCCCCTTCGACCGTGCCGACATCGGCCACGCACTCGTACACCTCGACCGACAGTGCGCGACAGTCGTTTGCGGTGGCGGACAAGCGCTCGGCATCGCGATCGGTCAGCACCAGGCGCGCGCCTTGCGCGGCATAAGCCCGCGCGATGGCGGCACCGATGCCACTGCCGGCGCCGGTGATCACGGCGCGGCGGTTGAACAGTTGTTGCATGGGACAATCCTCCAGATCCAAGGCAAACAGGGATGGCCATCACTGAAAACAAAACCCGTGACGCCCGGCTTTAATCCGGCCAACGCACGGTCAGGCCGCCGTCAATGATGATGCTCTGGCCCGTCAGGTAGCTGGACTCGTCGCTGGTCAGGAACCGCACCAGCGACGCCACCTCATCGGCCCGGCCGACTCGCCCCAGCGGAATTCCTCGGGCTGCCTTGGCCAGGCCTTCGGGCCCGAGGGAATTTTTACTGTCCAAGGACTGCGGCGTCTCGATCAGGCCCGGGATCACCGCATTGCAGCGAATGCCCTGCCCAGCCAGCTCCACCGCCAGCGAACGGCATAGCCCTGGCACACCGGCCTTGGCCGCGGCGTAATGGGAGTGGTCCTGCCAGCCATACACACCGCCGGCGATCGAAGAAATCGCCACCAACGCACCGCCCTCGCTCATGTAGCGAACGCTGGCGCGGAAGGTGCGCATCACCCCGGTCAGATCGACATCGAGCATGGCGTTCCAGGCCTCGTCGCTCATTTCCAACAGAGGCGCACGGCGCAGCAGGCCGGCGTTGGCCACCGCGTAATCAAGACGCCCGAAAGTGCTGAATGCCTGCTCGGCCAGGTTATCCACCGAACGACTGTCGGTGACGTCCAGTGGCAGCATCAGGCATTCGCCACCCAACGCCTCGATTTGCCGGCGGGTGTCTTGCGGGTCGTGAGGGTCCGCCGGCAGATAGCCGGCGGCCACAGCCACACCGTGACGGGCATACGCCACGGCCAGCGCCTGGCCGATGCCGCTGGCGGCACCGGTAATCAATGCAACTCTACGAGTCATGAGCCGCCTCCTTATTTCACGGTTTCTGGACGGACGTGGCGTGCCGCGAACATCAGCGCGCCAGAGAGGAAACAAGGCAGCGCGCCGAAGTACAGCGCCGAGGTCTGCCAGTTACCCCCCGCCGCCAGCACCTGGGTCGCACCGAACCCGGCCACCACCGCGCCGATCGGCCCCATGGCATGGATAATCGCGCCGCCCGTGGCGCGGATGCTGGTGGGGAAACTCTCACCGATGAAAAACAGCGCCGCCGAATAGGGCCCGATCAGGAAGAACAGGCCCAGGCTGTAGAGACCGACCACCATCGGCAGGTTGCTCGGACCGTAGAGCATGCCGGCAAACGACAGCCCGCCCAGCATCCAGCCCAACGCGATGACATTGCGCCGGCCGATCTTGTCGCCCATCCAGCCATGGCTCAGGTAACCGCAGTAGCCCACCAGGTTGGAGAGCACCAGGATGATCAACGAGTTTTCGAAGGAGATATGGTGCACGCTGACGATCACCGTCGTGCCGAGCACGCTGAACACCTGGATCGCCGCCCAATTGAGCAGGATCGCCGCGCCGATCACCAGTGTCGCGCGCCGCGACGTGCCGCGAAAGGCCGATGCAAGGCCGGCCTTGCTGTGTTCCTCATAGTCGACGCCATAGGTGGACGCCACTGCCTGGGCGTCGGCGACCGCGCCGCTTTTGCGCAACTGGCCGATACGCTGGTGGATCTGGAACTGCGGGCTTTCCTTGAGCTTGCGCGCCATGATCGCAATGACGATGGCCGGGATCGCCGCAAAGATAAAGCAGCCCTGCCAGCCGATGGTCGGCAGCAACACGGCGGTCAATCCGGCCGCGGTCAGCGCGCCCACCGGCCAGCCACCCTGCACCAGGCTGTAGATGAAGCCACGGCGCTTGGCCAGCCTCGGGTCATCGGAGGCGGCGTAGAGCTCGCTCAGGTAGGTGGCATTGACGGTTTCTTCCGCGTAACCCAACCCGCCGAGAGAACGGATCAGGATCAACGGGGACTTGCCCCAGGCACCGCCGATGGCCGTCAGGGCCGAACAGATCGCCGCGCCGCTGACGGTGAAGATGATCCCCATGCGCCGGCCCAAGCGGTCCACCAGCGGGCCGATGGCCAACGCCACCACCGCCGTGCCGACCGCCACCCAGGTGGCGATTTCGGCTTGCTCGACTTCGCTCCAATTGAAGTGCCGGCCGATTTCCGGCAACAACGTGCCGAACAGAATGAAGTCGTAGACCGCAAATACCCAGGCAAAAAAAGCGATCCAGGTGGCAAAGCGCACCTGGGCCGGCGTCAATTGCTCGGGTTTCCAACCAGTCAGGTCGAGTTTGTTGTAGATGGACATGAGAACACGCCTCGAATAAATGCCGGATCAGCGGTTGCGGGGGTTGCGGCGAATGAAGTCGTCGGCAATTTCATCGAACGTGACAAAGCGCACGCCGGCATGGCCCTGGATGTGTTCGATCAGGCGCTCCAACATCAGCAGCACCTGCGGACGCCCGGAGACGTCGGGGTGGATCGTCATGGTGAACACGGCATGCTCGTGTTCGCGATAGACCCAGTCGAACTGGTCGCGCCACATCTCTTCGAGATGCCGCGGGTTGACGAAACCGTGGCTGTTGGGCGATTTCTTGATGAACATCATCGGCGGCAGGTCGTCGAGGTACCAATTCGCTGGGATCTCCACCAGATCGGTTTCCTGGCCACGCACCAGCGGTTTCATCCAGGTGTCCGGGTGCTGGCTGTAGTCGATCTTGGTCCAGCTGTCGCCGACGCGAACGTAGTAGGGATGGAAGTCGTTGTGCATCAGGCTGTGGTCGTACTTGATGCCTTTCTTGAGCAGCAGCTCGTTGGTCACTTTGCTGAACTCCCACCAGGGCGCGACATAGCCGGTAGGCCGCTTGCCGGTCACCTGGGTAATCAACTCGATGGATTTATCGAGCACCGCCTCTTCCTGCTGTGGGGTCATCGCGATGGGGTTTTCGTGGCTATAGCCGTGCACGCCGATCTCGTGGCCCGCATCCGCCACGGCTTTCATCTGCTCGGGGAAGGTCTCCAGGGAATGCCCGGGAATAAACCAGGTGGTGCGCAGGCCGTAGCGCTCGAACAACTTGAGCAGCCGCGGCGAGCCGACTTCACCGGCAAACAGGCCGCGGGAAATATCGTCGGGTGAGTCTTCACCGCCGTAGGAGCCGAGCCAGCCCGCCACGGCGTCTACATCGACCCCAAATGCACAAAGAATATCTTTAGCCATGATCGGCCTCCGGTTGTGGTGGTTGTTCAAACATCAATCAGGAATTGGCCAGCGTCGCTTCGACCGAGCGCGCGATTCGCAGGAGCCGGGCATCCTCGCCTTGAGGCACGCTGAGCAGCAGGCCTGTGGGCAGCCCCTGGCTGTCCCGGCCGCTGGGCAGGTTGACGCCGGGCATGTCGAGCAAACTGCCGGGCATCGTCAGGCTCAGGGTCGCGAGATTGGTACGGGCAAACAGTTCGTCGTCGGCCTCCAAAGGCGCCAGCGGCGGGGCGACATGGGCCACGGTCGGCGTGATCAGCACCGCGCCGTCGAGCTCCTCGACGAGTTGGCGTTGCAAGGTCGATCGCGCGTCGTAAAGCTTGAGCACCTGGCTGGCGGTCATGGGCCGCGCCGCTTCGAGACGCCGGCGTACCCGCGGGTCGAGACGTTCGGCATCGGCGCTGTCGAGCAAGGCCTCATGCAAGGCGAACGCCTCGGCGGCCCCCAGCCAGCCGTGGTCGCGGATCAGCGCAAGGCTGGCCTGGAAAGCCGGCAATGGCCGAATCTCCACCAGCGCCCCAGCGGTGCGCAGCGCCTGGACACCGGCCAGCACATTGGCCCGCACCGCGGCCTCGACACGGGCATCCTCCAGCACCGCTTGCTCGACCCAGAAACGCTGCCCGGCCAGGCTGCGCACCGGGGGCGCTTGTCGTGGGTCGCGCCCCTGAAGCAGTTCGTCGATCATCCAGGCGTCACGCACGCTGCGAGTCAACGGGCCGGTGCTGTCGATGCTGTGGGCCAGAGGAAATACCCCATCGCGACTGTAACGACGGGAACTGGCGCGAAACCCCACCAAAGCGTTGAAAGCCGCCGGGACGCGGATCGAACCGGCGGTATCGGTCCCCATGGAGATCGGTACGATGCCCGCCGCGACCGCCACCGCCGAACCGCTGGAGGAGCCGCCAGGGATCCGCGGTTGTGCATCGCTGAACGGGTTGACCGGCGTGCCGAAGTGCGGGTTGAGGCCGAGCCCTGAATAGGCGAACTCGCTGAGGTTGGTCTTGCCCAGGCAGACCATGCCGGCCCGGCTGAGCAGGCTGACACTGGCGGCATCCAACAGCGCGGGCGGTGCGTTCCGGCGCACCGCCGCTGCCGCGGTGGTGACACTGCCGGCCACATCGAACAAGTCCTTCCAAGCCAACGGTACACCGTCGAAGCCGCTCAACGGTTGCCCGGCACGCCAGCGCGCCGCCGAGGCCTGCGCTTCACGCCGGGCCCGGGCGTCGGTCAGCGACACGAATACGTGTTCGGCGCGAGCGGCTTGCTCCAGCGCTTGTTCCAGCACCTGGACCGGATCGGTGCGCCCTGACGCGAAGGCTTCGGCGAGTGCAATGGCATCCAGCGAGGAAAATGGGCTCATGGGCTGCGGCATCCAAAAACGTATCTATTATTAAAATGTACATTTTAGATTGAGCAGATTCCGTGCCAGCTACGCTTGCCCAGTCCATACTCGCCGAGCGCAAAAGTCCCCATAGGCGTTGGAACCATCGGCTTAGAGCGGAGTGGGCGGTTTGGATGGGCGGGGCCTGGTCAACATCCAGATGGGATGCTTATCTAATGTATATTTTTATAAAAGATACATTTAGGTGCATAAAAGTAACGTTTTGATGGAGCGAGCCCCACGAAAGGGCGCGCCAATGTGATCCTCAGTGACACAAGACACTGTGAGAGAATCCCTCCATCGCCGTCATGCCGAGAGGAATCGATGAAAGCAGCGCCAGCCCAAGACCCGCGCACCGCGTCTCGCTACGCGATGATTCATCAGGTATTGCGTGATGCAATCACCGAGGGCACCGCACTGCAGGGCTTGGTGCTACTGGAAGCACCGCTGGCGGAGCTGTTCGGCACCAGCCGTGTTCCGGTGCGCAAGGCGCTGGACTTGTTGCACGAAGAGCGGTTGATCAGCCGTTTTGACGGGCGTGGGTACTTGATCAATCCCCTGGGCTTGGATATCGAGCCGCTGCGCCTGCCCTTGAGCCATGTTCACCTTGGCCTGACGCGTGGCGAAGAACGGGTGGACACGCGACCACTGGGCGAGCGGATCCACGAAGAAATCGGCAGCGCGTTGCTGACCTGCATTACCTTCGGCCACTACCGCCTCGATGAACAAGCCGCCGCCGAGCATTACGGCGTGAGCAGGGCCGTGGTGCGAGAAGCCTTGATGCGCCTGAGGGACCGGGGCTTGCTGGAAAAAGAGCCTTACTCACAATGGCTGGCCGGCCCGCTCACTGCCCGGGAAGTCACCGAAGATTATGAGCTGCGCGCCTGCCTGGAGCCTGAGGCGCTACGTCAAAGTGCGCCAGGGCTGAGCCGCGAGCAACTGCAAGCCATGCTGGAACGGGTAACCCAAGCGCAACAGGCTGAGCATTGTTCGGAAGAGACGATCCAGCGCATCGAGGAAGACCTGCACCAGCACTGCCTCGGCGGCCTGCAAAATCGAAAAATGGCAGCACTGATTCGCCAGGCCCAAAGCCCGATGATCATCAGCCGGATTTTTTCCCGGCTGCTGGGAATCGGCGCGGACCCCGCCATGCTGGCCGAGCACCGCCTGATACTGGAACTGTTGCTACACGGTGCCTTCGACGCCGCCGCGCTGAACCTCAAGGAGCATTTGCAACGCGCCCGGCAACGGATGCTGCAACGCCTCAAGGTGCTATCGGTCGTGCCGGAGCAGGACTTGCCACCCTACCTGAGCAAAATCAGCTGATCGCCCACGGTCGGCGGCCAGCCCTCAGCTTTCCAGCAACCCATGCAGTTCCACGAATTGCTGGGTCAGCTTGTGCCGCGGGTCAAGGTGGATCAGCGGCAGGCTGGCCTGGTGGGATTCGCGCATGCGCACCGAACTGCTCAGGTACACCGGCAATACCGGCAGGCCTTCGGCGATCAGTTCGTCGAGAATCTGCTGCGGCAGGCTGGCACGGGCCTGGAACTGGTTGACCACGATGCCTTCGACTTCCAGGCCTTCGTTATGGTCGTCCTTGAGTTCTTCAATTTCCGCCAGCAGGCCGTACAAGGCCTGACGGGAGAAGCTGTCACAGTCGAACGGGATCAGCACCCGATCAGCGGCGATCAACGCTGAAACCGCATAGAAATTCAACGCTGGCGGGGTGTCCAGGTAAATCCGGTCGTAATCCTCCTCCAACTCTTCGAGCAATTTGCGCAGCTTGTTGATCTTGTGCTTCGCCTCGAGCTTGGGCTGCAGGTCCGTCAGCTCAGCTGTGGCGGTGATCACGTGCAGGTTGTCGAACGGCGTTTCGTAGATATCCACCTTGTTCTTTTTCGAGAACGGCCCGGACGACAGGGTCTGCTTGAAGAAGTCGGCAATGCCCATGGGGATATCGTCGCCGGTCAGGCCAGTCAGGTATTGAGTGGAGTTGGCCTGGGCATCCAGGTCCACCAACAGCGTGCGATAGCCCTCGCTGGCGCTGACTGCCGCCAGATTGCAGGCGATGCTGGACTTGCCCACGCCACCTTTCTGATTGAACACCACACGCCGCATGTCAAAACCTCCGTGTATCAAAGATTCCCGAGTGTAGTAGGCCGCGACACTGCTTAGCTACCTTCTGCGTAGAAGGACTACAGCAACAGTGGCTTTTCCAACGATTCAGACGTCAATTGTGCCCGGATAAAGACAGAAACAACCGACAGACAAGCCCGTGACGATCGCGACAATGGTCCAAGTCATGCATCGAGTGGACCGACTCGTACATTTTGCTGGGCAAAATGTAACCAGTATTTGCTACAAGCCAATCGCACCGGGATAATGCGCGCCACTTGGGTCGCAAGGCCATGCAGGGTAGGACGCGGGTCAAACCACTGAACCGTGACAATAAAAGCCCCGCAGGGGTGGGATGAGTTTTGATCAATTTCAATATCGCCCAATGGCGCGCGTGGGCCCCTGGGCTCGAAAGCGTGGACGACTGGCAGGCCTGGAGCCGACAGCCGGTTGTATTGCCGGCCAGCGATGCCGCCCCTGACGTATCGTTCCTGCCCGCCATGCAGCGTCGTCGCCTCAGCCGCCTGGCGCGGATGGCCTTCAGTGTCGGCTGGCCACTGGCCGAGGGCCAGCCGGACCTACCGTTGGTCTTTATTTCCCGCCACGGCGAAACCCCACGCACTTTCGAGATTCTCAAGGACCTGGCGGCCGACCAGCCCTTGTCGCCAACCCAGTTCAGCCTGTCGGTGCACAACGCCGTGATCGGCCTGTGGTCGATCATGCGCGGCGAAACCAGCGAAATGACCGCCCTGGCCGCCACTGGCGACGGTTTGGAACACGGTGTGCTGGAGGCCGCCGCCTTGTTGAACGAAGGTTCGCCGGCGGTGTTGCTGGTGATCACCGAAGAGCAACCGCCGCAGGTCTACGCACCGTGGGTCGATGACGTGCCTTTCCCCTATGCCGTAGGCCTGCTGCTGACGCCGGGCGACGACTGGCAACTGGACCTGTCCGCGCAGGCCGGCCAACGATCCGGCAGCGACTGGCCCCATGCCCTGGACCTGTTGCGTACCCTGCTGAACAACGAAACCACCTGCCAACATGCCTGGAAGAATCGTGTATGGACCTGGCAACGCAACCGGTGACCGGTAAACATCGCGACGCCTATTACTGGCGCCTGGTCGCGACCGCCGCAAGCTTCGCCCTGTTCGGGCTGGGCGGGCTGTGCCTGCGCTTGCTGGTTTTTCCGTTGCTGGCCTGGCTGCCTGGCGATGCCCAGGCCCACCGACAAAGGGCCCGCCGCACCGTCGGGCGGTTGTTCTGGTTCTTTATCCGGTTCATGGCCCGTACCGGCGTGCTCACCTACCAGATCGATGGTGCCGAACGGCTCGGGCGCCCCGGGCAGATGATCATTGCCAATCACCCCTCGCTGATCGACGTGGTGTTCCTGATCGGGCTGGTACCCAACGCCAACTGCGTGGTCAAGCAAAGCCTGTGGGACAATCCCTTTACCCGCGGTCCATTGCGTTCAACCCAGTACATCAGCAACGACGGCAGCATGGACATGCTCGATGCCGCCAGCGATACCCTGCAAGATGGCCAGACGCTGATCGTGTTTCCCGAAGGGACGCGCACCCAGCCAGGCCAGGTGCCGGCCTTTCATCGGGGGGCCGCGGCCATCGCCCTGCGGGGTGCGAAAATCCTCACGCCCGTCACGATCAAGGTCAACCCCACGACCCTGACCAAGGCCGAACCCTGGTATCGCATCCCCCGATGCCGCGTGCACTTCAGTTTTCACGTCGGGGCCGATATAGATCCACAGGCGTTCGCCGCGCTCGGCCCGCCACCCCAGGCTTCGCGCAGGCTCAACGATTTCTTGCATCACTATTTCATCAAGGAGCTCGCCGAAGATGAGCGATCTGCACCGTGACATCAAACAGCTGATCATCGACGCCCTCGGCCTGGAAGACATCGGCATCGACGACATCGGCGACCACCAGACCCTGTTCGGCGAAGGCCTGGGCCTGGACTCGGTGGATGCCCTGGAGCTAGGCCTGGCGATCCAGAAGGAGTACGGCATCAAGATCGACGCCGACGCCAAGGACACTCGTAACCATTTCAGCAATGTGGCAAGCCTTGCGGCCTTCGTCACTGCAAAACGCCCCTGAGACCGGACCATGCAAACTCGTGACGACATTTTCAACACCCTGCGTGACGCCCTGGTCGAGCTCTTCGAGCTGGACCCAGAGCGCGTGACGCTGGAATCGAACCTGTACCAGGACCTGGAAATCGACAGCATCGATGCGGTTGACCTGATCGACCACATCAAGCGCCAGACCGGCAAGAAAATCGCCGCCGAAGAATTCAAGTCGGTGCGCACCGTCAATGACGTGGTCGAGGCGGTCTATCGACTGGTTCAACCAGCCGCATGACCCGGCTGATTGGCCTCGGCCTGCTGCTGGCAGGCCTGCTGTACCCCTTTGCGGTGTATTTCGGCATGGAGCATTTCGCCCCGTGGCAGTTCGGGCTGCTGCTGGGTAGCCTGTGGCTGGCCCGGGCGTTGCTAGGCAAGGGCGGTGACGGCAGCCGCTGGATGGCGACCACGGCGATCGTGTTTTGCGTGTTGCTCGCGCTGTTCGACAGCCCGCTCCTGCTGCGCTGGTACCCGGTACTGATCAGCGGGTTCATGCTCGGACTGTTTGCCCTGAGCCTGAAATACGGCCCGCCAATGATCGAACGCCTGGCCCGCCTGCGCGAACCGCAGCTGCCGGCCAAGGCGGTGGTGTATACGCGTCAGGTCACGGTGGCCTGGAGTGTGTTTTTCCTGTGTAACGGTTTGCTCGCCGCCGCCCTGACCCTCTGGGCGCCGCTGAGCTGGTGGATGTTGTACACCGGCCTGATTTCCTACGGATTGATGGGGCTGCTGTTTGCCATTGAATGGCTCATACGACAACGGGTAAGAGGCCGCCCATGAATTGGATAACACTTGAGCGGATGTTGCTCAGGGCTCAGCCGGAACGCACCGTCGCGGTCGCTCCGGCGCTGGATCATTCGCAACTGCGGGACGCGGCGTTGCGCCTGGCGGCCGGCCTGCAAGCCCAGGGCGTGCGCCATGTGGCGGTGCACCTGGAAGATGCAGCCGACCTGGCCATCGCCCTGCTCGGTGCCTGGCACGCCGGCACGCGCGTCCTGCTTCCTGCCGACCTGCAAGCGCAGACACGCCAGCGCTGGGCGTCGGAGGTGGACCTGTGGCTGACCGACCAGCCCGGCGACACCCATCCCGACGACTTGCAACACGCGCCGATGGACGCCGTCGAACTGGACCTCGATCACTGCTGGCTGAGCCTGTGCACCTCCGGCTCCAGCGGCGAGCCCAAGCGCATCGAGAAAACCCTGCGGCAGTTGAGTAACGAAGTCCAGGCCCTGGAACAGCTGTGGGGCGCCGACCTGGGCCCGGCCTGCATGATCGGCAGCGTTGCCACCCAACATATCTACGGGCTGCTGTTCCGAGTGCTGTGGCCGCTGTGCGCCGGGCGTCCGTTCGGGCGCAGGCAATTGGCGTTCCCCGAAGACCTGCAACGCGCCAGCCGCGAGCAGCCGGTGTTCGCCTGGGTCGCCAGCCCGGCGTTGCTCAAGCGCATGGGCGATAACCTCGATTGGCCGGCCCTGAGCAGCGTGCGCCGGGTGTTCTCCTCCGGCGGCGCCTTGCCGGCCGAGGCCGCGCAAAGCTTGCAGCGACGCCTTGGACAATGGCCGACGGAAATTTTCGGCAGCTCGGAAACCGGCGGTATCGCCTGGCGCCAGGGTGACCCATGGTGGCAGCCCTTTGCCGACGTCGAGCTGCGCCAGGACAGCGACGGCGCCTTGCTGATCGCTTCGCCCTATCTGCCCGCCGGGCATGTGGAACACACCGCCGACGCGGCGCGAATCGCCGAAGATGGGCGCTTCGAGCTGCTCGGGCGACTGGACCGTATCGTCAAGCTCGAAGAGAAGCGCATCTCCCTGCCCATGCTCGAACAGGCGCTGGTGGCTCACGACTGGGTCAGCGAAGCGCGGCTGGGCGTGGTGCAGGAGAATCGCGCCTCCCTCGGCGCGCTGCTGGTGCTGAGCGACGCTGGCCTGCGGGCCTTGCGCAACCAGGGTCGGCGGGCCGTGACCGAGGGCCTGCGCCGGCACCTGAGCGAACATTGCGAAACCCTCGCCCTGCCACGGCGCTGGCGCTGGCTGCGGCAGTTGCCGCTCAACGCCCAGGGCAAGCTGCCCCAGGCCGAGGTCGAGGCGCTGCTGATGGCGCCACGCCCCAAAGCCCCCGAGGTGTTGGAGCAGGTTGAAACCGACGGCGAGTGGAGCCTGCGCCTGGTCGTGCCGCCTGACCTCGCGTACTTCAGCGGCCACTTCCCCACCGCGCCGGTACTGCCCGGCGTGGTGCAGGTCGACTGGGCCTTGAGCCTGGGCCGCCAACTGCTGGACCTGCCGCCGCGGTTCGTCGGCATGGAGGTGCTGAAATTCCAGCAACTGGTTCGCCCCGGTGACGACATCCAACTGCACCTGCGCTTCGACCGCGAGCGCGGCAAACTGTACTTTGCCTACCGCAATGCCACGGCGGCCTGTTCCAGTGGGCGGATTGTGTTGGGGATGACGAATGATTAATGCTCACACTGCCCTCCTGTGGCGAGGGAGCTTGCTCCCGCTCGAGCGCGCAGCGCTCGCCCAGCGATCTCGAATACAGGGGGCTGCTTCGCAGCCCAGCGGGAGCAAGCTCCCTCGCCACAACAAACTCTCCGTTCACCACAATTCCTCTGTGCACAGTAGATCAGTGGAAGGTGCAACCCATGCATAACCCCTGCGCCGTCATCCCGGTCTACAACCACGAAACCGCCATCTCGGCGGTGGTCCAGGCGTTGCTCGCCAACGGCCTGCCCTGCGTGCTGGTGGATGACGCCAGCAACCCGGCATGTGCCGCCGTACTGGAACGGCTGGCCGAGGGCGAGCAGGTGCATCTGGTCAGGCTGGCCGTCAACCAGGGCAAGGGCGGCGCGGTGATGACCGGCTTGCGGGAAGCGTCGCGCCTGGGTTTCAGCCACGCCTTGCAAGTGGACGCCGACGGGCAGCACGATCTGGGCGACGTGAAGACCTTCATCGAGCAATCCCGTGCCCACCCGGACGCAGTGATCTGCGGCTATCCGCACTACGACGCCAGCGTGCCGAAAGGTCGCCTGTACGCGCGCTACCTGACCCACGTCATGGTCTGGATCAACAGCCTGTCCCTGCAAATCCGCGACTCGATGTGCGGCTTTCGGGTCTATCCCTTGGCACCGACCCTGGCGCTGATCGACTCGGCCAATATCGGCAAGCGCATGGATTTCGACTCGGACATCCTGGTGCGCCTGGCCTGGCGCAATCAGCCGATGCACTGGCTGCACACCCGAGTCCATTACCCTCAGGACGGCGTTTCACATTTTCGCCTGTTCCACGACAACGTGCTGATTTCCAGCATGCACACCCGGCTGTTCTTCGGCATGCTGGTGCGCGCGCCCCTGATCCTCTGGCGACGGTGGCGGACATGAGCCTTCAGGCAGACAAGCAACATTGGGCCGACCGCCAGGAGCGCGGCAGTTTCTGGCTGATGAAACTCACCGCGCTCGCCGCCAAGGTGCTCGGCCGACGCCTGTTGACCCCGGTGCTGTACGGCATCGTCCTGTACTTTTTCATTTTCGGCCGCAGCGCGCGCCAGGCGGCCTGGCAATACCAGCAACGCCTGGCCGACTGGAGCGCACGCCCCGAACTGCGCCCGACCCGCTGGCGGGTGTTCGGGCAGTTCATGGCGTTTGCCGATTCCTTGCTCGACAAGCTCGACGTCTGGAACGGCAAGCTGAGCATCGACCAGATCGAAATCGTCGACCCGGCGCTACTGCGCAATCACCTGCGCGATGCCCGTGGGCAAATGCTGGTGGGCGCGCACCTGGGCAACCTGGAGATGTGCCGGGCCCTGGCCGAGCTGGGCGAGAAAGTGACCATGAACGTGCTGGTGCACACCAAGCACGCCGAGCAGTTCAACCGTTTGCTGGGCGAGGCCGGTGCCACGCACTTGCGGCTGATCCAGGTCAGTGAGCTGAACCCGGTGATCATGTTGCAACTGAGCGAGCGCCTGGAGCGCGGCGAGTGGCTGGCGATTGCCGGCGACCGCGTGCCACTGCACGGCGGACGCAGCGTGACCGTGGACTTCATGGGCCACCCGGCGGCATTCCCCCAGGGGCCCTGGCTGCTGGCCGGCCTGCTGAAATGCCCGGTCAACCTGCTGATGTGCCTCAAGCACGAGGGGCGCTATCGCGTCACGCTCGAACCCTTCGCCGATGCCGTAGTGTGGAAACGCAACGAGCGCGAACAAGTGATCGCCCATTGGGCCGGCCACTATGCCGAGCGCCTGGCGCAGTACTGCCTCCAGGGCCCCCAACAGTGGTTCAACTTTTACCCTTTCTGGAAGACCGATGACGATGCCCACTCTTGAGCCGGTAACCTTCGGCGAACGCCCCCTGCGCATCGAAGATGTGCTGGCCCTGGCCAACCGTCAGGCCCCGACGCAGTTGCAGGATGACCCGGCGTTCCGCCAGCGCATCGCCAAGGGTGCGCAATTCCTCGACTCCTTGCTGGACAAGGAAGGCGTGATCTACGGCGTGACCACCGGCTACGGTGACTCTTGCGTGGTCGCGGTACCACTACACCACGTCGAGGCCCTGCCGCGTCACCTGTACACGTTCCACGGCTGTGGCCTGGGCAAACTGCTGGACGCCCAGGCCACCCGCGCGGTGCTGGCGGCGCGCTTGCAGTCGCTGTGCCACGGCGTGTCCGGGGTGCGGGTGGAACTGCTGGAGCGGCTCCAGGCCTTTCTCGAACACGACATCCTGCCGCTGATCCCGGAAGAAGGCTCGGTGGGCGCCAGCGGCGACCTGACGCCGCTGTCCTACGTCGCCGCCACGCTGTCCGGTGAACGGGAAGTGATGTTCCGCGGCGAGCGGCGCCTGGCCGCCGATGTGCACCGTGAGTTGGGCTGGACCCCACTGGTGCTGCGGCCCAAGGAAGCCCTGGCGCTGATGAACGGCACCGCTGTGATGACCGGCCTGGCCTGCCTGGCCTTCGCCCGGGCCGACTACCTGCTGCAACTGGCGACCCGTATCACCGCGTTGAACGTCGTCGCCCTGCAAGGCAACCCGGAACATTTCGACGAGCGCCTGTTCGCCGCCAAGCCACACCCAGGGCAGATGCAAGTCGCCGCGTGGCTGCGCAAGGACCTGGCGATCGATGCGCCGACAGCGCCGCTGCATCGCCTGCAGGATCGCTATTCCCTACGCTGCGCGCCCCATGTACTTGGCGTGCTGGCCGACAGCCTGGGCTGGCTGCGTTCGTTCATCGAGACCGAACTCAACAGCGCCAACGACAATCCGATCATCGACGCCGAAGCCGAGCGCGTGCTCCACGGCGGGCATTTCTACGGCGGGCATATCGCCTTCGCCATGGACAGCCTGAAGAACCTGGTGGCCAACGTCGCGGATTTGCTGGATCGGCAACTCGCGCTGCTGGTGGACGAGCGCTACAACCATGGCCTGCCGAGCAACCTGTCCGGCGCCAGCGCCGAGCGGGCAATGCTCAACCACGGGTTCAAGGCCGTGCAGATCGGCACCAGCGCCTGGACCGCCGAAGCCCTGAAAAACACCATGCCGGCCAGCGTGTTCTCGCGTTCCACCGAATGTCACAACCAGGACAAGGTGAGCATGGGCACCATCGCCGCCCGGGACGCGATCCGCGTGCTGGAACTGACCGAACAGGTCGCCGCCGCCACGTTGCTGGCGGCCAACCAGGGCGTATGGCTGCGCAGTCGTGCCGAAGACGCGCGGCCGCTGCCGCCGGCCCTGGCCGCCATGCACCAGCAATTGGCCGAGGATTTCGCCCCGGTCATCGAAGACCGCGCCCTGGAAGGCGAACTGCGCCTGTGCCTGCAACGCATCGCCGAACAACATTGGAGGCTGCATGCGTAGCCAAGGCGTTCTGCACGTCGACACCCACATCGTGGTGCCGTTTTTCGACGTCGACTCGATGAACGTGGTCTGGCACGGCCACTACGTCAAGTACCTGGAAGTGGCTCGCTGTGCGCTGCTCGACCTGATCGGCCACAACTACAACGACATGCTCGAATCCGGCCATGCCTGGCCGGTCATCGACCTGCAACTGCGCTACGTGCGCAGCGCCGTGTTCGGCCAGGCCCTGACCGTGCGTGCCAGCCTGGTGGAGTGGGAAAACCGGCTGAAGATCAATTACCTGATCAGCGACGCAGCCACCGGCGAGCGCTTGACCCGCGCCAGTTCGGTACAAGTGGCCGTGGACATCGCCAGCCGCGAAATGCTGCTCGCCTCGCCCCGGGTCTTTGTCGAAGCCGTCGAAAGGAAACTGCCATGAAACGTTTGTCGATCTGGCTGCTGCTGTGTTGCCTGGCGCCGTTGGCCCAGGCTTTCGACCTGCAGCAGTTGAGCGACCAACTGGCCCGCCCGGAGGTGATCCACGGCCAGTTCATCCAGGAAAAACACCTGCGCGCCCTGCCCCAGCCCCTCACCAGCAAGGGCCGCTTCGTGCTGGCGAAAAACCATGGCCTGCTGTGGCTGCTGCAAACCCCGCTGCAACAGGACTACCGCATCACCGCCCAGGGCATCGCCCGGCGGGATGGCAATGCCTGGCAGATGCTGCCGAACAAGAGCGCCGGCGCCGAACAGAACCGCCTGTTCCTGGCGGTATTGCAGGGCGACAGCAGTGGCTTGCAACGGGATTTCGAACTGAGCCTGTCGGGCGAACCACAGCAGTGGAAACTCACCCTGACCCCGCGCTCGGTGCTGCTCAAGCAGGTCTTCAACCAGATCAACATCGACGGCGGCGAACTGGTCCAGCGCATCGAACTGCTGGAAACCCAGGGCGACAGCACCGTGCTGCGCATGCAGGACGCCACCAGTGCACACCCCTTGAGCGAAACGGAGCAACATGATTTTGCCGAGTGAACGGATGCTGCCCCGGCTGTTCCTGATCCTGCTGCTGGCCGTGCTCGCGCTCGCCGGCTGGCAGTGGCGCAACGGCGCGCCGTTGTCGGCCAATCTCATGGAACTGGTGCCGGGCACGTCGCCCGATGCCCTGGAACTGATCGCCGAGCAGCGCATGCAGGAACCGTTGAATCGCGAGGTGCTGGTGCTGGTCGGTCATGCCGATCGCCAGCAAGCCATCGCCCTGGCGCAAACCCTGGGCGAGCAATGGCAGGCCAGCGGCCTGTTCGACAAGGTGCAATGGACATTGCAGGCCGACCTGCCGGCGTTGCGTACGCAACTGCTCAACGGGCGCTTGGCGATGCTCTCGGCGGCGGACCGGCAGCAACTGATCGAACAGCCCCAGGCGTTCATCCAGCAACGGGTGCAGGCCTTGTTCGACCCGTTCAGCGGCTTCAGCCTGGTGCCGAACCAGGACGATTGGCTGGGCCTGACCGGGCGTATCCAGAACAGCCAGCCCCAACGCGGCGCGATCAAATTCGACATCGGTAGCGGGGCCTTGGTCGCCGATGCCGACGGTAAAAGCTGGGTGATGTTGCGGGCCCGCGCCCAGGGCAACGCCTTCGACATGAACCTGCCGCTGCAAGTGGCCGAGCTGCTGCAACGCAGCCGCGACCAGGCGAGCCAGGCCCAAGGGCAACTGCTGGCGGCCAGCGGCCTGCTGTACGCCGCCAGCGGCCAGCAACAGGCGTCGCGGGAAATCACCTGGGTCGGCGGTGGCGCGACGGTCGGCATTTTGCTGCTGCTGTTGCTGGCCTTCCGACGCTTGCGCGTGTGGCTGGCGTTCGTGCCGGTGCTGGTGGGCATGCTGTTCGGTGCCGTGGCGTGCGTGGCCTTGTTTGGACGCATGCATGTGATGACCCTGGTATTGGGTTCCAGCCTGATCGGCGTCGCGGTGGATTACCCCCTGCACTACCTGTCCAAGAGCTGGAGCCTCAAGCCATGGCGCAGCTGGCCGGCCTTGCGCCTGACCCTGCCGGGGCTGAGCCTGAGCCTGGCGACCACCTGCATCGGCTACCTGGCCCTGGCCTGGACGCCGTTCCCGGCCCTGACCCAGATCGCAATATTTTCCGCCGCCGGGCTGGTCGGCGCCTACTTGACCGCGGTGTGCCTGTTGCCAGCGCTGCTCAACGGCGCGGATTTGCGTCCGGCCCAGTGGCCGCTGCGGCTGTGCGAATGCCTGCTCCAGATCCGCCAGGCGTTATTGGCACGGGTGCCTACGCCAGTACTGCTGGTGTTGCTGCTGAGCTTCTGCGCGGGCGGCCTCTGGCACCTGACCACGAAAAACGACATCCGCCAGTGGATCGGCACGCCCCAGCACCTCACCGACGAAGCCCGCGAGATCGCGCGCATCACCGGTTTCCAGCCCACCAGCCAGTTCTTCCTGATCCGCGCCGACAATCAGTCTCAACTGCTGGAGCGCCAGACCGCCCTCAACGAGCGGCTGGATCAGTTGATCGCCCTGGAAAAACTCCAGGGCTACCTGTCGCTGAACCAACTGGTGAGCCCACCCGCCGACCAGCAAAAAGTGCGTGAGGCCCTGGCCCGGTTGCCGGCGGTCTGGCAGCCGTTGCTGGACCTGGGCGTGCCGGTCGCCGCGCTGCAAGCGGAACTGGCGCAATTGCAGGCCTTGCCGGTGACCGACATCGATGCCGCGCTGGCCGGGCCCCTGGCCGAGCCGTACCGCACGCTCTGGCTCGGCCCCACCGCGCAAGGCGTGGCCGCCATGATCAGCCTGCAAGGCTTGAACGATGCCGCGCTGCTGCGGGTGCAAGCCGTGGACCTGCCGGGGGTACAACTGGTGGATCGCCTGGGGGACCTGAACCGGGTCTTCGCCGCCACGCAGGTCAGCGCCGCCGAGTTGAAACTGGCCTCCTGCGTGCTGATCGTGCTGGTGCTGATCTGGCCCTTCGGGGTCGGTGCGGCCTTGCGCATCGTCGCCCTGCCATTGCTGGCCGCGCTGTGCAGCCTGGCGAGCCTCGGCTGGCTGGGGCAGCCACTGACCCTGTTCAGCCTGTTCGGCCTGCTGCTGGTGACGGCCATCGGCGTCGATTACGCGATCCTGATGCGCGAGCAGATTGGTGGCGCGGCGGTGAGCCTGCTGGGCACTTTCCTGGCAGCGATCACTACTTGGCTGTCGTTCGGCCTGCTGGCGCTTTCCAGCACACCGGCAGTGAGTAATTTCGGCCTGGCGGTGAGCCTGGGGCTGGCTTTCAGTTTCATGCTGGCGCCGTGGGCCGGGCGTCACGAACACCCCACACCCGCTCAAGAAGACCAACGATGATTACGGAACTCGAGGAATCCCAATGCCTGTGACTGAAACGGAACATCGCCTGGTCGTCGTCATCGGTGCCGGCCCCTCCGGGGCCATTGCCGCCGCGCTGCTCAAGCGCAAGGGCCACGATGTGCTGGTCATCGAGCGCCAGCATTTCCCACGGTTCTCCATCGGTGAGAGCCTGTTGTCCCATTGCCTGGATTTCGTTGAAGAAGCCGGCATGCTCGACGCGGTGAATGCCGCCGGGTTCCAACGCAAGAACGGCGCCGCGTTTGCCTGGGGTGAGCGCTACAGCGCCTTCGACTTCGGCGATACCTTCAGCAACGGCAAGCCCACCACTTTCCAGGTGCAACGGGCCGACTTCGACAAATTGCTGGCCGACCAGGCCGCCCTGCAAGGCGTGGAGATCCGCTACGGCCAAGCGATTGCCAGCGCCGATTTCACCCTCGCCAAACCACGACTGGGCGTGCAGCGTGAAGACGGCAGCCAGTACTGCGTCGAAGCTGACTTCGTGCTCGATGCCAGCGGCTACGGTCGCGTCCTGCCGCGCCTGCTGGACCTTGAAGCACCGTCCAACTTCCCGCTGCGCCAGGCCGTGTTCACACACATCGAGGATCGTATCGACACTCCGGCGTTCGACCGGGAAAAGATCCTCATCACCACCCACCCGAGCAAACGTGACGTGTGGTTCTGGACCATTCCGTTCAGCGGCGGGCGCTGCTCGGTGGGCGTGGTCGCGGCGGCGGAACATTTCGCCGGTCGCACCGACGACCTCGATGCCTGCCTGCGTGGTTTCATCGACGAAACCCCGAGCCTGGCCGGCGTGCTGAAAAATGCGCTGTGGGACACCCCGGCACGCACCATCGGCGGCTACTCGGCCAACGTCAAGACCCTGCACGGCCCTGGCTTTGCCCTGTTGGGCAACGCCGCGGAATTCCTCGATCCGGTGTTCTCCTCCGGTGTGACCATTGCCATGCGTTCGGCGAGCATGGCCGCCGACGTACTCCACCGCCAGCTCCAAGGCGAAAGCGTCGATTGGCAAAGCGAGTTTGCCGAGCCGCTCAAGCGCGGCGTCGACACCTTCCGCTGCTATGTCGAGGGCTGGTACGCCGGCACCTTCCAGGACGTGATTTTCTACACCGAAGGTTCAGACGACATCCGGCGCATGATCAGTTCGATCCTGGCTGGCTACGCCTGGGATCAGCGCAACCCGTTTGTCAGTGAACCCAAGCGGCGCCTGCGCATGCTCTCGGAAATCTGCGCAAGCCCGGCGCCGAGTCCGCAACCATGAGCTACCTGAGCGACAACTACGTCGAAGAAACCCGCTTCGGCTTCTGGTTCCTGCGCAGCCACACCTGGCAGCACCACGTGTTGCGCGTGGCGATCAACGACCTGCGCAGCCTGTTCAGCACCGCGCTGCCAGCAAATCCGGTGCTGCTGGACGCCGGCTGCGGCCAGGGCAAATCATTCCAGTACCTGCGCCAGGTGTTCGCGCCACAACGCCTGATCGGCGTGGATGCCGACCCTCACAGCCTGGACCTGAGCCGGGAGGAAGCCGCGCGCCAAGGCATGACCGTGGAACTGATCGGCAGCGACTGCGCGACCTTGGCGGTGCCCGACGCCAGCGTCGACCTGCTGTTCTGCCACCAGACGTTCCATCACCTGGTGGAGCAGGAAAAAGCCCTCGCCGAGTTCTACCGCGTACTCAAGCCCGGCGGCTATTTGATGTTCGCCGAATCCACCGAAGCCTACATCGATACCTGGGTGATCCGCTGGCTGTTCCGCCACCCCATGCACGTACAGAAAAGTGCCGCGCAGTACCTGCAGATGATCCGCGATCAAGGGTTCCGGTTCGAAGACCGCAACGTCTCCTACCCGTACCTGTGGTGGAGCCGTGCCAAGGATTTCGGCCTGCTGGAGCGCTTTGGCCTGCGCCGGCCCAAGCCATTTGGCGAGCGTGAGGAAACCCTGGTCAATGTGGTGGCGCGCAAGCCTGGCGAAGGGGCTGCCGGATGATCCGTGGCCTGCTGATCGCCTGTGTGTTGCTGCTCAGCGCCTGCGCCAGCCAGGCGCCGCTGCCCGCACGCACGCCGACCCTGGCGTTGCCGATGCAACTGCACATCGAGCGGACCCTGGCCGACCAACGCCAGGACTGGCTACTGGTGATCCAGCGCGAAGACACCAGCATCCGTTGGTCGATGATGGACCCGCTGGGCATTCCCGTGGCCCGCCAGCGCCTGGTCGACGGCCAGTGGCAGGCCGACGGTCTGCTGCCACCCAATGCCGAGGCCCGGGAGTTGTTCGCCGCGCTGTTGTTCGCCCTGACCCCCGACGCCGAGCTGTCCGGCAACTATCCGGCGGCCCGGCGACAGACGTCGCAACGGACCCTCGATAATCGCTGGCAGGTGCGCTACACGCAGCCGCTGGATTTCGAAATGAGCCTGCCCCAAGGCCCCCGCTACCGCATCACACCGTTGACCGAGAACGCCCCATGACCGCCTACCTGAATGCCCTCGGGGTGATCTGCGCCCTGGGCCGCGACAAGCACACTGTCGCGCGCAACCTGTTTGCCGGCGACTGCTCGGGCGTGCGCTGCGAGGATGGCTGGGTGGCCGAACGGGCCTTGCCGGTCGCCGCGGTACCGGGTGAACTCGCGCCCATCCCCCCTGCCCTGGCGGCGCAACGCAGCCGTAATAATCAACTGCTGTTGGAAGCGGGGCTGCAGATTCGCGCGGAGATCGACCAGGCCATCCAGGCCTACGGGCGCGCTCGCATCGGCATCGTCCTGGGCACCAGCACGTCGGGCATCGATGAGGCCAGCCAGGGCATTGCCCACTACCTGCGCGAGCAGCGCTTCCCCGACGGCTACGACTACCAGCAACAGGAACTCAGCGCGCCGGCCAACTTTCTTTCCGACTGGCTCGGCCTGAGCGGCCCGTCCTACGTGATTTCCACGGCCTGTACCTCCAGCGCCCGCGCCTTGATGAGCGCCCGGCGCCTGTTGGACCTGGGCCTGTGCGATGCAGTGCTGTGCGGTGGCGTGGACAGCCTGTGCAAACTGACCCTCAACGGTTTTTCCGCGTTGGAAGCGGTGTCGAACGAACGCTGCAATCCGTTCTCGGTGAACCGCAGCGGCATCAACATCGGCGAAGCGGCGGTGCTGTTCCTCATGAGCAAGACGCCAGGCGAGGGCACACCGATTGCCTTGCTCGGCGACGGCGCCAGTTCCGATGCCCACCATATCTCCGCGCCCGAACCCAGCGGTCGCGGCGCACGCCAGGCCATGGAAAAAGCCCTGCGCTGCGCCGGCCTCGACGCCCACCAGATCGACTACCTGAACCTGCATGGCACCGCCACGCAACACAATGACGCCATGGAAAGCCAGGCCGTGGCCGGGCTGTTCCCGGCCGGTGTGCCCTGCTCGTCCACCAAGCCCATGACCGGCCACACCCTCGGCGCGGCCGGGGCGCTGGAAGCGGCGTTCTGCTGGCTGGCCCTGAGCACACAGAACACCGCCCAGGCCCTGCCGCCGCACATCTGGGACGGCCAGGCCGATCCTGCCCTGCCAGCGCTCGACTGGGTCACCGCCGACACCCGCCTGAAACCCGCCACTACGCGCCGCCTGATGAGCAATTCATTTGCCTTCGGCGGCAACAACGTCAGCCTGATTATCGGAGACGCCCCATGACTGACTGGCCGCTCGCCGAACTGCTGCCCCATGCCGGCGACATGATCCTCATCGACCGGATCCTGTCGTTCGATGACGAACAGATCCACACCCACGCCACCGTCAAGCCCGGCGGTTTGTTCAACCGCGACGACGGCGCACTGCCGGCCTGGGTCGGCATCGAGCTGATGGCCCAGAGTGTCGCGGCGTTTGCCGGTTGCCACGCGCGCCGACGCGGCGATGCCGTGGAGTTGGGCTTTTTGCTCGGTACCCGCAAGTTCGAATGCAACGTCGACTGCTTTCCCGTCGGCACCGAGCTGAGCATCCATGGCGTGCGCTCCCTGGAAGACGACAACGGCATGGGCGTGTTCGAATGCCACATCCACGCCCCCGGCATCCATGCCACGGCCCGGCTCAATGTATTCCGTCCGCCCCAGGCTGCCCATTACCTTCATGAACCGTCCGCAACAGGAACCCCGCCATGACTGAATCCGTACTGGTCACCGGCTCCAGCCGTGGCATCGGCCGCGCCATCGCCCTGCGCCTGGCCCAGGCCGGGCACGACATCGTGCTGCACTGCCGCAACGGTCGCGCCGAGGCCGAGGCGGTCCAGGCACAAATCCAGGCCCTGGGCCGCAACGTCCGGGTGCTGCAATTCGACGTGGCCGACCGCGCCGCTTGCAAGGCCATTCTCGAAGCCGATGTCGAAGCCCACGGCGCCTATTACGGCGTGGTGCTCAATGCCGGCCTGACCCGCGACGGCGCCTTCCCGGCCCTGAGCGAAGACGACTGGGATGTGGTGATGCGCACCAACCTCGACGGTTTCTACAACGTACTGCACCCGGTGATGATGCCGATGATCCGGCGTCGCGCCGCCGGAAGGATCGTCTGCATCACTTCGGTTTCCGGGCTGATCGGCAATCGCGGCCAGGTCAACTACAGTGCTTCGAAGGCCGGTTTGATCGGCGCGGCCAAGGCGTTGGCAATCGAGCTGGGCAAGCGCAAGATCACCGTCAATTGCGTCGCGCCGGGGTTGATCGACACCGCCATGCTCGATGAAAACGTACCCGTGGAAGAACTGATGAAAATGATCCCCGCCCAGCGCATGGGCACCCCGGAAGAAGTGGCTGGCGCGGTGAACTTCCTGATGTCCGCCGAAGCCGGCTACATCACCCGGCAGGTCCTGGCCGTCAACGGAGGCTTGTGCTGATGAAGCGCGTCGTCGTCACCGGCATGGCCGGCATCACCTCCGTGGGCAGCGACTGGGAAACCATCGCCAGCAACTTCGCCGCCAACCGCAGCGGCATCCGGCGCATGGATGAGTGGGACCGTTTCACCGAACTGAACACGCGCCTGGCCGGCCCCATCGACGACTTCCAGGTCCCGGCCCACTGGACCCGCAAGCAATTGCGCAGCATGGGGCGGGTCTCGCGCCTGGCGGTCGCGTCGGCGGAACAGGCCCTGGCCGACGCCGGCCTGCTGGGCGACGAATCGATCAAGGACGGGCGCATGGGCGTGTCCTGCGGTTCATCCACCGGCAGCACCGACGAGATCAAGGCGTTCGGCAACATGCTGCTCAACAGCGTGGCCGAAGGCCTGAACGCCAACTCCTATGTGCGCATGATGCCCCACACCACGGCGGCCAACATCAGCATCTTCTTCGGGCTGACCGGACGCCTGATCCCCACTTCCAGTGCCTGCACCAGCGGCAGCCACGGCATCGGCTATGCCTACGAGGCCATCAAGTTCGGGCGCCTGCCGTTGATGCTGGCCGGCGGTGCGGAAGAACTGTGTCCGACCGAAGCGATGGTCTTCGATGCGCTCTACGCCACCAGCCTGAAAAACGATGCGCCGCAAACCAGCCCGCGTCCCTACGACAAAGGCCGCGATGGCCTGGTGATCGGCGAAGGCGCCGGCATGCTCGTGCTCGAGGAACTGGAACACGCCCTGGCCCGTGGCGCACGGATTCATGCCGAGATCGTTGGCTTCGGCAGCAACGCCGACGGCCAGCACGCCACCCGCCCCGAACTGGTCACCATGCGCCGGGCCATGGAACTGGCCCTGGAAGATGCCGGCCTCGAACCCTCGGCCATCGGCTACGTCAATGGCCATGGCACCGCCACCGAACAGGGCGACATCGCCGAAACCCTGGCCACCAGCAGCCTGTTTGGCGAGCACATGCCCATCAGCTCGCAGAAGAGCTTCCTCGGCCACACCCTGGGTGCCTGCGGGGCGCTGGAGTCCTGGTTCAGCATCGAAATGCTGAAAAGCGACCAGTACGTGCACACCTTCAACCTCGATGAGGTCGATCCCCAATGCGGCCAGCTCGACTACCTGCGCAGCGAGTTCAGGTCGATGAGCAACGAATACGTGATGAACAACAACTTCGCCTTTGGTGGGGTCAACACCTCGTTGATCTTCCGCCGCTGGCGCTGAATCGGATTCAAAACCCGTTACCCCTACGTCAAGGAGACCATGATGTCGTTGAAGAAAATCGCCGTGACCGCCGCCCTGTTGCTCAGCACCCTGCCAAGCCTCAGCCAGGCCCGTGATACCGCGCTGTTCCTGCCGTTCGACAAGGTCGTCGCCGAAGCCATCCGCACCGGCAAGATCGACGGCAGCGTGAAGTTCTACCTGGCCGGCAACAAACCGGCTGGCAACGTCACCGTGGTCAGCCCCGGCGCCGTGACCAACAAGAAAACCAACGCCTTCAACAAGTCCGATGAAGTGGCCTGCGAATGGGTGCTGCAATCAGCCCTGATCAGCCTGCACCAGGCCGCCAAGAACGCCGGCGCCAACGCCGTCACCAACATCGTCAGCTTCTACAAGAGCAACGAACGCAAAGACCCCACCACCTACGAATGCCACGCCGGCGCGATCATGGCCGGTGTTGCGTTGAAAGGGGATTTGGCGAAGGTGCAATAAAAAGCGCCGTTTGGGCCATTAGAGAAGCCTGGCAATTGATGCCAGGCCATCCAACAGCCCTCATGTGGGAACAAGCTTGCTCGCGATAGCGCTGGGTCAGCACAGGCGATGCGGGCTGTACTGCCGTCATCGCGAGCAAGCTCGCTCCCACAGGGTTGGGTGGCGTACCCGGATATTGCGAACACCACAGTTCCACTGTGGGAGCGAGCTTGCTCGCGATAGCGGTGGGTCAGTACCGGCGATGCGGGCTGTGCTGCCGTCATCGCGAGCAAGCTGAACTGGTCAACTAATTTTGGACACCAGTTACGGTTTCATGCTGCCAGTTTCTCCATAGCTACCGGCGACCGGTAGTCGTTGTAGCTATGGAGTCTGACGTTGTTGTAACGCATCACATAACGCTGCACATCCACGCGGGCTTCATGCTCCGAGCTGTAGCCATCTTCTGGCACCCACTCCGACTTCAGGCTCCCAAAGAAACGCTCCATCGGGGCGTTGTCCCAGCACTCACCTTTGCGACTCATGCTTTGCAGGAGTCCATGCTTGCGCATTTCATTCCTGAATTTGTGGCTGGTGTATTGGCAGCCTTGATCGGAATGAAACAGCACCTCTTTTGGGCAACCTCGCAATTGCACCGCCATTCGCAACGCTTCGCAGGTCAGCGAGGCATCGGAAATCATTGAAAACGACCAGCCCACGATCCGGCGAGCAAACAGATCCAGCACCGCCGCGAAATACATCCAGCGCTTGCCGACCTTGATGTACGTCACATCGCCACACCACACCTGGTTGATCGCCGTGACATCAAACTTGCGCTTGAGCACGTGCGGCGCCACCAACGCTTCCACGCCGGAAGATTTGTACTTGTGCCGCCGGCGCTGACGACTGGCAACACCGGCTTCGCGCATCAAGCTGCGAGCCATATGCCGCCCGACACGATGTCCCTTTGCTTGCAGCTCCTTGGAAAGGGTGCGAGACCCCGCGGATGCTCTGGACTCCTTGTGATGCTCGACCAGCACGGCTTTAAGTTTCTCCCGCTCGGGCTTCACTTTGCCTTGGCGCTGACGCCAGGCGTAAAAGCTGCTGCGGTTGACTCCAAACGCCCGACAGCAATTGTTAATGCCGTACTGCTCGTCCAGCTCATTGATCAACGAGAATGATCTTTGGAGTCCAAAAGCAGGAGAGCACTGGCCTTTTTTAGGATTTCAATGTCCAGGTCTTTTTGCCTGAGCAACGCTTTGAGCTGCTGAATTTCACGCTGATCAGCGGTAATCGCCTTGGCGCCCACCGGGGTCGAACCCAAGCGTTCCTTGCGAACCTGATCGACCCAGCGGCGAAGCGCCGTGGGCCCAATATCCAGGCTGGCGCAGACTTCGGGAACCGACTGTCCCTCGTCCAGCACCATGCTGGCCGCTTTGAGTTTGAACTCACTGGAGTAAGATTTACGCATAACCAAAACACCTCAGATTTGGGCGCCATCATAGCGCCCGATTGAAGTGTCCAAAATCATTAGGCCAGTTCAAGCTCGCTCCCACAGGGTTGGGTGGCGTACCCGGATATTGCGAACACCACAGTTCCACTGTGGGAGCGAGCTTGCTCGCGATAGCGGTGGATCAGCACAGGTGATGCTGGCTGTGCTGCCGTCATCGCGAGCAAGCTCGCTCCCACAGGGTTGGGTGGCGTACCCGGATATTGCCGGCACGCTGTCTGGAGCCCACCAGCCGTCCGAGTGTCCAGCACCAGCCTTGTGGCGAGGGAGCTTGCTCCCGCTGGGCTGCGCAGCAGCCCCTCGTTCATTGGATGTCTTCCTTCATCCCATTCGAGTGCAGGCGATGAACATCCGCCCGTTTAAGAGCAGGCAGGAAATCCTCCGCCATCGGCACGCCTTCACGCACGATGATCAGGAAACGTTTCTGAAGCGTATTGATGATTTCGTCGCCATTGCTCAAACGACTGCCGACCAGCGCGATATTGCTATTGGCTTCCCCCGCACCGGTGATGATCCGTGCCGTGCTGCCATCGGCATACACCACCTGGTCGCCTTTCTGCGCGGCGCATACTTTCCAGCCATTATCCAAGGTGAACGTCAACGAAGATGACACCTGCTGGATCGTTCCGCCGTAACGCGTCTGGCTGCCCTCGGTGGCCACTCGATAAATAGCGATTGGCGGATGCGCTTGGACGAATGCTTTTTGTCGATTGACGAATGCCGCGACTTCTTCGCCGTAACCCTCCAGGTGGCGTTGCTCCAAGTACAAGTCATCCAAATGACAGAGAGATTCACGGGAGATTTCGTTGGTATAGGGGGCATCCAAAGATGAGTGCATTTCCAGGGACCTTATTCATGGGCTTCAGGCTGCGTCCCTTGCCGCTGGGAAGGAGCACTGAGCCGGACGATTCGGAATGATGAATAAGACGTCGCAGCGCAGGCGAGTGGCAATCCCAACGGCGTGCTACCTGGAACGAATAGGAAGTGTCTCAACTAGAAATGCGCGTTTTCCTACAGCACAGAGCGTTTATCTGGCGATTCGTTAAGCTTGGCTTCAATCGCTCGAAGAATGCACTCTGGAGAGGCGCTTACGCGAGCTGGAAACCGTGAGCGAGCGGGTCTCTGTCATCGACAAAAAGGGTGTTGTAGCCTGTCACCTGAGCCCAACCGGTGATGCTCGGGCGTATGCCGGCGAATTCGCCAACCTTTATCGCCGCCTCGACCTTGCCTTCGTAAAGCGTGCCAATCGGACTCTCGTGTCGATAGGTGTCGCCGACTCTCAGCCGCCCCTTGCCAAACAACTGCGCCATCCTGGCGGAAGTTCCGGTGCCACCAGGAGAACGATCAATGGCCTTGTCACCGTAAAACACCGCGCAACGACCATCCGCTGTGCTGTTCTGCGGTTTGTCGCACCAGATGACGTGATGCACGCCAGTGATCCGCTCATTTTCCGGGTGCAACGGATTACAGATTCCGGCCAGCGCCGCGCGCAGTTTCACACTCAGACCGACGATATCGGCGGTGCTGTGTCCATCAAGGCCTGGCCAGCATTGCTGCGGTTCGACCACCGCGTAAAAGTTACCGCCGTAGGCGATGTCGACAGTCAGTTGGCCGACGCCAGGCACCTGCACCACGACATCCGCGCTGTGCAGGTAGCTGGCAACGTTGAACAGTTTGATCGACTCGACGTATTCACCCTCCAGGGTGTACTCGACATCGACACGGCCGGCCGGGGTTTCGATCGCCAGCTTGCCCGGTTCTTTCGGCGTCACCAGCCCCTCTTCGATGACCACCGTCGAAAGCCCGATGGTCCCCGCGCCGCACATCGGCAAGCAGCCGCTGACTTCGATGAACAACGCGCCAAAGTCGCAATCTTCGCGAGTCGAGGGGTAGATGATCACGCCGGACATGATGTCGTGGCCGCGAGGCTCGAACATCAGCGCGGTGCGTACCCAGTCGTGATCGCGGACGAATATCTCCCGCCGCTCGGCCATGGAAACCGACGGCAACAACGGACCGCCACCTGCGACAACGCGAACCGGATTGCCGCAGGCGTGGGAATCGATACAGAAAAAACTGCGTCTCATGGTGCCGTCCTGTTAAACCATTTTGCTGGGAGAATGGCGCTGCAGCGCGCCGCGAGACAGGCGATCGAGCAGCAACGCGATGGCGACGATGGCAAGACCGGCACGCAGGCCCAGGCCCATTTCCATCCGCGACAGCCCCCTGGTGACTTCAGCCCCCAGGCCACCCGCCCCCACCAGACCGGCGAGTACCACCATGGCCAGCGACATCAGGATGCACTGGTTCAGGCCCACCAGCAGCGTGGGTGCGGCGGTCGGCAATTCGATTTTGAACAGAATGTCCTTCGGCGACGCACCGGACGCTTGCCCCAGTTCCAGCAGGTCTTTGGGCAGTTGTTTGAACGCCAGCGTGGTCAGGCGCAGCATCGGCGGAATGCCGTAGACGATGGTGGCGATGATCGCCGGAACACGCCCCAGGCTGAACAGGATCACCGCCGGAATCAGATACACCCAAGGCGGCACGGTCTGCATGATATTGAGGATTGGCAGAAACGCATCGTCTACGCGCTTGACCCGAGCGGCCAGAACCCCCAGCGGGAAGGCAATCGCCACCGAAATCAGCACCGACACGGACACCAGCGCGATGGTCTGCATCGACGCGACCCACAGGCCAGAGAACAGGCAGAACGCCAACATCAACGCCGCGAACACCGCCACACGTTTGGTGGCGAAGATGAACGCGGCAACAAAGACGATGGCGATCATGACGTAGGGATGAGGCGCCAGCAACAGGCGCTCGACCAGCCCCAGCACAGCCTCTACCACTTGGCTGATGACGACGAACAAGCCATGCAGATTGGCGTTGAGCCAGTCCACGACGGGGGCTAGAAACTCACCGGGGGAAAAACGCAGGTCGGCGATGCTCATTGGCTTTCTCCCATACGAGGCCGTGCTGCACTCTGCGCCAGGCGGTCGAGGATCATGGTCAGGATGACGATGGCGATGGCCGCGTTGATCGACTTGGCGATGTCCAGCGTGCGCACCGCACCGTAGATCGACTCACCCAGGCCGCCGGAACCGACGATCCCGGCGATCACGACCATGCCGAACGCCATCATCAGGCTCTGGTTGACGCCGGCCATGATGCTGGGCATCGCGAATGGCAGGCGGATCTTGAAGAACATCTGCATCCCGGTCACACCGCTGGCGTCGCCCAGTTCGATGAACTCCTTGGGGGTCATGCGAATGCCCAGCGAAGTCAGGCGCAAGGCCGGTGGCAGCGCGACAATGAAAGTCGCCAACAACGCAGTGGCCGGGCCGTATCCCAACAGCGCAATGGCGGGCAGCAGATAAATGTAGGGCGGCATGGTCTGCACCAGGTCCAGGCACGGATCGACCACCTGGTCGAATGCAGGCGCGAGCCCCGCGACCACGCCCAACGGGATTGCAACCAACAGCGCCAGAAAGGTCGCGGTGAGGACAAGAGCCAGTGTGCTCACGGTCTCCGGCCACAGTCCGATAAAGGCGCAAAACATCAGGGCCAGCCCCGACAGAATCGCGAAACGAAGGCCGATCAAGCGCCAGCCGATCAACGCGAACAGCAGCGCAATGACGTAAAACGGCGGCAAGGCGACGCACCAGAGCACGCCTTTGTAGACCGCTGTCAGCGCGTCGTTGGCGGCGCTGAACAGGAACTCGCCGTGATCGGCCAGCCACTCCAGGCTGGAATCGATGGCCGAATCGAACTGACTGGAAAAGTCGGGGGTGCTCATGCCGAAGCCTCCAGCGCAGCGGTCGCTGACGAGGCTGAGAATTCATTCGCAATTCCCTGCACACCGCGCAGCAGATCACGAGGCGTGATGATCCCTACGACCACGTCGTTATCGACCACCGCCAACGCATCGCGCTCGGATTTCACGGTCAGGCCAATCAGCTCGTTGATGTCCGCATCGAGCCTGGTCTTGATCAGTCGCGCAATATCACAGCCGGGGTTGGCCGCCTTGAACGGCGCGACCGGGGTCATCACCGAGTGGGCCTTGACCAGATGCAGGCGCGAGATGCCCGCGACGAACTCGGCCACGTAATCATCGGCAGGCTTGAGGACGATTTCTTCGGCGGTACCCACCTGAATGATCACCCCGTCCTTCATGATCGCGATGCGGTCGCCGATGCGGATGGCTTCGTCCAGGTCGTGGGTAATGAACACCGCAGACTTGCCGAGCTCTTTCGTCAGCTGGCGGAACTCGTCCTGTAGCTGGCGGCGGATCAACGGGTCGAGGGCGCTGAACGGCTCGTCCATCAGAATCACTTCCGGGTCGGCAGTGATCGCCCGGGCCAAGCCGACACGTTGCTGCATGCCCCCGGACAACTCGCTGGGGTAACGCTGCGACCATTCGCTCAGGCCCACTTTCGCCAGCGCACGCTCAGCCACCTTGTAGCGCTCGGCCTTGCCGATGCCCTGCACTTCCAGGCCGAACGCGGTGTTTTCCAGCACCGTGCGGTTGGGCAGCAGGGCCACGCTCTGGAAGACCATGCCGATGTGCCGGGCGCGTACTTCGCGCAATTGTGCCGCTGAAAGCGTGGAAAGATCCTTGCCCTTGACCAGGACCTTTCCGGAACTTGGGGTGATCAGCTTGTTGAGCAACCTGATCAGGGTGGATTTGCCACTGCCGGACAATCCCATGATGCAAAAGATCTCTCCACGGCGGACCTGGAGACTGACGTTCGAGACCCCGACCACGCAGCTGTAATCTTGCAGAATCCGGGTCTTGGTAAGCCCCTGCTGAACGACAGCTTGCATCGCGGCAGGTGCGCTTTCCCCAAAGATTTTCCAGACATTCTGGCAATCTACCAGCACTTCGTTAGTGTCAATTTTAGCCGTTGTCATGTCGTAACCCGTCGAGTCAGTTTTGGCTGACTTCTCTCATTGATCAAAAGGCGGCAGTGGCAAAAAAAGCGTTGTGTTTCACTTCTTGACGTTTTCCCAGCGCTTCAACAAATCGGCGTGACTGTCGGTCCAGCCCTTGACGGCCTCATCCATGGTCTTGCCGTCCTTGACCTCGGCGTTCATGGCGGTGATGTCGGCGATAGGCACGTAAACACTGGCCATCAGCTCACGGGCACGTGGATTGCCCTCGGCGAAACCTTTATGGCCGATCCAGTAATAGCCTTGCAGCGGCGGGAAGATGCCTTTGGGGTCTTTCAGAAACTTCAGGTCGAATTTCTTGGTCATCCAGGACGGATCCCACACCGTGACCGCCACCCACTCTTTGCGGTCCACAGCGGACTTCAGCGCGGCGGTCATCGCAGCGGTACTGCCTTCGACCAGTTTCAGCTTGAGGTCATAGGCCTTGACCACGTTGTTGGCATCGCTCATCAAGCCTGACCCTGGCTCGATGCCGATGATCTTGCCGCCGAGCTTGTCTGCGTTGGCATTGAGTTGATCGATCGAATCGATGTCGACATAGCTGGGCACCGCCAGCCCCTGGTACAGACCGAACGAGACCGGCGACAGTTTTTCGAGCCTGTTTTTATTCTTGTTCCAGTAATCGGAGGCGGCGTAATCGGTCTGGGAGGCCAGAACCTGAACATCACCCTTGGTCAGGGCTGCATAGGCAATGCCCCACTCCGAAAACTCCACCACTTTGACCGTGTAGCCAGAGTCCTCGAGCACCTTCTTGGTGATGCCGGTGATGGGGGTCAAGTCCTCCCAGTTCATGGTGCCCATGGTGATGGTTTTCTCTTCGGCGTGAACCGGCAGACTCATCATGCCTGCTACCGCAACCGCACAGACTGCCTTCCAGATTTTCTTCATGGCGTTCCCCGATCTACGTTTATAAAACTGGTTATGGATGTTTAACGAACCTCGGTCTTGCGACTCGACCTCAACCTTCCCGACCGGCCCTAAGTGCCTGCCAGCGAATGACTGAACTGACGCCCAACTGAGTCAACAACTTCGGTGGCAACTTGCTCGGCCCTGGAGCCTGGCTGTAGCGCTGCAAAAACTCCGACTGCGTACCGCTTGCCAACTCGGCGGCCATGACCCCGGCCAGGGTGCTCTTCACCGTGCCCAGACCGTTCTCGCAGCATGCGGCGTAGAGGTTTTCTTCCACTTCGCCAAAGGCTGGCGCGCTGTTGCGGCTCAGGCACAGGCGCCCTGCCCAGCTGAATTCGATGGGTGTCGATTTCAACTCCGGGAAGCGTGCGTCGAGCGAATGCCGTTGTTCTTCGGCCACCGCCGCAACACGCATCGGCGTCACGGTGATGGTCGGGTCGTAGGTGAATTTGGTGCGAATGACGATGCGCGATTGCCCGTTCGAGGTGATCTTGCGCACCGTTGCGCCCATCGGATCGGCGGGCAGCAGCGCCCAGCGGTCGTGACCGGTCACGTTGCGTTTGAATTCGTCGTGGCTGAATCCGGCGGTCATCGAGGCATAGGTGAAGACATGCAGCAGCCGCCCCTTGAAATGCCCGAAGTCTTCGATGTGGCCATTGACCGCAAGGATGACTTTCGGCGCCGAGACTCGGCCCTTGTGGGATTTCGCCACCCAGCCGGCCCCGGACTTCGACAGCTCGACAATCGGCGAGCGCTCGTAGAGGCTGATCTTCTGCCCCAGCCCCTGCGCCAGGTCGCGGATGTACTGCGCCGGCTGAATCATCACCGCGCCGGGGGTATACAACCCACCGTGGTAGTAATTCGAGCCGGTGATTTCCAGCATCTGTTTGGCGTCGTACAACTCATGCCGTTCGCCGATCCTCGCCAGGGACTTCGCGTACTTGAGGTTCAGCTTCAAGCCGCGCTCGGTGGCTGCCGCGTTGATCTTCCCGGAGGGGTCGAAGGTCTGCCGCGACATGCCGTACTCAACCGCAACCTGAGCCGCAAAGTCGATGGCAAAGCGATTCTGTGCGATCTCCTGCGCAGTGGCGGACTCACCGGCCACCGAGTATTCGCCGGAGGAAAGGCTGTGGGGCACATCGATCATGAAACCGGAGTTGCGCCCCGCAGGGCCCTTGGCGATTTCATGGGCGTCGACCACCACGATGGTGTCGTCGGGACGTAGCTGGGACAGCCGACGCGCCGCCGACAGACCCGCGAATCCCGCACCGATGATCAGCCAGTCCGCCGACACGTTCCCATCAAGCATTCGCACAGGGGCGGAACGCGTGGAGATCGCCTCCCAGCCTGAAACACCGGTGTCTACCGGCAGCCGCTTGATGGTGTGATCGCTCATTTTACGGTCTCGTCAACCGACCGATCAGACACATCGATCCAGATGGTTTTGATTTCGGTGTACTGGTCGTGGGCGAACACTGACTTGTCGCGACCACCGAAACCGGACTCCTTGTAACCGCCGAACGGCGTCGATGCATCGCCCTCGCCGAAGCAGTTGACAGTGACGATCCCGGCACGGATTTCGCGAGCCAGCTTGATCGCCCGGCGCAGGTTGCCGGTGTACACCGAAGCGGCCAACCCGTAGTGGGTGTCGTTTGCCAGGGCAATGGCTTCGCAGATCGAGTTGAAGGTCGTGACCGACAGCACCGGGCCGAAAATCTCTTCCTGGAACAGGCGGCTGTCGCGATCCACACCGTCGATTACGGTGGGCTGAATAAAGGCACCGTCATGAGTATCGCCGCCATACACGGCTTCCAGATTGCTCACGCTGGCGTAATCCAGGTAGGACTTCACTTTCTCGAAATGGTCGCTGCTGACCAGTGCGCCCACGCGATTCTGCGGGTCCAGCGGGTCGCCCATTTTCCACTCGCGGATATAGGCGCCCATGCGCTTGAGCAGTTCGTCTTTGACCGATGCGTGAACCAGCAGGCGCGAAGTCGCCGAGCAGTTCTCGCCCATGTTCCAGAACGCGCCGTTGACCACCTGCTCGGCGACCAGGTCGAGATCCTCGGCGTCGTCCATGACCACGGCCGGGTTCTTGCCGCCACACTCGAGCACTACACGCTTGAGATTGGAATCGGCGGCGTAATGCAGGAAGCGCCGACCGGTTGCGGTTGAGCCGGTAAAGCTCACCATGTCGACATCTTTGTGCAGGCCGAGGGGTTCGCCCACGTCCTTGCCGGTACCCGTGACGATGTTCAGCACGCCAGCGGGCACACCCGCGTCGAAGGCCAGCTCGGCGACACGCAGTGTGGTCAAGGTGGTTTGTTCAGCGGGTTTGACGATCACCGAACAACCGGCGGCCAGCGCAGGGCCGATCTTCCAGGCGAGCATCAACAGCGGGAAGTTCCACGGCAGCACACAGCCCACAACGCCAATCGGCTCGCGCACCACCATGGTCAAGGCATCGTTGCCCACCGGCGCGGTGTGGTCGTAAAGCTTGTCGATCACCTCGGCATGCCAGCGCAGGGTGTGAATGGTGTCTGGCACGTCGACCAGTTGGCATTCACGCACCGGTTTGCCGCTGTCCAGGCTTTCCAGCACCGCCAGTTCATGACGATTCTTTTCCAGCAGCTTGGCGAACTTCAGGAGCACGGCCTTGCGCTCACCAGGGGGCAGCAGCCTCCAGCGGCCATCTTCGAAGGCTTCCCTGGCTTTGCTGACGGCATAGTCCACGTCTTCGGCAGCACAGGCCGAAACCTCGGTCAAAAGCTCGCCGGTAGCCGGATTGACGGTGGCAAAGGTATTGCCGGAAATCGCAGGCTTGAAGGCGCCATTGATGAAGGCGGTGTTCGGAAACGACATCGACTTTGCGATGGCGGCATATTCGGCCGCAGTCAGAAGATCACGCATTGTTGGCTCCCGAGGTGATGTGGGCGACGGTACGTTTCACGTTGGCGATGACGGTCTGCAGGCTGCGTTTGTCGTCCGAATTGAGCGGACGCAATGGCGCACGTACGTCACCGACTTCGAGCCCGTTCAATTCACAACCGAACTTGATACACTGCACGAACTTGCCGCCGTCCAGCGCATTCATCAGCGGCATCATCGCGGACATGATCTGGCGGCCCTTATCGAAGTTCTTCTCGACGACACAGGCTTCATATAACGCAACATGCTCTTTTGGCAGAAAGTTTGAACCGGCACACACCCAACTCCTGGCGCCCCAGGCAAAGAACTCGAGTGCCTGGTCATCCCAACCACAAGACAAGGCGATATGGGGAAATTCACGGGCCAATAAATGAACGCGGCCCATATCGCCGGAACTTTCTTTAATGGCTTTTACGTTTTTGGACTTGCCGACCCGAGCGAGGTATTCCTCGTTCATTTGCACACACATGCGACCCGGATAGTTGTACAACATGATCGGCATATTGGCCGCGCGGTCGATGGTCAGCGCGTGGATGGCGTTTTCCTGATCGGTCGGCAGCGCGTAAGGCGGTGTGGTCACCAGGATCGCGTCGGCCTTGATCCGCTTGGCATCCTCGGCAAACAACACCGCGTCTTCGGTGCGAATGGCGCCGGTGCCGATGATCAACTGTACGCGGCTGCCGATGACTTCCCTGGCATGTGCGGCGAGCTTGAGGCGCTCCTCGGCAGTCTGCGCATAATATTCGCCGGTGGAACCGCCAATGATGATCCCGTGCACTTTCGCTTCGATCAGAGATTCGAGAACCTCGGAAAAGACGCGCCAGTCGATTTCACCATCAGGCGTATGCGGCGTGACCGCCGGTGTGTAAATGCCTTCGAATTTCAAGACGATATTCTCCGAATAGGAATGGCCGTGGCGTTTAAAAAGAAACGGCCAATTAACAACAGCAAAACGTACGCGGCCGAAGCCCTGGAACACGAAATAAAGTCCATCTGATTTCCGGGACGTGCCCCGATGTAAAAACAAATAACGCAGGTGTGAGGATGACGTTGACTCAGGATTTAATCCTGAACCTTTATCAACGCAAGAACTTCAATGTTCTTTCGCAATCGCCCAGCGCGACACATTTCCAGAGCCACTCAAGTACATCGAGCAGGCCGCAGAAAAAACGCTAAAGCTTTAGAATACGTTCGGTCGAGACACGGCCTTTACCTCAGGCAGACACTGTTCGACACAGGGCAGATGAGCAATCGCTTTAATCAACATAGTCAGACCGTATCTATCCCAATTGGCAGTGACGACGGTTTCTTATTTTCAGCACGTATGGAAGGTCTCCATCGGCTTTTGCACGCCCCGAATCCTCTTGCATCGACCCGAGGATTACTGGCGGCTTGTGTGAAGATTACGTGTCGAACGCGCTTGCCAACAAGAAACCTTTTCACTGGGCAATGCATAAAAAAATGTTATCGATTGGACGCTCAGGATGTCGTTCGCGTCGCGGATGCCCGGTTCATTCGAACTGCGACAGCACCCAGTCCCTGAACCGGCAACAGGCCTCGTCGTGCTCGCGGTCTTCCCTGAACGTCAGGTAGTGCTGGCTTTCCTTGAGCACAACTTCTTCAGCGACCGGCCGCACCAGCAACCCGTCGTCAATCAGCTTTGTCACCAAGTGGTTCCAGCCAAGAGACACGCCCTGATGGGTCAGCACCATGCTGATGATGAGGTTGTAGTCGTTGGCATTGAGCACGTGAGGGCTGTCGTGCGGGCGCTCGTCAAGATTGACGTTATGGAAGGCGAACCACACATTCCAATCCACATGTTCCGCCACCTGCGAACGGCCATAGGGGCTGAGATTGAGCAGCACGCCATTGCGCAGCCCTTCCAGGCTCGACAACTGCGGGTGAGCGTCTCGGTATTGCGGGGTACAGACCGGATAGATCACGTCGTGGAACAGCGGATAGCTGCGGTAACCATCCTGAATCCGGGCCATCTTGGTGATGAAAATGTCCGGGCGAATGCCAGGCTCCATCGACAGAAAGTTCTGGGTGGTGATCAGGTTGAGATCAATATCGGGATTCTGGCTGAAAAAGGTAGGCAGTTTCGCCGCCAGCCATAGCGCCGAAAATGCGGGAGAGCAGCACAGGGTCAGCACGCGCTTCCCGGCGTTATGAGTGCGGATGCGCTCAGCCGCCTGGGAGATATTTACGAATGACATTTGCGCTGCGTCGAAGAAAATGGCGCCTGCTTCGGTCAACTCGACCGCACGACCTATTCGCCTGAACAGCTCTACGCCAAGATACGTTTCAAGCTCGCGAATTTGCCGACTGATCGCTGCCTGGGTCACGCACAGCGCCTCTGCGGCACGGGTGAAGCTCTGGTATTTGGCGGCTGCCACGAAGGACTTGACGGCCTTGAGAGAAGGCATTTTCAACAACGTCAAATCTGGATCGATGTGCTTGACCATAGCTTTAACGAGTCATCCATTTTGAGAAATAGGCAGATACTGGGAACTGAGATAGAGATCTTCTTACGCTATCGCCTCTCCCCGCATGCGGTACCTATATACCACCCACCCGAGTTTTTCCTGAATAGGTTGTACTGCCAACATTCCTCCAGGAAGAAAAGCAGTGGAACACCCTCCCCTTACAACGTCCCATGACTTACCGTTCGCCGACAGCGCCGCGCTGCCGGATGCCCCGCTGGTCAGCCAGCTCAAGGCGTCGCAGCAACACATGATCCGCCTGAACGACGCCATCCCACGGCCTTCCAATGTGATGAGGCAACACCTGGATTATTGGTTCAGGAGAACCTTCCCTGCCTTGGCGGGCAGCATGACGGTGCACGAACTGTCCGTGCGCACGCTGCGCGAAGAGACGATCGCGCCTGCGCAGCGCACAGCCGATGACCCGGCCACCGGTAAGACGGTGACGGACACCCGCTTGCTCGAAACCCTTTTGCTGCAAGTCGTCGCTGGCAGGATCGATCCGCGGGCGTTCTTCCGTGACCTGGACGACATCGAGATTGTCACCCATCGGGACAGCACCACCGCAGCGCCCGTCGCCCTGAACGAGCGCGCCGCAAAAACTGAAATCAAGCGGCTGATCAGCGCCACGCCGGCGCTTTATGAACGACTGCTCACCCGTGCATTGGATGAGTTCTGGAACAAACCGGCCGACTTCAGCCAGGACCGCAACGTCGGCGACTGGCTGGCGGACGAACTCGCCAGGCAACTAAAAGCCCAGGCCGATCTGCATCGGCTGGACACGACATTGAGCCCGCAAATGCACCAGGCGCTGACCGACCATGCGTTGTCGGCGCCGGACGCAGCGTCTCGCGCACAGTTGGCGGAACGGGTCCGACCCGGGGTGTTCAGCCTGGGGATCACACCCCGCCGGTGGGGCTTCAGCGTACCGGTGTCGGGCGCCGTGGCCTTGTCGCGGTATGACAACGCCAGCGATTCGGGACATGCCGTGCTGTATCGCCCGGGCCAGCCGTTGCAACTGTACGACACCCTGGTGGCGCTCACGGCCGGCCTGGCACAAGACGGCAACGCTGGGGATGAAGTCGACATCGCGCCTGTCACCGAGCACTTCCTCGCGCGCCTGGTCACGGAACTGCGGACAGGGCAGAAAACCGCCGTGCGCGATGCCGTGCTGGACGGTCCCGCGGCGTCGGAAGAAATCACCGCCTGGATGAACAGGGTCGATGCGGCGGCGGACATCGGCCACAAGCTGGACCTGGCAAACGCCATGGAGGAGCGCGAACTGCGGCTAAACCTCAAGAGACTCAATGACTGGCTGCACGGCAACCCGCACGTTACCGCCAGCGATCGCCTGGCATGGTGGGCGGCGACACGGGCCCTGCACAACGCCCTGACGGATCAGCCCCCGCCGCCGGACCCGGTGACGCTGGCCACCATGGACGCTCTTCGGGACCGGACCCGTCAGTTGCTCGCCGATGTCATCAAGGCGAAGTACCCGCCGGTCGACCCTGAGGACGTGTCCCTGAGCATCAGAAGAACCGTGGTCGATCCCCACGCACCGACAGGTAGCTCGCCGTTTGGCTCCGGGGTCTCGCAAGGCAGCGTGAGGGGAATCGTCGATGACCGTCGCTCCCTGACACAGTGGGCGATGTCCAACCTGACCCAGGACGAACGCCATGCCTCTCACCCAGCCGTGGAAGGGCCGCTGAGCTTCGCGCAAATTGTGGACGTCATTGAGAGGGCGAACATCGGCGCCCGGCTCCCGGTCGAGCTGCAACGCGTGGCCCGGGAACAACAGGCGCAGTGGATGGCCCTGAAAGCGCAACAGATGCGCGCCCAAGTGTGGGCCGCGCATATTTCGGGAGACTTGCGGCACGACCGGGACAATACCGGCTTGAAGCTGGTGCTGGCGGCACTGGACGGCCCGACCGCAGCGGCACGCGACAAGGTCAACGGGCACCAGGTGGTGGTCCGCCAACTGCAATGGGGCGACAGCGTGCTGAGGGAAGTGCTGGCGTTTGGGGTGAAGGCGACGGCGAGCCGCCCTTCGTTGACGCTTTACACACCAGGCGCCCCCGACGGCAAGACGTTCAGGGACGTGGATGCGCCAAGCGCGCGGGCGTTGGAAACAACCTTGGTGCAAACACTCACTGCCACGTCGGAGATGACCCGTTGGCTCATTTCGCACCTGCCGCTGCTCGAACAGGCCAAGCAACTTGCCAGCATGGCACCGACCTCGGAGGACCTGGCGCTCGAGGAAAAAATCAAGAAAGTCACACAGTCTGTCTTCGCGTGGGCCCAGGACAGGGCACAGGACGATTTCGCGAAGACCATCGCTTCGCCCATCGTCGAGGGGGATGTGTTCAAAGCGTTGCATGAGACGCAAATCGCCCATGGGCTCAAGACGGCAGACATGTTGACGGTGACCCATGCCGAGCGCGACAACACCTACGCCCAAGAGGGACGCCGCAGCGCCGTCCTGCTGCTGACGGGGGCGATGTCGATGTTCCCGGCAGGCCGGCTGGGCGGCCTGCTGGGACGAGCGATCCTGCCGACCATGGCCGGCGGTGCCGCGGTGTCGGCGATAGACGATGAGAACGGCAGCCTGCAGCAGTGGACCCTTGATTTTATCGGCGGGCTGGGGGAGGTCATCGCCGAGGCGGGGCAGGACTTGATCATGGCCCGCGCCGGACGCCGTCGCAGGCAAGCACGCCCGGCGCTATCGGCGCTCCCCCCCATGACGGACCCGGAGCTGGAGCCGTACCGGCTCAAAGGGTTCGACGGCCACGGATTGATCCACGAGGGTCGCCACCGGTACCGGGATGCAAGCGGGCAAGGCTACTTGATGCTGGAGAACGGCTATTACAAGGCGGCGGTCCAGGCAGGCGAGCAAATCATCTACGCGCCCGACAACCGCTCCAACCAACGGACTGTCATTTGGGAAAATGATCGTTGGCAGATTGAAGAACGTCAGCGTCTACGCGGAGGCGGCGCGCTCCAGAGCCTGCTCAGACGAGCCCCGCAGACGCCGCGAGAGCGAGCTTTCAATGCATTGGTGGAAGGGGTGCTGGTCAACAATCGCTACCCCACCCTCGAAGCCGTCAACACGGCAAAGGAGATTTTCCACACCATGCCCGACGCGCTGCTCGAACGCATACTCGACGAAAGCATGGCCGACATAGGCGCGCTCGACCTCAACGCCTATCTCTCGAAAATAAGGGACCTGACCCAGGGCCGGGGCAATCTGTCCCGGCATCAGGCCGCCCACGACGATCTGCTGGACAAGATGAACACTTGGCGAATCGTGACCCTTAGCTATAAAGACATCGAAGCCAACGCGCCTGACGTCGAACTGAGCGAAACACAAAAAATAAAAATATATGACACGATCATTTCGCACAAAAACGTGTTCTTTACCGAAGATCGAATCCAGGTGCACACCACCATCATCACGGACAACCTGACCGGCGCAGTCTTCATGACCTTCACGCCTCATAAAGGCCGGAAAAGAGTGGCCATGGACAAGATATCCAAAGACACCCGGGCCATGTTGCACGCCGTGGAAGCCAAACTGAATGCCAAGGCCCAGGCGTTACATCCGGGGGATGGCCCGCAAGAGCAGGCCGCCCGAGAAAACTACATGGCTTCGGAGGATTACTACAACGAGATGATCACTGCGCTTCGGGAAGAGAAGCAGCGCATGCACAAGCCTGGCCTGTTGACGGAGATAAGGAACAATCGCGTGCCTTATCTCATTGTCAACAAAGGCAAGACCCAGCGAAATACCATGCTGCTCACCAGCGAAGACATTACAAACTTCACCAGCTCGCTCGCAAACTATGAACCCTTCGACATCGAAATCGTTACACAGGCCAAGTCCAACAAAGTGACAGGGACACCCCCACCCACCGCCCCCATGGTTTTACCCGCCCCGGAGCTTGTACCGGATAAATTCCAGACCCGCACCAGCCCATTGGCCGAAACACAGATGGCATACGCCAGCTTTCCCAAGGAGGCTGAAGCCAAGGTCGGGGAAATCCTGGCAGATATCCGCGCCGGCAGGATAACCACCAAGCGAATCTATCGGTACTACTGGTACACCATGGCCCAACTGTCCCCCGGCGGTGGCAAAGGCGCATGGCGCGCCGCGTTCGAACGCAAGGGCGACACCTGGATACTCCAGGGCTTTTATGATTACCACGGCAATAAGCCCGCGACGGTCTGGGAAGGATAGGTCGATCGAATCGAGGTCGAGTGGTTGGCGATCAACAGCCAGTGCCTTGCGTCAGTAAATCCACAAACGCCTTCGCCATCGGCGAACGCTGTTCCTTGCGCTGCACCAGCCACACGGCCGAGACCGCCGCCGGGTCGAGCAGCGGTCGATAGACCACGCCATCGATGCGCATGCGTTGGTAGGACGCCGGCAATACCGAGACACCCAGCCCTGCCGCGACCAGGCCGATGATGGTCATGGCCTCACCGGCTTCCTGGGCGAAGTGCGGGCTGAAGCCGGCGTCGCGGGCCAGGCTCAGCAATTGCGCGTAGAGGCCGCTGCCGTAGCTGCGCGGGAAAAACACGAACGGTTCCTGAGCCAACGCCGAGAGGAACAGGCCCTTTTCATCGCCCTGGGCCAGGGGATGCTTGGCGCTGAGCACGGCCACCAGGGGTTCGCGGCTGAGTTCGATTTCCCTCAGGGCGTCGGGCAGCGGCAAGGGCCGCATGATGCCGACCTCGATCGCCTCATCCAGCAGTGCGTCGGCCACTTGGGTGCTGCTCATTTCCCGCAGGTTCAGGTGCACCGCCGGGAAGCGCTGACGGAACGAGAAGATCGCCTGGGGAATGGTCGAGTTGAACGGTGCCGAGGAGGTGAAACCGATTTTCAGCTCGCCCAACTCCCCCAGTTGGGCACGGCGGGCCACGTCGGCGGCCTTGTCGACCTGGACCAACACCCGTCGCGCTTCTTCAAGGAACAGCCGCCCGGCCTCGCTCAATTCGACTCGACGATTGGTGCGCTCGAACAACCGTGCGCCAATCTCCTGTTCCAGCGCCTGGATCTGCTGGCTCAACGGCGGCTGGGAGATGCCCAGGGCCAGCGCGGCGCGGCCGAAATGCAGTTCTTCGGCAACGGCGATGAAGTAACGCAAGTGACGCAGTTCCATGGGCCATCCAATAGGTCGTTAAACATCTTAAACAGGTCGAATAATATATTGGATAGAAACATTAGCTGGCTATATGCTTTTTTCATTGCCTGCCTGATCGTGTCCTTGCGAGGTCCACCGTGAAAACTGCTGTCGCTCCATTGGCCCATGAAATCCCGTCGCGTGCGCAGGACGATACCGTCGCCGAACTCAAGGACATCTACATCGAGAAAGGCACGCCGATGTTCATGCGCACGGTGCTGGCGCTGTTCTGCGGTGGCTTTGCGACCTTTGCCCTGCTGTATTGCGTGCAACCGATGATGCCGCTGCTGTCCAGGGAGTTTTCCATCAACGCGGCGCAGAGCAGCCTGATCCTGTCGGTGGCGACCGGCCTGCTCGCCATCGGCCTGTTGATCACTGGCCCGATTTCCGACCGCATCGGCCGCAAATCGGTGATGGTGACGGCGCTGTTCGCCGCGTCGGTGTGCACGATCGCCAGCGCCATGATGCCGACCTGGCAAGGCGTCCTGCTGCTGCGCGCCTTGGTCGGGCTGTCGTTGAGCGGGTTGGCGGCGGTCGCGATGACGTATCTGAGCGAAGAGATTCATCCCAAGCACATCGGCCTGGCGATGGGGCTGTATATCGCTGGCAACGCCATCGGCGGCATGTGCGGGCGCCTGATCACCGGGGTCTTGATCGACTTCGTCAGTTGGCACACCGCGATGCTGGTGATTGGCGGCCTGGCGTTGATCGCGGCGGCGGTGTTCTGGCGGATTCTTCCCGAGTCACGCAACTTCCGTCCCCGTTCGCTGCACCCGCGCAGTCTGCTGGATGGTTTCACCCTGCACTTTCGCGACGCCGGGTTGCCGCTGCTGTTTCTCGAAGCCTTCGTGCTGATGGGCGCGTTCGTGACGCTGTTCAACTACATCGGCTACCGCCTGCTGGCCGAGCCTTATCATCTGGACCAGGCCTTCGTCGGGTTGCTGTCGGTGGTGTACCTGTCGGGCATCTACAGCTCGGCCAAAGTCGGCGCACTGGCGGACAGACTCGGTCGCCGCAAAATGCTCTGGGCGACCATCGCGCTGATGCTGTCCGGCCTCGTGCTGACCATGGCCACCCCGCTGTGGCTGGTGGTCCTGGGCATGTTGGTGTTCACCTTCGGTTTCTTCGGCGCCCATTCGGTCGCCAGTAGCTGGATCGGCCGCCGCGCCCTCAGGGCCAAGGGCCAGGCTTCGTCACTTTATCTGTTCAGCTACTACGCCGGATCCAGCGTGGCAGGTACGGCCGGCGGCGTGGCCTGGCACCTGGGCGGCTGGAACGGGATCGGCCTGTTCATCGGTGGCTTGCTGGTGATTGCGTTGTGGGTGGCGGTGAAGCTGGCGAAATTGCCGTTGTTGCCGGGGAATGTGCAGGTCTAGCCATCGCTATCCACATCGGGAACAAAGTGGACACTTTGTGGCGAGGGAGCTTGCTCCCGCTGGGTGGCGCAGCCGCCCCAAAACCAGCCACCGCGGTGCAACAGGTAAACCCTGTAAACCCGTTTACGACTGCTGCGCAGCCGAGCGGGAGCAAGCTCCCTCGCCACAAAGGCCACTCGTGCCCTGATCAAAACTGCCGTGTGTCATTGGCGCAAAACCACTCGCGCGCCCAACACACCATTCTCCACTTCCAACGTCAGCGACCGCAGCACCGCGCCTTCTCGCTCCTGTTGATCCAACCAATGCAGCAACGCACTCGCATCACCACTGACGGCGAGTCGCAACGAGTCGCCGTCGACCTCCATTTGCGCCATGTCCAATCCCGCCGCTGTCGCACTTTCATTGACCCGCACCGACAAGGGTCGCGTGGCGACAGTCATATCCCGGGTGGGTTCGGCACGCTGGATCCGGGCGTTCAGTTCGGCCTGTTGTTGATACTGGCGTTCGGCAACCTCCCGTCGTTGCCAGGTCGGTTGCCAAATCGCGGTGTAGGCCAGCGCCACCGACAACGCCCCGACAAGCCCCAGCAACAGCCCTTGTTCTCGGCGCGACAGGCTTCCCCACGTCTGTTTCAAGACCCGCCATCGATCGACGTTCATCAACTGTTCTCCAGTGTGAGGATGGCCTGCACCCGATTGTTCTGTTTGCTCGCGCTGCCCAGGGTGACGGGCAAGCCGTTTTGCTGCCCGCGTTCACGCAGTTGTTCAAGCTCGACGAAACTGTTCGCCGTCAACTGGATCTTCCAGCCTTCGCCTTCACGAAAATCGATGCGTTGCACCTCGACGTTACTGGCGCCAATGACCCGCTCGGTCAGACGGGCCAGGCGCGCGACCTGAGTGTCGTGGCTTTGCCCGCGCCGACTCTGCAATGCCTGGAACTGCGCCGCCAGGTCGACGATCCGCTCCTGCCCGGGGTACAGCGACCTGAACCGCTGCTCACTTTGGGCATACAAAAGCCGGGTTTCGCTTTCAAGAAAACGTACGCGGGCATCGCAAAAAGCCCAGGTGAGCACCAACATGCCCAGTGCCACCGCCGAAGCGCCACGCCATGGCAGCGATCGACGACGTCGACGGAACTCACCTTGCAACAGGTCGATGGGGCGTCCACCCGCGCTCAGCAGCCATTCATCGATGCCAGGGCAATCGCGCTCTTCGTCCAGCCAATGAATGTCCTCGGGCAGGCCGGGCTTGAGCGCCGCCAGGGCCCGTGCCGACAACGCCACCCGCGCCGGCAGCCCTGCGCCCAACAACCAGCGCCCGAACCAACGCACGCCCAATGCCTGGTCATCGGCAAGCAGGTCGGCATCGACATGCACCGCCCGCGTATCGATGCCTTGTTCGGCGAGCAGCGCCAGCAGCGCCTGGAACCGGGCCCGCTCCGTCACCATCAGCGGATAGCGGTGCTGACGATCCCGCGGGCCGACGCTGATGTGCAGCGCCTCCAGGTTTTCACTCAGTTGTTCTTCGATGGCGAATGCCAGGGCGTGGGGCCGGGGCTGGCGTCGAGAGGGCCACGGATCGCTGCGCAACCAACTGCACATTTCCATCGGCAACAGCACATCGACGGGCCGGCCGCTCAACTCGCCGGCCGCCTCGTGCAACGGCAGGCGACGACGCTCGCCGGTGGGCGACCACACGCAGCACGGCCAGTTGGCGCAAGGCGCCGCCAGGCCCTCGGCGGTCAGGTAAAGCCAGGTTTTCATCAAGGAAGCTCACTGGGGCTGAAGGGTAAGAAACGTCGCTGACGAACCGTCCAGCGCCCGCTGACAGAATCACGCTCGATATCCGAGGCCAGGCGCAGACGGCTGTCGGCATGGATCACGCTCACGGTGATTCGAAACCAGCGACTGCCCACCCCCAGCCCATGGCTGCTGAGGCCCATGCCGGACAGCAACGGGTCGTTGGTAAACGCCTGCACGCTGGGGTATGGCGCGTGGCGACGCTGGTTGACCAACGCCTGGGCGGCCCCCGCCTCCATGCCCTCGAGGGTCATCAGCACGCGCTGCGGGGCGGTATTGATGTTCATCCGCGCCTCCTTGGGCAGCAACGCCACCCAGGGCTCCAGGCGCCGTAGCGTCGGGCCGTCGATGCCCGGCAATAGCCGCAGTTGACTCAACTCCTGTATCGGTCCGACCTGGGGCAACGACAGCGGCGGCAGATCCAACGAGGCCAGCAAGCGGGTCCAGCGACCGAGGGTGACCTGATCGATTTGCCCCTGGGCCAGCAGCCCATTGAGATTCAAACGCCCAGACAAATCCTCGATACCGATGTGCAGCGCGGCGCCGTCCATTTCCATGGCAGGCCCGAGCCGGGCCCAATCCTGGCTCAGGTCAACGGGCCCGGACGGCGTTATCCCGCTGCTTTCCAAGACCACCCGCGCCCAGTCCTCCCCAGCCAATCCCAATTGCCGCAACTGGACCTGTTGCAGTTGCTGCGCGCTGCTGTGCAACAGCAGGCGATGGCTGCGCAACAGCCCACCGACCAGCAGCAATGCCAGGCTCAACACCAGCAGCACGCTGATCAGCGCCATGCCACGTTGGCGCTTCATGGCAACGCCTCCGGCAACAGCAGCACGCGGCGGATCTGTTCGAAACGCCCCGCAGACACGCTCAACTCCAACGCCAACGGCGAGGTACCGCTCGCGGTTTCACCGCGCCAGCCCCGTTGCCGGTCGAACACGCGCCAGCTCAGGCTGCGGACGTCGTCGAGCAATATCTGCCGCTGCACAAGCGTCATGCCTTCGCCGACACTCTCGCGCCATAACGTGCCGCCCTTGAGCTGATAGCTGACTGTTTGCCGTTCGCTGCGAGGCTGGTCCAGTGGGTTGCGCCAATGGCTGCGCTGCAACTGCAAATGCCCGGGCGCGAGCACGACCGAGTCGGCAACCGCCTGCCACACATCCCGTTCGATCACGCCGACAGCACGCTGCAAGGCCCTGATGTCGCGCTCATGCTGAGCGGCTCCCTGCTGGGTCCGCACGACCCCATCGAACAACCGCCAACTGGCCAGGCCGAGCAAGGCAAAAATGGCGATGGCGATGACCAGCTCCAGCAAGGTGAAACCCGCTTGCCTATTCATGATGGCTGCGGACCCAGCCGATGGTGCGGTGCGCGACGGTCGCACTGTCGTCGCGGCTGACCTGGATCTCGACCTGCAACAGGCGTCCATCACGGGCCGGGGCGATACGCTGTTGCAAGACCCAAGCGCGGCGATCCAGGTGCCGGTTCAGTCGCTGTTGTCCGGGCGACGTGATGACTTCCAGGCGCAGTTCGCTCAGTTGATTGTCCGCCAGCCAGGCGCCGAACAGACGCTCCTCAAGCCCGACGCTTTGCTTGAGCACGAACTGGCTGGCCGAAAGTACGGCCGCCGCCAGCGTCGCGAAAATCGCCAGGGCGATCATGACTTCCAACAGCGTGAAACCCTGGCAACCGGCGGCCTGCCTGCGCGCGTTACTCATCGATCAGCGGCTCCGCCAGGCCATCGCTCGATACTCGGGCAGCTGTCTGCCCAGCGACATTGATGAACAGCTTGAACGGACTGATCTCGTCACTGCTGAGCATCAGCAACTGGGGTGAGCCTTGAACGGCATCGAGCGACAGGACATGACCGTCCAGCTCCAACCCGAGCGTCAAGCCCTCGGGCAATCGATGCGGCACCGACACCGCCGTCCAGCCCTGGACTTCGAGTCGCAACGCCTGATAACTGCCGGGCTGCACGTGCACACCATATTCCTGCCCGTCCAGTACCGCCCGCTCGCGCAACTGCTGCACCAGCGCAACGAAATCCCGGGCTTGCTGGCGGGCTTCACGCGCCGGGCCCGGCCCGGTGGCGAAGCGGACCATGCCCGCCAGGACGCCGATCAAAACGATCACGACCATCAGCTCCAACAAGGTGAAGCCCCGGCAACGACGCGGCATGTTCACTCGGCCCAATTGCCGATGTCGGCCGCCATCCCTTCACCACCCGACACGCCATCGGCGCCCAGGGAGTAGAGGTCATAGCCGCCATCGAGGGATTTGTGCCCGGGGTTGAGGTACTGGTAGGGCGTGCCCCAAGGGTCGACCGGCAAGCTTTTCAGATAACCCTGGGGGTTCCAGTTCCTGGCCGCGGGGGTACCGGACGGGCGTTTGCTCAACGCCTCCAGGCCTTGTTGGGTCGAGGGGTACTGGAAGTTGTCGAGGCGGTACATTTCCAGGGCCGTGGCGATCGCCTGGATATCGGTGCGGGCGGCCGTGACCTTGGCCTGGTCGGGTCGGCTCATGAACTGCGGCACGACGATGGCGCCCAGTACGCCAATGATGACCACCACCACCATGATTTCGATCAGGGTAAAACCACGTTGTTGATGGCGTGCGGGTCGCTTGCTTTGGAGTTTCATCGGTCAGTTCACCAATTGGTTGAGGCTAAGGATGGGGAGGAGGATGGCCATGACGATCAGCAGCACGACGCCACCCATCAGCACCAACATGGCCGGTTCGAAAAGGCTCACCACCAGCGCGATGCGCGCCGCGAGGCTGGCTTCCTGTTGTTCGGCGGCCCGGGCCAGCATGTTGTCGAGTTCGCCGGCCCGTTCGCCGCTGGCGATCATGTGCAGCATCAGCGGCGGAATATCACCGCCCTGCTCCAGGCCACGAGTCAGGGTCCCGCCCTCACGTACCGAACGTGCAACGTCCGCCATGCGGGCGCGGATCGTCAGGTTGCCGATCACCTGGGCGGCGATGTGCAAGGCCTCCACCAGCGGCACCGCGCTTTTGCTCAGGATCGCCAAGGTGCTGGCGAATCGTGCCGCTTCCATCGCCCGCAGCACCTCGCCCAGCAGCGGCAGCCGCAGCAACAAGCGATGCCAGCGCAGGCGCCACGCCGGTTGGCGCAAGCTCCAGCGCCACAACCCGAACAGCCCGGCCAGGGCACCGAGCAGCACCAGGCCATGGCGACGCAAGCCGTCGCTCACGGCGATCAGTGCCTGGGTCAGCCAGGGCAACGGCTGACCGCTGTCGATGAAAATCTTCACCACATCCGGCACCACATAACCCAGCAGGAACGCGACAATCGCGACACAGGCCAGCATCAGGATCAGCGGGTACACCAACGCCAGTTGAATGCGCTGGCGCGAGGCCTGGCGCGCCTGGGTGTAACTCGCCAATTGTTCCAACACCTGCCCCAGGTGACCCGACTGCTCGCCCGCCGCGACCGTGGCGCAGAACAGTTCGGGGAACGCTTGAGGGAAGGCCCTCAGTGCCGTCGCCAACGCGTGGCCTTCCATCACCCGGCTGCGCACCGCCGCCAGCAGGTGGGCAACGCGCCGTTTCTGGCTCTGTTGCGCCACCGCCCCCAAGGACTCCTCAAGGGGCAGGCCGGCCTGGATCAAAGTGGACAGCTGCAACGTCAGCAACGCCAGATCCGCCGGGCCCAGGCGCCCCCCGGCATGGAGCCCGCCCAGGACTCGCTGGTCCCTGGCTTGCGCCAGCTCGCTGGGCAGCAAGCCGCGCTCGCGCAACAACTGTCGAGCATGGCGGGGGCTGTCGGCTTCCACGCGGCCCTTGCAGCGTCGGCCCTGGGTGTTTTCAGCCCGATAATCGAAGGTCGGCATGGCGCTAATCCTCCTGGGTGATGCGCAGCAGTTCGTCGACGCTGGTCAGGCCTTCCAGCACGCGCTGGCGACCGTCCTGGAACAGGCTGCGGGAGGTCTTGCGGGCCTCGGCGGCTAGCGCCTGCTCGGTGGCGCCCTGGTGAATCAACTGCGACAGAGCGGCGTTGACATGCACCAGCTCATAGATGCCGAAGCGCCCGCGATAGCCTTTCTGGCATCGCTCGCAGCCCTGGGCCTTGAACAACCTGGGCGCGGCATCGGCGTCGAGGCCCAGGCGCCGACACGTGGCGGCGTCGGCCACATAAGGGGCTTTGCAGGAAGGGCACAGACAGCGCAACAAACGCTGGGCGACGATGCCGGCCAGGGACGACGCCAGCAGATACGCATCCACGCCCATGTCCACCAGCCGCGTGACCGCGCCGACGGCGGTGTTGGTGTGCAGGGTCGAGAGCACCAAGTGCCCGGTCAGCGACGCCTGGACGGCGATTTCGGCGGTCTCGCGATCGCGTATTTCGCCGACCATCACCACGTCCGGGTCCTGGCGCAAAATGGCCCGCAAACCGCGGGCGAAGGTCATGTCGACTTTCGGGTTGACCGGCATCTGGCCGATACCCGGCAGGTGATATTCGATGGGGTCTTCGACCGTGAGGATGTTGCGGCTCTGGTCGTTGATGCTGCTCAGCGCCGCGTACAGGCTGGTGGTCTTCCCCGACCCCGTGGGCCCGGTGACCAACACGATGCCATGGGGCTTGCCGAGCAACTGGCGCAGGCTCGCCAGGGTGTCGTCGGGCAGGCCCAGGCGTTGCAGATCCAGACGCCCGGCCTGCTTGTCGAGCAAGCGCAACACCACCCGCTCGCCATGGGCCGAAGGCAGGGTCGAGACTCGCACATCGACCTCGTGCCCAGCCAGGCGCAACGCCATCCGACCGTCTTGGGGCACGCGTTTTTCGGCGATGTCCAGGCGCGCCATGACCTTGATCCGCGACACCAGCAGGTTCGCCAGTTCCCGGCGCGGGCGCAGCATTTCCTGCAACTGCCCGTCGATGCGCATGCGCACCGACAGGTATTGCTCGAACGTTTCCAGGTGCACATCCGAGGCATGCTCGCGGACCGCTTCGCTGAGCAATGCATTGATCAGGCGAATGATCGGCGCATCACCCTGCTGCTCCAACAGGTCGGTGGTCTGCGGCATCTGGTCGGCCAGGCTGAGCAGGTCCAGTTCCTCGTCCAGGCCTTGGGCCACCTGCTCGGCAGCGCTTTGGCCCTGGCGATAGACGCTGGCCAGGCGTGCGGCGAACTGCGCCGGCGCCAGGACCTGTACAGGTAGATCCCGCCCACACAGGCGCCGGACTTCAGCCACGGCAGTCAGGGGCGTGTCGCTGCGCATCGCCAGGCTCAAGGTCGGCCCCGCGCCTTCCAGCAGCACGCCCAGGCGCCTGGCGAAACCAAAGGGCAACGGCTCGCTCACAGGCCCTCCGGCTGCGGTGGGCGCACGTTGACCGCCGGCTCCTGCGCAGACGATTCGAACAACTGGCGGGCGTCCCGGGGCAGCAGCAGCGAATTGTTTTTCCGCGAGCCAGGTTTGCTCAGCTCCCGGAGCGCGTCGTAGCGTTGCCGGCTGACATCGGCCAGGTCTTCGCTGCTGCGCACGATGGTCGGGCGCAGGAACACCATCAAGTTGCTTTTGGTCTGGGTGTCGCGGTTCCAGCGAAACAACGCGCCCAGGTAGGGAATACTGCGCAGCAGCGGCACACCGCTTTGCTGGCTGCGGACACTGTCGCGGATCAGGCCACCGATCACGATGATCTCGCCATCGTCCGCCAGGATCGTGCTCTTCAAGGCGCGCTTGTTGGTGATCAGGTCCGAGGAGTCCACACCAGAGACCGACGGCGCGATGTCCGACACCTCCTGCTCGACTTCAAGGCGCAAGGTCGAGCCTTCGTTGATGTAAGGCTTGACCTTGAGGCTGATACCCACGTCCTTGCGCTCCACTGTGGTGAACGGATTGTCCGCGCCGTTGCCGCTGGTGGCGTAGGAACCCGTCTTGAACGGAACGTTCTGGCCCACGATGATTTCCGCTTCCTGGTTATCCAGGGTCAGCAGGCTGGGGGTGGACAGCAGGTTGCTGTGGGCATTGCTCGCCAGCGCCGAGACCAGCGCACTGAAGCGATCGCCACCGAGGCGCAGGAATGCGCTTTCCTTGGTTTTATCCAGCTTGTTGAAGTCCAGGCCGATGATCGGGATATCGGTTCCCGGGAAATTGATGCTCCCTGTCGCGCTGCCGCTCTTGAGTCCCCACTGCACCCCCAGCGCTTCGGAAATATCTCCGCTCACCTCGACGATGGCCGCATGAATGAGCACCTGGGCCCGGGGTTGGTCCAGCTCCCGGACGATGTTCTCGATGATGCGGACCTGGGCCGGTTCGGCGATCAGGACCAAGGCATTCTGGCTTTCATCGGCCTTGATCCTGAATGGGCTGGCACCCGTGGTTTCCCGTTGGCCAGCGAGGGCGGGTGTGGATTTCCTATCCTGGCCGACACCTTCCAGTACCTCGGCCAACTGTTTGGCATCGCTGTGACGCAGACGGATGACCCGGGCGTTGTCTTGGGAGGCGGCTGCCGGTACGTCCAGGGTCCGGGCCAGGTCGACCAGGCGTTGACGCACCGCTGGCGCGCCGATGATCACCAGCCGATTGCTGCGGGCATCGGCGATCACCACGCCCGCCGTATCCCCCTCGCGCTTGCCGCCGGAGGCTTCCACGAGTGGGGCGATGTCCCCGGCCTGGGCGTGCTTCAAGCGCACCACCACGTGATTGCGGTTGCGTCCTGAATCCAACCGTTGCACCACGCCGGCGATGCGCTGGACGTTGGCGGCGGTGTCGGTGACTACCAGGGCGTTGGACGATACCGAAGGACCGACGTAACCATTGGCCGATACCAAGGGGCGGATCAGCCCGGCGACGTCGGCAGCGATGCTCGATTGCAGGTCGAGGACCCGGGTGACGAACTGCGACGGTGTGGCGCTTTGTTCGTCGGCGACACCGGCACGCGTCTTGGCATCGCTGACCGGCGTGATCAGGATCCGCTCGCCTTCGTCGATCACGGTGAAGTTATGGGCGTCGAGTACCGAATAGAACAACCGCCGCACCCCTTCGCGGTCCAGCGCCTCACGGGACATGACCGTAATGCGCCCCGACACCCGGGGATCGAGCACCACGGTCTTGCCCAGGATCGCGGAGAACTCTTCGACCACATCGCGCAGTTCCGCGTTGTTCATCGCCAGTTGCCACTGGGCCTCTTCGGCCTGCAGCCAACCGGCGGGCGTCAGCAGGCAAGACGCGGCGAGGCAGAACAGGACACGCGAAACACGGCCCCGGATAAAGCTGTTCATGAATTCGATCACTCTGATTGCCCAGCCACCGGGCGTAGGTATTGCGAGGAATGCAGCGCGGCATGGCCCCCGTCTTCAAGGCTCAGCCGGCGCAGCAAGGGTTTGGCTACGGGTTGCAGGGCCAAGCGCTCTTCACGTCCGTTACGCCACAACGTCACATGGCTGGCCTCGACCCGGCGCAGCACGCTGCCACCCGGCAAACGCTCGCCCACCTGGTAAATGCGCGGGCCGGCGGCGTCCGCCAGCAAAGCCCGCGACAAACCTTGGCCAGCGACAAAACTGGCTTGCAACGTGATCGGTTCGGCGCTTGGCGCCTGGGCACCTTCAGGCGCCAGGCCGAGCACAGTCGCTACCGCTTGGACGTTGGGCAAGTCGCGATGCGGCGCCACCGGCGAGTCGCTCACCACCGGCACGTCACGGCCCAGTGCCTGGCGAAAACGCCATTCCTGCCCGGCCAGCAATGCCCCATAGAGCAGCGGCACGAGCAGCAGCGCCAGCGTCGGCAAACGGCTGCCGACCCGCAACGGCAGGCTCAACTTTGCACTCGCGGGAGGGTGACCGCCGGCTTGGCGAAGGACATCCGGCGCACCACCCTACGCCCGGAAAACTCATGCCAGAGCACCGCGCACAGGTGCAACGCGACAAGCATCGAAAGCACCATGCAAGACTGCACGTGGATCGTGTTGGCCAGTTCGATCAACGCCGGATCAGCCAATGGCTGAGGAAATCGAACGAGGCCGAAGACACTGATGGCGCTTTTCATCATCAGCACGCCGGTCACCAGCACGACGCCGATCACCAGGTAGATCAGCGCGTGCACCGCCAAGGCCAGCCTCTTGTTCAAGGAAAGCGCCGTCCCATGGGGCTCCCGTTCGCACACGAACAGCCAGGTCCGCCATACGAAAAACGGAATGAACAGCGTGGTCAGCGACACATTGAATGACCCGACCCATTGTTGGGTCGAAGCGGACACCGGGTTGAACGCCACATAAAAACCGGACGCCAACGCCCACAGGATAATGACCGCCGACAACCAGTGCAGCAGCACCCGCCGCCTTGAGTAATTGATAGACATCACTGCGTTCTCGTCTGAAGGCCCCAGGCAACCCGTGCGGATCGCCTGGGGCCATGCCTGTCAGGACTTACAACTTGTCCCAGGCGCTTTGCCACGACGCACCGACACCTGGCTCGAAACCGTTCGACGTCGGGGTGTATTGCTTGCAGTAGCCGGACGCTGGGAACGGCTTGCATTCGAAGACTTCGTCAGTCGCGCGCTGCAGCACTTTCGTGCCGGCGGTGTACTCGCTGATGCCATTAGGGAATTCGAAGTCGTACTCGATGCCTACGCCCTCGCCGGTCAGGGTGACCGCTTGGGTCTCCTGGCGAGTGGTACGGCCGTCTACGGTAGTCCCCACCAGCGTCAGGGTGTGCGCGCCTGGGGCGCTGCGCACGTCCAGGTTCAGGCCGGTGCTGCCTGCGCCCACGGTCTGGCTCACGACACCCACCTGCTTGTTCTTTTCATCGAACAGAGTGGCTTCGAGATTCATGCTGCGGTTGGTCTGCGCAGTGAACGCCATGCTGACCCGACCTTTGTCGAGGACGTACTCGGGTTGCAGGGAGGAAATCTCCATGCTGGCGCTGGCGTCTTCGCGCATGTCCAGTTGCACTTCGTAGCGCGTCACAGCGCTTTCTTTCTGGGCATACAGGCTGTTGGCGCCCTTGGCCGGCGCGATGTTGCCGTCCTCGTCCCGAACACCGGCACGAATGAGCGGATAGGCCCTGTTGAGGGCCTCGGCCAGTTTGAACGACCAGTTTTCCGCCTTGCCTTCCTCAGCGTTGTCGATGCTGATTTCCAGGCTGTACTCGGCATTTTCGCCGCTGGCGGAGAATGCCCGGGCCTTGACCTTGTCGCCCACCAGCAACGGGGTCGATGGCGCAATGCTGCCCACCGCCGACCAGCCGCCCGGCAACGCAGCTTCGGCGAGGATGTTCACATCAATCGGGTTGTAGAACGCGTTGTCCGTGTCGCCCACCGTCCAGACCGCCAGGACAACGTGATGACCCGTCTTGCTGTCGGGAATGACGCAGTTGTGCGGGGCACCTGCTACCGGAACTTGATTACCGCCATCCACCGTACAGAACGGCGTGGTGTCGAACGAGGCACGCTTGAGCACTTCGTTCGGGTTCCAACCGTCGCGGGTAATGAAATACTCATGTTTGGTCGCCGGGTGTGCTGCGGAGTATTGCCATTGGAAGACAATGTTGCGGTCCTTGATTTCAGTCAGGTGCCAGCGCGAAGCCGATTGCGCATCAAGGGCAGAAAACAGGGCACTGCCGCCGCTGGCGATCTTGCCATCGACAGGGCCTTGCAGTGGCGCGCCACCGGCTCCATTCGGGAATCCCTTGAAGGTTTCGCCGGTACTCTGCGGCTCGTATTGCGCGTCGCCGCAGTGCTGGTTGACACCTTTCTGGCACAACAATGCGCGAGAAGGCGGCACTTCGACGAAACCGTGGGCCAGCACACTTTGGGATGTCGCCATGGCCGACAACAGAACTAGCGAGGACGCACACCCCGTTAATACATTGTTCCTGCTGAAGTTGTTCTTCATATAAATTCCAGACTAGTCATCAAAAATGAAAGACGTATCACCGTCCTCTTGAAAGGTGCGCCAGACCGCTCAGCGCCTGCCCTTGCAAGTGCCCGGAACCTTATAGAAAGTTGAATATTTCATGTGTAGGACAAATCTCTCAACTTAGAAGGAATGATCTCTGAATCAATTTCCCCTACATAACTTGAGAAACTTCTTACGAATAGAAATAACTATCGGAAAAAAGACAAATAAACACAAACAAACACGTCAGGCATAACTACCGACTGGGTTTATGGCGGATCGTTAAACAAGCGAGCAATAAAAAGCCTGTCCGGCACAGGTCCGGACAGGCTGGGTGACAGGGGCAGCAATCAGACGTGATATTGCGCCGACAACTCATGCACCGCCCGCAGGAAGGCGCCGGCGTGTTCTGGATCGACTTCCGGGGTGATGCCATGGCCCAGGTTGAACACATGCCCGCTGCCACTGCCGTAGCTGGCCAGGATGCGTCCGACTTCAGCGCGGATGGCTTCAGGCTTGGCGTAGAGCACGGTGGGGTCCATGTTGCCTTGCAGGGCGACCTTGTGACCGACACGTTCGCGGGCATTGCCAATGTCGCAGGTCCAATCCAGGCCCAGGGCGTCGGCGCCGGCCTCGGCGATGCTTTCCAGCCACAGGCCGCCATTCTTGGTGAACAGGATCACCGGGACTGTGCGACCTTCGTGCTCGCGGATCAGGCCGCTGACGATCTTGCGCATGTAGGCCAGGGAAAACTCCTGGTATGCCGCCGCCGACAGGTTGCCGCCCCAGGTATCGAAGATCTGCACCGCTTGCGCGCCGGCCAGGATCTGGCCGTTGAGGTAGGACGTGACCGACTGGGCCAGCTTGTCCAGCAACAGGTGCATGGCTTGGGGGTTGTCGTAGAGCATGGCCTTGGTCTTGCGGAAGTCCTTCGACGAACCGCCTTCGACCATGTAGGTCGCCAGGGTCCAGGGGCTGCCGGAGAAACCGATCAGCGGCACGCGCCCGTTGAGTTCACGGCGAATGGTGCTGACCGCGTCCATGACGTAGCCCAGGTCCTTCTGCGGATCGGGAATCGGCAGGGCCTCGATGTCGGCCAGGGTGCTGACGACTTTCTTGAAACGCGGGCCTTCGCCGGTCTCGAAGTACAAGCCCTGCCCCATGGCGTCGGGAATGGTGAGGATGTCGGAGAACAGGATCGCCGCGTCCAACTGCGGATAACGGTCCAGCGGCTGCATCGTGACTTCGCAGGCGAACTGGGGGTTCATGCACAGGCTCATGAAGTCACCGGCCTTGGCGCGGCTGGCGCGGTACTCCGGCAGATAGCGACCGGCCTGGCGCATCATCCATACGGGGGTGACGTCCACAGGTTGCTTGAGCAGGGCGCGAAGGAAACGGTCGTTCTTCAGGGCAGTCATGTCGGCATCCGGAAAAAAAGTGCGGGCATTTTCTCAGAGCGCGACGCAAAAGGCACGGCAAGAGCCGTGCCTTTTATCTATCGGGGCAATTTGTCGCGGTGCCATGCAATATTCAGCAACACCACAAAACAACTGTGGGAGCGAGCTTGCTCGCGATGAGGGCGTCAAATTCAACATGTTCGTCGACTGATCCGCCGCTATCGCGAGCAAGCTCGCTCCCACATTTTGATCGCATTCCAGCGTTAGGAAGTGATCAGACCCCCAGGTAATCCAGAATCCCTTCCGCCGCATTGCGGCCTTCGAAGATCGCCGTCACCACCAGGTCGGAACCCCGGACCATGTCGCCTCCGGCGAAGATCTTCGGGTTGCTGGTCTGGTGCTTGTACTGGCCCTGCTCCGGGGCCACGACGCGGCCCTGGCTGTCGGTATGGATGCTGAACTGCTCGAACCACGGTGCCGGGCTCGGGCGGAAGCCGAAGGCGATGACCACGGCGTCGGCCGGGATGATCTCTTCGGAACCAGGGATCGGCTCGGGGCTGCGACGGCCACGGGCGTCCGGTTCGCCGAGACGGGTCTCGACCACCTTCACGCCTTCGACCTTGTCTTCACCGACAATGGCGATCGGCTGGCGGTTGTAGAGGAATTTCACGCCTTCTTCCTTGGCGTTCTTCACCTCTTTGCGCGAGCCGGGCATGTTCGCTTCGTCGCGACGATAGGCGCAGGTCACCGACTTGGCGCCCTGGCGAATCGACGTGCGGTTGCAGTCCATCGCCGTGTCGCCACCGCCAAGCACCACAACCTTCTTGCCTTTCATGTCGACGAAATCTTCCGGCGACTTTTCAAAGCCCAGGTTGCGGTTGACGTTGGCGATCAGGAAGTCGAGTGCATCGTAGACGCCCGGCAGGTCCTCACCGGCAAAGCCACCCTTCATGTAGGTGTAGGTGCCCATGCCCATGAAGACCGCATCGTATTCCTCGAGCAGTTGCTCCATGGTCACGTCCTTGCCCACCTCGGTGTTCAGGCGGAACTCGATGCCCATGCCGGTGAAGACTTCGCGACGATTGCTCAGCACGGTCTTTTCCAGCTTGAACTCGGGGATGCCAAAGGTCAGCAGGCCACCGATTTCCGGGTTCTTGTCGAACACCACCGGGGTCACGCCACCGCGTACCAGCACGTCGGCACAGCCCAGGCCCGCCGGGCCAGCACCGATGATCGCCACGCGCTTGCCGGTCGGCTTGACCTTGGACATATCCGGGCGCCAGCCCATGGCGAACGCGGTGTCGGTGATGTACTTCTCCACCGAACCGATGGTCACCGCGCCAAAACCGTCGTTGAGGGTGCAGGCACCTTCACACAGGCGATCCTGCGGGCACACCCGGCCGCAGACTTCCGGCAGGGTGTTGGTCTGGTGGGACAGCTCGGCGGCCTGGAGGATGTTGCCCTCGGCCACCAGTTTCAGCCAGTTGGGAATGAAGTTGTGCACCGGGCACTTCCATTCGCAATACGGGTTACCGCAACCCAGGCAGCGGTGGGCCTGGTCGGCCGACTGCTGGGGTTTGAAAGGCTCGTAGATTTCCACGAACTCTTTCTTGCGTTGACGCAACAGTTTCTTCTTCGGATCCTTGCGCCCGACATCGATGAACTGGAAGTCGTTATTCAGACGTTCAGCCATTGTTAAAACCTCATCAAACTCTTCAGGCGCATATCACTGCGGGTTGGCACGAGTGCTGGAAAGCAACGATTTCAGGTTGGCAGCCTTGGGCTTGACCAGCCAGAAACGACGCAAGTAGTCATCGAGGTTTTCGGCGAGTTCACGCCCCCACTCGCTGTCGGTTTCCGCGACGTACTCGTTCAGCACGTTTTGCAGGTGGCTGCGATAGGCTTCCATCGCCTCGCCGCTGATCCGCTGGATTTCCACCAGTTCGTGGTTGACCCGGTCAACGAAGGTGTTGTCCTGGTCGAGCACGTAGGCGAAACCGCCGGTCATGCCAGAGCCGAAGTTATAACCGGTCTTGCCCAGCACGCAGACAAAACCACCGGTCATGTACTCGCAGCAGTGATCGCCGGTGCCTTCCACCACAGTGTGGGCCCCGGAGTTACGCACGGCAAAACGCTCGCCCGCGGTGCCGGCGGCGAACAGCTTGCCGCCCGTGGCGCCATAAAGGCAGGTGTTGCCGATGATGGCACTGTCCTGGGTCTTGTAGACGCTGCCCTTGGGCGGAACGATGACCAGCTTGCCGCCGGTCATGCCCTTGCCCACGTAGTCGTTGGCATCGCCTTCCAGGTACATGTTCAGGCCACCGGCGTTCCAGACGCCGAAGCTCTGGCCTGCGGTGCCCTTGAAGCGGAAGGTCACCGGCGCCTTGGCCATGCCCTGGTTGCCATGCTTGCGGGCGATTTCGCCGGAGATCCGCGCGCCGATGGAACGGTCGCAGTTGCAGATATCCAGGTCGAACTCGGCGCCGCTCAGGTCGTTGATCGCCGCAGCGGCCATGTCGACCATCTTCTCGGCCAGCTCGCCCTTGTCGAATGGCGGGTTGCGGTCGACCTGGCAGAACTGTGGCTTGTCCGCCGGGATCAGATCGCTGCCCAGCAACGGGGTCAGGTCCAGGTGCTGCTGCTTGGCGGTCTGGCCCTCGATCACGTCCAGCAGATCGGTACGGCCGATCAGCTCTTCAAGGGAACGCACGCCTAGCTTGGCCAGCCACTCACGGGTCTCTTCGGCCACGTAGGTGAAGAAATTCACCACCATGTCGACGGTACCGATGTAGTGGTCCTTGCGCAGCTTGTCGTTCTGGGTCGCCACGCCGGTGGCGCAGTTGTTCAGGTGGCAGATGCGCAGGTATTTGCAGCCCAGGGCGATCATCGGCGCGGTGCCGAAGCCGAAGCTCTCGGCGCCGAGGATGGCCGCCTTGATCACGTCCAGGCCGGTTTTCAGGCCACCGTCGGTCTGCACGCGGACCTTGCCACGCAAGTCGTTGCCGCGCAGGGTCTGGTGGGTTTCGGCCAGGCCCAGTTCCCACGGCGCGCCAGCGTACTTGATCGAGGTCAGCGGCGATGCACCGGTGCCGCCGTCGTAGCCGGAGATGGTGATCAGGTCGGCATAAGCCTTAGCCACACCGGCGGCAATGGTGCCGACGCCGGCTTCCGCCACCAGCTTCACCGAGACCAGCGCCTTGGGGTTCACCTGCTTGAGGTCGAAGATCAGTTGCGACAAGTCTTCGATCGAGTAGATGTCGTGGTGCGGCGGCGGCGAGATCAGGGTCACGCCGGGGACCGCATAACGCAGCTTGGCGATCAGGCCGTTGACCTTGCCGCCGGGCAACTGGCCGCCTTCGCCGGGCTTGGCGCCTTGGGCAACCTTGATCTGCAGCACTTCAGCGTTGACCAGGTATTCCGGCGTCACCCCGAAGCGGCCGGTGGCCACCTGCTTGATTTTCGAACTCTTGATGGTGCCGTAGCGCGCCGGGTCTTCGCCGCCTTCGCCGGAGTTGGAACGCGCACCGAGGCGGTTCATGGCTTCGGCCAGGGCTTCGTGGGCTTCCGGGGACAAGGCACCCAGGGAAATACCGGCCGAATCGAAGCGCTTGAGCACCGATTCCAGCGGTTCCACTTCACTGATGTCCAGCGGCGTGTCGAGGGTCTTGACCTTGAGCAGGTCGCGGATCATCGACACCGGACGGTTGTCCACCAGCGAGGTGTATTCCTTGAACTTGCTGTAGTCGCCCTGCTGCACGGCCGCCTGCAAGGTGTTGACCACGTCGGGGTTGTAGGCGTGGTATTCGCCACCGTGGACGAACTTCAGCAGGCCGCCCTGCTGGATCGGCTTGCGCGGGCTCCAGGCTTCGGCGGCCAGGGCTTTCTGCTCGGCTTCGATGTCGACGAAACGCGCACCCTTGATGCGGCTCGGCACGCCACGGAAGCTCAGCTCGCAAACCTCTTCGGACAGGCCGATGGCCTCGAACAGTTGCGCGCCACGGTACGAGGCGATGGTCGAGATGCCCATCTTCGACAGGATCTTGAGCAGGCCCTTGGTGATGCCCTTGCGGTAGTTCTTGAACACCTCGTAGAGGTCGCCCAGTACTTCACCGGTGCGGATCAGGTCGCCCAGCACTTCATAGGCCAGGAACGGATACACCGCCGAGGCACCGAAACCGATCAGCACCGCGAAGTGATGCGGATCGCGGGCGGTGGCGGTTTCCACCAGGATGTTGGAATCGCAGCGCAGGCCTTTTTCGGTCAGGCGATGGTGCACCGCACCGGTGGCCAGCGAGGCGTGGATCGGCAGCTTGCCCGGGGCGATGTGGCGGTCGCTGAGGACGATCTGGGTACGCCCGGCGCGCGCGGCTTCTTCAGCCTGATCGGCGACGTTGCGGATCGCCGCTTCCAGGCCGACGCTTTCGTCGTAGTTCAGGTCGATGACCTGGCGCGCGAAGCCCGGACGGTCGAGGTTGGTCAGCGAGCGCCACTTGGCCGGGGAAATGACCGGCGAGCTGAGGATCACGCGCGAGGCATGCTCCGGCGACTCCTGGAAAATATTGCGCTCGGCGCCCAGGCAGATCTCCAGGGACATCACGATCGCTTCACGCAGCGGGTCGATCGGCGGGTTGGTCACCTGGGCGAACTGCTGGCGGAAATAGTCGTACGGCGTGCGCACGCGCTGCGACAGCACGGCCATCGGCGTGTCGTCGCCCATGGAGCCGACCGCCTCGTAGCCCTGCTCGCCCAGCGGACGCAGCACCTGGTCACGCTCCTCGAACGTCACCTGGTACATCTTCATGTACTGCTTGAGCTGGTCGACGTCATAGAAAGCCGAGCCGTGGTCGTTGTCTTCCATGGTCGCCTGGATGCGCAGGGCATTCTTGCGCAGCCATTGCTTGTACGGATGACGGGACTTGAGACGGTTGTCGATGGCGTCGGTGTCGAGGATCTGGCCGGTTTCGGTGTCCACGGCAAAGATCTGGCCCGGACCTACGCGGCCCTTGGCGATGACGTCTTCGGGCTGGTAGTTCCAGACGCCGATTTCCGACGCCAGGGTGATGAACCCATTGGTGGTGGTGACCCAGCGCGCCGGACGCAGACCGTTACGGTCCAGCAGGCACACGGCATAGCGACCGTCGGTCATGACGATACCGGCCGGGCCGTCCCACGGCTCCATGTGCATGGAGTTGTATTCGTAGAAGGCACGCAGGTCCGGGTCCATGGTCTCGACGTTCTGCCACGCCGGCGGCACCAGCATGCGCACGCCGCGGAACAGGTCGATGCCACCGGTCACCATCAGTTCCAGCATGTTGTCCATGCTCGAGGAGTCCGAACCCACGCGGTTGACCAGTGGGCCGAGTTCTTCGAGGTCCGGCATCAGGTCGTTGGCGAACTTGGTGCGACGGGCCACGGCCCAGTTGCGGTTGCCGGTGATGGTGTTGATCTCGCCGTTGTGGGCGAGGAAGCGGAATGGCTGGGCCAGCGGCCATTTCGGCAGGGTGTTGGTGGAAAAGCGCTGGTGGAACACGCAGATCGCGGTTTTCAGGCGCTCGTCGCTCAGGTCCGGATAGAAGGCGGTGAGGTCCGCCGGCATCATCAGGCCTTTGTAGATAATGGTCTTGTGGGAAAAGCTGCAGATGTAGTGATCGGTGTCGGCGGCGTTGGCCACGGACGAACGACGACGGGAACTGAACAGCTTGATCGACATGTCCTGGTCGCTCAGGCCTTCGCCGGCGATGAACACCTGTTCGATCTGCGGCAGGCGCTCGAGCGCCAGGCGGCCAAGGACGCTGGTGTCGATCGGCACTTTGCGCCAGCCAACCAGTTGCAGGCCGGCGGCCAGGATCTCGCGATTCATGTTTTCGCGAGCCGCCTCAGCCTTCACCGGGTCCTGGTTGAAGAACACCATGCCCACGGCGTACTGCTTGGGCAGGGTCACGCCGAACGTTTCCTGGGCTACGGCACGCAGGAACTCGTCGGGCTTTTGAATCAGCAAGCCACAACCGTCGCCGGTCTTGCCGTCGGCGTTGATCCCACCGCGGTGGGTCATGCAGGTCAGGGCCTCAATGGCCGTTTGCAAAAGGGTATGGCTGGGCTCGCCCTGCATATGAGCTATCAGGCCGAAACCGCAGTTATCCTTGAATTCATCTGGTTGGTACAGACCTGCTTTCATAGACACTTTCTCACCAGGCTGCCTCTAATCGAGGCAAATTTCTTTTCAATTCAACCGGTTGCATGCCGCGCCGAACGTACGCCAGCTTTGCGGGGGCAAAAGGGAGGTCATTGTACACACCGACACAGAGGCTCACAAATTTGACGACGAACTGTCGCAAATCCATGTCGCATTTGTGAAAGGTTTAAAGCTATACGCTATGCTAGTCAAAACTTTTTTGGGTTTGACCGCTACGACTCAAACGCTACTGTGACGCAGACACCACAAGGCGCGCGGCCTGAAAGGTCGCCCGCCCTTGCGGAAATTTTGAGGTTGCCGGGAGAGGCGGCCTGGGTAAGGCCGCCGAATCTTCAGCGAGTTGCTGCCAGTTCCTGTTGGACGCTGGCGACAGTGCGAGGCCAAGGTTTACCAGCCTGAACCTTCGCTGGCAAGGCCTTGATGGCGGAAACAGCCGCATCACGGTTGGCAAAGCTGCCGTAGGTGATGACATACAGCGGCTTGCCGTTGAGCACTTTCTTGAAATAACGGTACTCGCCACCCTGCTCCTTGACGAAGTTCTGCGCCGCGGCTTCGGAACTGGTGCCGAGGATCTGCACCACGTAATTGCCCGGCGCCTGGCCGGCGTACCAGCTACCGCCGGTGGCCTTGGCTGGGGCAGCAGCAGGCTTGGCCGCCGGTGCTGCTGGCGCCGCTGGTTTGGCCGCAGGCGCCGGAACCGGTACCGGCTTGGCGGTGGCCACCTGGGTCGGCGCCGGAGTCGGCTTGGCGGTCGGGGCAGGCGTTGGCGCCGGGCCGGCCGGCACGCCCGCAGGCGGCGCGGTGGTGGTCACGGTCGGCGGCGTGTCGCTGCTGTCGTCGATCGGTGGCGCTGCGCCGTCGTCGCCTTCGGTGATACCGCCGGCCGCTTCGGCCAGCGGGCCGCGCATGACCGGCTGCGACTGGCCGACCAGCGGCAGCGGCATCGGTTGGGTGTTACCGGCGAATTCCACGGCCGGCGCGCCACCGTTGGGTTGCGGCGTACCTTGGCCGAGGGGCAGTTGCGCCTGCTCGTTGGCAGGGGCACCCGTGGCAGGTGCCTTGGTGCGACCCGGCATCAGCCAGGCGGCGGCAACCGCGACCACGACGACGGCGGAAATTGCCAATACGTGTTTCTTCGGCATGTTGAACCCCATACTTGGACGCTTCACCGCTGAGCGGCTGGCAATCATGACTTCGATCAGAGCATCGCGGGCAACCTGGTTGATGTTGCCAGGCCAACCGTCGGAGCTTTCGTGAATCTCAGAGATCTGATCGGCGGTGAAAAGTTCGATACCCCGGCCCGCGCCCTCAAGACGCTGGGCCAGGTATTCGCGCGTTTCTTCCTCGGTGTAGGGCGCCAGCTCGATGACGTGGAAGCGCTCTTCCTCGAGGTTCAACTGGTCCAGGTCGGCGATCAGCGACGACTCGCCGAACAGGAACACGTGGGGCCGGCCCTCCGGCGCACCGGCCGCCAAGGCCAGCAGGGCTTCGAGGGCCGACTCGTCGAGTTGCTCGGCATCGTCCACCAGCAGATAGACTTCCTGCCCGGTCAGCGCCAGTTGCACGATCTGATCGAGGATTGCACCGATTTCGGCCTGGGCGACGTTCAGCGCCTGGGCCACCTGGCGCAACACACCGGCGGCATCGCCAGCGCCACGGGCCGACACCACCACGCTTTGCACAGACTGTTTGTTGGTACTGGCCACCAGGGCCTGGCGCAGCAAAGTCTTGCCGCTGCCCTGGGGGCCGGTGACCACCAACAGCAACTGGCTGTAGCGCGCCAGGTGATGCAACTGGCCCAGCACCGGCTTGCGCTGGGCGGGGAAGAACTTGAAGCCCGGGACCCGTGGGGCAAAAGGGTCATGACTCAATTGGAAATGGCCGAGGAAAGCCTCGTCGGCATGCAAACTAGTCATCGGAATCTTATTAACCTTTAAGCTGAGCCAGGGCGCGGTAGTCCGCTCCCAGCGTGGCCTGTAGAACTTCTTTCGGATAATCGTCGGTCACCACCGCTTCGCCCATGTGGCGCAGCAGCACCAGGCGCAGACGACCGTCGATCACTTTTTTGTCGATTGCCATGTGTTCAAGAAAATCCGCCTCGCTCATTTCCTCGGGCGGAACCACCGGCAGCCCGGCGCGCTGGAACAGACGAATACCGCGATCGCGTTCCTGTTCGCTGATCCAGCCCAGGCGCGCGGACATCTCCAGGGCCATGACCGTACCGGCCGCAACCGCTTCACCGTGCAGCCAGACACCATAGCCCATGTGAGTTTCGATGGCATGGCCGAAGGTGTGACCCAGGTTGAGCGTGGCGCGTACCCCCGACTCACGTTCATCGGCACCGACCACGGCGGCCTTGGCGGCGCAGGAGCGCTCGATGGCGTAGGTCAGGGCCGCTTGATCCAGCGCACGCAGGCGGTCGACGTTCTCTTCGAGCCAGCCCAGGAACGGTTCGTCGCAGATCAGCCCGTACTTGATGACTTCCGCCAGCCCCGCAGACAGTTCGCGGGCCGGCAGGGTATTGAGGGTCGCGGTGTCGATCAGCACCACATTGGGCTGATAGAACGCACCGACCATGTTCTTGCCCAGCGGATGGTTGATCCCGGTCTTGCCGCCCACCGACGAGTCGACCTGCGACAACAGCGTGGTGGGGATCTGGATGAAGTCGACGCCGCGCTGATAACAAGCGGCCGCAAAACCGGCCATGTCGCCGATCACGCCACCGCCCAGGGCAACCACCGTGGTGCGGCGATCATGCCGTGCGGTCAGCAGGCCGTCGAAAATGAGTTGCAGGGTTTCCCAGTTCTTGAAGGCTTCGCCGTCGGGCAACACCACGGAAATGACCGAGAAAGCCGACAGGCTGCGGGTCAGACGTTCCAGATACAGAGGCGCGACGGTTTCATTGGAAATGATCGCCACTTGCCGCCCGGCGATATGCGGCGCCAGCAGTTCGGGCTGGTCCAGCAAGCCTTCGCCAATATGAATCGGGTAGCTGCGCTCGCCCAGGTCGACCTTAAGTGTCTGCATGTGTCCCCACAGTGAAGATGGAATCAGGCGTCCTGCCTGCAATTAACGAAAGTCCACGGTGCTTGTTTCGACGCCAGTTAATGGCCATCCGCCACGCCCCAGGCGGGCCATGACGGGACGTCGAGGATAGCGCATTTCGCCAGGCGCATTAACGGGGCGGCAGTTGCTGCAGACGGTCGAGAATGTCCAGCACCACCATCCGCGGCGGCCGCTCGTCGGTTTCCACCACTAGGTCGGCGATCTCCCGATACAGCGGATCACGCAGTTCCAGCAGGTCCCGCAGGGTCTTGGCGGGGTCGGCGGTGCGCAACAGCGGTCGGTTGCGATCCCGAGCGGTGCGGCCGACCTGCTGCTCGACAGAGGCGTGCAGATAGACCACTCGTCCGCCGGCATGCAGCGCCCGACGATTGGCTTCGCGCATCACCGCGCCGCCGCCGGTGGCCAACACCACGCCCTCGAACGCGCACAACTCGGCGATCATCGCCTGCTCACGGTCACGAAAGCCCGGCTCGCCTTCCTTATCGAAGATCCATGGGATATTGGCACCCGTGCGCAATTCAATTTCCTTGTCGGAATCTTTGAACGGCAGGCGCAGCTCTTTGGCCAGCAAACGGCCGATGGTGCTTTTTCCAGCGCCCATCGGCCCAACAAGAATCAAATTTCGCACAGAATCAACGACTCACAGCAATCGCCTGGTTATTCATGATACGCGGAGTGAGGAACACCAGCAGCTCGGATTTTTTCTCCGAAACCACATCACGCCGGAAAAGGCGGCCAAGATACGGCACATCGCCAAGAAATGGCACCTTATCTACGACCTTGCTCTGAGTATTTGAGAAAACTCCGCCAATCACAATGGTCTCGCCATCATTGACCAGGACCTTGGCGTTGACTTCGTTTTTCTTGATCGGCGGCACGTCCTGCACCTTGTTCAGGTAGTCCGGCTCATCCTTGGTGACCTTGACCTCCATGATGATGCGATTGTCCGGGGTGATCTGCGGGGTCACCTCCAGCGACAGCGAGGCCTCCTTGAACGACACCGAGGTGGCGCCGCTGGAGCTGGCTTCCTGGTAAGGGATTTCCGTGCCCTTGAGGATCTTTGCCGTCTCCTTGTCGGACGTCACCACCTTGGGCTGGGAGACGATTTCGCCGTTGCCGGTTTTTTCCATGGCCGTCAGCTCAAGGTCCAGCAAGACGTTGTCGGTGATGAACGCAATGCCGATCCCCGACGTATTGCCCGAGGCCCCCAGGTCGACGAACGGCTGGTTGGTGCCGGTACTGCCCGGCGTGCCGATGGTCGTGGAGGTGCCGCTGGTCACCCCCGAGGAGTTCCAGTTGCCCTTGTTCTGGATCGACCCTCCCCAGCGCACGCCCAGGCTTTTGTCGTAGTCGACGTTGGCCTCGACAATCCGCGCCTCGATCATCACCTGGCGCACCGGAATATCCAGCTGCGCCACGATCCGGCGCAGTTCATCGAGACGGTCCTGGGTCTGGTAGGCAATGATGTTGTTGGTTCGCTCATCCACCGTGATCGTGCCGCGCTCGTCGGCTTTGGCCTCGGCACTGGTCACCGACTGGAACAGCTTGGCGATGTCCGCCGCCTTCGCATAGTTGACCTGCAGCAGCTCACGCCGCAGCGGCGCCAGGTCGGCGATCTGCTTCTGCGACTCCAGTTCCTGGCGTTCACGCGCGGCGATTTCATCGGCCGGGGCCACCAGCAGCACGTTACCGACCTTGCGCTTGTCCAGGCCCTTGGTCTTGAGCACCAGGTCCAGCGCCTGGTCCCAAGGCACATTCTGCAACCGCAGGGTGATGCCGCCCTGCACCGTGTCGCTGGCCACCAGGTTCAGGTTGGTGAAATCGGCAATCAGTTGCAGGACCGAACGTACTTCGATGTCCTGGAAGTTGAGCGAGAGCTTCTCGCCGCTGTAGGCCGCGCGGTCGGCATTGCGTTTTTGCAGGTCGTCGACGGTCATGGGCCGGACGCTGACGGTGAGTTTGTTGTCAGTCTGGTAGGTCGAGTAGTCGAAGGTGCCACTGGGCTCGATGCTGATGGTCGCCCGGTCGCTGCCGGCGCTGGCATTGACGAATTGCACCGGGGTGGCGAAGTCCTTGACGTCCAGGCGCACCCGCAATGGTTCGGGCAATTGGGCCCTGGCGAAATTGAGGATGATCTTGCCTTCGCGTTCCTGGATGTCCGGGGCTATGGAAGGATCGGACAAATCGATCACCACGTTGCCTTCGCCCTGGGTCCCCCGCTGGAAATCCACCCCACGAATCGCCTTGCCCACCGGCGCACCGGCCCTCACGGGCGCAGCGCTGGCCAGCGCCGGGCGCGGGGCCTGGGCGGCGCTCTTCCCTGCAGTGTTCTTCGCTGCGGCGCCCTTGCCAACCACCACGAACAGGCTATTGCCTTCGACCCGGGTGTCGTACGGCGCCAGCTGGGTCAGGCCGATGATCAACCGGGTGCGATCGCCTGCCTCGACCACGGTGGCGCTGCGCGCATTGCCCCCGCCCAGGTCGCGGCGCTTGCTGGCCAGTTGATTGGTCACGCCTGGCAGGTCCAGGGCAATCCGGGCCGGTTGCTCGGTGGTGTAGCCCCGGGGGGTCGGCGGCGGCCCGTCGAAGGTGAGCTTCAACTCGACGCGGTCGCCCGGCAACGCCGCGACATCCAGCGTCTTCAGACTGGCCGCGTGAACCATCGGCGACAACAGCGCTATCCATAGCGAAATACCGAAGGCTGACAAAAACCTGTTCATTGTTGGGGTTCCACTATTGAGTGCTCTTTCAAAGGAATGGTCCGAGGTCGTTCCAGCCAGGCACCCTCGCCATCGGGAACGATTTCGATCACATCGACCTGGGTGGCACCGATGGCGAAGATTCGCCCGTCGTTGCGCCCCAGATAGTCACCGACCTTGAGCCGATGCACCCCGCCCGCGCCCCGCAGGAGTGCGAAGGAGCCGCTGGCGTTGGAGATCGTACCGACCATTTCAAACTGCTCGATGTTGAAGCCTTCCAGGTATTGCTTGACCCGGTTGGGGTCGGGCCGGACGTTGTGCGAGCCGCGCTGCCGGTCGGCCTGGTCCACGCGGACCTGCCGGGAAAACGGGCTGCGCAGGTTCGCGGCGCTGTAGGTAAAGGTCTCGTAGGGCCTGAACGTCGGCGTCGGCTCGATCTTGCCGGGCGGACGCAGGCGCACTTCGTTCATGTAAGCGTCCAGGTCGCTGAAACCGTTGTCGTCGTTGCAACCCGCCAGCGCGACCAGGCCCGCCAGCAGGCAGAGACGACACACCAGCGGCCTCATGGCTGCGCCTCCTGCTCGTTGTAGCGGTAGGTCTTGGCCTGGATGCTCATGCGCAGCTTCGTGCCGGCCTCGGGCTCCATCGGGGCGATTTCGAAATCGTGCAGCGTGACGATCCGGGGCAGTCCGGCCACTCCACTGACGAATGTCGCCAGGTCGTGATAGCCGCCGGTCACGGTGATCTGGATCGGCAGCTCGATGTAGAACGGTTGGGTGACTTCCGGCAGCAGCTTGATTTCCTCGAACTCCAGGCCACTGCCCAGGCCGGTGCGGGTAATGTCTTCCAGCAGGCCCGGCACCTCGGTGTCACTGGGCAATTGCCGCAACAGTACACCGAAAGACGTTTCCATCTGCCTCATCTGCTCGGTGTAGCGTTCCAGGTTCGCGGCCATGTGGGCCTTGCCCGCGAATTGTGCCTTGAGGGTATTTTCTTCCTCGCGCACCTGCTGCAACTGGTTTTCCAAGTCGCTCAAGGCAAAGTTATAGCCCAGCCCCAGTACCATGGCCACCAGCAGGATGCCCGCCAGCCATTTGATGGGCGCTGGCCAGGAACCGATGTTGTTGGTGTCCAGGTCACTGACATCGATCTTGCGCAACGCGTCGAGCCATTCCCCCGGCCTCATTGGGCGTCCCCCTCATCGGCAGGCCGGGTCTGGCGAACCGTCAGCTGGAAAACGTTGGCCTGGTCGAGCTGACCGGCGGTGGTGGCCTTGACCTCCGTCAGACTGGGCGCATCGAACAGGTCCGACGAGTCCAGGTTGCGCATCAGGTCCGAGACCCGGTTGTTCGATTCCGCGGCCCCTTTGATGAAGAGCGTCCGGTCCTCCATCTTCACTTCGGTGAAATACACTCCGTCCGGCAAAGTCCTCACCAACTGGTCGAAGATGCGCCCGCTGACCGGTCGATTCCCTTGCAAGTCCTGGATGATGCGCATGCGTTCCAGCAATTGCTGGCGACGGGCTTTCAATTCGCTGATCTGCTTGATGCGCTCGTCCAGCACGGCGATCTGCTCGGAGAGGTGGCTATTGCGGGCGACCTGGTGGTCGATGGCACTGTCGATGTAGCGGACGGCGACCAGGACCACGCCGACCGCCCCGACCAGCGCCGCCACCAAGGCCAGCAGAAAGCGCTTGCGCCGCTCTTCGCGCAGCTCTTCGCGCCAGGGAAGCAGGTTGATCCGCGCCATCAGTCGAAACTCCTGAGGGCCAGCCCACAGGCAATCATCAGTGCCGGTGCATCACTGGCCAGGGCACCGGCATTGACCTTGCTGCTCAGGGCCATGTTGGTAAACGGGTTGGCCACCTGGGTCGGCGTGCCCAGGCGCTGCTCGATCAGCCGATCCAGGCCAGAGACCGAAGCCGTGCCCCCGGCCAGCAGAATGTGGTCCACCGCGCTGTACTGGCCCGAGGCGAAGAAGAATTGCAGGGACCGCGAGACCTGCTGCACCAGGGCCTCGCGAAAAGGTTGCAGCACTTCGCTGAGATAATCGTCCGGCAACCCACCCTGCTTCTTTGCCAGGCCGGCCTGCTCGGGTGTCAGGCCGTAGCGGCGCTGGATCTCCTCGGTCAACTGGCGGCCACCGAACAACTGTTCGCGGGTATAGATGATGCGCCCGTTGTGCAACACGCTGAGGGTGGTCATGGTGGCGCCGATGTCGATGACCGCCACCGTCAGCCGCTCCTGGGACGCGGCCAATTGCGTGGCGAGCAGGCCAAACGCTCGCTCCAGCGCATAAGCCTCCACATCGACCACCCGGGCCGTCAGCCCGGCGAGCGCCAACGCGGCCTCGCGAACCTCGACGTTTTCCTTGCGACAGGCCGCCAGCAGCACTTCGACGCGCTCGGCGCTGCGCGGCGAAACGCCCACCACCTCGAAATCAATGGCCACCTCATCCAGCGGATAGGGAATGTATTGATCGGCTTCGATCTTGAGCTGGTTCTCCATGTCGTCGTCGGACAGGCCCGCGTCCATCTCGATGATCTTGGTGATCACCGCCGAACCCGCCACGGCCACCGCCACGCTGCGCAAGGGCGTCCTGGCCTTGGCCAACAGCCGCGACAACGCCTGGCCCACCCCTTCGAGCTCGGCGATGTTCTTCTCGATCACGGCGTTGGCCGGCAACGGTTCGACCGCGTAGGACTCGACGCGGTATCGCTCGCCCTGGCGACTCAACTCGAGCAGCTTCACCGACGTCGAACTGATGTCGATCCCCAGAAGCGCATGGGCTTTTTTATTGAAGAGTCGTAGCACTACCAATTCCCTATGACTATCCGTGAGTTACGGACTCTCTAATATGCATTGCGTTCAATCACGGCCGTCCGACGGACGTCCGGATGGCATTCCCGACGAAAAAAAATGCTTATAATGCCCAGCGTTTTTTTCGCTTTGTTGCAAGCACGGGTCCTTCCCTGCACCTGGCGCCTTTTTCATTCTTTGCCTGGATATCCAAAAGCCTTGATTCGTCTGCTGAAATTTTTCGGATGGTCCATCGTCGCCGTTTTCTGCGGACTGCTCTTGGGCCTGAGCGGTGCCTTTCTTTACCTTAGTCCGGGATTGCCGTCCGTGGAGGCACTGAGAAGTATTCAGTTGCAGATTCCTTTGCGGGTGTACAGCAGCGACAACAAGCTGATCGCCGAATTTGGCGAAATGCGCCGCACACCGATCCGTTTCGCCGACATTCCCCCCAATTTCATCAATGCGTTACTAAGTGCTGAAGACGATAACTTCGCCAACCACTATGGCGTCGATCCCGGCAGCCTGATGCGCGCCGCCAGCCAGTTGGTCAAGAGCGGGCACATCCAGTCCGGCGGCAGCACCATCACCATGCAGGTGGCCAAGAACTTCTTCCTGACCAGCGAGCGCAGCTTCTCGCGCAAGACCACCGAGATCCTCCTGGCCCTGCAGATCGAGCGGCAGCTGACCAAGGATGAAATCCTCGAGCTGTACGTGAACAAGATTTACCTGGGCAACCGCGCCTACGGCATCGAGGCGGCGGCACAGGTGTATTACGGCAAGTCGATTCGCGACGTGAGCCTGGCGCAGATGGCAATGATCGCCGGCCTGCCCAAGGCGCCGTCGCGCTTCAACCCGCTGGCCAACCCGGCGCGCAGCAAGGAGCGTCGCGACTGGATCCTGGGGCGCATGTACAAGCTCGGCAAGATCAGCGAGGCCGACTACACCGCCGCGATCAATGAGCCGCTGAACGCCAGCTATCACGTGCCGACCCCGGAAGTGAACGCCCCGTACATCGCCGAGATGGCCCGTGCCGAGATGGTCGGGCGCTATGGCAGCGACGCCTACACCGAAGGTTTCCGCGTGACCACCACGGTGCCGAGCAACCTGCAGGAAATGGCCAACACCGCGCTGCACGAGGGCCTGATGACCTACGACCAGCGCCACGGCTACCGTGGCCCTGAATCGCGCCTGCCGGGCAAGACCAAGGAAGCCTGGGCCCTGGAGCTGACCAAGCAGCGCACCATCAGCAGCCTGGAGCCGGCGATCGTCACCTCGGTGGACAAGGACGGCATCAAGGTGTTGACCCGCAACGGCGAGCAGGAAGAACACGTGGCCTGGGACACCATGAAATGGGCCCGTCCGTTCCTCAATACCAACAGCATGGGCGCCGCCCCACGGCAGCCGTCGGAGGTTGCCCAGGTCGGTGACCTGATCCGCGTCCAGCGCCAGGCGGACAACACGCTCAAGTTCAGCCAGATCCCGGCGGCCCAGGGCGCCCTGGTGTCCCTCGACCCACAGGACGGCGCCATTCGTTCGTTGGTGGGTGGCTTCGCCTTCGAGCAAAGCAATTACAACCGTGCACTGCAGGCCAAGCGCCAGCCGGGCTCGAGCTTCAAGCCGTTCGTCTACAGCGCCGCCCTGGATAACGGCTACACCGCCGCCAGCCTGGTGAACGATGCGCCGATCGTGTTCGTCGATGAGTACCTGGACAAGGTCTGGCGGCCGAAGAACGACACCAATACGTTCCTCGGCCCGATTCGCCTGCGCGAGGCGCTGTACAAATCCCGCAACCTGGTATCGATCCGCCTGTTGCAGGCGCTGGGCGTGGATCGCACCATCGACTACATCAGCAAGTTCGGCTTCAACAAGCAGGACCTGCCGCGCAACCTGTCCCTGGCCCTGGGCACCGCGACCCTGACACCGATGGAAATCGCCACGGGCTGGAGCACGTTCGCCAACGGCGGCTACAAGATCACCCCGTTTATCATCGACAAGATCGAAAGCCGCAATGGCGAGACATTGTTCGTGGCCAACCCGCCACGGGTCCCCACGGGCGAGCAGGCCAGCGATGGCGTCGCCGCACCGTCCACCGACACGTTCACGGTCAATGCGACGCCAGGCGAAGCCACCACGGCCCCAGGCCTGCCGCAAGCACCCGCCGTCGCGGAGCGCATTGTCGATGGCCGCACCACCTTCATTCTCAATAGCATGCTGCAGGACGTGATCAAGCTCGGCACCGGGCGTCGCGCCCTGGCCCTGGGCCGCACCGACCTGGCGGGCAAGACCGGTACCACCAACGAATCCAAGGACGCCTGGTTCTCCGGCTACAACGCCGATTACGTGACCACGGTCTGGACCGGTTTCGACCAGCCCGAAAGCCTGGGTCGCCGTGAGTTCGGCGGCACCGTGGCACTGCCGATCTGGATGACCTACATGGGCGCCGCCCTCAAGGACAAGCCGCCGCACACCCAGCCGGAACCGGAAGGCATCCTCAGCCTGCGGGTCGACCCGGTCAGCGGCCGCGCGGCCACGCCGGGCACTCCGGGTGCGTACTTCGAGCTGTTCAAGAGCGAAGACACGCCACCGTCGGTCAACGAGCTGGGCAATGGTGTCGCACCGGGCAGCCCGCTGCCAGCGGACGAAGCGGCGCCGATCGATCTGTTCTGACCGGTCTCATCCAAAAGCCCCGCCTTCGAAAGAAGTGCGGGGCTTTTGTTCTCAATGACACCACTACCTGTGGGAGCGAGCTTGCTCGCGATAGCGTCGGATCAGCTTGCATCGATGTTGAATGCCAGGCCGTCATCGCGAGCAAGCTCGCTCCCACAGGGGTCTGTGACGGTCATACAAAAGCAGCGACCAACAAAAAGCCCCGACTCTCAGGAGCCGGGGCTTTTTGTTGAAGCGCTACAACGGCTTAGCCGTTGAACACATCATCCACGCTCTTGAGCGGGTAGTTCTTCGGGTACGGCAGGGTGGCCACGCCCGTCTCGATGGCGGCCTTGGCCACGGCGTCGGAGATCAGGGTGATCAGGCGGGCGTCCATTGGTTTCGGGATGATGTACTCACGGCCGAATTCCAGCTTGATGCCGCCGTAGGCGTCGCACACTTCCTGAGGCACCGGCAGCTTGGCCAGTTCGCGCAGGGCGTTGGCGGCCGCGACTTTCATCTCTTCGTTGATGCGCTTGGCGCGAACGTCCAGGGCACCACGGAAGATGAACGGGAAGCCCAGTACGTTGTTGACCTGGTTCGGGTAGTCCGAACGGCCGGTGGCCATGATCACGTCGTTGCGAGTCGCGTGAGCCAGTTCCGGGGAGATTTCCGGGTCCGGGTTCGAGCAGGCGAACACGATCGGGTTCGGCGCCATGCGCAGCAGGTTTTCCGGGCTCAGCAGGTTCGGACCCGACAGGCCGACGAACACGTCGGCACCGTCCAGGGCGTCCGCCAGGGAGCGCTTGTCGGTCGCGTGGGCGAAGACGGCCTTGTACTGGTTCAGGTCGTCACGGCCGGAGTGGATCACGCCGGTACGGTCGACCATGAAGATGTTTTCGATCTTGGCGCCCATGCTCACCAGCAACTTCATGCAGGAGATGGCCGCAGCGCCAGCACCCAGGCAGACGATCTTGGCTTCCGGCAGGGTCTTGCCGGCGATTTCCAGGGCGTTGATCATGCCAGCCGCGGTGACGATGGCGGTGCCGTGCTGGTCATCGTGGAACACCGGGATGTCGCACTGTTCGATCAGGGCGCGCTCGATCTCGAAGCACTCAGGTGCCTTGATGTCTTCCAGGTTGATGCCACCGAAGGTGATGGAGATGCGCTTGACGGTGTCGATGAAGGCTTGCGGGCTCTCGGAATCGACTTCGATATCGAATACGTCGATACCGGCGAAGCGCTTGAACAGTACGCCCTTGCCTTCCATGACTGGCTTGGAAGCCAATGGGCCGAGGTTACCCAGGCCGAGAATCGCGGTGCCATCGGAAATGACTGCAACCAGGTTGCCTTTACCGGTGTATTTGTAGGCCAGTTCAGGGTCGCGAGCGATTTCGCGGACTGGTTCGGCTACGCCGGGGCTGTAGGCCAGCGACAAGTCGCGAGCAGTAGCGGTGGCCTTGGTGAGCTCGACACTCAGCTTTCCTGGACGAGGATGCGCGTGATATTCGAGAGCGGCAGTTTTCAGATCAGACATGTGGGCATTCCGCTTTTTACTGTGTTGGACAGACGGACCGCCGAGGATACGCGCCTCGCAAAGTCCCTACAAGACTGACCAGTCACTGCTGTCAAGCGCCCTACTCTACGACTTTGGACCAAGAGCCGCGAAACACAAGGGCTACATGCATACAATCCGACTTAATAATGTCTACAATTATTTTCTTAAAGGACCGCTTCCAACATGGCGGGATCGGTCAGCGGCAGCATCCAACGCGCCTGGCCAGCCTTGTTCCCGCCACGCCGGGCGCGGTCGACGACCCAGCCCCGGGCCTCGATTTTCCGCCCCTTGAGCCGCTCCAGGGCCGAGGCGTCGAAGCGCCTCTGCAAACCCGGCGCAATGTGCAGGACAACCGGCCCCTGCAATTCAATCCAGACACCACCGCGATTGCGCTGCACGCTTTCTACCCGCCCGCTCGTCAGCACGAAACCTGGGGCATCGATCTGTTCCGCCCGGACGATAGGGGATTTCTTCCAGAGGCCTGCCCCGGCTTGCCGCGCATGACGTTCAGCCACTTGCTGGCAACTGACCAGGTCGACGTTCGGCGCAACCGCCACCAGAAACCCCAGCCCCTCGGCAATCAACCGTTCCTCGAGGTTCTCGCCCCGGGCGTTGTAGACGTGGGCCAGGGTACGACCGTAATCATCACGGTCGTCCTTGCCAGGCAACACGCCCACCCGGCCATCGTTGGCGGCCACCAGGGCTTCGAGTCGCTGGCGCGCCGCTACGGCGAAGGGTTCGTCGGCGCGGCCGCGCTTGCCCAGCTCAGGGCTGTTGAGACCGATCATCCGAATGCGGCGCCCATCCTCCAGGTACAAGGTGTCGCCGTCCACCACGCGCTGCACCACCACCTGGGGCAGGCTGCCCGGCGAAGGACAGGCCCCCTGGGCACCACAGAACCAAATCGCAGACACAAAAAAGGCGCCCGCAAGGGACGCCTTCTTCATCAATCTGGAGCAGTCGAGACGACCATCCAAAATGATCAGCCTCAGGCTTTTGGAGTAACTTTGCCGAAAGCACCGAAACGATCGGCGAACTTCTGAACGCGGCCGCCGGTATCCAGAGTCTTTTGCTTACCGGTGTAGAACGGGTGGCACTCGTTGCAAACGTCGATCGCCAGGGCTTTGCCGTAGGTCGAACGCGTTTCGAACTTGTTGCCGCAGCTGCAGGTTACGGCAATTGCTGGGTATTCCGGATGGATATCGGTTTTCATGCTGTTTTCCTCAGGCTAGCGTGCCGCCACCCAACACTATTGTTGAATACCGCACGTAATTAGGCCGCGGATTCTACCAGACATCGTCATTCGCGCAAGCTGTCGCTTATACCAACCGTCTGCTAGGCTCGCGCCCTCAAGCACAATCCCTGTGGGAGCGAGCTTGCTCGCGATAGCGATGGGTCAGTTGCGGTGATGTTGGCTGTGCCGCCGCTTTCGCAAGCAAGCTCGCTCCCACATTGAATCGCGCTCAGCCTTGCGAACTTGTCCGCTTACCGAGATTCCCCGCGTGCCCAACGCCATCCTGCGCCTCGCCCTGCCTTCACCTCTGCGCCGCCTGTTCGACTACCGTGCCCCCGCCGGGGTCCTGCGCGCCCAGTTGCAGCCGGGCATGCGCCTGCAGGTGCCGTTCGGCCGGCGGGAAATGATCGGCATCCTGGTGGAGGTCACCGATCACAGCGAGGTCCCGGTCGACAAGCTCAAACCAGCCCTGGCCCTGCTCGATGCCACGCCGCCGCTGCCCGCCGCGCTGTTCAAGTTGTGCCTGTGGACGTCCCAGTATTACCAGCACAGCCTCGGCGACACCCTGAGCTGGGCGCTGCCGGTGCTGCTGCGCCAGGGCGAGCTGGCCGAGGCGCGCCAGGAGCGGTTCTGGTCGGTGGCCCCAGGAGCCTCACTGGACGATCCGCGCATCGCCCGCGCGCCGCGCCAGCGCGAGGCCTTGGCGACCCTCGCCCAACACCCCCATGGCGTGGCCCACCAACTGCTGAGCAAACTGATGCTCAGCAAGGACAGCCTCGACCTGTTGCTGGCCAAGGACCTGGTCCAGGTGGAGATCCGCCGGCACGCCCCCGGCGCCCGCCACGAACATTGGCTGGCCCAGCCGGAACTGCCGCTCAACGCCGAACAGCGCGCCGCTTGCGAAGCGATTCGCGCAGGTTTCGACAGTTATCACGCCTTTCTGCTGGCGGGCGTCACCGGCAGCGGCAAGACCGAGGTCTACCTGCAACTGATCCGCCAGACCCTGGAGGCCGGCAAGCAGGCCCTGGTGCTGATTCCGGAAATCAACCTCGGCCCCCAGACCCTGGCGCGTTTCGAGCAACGCTTCAATGCGCGGATCGCCCTGGTGCACTCGGCAGTCAACGACCGCGAACGCCTGGAAGCCTGGCTCGCCGCCCGCGACGGCGAGGCCGATATCATCATCGGCACCCGCTCGGCCCTGTTCACGCCGATGAAAAACCCCGGTCTGATCATCATCGACGAAGAACACGACGGCTCTTATAAACAGCAGGAAGGCCTGCGCTATCACGCCCGCGACCTGGCGCTGGTGCGCGCCCGCCAGGAAAACATCCCGATCGTCCTCGGCTCGGCCACGCCTTCGCTGGAAAGCCTGCACAACGCCTACACCGGCCGCTACGGCCTGCTGCGCCTCAACGAACGGGCCGGCGGCGCCAAGCAACCGCGGTTCCTGCGCCTGGACGTGAAAAGTCGTCCACTGGACAGCGGTATTTCCGGGCCGATGCAGCAAGCCATCGGCCAGACCCTCGCCGCCGGGCAACAGGTCCTGGTGTTCCTCAATCGCCGCGGTTTTGCCCCGACCCTGCTGTGCCACGACTGCGGCTGGATGTCTGGCTGCGAACGCTGCGACGCGCGGATGACCGTGCATCAACGCCATGGCGAGCTGCGTTGCCATCATTGCGGCCACGTCGAACGCGTGCCAAGGCATTGCCCGCAGTGCGGCAAAGTGGACTTGCGCCCGGTCGGCGCCGGCACCGAGCGCGCCGAGGAACGGCTGGGCATCCTGTTTCCGGACTACCCGGTCTTGCGGGTGGATCGCGACAGCACCTCGCGCAAGGACGCGATGAACCAGCTGTTCGCAACGATCCAGAAGGGCCAGCCGTGCATATTGGTGGGCACGCAGATGCTCGCCAAGGGGCATCACTTCCCGCGGGTCACGCTGGTGTCGATCCTCGATGCCGATGGTGGGCTGTTCTCCGGCGACTTCCGCGCCAGCGAGCGCATGGCGCAGCTGATCGTCCAGGTCGCCGGCCGGGCCGGGCGGGCCGAGGAGCCGGGCAAAGTGATTATCCAGACGCACCTGGCCGATCACCCGCTGTTGATCCAACTGACCGAGCAGGGTTATTTCGCCTTCGCCGAACAGGCCTTGAGCGAACGCCGCAGCGCCGGCCTGCCACCCTTTTCCCACCTGGCGCTGCTACGGGCCGAAGCCCACAAGCCGGGGCAGGCCGAAGGTTTCCTCGATGAGGCCTGCAGCGAGGCGGAGCGTTTGCTGGCAGAGCAGAGCCTCACCGGCATCGAACTCCTGGGCCCGGTGCCAGCGCCGATGGAGCGCCGGGCCGGGCGCTATCGCGCGCAGCTTTTATTGCAGGCCAACGCCCGGGCCCCGCTGCATCGGCTATTGAGTGCCTGGTTGCTGGCGCTGGAGCAGATGCCCAGCGGACGGGCGGTGCGTTGGTCGCTGGATGTGGATCCGGTGGATTTGTATTGAATGGACCACAAACCTGCCCCTGTGGGAGCGAGCTTGCTCGCGATTGCGACGGTACAGTCGACACTACCGTCACTGACCCACCGCTATCGCGAGCAAGCTCGCTCCCACAGGTGGATCGAATTCATCCAGGCCAGCAAGAATAGTCACCACACATCCCCAACCGACCCGCTACAGTTGGCAAGCTCGTCCGGGCCACGGATAATGCCCAGTTTTTCCACCAGCGCATCGAAGCGCCGCCGCGCCTGCGGTTGAAAGAGAAGACCATGAAAGACACCATTCGCCAGCTCATCCAGCAAGCCATCGCCCAACTCGTCGCTGAAGGTGTGCTGCCAGAAGGCCTGTCGCCGGCGATTCAGGTCGAGAACACCCGCGACAAGACCCACGGCGACTTCGCCAGCAACATCGCGATGATGCTCGCCAAGCCGGCCGGCATGAAACCTCGCGACCTGGCGGAAAAAATCATCGCTGCGCTGCCGGCCGACGAAAACGTCAGCAAGGCTGACATTGCCGGCCCCGGGTTCATCAATTTCTTCCAGAACACCCAGGCCCTGGCTTCGCGCCTGGATGCGGCCCTGGCCGACGAACGCATTGGCGTGCGCAAGGCCGGCCCCTTGCAGCGCACCGTGGTCGACCTCTCGGCCCCCAACCTCGCCAAGGAAATGCACGTCGGCCACCTGCGCTCGACCATCATCGGCGACGGCGTGGCCCGGGTCCTGGAGTTTCTCGGCGACACCGTGATCCGCCAGAACCACGTTGGCGACTGGGGCACCCAGTTCGGCATGCTGATGGCCTACCTGCAGGAAAACCCGATCACCAGCGACGAGCTGTCGGACCTGGAGAACTTCTACCGCGCCGCCAAGCAACGCTTCGACGAGTCGCCCGAGTTCGCCGACCGTGCCCGTGGCCTGGTGGTCAAGCTGCAGGCCGGCGATGCCGAGTGCCTGGCGCTGTGGAGCAAGTTCAAGGACATCTCCCTGTCCCACTGCCAGAAAATCTACGAGCTGCTGAACGTCAAGTTGACCATGGCCGACGTGATGGGTGAAAGCGCCTACAACGACGACCTGGTCAACGTGGTCAACGACCTCAGGGCCAAGGGCCTGCTGGTGGAAAGCAACGGCGCCCAGTGCGTGTTCCTCGACCAGTTCAAGACCGCCGACGGCGAGCCACTGCCGGTGATCATCGTCAAGGCCGACGGCGGCTACCTCTACGCCACCACCGACCTGGCGGCCGTGCGCTACCGCAACAGCGTGCTCAAGGCCGATCGAGTGCTGTACTTCGTCGACCAGCGCCAGGCCCTGCACTTCCAGCAAGTGTTCGAAGTGGCGCGCCTGGCCGGCTTCGTGACCCGCCCGATGGAAATGGAACACATGGGTTTCGGCACCATGAACGGCGCCGACGGCCGCCCGTTCAAGACCCGCGATGGCGGCACGGTGAAGCTGATCGACCTGCTGACCGAAGCCCAGGACCGCGCCTACACCCTGGTCAAGGGCAAGAACCCGGACCTGGCCGAGGACGAACTGCGCAAGATCGCCAAGGTGGTGGGCATCGACGCGGTGAAATACGCCGACCTGTCCAAGCACCGCACCAGCGACTACAGCTTCAACTTCGACCTGATGCTCAACTTCGAAGGCAACACCGCGCCGTACCTGCTGTACGCCTACACCCGCGTGGCGGGGGTGTTCCGCAAGCTCGGCAAGGGTTTTAACGAAGTGGACGGCCAGATCGTGCTCGAGGCCCCTCAGGAACAGGAGCTGGCGGCGAAGCTGGCGCAGTTCGGCGAGGTCCTGAACAACGTCGCCGACAAGGGCACGCCGCACACCCTGTGCGCCTACCTGTACGATGTGGCCGGCCTGTTCTCCAGTTTCTACGAGAACTGCCCGATCCTCAATGCGCAAACCCCGGAGCAAATGCAGAGCCGCCTGCGCCTCGCCGCGCTGACCGGGCGCACGCTCAAGCAAGGCCTGGAACTGCTGGGCCTGGAAACCCTGGAGCGCATGTAAGTTGGCCGCCAAGAAAAAACCTGCACCCAAGCGCGGCGCCAGTCGTTACCAGCCTCCAGCCAAAAAACCGATTCCAGGTTGGTTGTGGATGGCCATCGGCCTGACCGTCGGCGCGTTCATTGTGTTCTTGATGAAGCTGGAGCCGGGCCAGGGCGATGACGTCAAGCGCGTCCGGCAAGAGCAGCAGAAAGCCACCCGCATCGCCGAGGCCAACAAGACCCCGCCGAGCCCGACACAACCGGTGAAGCCGAAGTACGACTTCTACACGTTGCTGCCGGAATCGGAAGTCATCGTGCCGCCCGATGCCGTGCCGGAGAAAACCCTGCCGACGCCGCAAGTGCCCACCACGCCGGTGACCCCGGCCGAAGCGGCGAAGATCGACACCGCTCGCGCCCAGGCGGCCCTGGCCGGCATCACGCCGCCACCGGCCCCACCGGTGCAGAAAGCCGCGCCGGTGACGAAGTTCTTCCTGCAGGCCGGCTCGTTCCGCAAGGAAGCCGACGCCGACAAGGTCCGCGCGCAGATTATTCTGCTGGGCCAATCCGTGTCCGTGGAATCCGGGACGGTGAAGGACGAAACCTGGTACCGGGTACTGGTCGGCCCGTTCAGCAACCGCGAGGAACTGACCAAGGCCCAGAAACAATTGGCGGGCAGTGGTTTCAGCAACCTGTTGTTACAACAACGCCAGAGCCGCTGATTCCCACCGAGAACGCCTGTGGCTATGGCTTTTGTGGCGAGGGAGCTTGCTCCCGCTGGGCTGCGCAGCAGCCCCCAAAAGCCTGGGACCGCTACGCGGTCCAGCGGGAGCAAGCTCCCTCGCCACAGAGCATTTCTTTGACACAAACGGCCAGATGCCGCTCGTCCCCTCCCCCACCCCGCAGTTGAAAAACCCCACGCCACCCCCATATGAGTTCCATCCGGGCATTTTCGCCCCGCTGCGTGGAGACTCTCCCTTGACCACCATCGTTTCAGTCCGCCGTCATGGCAAAGTCGTCATGGGCGGCGACGGCCAGGTTTCACTGGGCAACACCGTGATGAAAGGCAACGCGAAAAAAGTCCGTCGCCTGTATCACGGCGAGGTCATCGCCGGGTTCGCCGGCGCCACCGCCGACGCTTTCACCCTGTTCGAACGATTCGAAGGCCAGCTTGAAAAACACCAGGGCCATCTGGTCCGCGCCGCCGTGGAGCTGGCCAAGGAATGGCGGACCGACCGCTCCCTGAGCCGCCTCGAAGCCATGCTCGCGGTCGCCAACAAGGACGCCTCGCTGATCATCACCGGCAACGGCGACGTCGTTGAGCCCGAGGATGGCTTGATCGCCATGGGTTCCGGCGGTGCCTACGCCCAGGCCGCGGCCAGCGCCCTGCTGAAAAAAACCGACCTGTCGGCCCGTGAGATCGTCGAGACTGCCTTGGGCATCGCCGGCGACATCTGTGTCTTCACCAACCACACCCAGACCATTGAGGAGCAGGACCTCGCCGAATAAGCCTGCCACCCGTGCACCGGCTCATTCTTGCTTGAGGACCGCCAATTATTATGTCCATGACTCCCCGCGAAATCGTCCACGAACTCAACCGCCATATCATCGGCCAGGACGATGCCAAGCGCGCCGTCGCCATCGCCCTGCGTAACCGCTGGCGCCGGATGCAGCTGCCCGAAGAGCTGCGCGTCGAAGTGACCCCCAAGAACATCCTGATGATCGGCCCGACCGGTGTCGGCAAGACCGAAATCGCCCGGCGCCTGGCCAAGCTCGCCAATGCACCGTTCATCAAGGTCGAAGCCACCAAGTTCACCGAAGTCGGCTATGTCGGCCGCGACGTCGAGTCGATCATCCGTGACCTGGCCGATGCCGCGATCAAGCTGCTGCGCGAACAGGAAATCACCAAGGTCCGCCACCGCGCCGAAGACGCCGCCGAAGAGCGCATCCTTGACGCCCTGCTGCCACCGGCGCGCATGGGCTTCAACGCCGACGCCGCCGCGACCCAGGATTCCAACACCCGCCAGCTGTTCCGCAAGCGCCTGCGCGAAGGCCAGCTGGACGACAAGGAAATCGAGATCGAAGTGGCCGAGATGGCCGGCGTCGACATTTCCGCGCCGCCGGGCATGGAAGAAATGACCAACCAGTTGCAGAGCCTGTTCGCCAACATGGGCAAGGGCAAGAAGAAAAGCCGCAAGCTCAAGGTCAAGGACGCGCTGAAGCTGGTGCGCGACGAAGAAGCCGGTCGCCTGGTCAACGAAGAAGAATTGAAGGCCAAGGCCCTGGAAGCGGTCGAACAGCATGGCATCGTGTTCATCGACGAAATCGACAAGGTCGCCAAGCGCGGCAATGTCGGCGGCGCCGATGTGTCCCGCGAAGGTGTACAACGCGACCTGCTGCCGCTGATCGAAGGTTGCACGGTCAACACCAAGCTGGGCATGGTCAAGACCGACCACATCCTGTTCATCGCCTCCGGTGCGTTCCACCTGAGCAAGCCGAGCGACCTGGTGCCGGAGCTGCAAGGCCGCCTGCCGATCCGCGTCGAACTCAAGGCGCTGACGCCGGAAGACTTCGAACGCATCCTGAGCGAGCCCCATGCGTCCCTGACCGAACAGTACTGCGCGCTGCTCAAGACCGAAGGCCTGAGCATCGAGTTCACGCCAGAAGGCATCAAGCGCCTGGCCCAGATCGCCTGGCAGGTCAACGAGAAGACCGAGAACATCGGTGCCCGTCGCCTGCACACGCTGCTCGAACGCTTGCTCGAGGAAGTGTCGTTCAGCGCCGGCGACCTGGCCAGCGCCCACAACGAAGCGCCGATCCTCATCGACGCCGAGTACGTCAACAGCCACTTGGGTGAATTGGCGCAGAACGAAGACCTGTCGCGGTATATCCTGTAACCCACCGACAGATTTCCCGGGACCTGTGGGAGCGAGCTTGCTCGCGATGGCGGCATCACATTCAACCCATGAGTTGACTGTCAAACCGCTATCGCGAGCAAGCTCGCTCCCACATGGACCGTGTCGCTTTTGCAGAAGGCATCCTTCCGAGACGGATCACAGGCCATGACCAAACTCCCCACCGCCATCAACCTGCACAAAGCCTCCAAGACCCTGACGCTCAAATACGCGCCGGACGAGGAGTACCACCTGCCGGCCGAATTCCTGCGGGTGCACTCGCCTTCCGCCGAGGTCCAGGGCCATGGCAAACCCATCCTGCAATACGGCAAGCTCAACGTTGCCCTGACCAAGGTCGAACCGGCCGGCCAGTACGCACTGAAACTGACCTTCGACGACGGCCACGACAGCGGATTGTTCACCTGGGACTATCTCTACCAGTTGGCGGTGCGCCAGCAGGACCTGTGGAACGATTATCTTGGCGAACTCAAGGCCGCCGGAAAAACCCGCGATCCGAACGCGTCCGTCGTCAAGCTGATGCTCTAGCTCAAGGGCTGGCGCTTTAGGGCGATTTTTCTAGACTCATCTGCTTGAATGCCCGCGCAGCAACGTCAATGACTGGCCTGCTTGCGAAAAAAATTAAACTCGGGTAACCAATGGAGCTGGCAAGTTCCCTGCAAAGGAACCGGCGAGTTCCTGGCATACGTTTCCTCATTGGCCCTCGATGCGGAATTAATGGTCACCCGAGCAGCGTACCTGGTATCGGATGTGTGGCTTCATGGCACCAACCGGGTACTCGTCTGAAGGACAATGGAGCGTCGTAGATGAGCAACAAGAACAACGATGACCTGAAGTACCAGGCCTCGGAAAACACCCTGGGGTTGAATCCCGTCGTCGGCTTGCGCAGGAAAGACCTGCTGGCCTCTGCCCGCATGGTGCTGAAGCAGGCCATCAGGCAACCGCTGCACAGCGTCAAGCATGTCGCCCATTTCAGCGTCGAACTCAAGAATGTCCTGTTCGGCAAATCCGAACTGCAACCGGCCGGCGACGACCGTCGCTTCGCCGACCCGGCGTGGAGCCAGAACCCGCTCTACAAACGCTACCTGCAAACCTACCTGGCGTGGCGCAAGGAGCTGCACGCCTGGATCGACGACAGCAGCCTCTCGCCCGCGGACATCAGCCGCGGGCATTTCGTGATCAACCTGATGACCGAAGCCATGGCCCCGACCAATTCGGCGGCCAACCCGGCGGCGGTCAAGCGCTTCTTCGAAACCGGCGGCAAGAGCCTGCTGGACGGCCTGTCCCACCTGGCCAAGGACCTGGTGCACAACGGCGGGATGCCGAGCCAGGTGAACATGGGCGCGTTCGAGGTCGGCAAGAGCCTGGGCGTGACCGAAGGCGCCGTGGTGTTTCGCAACGACGTGCTGGAGCTGATCCAGTACCGGCCCATCACCGAGCAGGTCCACGAGCGCCCCCTGCTGGTTGTACCGCCACAGATCAACAAGTTCTACGTGTTCGACCTGAGCCCGGACAAGAGCCTGGCGCGCTTCTGCCTGCGCAGCAACGTGCAGACCTTCATCGTCAGCTGGCGCAACCCCACCAAGGAGCAGCGCGAGTGGGGCCTGTCGACCTACATCGAGGCGCTCAAGGAAGCGGTGGACGTGGTCACGGCCATCACCGGCAGCAAGGACGTGAACATGCTCGGCGCCTGCTCGGGCGGCATCACCTGCACCGCGCTGCTGGGCCACTACGCCGCCCTCGGCGAGAAAAAGGTCAATGCCCTGACCTTGCTGGTGAGCGTGCTCGACACCACCCTGGACACCGACGTGGCGCTGTTCGTCGACGAACAGACCCTCGAAGCGGCCAAGCGCCACTCCTACCAGGCCGGCGTACTCGAAGGCCGCGACATGGCCAAGGTCTTCGCCTGGATGCGCCCCAACGACCTGATCTGGAACTATTGGGTCAACAATTACCTGTTGGGCAACGAACCGCCCGTGTTCGACATCCTGTTCTGGAACAACGACACCACGCGGCTGCCGGCGGCGTTCCACGGCGACCTCATCGAAATGTTCAAGAACAATCCACTGATCCGCCCCAACGCACTGGAAGTGTGCGGCACCCCCATCGATCTCAAGCAGGTCACCGCCGACATCTTCTCCCTGGCCGGCACCAACGACCACATCACGCCGTGGAAGTCCTGCTACAAGTCGGCGCAGTTGTTTGGCGGCAAGGTGGAGTTCGTGCTGTCGAGCAGCGGGCATATCCAGAGCATCCTCAACCCGCCAGGCAACCCCAAGTCGCGCTACATGACCAGTGATGACATGCCGGCCAAGGCCGAAGACTGGCAGGAGAATTCAACCAAGCACACCGACTCCTGGTGGCTGCATTGGCAGGCCTGGCAGGCCGAGCGCTCGGGCAAACTGAAAAAAGCCCCGACCGCGCTGGGCAACAAGGCCTATCCGGCCGGTGAAGCGGCGCCCGGCACCTATGTGCATGAGCGGTAAGGGATGCAACTCGTCTGCTGCGGGGTGGGCTTGCTCACGAATACATTCCGCCAGCCGACACTGAATGCAAGGCCCACAGCGCTGGCGAACATAAAATCCATGTTCACAGCAGATCCCCCTGTGGGAGCGAGCTTGCTCGCGATGACGGCGGTACATCCAACATCAATGTAGGCTGACACACCGTTATCGCGAGCAAGCTCGCTCCCACAGGGGATCGGGGAAAAATGAAAGACAGCGACCCAACCCACAGGGCTTGAAGCATGCCGCAACCGTACATCTTCCGTACCGTCGATCTGGATGGCCAGACCTTGCGCACCGCGGTACGTCCCGGCAAGCCTCACTTGACGCCCTTGCTGATTTTCAACGGCATCGGCGCCAACCTCGAGCTGGTGTTCCCGTTCATCCAGGCCCTGGACCCGGACCTGGAAGTCATCGCCTTTGACGTGCCCGGCGTCGGCGGTTCATCGACGCCCAACCGGCCGTATCGCTTTCCGGGCCTGGCCAAGCTCACCGCGCGAATGCTCGATTACCTCGACTACGGGCAGGTCAACGTGATCGGCGTGTCCTGGGGGGGCGCCCTGGCCCAGCAGTTTGCCTATGACTACCCGGAGCGCTGCAAGAAGCTGGTGCTGGCGGCCACGGCTGCCGGGGCGGTGATGGTGCCGGGCAAACCGAAGGTGCTGTGGATGATGGCCAGCCCCCGGCGCTACGTTCAGCCTTCCCATGTGATGCGTATCGCACCGCTGATCTATGGCGGTTCGTTCCGTCGTGACCCGAGCCTGGCGGCCAGCCACGCGGCCAAGGTTCGTTCGGCGGGCAAGCTCGGTTATTACTGGCAACTGTTCGCCGGCCTCGGCTGGACCAGCATCCATTGGCTGCACAAGATCCACCAGCCCACACTGGTGCTGGCCGGCGATGACGACCCGCTGATTCCTTTGATCAACATGCGCATGCTGGCTTGGCGCATTCCCAACGCCCAATTGCACATCATTGATGATGGCCATCTGTTCCTGATCACCCGGGCCGAGGCGGTGGCGCCGATCATCATGAAGTTCCTGGAGGAAGAACGTCAGCGTGCCGTGATGCATCCGCATCCCTCGCCGCTGGGGGGCGGCTGAAACCGCCCATTTGCGCCTGGCAGGACGCCGGATCGCGCAGCGACCCGAAACAGCGACTATGTTGTCTGGTTCGGTGTGTTTGTTTTTAGCCTGATGACGAAGGAGTTGACTCATGCGCGACAGACCGGCGAAGGGTTCCATGCCCGCCCCTGCCAGTTTCATCAACGCACAAAGTGCGGTCACCGGCCTGCGTGGCAGGGACCTGCTGTCCACTTTGCGCAGCGTGGCCGCACACGGCTTGCGCAACCCGGTGCACAGTGCCCGGCATGCGTTGAAACTGGGTAGTCAATTGGGCCGTGTGTTGCTGGGCGAAACCCTGCACCCCACCAACCCCAACGACCCGCGTTTCGCCGACCCCACCTGGCAGCTCAATCCATTCTACCGCCGCAGCCTGCAGGCCTACCTGAGCTGGCAAAAACAGGTCAAGAGCTGGATTGACGAAAGCGACATGAGCCAGGATGACCGCGCCCGCGCCCACTTCGCCTTCGCCCTGCTCAACGACGCCGTATCGCCGTCCAATACCTTGCTCAACCCGCTGGCGGTCAAGGAACTGTTCAACTCCGGCGGCGCCAGCCTGGTTCGAGGCATCAGCCATCTGGTGGACGACCTGCTGCACAACGACGGCTTGCCGCGGCAAACCACGCCCCATGCCTTTGAAGTCGGCAAGACCCTGGCGACCACACCCGGCTCGGTGGTGTTTCGCAACGAATTGCTCGAACTGATCCAGTACCGGCCCATGAGCGAAAAGCAGTACGCCAAGCCATTGCTGATCGTGCCGCCACAGATCAACAAGTTCTACATTTTCGACCTCAGCCCCTCCAACAGCTTCGTCCAGTACGCCCTGAAAAACGGTTTGCAGGTGTTCATCATCAGTTGGCGCAACCCTGACGTACGCCACCGCGAATGGGGCTTGTCCAGCTATGTCGAGGCCACGGAAGAGGCCATGAACGTCTGCCGGGCGATCACCGGCGCCCGTGAGGTCAACCTGATGGGCGCCTGCGCCGGTGGCATGACCATCGCCGCCCTGCAAGGCCACCTGCAAGCCAAGCGCCAGCTGCGTCGGGTCGCCAGCGCCACGTACCTGGTGAGCCTGCTGGACAGTCAGATCGACAGCCAGGCCACGCTGTTCATCGACGAGCAGACCCTCGAGGCCGCCAAGCGCCGCTCCTACCAGAAGGGCATTCTCGATGGTCGCGACATGGCCCGGGTGTTCGCCTGGATGCGCCCCAACGACCTGATCTGGACCTACTTCATCAACAACTACCTGCTGGGCAAAGAGCCGCCGGCTTTCGACATTCTCTACTGGAACAACGACTGCACCCGGCTGCCGGCGGCTTACCACGGCGATCTGTTGGACTTCTTCAAGCACAACCCACTGACCCACCCCGGCGGCCTGGAAGTGTGCGGCACGCCCATCGACCTGCAGAAAGTGACGGTGGACAGCTTCAGCGTGGCCGGCATCAACGACCACATCACGCCCTGGGACGCCGTCTATCGCTCGACGCTGTTGCTCGGTGGCGACAAACGCTTCGTGCTTTCCAACAGTGGCCATGTCCAGAGCATTCTCAACCCGCCGGGCAACCCCAAGGCCAACTACATCGAAAGCGCAAAAATGAGCAGCGACCCACGGGCCTGGTACTACGACGCCGCCCACGTCGAAGGGAGCTGGTGGACACAATGGCTGGGCTGGATCCAGGAGCGCTCCGGCGCCCAGCACGAAACCCAGATGACCTTGGGCAACGCGAACTACCCGCCTCTGGACGCCGCCCCCGGCACCTATGTTCGCGTGCGCTGAAGCCCCTACCCCACGGCCAGACCATTGGCCGTGGCACGACTCGATCATTAAGAAGACCGGATGAAAACCCGCGACCGCATCCTTGAATGTGCCCTGCAATTATTCAACGAAAAGGGCGAACCGAACGTATCCACGATGGAAGTTGCCAACGAAATGGGCATCAGCCCAGGCAACCTCTACTACCACTTCCATGGCAAGGAACCGCTGATCCTCGGGTTGTTCGAGCGCTTCCAGAGCGAACTGGCACCGCTGCTGGACCCACCGGCGGATGCGCAGTTGGCGCCGGAAGACTACTGGCTGTTCCTGCACTTGATCGTCGAGCGCCTGGCCCAGTACCGGTTTCTGTTCCAGGACCTGTCGAACCTGGCCGGGCGCCTGCCGAAGCTGGCCAAGGGCATCCGTCAATTGCTCAACGCCCTGAAGCGAACCCTCGCCTCACTCCTGGCGCAGCTCAAGGCCCAGGATCTGCTGGTCAGCGATACCCAGGCCCTGGGGCAACTGGTGGAGCAGATCACCATGACGTTGCTGTTCTCCCTGGACTACCAGCGGATCCTGGACCGCGAGGGCGAGGTTCGACTGGTGGTCTACCAGATCATGATGCTGGTGGCACCGCACCTGCCGCCCGCGACCAAGGTGGCGACGGAGCGCCTGGCGTTGCGGTACCTGGAAGAGCATGACTGACGACCAGCAGTGGAAGATCCATTGTGGGAGCGAGCTTGCTCGCGATAGCGGTGTATCAGTCAAGATCAATACTGCTGACCCACCGCTATCGCGAGCAAGCTCGCTCCCACATTGTTTTCCGGGTGATTTCAAGGTTTGAGATTGACCCGCGTACAAACAAAAACGCCCGACCTTCACAGGCCGGGCGTTTTTGCATGTCCCGCAGAATCAGGACTGGGTGGAAGGCGTCGTTGGAGCCGCCGTTGGTGCTGGAGTGGCGACCGGGGTCGGCGCCGCGGCGGAGTTCGCCGTGCTCGCCGGGGTTGCCGGTTTGGCGGCCGCGGTTGGCGCCTTGGGTGCGGCAGCTTTTGGCGCGGCCGGTTTTTTCACGGCAGGCTTTTTCGCCGCAGCGGGTTTGGCCGCCGCTTTTACCGCTGGCTTGGCTGCAGGCTTAGCCGCTGCGGGTTTAGCTGCAGCCGTCTTGGTCGCTGGCTTGGCAGCCGGTTTGGCGGCGGGCTTGGCTGCCGCTTTCGCCGCTACCGGTTTGGCCGTCGCCTTGGCAGCAGGTTTGGCCGCTGCGGTTTTAGCCGCAGGCTTGGCCGCTGCTTTCGCCGCTGGTTTGGCGGCGGGTTTTGCCGCAGCCTTGACCAGTGGTTTGGCTGCCGTTTTAGCGGCCGGTTTGGCCGCCGCCGTCTTGGTCGCCACGGGTGCGACTTTGGCGCCGGTGAGTTTTTCGATCTGCTTGGTCAGGGTGTCGACCTTGCTGTGCAGCGCCTTGACTTCATTACGGCTCGGCACGCCCAGGCGCGAGATCGCGCTGTTCAGGCGCTTGTCGAAAGCCCCTTCCAGTTCGTCCCATTTACCCAGTGCCCGATCCTTCACGCCGCCGATGCGCGACTTGGCGGACTCGGCAGAGTCCTTGGCGGCATCGACCTGTTTGCCGACCGCCGTCTTGGTGAGTTTTTCGGCCTTTTCGCCGTCCTTAACCAGGGACTCGAAGAGCTTGCTGCCGTCAGTGTCGATCTTCGAGTACACGCCTAAACCAGCAAGCCAGATTTTGCGGGAATATTTTTCAATCTTCCCGGCCCACGAGCTGCCCTCTTTTTCTGTGATTTTTTTGCCAGCCATCCCGTTCTCCTTAATGTTTACGCGCGACACGTTCGAGCAATGCTGTCAGCTCATCGAGCTTAGCAGAGAGTGTCTCAACGTCATGTTTAGACGGAATGCCGATACGATTCAAGGCACTTGCAACACGAGCATCGAATACCTTCTCGACTTTATCGAGTTGTACTTCAACCCGGGCCTTGAAAGTATTGACGTCACTCTTGGCTTCAATCAATTCGCTGTTGGCCGCTTCAAGTTTCCCGGCAATTTTCTTTTTGCCTTTGGTTTCAATAACTTCGCCAGCCTTTACCAACTCCTGGAAGTACCCGCTGCCTTCCTGGCCGACCTTCGTGTAGGCGCCCAGGCCAGCCAGCCAGATCTTGCGCGCGTACGTTTTCACGTCGCTGAGCGTGGAAGATTCAACGTCGGTTTTTTTCTTCAGAATAACTTTGGCCATGGTGCACCTCACTCGAAAAAAGGTTTGAGGAACTGCCCGCACATGGACGGGCTCAGGCACAAAGTAGTGACAATAATTAGAAACGGCACCCTAACAACTGACACAAAACCGGAGGGCGATGACTTTCCCTGTGGGAGCGAGCTTGCTCGCGATGGCGGAGTGTCAGCCAACCTTGATGTGACTGAAACAATGCAATCGCGAGCAAGCTCGCTCCCACAGGGTGGGGTGGTGAATTTCAACTTTGCGTTAACCTCCCTTTCGGTCGATCAAGCCAACGCCTTATCCAGCGCCTTTTCAATTTCCGTCTTGATCGTGCCGCTCATGGCCGACATCAACATGCCCAGTTCCACGTCGACGCGGATCGAATCCTCGCCCACATGCACTTCGCCCTTGACCCCGGAACGCTTGAGTTTCAGGGTGTCGCCCACCCACTGCGGCTCCAGGCCATAGCTGTCGGACAACTTCTGCGCCAGCTTGTCGGCTTTCTCTCGCGCCGCTTCCTTGCCCAGGCCATGGGCACGCTCAACAGTTATACGGGCCATCGGGTGACTCCTGTTTTATCGGGACTTGCCTGAACGTTTCAGACCCTGGCTGCGTCAAAACGTCCCGGCGGTCGCCCATCTTACCTTCAGCCTTGCCAAGACAAAGCCCTCCACCGGGATTAGAATGTCCCGCATTCTTTTTTGGTGACCGCGATATGACTGATCAGCGCAAAGGCAGCGATGCCGAACCCACCACTCACTTCGGCTTCAAGAACGTGCCGGAAAGCCAGAAAGCGGAAAAAGTCGCTGAGGTTTTCCACTCGGTAGCCGCCAAGTATGACTTGATGAACGACCTGCTCTCGGGCGGCATGCACCGCCTGTGGAAGCGTTTCGCGATCGAGCTGTCGGGCGTGCGCAGCGGCAATCGCGTGCTGGACATCGCTGGCGGCACGGGTGACCTGACGAAGAAGTTTTCCCATATCGTCGGGCCGACCGGCCAGGTGGTGCTGGCCGACATCAACGAGTCCATGCTCAAGGTCGGCCGCGACCGCCTGCTGGACCTGGGGGTGGCCGGCAATGTCGAGTTCGTCCAGGCCGACGCCGAAAAGCTGCCGTTCCCCGACAACCATTTCGACTGCGTGACCATCGCCTTCGGCCTGCGCAACGTCACCCACAAGGAAGATGCCCTGCGCTCGATGCTGCGCGTGCTCAAGCCCGGCGGCCGCCTGCTGGTGCTGGAGTTTTCCAAGCCGACCAACGCGCTGATGTCCAAGGCCTATGACGCCTACTCGTTCGCCTTCATGCCGCTGATGGGCAAGCTGATCACCAATGACTCGGAAAGCTATCGCTACCTGGCCGAATCGATCCGCATGCACCCGAACCAGGAAACCCTGAAGTCGATGATGGTCGAGGCCGGTTTCGACCGCGTGACCTACCACAACATGACCGCCGGTATCGTCGCCCTGCACCGCGGTATCAAGCCCTGATGTTGCTCACCGGCCTGCTCGCCAGTGTCGAACTCGGCATCAACCGGGTACTGCGCCTGGACAGCACGGCGCTCGCGCGCCTGGCGCACTTGAGCGGCAAGGTGATCGCCGTCGACTGCCGCAGCCCGGCGTTGCAGTTGTTCATCCTGCCCAGCGACGAAGGCCTGATGCTCGCCGCCCACTGGGAAGCCGAAGCGGATTGCACCCTGCGCGCCCCTGCCGCGAGCCTGCTGAACCTGGCCCTGGGCAAGGACAAGACCGCGGTGCTGCACAGCCCCGAAGTCGAAGTCGACGGCGACAGTGGCGTGCTGCTGGAGCTGGCGGCGATTCTCCAGGACCTCGAGCTGGACTGGGAGTACGAAGTGTCCCGCTGGATCGGCCCGGTGGCGACCCAGTTGCTCAGCGGCCATTTGCACAGCCGCCGTCGCTGGTATCGCCAGGGCTTCGCCAGCCTGGGACAGAATCTGAGTGAATACCTGGCCGAAGAATCGCGTACCCTCGTAGGCCAACGCGAGGCCCAGGCCCGTTTTGATGAACTGGACCAGGTCAAGCTTGACCTGGAACGTCTTGAGGCGCGTTTCGAGCGCCTTTCCCGATCCCTTGAAACCAAGCGATAACGCATGAAGCTGCTTGCCGTCCGCCGTTTGTTGCGCATCCAGCGCGTCGTGATCCGCTACCGCCTCGATGACCTGCTGTTCGCCCTGCCGCTGCCCTGGTTTCTCCTGGCGCTGCGCTTCGTGCTGCCGTGGCGCTGGTTCCCCCGACGAACCCTGGACCTGACGCGTGGCGCACGCCTGCGCCTGGCCTTGCAGGACCTGGGACCGATCTTCATCAAGTTCGGGCAGATCCTCTCGACCCGGCGCGACCTGCTGCCCGAAGACATCGCCGATGAACTGATGCTGTTGCAAGACCGCGTGCCGCCGTTCGATTCCAAGCTGTCGGTGGCGCTGATCGAGGAACAACTGGGCAAGAAGATCAGCGAAGTGTTCAGCCGTTTCGACGTCGAGCCCCTGGCCTCGGCCTCCGTGGCCCAGGTTCACGCCGCCCAGCTCAAGAGCGGCGAAGAGGTGGTGGTCAAGGTCATCCGCCCGGGCCTCAAGCCCATCATCGCCCAGGACCTGGCGTGGCTGTTCATCCTCGCCCGCGCCGCCGAACGGTTGTCGGCCGATGCCCGCCTGCTGCACCCGGTGGACGTGGTCCAGGACTACGAAAAAACCATCTACGACGAACTCGACCTGCTGCGCGAGGCCGCCAACGCCAGCCAGCTGCGCCGCAACTTCGAAGGCTCGCCGCTGCTCTATGTGCCGCAGGTCTACTGGGACTGGTGCCGGCCGAAAGTACTGGTGATGGAGCGCATCTACGGCATTCAGGTGACAGACCTGGCGACCCTGGCCGACCAGCGCACCGACATGAAACTGCTGGCCGAACGCGGCGTGGAAATCTTCTTCACCCAGGTGTTCCGCGACAGTTTCTTTCACGCCGACATGCACCCGGGCAACATATTCGTCAGCACCGTGCAACCGTGGAGCCCGCAATACATCGCCATCGACTGCGGCATCGTCGGCAGCCTGACTCCCGAGGACCAGGACTACCTGGCCCGCAACCTGTTCGCCTTCTTCAAGCGTGATTACCGGCGTGTCGCCCAACTGCACATCGATTCGGGCTGGGTGCCGGCCGAGACCAAGCTCAACGAATTCGAAGCGGCGATCCGTACCGTGTGCGAACCGATCTTCGAAAAACCGTTAAAAGATATTTCCTTCGGCCAGGTACTGATGCGCCTGTTCCAGACCGCGCGACGCTTCAACATGGAGGTTCAGCCCCAGTTGGTGCTGTTGCAGAAAACCCTGTTGAACATCGAAGGCCTCGGTCGCCAGCTGTACCCGGACCTCGACCTGTGGAACACCGCCCAACCGTTCCTCGAACGCTGGATGCGCGAGCGCGTCAGCCCGCGCGCCTTGCTGGGCAACGTGCAGAGCCAGTTCGAGCAGATCCCGCACCTGGCCAACATGACCCGAGACCTGCTCGAACGCATGTCCCAACCCCACGCCCACGACCCGGCGCCACCGTGGCACCGACGCAAGGACGATTGGCTGTTGCGCCTGCTTGGCGCGGCTCACCTGGGCGGCGGCGCGGTGCTGGCGACCGGCGGGCCGTTGAGCCAACTGGGTCACTGGCCGGCCGGTATCATGATGGCGGTCGGTCTGTATCTGGTCGTTCGCCGATAGCCAGCACCGGTTCGCGCTGGCACACTGTTTCAACGCTGGGCCCGCCGACGTCAGGTGCGCGGCCCATGGTCGGAGTCAACGATGAAAAACTGGCAGGACGAGATCAAGTGGGACGCTGACGGCCTGGTGCCGGCCATCGCCCAGGACCACAAGACCGGGCGCGTATTGATGATGGCCTGGATGAACCGTGAAGCACTGGCCCTGACCGCCGCCGAGAACCGAGCCATCTATTGGTCACGTTCCCGTGGCAAGCTGTGGCGCAAGGGTGAAGAGTCCGGGCATGTGCAACATCTGCATGAGATGCGCCTGGACTGCGACGGCGACGTCATCATCCTGATGGTCGAGCAGGTCGGTGAGATTGCCTGCCACACCGGCCGTCAAAGCTGCTTCTATCGCGTCTTCGAGAACGGCGACTGGAAAACCGTCGACCCGGTGCTCAAGGACCCGCATGCCATTTATTCAGGACATACCCATGAGTGACACCCTGACCCGCCTGGCCCAGGTGCTGGAAGAGCGCAAGGGCGCCGCGGCCGACAGTTCCTATGTCGCCAGCCTGTACCACAAGGGCTTGAACAAGATTCTGGAAAAAGTCGGCGAAGAATCCGTCGAGACCATCATCGCTGCCAAGGACGCCGCCATCAGCGGCGACTGCAGCGACGTGATCTACGAGACCGCCGACCTGTGGTTCCACAGCCTGGTCATGCTGGCCCAACTGGGGCAGCATCCGCAGGCCGTACTGGATGAACTGGACCGTCGCTTCGGTCTGTCCGGGCACGTCGAGAAAGCCTCGCGCCCGTCCGCCTGATCAATTTTTGAGAGGAGTAGCCACATGGGTATCTTTGACTGGAAACACTGGGTCGTCATCCTGGTCGTCGTGGTGCTGGTATTCGGTACCAAGAAACTGAAGAACCTCGGCACCGATGTCGGCGAGTCGATCAAGGGTTTTCGCAAGGCCATGAACGATGACGAGAAAGCGGCCGATCCGACGACAAACCAGGCTCAGCCCGCACAACCGACCCAACCGGTACACCCACAGGCCACTCAGCCTGTGAATGCGCCGAATACCATCGACGTGCAGGCCCAAAAAGTCGAAGAGCCCATCCGCAAAGACTCGTGAGCACTGACTAATGTTTGGGATCAGCTTCACTGAACTGCTGCTCGTCGGCCTCGTCGCCCTGCTGGTACTGGGCCCCGAGCGCCTGCCGGGTGCTGCGCGCACCGCCGGTCTCTGGATCGGGCGCCTGAAGCGCAGCTTCAATGCGATCAAACAGGAAGTTGAACGTGAAATCGGTGCCGACGACATCCGTCGGCAACTGCACAACGAACACATTCTGTCCCTGGAGCAGGAGGCGCGGAAAATCTTCACGCCCACCCAGCAGGAACCGACGCCAGTTCAGCCTGAGGCCGAGCCGACGGTGGCTTCCCAAGCGCCAGAAGGTGGCGCGCCGGTGGCTGAACCGGCGCCAGTGACACCGACGGTCGCGGATACAGCGCCCCCCGCTGTCCCTGCGCCTAACGATCCTACTTTGCCGCCGCGAGCCCCATGAGCGATATCCCTGAAAACGACCAGCCGATGCCGCTGGTATCGCACCTCACCGAGTTGCGCACCCGCTTGCTGCGTTGCGTCGCGGCGGTGTTCATCATCTTCGCCGGGCTGTTTTCCTTCACCCAGCAGATCTACACCTTCGTCTCCACGCCACTGCGCCAGTACCTGCCGGTAGGCGCGACAATGATCGCCACCGACGTGTCGTCGCCGTTCCTGACGCCATTGAAGCTGACGATGATGGTCTCGCTGTTCCTGGCGATCCCGGTGATCCTGCACCAGATCTGGGGCTTCATCGCACCGGGCCTGTACAAGCATGAAAAGCGCATCGCCGTGCCGCTGTTGGTGTCCAGCATCCTGCTGTTCTACACCGGCATGGCCTTCGCCTATTACCTGGTGTTCCCGCTGATCTTCAAGTTCTTCGCCGCCGCCACCCCGGCGGGCGTGGAGATGATGACCGACATCAGCAGCTACCTGGATTTCGTCATGACGCTGTTCTTCGCCTTCGGCGTGGCGTTCGAAATCCCCGTGGCCGTGGTGCTGCTGGTGTGGATCGGCGTGGTCGACGTGGCCTACCTGAAGAAAATCCGCCCCTACGTGATCATCGGCTGCTTCGTGGTTGGCATGATCCTGACCCCGCCGGACATTTTCTCCCAGACCCTGCTGGCGGTGCCTATGTGGCTGCTGTTCGAGATCGGCATCCTGTTCGGTGGGCTGGTGCGCAAGCGCCGGGAAGAAGAACCCGAGGACCAGCCAGTCGATGACCACAACGATCAGCCGCCAGCGACCCAAGCGTGAACCTGCTGCTGCTCGAAGAGGCCGACTTCATCGGGCCTGACCGCGTCATCCTCAGCGATCGCCGATTGACCCACATGCAGGAAGTCCATCGCAGTGCCGTCGGTGACAGCCTGCGGGTCGGGCGCATCGGTGGCTTGATGGGCACGGCCCAGGTGCTGCGCCTGGAAGCTCGCGAGGCCGAACTGCAGGTGACCCTCGACCAGCCGCCGCCGGCCAAGTTGCCGTTGACCCTGGTGCTGGCGCTGCCGCGTCCGAAAATGCTCCGGCGAGTGTTCCAGACGGTCGCCACCATGGGCGTGCCGCGGGTGGTGCTGGTCAACAGCTATCGCGTGGAAAAGAGCTTTTGGCAGACGCCGTTCCTGGAGCCCGAGGCCATCCGCGAGCAACTGATCCTGGGCCTGGAACAAGCCCGGGACAGCGTGCTGCCAGAGATAATCATCGAAAAACGCTTCAAACCCTTCGTCGAGGACCGCCTGCCGGCCATCGCGAATGGCACCCTCGGCCTGGTCGGCCACCCTGGCAACCACCCGCCCTGCCCGCGAGCGCTAACAGAACCGGTGACCTTGGCCATCGGCCCCGAAGGCGGTTGGATTCCCTACGAGATCGACCTGCTGGGCAAGGCCGGCCTGCAACCGGTTCAACTGGGCGAGCGAATCCTGCGGGTCGAGACTGCGGTTACGGCACTGCTCGCACGCCTGTTCTGATCCCTGGGTTTGCCAAGGCATTCCAAACGCATCTAACTCATTTCTCCTGCTTCCCCTTCATTCGCCGATTTGACCCCGCGCCATCGCCAGTCGCGAGGATGCACGCGGCAAACCGGACGCCAGCTATTTTCTACAGAACCCCATCATATGGTCGATACTCCTCTCATAAGGCCTATAAAAGGTTCCGGGAGTAATCAGCATGTTCAGTTGGCTAACCGAAAAGCTGGGAAACGTAAGCGTCAATCGCAAACTGGGTTTCGGTTTTGGCCTGGTCCTGCTTATGACCCTCCTGAGCACTTTAGCGGGCTGGAACAGCCTGGGCAGCGTGATCAGCCGCGCTGATAAACAGGCGTCTATCGCAAGTCTCAATGAGTTGGCCAAGGATTTGCGAGTCGCCAGTCTCGACTATGAGATGCGGCGCGGCGAACAAGGGCCGGCAGTCGTCAGCGAGTTCCTGGGCAAGCTTCAGGAAAGCATACAAGCCGCCCTCAAACGGTTTGTACGTCCGGCAGACCAGGAGTTGCTCAATCAGCAACTGGCTATCCTCGATGAGTACAAACGCGCCTTTGCCGACCTGACCCAAGCGACGCAGAACCGCGAGTCGGCCCGATCCAAGCTTGGCGCCAACGCCGACAATGCCGTGGCCAAGGTGAAAGAGGTCGAAAACGCCTTGCGCCAAGGCGACAGTGTCGCGCAATTCGACAGTGTGATTGAGCAGAGCAAACTGCTCCAGCAAGCACGCTACCAGGTCCGCGGCTACACCTACAGTGGCAAGGCCGATGCCGAGCAACCGGCGCTGGATGCCATCGATAGCGTCTTGAAAAACCTTGAAAGCCTGCCGGGCAAACTGCCGGAACAGCACGCCGCCAACCTGCAACAAGCCACTGAGTCGATGAAGGCCTATCGTGCCGCCGTCAGCCAGTTCCGCGATTCGCAGGCGAGCAGCGCCTCAGCCCTCAAAAAAATGGTGGAGCAAGACGCCCGACTGAATGAGCTGAACAATCATTTGACGGCTTCACAGATCGAGAAACGCGATCAGGAGACAACTCAAGCGAAAGAAGCGCTGATCATCGTCACGGTTCTGGCGCTGGCGTTTGGCCTGCTTGCCGCATGGATCATCACCCGGCAGATCGTCGGTCCATTGCAACAGACCCTGGTTGCCCTCGAACGTGTCGCCTCCGGTGACTTGAGCCATAACCTGGTGGTCACCCGCCGTGACGACATGGGCCAATTACAGGGCAGCCTGCAGCGAATGGTGATCAGCTTGCGGCAACTGATCGGAGGTATCAGCGACAGTGTCACGCAAATCGCCAGCGCCGCCGAACAACTCTCCGCCGTCACCGAGCAGACCAGCGCCGGGGTCAACAGCCAGAAAGTGGAAACCGACCAGGTCGCCACCGCCATGCACGAAATGACCGCCACGGTGCAGGAAGTGGCGCGCAACGCCGAAGAAGCTTCCGAAGCCGCCGTCGCCGCCGACCAACAGGCGCGCGAAGGCGAAAAAGTCGTGGGCGAAGCCATTGCCCAGATCGAACGCCTGTCCAAGGAAGTGGGCAACTCCACCGAAGCCATGGGCCATCTCAAACGCGAGAGCGACAAGATCGGCAGCGTCCTGGACGTGATCAAGTCCGTGGCCCAGCAAACCAACCTGCTGGCCCTCAACGCGGCGATCGAGGCGGCCCGGGCCGGTGAAGCCGGACGTGGTTTCGCGGTGGTGGCCGACGAAGTTCGCAGCCTGGCCCAGCGTACCCAGAAGTCCACCGAAGAAATCGAAGGGCTTATCCTCGGCCTGCAATCGGGCACCGAACAGGTCGCGACCACCCTGGACAACAGCCGCAACCTGACCGACAGCAGCGTCGAATTGACCCGCCGCGCCGGCGGCTCACTGGAAAACATCACCCGCACCGTCTCGGCTATCCAGTCGATGAACCAACAGATCGCCGCCGCCGCCGAGCAGCAGAGTGCCGTCGCCGAGGAGATCAACCGCAGCGTCGTGAACGTTCGCGATGTGTCCGAACAAACGGCTTCTTCCAGTGAAGAAACCGCAGCCTCCAGCGCCGAACTGGCGCGGCTGGGGGTGCATTTGCAAACGCTGGTGGGGCGCTTCAAGGTCTAAAAATATAACCCCCGTGGCGAGGGAGCTTGCTCCCGCTTGGGCGCGACGCGGCCACCAGCGCCGTCAGACTTTGCGACGGCTTCGCAGCCGAGCGGGAGCAAGCTCCCTCGCCACGGGAACGCATTACGTCTATTTTTCTACAGATCCCGCCCGAACTGCCGATATAGCCCTGATAAAACCAATCAGCGCTACAAGGGAGTATCAGCATGTTCCGGTGGCTTGCCCAGGGTCTGGGAAACGTAGGCGTTAATCGCAAACTCGGCGCAGGCTTCGGCTTGGTGCTGTTCCTCACCTTGATGATTGCATTCACCGGTTGGTCCGGCCTGGGCAATGTCATCAGTCGAGGCGACAAACTGGGGTTCATTGCCAGTCTCAACGACTTGAGCAAAGACTTGAACCTGGCCAGCATCGACTACAACACCACGCGGGGCGAGAAGGGACCGCAGCCGGTCAACGACCTGCTGGGCAAGCTCGAAGAGGGCCTGAAGACTGCTCGCCTGTTGATCGAACAACCGGCCGACGTGGCGCTGATCGATGCGCAACTGGCCGCCGTCACCGAATACAAGGGCGCCTTCGCCCAGATGACCCGCGCCACCGTCAGCCGCGAAGATGCACGCGGCAAACTCGGCGCCAGCGCCGACAACGCCGTAGCCCGCGTCGCCGAAGTTGAAAAATTGATGCTGCAAGCCGGCGACGTCACCCCGTTCAACAGCGTGGTCACCCTGAGCAAGGCCATCCAGCAAGCCCGCTACCAGGTTCGCGGCTACACCTACAGCGGCAAGAGCGAAGCCCAGCAACCCGCCCTTGAGGCCATCGACACCGTCCTCAAACTGCTTGCGCGCCTGCCAGACGAGTTGCCCCAGGAACACGCCGCCAACCTGCAGCAGGCCAGCGACTCGTTCAACCTCTATCGCGCGGCAGTCTCCCAGTTCCGCGACTCGCAAATCGACAACGCCGCTGCGCTCCAGCGCATGAGCGAGCAAGGTCAGATACTGATGGACGCTAGCCAGAAGCTGACCGTGTCCCAGACAGCCGTGCGTGACCGCGACGCCGCCCAAGCCAAGATGGTCCTGATCGTAGCGGCCGCCCTGGCGCTGCTGTTTGGCGTGATCGCCGCGCTGTTCATCACCCGGCAGATCGTGGGCCCGCTCGGCCAGACCTTGAAGGTTGCCGAACGCGTCGCCGCCGGCGACCTGACCCTCAACCTCACCTCCGACCGTCGCGACGAACTGGGCCAACTGCAACGCGCCATGCAAAGCATGACCGTGGGCCTGCGACAATTGATCGGTGGCATCAGCGAAGGTGTGACCCAGATCTCCAGCGCCGCCGAACAACTCTCGGCCGTGACCGAGCAGACCAGCGCCGGGGTCAACAGCCAGAAAGTGGAAACCGATCAGGTCGCCACCGCCATGCACGAAATGACCGCCACGGTGCAAGAAGTCGCCCGCAACGCCGAGGAAGCCTCCGAAGCCGCCCTCGCTGCCGACCAACAGGCCCGCGAAGGCGACAAAGTAGTGGGCGAGGCCATTGCCCAGATCGAGCGGCTGGCCAAGGAAGTGGGCAACTCCACCGCCGCCATGGGCGATTTGAAGCGCGAAAGCGACAAGATCGGCAGCGTCCTGGACGTGATCAAGTCCGTGGCCCAGCAGACCAACCTGCTGGCGCTCAACGCAGCCATCGAGGCAGCCCGTGCCGGCGAGGCAGGACGAGGCTTCGCCGTGGTGGCCGATGAAGTCCGCAGCCTGGCCCAGCGCACCCAGAAGTCCACCGAAGAAATCGCAGAACTGATTGTTGGCCTGCAAAGCGGCACCGAACAGGTCGCGACCATCATGGACAACAGCCGCAGCCTGACCGACAGCAGCGTCGAACTGACCCGCCGCGCGGGAGGCTCGTTGGAGAACATTACTCGCACGGTTTCGGCGATCCAATCGATGAACCAGCAGATCGCGGCCGCGGCCGAGCAGCAGAGTGCCGTGGCTGAGGAGATCAACCGTAGCGTACTGAATGTGCGTGATGTGTCGGAGCAGACGGCCTCGTCCAGTGAAGAGACTGCGGCGTCCAGTGCTGAGCTGGCGCGGTTGGGGGTTCATTTGCAGACGTTGGTGGGACGGTTCCGGGTTTAACTTGGGTGTGGGTATACCCGTGATCTTCAGTGGGCACAGTATTCCTGCACACCGCCGAGCCCTGTGGGAGCCGAGCCTGCTCGCGATAGCGGTGGGCCTGCTTGCATCAATGCTGAATGTACCGCCGTATTCGCGAGCAGGCTCGCTCCCACACAGGTTTTTGGTCGTTTACAGGATCTGTGTCCACCGCCGAGCCCTGTGGGAGTCGAGCTTGCTCGCGATCGCGGTGGGTCTGCTTGCATCAATGCTGAATGTACCGCCGTCTTCACGAGCAAGCTTTGCTCCCACACAGGTTTTTGGTCGTTTACAGGATCAGCGTCCACCGCCAAGCCCCGTGGGAGCCGAGCTTGCTCGCGATAGCGGTGGGTCTGCTTGCATCAATGCTGAATGTACCGCCGTCTTCGCGAGCAAGCTCGCTCCCACAATTGGATTGGGTACACCCGTAAGAGCAGGTCGGCTATCAGGCCGCCTCGCGAGCAAGCTTTGCTCCCACACAGGTTTTTGGTCACTTATAGGATCTGTGTCCACTGCCGAGCCCTGTGGGAGCCGAGCTTGCTCGCGATAGCGGTGGGCCTGCTTGCATCAATGCTGAATGTACCGCCGTCTTCGCGGGCAAGCCCGCTCCCACAGGGGAAACGCGGTCCCCATCAAGAACCAGGTCGGCTATAAGGCCGCCTCGCGTCGGACGTTGATCTCGGCGCCCCGTTAACCACGCTGGCCGAACGAAGGCACACCGAGCCTAGGCGAGGTGCCGAGTGGTGGGGCATGAAGCGCTTTGGTTACTTTCGCCTGGGCCGGCATTCCGGCTTTTCGAAAGTGACCCGCCGTAAGGGCGGAACCGTCAGCAGCCGTTACCTAAATAACGGATATACACACAAAATCCCCACTCCCACGATCCGTCATCCCAAGACCATAGCTCCCTCGCCACAAAGTCCAGGGCCACAGGTAAAAAATGCACCCAACAAAAAACCCCGCTTCCTTTCAGAAGCGGGGCTTTTTGTGGATCAGGCCACTTGAGGCTGCACGCTCACCGGCTGAAGCGGTAGTAGCGGTGCATGAGGGTCGGCCTTGACCGACTCACGCCATGCCGCCAACCACTCGGGATGCGCCTCGCTCCAGACCTGCTCGTGCAGGCGAGACAAGGCCACCGGATCGCTCAGCAGGGCCAGCCGCTCGGCATTGCTGAGACCGGCAGGGCCGACCTTCAGGGCGTGACGAACGCGTTCGACCCGCAGCCATTCGATCGGCTCGGCCTTGCCGTGACGGGAGGTCGCCAGCGCATACGCCAAGGCGTTCTGTTGTGGATCGACCACCGCCCGGATGAAGCCGTCGTTCAGTGCATGCCAACGGTTCTCATGGGTGTACTGGTCAGTCGACAGCAGCTCCTGCGGCGGTGCGTATTCCTCAGGAATCAGGAACAGGCTTTCATCACGGGACTTCAAGCCCAGGCCCACGCGGCTGGAGATCACCGATACCGGGATCGACAGCATCAGCGAACCCACGATCGGCACCAGCCACCAGAGGAAGCTCGGGTTCAGCCAGATCACCAGCAAGGCCCAGAAGAAGCCCAGCAAAGTCTGCGGGCCGTGGCGCTTGACCGCTTCGCTCCATGGCGTGGAGTCGTCGTCACGTTGCGGCGAGTTCCAGGTCGCGGCCCAGCCCAGGAACGCGGCGAGCACGAAGCGGGTGTGGAAGATCATTCGCACCGGCGCCAGCAGCATGGAGAACAGCATCTCCAGCAGCATGGACAACGTCACCTTGAACTTGCCACCGAACGCCTTCGCGCCCTTGGCCCAGATCAGCACGATACTCAACAACTTGGGCAGGAACAGCAGCACGATGGTCGTCGAGAACAGCGCGATGGCTTTTTCCGGGTGCCATTGCGGCCACAACGGATAAAGCTGGCGTGGCTCGAGGAAGTACTGCGGCTCCATCAGCGTGTTCACCGCCAGCAGCGCGGTGGACAGCACCAGGAAGAAGAACCACAGCGGCGCCGACAGGTAGGACATCACGCCGGTCAGGAACACCGCACGGTGCACCGGGTGCATGCCTTTGACCAGGAACAGCCGGAAGTTCATCAGGTTGCCGTGGCACCAGCGACGGTCACGCTTGAGTTCGTCCAGCAGGTTCGGTGGCAGCTCTTCGTAGCTGCCCGGCAGGTCATAGGCAATCCACACGCCCCAGCCGGCACGGCGCATCAGCGCGGCTTCGACGAAGTCGTGGGACAGGATGGCACCGGCGAACGCGCCTTTACCGGGCAACGGCGCCAGGGCGCAGTGCTCGATGAACGGTTTCATGCGGATGATCGCGTTGTGGCCCCAGTAGTGGGATTCGCCCAACTGCCAGAAGTGCAAACCGGCGGTGAACAACGGACCGTACACCCGCGTGGCGAACTGCTGCATGCGCGCATACAGCGTGTCCATGCCCGAGGCTCGCGGCGCAGTCTGGATGATGCCGGCGTCTGGCGTGGCTTCCATCAGGCGTACCAGGCTGGTCAGGCATTCGCCGCTCATCACCGAGTCCGCATCGAGCACGACCATGTACTTGTAGTCACTGCCCCAACGACGGCAGAAGTCGTCGAGGTTGCCGCTCTTGCGTTTCACACGACGGCGACGACGGCGGTAGAAGATCTTGCCGAAGCCCCCGGCTTCACGGCAGACATCCAGCCAGGCCTGCTGTTCGGCCACACAGATATCGGTTTCGTTACTGTCGCTGAGCACGAAGAAGTCGAAGCGATCCAGGTCACCGGTGGCGGCCACCGACTCGAAGGTCGCGCGCAAACCGGCGAATACCCGCGGCACGTCTTCGTTGCAGATCGGCATCACCAGCGCAGTGCGGGCGTCCTTGGGAATGGGCTCGTTGCCGGCGCTGGCGCCGGAGATGCGGTATTTGTCATGGCCGGTGAGCAATTCGAGAAAGCCCATCAGCGCGGTCCAGAAACCCGCCGACACCCAGCAGAACAGGATCCCGAACAGAATCAGGATGCTGGTCTGCAACGCATACGGCAGCACTTGCGTGGCCGTCTGCAGCAGCGGTTGGTGCAAGACTTCGTCCAGATCCACCAGCGACCAGCCCTGGTACGGCATGATGCCTTTCATGTACCAACCGGCAACGATGGTCTGGCCGAGCATCAGGATCAGCAGGATGTAGCGGCGGATCGAACCCACGGTACGCCAGCGTGCATGGGGCAGCACGCGCTCATCCTTGGGCGGCTTCGGCGGGTTGGTACGCCCGGTCAGGCGCCGCCAGCCGCGCACCAGGATATTGGTGCGCCACGGTTCAGGCACGACCTTGGTCCGGCGAATCGGCGGCGTCGCCTTCAAGCACACCCGGCCGTTGGCATCGAGGGCCAGCATTTCGGCGTCCTCGAGTTCCTCGGCAGTGCTCAGCGTCAGGCGACGGCCCACCGAGGCTTGCGCCGCCTCGTTGGGTGCGTCGAATGTCGAAGAAGCCAGGCGCTTGTGCAATTCGCTGAATGACGTGCAGCCCGCCAGCTCGGCGCGCTGCTCATCGGTCATCGGCAAATGGGCCAGATACTCACTGAGAGATTCTGGTTGTACGGACGTATTACTCATCGGCAGGCAACTGGTAGCTCCAGGTCTCGGTCAGGACTTGTTCAGTCTGTTCCGGTTCCTGTGGGGTTGGGGTCGGCTCGGCGGCAGCGGTGGACGACTTGACGGCCTTGGCCTCTTTCTGCTCGCCGGCCTGCTCGTTGGCTTGCTCTTTTTCGCTCTGCTGCTTGGCGACCTTGTCGGCCTTGGCCAGCGTGGTCACGGAATGCGCGGTGGCTGGCAGCTCGACAGGGACAAGCGGCCTGACCAATGCGGCACGCATCTCGGTCGCTTTGCTCGGGTCCTTGATCTTCATGCGCAGCGTCAGGCGCCAGCCCTTGGTTTCAGGGTTGTAGCGCACGCTGTTCTCGACGATCTCGGCGTTGTCGCCAACGCTCACCTGGCTACGCACCTCGGCCTCTTCAGGCAGCGCTTGCAGGGACGGCCCTTCGAAATCCACCAGATAGGCCACGCTGCCGTCCGGTTGACGGATCAGGTTGGACTGTTTCACGTCACCGGTCGAACGCAGGGTCTGCTTGACCCAGGCGCTGTCTGGCGAGTGCAGGTTGGCTTCGTCGAGGGTCCAGTGCAGACGGTAGGCGAAGTCCAGTGGCTGGCCTGGCTCAGGCAGTTTTTCCGGGCTCCAGAACGCAACGATGTTGTCGTTGGTTTCGTCGGCGGTCGGGATTTCAACCAGATCGACAGTCCCTTTGCCCCAATCGCCTTTCGGTTCGATCCAGGCGCTTGGACGTTTTTCGTAACGGTCGTCCAGGTCTTCGTAGTGGCTGAAGTCACGACCACGTTGCAGCAGGCCGAAACCACGCGGGTTTTCTACCGAGAAGTTGCTCACGGCCAGGTGTTTCGGGTTGTTCAGCGGACGCCAGATCCACTCGCCGTTGCCGGCATGGATGGACAGGCCGCTGGAATCGTGGAGTTCACGACGGTAGTTCAACACCTTGGACGGCTGGTTGGCGCCGAACAGGAACATGCTGGTCAACGGGGCGATACCCAGCTTGTTGACACGATCACGCAGGAACACCCGTGATTTCACGTCGACAACGGTGTCGGTGCCCGGACGCACGGTCAGGCGATAGGCGCCGGTGGCCCGTGGCGAATCCAGCAGGGCGAAGATCACCAGGTGCTTGTCGGTCGGTTTCGGACGCTGGATCCAGAATTCGCGAAAGCGCGGGAACTCTTCACCGGATGGCAGCGCGGTGTCGATGGCCATGCCACGAGCGGACAAGCCATAGACCTGGCCCTTGCCGATGACGCGGAAATAACTCGCGCCCAGCATGGTCATGATTTCGTCTTGCTTGTCGGCCTTGTTGATCGGGTACAACACGCGGAAACCGGCGTAGCCCAGCTGTTCGGTGGCCTTGGGATCGAACTTCACGTCGCCGAAATCGAAACGTGTCGGGTCGTACTTGATCTCGTCGACGGTGGTCGCGGTGATTTCGTTGATCTTCACCGGCGTGTCGAAATGCATGCCCTGGTGATAGAAGGACAGCCGGAACGGGGTCTTCTGGTCGGCCCATTCAGCTTTTTCGGTGCGGAAACGAATTTTCTGATAATCGGCGAATTTCATTTCGCGGAATTCGTTCGGCAAATTGCTGCGCGGGGCTTCGAACTTCTGCCCGGCCAATTCTTGTGCCTTCGCCGATACATCATCCAGGCTGAATGCCCACAGTTGGCCCGCGCCGAACAGGCACAACAGGGCCGAGCCCGTTACCAGGGCGCTTCTCAACCGTTTGGCCGTCATTTTTGGTGCATTACAGGGACTAACAATCACGAGCAACCCTCGCCGAAAACTGATCAAAAAACCAACGGCCAGATAAAGTATCTGCACGGTAACGGTGCTGAAAAACCGCTCCTGCGGACCACTCTTGCCAAGTTGGCGAGCATTGTTCCGACTCCGACGGGGCAAAATGATTCCCCAAACGGTCCAGGACAACTCTCTACCTAAGTCAAATGGACCAGCGAACGCTGATCCCCCGTAGCGCGCGATTATCTAGTAGCCCGCGTGACAACGCATCAGGGGTAGCAAAGTATTTATCGAGAAAACTCACCGTTTTACCTCGAAACAGACCCGAAAAGATGTTTCTAACGCTTTCAGGACTGTAACAGGAAGGTTACCGGGCCATCATTGACCAGATGAACCTGCATGTCGGCGCCGAATCTACCTGATGCCACAGTGCCATGCACCTGTTTCGCCTGACTCAGCAAATAGTTGAACAATTCTTCGCCCAGGGCCGGAGGCGCAGCCGTGGAAAAACTCGGGCGCAGACCGCTTTTGGTGTCCGCCGCCAAGGTGAACTGCGACACCAGCAGCAACCCGCCACCGACATCCGCCAAGGACAGGTTCATCTTGCCCTCGGTATCACTGAACACTCGATAGTTAAGCAGCTTGTGCAGGAGTTTGTCGGCATTGGCCCGGGTATCCCCGGGCTCGACGGCCACCAGCACCAGCAAGCCCTGGTCCACAGCCCCGACGATCTCGCCCGCCACCTCGACCCGGGCGCCGCGCACCCGTTGCAGCAGCCCCTTCATGCTTCTTCGGGCGGCAGGTCGAGCAGGCGCCGGGCCATTTGCGCGGCGGCGCGTACCAACGCGTCGGTAATCCCCGGCTCCGAGGCGGCGTGGCCGGCGTCGCGGATCACCTGCAATTCACTGTTGGGCCAGTTCTGATGCAGTTCCCAGGCATTGTCCAACGGACAGATCACATCGTAGCGGCCGTGCACGATGACGCCTGGCAAATGGGCGATCTTGCCCATGTCGCGAATCAACTGGTTGGGCTCGAGGAAAGCGTTGTTGGTGAAGTAGTGGCATTCGATACGGGCGATCGACAGCGCCCGCTGCGGTTCGGAGAAGCGATCGACCACCAGCGGGTTCGGACGCAGGGTGGCGGTACGACCTTCCCAGGTGGACCAGGCCTTGGCCGCGTGCATCTGGGCGATCTGGTCGTTGCCGGTCAGGCGCTTGTGGAAAGCGCTGAGCAGGTCGTCGCGCTCGTCCAACGGGATCGGTGCGATGTAGTCCTGCCAGTAGTCGGGAAACAGGCGACTGGCGCCCGCCTGATAGAACCATTCGATTTCCTGTGGACGGCAGAGAAAGATCCCACGCAAGATCAGGCCATGCACCCGCTCTGGATGGGTCTGGGCGTAGGCCAGGGCCAGGGTCGAGCCCCAGGAACCACCGAACAGCACCCATTTCTCGATACCCAGGTGCTTGCGGATACGCTCCAGGTCTTCGACCAGATCCCAGGTGGTGTTGTTTTCCAGGCTGGCGTGGGGGGTGGATCGACCGCAACCGCGCTGGTCGAAGGTGACGATGCGGTACAGGTTCGGATCGAAGTAGCGACGGCTCTGCGCATCGCAGCCGGCACCCGGGCCGCCGTGAATGAACACCACTGGCAGGCCTTCTGGGGAACCGCTTTCATCGACATAGAGCGTGTGGGTGTCATCGACAGCCAGATCGTGCCGGGCATGGGGTTTGATCTGCGGGTACAAAGTCTGCATTGCGCGCTCCGTAAGGGGTCGAGTCATCCCTGTAGGGACTTCTATTTAGTCTGCCGTCCGGCATCATAAACCCGAATGACCTCAATGAGCATGTCCCCTGCGCAGTCAAAGCATGTCAGCCAGGTACGCCAGCAGCGTGCGATACATCTGATCGACCTCCGGCACCTGGCCCCGGCCACGCAGGCAACCGTGGACCAGCCCATTGCCGACATACAGCACGGCGTCTCCCCCTGCGGCGTTCAGCCGCTCGCAATAAAGGACGCCGTCGTCGCGCAGTGGATCCCATTGCGCGACGGCAACCAGCGCTGGCGGCAAGCCGTCCAGGTTGTCGGCGAGTAACGGCATGGCATAAGGCGAGGGACGAGCGCCACCCAGGTACAGCGCCTCATAGCGCGCCAGATCGCGACTGCTCAGGAGCGGGGCATCGAAGCACTCGTGACGCGACGGCAGATCCGCAGGGCCACCGAGCGCCGGATAAATCAAGACCTGGGCCCGGGGCAACGGTTGCCCGGCATCGCGCAAGGCCAGGCATAACGCGGCAGCGAGATTGCCGCCGGCGCTGTCACCGACCACCAGCCGGCGACGGGGGTCGATGGCGAACGGGGCGTCCGCCAAGTGGCGCCACACCGCGAGGCAATCTTCGAAACCGGCCGGAAACGGATGCTCCGGGGCCAGCCGGTAATCCACCGCCACCACCAGCGCGCCCAACTCAGCGGCCAGCTCCATGCAGATGAAGTCATGGGAATCCAGATCCCCCACGACCCAACCGCCACCGTGCAGGTAAAGCATGCATGGCCAGCCGGCGAGCGGTGCCGCACGTTGCGGGTAATAGGCCCGTACCGCCACGCCGGCCAGTTCGAAATCCTCGATGGCCAGCGTCGGCGGGCAAGGTGGAGTGAACGCCCGGCACATCTGGCTGTAGGCCTGGCGCGAGCCGACGAGGCTATCGTCCGGGCTGGTGAAGCTCTGGGTTTTGTCGATGAAAGCTGACATTGCCTGGGAGAGTGGGTAGGTCATCGTGGTTTGCCGTGGTGTGGCTCAGAGGCTTTTGTAGCGAGGGAGCTTGCGCCCGCTGGGTGGCGCAGCCGCCCCAAGAATCTTGTGAGCGCTGCGCACTCAAGCGGGAGCAAGCTCCCTCGCCACAGGGTTATCAGTGCCCGGAAAATCGCCTCAGTTCTTGAGACTGGCCTGCACCGCCGCCACACCGTCCTTGCCATCGAAGCTCGTGACACCCGCCAGCCAGCGCTGAAGATCCTCGGGATGCTCGCGCAGCCATTGGCGGGCGACGTCCTGGGGTGTCTTGCGCTCCATGATCGGCACCATCAACTGGCTTTCCTGGGCGGCGGTGAAGGTGAGGTTTTCCAACAGCCGGCTCACGTTCGGGCAACGCTGGGCGTAGTCCGGCGCGGTCACGATGGAGACGGTCGCGGCGCCTTCGTTCGGACCATAGACGTCCTCGCTGCCGGTCAGGTAAGTGATGTTCATGTTGATGTTCATCGGGTGCGGGGTCCAGCCGACGAAGACCACGAACTCCTTGCGGTTCACCGCCCGCTGCACCGCCGCCAGCATGCCTGCTTCACCGGACTCGATCAGCTTGAAATCCTTGAGGCCGAAGTGGTTGGTCTCGATCATGGTCTTGATGGTGGTGTTGGCACCGCTGCCCGGCTCGATGCCGTAGATCTTGCCGCCAAGCTGATCCTTGAACCGGGCGATGTCGGCAAAGGTCTTGAGCCCCGCCGCCGCCACGTAATCCGGTACGGCCAATGTGGCCTGGGCGTCGGCCAGGCTTGGCTTGTCCAGTACCTTCACCTGGTTGGCCGCCAGGAACGGGGCGATGTTCTTGTCCATCGCCGGCTTCCAATACCCCAGGAAGATGTCGAGCCGCTTGTCGCGGATGCCGGCGAAGATGATCTGTTGCACGGCGCTGGTCTGCTTGCTGTCGTAGCCCAGACCGGTGAGCAGCACATCGGCCATGCCGCTGGTGGCGATCACATCGGTCCAGTTGACCACGCCCATGCGGACGGTCTGGCAGGACGCAGGCTCGGCGGCCATCGCCCCGGTGCTGAGTAGAACGGTACCGCAGAGGAACGACAGACAGCGTTTGAACAGTCTTTTCATCGCGAGGGTCTCGTGCGGCAGCGGATTATTATAGGGCGGTGTCTTGGCGCACCGTGACCGGAACATTACGCAGCGTCGAGGGGGTCAAGATGAACTGTGGCGACTCGGTTTTGCACGGTGGCGACAGGTAGGCAGGCATGAATGCTTTTGTGGCGAGGGAGCTTGCTCCCGCTGGGCTGCGCAGCGGCCCCCCAAATTTTACGAGCGCTACGCACTCGAGCGGGAGCAAGCTCCCTCGCCCCCAAAGCTGCCTTGCCAGGGATTAATGTTTGTAGGTCTTCTGTCCCCACGCCAGGAAACCTTCCAGCAACTCCCTGAGCACCACCTGGGTCGGCGCCGCCAGATCCGGGCGGTAGTTGAACGGTTCGAATTCTTCCATGTAGGTGCTCTGGCACAGTTCCAGTTGCACCGCATGGATGTCTTCGGCCGGGTTGCCGTAGTGCCGCGTGATGTGTCCGCCCTTGAAACGTCCGTTGAGCACATGGGTGAACTGGCCGTGGCGGGCGCAGATGGCTTCGAGCTGGCTGGCCAGGGTCGGGTCGCAACTGGCACCGTTGAACGTACCGAGATTGAAGTCCGGCAGCTTGCCGTCGAACAGGTGCGGGATCACCGAACGGATCGAGTGGGCGTCGAACAGCAAGGCGTAGCCGAACTCGGCCTTGAGCCGCGCCAGTTCCTGCCGCAGCGCCTGGTGGTACGGCATCCAGACCTGCTGCAGATACGTCGCCCGTTCCTCGGCCGACGGTTCCAGCCCTTCGCGAAACAACGGCACGCCATCGAACAGCGTCGCCGGGTACAAACCGGTGGTGGCGCCGACATACATCGGTTTGTCATCGGAGGGGCGATTCAGGTCGACGACGAACCGTGAATACTCGGCGGCCAGGGTGCTGGCGCCCAACTCATTGGCGAACTCATAGAGCTGGGGAATGTGCCAGTCGGTGTCCGGCAGGCTCTGGGCTTCGGGAATCAACCCGGCCTTCACCGCCGGGGTCAGGCGCAGGCCGGCGTGGGGCATGCTGATCAACAGCGGCACGCGCCCTTGCTTGAAATTCAGGACCTTCTCCACAACCAATCTCCTCAATCGATTTCCACGCCGTGACGCACGACGCGCTTTTCCAGATCGCCACCGAGCCAGTACGCCAGGTCGGCCGGGCGGTCGATGTGCCAGGCGACAAAATCCGCGACCTTGCCGACTTCCAACGAACCGTGGGTTTGCGCCATGCCCAAGGCCTGGGCCGCATGAATCGTCGCCCCTGCCAGGGCTTCTTCCGGGGTCATCCGGAAACAGGTGCAGGCCATGTTCAACATCAAGCGCAGCGACAGCGCCGGCGAGGTGCCGGGGTTGAGGTCGCTGGCCACGGCGATTTTCACCCCGTGCTTGCGCAGGGCATCCATGGGCGGCAGTTGGGTTTCCCGCAGGAAATAAAACGCCCCCGGTAGCAACACCGCCACGGTGCCGGAAGCGGCCATGGCCTTGGCGTCGTCCTCGGTCATGAATTCCAGGTGATCGGCCGACAGCGCCTGGTAGCGCGCCGCCAGGCTGGAACCGTGCAGAGACGACAATTGTTCGGCGTGCAGCTTCACTGGCAGCCCCAGTTGTCGCGCGGTGATAAACACTCGCTCGACCTGCGCCGGGGAAAACGCCAGGTATTCGCAAAAGGCATCCACCGCATCCACCAGCCCCTCGGCCGCCAGGGCTGGCAGCATCTCGGTGCAGATGTGTTCGATGTAGTCATCGGCGCGATCCTTGTACTCCGGTGGCAAGGCGTGGGCCGCCAGGCAGGTACTGCGTACGCTGACCGGTAACTCGGCGCCAAGACGGCGAATGACGCGAAGGATCTTGCGTTCGCTGGCCAGGTCCAGGCCGTAGCCGGATTTGATCTCCACCGTGGTCACGCCGTCGTGCATCAGGCTTTTCAGGCGTTTGGCGGCGCTGGCGAACAGTTCGTCTTCACTGGCGGCGCGGGTGGCGCGCACGGTGCTGGCGATGCCACCGCCGGCCGCCGCGATTTCGGCGTAGCTGACGCCTTGCAGACGTTGTTCGAACTCACCGCTGCGGTTGCCGCCAAATACTGTGTGGGTGTGGCAGTCGATCAACCCCGGCGTGACCCAGGCGCCCTTGAGGTCGTTGACCGCCGGGTAGTCCCCCGTCGGCAATTCGGCACGCGGGCCGATCCATTGAATGTGCTCGCCCTGGGTGACGATGGCGGCGTCTTCGATGATCGAGTAGACGCCCTGGGCCATGGTGGCGGCGTGGCAGTTTTGCCAGAGGGTTTTCATCCCGGTTTCCTCGTCGCGTTCAAAATCGAATCGCGAGCGAGCTCGCTCCCACAGGGGTTTTGAGTGCATCAGAAACCTTGTGGGGCGAGCTCGCTCGCGATGAGGCCCTTACAGGCTCGGCAACAACTGCGCCGTGACCAATTCGTTCAGGCACCGACTCGCCAACAACTCACTGGCCGCATTGATGTCCGGCGCAAAGAACCGGTCCTTCTCATAAAACGGCACTTCTGCACGCAACAGACCACGGGCCCGCTCCAGTTTGGAAGAGGTCTTCAAACCGCCGCGCAGGTCCAGCCCCTGGCAGGCCGCGAGCCATTCCACCGCCAGAATCCCACGGGTGTTCTCGGCCATTTCCCACAGGCGCTTGCCGGCGGCCGGGGCCATGGAGACGTGGTCTTCCTGGTTGGCCGAGGTCGGCAGGCTGTCCACCGAATGGGGGTGAGACAGCGCCTTGTTTTCACTGGCCAGGGCCGCCGCGGTGACCTGGGCGATCATGAAGCCGGAGTTCACCCCGCCATTGGCCACCAGGAACGGCGGCAACTGCGACATGTGCTTGTCCATCATCAACGAAATCCGGCGTTCGCTCAGGGAGCCGATTTCGGCAATCGCCAAGGCCATGTTGTCGGCGGCCATCGCCACCGGTTCGGCGTGGAAGTTGCCCCCGGAAATCACGTCACCCTCGGCGGCGAACACCAGCGGGTTATCCGACACCGCGTTGGCTTCGATCACCAGCACTTCAGCGGCCTGGCGGAACTGGGTCAGGCACGCGCCCATCACTTGCGGCTGGCAGCGCAGGGAGTACGGGTCCTGGACCTTGTCGCAGTTCTGGTGCGAATCGGAGACTTCGCTGCGCTCGCCCAGCAGATCGCGGTAAGCGGCGGCGGCATCGATCTGGCCTTTCTGGCCGCGAGCGGCATGGATCCGCGCGTCGAACGGCGAGCGCGAACCGAGCACCGCTTCCACCGTCAGGCTGCCCAGAGACAGGGCCGCGGCGAACAGGTCTTCACCTTCGAACAGGCCACGCAGGGCAAACGCAGTGGAGACCTGGGTGCCGTTGAGCAGCGCCAGGCCTTCCTTGGCGGCCAGGGTCAGCGGCGCGAGACCGGCGACTTTCAGCGCCTCGACGGCCGGCAGCCATTCGCCCTTGTAGCGGGCCTTGCCTTCACCCAGCAGCACCAGGGACATGTGGGCCAGCGGCGCCAGGTCACCGGACGCACCGACCGACCCCTTGAGCGGAATGTGCGGGTAGACCTCGGCATTGATCAGTGCAATCAGCGCATCGATCACCTGCCGACGGATGCCGGAAAAACCCCGGCTCAGGCTGTTGACCTTGAGCACCATGACCAAGCGCACCAGCGCATCGCTGATCGGCTCGCCCACGCCGGCGGCATGGGACAGCACCAGGGAGCGCTGCAGGTTTTCCAGGTCCTCGCTGGCGATGCGGGTCGAGGCCAGCAAGCCAAAACCGGTGTTGATGCCGTAGGCGGTGCGGTTCTCGGCCAGGATCTGCTCGACGCAGGCGACGCTGGCCTCGATCTGCGCCGACGCGCTGGCGTCGAGGCTCAAGGTTACGGGTTGCTGATAGATGTCACGCAATTGAGCCAGGCTCAATTGGCCGGGAATCAGGTTTAAGGCAGTCATGTATTGCTCCTTTTGAGAGTTTTGTTTTTTCACCCGCCAGTCGCTCCGGAATGTTCCGTTATCCGTCACCTTCGCTTTGGGGCGATGCCTTGTGGGCAATGGGTGTCTTGGCACGCTGGCGTTTTTTGATCAGTTCAAATCAGGTAAAGCGTTGTGCAGCACAAAGGGATCCTTGAGCAACCCGGCGGCACTGGCGATGTCCGGCGCCAGCCAGCGATCCTGGTCGTAGGCCGGAACGCGCTCGCGCAGCAGTTTCCAGGCGATGTCGGTGCCAGCACCGAAACGCTGGGCCTTGAGAAACTCAAAAGCCTGGGCTGCCAGCAGGTACTCGATGGCGAGGATCTGCGTGCAGTTTTCCAGCGCCCGGTGCAGCTTCAGGGCGGCGTTGGTGCCCATGCTCAGGTGGTCTTCCTGCAAACCGGAGGTGACGAAATTGTCCAGCACCGCCGGTTGCGCCAGTTGCTTGTTCTCCGCGCACAGCGACGCGGCAACGTATTGCACGATCATCATCCCCGAGTTCACGCCGGGATTGGCCACCAGGAAGGCTGGCAGGCCGCTGACGTGGGGGTTGATCAAGCGGTCGAGGCGACGCTCGGCGATGGAGCCGATTTCGGCCATGGCAATCGCCAGCAGGTCCGCCGCCAAGGCCACCGACTGACCGTGGGGGTTGGCCTGGGACATGACCCGGAAGTTGTCCGGCGTACCCAGCAACAGCGGGTTATCGGTGACCGCATTGAGTTCGGTTTCGATCTGTTGCCGGGCGTGGGCCAACTGATCGCGAGCCGCGCCGTGCACCTGCGGAATCGAGCGGATGCTCAAGGCATCCTGGGTGCGAATGCCCAGGCTCGCGGCGATGACCTCGCTGCCGTCGAGCAACGCCCGCAAGTTGACCCCGACCTGCTGCATGCCCGGGTGCGGCTTGAGGGCGATGATCTCGGCATCGAACGCGGCAATCTGGCCGCGCTGGGCCTCGAAGCTCATGGCGCCGATCACGTCGGCCCATTGCACCAGCCGCGTCGCATCGGCCAGGGCCAGGCAACTGAGGCCGGTCATGCACGGCGTGCCGTTGACCAGGCACAGACCGTCCTTGGCCCCCAGTTGCACCGGTTGCAAACCCTCGGCGGCCAAGGCCTGTTGCGCCGGGACTATTTGTCCGCGATAGCTGACCTGACCAACGCCCAGCAACGCGATGCCGATATGGGCCATGTGGGTCAGGTAACCCACCGAACCCTGGGACGGTACTTGCGGCGTGATGCCGCGATTGAGCAGTGCGAGCAACGCCTCGACCACCCGGCGATGGATGCCGGACTTGCCCTGGCTGTAGTTGAGGATGGCGGCGCAGAGGATCGCCCGGGTCTGTTCATCCGTCAGCGGCGCGCCAACGCCACAGGCATGGCTGAGCAGGGTGTTGCGCGACAGTTGGCTGAGTTGTTCGTCCTTGAGCGAGACATTGCACAAGGCCCCCAGGCCGGTATTGACGCCGTAGGCGCGCTCGCCGCTTTCGACGATGCGCTGGACGATGGCCTGGGCATTGTCGATCCGCGCCCAGGTCTGGGTCGACAGCTCGAGCTCGGCACCGAAGCGGGCGACGGCGACGACGTCCTGCCAGCGCAACGGAGCGCCGGTGATTACGATTTTTTCAGCCTGGGACATCCTCAACCTCGTCTGTACAACTTGAATATTGATGCAGCTTTGCCGGCCCTATCGCGAGCAAGCTCGCTCCCACAGGGATTTCCTTTTGGGCACAAAATGTGTGAGCAAAAGAGGTCCCCTTGTGGGAGCGAGCTTGCTCGCGATGGGGCCAGCCCTACCACCACAAACCCTTCAAACCACCGCAGCCCTGCGCTGCACGAACCGATCGACATATTCATCCGCCGGCGAATGCAGGATCTCCCGGGGCGTGCCGACCTGGATCAGCTTGCCGTCCTTGAGGATCGCGATGCGGTTGCCGATGCGCACGGCCTCGTCGAGGTCGTGGGTGATGAAGACGATGGTCTTGTGCAGGGTCTTTTGCAGCTCCAGCAACTGGTCCTGCATTTCCGCACGGATCAGCGGGTCGAGGGCGCTGAAGGCTTCATCCATCAGGATGATGTCGGTGTCCGCCGCCAAGGCCCGGGCCAGGCCCACGCGCTGGCGCATGCCGCCGGAGAGCTGGTGCGGGTATTTGTTCTCGTAGCCTTTCAGGCCCACGGTGTTGATCCAGTGCAGCGCCCGCTCGGCGCACACCTGCTTGCTCTCGCCACGCACTTTCAAGCCATAGGCGACGTTGTCCAGCACGCTCTTGTGGGGCAGCAGGCCGAAGCTCTGGAACACCATGCTGATCTTGTGCCGGCGAAATTCGCGCAGGGCGTCCATGTCCAGTTGCAGGATGTCTTCGCCGTCCACCAGGATCGCGCCACTCGTAGGATCGATCAGCCGGTTGAAGTGGCGCACCAGGGTGGACTTGCCGGAGCCGGACAGGCCCATGATCACGAAGATCTCACCGGTGCCGATGCTCAGCGACAGGTCGTTGACGCCGACCACGCAGCCGGTTTCGGCCAGCACCTGGTCCTTGGTCTTGTTCTGGCGGATCAGCTCCAGGGCTTCCTTGGAGCGATTGCCGAAAATCTTGAAGACATTCTTGACTTCGATCTTGCTGATGGCTGCGTTGCTCATTTGCTCACCTCATGCCGAGGACGACCATAGGCCTGGGTAATGCGGTCGATGACCACGGCGAGAATCACGATGGCCAGCCCCGCTTCCAGGCCGCGCCCGACGTTGAGGGTCTGGATGCCCACCAGCACGTCTTCGCCCAGGCCACGGGCACCGATCATCGAAGCGATGACCACCATCGACAGGGCCATCATGGTGGTCTGGTTGATCCCGGCCATGATGCTCGGCAGGGCCAGGGGCAGTTGCACGCCGAACAGCTGCTGCCAGCGGTTGGCGCCGAAAGCGTTGATGGCTTCCATTACTTCGCCGTCCACCTGGCGGATACCCAGGTCGGTCAGACGGATCAATGGCGGCGCGGCGTAGATCACCGTGGCGAAAATCGCCGGGACCTTGCCCAGGCCGAACAACATCAACACCGGAATCAGGTACACGAAGCTCGGCATGGTCTGCATGATGTCCAGCAACGGCATCAACACCGAACGCAGGCGATTGCTGCGCGCCGAAAGAATGCCCAGGGGAATGCCGATCAACACCGAGATCAGCGTCGCCACCAGCATCAGCGCGAGGGTCTGCATCAGCTTGTCCCACAGGCCTACCGCACCCACCAGGAACAACAGGCCGACGATGACTGCCGTGGCCACGACCTTGCGAGTGGCGTGCCAGGCAATGCCGCCGACGATGGCCAGCATCAGCCACCAGGGCGCCATGCGCAACAGGCCTTCCAGATTGACGATGGCCCACAGCAGGGTGTCGGAGATGTGCCGGAACACATCGCCATAGTTGGTCACCAGGGAGTCGACCCAACCGTTGACCCAATCGGCGATGGAGAAGGTAAAGCTTTCGGGAAACATAAGAGACTCTCGATCAAGTGGATGCGGTGAACGTCCCGGCCAGCCCCACGGTTGGCCGGGAAAGATTCGACCTACAGAGCCGCGTCGATTTTCTTGGCAGCGTCTTCACTGACCCAGGCGTGCCAGACTTCAGGATGTTCCTTCAGAAAGATCTTCGCCAGTTTCGGCGACTCGATCCGCTCTTTGGCCATGCGCCCGAGGTTCTGGTTCAGGATATCGATCGGCAGGTTGACCTTTTCCAGCACCGCCACCAGTTCCGGGGCTTCGTCGTGGAACGTCTTGGACAGGCCGACCTTGATGCTCACGCTTTTATCCACGCCCGGTTTTTCTTCCAGTTTCACCAGGTCCACCTGACCCATCAGCGGCGTTGGCGACCAGTAGTAGAACAGGATCGGCTCGCCACGCTTGTAGCTCGACAGCACCGCCGCATCCAGCGCCGGGCCGGTGCCTGGACGGAAGTTGGTGTAGGTTTTTTCCAAGCCGTAGCTTTTCAACATTTCGCTGTTGTCCAGCTCACAGGTCCAACCGGCCGGGCAGTTATAGAAACGGCCCTTGGACGGTTCTTCCGGGTCCTTGAACACGGCGGCGTACTGGCCCAGGTCGGCAATGTTCTTCAGGCCCGGGGCCTTGGCTTCGAGCTTGCGCTTGGCGTCGCCTTCAACCACGTAGCGCGGTACATACCAGCCTTCGATGGCGCCCACCACCGGGGCACCGACGCCGACCACCTTGCCGGCCTTCTCGGCCTTGTTCCACACCTCGCTGCGGCCGACCCATTCTTCGGCGAACACCTGGATGTCGTTGCTGCTCAGGGCGTTTTCCATGGTGATGGAGTTGCCCGGCAGGCTGTCGGTCTTGCAGTCGTAGCCTTTTTCCAGCACCACTTGCAGGACGTCGGTCAGCAGCATGCCGCTTTCCCAGTTCAGGCCGGCGAACTTCACCGGTTTACCCGACTCGCACCAACCCGCCGCTTGCGTGGCGCCAGCGCTGGCCAGCAGGCCCATGGAAAGCAATGTGGTCAGCAGGGTCTTGTTCGACTTCATTATGTGACGCTCCTAATCAGTTGGATTGGCTTACGGCAGTCAAGAGGCATCCAGCCCTGTCAACGTCCATCAGACCGCTTGAATGCGGCCCGCCCTGCTCGGTTGTGCGTCAACCGCGTCCTGCTCGAGCGGCAGGATCAATTGATCGGGTACTGCGCTGTGCCACTTCCTGGCGAGGACGTAATACAGCGCCGCCGGGACCACCAGACCGATGATCCAGGAGATATCCACACCGCCCATGGCTCCCACCAGCGGACCGGTATAGAACTTGGTGGCGATGAATGGCAATTGAACCAGTACGCCGAAGACATAGACGCTGATACCCAAGGTGTTCCACCGACCGTAGCGGCCGTTCGGGTCGGCCAGGGCCGGCACGTCATAGCGCTCGCGGGTGATGCAGTAGTAGTCCACCAGGTTGATCGCGCTCCAAGGCGTAAAGAACGCCAGCAAGAACAGGATGAAAGACTTGAACGCACCGAGGAACGAGTGCTGGCCCAGTAGCGCGATCAGGGTCGCGGCGCCGACGATGACCAGCACGAAGACCAGACGCTGCAAGCGCGTGACGTTCAGATGCCCCCGGAAACCGCTGATGATGGTGGCAATGCACATGAAGCTGCCGTAGGAGTTCAGCGTGGAGATGGTGACCTTGCCGAACGCGATGCTGAAGTACAGCAGCGCAGCGGTGGCGCCAGTGCCCCCCAGGCCAACGATGTAGGCCACTTCGTGACCGGCGAACTGCCCGTTGGCCGAGGCGGCGGCAAACACGCCGAGGATCATCGCCACCTGTGCGCCGATGACCGAACCGGCGCCTGCGGCGAAAAAGGTTTTCACCGAGGACATCTTGCTCGGCAGGTAACGCGAATAGTCAGCCACGTAGGGGCCGAAGGCGATCTGCCAGGAGGCCGCGAGCGACACCGCCAGCAGGAAACTGCTCCAGCTGAAATGGCGGATTTGCAGGAGTGCGCCAACGTCCGTCTGGCTGATCAGGCGAGCGAACAGATAAACGAAGGCAATCACACCAATGATGCTGGCGACCCGGCCAATGAAGTGAATCACCCGATAACCCAGCACTGTCACCAGCACGATGACACTGGCGAAGATCAGGATGCCCGCACTGTCGCTGACGCCAAACAACTGGCCCAGCGCCTGGCCGGAAAGCACGGTGCCCGTCGCGGTGAAACCCAGGTACATCAGGCACACCAGCACGATCGGGATGGCCGCGCCATACACACCGAACTGCACCCGGCTGGAGATCATCTGCGGCAGGCCAAGCTTGGGCCCTTGCGCGGCATGCAAGGCCATGACGCCACCGCCGAGCACTTGGCCGATCAGCAAACCGATCAACGACCAGAACACATCACCGCCCAGCACCACCGCCAATGCACCGGTGACAATGGCCGTGATTTGCAGGTTGGCCCCCATCCAGAGGGTGAACTGGCTCAACAGCCGACCGTGTCTCTCCGCTTCCGGGATGTAGTCGATCGAACGTTTCTCGATCAACGGCTTGCTGCTTGCGCGTGTGCTGGTGACAGCCATGGTTCAACCTCTGTGGATTGTTCTGGAATTCATTGCGCTGCTTCCCTGTGGGAGCGAGCTTGCTCGCGATAGCGGTGGGTCAGCAGACAATGCTGTTGACTGACACGCCCTCATCGCGAGCAAGCTCGCTCCCACAAAGGGGCCGGGGTTATTTGCCGGTGATCATCGGCAAGTTCAGCCCCTGTTCCTTGGCGCAATCGATGGCGATCTGGTAACCGGCATCGGCATGGCGCATCACCCCGGTGCCCGGGTCGTTGTGCAGTACGCGAGCAATACGCTCGGCCGCTTCGTCGGTACCGTCGCAGACGATCACCATGCCCGAATGCTGAGAGAAGCCCATGCCGACGCCACCACCGTGGTGCAGCGACACCCAGGTCGCGCCGCTGGCGGTGTTGAGCAAGGCATTGAGCAGCGGCCAGTCGGAAACGGCGTCGGAGCCGTCCTGCATGGATTCGGTTTCACGGTTCGGGCTGGCCACGGAACCGGAGTCCAGGTGGTCGCGACCGATGACGATCGGCGCCGACAATTCACCGCTGCGTACCATCTCGTTGAAGGCCAGGCCCAACTTGGCGCGCTGGCCCAGGCCGACCCAGCAGATACGTGCCGGCAAGCCCTGGAAGCTGATGCGCTCGCGGGCCATGTCCAGCCAGTTGTGCAGGTGGGCGTCGTCGGGGATCAGTTCCTTGACCTTGGCGTCGGTCTTGTAGATGTCCTGGGGGTCGCCGGACAGCGCAGCCCAACGGAACGGGCCGATGCCACGGCAGAACAGCGGACGGATATACGCCGGGACGAAACCTGGGAAGTCGAAGGCATTTTCGACGCCCTCTTCCTGGGCCATCTGGCGGATGTTGTTGCCGTAGTCGAAAGTCGGCACGCCCATTTTCTGGAAGGCGAGCATGGCTTTGACGTGGACAGCCATCGATTGCTTGGCGGCCTTCACCACGGCAGCGGGCTCGGTCTTGGCGCGGGCACGGTATTCGTCCCAGGTCCAACCGGCCGGCAGGTAACCGTTGAGGGGATCGTGGGCACTGGTCTGGTCGGTGACCATGTCCGGGCGCACACCACGACGGACCATTTCCGGCAGGATTTCGGCAGCGTTCCCACACAGTGCGATGGAAATCGCCTTGCCTTCGGCAGTGTATTTCTCGATGCGCGCCAGGGCGTCGTCGAGGTCTTTGGCTTGCTCGTCGACGTAACGGGTTTTCAGGCGGAAATCGATACTGACCTGCTGGCACTCGATGTTCAGCGAGCACGCACCGGCCAGGGTCGCGGCCAGGGGTTGCGCGCCGCCCATGCCACCCAGGCCGGCGGTCAGGACCCAACGGCCCTTGAGGTTGGAGTCGTAGTGCTGGCGACCGGCCTCGACGAAGGTTTCATAAGTGCCTTGGACGATGCCCTGGCTGCCGATGTAGATCCAGCTGCCGGCGGTCATCTGGCCGTACATGGCCAGGCCCTTGGCGTCGAGTTCGTTGAAGTGTTCCCAACTGGCCCAGTGCGGCACCAGGTTGGAGTTGGCGATCAGTACACGAGGGGCGTTGCTGTGGGTCTTGAACACGCCCACCGGCTTGCCGGATTGCACCAGCAGGGTTTCGTCGTCATTCAGGTTGGTCAGGCTTTCGACGATCTTGTCGTAGCACTCCCAATTGCGCGCCGCGCGGCCGATGCCACCGTAGACCACCAGTTCCTTGGGGTTCTCGGCCACTTCCGGGTCGAGGTTGTTCATCAACATGCGCAGCGGCGCTTCAGTCAGCCAGCTCTTGGCGGTCAGCGTGTTACCGCGAGGGGCGCGGATTTCAACGTCACGGTATTTTTCGGGTTTGCGGGTAGCGTCGGTCACAGCAAAAACTCCTCAGCGATCAATCCAGACCAGCCCGGGCAGTGGGCAGCGATTTAGCGAACGTTGCGTAGAAGATCGGTGACTCATACGCATACGTCTTTACTTGTATGTACAAGCATATGCAATCAAGCGGCCAACTTGTCGAGGACACGTTTGCAGGATGACGTGAGGATTGGCTGAAAGCCCCGTGATTGAGCGGTTTGAGAACCAGATGAAATTTCTGAAGGAGGGATTTATGCAGGAGACAAGCAGGTTCTGGCAGCCCGGCTCTGCGCCACGCTGGGGCATTCGGTAACAAGTTGGTGCGCGCAGAAGGAAACAGTGAGATGGCTTTTGTGGCGAGGGAGCTTGCTCCCGCTGGGCTGCGCAGCGGCCCCCAAGAAGCGACGGGCGCTGCGCCCCCGAGCGGGAGCAAGCTCCCTCGCCACTAGAGCGCTTCGCCGAAAATCAGCGGGCCGTCAGCTCGATCACACAGCATTGGCCGTGGCTGGTGATGTCCAGCAGCCCGGTGTTACCGCTCAATTGCAAGCAGTCGTAGAGGCCCAGGATAACGGCGGACTCGCCAATCTTGATGGTCAATCCCGGGGCCGCGCTGAACACCAGCAACGTCTCCGCTTCGCTGAAGAATCGCTGCTGCCCCCCCACCCACTGCAATCGCGCGCGGTAACGCTGCGGTGCATAGATCAGGTTGAAATCCCGAATGGGGCCGCCCAGCAAGGTGCAATGCACATGGCTCTCGCCGCTGAAGGCAAAGGGGTCCAGCGGGCGCAAAGGCCCCGTGGCCTGGCCATCGACGTTCAGCGTCATACCGTCTCCCTGCAAGACGCTGATGATCCGCTCGTAACCGGCAAACGTGGAAAAACCACCCGACTCACCGATATCGGCAATCGACAGACGCCAGCCGAAACCTTCCAGGCCAGTGCCGGCATCGCGAGTGATTTCCTCGGTGCTGCCACCGCCGTTTTTCCAAGGCATGCGGGGGTAATCTGCTGCGCGTAAAACCTTCAACTGGCTCATTTATGAAAGCGCCCTTCCAGACTGTGACGGGAACCCGGATGGATCAGGCGCGCGGCGGTCACCGGCTGGCGCCCGGACCAGGTGCGGCGGCGGATCAACAGGCAGGGTTCGCCTCGCTCGATCTGCAGCAGTTTGCACTCGCTCGGCTCGGCCAGAATCGCCTCGACCACATGCTCACCCTCGGTCAGCGGCGCGACCTGGTTCAGGTAGGCGTAGGGCGTCTGCAAGGTGAAGTCCTGCTTGAGGTAGTCCGGCGCCACCAGTGCGTTGACGAAACGGTCCTCGATTTGCACAGGGATGTCGTTCTCGAAATGCACGATCAGCGAATGGAACACCTTCTGGCCTTCACGCATGTCCAGGGCCAAGGCACGCTCGGAACCGGCGGCTTCTTCTTCCAGGGTGATGACCTTGCAGGTGTGGCGATGACCACGGGAGGCGATTTCGTCGGCGATGTTATGCACTTCAAACAACGCGGATTGGCTCTTGGGCTCGGCGACGAACGTGCCGACCCCCTGCATGCGCACCAACAGGCCGTCGGCGGTCATTTCCCGCAGGGCACGGTTGATGGTCATGCGACTGAAGCCCAATTGGCTGACCAGCTCGCTTTCCGACGGCACGCGGTAATGCGGCGGCCAGTTTCCACTGTCGATCTGCTGGGTGATCATCTGTTTGACGCGGGCGTACAAGGGCGCCGGACTGTCACCCATGTGTGCGGCCAGCGGCGGTTTGGCAGGCGGAGTCGGCACGGCGGTTCCCTGTTCTGCGAATAAGGTTGCTAGCTTGCCGGAGTTTACCGGCCAGGCAAACGTCTGTATATGTATATACAAATTACGCACGATGAGGTTGAACCATGTCCGCCTTCTTTGCCGAACGCGCGCTGCTGCCTAGTGGATGGGCCCATGATGTACGTCTTGAGGTCGATGCCAAGGGCGTCCTGACCCATATCCAGGCCGGCTCCCACGCAGACGGCGCCGAACGGCTGGGCGGTCCGCTGTTGCCGGGCATGCCGAACCTGCACTCCCATGCCTTTCAACGGGCGATGGCCGGGCTGGCGGAAGTGGCGGGCAATCCCAACGACAGTTTCTGGACCTGGCGCGACTTGATGTACCGCCTCGTCGGAAAAATCAGCCCGGATCAACTCGGCATCATCGCCCGCCAGCTGTACATCGAAATGCTCAAGGCCGGCTACACCTCGGTCGCCGAATTCCATTACGTGCACCATGACACCGACGGCGCACCCTACGCCGACCCGGCGGAGCTGGCCCTGCGCATCAGCCACGCCGCCAGCGCCGCCGGCATCGGCCTGACCCTGCTACCGGTGCTCTACAGCCATTCCGGTTTTGGCGGCCAGGCGCCCAATGACGGGCAGCGCCGGTTCATCAACAGCACCGAAAACTACTTGAAGCTTCAGTCACGCTTGCAACCGATCCTGGCCGGGCAACCGGCCCAGGCCCTGGGCTTGTGTTTCCACTCGCTGCGCGCCGTGACACCGGGGCAGATCCAGGACGTGCTGGCCGCCAGCGACCGTGATTGCCCGGTGCACATCCACATCGCCGAGCAGCAGAAGGAAGTCGATGACTGCCTGAGCTGGAGCGGCGCCCGCCCGCTGCAATGGCTGTACGAAAACACCGAAGTCGACCAGCGCTGGTGCCTGGTGCACGCCACCCATGCCAACGCCCAGGAAGTCAGCCTTATGGCCAAGAGCCGGGCGATTGCCGGCCTGTGCCTGACCACCGAAGCCAACCTGGGGGACGGGATTTTCCCGGCCGTGGATTTCCTCGCCCAGGGCGGGCGCCTGGGTATCGGCTCCGACAGCCATGTGTCCTTGAGCGTGGTCGAAGAATTGCGCTGGCTGGAATATGGCCAGCGCCTGCGTGACCAACGGCGCAACCGCTTGTATCGGGCGGATCAGCCGATGGTCGGCCGCACCTTGTTCGATGCGGCATTGGAAGGCGGCGCCCAGGCCCTGGGGCAACCGGTCGGCGCCCTCGACATCGGCAAGCGCGCCGACTGGCTGGTGCTCGATGGCAACGATCCGTACCTGGCCACGGCCAATGGCGACGGGATTCTCAATCGCTGGTTGTTTGCCGGCGGCGATCGTCAGGTGCGGGATGTGATGGTCGGTGGACGGTGGGTTGTGCGTGATGGGCGCCATGCCGGCGAAGAGGAAAGCGCTCGGGCGTTTACCCAGGTATTGCGCGAACTTCTAGACTGACGCGGATAAAAAAATGTGGGAGCGAGCTTGCTCGCGATGAGGCCTTCACATTCAACACTGAGGTTGGCTGGAAGTCCGTCATCGCGAGCAAGCTCGCTCCCACATGGGTTCTCAGGAGCTGATCAATTCGAAGTCTTGGCCATCTGCCGATCCGACGCGCGCCAGATCAGTCGTGTCGTGTCATAGCCCTGCTGGCGCGCCTTGCTCAGCAGCTCCTCGCGCACGACGCTATTGACGGTCGGTGTGCGGGACAGCAGCCACATGTAGCGGCGGCTCGGGTCGCCGACGATGGCGGTCTTGTAGTCATCGCTGACGTACAGCACCCAATATTGCCCTTTCGCCACGCCTGGCACGATCCGTGAAAACCAGTTGTCGAACTCGACCCAGAGCTTGTCGGTCTTGCCCGGCACCTGCGGCGTGGCCGTGCCCCTGGCCTCCTCCCACTGCCAGTCCGAGGTCAGGCAGCGATTGAGCACACCCACGTTGCCGTCTGGCTTGAGGATGTAGTGAGCTTCCGATTGCGCGCAATTGCGCTGGAAATACATGGGCAGACGGGCCAACTCATACCAGGTCCCTTGGTAACGCTTGAGGTTGACGCTGTTGACCGTCTTGGGCGCCAACGGATCTTCGCCAGAAGTGGCACAGCCGGCCAATACCAGGCCAGCCAAAAGTACAAAAACTAACCGCATCATTATTTTTCTCCCGCAGGCCTCTGGCCTCGGTTTACTTCAGGCCTTGGCCGGAAAACATCAACACTTTGTCACCGGCGTACTGCACGCTGATAAAGCTTTTCTGGTCGCCCCAGGTACAGCTGGACATGCCGAGTGCGCCTGAACAATCGGTCGGTTTCCCCAGCAACGTTTCGACTTCGGCCTTGGGCATGCCAGCCGACAGTTTCGAATAGTTTTCCTGGTTGACCTTGCTGCATGCGGTCAACACGACGCACATAAACAGCAGAGCGATAGATCGCAGCGACATGGTGTAACTCCTGGAACGGAAGGGAGGTGGCAGGGTGCCAACCTGATCCTTAGAAGAGAAAACCCCTATCTGGTTCCCTGACACCCCCAGTATTTATTGGCTGTGCAGAGGTGTTTCATCGATGAATCACCCGGTTTGTGACGCCGTCGTACCTTTCGTCGGGACTGAGGCCCTGGCGCCTGATGGGCCGGGCTTTTGCGCCGATAAAAAGTCACAGCGCAAAATCCCGCGCTATGGCAAATTGACAGCCCTCCCTGACCCGCCCCTTCGCAGTAGTGTTCTTAATGACCAGAAACATGAAATTCAGCCATAAAATCCTGCTGGCTGCCGCCCTCGTGGTGGCCGTTGCATTCGCCTGTTTCATCCTGTTCAACGACTATCGTCAACGCCAGAGCCTGCACGCCAGCACCGAGACCTCCATGCAGGAGCTCGGCAACCTGACCAGCCGTAACATCCAGACGTGGGTCGACGGCCGTATCCAATTGCTGCAGTCGCTGGCCCAGCAGATCGCCGTGGACGGCAACAGCGCCGACAGCCTCAAGCGTGCCGTGGGCCTGCCGGCGTACACCGGCAATTTTCAGCTCAGCTATTTCGGCGGCACTGACGGCGTGATGTTCTCGGTACCGGCCGGCAATCGCGCCGCCGACTACGACCCGCGCGCCCGTGGCTGGTACAAGGCCGCCAACAGCGCACAGCAAACCATCGTCACCGAACCGTACATCGCCGCCTCGTCGGGCAAACTGGTGATCACCGTCGCCACGCCGGTACAGCGCCAGGGGCAGATGATCGGCGTGGCCGGTGCGGACATCGACCTGTCCAGTATCAGCGCCATCATCAACTCGCTGAACTTCGGCGGCCACGGCCACGCGTTCATCGTCAGCGCCGACGGCAAGATCCTGATCCACCCCGACAGCAAGCGCGTGCTCAAGACCCTGGCCGAGGCCTACCCCAACGGCGCGCCGCAAATCAGCCCAGGCGTGAAGGAAGTCGACCTCGACGGCCAGACCCAATTCATTTCCTTCACCCGCGTCAACGGCGTGCCGGGCGCCGACTGGTACGTGGCGCTGGTGCTCGACAAGGACACCGCGCTGGCGATGCTCAGTGAGTTCCGTACGTCGGCGCTGATCGCCATGGTCATCGCGGTGGTGTTCATCATCGCCCTGCTGGGCATGTTGATCCGCGTGCTGATGCAACCGCTGCTGACCATGGGCCGCGCCATGCATGACATCGCCGAAGGCGAAGGCGACCTGACCCGGCGCCTGGTCATTCACGGCCATGACGAATTCGGCGCACTGGGCACGTCGTTCAACCGTTTTGTCGAACGCATTCACACCTCGATCCGCGAAGTGGCCTCGGCCACCGGCCAGGTCAACGAAGTCGCCTTGCGCGTGGTCAGTGCGTCCAACTCGTCGATGTTCAACTCCGACCAGCAGGCGTCGCGCACCAGCAGCGTGGCCGCGGCCATCAACCAGCTTGGCGCCGCCGCCCAGGAAATCGCCCAGAACGCCGCCCTCGCCTCGCAACATTCCAGCGAGGCCCGCAACCTGGCCGAAGACGGCCAGCAAGTCGTGGATAAAACCATCGCGGCCATGCAGCAGTTGTCGGCCAAGATCAGCGATTCGTGCGGCAACATCGAAACCCTGAACAGCAACACAGTGAACATCGGCCAGATCCTCGAGGTGATCACCAGCATTTCCCAGCAGACCAACCTGCTCGCCCTCAACGCCGCCATCGAAGCGGCGCGGGCCGGTGAAGCCGGGCGCGGCTTCGCGGTGGTGGCCGATGAAGTGCGCAACCTGGCGCACCGCACCCAGGACTCGGCGCAGCAAGTGCAGAAGATGATCGAAGAGCTGCAAGTCGGCGCACGGGAAGCGGTGCTGACCATGACCGATAGCCAGCGCCAGAGCGAAAGCAGCGTCGGCATCGCCAACCAGGCCGGCGAGCGACTGGGCAGCGTGACCCAGCGTATCGGTGAAATCGACGGCATGAACCAATCCGTGGCCACCGCCACCGAAGAACAGACCGCCGTGGTGGAGTCGATCAACGTCGACATCACCGAGATCAACACGCTGAACCAGGAAGGCGTGGAAAACCTGCAGGCCACCTTGCGGGCCTGTGCCGACCTCGAACAGCAGGCGGCGCGGTTGAAGCAGTTGGTGGGTAGTTTCAGGATCTAGCGCTTTCAAGACCGCCATCGCGAGCAAGCTCGCTCCCACAGTTGACCGCGCTCGAAGTCATCAATGTGGGAGCGAGCTTGCTCGCGATAGCGGCGTCAGCTAGATCGAAAGAATCAGAACCTGGACCCAGGCCTGTTCAAAAACTCGATTTCCTCAGCCGTGGACTCGCGCCCCAACACCGCATTGCGATGGGGGAACCGTCCAAACCGGGCAATGATCTTCTGGTGCCGCTCGGCATAATCCAGGTTGTCTTCAAACACCGCCCGCTCCGCCTCCGGTTGCTCTCGGACCAGGTCGATAAACCGCGACACAGCCTCGTTCTGCACCGCCAGGTTTTCGCAGTGTTCGAGTACCAGATAGATGAACACGCGCTGGATCGGCTTGAGTTGCCGGTCGAAACCCGCCGCCAGGCCTTGGGCGACCAGCGCTTGGGCACGCAGGTCGCCGGAAAAAGCCTTGGGGGTGTCGCGAAAGATCATCCGCGGGAGTTGATCGAGCAGTAGCACCAGGGCCAGCCTACCTTCCGGGCGTTGCGCCCAATCGGTCAATCCGCCGGCCAGTGCCTGCTCGACCCGATCACCGAAGCGCTCTTGCGCCTGGCGATCATGGCCTTTGCCGAACCACAGCTTGCCCCTGTCAGCCGATATTTCGTCCGGTGTCTGGGCTGCACCAAACCACCAATCGAGCAACGGCTGCCAGGGCTCGGCCATGATTTATTCCTTGTGGTAAGCCGTGGCGCGAGCCACTTCTTCCTTCGAACCGAGGAACACGGCCACGCGCTGGTGCAGACCTTCAGGCTTGATATCGAGAATGCGCTGGTGACCGTCGGTGGAAGCACCACCCGCCTGCTCCACCAGGAACGACATCGGGTTGGCTTCGTACATCAGGCGCAGCTTGCCCGGCTTGGACGGCTCGCGGCTGTCGCGCGGGTACATGAACAAGCCACCACGGGTCAGGATCCGGTGCACGTCGGCAACCATCGCGGCGACCCAGCGCATGTTGTAGTTCTTCTTCAGCGGGCCTTCTTCGCCTGCCAGCAATTCTTCGACGTAGCGTTTCACCGGGGCTTCCCAGTGACGCTGGTTGGACATGTTGATGGCGAATTCCTGGGTGGTCTCAGGAATGGTGATGTCTTCGTGGGTCAGTACGAAGCTGCCCATCTCGCGGTCCAGGGTGAAGCCCTTGACGCCGTCACCCAGGGTCAGCACCAGCATGGTCTGGGGGCCGTAGATGGCATAACCGGCGGCGACCTGCTCGGTGCCCGGCTGCAGGAAGGCCTTTTCATTCAAGGCTTCGTTCTGGCTCAAGTACTCGTTCGGGCAGCGCAGTACCGAGAAGATGGTGCCGACCGGCGCGTTGATGTCGATGTTCGACGAACCGTCCAGTGGGTCGAACACCAGCAGGTAGGCACCCTTGGGGTATTTGCCCGGGATCTGGTAGGCATTGTCCATTTCCTCGGACGCCATGCCGGCCAGGTGACCGCCCCATTCGTTGGCTTCGAGCAGGATTTCGTTGGACAGCACGTCGAGCTTCTTCTGCACTTCACCCTGCACGTTTTCGGTGCCCATGCTGCCCAGGACACCACCCAACGCGCCTTTGGAAACGGCGTGGCTGATTTCCTTGCACGCACGCGCCACCACTTCGATCAGAAAGCGCAGATCGGCAGGGGTGTTGTTGCTACGGGTCTGCTCAATCAAATAGCGACTCAAGGTAACGCGGGACATGGACGGCTCCGAAGAATAGGGGGCGGAAAAACCAGCGCAGTTTAGCGCGAGTCGGGACTTAATTCCTCCTATGAGACGGGATATGGAGGATTGAGTTCACGGCGTGGCGGCTCGCTTGGATATTTCTGTCGATTGAGAGGACGCCATCGCGAGCAAGCTCGCTCCCACAGTTGACCGGGTTGTATCGACGAACGCGGTCTATTGTGGGAGCGAGCTTGCTCGCGATGAACGCACCTCAGCTCTTGACCGGCGGCTTGCGAAGCAGGCTGAACGCCATCGCCGCGAGGAACAGCACGCTCAGCAGCAACACCGCCCACAAGCCGATTTTCTTCCAGTTGGTATCGACCGTCGCAGGCGCGGTGGCGGTTGCAGGGGTCGCAGTTGGCGTCGACGTAGCCGCGCCGTTCACCGTCGCCGTCCCCAGCGTCGCCAGGCGCGACGGTTTGTAATCAGGCACCAGCGTGCTCAATGGCAAGCTGGCCGCTTTGACTGTCGCGCTGCCCAGCGCCAGGCGGTAAGGCCCTTCGCCCCGCGCCAGGAACACCACCTGGGTCGGGCGTACGGCAAAGCGCAGGGCCGGGGCTTCGGTTCCCAGGCCGCCGCCACGCTCGTCCACGGTCAGTTTCAATTGCTGCACGGTCTGGCCGGACAGCTGCAATTGGTTTTGCAGCACATCCTGGCCGTTCTGGGTCAGGCGATAGAGCAAGCCACTGCCCATTGGCTGCCACGGATGGCTGCTTTCACGGCGACCGGCCAGGGTCACCGGCGCCAGGCTGTTGGCCTGGCTCAGTTCGACCTGCACTTGTTCGATGTTCAGCCCCATGGGCAACTGCCAGGTGTACTCACCGGCCTTCGTCGTGCTGCCGGCCAACGGTTGCGACCAGACCAGCGGCAACGGCAGGCTTTCGCGGCTGGCGCTGTGCAGTTGGGCCGAGGTCAGCACCGGCGCGGAGGACGGCGAATCCCACAGCAACCGCAGATAGCGCGCCGGTTGCCCCGGCAGGTTCACTTCATGCTGCTCGACCCGCTCATCGGCAAAGGTCAAGCGCGCCACCTGGCCTTCACCCCAGGATTGCCAGTGCTGCAAGTCGTCACTGGCTTCGATGGTGAACCGCTGGAAGCCGTCGCGCTCGCTGGTCCAGTCGAGGATCAACTGCTGCAGCGGCGCCTTGATCGCGCTGGCATCCAGCAACCAGCCACGCAACTCTTCCTCCCCGGCTTCGAGCCGGCTGGAGGGCTGGACTTCCACCAAGGTGCCGTTGGCGTTCGATTGCACCCGCACACTGGGCGCACGCTCGTTGTCATCGGCGGCGTTGTACAGCGGGAACCACTTCACGTCGGTGAGGGTGCGGTTTTCCCGGCTCTGGGCCGACTCGCGCACCAAGGCATAGGCCTGGGCCTGCCCGGCGGCGTTGAAGACGCGCAGGTCGCTCAGGTCGGTCTGCCGCGCCTGCAACTGCACGTCCAGTGGCAACGGCAGGCGATACCACGGCCCTTCGCCGCTCAGGGCCAACGGCACTTGATGAGCGAAATCCGCCGGTTGCTCCTGGGCCGTAGCCGACAACGCCACCCACAATCCGACCACGCCCAGTCCGATCCGATTCAACTTGCGACTCAAGATGACACTCCCTCACTGACAGGCATAGGCGGCTCATCCTGGGCGACCGTCTCCGGGCGCTTGGGCGGCAGCGGCGCGAAGTAGCCCACCACCAATAGCAATACACCCACGCCGATGAACGACACGATCCGCGCCAGACCGCCACGGTTACTCAATTCGACAAAGAACAGCTTGGCCACGACCACGGCGATCAACGCCGCACCGATCAGCCACACTTCACGGCGATGGCGCAGATGCCCACCGATCATCAGGCCCAGGGCGATCAAGGTCCAGACAATGGACAACCCGGCCTGCACGAACATCGACTCGAGCAGCGCGTCCAGCTCGTATGGCACCCCCATCCACTGGTGGGCCGTGCGCATCACCAGGGCGGTGAAGAACGCGAACAGCGACACACCGGCGATCAACTGGGCGATGTGCCCGACGCGATTCCAGCCATTCGTCGATTGCTCCACGGCGTTGCGAGCCCACACATAGATACCGAACAAGGCAAACAGCAGGCCCAGCTCCAAGGGATTGAGCAACGGCACATAAGGCAGTGGCTCTGAGTTGCCATCGCTGAAGGTGTTGGTCAGCCAGAACCAACCGAGCATCAACAGCGCCATGGGCGCCGCCGCATAGACACGATATTCCCGTGGTTGTGCCGAAACCGGCCATGGCAAGGTACGCGGCGTGGCCATCAGCACCAGATAAAGACCTGGCAGGATCGCCCAGGCCAGCCAGCGCCAAGCGTTGTACTGCTCGGACAGCAACAGCAGGCCGTAACGCAACTCCAGCATCAACACCGCCATCAGCAACCAGCACCCGAGTACGTGGGCCGTACTGCGCGCCCGGGCCGGCAGCACCGGCGCCAGGCGCTTGAGCGAGAGGAAATGCACGGCGAATACCGCCAGCCAGGCCAGCCAGCCAAAGTCCGCCGCCGGGTGGTAGCGGCTATCCCACGCTGCGACAAGCACACAGCCCGCCGCCGGGATCAACAGGGTGCACAGCAGCCCCAGTGCCGGCCATTTCAACCGCAGCGACAAAACGCTCCACACCGCCACGCTGATGGCCGCGACCAACAACAGCAAGCTGCCTTGCAGGTTCGCCGGGGCAAAACGCAGCACTTCGCTGACCCACGCCAGCGCCCACCAACCCGCGCCCCAGATCAGCAACAGCTCGGACAGGCGCTGCAAGCTCAAGGCGTCCAGCTCCTGCGCCGCGTGCGCCCGTTGCAGGCGCCACGCACCCACCAGCGCCGCCAGCCCCAGGACCAGCGGCGTCCAGAACCCGCTGTGGGCCAGGGGTCGCAGATCCTCGGCATTGAGCGGGCCCAGCAACGCCGGCCCCGCCGTCAGGAACGCCGCACCGCCCAGCAGTTGCAACAACAGGCCGAAGACAAAGCTCACGCGCTGTTTCAGGTACAGGCTCAGCCAGATGATCAACAGCCCACTGGCCGCCCACACACCGCTCGCGGTTTGCCAGGGCAGGACGAACAGCACCGCGAGGTTGATCAGCACCAGCCCCGCCAGCAGCACCACCGACAAGCCGCGCAGCAATCGGACATCGTTGCGCACCATGTCGTCGCGCGCCGCCAGCAACATGCCGCCAATCAACGCCAGACCGATCAGGGAAGCGCTGAGCAAACCGCTCCAGCCCGCGCTGAACACCGCCGCCGAATCGCCCTCGGCGCCTTGCAGGCGCAACAGGAACAATGCGCCGCCGAGCAATTGCACCGCGAACGCGGTGAACAGGAAGCTGCGCGATTGCAGGCGCAGACCGACAAACAACGTCGCCAATCCGGCCAGGGCCCAGGCGATGGCCGTGCCGTGGGTGAAGAAGAACAACGGTGCCAGCAGATAGAGGAAACTCAAGCCCAGCACCGCCAGCACCGGCAGGCCTTGGCGCTCCCAAGCCGCAGTGTGTTCAGGGGCGGCCTTGCGCAGTTGGTAGAACGTGAACAGTAAAGCGCCGCCGAGCATCAACGCCCCCAACGGTGAGCCGTCGAGCAGGCTGCTTTCGCCAGATCGCAATTCGCTGAGGAAGGCCAGCGCCGAACCCAATTGCAGCAGCAAAGCAAAGGCTCGTGCGAAAGGTCGTTGCTGACGCAGGCCCAGCCAGAAAATCCCCGCGCCCTCCACGGCCCAGGCCGCGGCGGTCCAACGGGCGTCGAGCCCCAAGGGAATCGCCAGGCTGGAAAAAATCACCCCCAGGGCCAGGCAGGTTTCCGCCAACAACAAGGCGCGGCCGCCCATCAATAGCCGCGCCAGGCCCATGTAGATCATGCCCAGGGCCAGGGCGCTGAAGGCAGCGGCGAACTCCAGGTGCTGCACCAACGCGAACTGCAAGCCGAAGCCCACCAGCGGCGGGGCGAACAGCATCGTGCCGTCCACGTAATCGCCCTTGCGCGCCGACCAGCGCAACAACGCGTCGCGGCTGCCCTCTTCGGGGGCGTCGTTCATTTCCAGCAGCTTGCGGCGGGTGAACAGCAAGCCAATCGCCAGGTAGATGAGGAAGAACAGAATCAGGAACGGCTCGGTGCTCCAGAGCAGTTCTGGCGTGTAGGAACGCAGGCCCCAGGCGAAACCGATGCCGAAGGTGCCGACAAAACCGATCAGGTTGAGCAGGCGCCAGGTCTTGAACCAGGCTATCGCGAGAATGCCGGCATTGAGCAGGATGAAATAACTGAACAGCGCGACGTGGTTGCCGCTGCCGGTAGAGGTCAGGATCGGCGCGGCGAACCCGCCCAGTGCCGCCGCCGCAGCCAGGCCCAGGGCATTCTGGGTAACCGCCAGGATCGCCGAGAACACCGTCACCGCCACCAGTAAGCCCAGGGCCGCCTTGGAATCGAGCAACGGATGCAAGCGCATGGCGGCGAACACCGTCAGGTACAACACGGCGATCCCGGTGCCCTGGAGCATCAGCGCATAACTGTTGTTGCGCTGGCGCAACCACCAGCCCAGGCCCAACAGGCCCAGCGCACTGGCTGCGACGCCGGCGTAACGCAATTCGATCGGCACCACCATGCCTTCGGTGGCATAGCGCAGCAAAAACGCCAGGCCGAGGAACAACAACACCACGCCGACCCGCAGCACCGTATTGCCGCCGAACAACCAGTTGCGCGCACCGATGATGGCGCGGTCGAACAGATTCGGACCACGTGGGGCCGCCGGCTCCGCAATCATTGGCTCCAGAGGCAGAGGGGCAAAATCGCGCTCGGCACGCCGACTGGACGTCTCTGGCGCGGGCTTCCAAATGTCATCGGGCAACGGCTGGCTGGCCTGGGTGGCCATCGCGGGAGCGGGTTCGAGGTCTGACGGCAATTCCCAGACGAGCTCCGGTTCGGTGCGCGTTGCGGGCTTCGCGGCCTGGGGCACGACAACCTCGGGCGCGGGGGCCGGATCACTCGGTTCGGCCACCTTGCCGCGTTCGAGTACCGCCAGGCGGCCCTCCAACGTGAGCAAGCTCTGCTGGGCCTCTTGCAACAAGATCTGTTGCTTGGCCGCCTGGACACCCAGGCGCCCCAATCGAAACGCCTGGGCGATGCCAAGCCCCACCAGTGCGCCTATCAGCGCATCGGCGAACGACTCGTCCACCACCCAGCCGAGTGCCAGGCCCAACAACGTCAAGATCCATTGCATGGTTGATATCCCTAAGCGGCCCGTTGCGGGCATGACCGGGGTGATGCGATGCCTGGATCAGTCTAGTGGAAACCCCCAAACCCTGTGGGAGCGAGCTTGCTCGCGATAGCGGCATGACAGACACCTTAAGGCTGACTGATACACCGCTATCGCGAGCAAGCTCGCTCCCACATTGGAATGTTGGCGCTGCCAATTGCTGAGTCCGGCCAAACAGCCCGGCGAAACTGGCGCCTAGTATATCGACGAAGCCCAACCGCCGTTGGGCTTCGCTCACATTTCTTGCAGCAAATGCTACTCCAGGGCTTTCCAGATGTCGGTGGCATATTCGCGGATGGTCCGGTCCGAGGAGAACCAACCCATGCGCGCGGTGTTGAGCACCGCCGAACGCCACCACTGCTTGTCGTCGTGCCAACGCTCTTCGACCCGGGCCTGGGCGTTCCAGTACGAGTCGAAGTCGGCACAAACCAGGAAGCGGTCATAGTCCACCAGCGAATCGACAAGCCCGGCGTAGCGCATCGGATCATCCGGCGAGAACACCCCGCCGCGAATCGCCTGCAATACATCGTTCAGGCGATGGGAGGCGGCGATGTCCGGCGCAGCGCTGAACTCACCGTTTTGCTTGCGCGCTTCCACTTGCTCAGCCGTCAGGCCGAAAATGAACATGTGCTCGCCACCGACGCGCTCATGCATCTCCACGTTGGCGCCATCCATGGTACCGATGGTCAGCGCGCCGTTGAGGCCGAACTTCATGTTGCTGGTGCCCGACGCTTCGAAGCCGGCCGTGGAAATCTGCTCCGACAGGTCCGCCGCCGGAATGATGCTTTCGGCCAGGCTGACGTTGTAGTTGGGCAGGAACACTACTTTGAGCAAACCGCGCACGGTCGGATCGTTGTTCACCACCCGGGCGATGTCGTTGGTCAGCTTGATGATCAGCTTGGCCTGGTGATAACTGGCGGCGGCCTTGCCGGCGAAGATCTTCACCCGCGGCACCCAGTCCACTTCCGGCTCGGCACGGATCGCCTGGTACAGCGCCACGGTGTGCATCAGGTTGAGCAACTGGCGCTTGTATTCGTGGATCCGCTTGACCTGCACGTCGAACATCGCCGCCGGGTTCACGGCAATGCCCAGTCGCTCGTGGATCAGGTAAGCCAGGGCTTTCTTGCTGTGCAGGCGCTGCTCGGCGAACTGCTTGCGAAACGCCGGCTTGTCGGCAAACGGTTCCAGTTCGATCAGGCGCTCCTCGGGGTTGTCGAGCACGCTCGGGCCAAGGGCGTCGACCATCATCGAGGTCAATTCGGCGTTGGCCTGGAACAACCAGCGGCGGAAGGTGATGCCGTTGGTCTTGTTGTTGATCCGATCCGGATAGAGCTTGTGCAGCTCGGAGAACACCGTGCTGCGCATCAGTTGCGTGTGCAACCCGGACACGCCGTTGACGCTGTGGGAACCGAGGAACGCCAGGTTGCCCATCCGCACCCGCCGCCCGTTGTCCTCTTCGATCAGCGAAACCGAGCGCAGCACGTCGAAATCGTGCACGCCTTTGGCCCGCAGCGAATCGATGTGCTGGGCGTTGATCAGGTAGATGATCTGCATGTGCCGGGGCAACATGCGCTCCATCAGCCCCACCGGCCAGGTCTCCAGGGCTTCGGGCAGCAGTGTGTGGTTGGTGTAGGACAGCGTGTCCTGGGTGATCTGCCAGGCCGCATCCCAGGCCACGTCATAGACATCCACCAATTGCCGCATCAGCTCGGCCACGGCGATGGACGGGTGCGTGTCGTTGAGCTGGATCGCCGCATGGTCGCCCAGGGTCAGCACCGAGGTGTGCATGTTGCGATGGCGGCGCAGCAAGTCCTGCAACGAGGCGGCGACAAAGAAATATTCCTGGCGCAGGCGCAATTCCTGGCCGGCTTCGGTGCTGTCGGCCGGATAGAGGACGCGGGAAATACTTTCGGCCCGAGCCACTTCCGCCACCGCGCCCAAGTGGTCGCCGGCGTTGAAGCGTTCCAGGTGCAAGTCTTCCACGGCCCGGGCGCGCCACAGGCGCAGGGTGTTGACGCTGGCACCGCGCCAACCCACCACCGGCGTGTCGTAGGCGATGGCCCGCACGGTTTCGGCCGGGGACCAGACTTGCCGGGTCTTGCCGGCCTCATCGGTCACGGTCTCGACGCTGCCGCCAAAACCGATCGGGTAGACCACCTCCGGCCGCTCGAACTCCCACGGGTTGCCGAAATCCAGCCAATGCTCGGTCTGCTCCTGCTGCCAGCCATCGACAATCGCCTGGCGGAACAGGCCGTGCTCATAACGAATGCCGTAGCCATGGCCAGCGATGCCCAGTGTGGACATGCTTTCCATGAAACACGCCGCCAAGCGGCCAAGACCACCGTTGCCCAGCGCCGCATCGGGTTCGAGCAGACGGATGCGCTCCAGGTCCACGCCCAGCTCGGTCAGGGCCTCGCGCGCGGTGTCCAGCAGGCCAAGGTTGCTCAGGCTGTCGTAGAGCAAGCGGCCGATGAGGAATTCCAGGGAGAGGTAATAGACGCGCTTCTGGCCCTTGCGGTAGATCTGCCGCGTGTGGTCCATCCAGTGTTCGACCATGTGGTCGCGGGCGGCCAGGGCAATGGCTTCGAACCAATCGTGATCAAACGCATGATCCGGGTCCTTGCCGACGGCGTAAGTGAGTTTGGTCAACACGGCGTCGCGAAATGCCGCAACTTCAGCTTCGCGAACAAGTGGTTCTTGAGTCATTGATGAGACCTCGAACGAGCATGGAATTGTCTGAGCCTAGTCGGTCTGACAGACGGTACAGGCTCTTGGTTCGGTGGATTCCCCCGAGTGCCGGAGAATCGTCGCCAGAGAGTTGCCGGTTGGGCAAATGAATGCAGGGGCCGTGCCGGTCCTCGAGCGTTTTAGCGCAGATGAAAAAAAACCGGCAGATGGTCGTTCAAAATTTCACCAGTCCCGGTATGATCGCGCGCCCTGATGCATGCTGGTAAACCGTGATGATGAAGCCCAACCTGATCGCCGCCGCGGAGATCGACCGACTCGATACCTGGGCCAAGTACTCCGCCCCGATGTGCGGTTCCTGCGTATCGAGCTGCTGCACGCTGCCGGTGGAGGCCAAGATCAAGGACCTGATCCGGATCGGCATCGTCGATGAGTTCGAACTGGGCGACCCGCCGAAGAACATCGCCAAGCGCCTGCAAAAGGAAGGGATCGTCGAGCGCTACAACCAGAAGTCGGAAATTTTCACGCTCCAGCGCATGAGCAACAACGATTGCCTTTATCTGGACCGCAAGAGCCGGTTGTGCACCATTTACGAGAAGCGCCCGGACACCTGCCGCAACCATCCGCGGATTGGGCCACGGCCGGGGTATTGTGCCTACAAGCCCAAGGAAGTGGAGCGCGAGCGGAATCCGCGGACGTTGGACAAATTCTGATCGACAGCTGGTTCAGCGGTGCCTGAGCCGACGCCATCGCGAGCAAGCTCGCTCCCACAGGGGATTCCTGTCGGACACAACATCTGTACCCACTGCAAATCCACTGTGGGAGCGAGCCTGCTCGCGATAGGGCCCTGACAGGCGCTACATCACTTCCAGGCATAAAAAAACGCCCCTGATCTCACAATCAGGGGCGTTTTTTTTCAGCCGCTAACTAAGTCGAAACTCAGTTGCCGCTTTTCTTGGCAGCGCGGGTACGCTCGCTTTCGCCAAGGATTTTCTTACGCAGGCGAATCGACTTAGGCGTCACTTCGCACAATTCGTCTTCCTGCACGAACTCCAGCGCTTGCTCCAGGGTGAACTTGACCGGCGGAACCAGGGCAATGGTTTCGTCCTTGCCCGAAGCACGCATGTTGTCGAGCTTCTTGCCTTTGGTCGGGTTCACGCCCAGGTCGTTGTCGCGGCTGTTCAGGCCGACGATTTGACCTTCGTAGATATCCTGGCCGTGCTCGACGAACAGCTTGCCGCGCGCTTGCAGGGTTTCCAGCGAGTAGGTCAGGGCCTTGCCGGTCGCAACCGATACCAGCACGCCGTTCTGACGGCCGGACATGTCGCCGGACTTCATCACGTCGTAACGATCGAAGATCGAGGTCAGGATGCCGCCACCGGAGGTCAGGGTCAGGAACTCGTTACGGAAACCGATCAGGCCACGGGCCGGGATGTTGTACTCAAGGCGCACACGGCCCTTGCCATCCGGAACCATGTTGGTCAGGTCGCCTTTACGCAGGCCCATTTGCTCCATGATCGCGCCCTGGGATTCTTCCGGCAGGTCGATGGTCACGTTTTCGTACGGTTCGTGCTTGACGCCATCAACCATGCGGATGATCACTTCAGGACGACCCACGCCCATTTCGAAGCCTTCGCGACGCATGGTTTCGATCAGTACCGAGAGGTGCAGCTCACCACGGCCGGACACTTTGAACTTGTCGGCCGAGTCGCCTTCTTCAACGCGCAGGGCAACGTTGTAGAGCAGCTCTTTGTCCAGGCGTTCCTTGATGTTACGGCTGGTCACGAACTTGCCTTCTTTACCGCAGAATGGCGAGTCGTTGACCTGGAAGGTCATGGAAACGGTTGGCTCGTCGACGGTCAACGGCTTCATCGCTTCGACGTTCAGTGGGTCGCACAGGGTGTCGGAGATGAACAGTTGCTCGAAGCCGCTGATGCAGACGATGTCGCCGGCCGCAGCTTCTTCAACGTCGATGCGGTGCAGGCCGTGGTGACCCATCAGCTTGAGGATACGACCGTTGCGCTTCTTGCCGTCGGCGTCGATGGCAACCACCGGGGTGTTCGGCTTGATGCGACCACGGGCGATACGACCAACACCGATCACACCCAGGAAGCTGTTGTAGTCCAGTGCCGAGATCTGCATCTGGAACGGACCGTCACGGTCGACTTTCGGCGCTGGTACGTCGTCGACGATCGACTGGTACAGCGGGGTCATGTCTTCAGCCATGGCGGTGTGGTCCAGACCGGCAATGCCGTTCAGGGCCGAGGCGTAGACGACTTTGAAGTCCAGCTGTTCTTCGGTGGCACCCAGGTTGTCGAACAGGTCGAAGATCTGGTCCAGAACCCAGTCCGGACGCGCGCCTGGACGGTCAACCTTGTTGATGACCACGATCGGACGCAGGCCGGCTTCGAACGCCTTCTTGGTCACGAAACGGGTTTGCGGCATAGGGCCGTCTTGAGCGTCAACCAGCAGCAGCACGGAGTCGACCATCGACATCACGCGCTCTACTTCACCACCGAAGTCGGCGTGGCCCGGGGTGTCCACGATGTTGATGTGGTAGCCGTTCCAGTTGATGGCGGTGTTTTTCGCCAGGATGGTAATACCGCGCTCTTTTTCCTGGTCGTTGGAGTCCATCACGCGCTCGTCGTTGAGCTCGTTGCGCTCCAGGGTGCCGGATTGACGCAAGAGTTTGTCTACCAGGGTGGTCTTACCATGGTCAACGTGAGCAATGATGGCGATGTTGCGTAGATTTTCGATCACTTGTGTATCTCGATCAGAGGATTCGGTGTGCTGACAGGTCGTGGCAGCGATTTACGTTGAGTCCGACAAAGCCGTTACAGCCTGTCGGCGGCGTCGGGGGGCCGGTGACGCAGGCCACAGGCAAACAGCCCCGGGCACTTAGCTCGGTCGATAAACGCGCACATTGGCATGCCCCTCACTGAGCAAATGGTGGGCATGCAGGCGACTCATCACGCCTTTGTCGCAATACAGCAGGTACTGGCGAGTAGGGTCCAGTTCCTTGAAACGCGCGTTCACGGCATAGAACGGCATCGTTTTTACCTCGATGCCGGCGACACTCAGCGGGTCGTCTTCAGCGTCATCCGGGTGGCGGACGTCGATGATGATCTGACCGGCCAGCGCTTCGCCGACTTCTTCAATCTTGATGTCCTGGCCCAATTCGTCGATGACGCGATCGATCGGCACCAGCCTGGCGTTTTCGAGCGCTCGCTCGAGTACCGCCATGTCGAATTCTTTCTCTTCGTGCTCCACCCGCCCGCGCTTGGCCGCCGTCTTCGGATTGACCGAGATGACGCCGCAGTATTCCGGCATGTGCCGGGCAAACTCGGCGGTGCCGATTTCGTTGGCCTGGTCGATGATGTCCTGCTTGTGGCTGGCGATCAGTGGACGCAAGACCAGCTTCTCGGTCACGCAGTCGATCACCGACAGGTTCGGCAAGGTCTGGCTCGACACCTGGGAGATCGCCTCGCCGGTCACCAGCGCATCGATTTGCAGGCGGTCGGCAATTCGTGAAGCGGCGCGCAACATCATACGCTTCAAAATGACGCCCATATGACTGTTATCGACTTTGCCGAGAATCTCGCCCAGGACTTCCTCGAACGGCACACTCACAAATAACACGCGTTGAGAGCTGCCGTACTTCTTCCAGATGAAGTGCGCCACTTCCATCACGCCCAGTTCATGGGCACGCCCGCCGAGGTTGAAGAAGCAGAAATGGCTCATCAACCCGCGACGCATGATCTGGTAGGCGGCCACCGTGGAGTCGAAGCCACCGGACATCAGCACCAGGGTCTGCTCCAGCGAACCCAGCGGATAACCGCCGATGCTGTTGTGCTGGCTGTGGATCACGAACAGCCGCTGGTCGCGAATTTCGATGCGTACTTCGATTTCCGGGTCTTTCAACGAAATACCGGCTGCGCCACATTGCCGGCGCAACTGGCTGCCGACGAACTTCTCCACATCCATCGAACTGAACGCGTGCTTGCCGGCGCGCTTGCAACGCACCGAAAAGATCTTGCCGGCCAGTGCGTCACCATAATGAAGCATGCACTTGGCGAGGATGTCGTCGAAATCCCCCAGCGGGTATTCATCGACTTGCAAAAAATGCGCGATGCCCGGCATGCAACTCAGGCGCTCGGTCATTTCCTTCAGCAGCTTGGGTTCGCTGACACGGGTTTCCAGTTCGAGGTTGTCCCACACGCCATTCACCACCACGGCCGGATCCAGGTCTCGGAGCACGGCACGGATGTTCTTGGCCAACTGGCGGATGAAACGCATCCGTACCGGGCGGCTCTTGATGGTGATCTCGGGGAAGACTTTTACGATTAGTTTCATGAAAACAGCGCGCGAACGGCCAGCCGAAAAAGGGGGGCGCGGATTATAGCGGAAATTGCTCAAGGTTTAACCAGTTAATGTGCAGATGGTTTTGCGCGCACCAAAACAGGTCATTATCGATTGGCGACGCCACATTGCAGTGCGTTATTGTCGGACAATCTTTGATTTACGCCTTTAAAAGCGTGTATTTGGTGCAAAAAACCCATGCTGGGGCACTGGCATGCAATTTGCTCCCTTGTGAGGCAGGTTGCCTTGGCAGAGTATTCGCGCCGGCATCACCCATATCTAAGGGCACTCCACTACCCGCCCGAAGCCACCCGGAGGACATATGTCGAAGTCGGTTCAACTCATCAAAGATCATGACGTCAAGTGGATTGATCTGCGCTTCACTGACACCAAAGGTACTCAACATCACGTGACCATGCCGGCCCGTGATGCGCTGGACGACGAATTCTTTGAAATCGGGAAAATGTTCGACGGCTCCTCCATCTCTGGCTGGAAAGGCATCGAAGCCTCCGACATGATCCTGATGCCGGACGACGAAACCGCCGTCCTGGACCCGTTCACCGAAGAGCCGACCCTGATCCTGGTCTGCGACATCATCGAACCTTCGACCATGCAAGGCTATGACCGCGACCCACGCGCCATCGCCCACCGCGCCGAGGAATACCTGAAGTCCACCGGTATCGGCGACACCGCTTTCTTCGGTCCTGAGCCTGAGTTCTTCATCTTCGACTCGGTCAAGTTCAAGTCCGACATCTCCGGTTCCATGTTCAAGATCTTCTCCGAGCAAGGCTCGTGGATGTCCGACCAGGATGTGGAAGGCGGCAACAAAGGCCACCGCCCAGGCATCAAAGGCGGCTACTTCCCGGTTCCACCGTTCGACCACGACCACGAAATCCGTACCTCCATGTGCAACGCACTGGAAGAGATGGGCCAGACCGTCGAAGTTCACCACCACGAAGTGGCGACTGCCGGCCAGAACGAAATCGGCGTGAAATTCAACACGCTGGTCAAGAAGGCTGACGAAGTACAGACCCTCAAGTACTGCGTACACAACGTTGCTGACGCTTACGGCCGCACCGCGACCTTCATGCCGAAGCCTCTGTACGGCGACAACGGTTCGGGCATGCACGTTCACATGTCGATCTCCAAGGACGGCAAGAACACCTTCGCAGGCGAAGGCTATGCCGGTCTGTCGGACACTGCCCTGTACTTCATCGGCGGTATCATCAAGCACGGTAAGGCCCTGAACGGCTTCACCAACCCGTCGACCAACTCCTACAAGCGTCTGGTACCAGGCTTCGAAGCCCCGGTCATGCTGGCCTACTCGGCTCGTAACCGTTCCGCCTCGATCCGTATTCCTTACGTGAACAGCCCTAAAGCCCGCCGTATCGAAGCACGCTTCCCGGATCCGGCTGCCAACCCGTACCTGGCCTTCGCTGCACTGATGATGGCCGGCCTGGACGGTATCCAGAACAAGATCCACCCTGGCGATGCCGCGGACAAAAACCTGTATGACCTGCCGCCTGAAGAGGCCAAGGAAATCCCACAGGTGTGTGGCAGCTTGAAAGAAGCCCTGGAAGAGCTGGACAAGGGCCGTGCGTTCCTGACCAAAGGCGGCGTATTCAGCGATGACTTCATCGACGCTTACATCGCACTGAAAAGCGAAGAAGAAATCAAGGTTCGCACCTTCGTACACCCACTGGAATATGAGCTGTACTACAGCTGCTGATCCGGTAGCGCCGCCACGCACGGCGTGAAATAAAGAAAGGCCTCCTTCGGGAGGCCTTTTTTATGGGCGCAGGTTACGTGCATGATGCCCCGTCGCCCCCCCCCTATGAAGACGAGACTACCCATGACTTTGCGCTTCAAGCTCTGCCTTGCCCTGTCTGCCGCGCTGCTGGCCTCCACCGCCGCAGCCGCCTCGACTCCCGCCCCAGAAGCCCTGACCCCGTTGCTTAACGCCATTGGCGAACGCCTGGCCATCGCCGATCAAGTGGCGCTGAGTAAATGGGACAGTGGCAAACCCGTAGAGGACCGTCAGCGCGAGCGTGAAGTCATCGCCGCCGCCGTCGCCCAGGCACCGGCCTACAAACTGAGCAGCGAAACCGTGGAAGCGTTTTTTGCCGCCCAGATAGAAGCCAACAAAATGGTGCAGTACATCAACTTGTCCGACTGGGCCCTGGACGGCAAGGCCCCGGACCTCCCGCGCCCGGACCTGGTGGGGCAGATCCGCCCGCAGCTCGACCGCCTGCAGAAACGCCTGCTGCAACAACTGGCCGACTTCGCCCCCTACCGCACCGACCCGCAGTGCCCGCAATGGCTGGCCCGTGCCACCCACCACGACAAGCAGCACCCGGTGCACCGGCTCGCCCTGATCCGAGCAACCGCAGAGCTGTGTATCTCCACAAAAGCCTAAGCCCCCCCTGTGGGAGCGAGCTTGCTCGCGATGAGGCCAGCACATTCAACACCTCAGTGCCTGACACTCCGCCATCGCGAGCAAGCTCGCTCCCACAAGGCAGGTCATGGCCCAACACACAACAACTTGGGCCAACCCTCCCCCCTGACCTATGCTGCAACTCAACACTTTCAGTTTTCGGTCGATTTTATGGGGCGCGGCTTTTCAATCATCCTGTTGTCGCTGCTGGCACTGTCCGCCGCCGCGCAGATCTACAAGTACATCGACGCCGAGGGCAATACCGCCTACAGCAACCAGCCACCCCAAGGCGTCCCGGCCCAGACGGTGGAGTTGCCGCCGCTCAACAGCATCGAACGCCAGTCTCCAGCCAGCCCGGGCACACCGACGCCCCCCATCAACAACGAAAAGTCGCGCGATGCCTACGAAACCCTGGAACTGACCGACATCCCCACCGACGAGGCCCTGCGCGCCAACAACGGCACCTTCACCGTTGGCGTACACGCTCAACCGCGCCTGCGCAGCCCGCATCTGTTCCGGTTGCTGCTGGACGGGCAGCCCTACGGCCAAGCGAGCAACGTGCCGCGCCTGCAATTGGTGAATATCGACCGAGGCGAGCACAGCCTCGCGGTTCAAGTCATCGACGGCGACAACCTCGTGCAGCAAAGCGAGACCGTCACCTTCACCGTGCAACGGGTACACCAGCCATGATCCGCTGGCTGCTCGCGCTGGGCCTGGCGCTGGCGGCGATGCCCGGCGTGGCGCAGGTCTATACCTACATCGATGCCCAGGGCAATCGCGTGTTCACCGATCAGCCGCGCCCCGGCAACGCAAAGAAAGTCCAACTGCCACCCGGCAACCGGATGCCGGCGCCGCCCACGGGTACAGCCTCGGCGCCCGCGACCGAAGCCAGGCCCGAACCGTTGTTTCATTACGAAATGCTCAGGCTGTTGATTCCCGAGCCGGACGCGACGATACGCAGCACCGCAGGCGAATTGATCGTCAGTGTCACCAGCGAACCGAGCCTGAGAAAAGGCCACCGCTACCGCCTGTTGCTCGACGGCAAACCAACGGGCGCGCCGGGACCGAGCCCGGTATTCGCCTTGAGCGACATCGATCGAGGCACCCATCACCTGGCGGTCGAAATCCTCGACGAGCAGGACCGTATCGTCGAACGCACCGCCAACCAGCCCTTCCACATGCAACGCATGTCCCTGGCGCAGAAGCGCCGCATCAAGCCCTGTGTCATGGCCGATTACGGTCAACGCCCCGAGTGCCCTCTCGCCGAAAAGCCTGAAGAAGAAAAAAGCAGCATCTTGCCGTTTTTTTAACACTGCCCAGGCTCTCGCACTATATTGGTGCAATAGCTTGCACGCTACTCAGTCCAAAAACCCATTTTGGTTCGAAAGTACCCGGAAAAGCTGGCAGAACGCCACGCAAGCGAGCGAAAAACACCCTTTTGAGGCTCTAAACGCTTCTTTTCGGAGCCTTGGTTTGGTTTTTGCATTTTCCTTGTGACAGCGCATTAATCGCGCGCGCAATTTGGGACCGGTCCCGAGTTGCTACGCTCCAAAAGAGGTCCTGATGACCATTAGCGACGCACTACACCGCTTGCTGCTCGACAACCTCACCACCGCGACCATCCTGCTCGACGCCGAACTGCGCCTCGAGTACATGAACCCGGCGGCGGAGATGCTCCTGGCCGTCAGCGGCCAGCGCAGCCACGGGCAGTTCATCAGCGAGTTGTTTACCGAATCTGCCGAAGCGCTCAATTCCCTGCGCCAAGCGGTGGAGCAGGCTCACCCGTTCACCAAGCGCGAGGCGATGCTCACCGCCCTGACCGGCCAGACCCTGACCGTGGATTATGCGGTCACGCCGATCCTGAACAACGGCGCCACCTTGTTGCTGCTGGAAGTCCACCCGCGTGATCGCTTGCTGCGCATCACCAAGGAGGAGGCGCAGTTGTCCAAGCAGGAAACCAGCAAGATGCTGGTGCGGGGCCTGGCCCACGAGATCAAGAACCCTCTCGGCGGAATACGTGGCGCGGCACAGTTGCTTGCCCGCGAACTGCCGGAAGAAAGCCTCAAGGACTACACCAACGTCATCATCGAGGAAGCCGACCGCCTGCGGAACCTGGTGGACCGCATGCTTGGCTCGAACAAGCTACCGTCCCTGGCGATGTGCAACGTCCATGAAGTGCTGGAGCGCGTCAGCAGCCTGGTGGAAGCAGAAAGCCAGGGTTGCATCACTTTGGTGCGCGACTATGATCCAAGCATTCCCGACGTCTTGATCGACCGCGAGCAGATGATCCAGGCGGTGCTGAACATCGTGCGCAACGCGATGCAGGCCATCAGCAGCCAGAACGAACTGCGCCTGGGTCGCATCAGCCTGCGTACCCGCGCCATGCGCCAGTTCACCATCGGCCACGTGCGCCATCGCCTGGTGACCAAGATCGAAATCATCGACAACGGTCCGGGCATCCCTGCCGAACTGCAGGAAACCATCTTTTTTCCCATGGTCAGCGGCCGTCCGGACGGTACCGGGCTGGGCCTGGCCATTACCCAGAACATCATCAGTCAGCATCAGGGCTTGATCGAATGTGAGAGCCACCCCGGCCACACCACTTTCTCGATCTTCCTGCCACTGGAACAAGGAGCCACATCGACATGAGCCGTAGTGAAACCGTGTGGATCGTCGATGACGACCGTTCTATCCGTTGGGTCCTGGAAAAAGCCTTGCAACAGGAAGGCATGACCACCCAGAGCTTCGACAGCGCCGATGGGGTGATGAGCCGCCTGGCGCGTCAGCAACCGGACGTCATCATCTCCGACATCCGCATGCCCGGCGCCAGTGGCCTGGACCTGTTGGCGCGGATTCGCGAGCAGCATCCGCGGCTGCCGGTGATCATCATGACCGCCCATTCCGACCTGGACAGCGCCGTGGCGTCCTACCAGGGCGGCGCTTTCGAATACCTGCCCAAGCCATTTGACGTCGACGAAGCCGTATCGCTGGTCAAGCGCGCCAACCAGCACGCCCAGGAACAACAGGGTATGGAAGAGGTGCCGGCCCTGGCCCGCACCCCGGAAATCATCGGCGAAGCGCCGGCGATGCAGGAAGTGTTTCGCGCCATCGGGCGCTTGAGCCACTCCAACATCACTGTGCTGATCAATGGCGAGTCGGGCACCGGCAAGGAACTGGTGGCCCACGCCCTGCACCGCCACAGTCCACGGGCGGCGTCGCCGTTCATCGCGCTGAACATGGCGGCGATTCCCAAGGACTTGATGGAGTCCGAGCTGTTCGGCCACGAAAAAGGCGCCTTCACCGGCGCGGCCAACCTGCGGCGCGGACGCTTCGAGCAAGCCGACGGCGGCACGTTGTTCCTCGATGAAATCGGCGACATGCCGGCCGACACCCAGACCCGCTTGCTGCGCGTGCTGGCCGATGGCGAGTTCTATCGGGTCGGCGGCCATACACCGGTGAAGGTGGACGTGCGCATCATCGCCGCGACCCACCAGAACCTGGAAACCCTGGTTCACGCCGGCAAATTCCGTGAGGACTTGTTCCACCGCCTGAACGTCATCCGTATTCATATCCCGCGCCTGGCGGATCGTCGCGAAGACATCCCGACCCTGGCCCGGCACTTCCTCAGCCGCGCGGCCCAGGAACTGGCGGTCGAGCCCAAGCTGCTCAAGAGCGAAACCGAGGAATACCTCAAGAACCTGCCGTGGCCGGGCAACGTGCGCCAGTTGGAGAACACCTGCCGCTGGATCACGGTGATGGCTTCAGGTCGCGAAGTGCACATCAGCGACCTGCCGCCGGAACTGCTGAGCCTGCCGCAGGATTCGGCCCCCGTGACCAACTGGGAGCAAGCCCTGCGCCAGTGGGCCGACCAGGCCCTGGCCCGCGGTCAGTCGAGCCTGTTGGACAGCGCGGTACCGGCCTTCGAGCGGATCATGATCGAAACCGCCCTCAAGCACACCGCCGGCCGCCGCCGCGATGCCGCCGTGCTGCTGGGCTGGGGCCGCAATACCTTGACCCGCAAGATCAAGGAGTTGGGGATGAAGGTCGACGGTGGGGATGATGATGACGGGGATGAGGGCTGATCGGTCTTCAGCCCTTCGCTGAATTTGAAGGCCCAATCGCGAGCAAGCCCGCTCCCACAAGGGAAACGCAATTCCTGGACTGCCCCCCAAAAGTCAGATTGGTGTCCAACTTTTTGGGGCAATCCATCCTGTGGGAGCGAGCTTGCTCGCGATGCTTTTAAAGGCCTCATGCACCGCATCAATGCACTGCGAACCGCAATTGCACATGCACCACCCGCCAAAACCAATCGGCCCAGCTCGAAAAAACCGCACAAACAAAAGCAAAAGCCCCGGAATACGGGGCTTTTGCGTCATAGAAAGCGTTTTTGTGACAAATAATTTAAAACTGGCACGCCCCCTGCAATAGCTAGATCACTACCCAGTTTCGGGGACCTTGGTACAGGCAGGCCGGGGAATCCCCATTTTATACCGGGCTCAGTGAGCCCACTGTTTTGGGGGCCTTGATACAGGCAGGTCAAGGTTTCCCTTCTTTACACCCAGGGCCATGCGCTTAGCGCGAGCCCTCCCGTTTTGGGGACCTTGGTACAGGCAGGCCGGGGATTCCCTCTTTTATTGCTCCTGGAGACGGACCTCCAGCCGCCAGCGGTCATCGACCTCGCTGCCGGTCCACTCCCCCCGCAACGGACGCGCCGCCACCAGCGTCAGCAACAACCCCTCGTCACTCAAACGCACCCGCCAGTTCACATCCTTGCCGTTGATCTTGAGCTGGCCCTTCTGCGGCTGACCTTCTGCTTGGAACAGCAACGCCACTGAGCCGTCGACAATTTCGCCATGGAGCTTGGGTTCATTGTTGAACCAGGCCACCAGCGTTCCGTCTGTCACCTCGATCTGTTGCAACGCGCTCGGCTCGGGCGTGGTCAGGCGCCCGATCATCAGCCCGACCATCATGCCGAAGATCGCCAAAGAGCCCATCACCCGAGGCATTAGCTTCGAACGTCGGTCGGTTTGCGGCGTAGAATGCCGCTCATCTTTATCTGCGGAGCCGTGCATGTTTCACGTCATCCTTTTTCAACCGGAAATTCCGCCGAATACCGGCAACGTCATCAGGCTGTGCGCCAACAGCGGCTGCCACCTGCATTTGATCGAACCGCTGGGCTTCGACATGGACGACAAGCGCCTGCGCCGGGCCGGCCTCGACTACCATGAGTATGCCACCTTGCAGCGTCACGCCGACCTCGCCAGTTGTCTGGAAAGCCTCGGGCATCCGCGTCTGTTCGCCTTTACCACCAAGGGTTCGCGGCCCTTCCATGACGCCAGCTTCGTCGCCGGTGACGCGTTCCTGTTCGGCCCGGAAAGCCGTGGCCTGCCGGCCGACGTACTGGACGCCCTGCCCACCGAGCAGCGCCTGCGCCTGCCAATGCGTGAAGGCTGCCGCAGCCTGAACCTGTCCAATACCGTGGCGGTGGCGGTTTATGAGGCGTGGCGGCAGAACGGGTTCGCCTGAGCCGTTCCTGTCAGCCAGAAACACCTGTGGGAGCGAGCCTGTGGGAGCCGAGCTTGCTCGCGATGAGGTCGACACGGTTCAACTGCAAAACCGTGTCATCGTTCATCGCGAGCAAGCTCGGCTCCCACAGGGCTCGCTCCCACAGGTTTTGTACCTGGCCGTCGAGCGCTATGCCTGGCAGTGGACGCTTACTGAACGGTCGCGCCGCCTTCCTGCTGCATGCGCTGCAGTTCTTGCGCATACAGGGCATCGAAGTTCACCGGCGCCAGCATGAGGGCCGGGAACGAGCCGCGGGTCACCAGGCTGTCCAGGGTTTCCCGGGCGTAAGGGAACAGGATGTTCGGGCAGAACGCGCCCAGGGTGTGGCTCATCGAAGGAGCATCCAGGTTCTTGATCAGGAAGATCCCGGCCTGTTGCACTTCAGCGATGAACGCCACTTCGTCACCGTTCTTGACGGTGACCGACAAGGTCAGCACCACTTCGTGGAAGTCATCTTCCAGGGCTTTCTGACGGGTGTTCAGGTCCAGGCCTACGCTCGGCTCCCACTGCTGGCGAAAGATCGCCGGGCTTTTCGGGGCTTCGAAGGACAGGTCACGTACATAAATGCGCTGCAAGGAGAATTGCGGTGCGGCTTCTTCTTCGCTGGCAGCTGTGTTCTGTTGGTCAGTCATCGCAGATCCTTCTTACTTTCAGGTTCTTTAGTGGGAAATTCAGGCCTTGAGCAGCGCGTCGAGCTTGCCAGCGCGCTCCAGGGCATACAGATCGTCGCAACCGCCCACGTGGGTGCTGCCGATCCAGATCTGCGGCACGGACGTGCGCCCGGCCTTCTGGGTCATTTCGGTGCGCAGTTGCGGCTTGCCGTCGACCTTGATCTCTTCGAAGGCCACGCCTTTGTTCTGGAGCAGGGACTTGGCTCTGGAGCAATAGGGGCAGTAATCGCTGGAATAGACAACAACGTGGGACATTTCACTTCACCAGGGGCAGATTGTCGGCTTTCCAGCTGGCAACGCCGCCGGACAGCTTGGCGGCGGTAAAACCGGACTTCATCAGCTCGCGGGCGTGGGTGCCGGCGTGCTGGCCTTGGGCGTCCACCAGGATCAGCGTCTTGGCCTTGTGTTTTTCCAGCTCGCCGATCCGCGCCATCAGTTTGTCCTGGGGAATGTTCACCGCCCCGACAATGTGACCGGCGGCGTAATCCTTGCTCGGGCGGATGTCCACCACCAGGCCGGCATCCTTGTTGACCAGTGCGGTCAGCTCCCCAGTGCTCAGGCTGCGACCGCCGCCCTGCATCGTGTGGGCAACCAGCAACGCCAGCAGCACGACGAAGATACCGACGAGAATGTAGTGGTTAGTGGCAAATTGAATCAGGTGAGCAACCATCGAAGGAGGTTCCAGGGCGTTAAAATGTCGGCCAGTATACACAGCACGCAAGGCCGGCCAAACCCCGCCCGGCGGTGACGCCGCCGGAACTTACCTTTAAACTGCCCGTCCCTTTTCCATCGTCTTCTTTTAACCCGCCACGAGTGGATTCCATGACTACCACGCCTAAACCTTTGGTCCTGATGATTCTCGACGGCTTCGGTCACAGTGACAGCCACGAATCCAACGCCGTGTATTCGGCCAACAAGCCTGTGCTGGACCGTCTGTGGGCCACCGTGCCCAACGGCCTGATCTCCGGCAGCGGCATGGACGTCGGCCTGCCGGACGGACAGATGGGCAACTCCGAAGTCGGCCACATGAACCTCGGCGCAGGCCGCGTGGTGTACCAGGACTTCACCCGCGTGACCAAATCGATCCGCGACGGCGAGTTCTTCGAAAACCCGACCATCTGCACCGCGGTGGATAAGGCCGTGGCCGCCGGCAAGGCCGTGCACTTCATGGGCCTGCTGTCCGACGGTGGCGTGCACAGCCACCAGGACCACCTGATCGCCATGGCCGAACTGGCTGCCAAGCGCGGCGCCGAGAAGATCTACCTGCACGCGTTCCTCGATGGCCGCGACACCCCGCCGAAAAGCGCCACGTCGTCGATCGAGCTGCTGGACGCAACGTTCCAGGCCCTCGGCAAGGGGCGCATCGCCAGCCTCGTCGGCCGCTACTTCGCCATGGACCGTGACAACCGTTGGGATCGCGTGGCCCAGGCCTACAACCTGATCGTCGACGGCAACGCCGAATTCAACGCCGCCACCGCCCAGGAAGGCCTGCAAGCCGCCTATGAACGCGGCGAAAGCGATGAATTCGTCAAGGCCACCACCATTGGCGAGCCGGTGAAAGTCGAAGACGGCGATGCCGTGGTGTTCATGAACTTCCGTGCCGACCGCGCCCGCGAGCTGACCCGCGTGTTCGTCGAAGACGATTTCAAGGAATTCGAGCGTGCCCGCCAGCCAAAACTGGCCGGTTTCGTCATGCTGACCCAATACGCCGCCAGCATTCCCGCGCCTTCGGCCTTCGCCGCCGGCAGCCTGGAAAACGTGCTGGGCGACTACCTGGCGAAAAACGGCAAGACCCAACTGCGCATCGCCGAGACCGAAAAGTACGCCCACGTGACGTTCTTTTTCTCCGGCGGCCGTGAAGAACCGTTCCCGGGCGAAGAACGCATCCTGATCCCCTCGCCGAAAGTCGCCACCTACGACCTGCAACCGGAGATGAGCGCACCGGAAGTGACCGACCGCATCGTCGACGCCATTGAAAACCAGCGTTACGACGTGATCGTGGTCAACTACGCCAACGGCGACATGGTCGGCCACAGCGGCGTGTTCGACGCGGCGGTCAAGGCCGTGGAATGCCTGGACACCTGCGTTGGCCGCATCGTCGAGGCCCTGGAAAAGGTCGGCGGCGAAGCACTGATCACGGCCGACCACGGCAACGTCGAGCAGATGTCCGACGAATCCACCGGCCAGGCCCACACCGCCCACACCACCGAGCCGGTGCCGTTCATCTATGTCGGCAAGCGGGACTTCAAGGTCCGCGACGGTGGCGTGCTGGCTGACGTGGCGCCGACCATGCTGATGTTGCTGGGCATGGAAAAGCCTGCGGAAATGACCGGGACTTCGATCCTGGTTTGATTCCGCAAACCCTGTGGGAGCGAGCTTGCTCGCGATAGCGCCGGATCAGCCAACCTTGATGTTGACTGATACACCGCCATCGCGAGCAAGCTCGCTCCCACATGGGTTCTTGGTGTTTTTCGGGCCAGTTATCACACAACCCCAAATGGGCGTTTTTTTTGCAGCGTGGGGCGGGCATACTAGGCCGTCCCTTTCCCTGGTGTCGCCCGCCTCTATGCTTCGCGTCCTGATAGCCCTCGTTCTGACCTGCTTGCTCCAACCGGCCTTTGCCGACGAGCGCGCGCAAACCCAACAGCAGTTGGAAGCCACGCGCCAGGACATTGCCGAGCTGAAAAAGCTGCTGGGCAAGTTGCAGGAAGAGAAATCCAGCGTGCAGAAAGACCTGCGCGGCACCGAAACCGAGATGGGCAAGCTAGAGAAGCAGGTCGACGCCCTGCAAAAAGAACTGAAGAAAAGCGAATCCGAGCTGCAGCGGCTCGATGGAGAGAAAAAAAAACTCCAGAGCGCGCGCACTGAACAGCAAAAGCTGATCGCCATCCAGGCCCGGGCCGCCTACCAGAACGGCCGCCAGGAATACCTCAAGCTGCTGCTCAACCAGCAGAACCCCGAGAAGTTCGCCCGTACCCTCACGTATTACGATTACCTGAGCCAGGCCCGCCTGGAACAACTCAAGAACTTCAATGAAACCTTGCGCCAACTGGCCAATGTCGAAAAAGACATCGAGCTGCAGCAGGCCCAGTTGCTGGTGCAGAAAAGCAGCCTCGACACCCAGCGCGAAGAACTCGAGAAGGTTCGCAAGGAACGCCAGGTGGCCCTGGCCAAGCTCAATGACGATGTGAAGGCCCGCGACAGCAAGCTCAAGGCCCGCGAGCAGGACCAGGCCGAACTGGCCAATGTGTTGAAAACCATCGAAGAGACCCTGGCCCGCCAGGCCCGAGAGGCGGAAGAAGCGCGCCAGAAAGCGCTGATCGCCCAGCAGGAAGCCGAAAAAAAGCGTTTGCGTGAAGCCCAGGCCGACGCAGACGCCGGCGATGCACCGCGCAAACCGGCAAAATCCAGCCCCGGCGCACTGGTTTCCAGTGACGGCGAAACCTTTGGCGGCGCTTTTGCTTCAGCCCGAGGCAAACTTCCGTGGCCGGTCAATGGTCGATTGCTTGCGCGCTTCGGTGAAACCCGCGGCGACGATACTCGCACCAAGTGGGACGGGGTGATGATCAGCGCCTCGGCCGGCAGCCAGGTACATGCCGTGCATGGCGGGCGCGTGGTATTCGCCGACTGGTTGCGCGGCGCCGGCCTGCTGGTGATCCTCGATCACGGCAACGGTTACTTGAGCCTGTACGGCCACAACCAGACGCTGCTCAAGTCGGCGGGCGACGTGGTCAAGGCCGGAGAGTCCATCTCCACGGTCGGTAACAGTGGCGGGCAGGATACGCCAGCACTGTATTTCGCTATTCGTCAGCAGGGTCGCCCCAGTGACCCGGCCCAATGGTGTCGTGCGCAAGGATAAGCGCGCCCATCCTATTAAGGAGTTCGTTCGACATGCTGCATTTGTCCCGCCTTACCTCGCTGGCCCTGACGATCGCCCTCGTGATCGGTGCGCCCCTGGCTTTCGCCGCCGAACCGGCCCCATCGGCCCCCGCCGCCACGGCCGCAACCACCAAGGCGCCGCTGCCGCTGGACGAACTGCGCACCTTTGCCGAGGTCATGGACCGGATCAAAGCCGCCTACGTGGAACCGGTGGATGACAAGATGCTGCTGGAGAACGCCATCAAAGGCATGCTCAGCAACCTTGACCCGCACTCGGCATACCTGGGCCCGGAAGATTTCGCCGAGCTGCAGGAAAGCACCAGCGGCGAATTCGGCGGCCTGGGCATCGAGGTCGGCAGCGAAGACGGCTTCGTCAAGGTGGTCTCGCCAATCGACGACACGCCTGCTTCCAAGGCCGGCATCCAGGCCGGTGACTTCATCGTCAAGATCAACGGCCAGCCGACGCGGGGCCAGAGCATGACCGAAGCCGTGGACAAGATGCGCGGCAAGATCGGCCAGAAGATCACCCTGACCCTGGTGCGCGATGGTGGCACACCGTTCGACGTGACCCTGACCCGTGCGGTCATCCAGGTCAAGAGCGTGAAAAGCCAGTTGCTGGAGTCGGGCTACGGCTACATCCGCATCACCCAGTTCCAGGTCAAGACCGGTGAAGAAGTCGCCAAGGCCCTGGCCAAGATGCGCAAGGACAACGGCAAGAAACTCAACGGCCTGGTCCTGGACCTGCGTAACAACCCCGGCGGCGTATTGCAGTCGGCGGTGGAAGTGGTGGACCACTTCATCACCAAGGGCCTGATCGTCTACACCAAGGGCCGTATCGCCAATTCCGAGCTGCGCTTCTCGGCCACTGGCAACGACTTGAGCGAAGCCGTGCCATTGGTGGTGCTGATCAACGGCGGCAGCGCTTCGGCCTCGGAAATCGTCGCCGGCGCCCTGCAGGACCAGAAGCGCGGTGTGGTCATGGGCACCACCAGCTTCGGCAAGGGCTCGGTGCAGACCGTATTGCCACTGAACAACGACCGCGCCCTGAAGATCACCACCGCGCTGTACTTCACGCCCAACGGCCGTTCCATCCAGGCCCAGGGCATTGTCCCGGACATCGAAGTGCGCAAGGCCAAGATCACCAACGAGCAGGACAGCGAATACTTCAAGGAAGCCGACCTGCAAGGTCACCTGGGCAACGGCAACGGCGGCGCCGACAAACCGACCGGTTCCGGCGCCAAGGCCAAGCCGATGCCCCAGGATGACGACTATCAGTTGGCCCAGGCCTTGAGCTTGCTCAAAGGGTTGAACATCACGTCCGGCCGCTGAGATGGGCCTGCGTTTCACCTTCGTCCTGCTGTGCCTGCTGGCGGGGGCCGTTAACGCGGCGCCCGCCACGCCCTCTTCGCCGCACAAGGCGTACCTGAGCCTGATCATCGACGACCTGGGGCAAAACCTGCCCCGGGACCGTCGAGTGCTCGCCCTTCCCGGGCCGGTCACCGCCGCGATCATGCCTGACACCCCCCACGCCGCCGAATTCGCCCGCGAAGCCCATCGCGCCGGCAAGCTGGTCATGCTGCACATGCCCATGGACCCGGCCACCGGGCCGTTCGCCTGGCATCCGGACCTGTCCATCGAAGAACTGGGCAAGCGCCTCGACGCCGCGTTCGCCGCCGTGCCCTACACCAGTGGGATCAACAACCACATGGGCAGCCGCATGACCGCCCAGCCCCAGGCCATGGCGTGGCTGATGGCGAACTTGCAGCAACGCCACAAGTTTTTCGTCGACAGCCGCACCAGCGCCCAGACCGTCGCCGCCGCCGAAGCGCAAAAGATCGGCCTCGCCAGTGTGTCGCGGGATGTGTTCCTGGACGACGAGCGCACCGAAACCGCCATCGCCCAACAGCTGCAAACCGCCATCGACCTGGCCCGCCGACAAGGCTCGGCTGTGATGATCGGCCATCCCTATCCGCAGACCCTGGCGGTACTCGAACGCGAGCTACCCAAGCTCAAGGCCCAGGGCATCGAATGGATCGATATCAAGTCGATGATCAGCCTGCGCAGCAATCAGGCGATGGTCGGGCATGGGAAGAATGGGGTGTATCGATAGCGACAACCGCGTTGCCGTCATCGCGAGCAGGCTCGCTCCCACAGTGGTTTTGCATCGGGCCCAAGATTGGTGTTCACAGCAGATCCCTGTGGGAGTGAGCCTGCTCGCGATGACGGCGGCACATGCAACATCCCGGCAAGCTGACCCACCGCTTTCGCGAGCAAGCTCGCTCCCACAGTGGTTTTGCATCGGGCACAAGATTGGTGTTCACAGCAGATCCCTGTGGGAACGAGCCTGCTCGCGATGACGGCGGCACATTCAACATCCCGGCAAGCTGACATCCCTCTCTCGCGAGCAAGCTCGCTCCCACAGTGGTTTTGCATCGGGCCCAAGATTGGTGTTCACAGCAGATCTCTGTGGGAGCGAGCTTGCTCGCGATGACGGCGGCACATTCAACATCCCGGCAAGCTGACCCACCGCTTTCGCGAGCAAGCTCGCTCCCACAGGTTTGTCCAGCTATCAGAGATACCGCGCCATGATCGCGTCCACCGCCCCTTCCTTGCGGAGCTCATCCAAGGCAGCCTGAAGCCGGGCGACCACGTCGTCGGGCACGTCCTTGTTCAAGGCCAGGTACAACTCGGCACTGTTGAAGCGCAGCACGGTCTTGAGATCGGTCACCCCTTCCTGACGTGCCAGGTAACGCCCGGCCGGGTCCCCGGTGGCCCACAGATCGATCTGGCCGTTGACCAGCTTCCTGGCGTTGTCCTGATCGCGCAACACGACAATCGGCTTGAGTCCCTGCTTGGCCAACGTCTCGGCAATTGCGTCGCCCTTGTAGGCACCGATCTTGTATTGACGCGCCTGCTCCAGCGAGTCGAGAGCGATCTTGCTGTCGGCCTTGGCGAGCATGATCCAGTCGTCCGGACCGATGGGGCCGACCCATTTGAAAAGCTTTTCACGCTCTGGCAACCGCGCCATGACAAACACACCGTAACCCGGACTTTCCAGGGCGAGTTTGTAGATGCGCTCCCAGGGGAAACGTAGCGTCAGGCTGTAGGAGATATCGGCGCGCTTGAATATCTCGCGGACGATGTCCACGGCAATGCCATGGATGTTCTCGTCCTGGGCGAAGTTCTTACCGTTCTTGGCCATGTTGTACGGGGGGAAGTTTTCCGTCAGCAACACCAGCGATGTATCAGCGGCGCGGACAGTACCTGCGAGCAGCAACGTGGCACCGGCAAAGGCAAGAACGAGGCGTTTGAGCATGTCGGGCTACCGCAATCCATGGTGTGCCCAAGAGTGCCTTGGGCCCGCCATGGTGTCCAGCAGTCAGCGAATGCAGATACCGCGATGAGCCATATAGGCCTTGGCTTCCGGCACGGTGTATTCGCCAAAGTGGAAAATGCTCGCCGCCAGCACCGCGCTGGCGTGGCCTTCCAGGATGCCGTCGGCCAGGTGTTGCAGGTTGCCGACGCCGCCGGACGCGATCACCGGAATGCCCAGGGCATCGCTGATGGCCCGGGTGACGCCCAGGTCGAAACCGTTTTTCATGCCGTCCTGGTCCATGCTGGTCAGCAGGATTTCACCGGCGCCCAGGCCTTCCATCTTCTTCGCCCACTCGACGGCGTCCAGGCCCGTGGGTTTGCGACCGCCGTGGGTGAAGATTTCCCAGCGCGGGGTTTCACCCGGGCCGGAGACTTTCTTGGCATCGATGGCCACGACAATGCATTGCGAGCCGAAGTGCTGGGCCGCTTCGCCGACGAACTCCGGGTTGAACACTGCCGCAGTGTTGATCGACACTTTGTCCGCTCCGGCATTGAGCAGGTTGCGGATGTCTTGCACGGTGCGCACGCCACCGCCCACGGTCAGCGGGATGAACACCTGGCTGGCCATGCGCTCGACGGTATGCAGCGTGGTATCGCGGCCATCGACGCTGGCCGTGATGTCGAGGAAGGTGATCTCGTCCGCGCCCTGTTCGTCGTAGCGACGGGCGATTTCCACCGGGTCGCCGGCATCACGGATGTTCTCGAACTTCACACCCTTGACCACCCGGCCGTTGTCCACGTCCAGGCAAGGGATAATGCGTTTGGCCAGCGCCATGGTGAGTCCTCAGCCTTTGTAGGAGTCGCAGAAGGCCTGGGCCTCGGCGACGTCCAGGGTGCCTTCGTAGATCGCGCGACCGGTGATCGCACCGATGATGCCCGGCGCCTTGGCGTCGAGCAGTGCCTTGATGTCACCCAGGTTGTGGATGCCACCGGAAGCGATCACCGGAATCTTGGTGGCGGCAGCCAGGGCGGCGGTGAACGGGACATTGCAGCCCTGCATCATGCCGTCTTTGGCGATGTCGGTGTAGACGATGGCAGACACGCCGTCGGCTTCGAAACGCTTGGCCAGGTCGATCACCTGCACGGTGCTGACTTCAGCCCAGCCGTCGGTGGCGACAAAACCGTCCTTGGCGTCGAGGCCAACGATGACCTTGCCCGGGAACGCGCGGCACGCTTCGGCAACGAACTCAGGCTCCTTCACCGCCTTGGTGCCGATGATCACGTAGCTCACGCCAGCCTTGACGTAGTGCTCGATGGTTTCCAGCGAGCGAATACCGCCACCGATCTGGATCGGCAAGTTCGGGTAGCGCTTGGCAATGGCCGTGACCACCTCGCCATTGACCGGCTGCCCTTCGAAGGCGCCATTGAGGTCGACCAGATGCAGGCGACGACAGCCGCCCTCCACCCACTTGGCGGCCATGCTCACCGGGTCATCGGAAAACACCGTGGAGTCTTCCATGCGGCCCTGACGCAGACGTACGCAAGCGCCGTCCTTGAGATCGATAGCGGGGATAATCAGCATCTGGCAAACCTTCAAATACGAATATTCAGCTTGGCTCGAAAATCAATTTTTCTCGAGCGCCCACAAGTCGCTTTCAATGCTTTCGAACCTTTCTTTAAGGTGCGTCTGCACATCGAAAATCGCCCTGTTGTAATAGTGCGGCGCAATTTCGCGGGTAAACAGGTCAAGAATTTCCGCCGCTTCGAACGAACCCAGGTCCAGTTCGAAACGCTCCTCCATGAACCGCTGGATCTTGCGGTTCGCTTCACTCTCCTGCTCGGGCGTGAGGGTGAGGATCGGCGGTTTCTTGCGGGCCATTACCAGCGCCCGTCCCACGCCGCGAAGTTCTGCAGCAATTGCAGGCCATGGGTATGGCTCTTCTCCGGGTGGAACTGCACGGCGAAGCGCGAACCATCGGCCAGGGCCGCGGCGAAATCGACGCCATAGTGACCGCTGCCCACCACCTGCCGCGCATTGCCGGCGGCGATGTAGTAGCTGTGCACGAAGTAGAAACGCGCCAAGTCCGGAATGTTGTGCCACAACGGGTGATCCACCGTCTGCTTCACTTCGTTCCAGCCCATGTGCGGGACCTTCAAGTGCTCGCCGTCTTCGTGCAGGCCCTTGCCAAAGAACTTCACCTGGCCCGGGAACAGCGAGATGCAATCGACACCGTCGTTCTCTTCGCTGCGATCGAGCAAGGCCTGCATGCCCACGCAGATGCCGAGGAACGGACGGTCCTGGCTGACTTCGTGCACCAGCTTGTCGAAGCCCAGGCGACGAATCTCGGCCATGCAATCACGAATCGCGCCGACGCCGGGGAACACCACCCGGTCGGCTTCGCGAATCACGTCAGCATCGCTGGTGATCAGCACCTTGCCGGCGCCCACGTGCTCGAGGGCCTTGGCCACCGAGTGCAGGTTGCCCATGCCGTAGTCGATAACCGCGACCGTCTGCATTACAGGACGCCCTTGGTGGAAGGCATCTGGCCGGCCATGCGGTCATCGAGCTCCACGGCCATGCGCAGCGCGCGGCCGAAAGCCTTGAACACGGTTTCGATCTGGTGGTGGGTGTTGTGCCCGCGCAGGTTGTCGATGTGCAGGGTCACGTTGGCGTGGTTGACGAAGCCCTGGAAGAATTCCTGGAACAGGTCGACGTCGAAGCCGCCGACGGTGGCACGGGTATACGGCACGTGCATCTGCAGGCCCGGGCGGCCGGAGAAGTCGATGACCACCCGCGACAGCGCTTCATCGAGCGGCACGTAGGCATGGCCGTAGCGACGGATGCCCTTCTTGTCGCCGATGGCTTTGGTAAAGGCCTGGCCCAGGGTGATACCAACGTCTTCCACCGTATGGTGGTCGTCGATATGCAGGTCGCCCTTGCTGACGATGTCCAGGTCGATCAGCCCGTGACGGGCGATCTGGTCCAGCATGTGCTCAAGAAAAGGTACACCGATATCAAACCGGGCCTTTCCGGTGCCATCCAGGTTGATCGAGGCTTTGATCTGGGTTTCCAGAGTGTCGCGCTCGACAGACGCCTTACGTTCGGCCATCACCAGCTCCGCAAAATCATTGGGCGAAAAAGGCAGCCATTATAGGGGCGCGAGCGGCAAACAGAAACACAAGAGGTGACATCACTGACGGGCTGAATCCCGGGCTGTCGGTGATAGACATGTCCATACAAGTCTTTGCCTTCACCCAAAACGACTGTGGGAGCGAGCTTGCTCGCGATGGCGGTGGGTCAGCAGACAATGATGTCGACTGACATACCCTCATCGCGAGCAAGCTCGCTCCCACAAGGATTGCCCTGTCCTGTTGGTCAGGGCAACGGTCTTAGCGGAACAACACCGCCGTCTTCTGCAGGGTCACCCACACACCCCACGCCAACGGAATGCCCACCACCAGCCAGGCGGCGATCGCCATGAGCTTGGTGCCCGGCGCGGCTTTCCACTCCAGCGACGTGGTGCTGTCGGCACCCTTGTCGTGGCCCAGCGCCTGTTCGGCGGCCAGTTCGGCGTCGGTCATGAAGTACTTGTCGGCGACCGGACGGACCATCAGGTTGCAGAGGAAGCCCAACACCAGCAGGCCGGCGAGGATGTACAAGGTGATGTCATAGGCCGCGGCGCGTTCAACGCCGATGCTCAGTTGATATTCACGCAGGTAGTTCACCAGCACCGGACCCAGCACGCCCGCGGCAGCCCAGGCGGTCAGCAGGCGACCGTGGATTGCACCGACCATTTGCGTACCGAACAGGTCCGCCAGGTAGGCCGGCACAGTGGCGAAACCGCCGCCGTACATCGACAGGATGATGCAGAACGCCGCCACGAACAGCGCGACGCTGCCCAGGTGACCCAGGTTCGGGATCAGCGCGTACAGGGCAAAGCCCAGGGCGAAGAACACGAAATAGGTGTTTTTACGACCCAGGTAATCCGAGAAGGAGGCCCAGAAGAACCGGCCGCCGATGTTGAACAAGCTCAACAGACCGGTGAAACCGGCCGCGATGGCCGCGATCTGGCCCAATTGCACGGCGTCCAGCTGACCGAAAGGCAGGTCATTGCCGAGCAACTTGCCGCCGAACACTTCCTGCAACAGTGGCGAAGCCATGCCCAGGATGCCGATACCGGCGGATACGTTCAGGCACAGCACCAGCCATACCAGACGGAATTGCGGGGTTTTCCAGGCAACATTCACGTGAACGTGGCGATGGGTGATCATCGCGTTCGCGGCTTTCTTCGGTGCCGGGGTCCAGCCCTCAGGCTTCCAGCCGGTCGGCGGGACGCGGTACGACAAGGCGCCACCGATCATGAACACGAAGTAGATCGCGGCCATGACCAGGAAGCTCTGCCATACGCCCACGCCCGTCGGCGAAGCGAAATGGTTCATCAGCGCCGCGGCCAGTGGAGCACCGACCATCGCACCACCGCCGAAGCCCATGATCGCCATGCCGGTCGCCATGCCGCGCTTGTCCGGGAACCACTTGATCAGGGTCGACACCGGGGAGATGTAGCCCAGGCCCAGGCCGATACCACCGATCACCCCGGAACCGACCCACATCAGCCAGATCTGATGGGTATAGATACCCAACGCGGAAATCAGCAGGCCACCGCACCAGCACAAGGCCGATACAACGCCGGCCTTGCGTGGCCCGGCGTGTTCCAGCCAGCCGCCCCAGATGGCTGCCGAGCAACCCAGGAAGATGAAGAACAGGGTGTAGATCCAGCCGAGCATCGAGATCGGCCAGTCACATTGGGACGAAAAGACTTGCGAGATGAAACTCATATCCGCTGCACAAGCCACAGGCTTGGTGATACCCAAGGCCTTGGACAGTGGCAGCCAGAACACCGAGAAGCCGTAGGCCATGCCGATGCACAGGTGAATGGCCAGTGCGGCCGGTGGAACCAGCCACCGGTTGAAACCGGGCTTGGCGATAATGCGTTCCTTGGAGAGGAACGCAGGCTGGTCGGCGACGCCGCCCGCCGTGATGCTCGTGCTCATTGTGTATCCCCCAGTTATTGGAATGGTTCGTCAGCCACGCGTCACCCTCAGCCTTCATTGCACGCAGGCATGGCTGTATTTTCCGGTGAAGCTCCATAGTGTGCGACATCAAGTCGCAGAAGGGCGGACGAACGGATAAAGATTACCATTTGATCGCGACAGAAGAATCAAAGTGATATCACCTTTTTCGTGTCATCTGTCTTATCGCACTATTGTTCGCTTTCTGTAGGGGGCGAACGGTTTATTTTTCAGCAATGCCTGCACACTGGCCCCGGCGTGCGCCTGCAAGCCAGAGCACCGGGACAGCAATGGCCTGGCTGGCGGCGAAGGATCGAAAAGCGATCGCCCAACGCACCGGCAATCCACAGCGTTATACTCCCAGGCTAAATTTTGAACTCAACCTACAAGGATTCGCCCATGAAAGCGTTCGGCAAAATCCTGGGTCTGGTACTTCTCGGGCTGTTGCTGATCATCGTGGCCCTGGGATTTGCCCTGACCCACCTGTTCGATCCCAACGACTATAAAGAAGAGATCCGCCAGATAGCCCGCGACAAGGCCCACATCGAGCTGACCCTCAATGGCGATATCGGCTGGAGCCTGTTTCCATGGCTGGGTCTGGAATTGCACGATGCCAGCGTCGCGACCCTGGCCAATCCGACCCAACCTTTCGCCGACCTGCAGATGCTCGGTCTTTCGGTCCGGGTGATCCCGCTGCTGCGCCGGGAAGTGCAGATGAGCGATGTGCGCGTCGAAGGCCTGAACCTGCGGCTCAACCGTGACAAGAACGGCCATGGTAACTGGGAAGACATCGGCAAGGTGCCGGCCTCGGCGACGACGGCGAACGCGCCAGCAACGACGGAACAGCCTGCTCCCACCACCAGTGCCCCGGCGGAAAAACCGGCCCAGCCGACCCGCCTGGACATCGACAGCCTGACGGTGAACAACGCCCGGGTCGAATACACCGACGAGCAGACCGGCAAGCTGTTCACCGCCGAAAGCATCCAACTGAGCACCGGCCCGGTCCATGACTCCACCAACATCCCGGTCACCCTTACCGCGTTCCTGTCCAGCAACCAGCCGGCCGTGCGCGTGCGCACCGAGATCACCGGCGAACTGCGCTACGAACGCGCCTTGCAGCGCTACAAGTTCGAAGACCTGAAATTGTCCGGCGAAGCCACCGGCGACCCCTTGCAAGGCAAGTCACTGAACTTCGCGGCCCAAGGCCAGCTGTTCCTGGACAAGGCAGCCAACGTCGCCGAATGGACCGGCATCAAGCTGTCCCTCAATCAACTGCGTGCCCTGGGTGAACTGAAGGTCAACGACCTAGACAAAACTCCGCAATTGAATGGCGGGGTGTCGATCGCCCAGTTCGATCTGGCGAAATTCGTCGACAGCGTCGGCCAGACACTTCCGGCCATGGCCGAAGGCAGCCTGAGCAAGGTCGAGCTGGCCAGCCGCATTGCCGGCACGCCGACCAGCGTCGAATTCAACAACATCAACCTGAAGCTCGACGACAGCAACTTCAGCGGTCGTATTGCCGTGCAAGACTTTGCCAAGCAGGCCCTGCGCGTGCAGCTCAAGGCCGACACGTTCAATGTCGACCGCTACCTGCCGCCAAAATCCGCCGACGCCGACAGCTCCAAGGCGGCCCGTGAGGCCGAAGTCAGCAACACCGAAGCCAGCGCCATGGCCGGTGTCGGCAACTCACCGCTGCCAAGCGCGCCGACCCAGGGCGCCTGGAGTAACGATCGGCTGTTTCCTGTGGAGCGCCTGAGCAAGCTGGACCTCGATGCCGACCTGACCTTCGGGCAACTGACCCTGGATAAACTGCCGATCCAGAACGCCGCACTCAAGGCCACCGGCCTGGGCGGCCTGCTGACCCTGGAGAACCTGCGGGGCGATCTGTACAGCGGCAACTTCGAAACCAAGGGCACCCTGGATGTGCGCCAACCTACCCCACTGTTGAGCCTGCAAACCCGTATCAACCGGGTCCCTGCCGAGAAGATCATCGAAAGCCAGGGCAAGAATCCGCCGGTCAAAGGCCTGGTCACCGTCAACAGTGCGATCACCGCCACCGGTAATAGCCAGAAGGCCCTGATCGACAGCCTCAACGGCAACGCCGGGTTCGTCATCAACGATGGCGTGCTCCTCAATGCCAACCTCGAACAGCAATTGTGCAAAGGCATCGCCACCCTCAATCGCAAGTCCCTCAGCGGCGAACCCCGGGGCAAGGACACGCCGTTCCAGCAACTCAACGGCAATCTCACTTTCAACAACGGCGTTGCCCACAACCCGGACCTGAAAGTCCGCATCCCCGGCATGACCGTCAACGGCAACGGCGATATCGACCTGCGGGTGCTGGGCATGGATTACCGCGTCGGCGTCATCGTCGAAGGCGACAAGAGCGACATGCCCGACCCGGCCTGCCAGGTCAACGAACGCTACGTCGACGTCGAATGGCCGTTGCGCTGCCGCGGCCCACTGGAGCTGGGGGCGAAGGCCTGCCGCCTGGACAACGACGGGTTGGGCAAGGTCGCGGCGAAACTGGCCGGCGACCGCCTCGGCGACAAGATCGAGGAGAAGCTCGGCGACAAGGTCAGTCCCGAGCTGAAAGACGCGCTCAAGGGGCTGTTCAAGCGATGAGAGCCGAGCAGTTTTCCTCCGCGGTACTGGACTGGTTCGACCGCCACGGGCGCCACGACTTGCCATGGCAGCAAGACATCACCCCTTATCGGGTGTGGGTCTCGGAAATCATGTTGCAGCAGACCCAGGTCAGTACCGTGCTCAACTACTTCGACCGGTTCATGGCCTCGCTGCCCACCGTTCAAGCCCTGGCCGCCGCGCCGGAGGACGAAGTGCTGCACCTGTGGACCGGGCTGGGTTACTACACCCGTGCGCGCAACTTGCAGAAAACCGCGAAAATCGTCGTCGAGCAGTACGGCGGCGAATTCCCCCGGGACGTGGAAAAGCTCACCGAGTTGCCGGGGATCGGCCTGTCCACCGCCGGTGCCATCGCCAGCATCAGCATGGGCCTGCGGGCGCCGATCCTCGATGGCAACGTCAAGCGGGTACTGGCGCGCTTCACCGCCCAGGAAGGCTACCCGGGCGAACCCAAGGTGGCGAAACAGCTGTGGGCCACCGCCGAGCGCTTCACGCCACAAGACCGGGTCAACGCCTACACCCAGGCGATGATGGACCTGGGCGCGACACTCTGTACCCGCAGCAAGCCCAGTTGCCTGCTCTGCCCACTGAAACAGGGCTGCGAGGCCCACATGCTGGGCCTGGAAACCCGCTACCCGATTCCCAAGCCTCGTAAAGAGGTGCCCAAAAAGCGCACCTTGATGCCGATGCTGGCCAACCACGAGGGCGCGATCCTGCTTTACCGTCGCCCTTCCACCGGACTATGGGGCGGGCTGTGGAGCCTGCCGGAACTCGACGACCTCGACGACCTGCAACACCTGGCCCTGCAACACTCGCTGGAACTGGGCAGCCAACACGAAATGCCAGGCCTGGTGCACACCTTCAGCCACTTCCAGTTGGCGATCGAACCCTGGCTGGTCCGGGTCCGGGAAACCGGCCATCACGTGGCCGAGGCCGACTGGCTCTGGTATAACCTCGCCACCCCGCCGCGCCTGGGCCTTGCCGCCCCGGTCAAAACCTTGCTCGAACGCGCGGCCGCCGTAATGAACGCAGGAGAGTTGCAATGACCCGCACCATCATGTGCCGCAAGTACAAAGAACAACTGGAAGGCCTGGAACGTGCGCCGTTCCCGGGTGCCAAGGGCCAGGACATCTACGACAATGTTTCGGCCAAGGCCTGGGCCGACTGGCAGAAACACCAGACCCTGCTGATCAATGAAAAACGCCTGAACATGATGAACGCCGAAGATCGCAAGTACCTTCAGGGCGAGATGGACAAGTACTTTTCCGGCGAAGATTACGCCAAGGCCGAAGGCTACGTACCGCCATCCGAATAAGCTGTTCAGCACGGGGGCGGATCGTAAGCGACGGTAATAGTTAAATATTTTTTGAAAACTTGCTTGACGCCCCCCTGAAAAACCCGTTTAATGCGCCCCGTTGCCCAGATAGCTCAGTCGGTAGAGCAGGGGATTGAAAATCCCCGTGTCGGCGGTTCGATTCCGTCTCTGGGCACCAAATACCGAAAACCCCGATCAAGCAATTGATCGGGGTTTTTTATTGCCCGGGATTTCCTTGCGCCGCCTCATCGACCCTCCACCTCATCGGGGGCTACGCTCTTCGTCGTGGATTGAGATTCGAAGCGTCGGCGTTGAGGCTGTAGGATAGATGGCCTTATCCATCAGGAATCCGACCATGTCATCGGCGAACAAACAGCACAAGCGCAGCCAGCGCGCCAAGGCGAAAGCCAAGCAGAACCGCACTCGGCGTGCTGCTGCGCCGAACGATTTCCTGGACCCGAACGACGAGCGCATCGATCTGGAAACCGTGGACCTGACGGAACTGTTCCAGATAATGAGTGCCGCCGAAAAGGTCAGCCAGAAGGCGCTGTGCGAAGCGTTCCTGGCCCATCCCCTGCTGGCGCTGGTGCTGGAACAGGAAGGTGAGGAAGAAGCGACCGATTTCATCATTACCGCATTGATCGAATACCGCCGTCTGACCACGGGCGTGGATGAGCAGACCGCGCTGGACTGGGTGGAAAGCAAGCAATTCCAGGCCGATTATGTGGCTGCCTCCCAGGCGCTGACGCAAGGCCAGGACTGACTATCAGACCGGGGCCACGATGGATGACGCCCTGCGGGGATAGCTCCTACAAACCAAGGTCAACCAACATGGGGCGGCGTCATACCCGTCCTGCGTCAATCCACTATTTTTCCTCCCAAGCAATCAGCCCCGTCCGGCATCATCGAAACATCGCTTGATGCATCCTTGCAGTCCGCCCCTCTCAATGGTTGGACACTGCGATGACGCCACTGCCGCCCCAAGATGACCCTCAGCTCGCCCCCTTGATCAACGAACTCGGCGAGCTGAGCCATCAGGACATCGGGCAGATGGACATGTATGTGCGCCTCTACGACGACCTCAAGCGCGGCCCCGATGACAGACCCACCGTCGGCATCATTCTGTGCGCCCAGAAAGACGAATCGGTGGTGCGTTACTCCGTATTGCAGGGCAATGAGCAATTGTTCGCCAGTCAATACAAGCTGGTGCTCCCCTCGGAAGAAGAGCTGTGCAATGAGCTGAATCGCGAACGGGCGCGACTCGGCGAGCAGCAAGCAGGCGCAGCGACTTGAGGAAATGAGGGCCGACACCCGATGACTGCATACCCAAAAACCCATGTAAGATTTATGCGTTTCTTTCAGCAACGCTCCAGTCAAAGAACTCTATCCTGCATGTCATCGGCCGCTACCTACCCTTCTCTGATCCAGGCATTGCGGAGCGAAACCGCTGAACTGCACATCGCCTTGGAAAAACGCCTGCCGTTTTTCTCCGAACAGCTGGACTTCGATCTGTATCGGCGCCTGATGGCGGCCTACTACGGCTTCTATCAACCGTTGGAACAACGCCTTCATGTACTTGCACTGACGCCGACCGGGCTGGACCAATCCCTACGGATCAAACTTCCGGTGCTGCGGGCGGATCTCACGGCACTGGGTCTGGAAGCAGCTACTATCGAAGCGCTGCCCACCTGCCAGGCGTTGCCGCTGATCGACTCCCGTGCCGCCGCACTCGGCGTGTCCTATGTGCTGGAAGGTGCAACGCTCGGGGGGCAGATCCTGCGGCGTAGGGTGGCCGAGAAGCTGGGGCTTGACGCCTCTAGCGGAGCAGCCTTCCTCAACGTGTATGGCGAACTCACCGGCCGGCGCTGGAAGGATTTCCTCCAATACCTGGACGACAGGAACCTTGGCCAGGCCCAGGTGTTCGAAGTCACACGCGCCGCCAAGGCGACGTTCTCTCATTTTGAACACTGGCTGGACAGCCAAAAGGTATTGTCATGACCCCGGAAAACCAGGAAGCCTTCGAAGAACTGCTGGCCAATTGCGCAGACGAACCGATTCGCTTTCCCGGGACCATCCAGCCTCATGGCGTGTTATTGATGCTGTCCGAGCCCGATTTCGTGATCCGTCAGGTCAGCGCCAACGTGTTGCAATTGATGGCGCAGGATCCCCACAGGCTGCTGGGCCAGACACTCGACGCCCTGCTGGGGCTGGAACAGGCCGAGGCGATCCTCATCGCCTGTCGCGCCGCCCCGGAAAGCGACAACGTGCCCGTGGCCATTGTCGTGAACCAACAACGCTTCGACGCCCTGGTGCATCGCCATCAGGGCGCCCTGATCGTCGAATTGGAACAGCACCTGAGCGACTATCGCCCCGAAGGGGTCAGCGGCGAGGCCAACATGGGCCGCATGTTGCAACGCCTGCAAAGTGCGAAAACCCTCCAGGCCCTGTACGAAATCAGCGTGCAGGAAATCCAGGCCATGACCGGTTACGACCGGGTGCTGATCTATCGCTTCGAGGAAGAAGGCCACGGCCAAGTGATTGCCGAGGCCAGCGCGCCATCGATGGAGCTCTACAAGGGCCTGTTTTTCCCGGCGTCGGATATTCCCGAACAGGCTCGAGAGCTGTATCGCATCAACTGGCTGCGGATCATCCCCAACGCCGACTACACGCCAGTGCCGCTGGTTCCGCAATTGCGGCCCGATACCCAGGCGCCCCTGGACCTGAGTTTTGCCACGCTGCGCAGCGTCTCGCCGATCCACCGCCAGTACATGAAAAACATGGGCGTACTGTCGTCCATGAGCATCTCGTTGATGGAGGGCGAACGCTTGTGGGGGCTGATCAGTTGCGGCAATCGCCAGCCGCTGCTGGTGCCCCATGAAATGCGCATGGCCTGCCAGACTATTGGCCAGGTGCTGTCATTGCAGATCAGCGCCATGCAAACCCTGGAACTGACTCGGCAACGGGACGCCAAGCTGGAAGACCTCAAGGTCCTCGCCGCGGTCATGGCCGAGTCCAGCGACAACGTCTTCGATAGCTTGTCCCACGAGCCGCAACGCCTCATGGAGCTGACCGGCGCCAGTGGCGTCGCGATTTTCGAGGACAACAAACTGCACCGTCATGGCCAGTGCCCGGAACCGGAGCAGATCCGCGAGTTGCACAAATGGATCCTGGAAACCGGCAAGCCGGTGTTCTCTCACCACAACCTGAGCAGCGTCTTCGCACCTGCCCAGGCTTATCAGGACGTGGCGAGCGGCGTGCTGGCGATCCACTTGCCCAAGCCTGTGGAAAACGGCGTGCTGTGGTTCCGCCCCGAGGTCAAGCAAACCCTCCAATGGAGCGGCGACCCACAAAAACCCCTGGACCTGGAAAACAGCGAGACCGGTCTGCGCCTGCGGCCCCGGACGTCTTTCGAGATCTGGAAAGTCGAAATGGCCGGCATCAGTACCAAATGGAGCCATGGAGATCTGTTCGCCGCCAACGACTTGCGGCGCTCGGCCTTGGAAAACGACCTGGCCCGCCAGGTGCACAAGGAGCGCCTGGCCGTGCAGGCCCGCGATGAACTGGTGGCCGTGGTGTCTCATGACCTGCGCAGCCCGATGACGGTCATTTCCATGCTCTGCGGCATGATGCAAAAGGCCTTCAGCTCCGACGGTTCCCACAGCTCCAAGCGTATCGCCTCAGCCATCGACACCATGCAACAGGCTACCAGCCGCATGAATGCCCTGCTGGAGGACCTGCTCGACACCTCGCGCATCGACGCCGGGCGCTACACCATCAATCCCCAGCCAATGGACGTCAGCCAGATCTTCGAAGACGCCTGCTCGCTGCTGACGCCGTTGGCCACTGCCAAGGCCATCGACATTTCCTTCAATGCCGAACCGAACCTGAGGATCAATGCCGACCCCGAGCGGCTGTTCCAGGTGCTGTCCAACCTGATCGGCAACGCCATCAAGTTCACGCCGCAGCAAGGCTCCGTGGGCATCAGTGCGATGTCGGTCGGGAACGAGATCGTGTTCAGCGTCCGCGACACCGGTGAAGGGATTACGCCAGAGCAGTTGCCTCATGTTTTCGAGCGCTACTGGACGAGCAAGGAGGGCAACCCGAACGGCACCGGGCTGGGGTTGTACATTTCCAAGGGGATTGTCCAGGCCCATGGCGGTAAACTGCATGCCGAAAGCCAGCCAGGCCAGGGCAGCGAATTCCGCTTTACCGTGCCGAGAATCGACTGAGCCGGGCACCGCCCCCTAACGAATTGGAAACCGAAGCCCAATGGCCTCACTGAACAAACAGCAAAAACGCGCCAAGCGCGCCAAAGACAAAGCCAAGCAAATCCGCATGACCGGGCGCAAATCGATCCCGATGTATGGCGATCCGGCCCACGCCACCGCCCAGCCACCGGTCTACGTGCTGGAACTGTTCGCCAAGCTGCGCGAAGCCGAGGCCGTCAGCCGCAGTGAAATGCTCGATACGCTGCTTACGTCCCTGAGCGTGATGATCATCGAACGCCCAGGCCTGCTCGACCTGAAGAACGCTGAAAACGAAGGCATGGCGGCGACCAACCTGGCCGCCGACATGCTGGTGGACTACCGCATGTGGGTCGATGACATGGACCGCGAGACCGCCCAGCGCTGGCTCAGCACACCGGAGTTCATCAAGGACTTCAGCGAAGCGCTGGACCGTTATCGCCAGACCCAGGAAGAACCCACCAGCGAATAAGCCGCTCGGCTATTCATCACCGTTCCAATGAAACACCAGGTTGCGCGCGGCACCGCTGCCTACCTCAGCAGTGTCGCGTCGCGTCTCCCCGTTGCGCGTCGCCACCACGTTGTACTTGCCCGGCGGCAGTTGCACATAAACCAGCGGCCCCGCATCGCTGAGCGTCAACAATGTTTGTCCCGATGCGTTCTGCACGGTCACGTCCACATCCGGGACGTATTTGTTTTCCGGGCCGACCGCGAACGTCATGTGCAGGTTGTAGCCATGGGCCTGCCCGATGGCCCGAGCTTCGTCCTCGCCGATACCACCGGACAGATAGGTGATGCCATTCTGTTGCTGTGGCTGGACCTGCACGCCGGCACTGTCTACCGGGGCCAGGTTCGTGGCGTTGAGCATGATGGGGAACAACAGCGCGCCGAACAGAAGGAAGGGCAGCAAAAAGTAATGGTTATGCTTCATGGCGAGGACTCCAGGTACTGGAAACAGCTCATGAGTTCTCTTTTGATCTTGATTACGCGGCAAGGTTTAGATCTATTGGCTATGAGCGGAAACCAAGTAACCACTCAAAGCACAGCGACACGCTCATCCGGTTAACCCTTCCAACCCCCGCCCAAAGCTGGCACCATCGCGCCTTTTTTTACGCGACTCCCCGGGCTTTTCACCGGTAGACAGGGTTCAAACGGCCGTTCGGTTGTTGATGGCGCGACAGACTGCTGTGCCGATGCGACAACCTGCCACACATCCCCGGTTTACCAGCCGAAGCGCTGTTGGCTGTCATTCGGACGCATGCTAGCTTGGCCGCCTCGCCAAGGAAGGCAGCCAACAGCAAGGGAGCACATACCATGAGGACCGCACATGGCCCAGGCCACGCCCGCGCTTGAAATCCGCAACCTGCACAAACGCTACGGACAGCTGGAGGTGCTCAAGGGCGTCTCGCTGACCGCCCGCGACGGCGATGTGATCTCGATCCTCGGATCCTCCGGGTCCGGCAAGTCCACGTTTCTGCGCTGCATCAACCTGCTGGAGAACCCCAACCAGGGCCAGATCCTGGTGGCCGGCGAAGAGCTCAAGCTCAAGGCCGCGAAAAACGGTGAACTGGTGGCCGCCGACGGCAAACAGATCAACCGCCTGCGCAGCGAGATCGGTTTTGTGTTTCAGAACTTTAACCTTTGGCCGCACATGAGCGTGCTCGATAACATCATCGAAGCCCCACGCCGGGTGCTCGGCCAAAGCAAAGCAGAAGCCGTCGAAGTGGCCGAGGCCTTGTTGGCGAAGGTCGGCATCGCCGACAAGCGCCACGCCTACCCGGCCGAACTGTCGGGCGGCCAGCAGCAACGCGCCGCCATCGCCCGCACCCTGGCGATGCAGCCCAAGGTGATTCTGTTCGACGAACCCACCTCCGCTCTTGACCCGGAAATGGTCCAGGAAGTACTTAGTGTGATCCGCGCCCTGGCCGAAGAAGGACGCACCATGCTGCTGGTCACCCATGAAATGGGCTTCGCCCGTCAGGTTTCCAGCGAAGTCGTGTTCCTTCATCAAGGCCTGGTCGAGGAGCAAGGATCGCCACAGCAGGTCTTCGAAAACCCGCTTTCGGCGCGCTGCAAACAATTCATGTCCAGCAACCGCTAACGGAGCAGTACAGATGCAGACCTACAAGAAATTCCTCCTGGCAGCAGCCGTCAGCCTGGTCTTCTCGGCCAACGCCATGGCGGCCGATAAACTGAAGATGGGCATCGAAGCGGCCTATCCGCCGTTCAACAACAAGGACGCCAGCGGCCAGGTCGTGGGGTTCGATAAAGACATCGGCGACGCCTTGTGCGCCAAGATGAAAGTCGAGTGCGAAGTCGTCACCTCCGATTGGGACGGCATCATCCCGGCCCTGAACGCCAAGAAATTCGACTTCCTGATTTCCTCGCTGTCGATCACCGAGGAACGCAAGCAGGCGGTGGACTTCACCGACCCGTACTACTCCAACAAACTGCAGTTCATCGCGCCGAAAAGCGCCGAGTTCAAGACCGATAAGGACTCGCTCAAAGGCAAGGTCATCGGCGCACAACGGGCGACCCTGGCCGGCACCTGGCTGGAAGACGAACTGGGTAGCGACATCACCACCAAGCTCTACGACACGCAGGAAAACGCTTATCTGGACCTGACCTCTGGCCGCGTCGATGCGATCCTGGCGGACAAATACGTCAACTATGACTGGCTGAAAACCGAGGCCGGCCGCGCCTACGAATTCAAGGGCGACCCGGTGGTGGAAAGCGACAAGATCGGCATCGCCGTGCGCAAGGGCGACAACGAATTGCGCAACAAACTGAACGCCGCGCTCAAGGAAATTGTCGCCGACGGCACCTACAAGAAAATCAACGACAAGTACTTTCCGTTCAACATCTATTGATGCTGACGTACCCGGCCGACGCTGCCACACCGCAGCGCCGGCCCTTAGCAAAGCCTGCCGCGATATGAACACACGCCCATGATGATCGATCTCCACGGATTCGGCCCGGCGCTCGCCGCTGGCGCACTGATGACCGTCAAACTGGCACTCTCGGCCCTGTGCCTGGGGCTGGTGCTCGGCCTGCTCGGCGCCTTGGCCAAGACCTCGCCGTACAAGCCATTGCAATGGCTTGGCGGCACTTACTCGACACTGGTTCGTGGCATTCCGGAATTGCTCTGGGTGCTGTTGATCTACTTCGGTACCGTCAACCTGATGCGTGCGCTGGGCGAGTACCTGGGCATGCCTGACCTTGCCCTCAACGCCTTCGCCGCCGGTGTCATTGCCCTGGGCCTGTGCTTTGGCGCCTACGCCACGGAAGTGTTTCGCGGCGCGATCCTGGCAATTCCCAAGGGCCACCGTGAGGCCGGCGTCGCCCTGGGCCTGTCGAAGTGGCGGATCTTCACCCGACTGATCATGCCGCAGATGTGGCGCATCGCCCTGCCGGGCCTGGGTAACCTGTTCATGATCCTGATGAAGGACACCGCGCTGGTCTCGGTGATCGGCCTGGAAGAAATCATGCGCCACGCACAGATTGGCGTGACCGTGTCCAAGCAACCGTTCACCTTCTATATGGTCGCAGCGTTCATGTACCTGGGGCTGACGGTGCTCGCCATGCTCGGCATGCACCTGCTGGAACGACGCGCCGCCCGTGGATTTGCCAGGAGCACCCAATGAACTGGGACGTCATCATCAAGTGGCTGCCGAAGCTGGCCCAAGGCGCGACACTGACCCTGGAGCTGGTGGCCATCGCCGTGATCGCCGGGCTGCTGCTGGCGATTCCGCTGGGCATCGCCCGCTCTTCACGCCTGTGGCAGGTGCGGGCATTGCCCTACGCCTACATCTTCTTTTTCCGTGGCACGCCGCTGTTGGTCCAGCTGTTTTTGGTCTACTACGGCCTGGCGCAGTTCGACGCCGTGCGCAGCAGCGCGCTGTGGCCGTACCTGCGGGACCCGTTCTGGTGCGCCACGGTCACCATGACCTTGCACACCGCCGCCTACATCGCCGAGATCCTGCGCGGCGCGATCCAGGCCATCCCAAAGGGCGAGATCGAAGCCGCACGGGCCCTGGGCATGTCGCGGCCCAAGGCATTGTTCTACATCATGCTGCCCCGTGCTGCCCGCATCGGCCTGCCGGCCTACAGCAACGAAGTGATCCTGATGCTCAAGGCCAGTGCCCTGGCGAGCACCGTGACCCTGCTGGAACTCACCGGCATGGCCCGCACCATCATTGCCCGGACCTACCTGCCAGTGGAAATCTTCTTCGCCGCCGGCATGTTCTACCTGCTGATGTCCTTCCTGTTGGTGCAAGGCTTCAAGCAGTTGGAGCGCTGGTTGCGCGTCGATGCCTGCCAAGGGCGCTGACAGCGGCGTGCTGACGGGCGAGGCATTGCTTGCCCGCTTCACGGCGCTGGACGTTTTTCTCACAGCGTACCAGGCGCTGTGGAAACCACGTCCGTTCACCCACCTGCAGCTGCCTTGGGAAACGTCCCACCCGGAATTGGCCAGATGGCTACGCCAGCGTTCGCTGGAAGCGGCGGAAAATGATCATCATCAGCCGTGGTTGATGGAAGACGCACCCGCACCGTTCCCGGAATTGGCCGCTATCTCCCACACATTGAGCGCTGTCGCAGAATTGCCTGCCAGCACACTCGAAGCACCAAGCCATCGCCTGAACGTCGACGTACCCGGGCGCAAATGGCAGCAGATCGAAGCCTTCGCCTGCCGCCTGCACTTCACCACCCAGCCGACCCACTGGCTGGATTGGTGCGCCGGCAAAGGTCACCTCGGTCGACGCCTGCTGCACGACCAACAGCAACTGACTTGCCTGGAGTACGACCCCGCACTGGTCGCCAGTGGCCAACAGCTGAGCCAGCACCATCACCTGCCCGCCACGCACCTGCAACAAGACGTGCTAGCGGCGGACGCCGCCCAGGCGCTCCACCCCGAACACACACCCGTAGCCCTGCACGCCTGTGGCGACCTACATGTACGCTTGATGCAACTGGCCAGCGCCGCTGGCTGTGCACAACTGGCTATCGCACCGTGCTGTTACAACCGCATCAACACCGAGCGCTATCAAGCGCTGTCCGACGCCGCCAAGGGCTCTGCCCTACAGCTATCGCTCGACGATCTCAGCCTACCGCTGACCGAAACCGTCACCGCTGGCGCACGCGTCAGAAGACAACGGGACCACTCCATGGCCTGGCGCCTGGGCTTCGACTTGCTGCAACGGCAAATCAGAGGGTGCAACGACTACTTGCCCACACCGTCACTCCCCAGCGCTTGGCTGGAAAAATCCTTCGCCCAGTACTGCACCGATCTGGCAGCCCTGAAAGACTTATCCACAGTCGGCACGCCTGATTGGCTCGCCTTGGAAGCAGCGGGCCATCAGCGCTTGGCCGAAGTGCGCAACCTGGAATTGTTGCGAGGCCTTTTCCGACGACCGCTGGAGCTTTGGCTGGTGCTGGACCGGGCGCTTTTCCTCATGCAAAAAGGCTACGACGTTCGCCTCGGCACCTTCTGCGAACCCCCACTGACGCCGCGCAATCTGCTGTTGCTGGCAGAGCGTTACTGAGGCGAAACAGCCTGTGGATAACTCTGTTGATGAAATAAACCCGGATCCAAGAAATCCGAGATTTCCTGACCGTATCAGCATTGGTCATTTTTTGTTCATATGGATAAAAAACCATGAAAACAGGCATTTGCGACGAAACGCGAAAGCGGTCACAAAATCGCAAGATGCCCTGCGTCTCATCCAGCCCGTTGTGCATAAGCGTCTAAGCAAAACGACATAACCGCCGAATTCCGTGCTGCCCCGCGCCAATAATTGCGTCCGCCGCGCCCGTGCTATACAACAGCCCCACGTATCGTGATTGACACAATGCCGACACACTCAAGGACTGGCCGTGACGTTCATTTCCTACGCACAAAACTTCGAAGACATACGCCTGTGGCGCGCCCTTCAATCGGTGGAAAACGGCTTCTACCTCGACGTCGGCGCCAACCATCCGACAGATGACTCAGTCACCCGAGCGTTTTACGACCGCGGCTGGCGTGGCATCAACATCGAACCCGTGCCGGCCTACTACGACGCCCTCTGTCAGCAACGCCCCCACGACACCAACCTGCAATGCGTGGCCGGCGAAAACGCCGAAAGCCTGACCTTCTACACCATCGCCGACACGGGCCTGTCCACGGTAGAAGCCAGCGTCGCCCAACAGCATCGCGACGCCGGCATGGACGTGCGCCACCAGACCGTCCAATCCCGCACCCTGGCCTCCATCTGCGAACAATACGCCCAGGACCGCCCCATCCACTTCCTGAAAATCGACGTCGAAGGCCACGAAGAAACCGTACTGCGCGGCATGGACTTCAGCCGCTGGCGCCCCTGGATCATCCTCATCGAAACCCCGTGGGCCCGCGACCAGACCTGGGAGCACCTGATCACCGACGCCGGCTACCAATCCATCCTGTTCGACGGCATCAACACCTACTACCTCGCCGAAGAACACCTGGCCCTCAAACCCGCCTTCGACATCCCACCGTGCAACCTCGACGGCTTCCAACTCTGCAAAGGCCACAAATTCAGCCACCCCATCGACGACACCGACCAACAACTCAACGCCGCCCTACGCCGCGCCGAACAGGCCGAAGCCCAACTCCACGCCATCCAAAACAGCCGCACCTGGCGCGCCCTGAACAAACTGCGCAACCTGCTTCACCGCGCCTAAGCCGGACCTGCGCAAAAATAGTCAGAATTCAGGGGTTTACAGAACGCACCCAATCGCTATAATCGTCGCCCACACGCCGGTATAGCTCAGTTGGTAGAGCAACTGACTTGTAATCAGTAGGTCCCGGGTTCGACTCCTGGTGCCGGCACCATACAAAACGAAGCCCTCGCAGAAATGCGAGGGCTTTGTTGTTTCTGGAAGGTTTAAACCTCCTAGAAGCTGGATAAAGACCAGCACCGCCTTATCAGCACCCACAGACCAAGCTTTGCTCACACGTCTATTCGTTACAATTCCACGTCAGTGCAACGTTGACGGTCTCTTACACCTACCTATAATGCACCCCAACACACCCGCCAAGCCTAGGTTGACCCAGTCAGCAAGCTCAAATCGTGCGGGTTTTTTTTGCCTGGAGAAAACTACATGAGGCCCTTCGACAAACCGGCCCTCAGCGTAGAACAGCAATTGGAACTGCTAAAACAACGAGGCTTGCACATCGCCAACGATGATCGGGCCATGCGTTTTCTCGAAGTGGTCACGCTGTTTCGCCTGAGTCCCTACATGCGCCCCTTTCAGGAGCCAGACCCTCAACATACTTTCAAGCCCGGCAGCACACTGAAGGCAATCGTCGATATTTACCGCTTCGATGGTACGTTGCGGCGCATCACCATGGATGCCATCGAACGTGTCGAAGTCGCCATACGAGCGACTATCAGCAATCATATGTGCCCAAAGTACGGGCCTGACTGGATAGCTGACGCGTCCGTCTTCTCCTCGTCATACTCACACACCGATTTATTGCGTCCATTGCGGGAGCAAATGAATAAGGAGCGCAGTAAACTCAAACGTGATATCGACCGCATCAGAAAGGGCCGACACGCCGATGGGCTCCAGCAGCAACGGATCGAAAACCGTATGCGTGACAACTATTTCCGATATTACGGTGCAACCTATGCCCACCCGGAGTTGCCGCCCGCTTGGGCGGTCTTGGAAGAACTCAGCCTTGGGACGGTATCTACTCTCTTCAATGCCATAGGCAGAAGCGCCGACAAGAAAGCTATCGCCACCAGGTTCAGTCTGCCATTCGAAGTATTAGCCTCTTGGCTACACACGTTGACCTTCATTCGTAACTGCTGTGCTCACCACTCACGGCTATGGAACCGAGAGCTCTCGATTCGACCATCCTTACCTAAAGAATGGGCCATCCCAACGGCTCCCGCTGACCGACCTCAGCCCAAACAGCGGCTATACGTCGTATTAACGATGCTGGCCTACCTAACCGACTTGATCAGCCCAGACAGCTACTGGAAGCTTCGCCTGGCCGAAATCATGGATCGGCAGGAACTGGATTACTTGAGGCTCATGGGATTTCCAGATGATTGGAAACGTCAGCAGCAATGGTGTCTAGCGTAAGGAAGTTAGAAACAGACTGCGGTTAGTTTCCTGTTCGATCACTCTAGCCAAAAACCGTGGTCTGTCCCCATCGATCTTCTGCTGCAGCCCACCTCGTACAAGGCATTGCGGCATTCCCCCTCGTGACAATCGGCGTGACAAACACCGAAGTCACCAGCAACAGCGATGCCGATGATGGTGCCGCAGCCCAGGGAATGGACTGCACCTGACTGACAGTCAGGCACGCCCCGGTCATCGCATCGCTGCCTTCACCCGACTCAGGATCTCGCGGCGTCGGTTTCGTCAGCCAGAGCAGCCTCCACCCGCCCACTTCTTCGGAAGTGTTCAGGAGGCCAGATCATGAGATGCCCAAGCTCACGGTCGTAAAGAGCCGTCAGTCCCGCGTTAGTGGACAACCCTCACAGGTCGCAGGGGCCTTGATCCCTGATAACACTCAACATTTTTGGCGGGATGACGTGGGGGAAGGTTTCAACGGTTTGGCTTCGAGAGGAGTTTGATCATGGCACTGGTGGGCAAGCGAGATGGCCGCAATTTTGGTTATGGCCGGCAACTGAGCTATGCCGGGCCGCAGGCTTTGAAAGACCTGTTTGGCAGTGGGCATTACGGTACGGTCAAGGCGCATTGCGATCGCTGGCAGGCGTTCGTGCGGTGGTGCCGATCCGAAGAGGGACCGGGTTACAACGATGCTCGGCTGATAGACAGACCGACCTTACTGCAATATGCCAATCACCTACGCCAACAGGTCAAACAAGGTGACCTGAGCATCGCCACCGCGCAGAACCGACTGTCCAGCGTTAACCGAACAATGGCAGCGCTTCGCGGTGATCAATACGTCAGAGTACCGAGTCCGAGAGCGCATTAGGCATGCAGCGCTCGGGCGTTCGCAGCGCGGCTCCGCAGGGCCAGGACAGAGCGCAAATTGAGCGGGTTGTTGAGGCGCTCAGCGACCAACAGCAATATCGAGTCGCTGCCATTCTGTATCTAGCCCGTGAAACCGGAATTCGCCTGCGCGAGGCCATTTTGGCAGACCTGCCAAGGCTGCAACGTGAAGCTAGGCAAATTGGGAAGATCAACATTCAAGAGGGGACCAAAGGCGGTCGGTCTGGGGCATCCGTTCCCCGCTGGATCACCGTGAACGACCAGATACGATCTGCGTTAGAGTTCGCCCAAGTAGTATCACCGAATAAAAGTCGTAATCTTCTTGCTCGCGACGAAACCTATGCCGACTTTATCCGTGAGACCGTTCGGCCCGTCCGCGACGCTCTACATCAGCATCGGCTAAAAGGCTTTCACGAACTGAGAGCGGCCTATGCCTGTGAGCGCTATGAACAAATCACTGGCTACCCAGCCCCAATCAACGGCGGCGATTGCTATCAACGGGATCCCAATCTCGACAAAGTCGCCCGCCAGCAGATCAGCCACGAACTCGGGCATGGCCGAATCGATGTAGTTTCTGCCTACATCGGGGGACGAAAATGACCAAGCCGTTCGATATGGAGCTTTTCCTTAGTGGCGTGCTCACCGGATCGCATGCGACCAGGACGCGACATATTCGCCAGGCCAAGATTATTCAAGCAGCGATTGTGGGTCGCTGGCGGAAGGATAACCCGTGGAGATGGCAGAGAAAGTACCTAGTGTGGGTACTGAACCATTACTTACAAAGCTGTAAAGGCTCAACTCGTTACTACTACCGGTTGACGATTCAGTTGATAGCCCTACGACTAGGAAGATCATGGTCTCAAGCATCACTCGAGACTGAACGCGACTTTCGGAAATAGGCCCTCACCAGATACACCCTCCTAGCTTCAACGTCCTACCTTTCGTCAGCGTTGCTCTCAACCATAACCAAAAAAGTACTCGAGCGTTTTTCCTAAGGGTCGCAAGCAGCAAAAGTGGACGATAGTAAACCCTCCTTTTCTGCAGTTGCCTTATGCCATCACACGTGCGTTACTAGTACCGAATGTCCGTTCGATGTGATGGTCAAAAGGTCACTTGTTATCTTGCTACAAGTACTATTTTATGACATTACGGCTACCGCCGAGACATTCCCTACTTGAGTCCAACTGCTAGGCGGTTGCTTGCTGACTAGCATAATAGCTATACATACAAGGGTTGCTCACATGAGTGAACTAGATCCAGAAGAGTTAGAACAGAGAGCAAAGTTAACTCTAGACATGTGTGGCGGCATTCAGCCTATGCATATTTCATTTTATGCACTGTCAATATCCTATTCCGCCGAGCGGGCCTTGGCAGCGTTTGAGTTGTACGACCATCTAATCGAACATGTCGCAGACGCAGCATCTTTAATAAGCTCGGTTCAAGATGCTGTCGGTCACATCGGAGCACTATCTCGTTATTTCTGGCCATCGCCCAGTGGAAAAAAGAATAGTCAACACGCGCTTAGACTAGCGCGAGGAAAAAAGCTACGGAAGCATTATAAAATAGCTGACAATTCACCTTTAGCAGATAGAGAACTTCGAAACGCTTGGGAGCACTTTGATGAAAAGCTAGACACATATGTCATATCAAATGATGCTGGTTACTTTTTTCCTACTCCTATTATTGATTCACATACATTGGCTGACGACCCCACTGGTAAAATATTCAAACTACTAGACCCAGAACACGAATGCTTAGTTCTACTCGGGAGGAAATTCTTCTTTCGCCCCTTGCGTGACGAGGTAGAACGAATTTTTTCAAAAAACAAAAAACCTATTTTATAGTAGATATTCCACTATCGTCATTTTGTTAAATAGGTGTGATAAAAATTTCGCCTATACTCGCCCAATCTATGACTCACTTCTAGTATCGCTTAATACTTCATTTAGCCTTGAATTAAAAATAAAGAACATGGAGGAATATCAATAGAGTCAGTCTATCACAAGACCTGAGGTTTACTGAAACCGCTAAACACACGACTCCAATTTATACATCTCAGGACGGAAACCCAGTTAAAAAATTGAAACTGTATTTCAACTCCCATGCAGCCATCCTAAAAAAATGATACAGTTTTGCCATCATCTACATAAATGCGAATTCAACATGAATAACAAAATTTCAAGGAATGAATTTCACCAATTGATCCAGCAATTGGCTGACAATGTGGAAATTGATGAGCTTGCTGAACGCCTGGGATTATCGGTCAAGAGGGTTGGTGATAAATCGGTATCTTTATGTATTGAGCATAACGAAAAAAATCCCTCAATGCAGTTATATAAAAAAACTTCAAGCGATAGATCCCATTACCACTGTTTTTCTTGCCACGCTCACGGAGACATATTTAAGTTTGTACAAAATGTCAAAAATGTAGATTTTACTACTGCTGTGAAATGGCTGGCGGAAACTTACGGCTACACTATTTCGAAGCAAACTTTCAGAACAAAACCCAAAAACAATTTGTCGCCTTCCGAGAAAAACGAATCCTCAAAGATTAATATTGACTTCAAAACCTTAGAAAGCGCACTAAAAATATATAAAACCAATTCAAGCAAAGAGCTTGAGAATTGGCTAACCCTCAGAAAGCTTACACTATCCACAAGCACAATCGCAGAAATTTATCTAGCACCTCCAAGAACATTATCGCGAGAAATAGAAAAAAATAAAAACAACTATGGAGCATTCAGAGCCACTCTCGAACAGTTCGAGTCCAATGGACTGATAAGACGAGAAACCTCAGAACTAGTTCAGGAGCGAGTCCAAAATTTAAACTTAGGTGATTCGTATAGAGACTTCTTTTACGATGAGCGAGTAATATTTCCGATACGAGACGAACATAACCAACTTGTAGGCTTTGCAGGCCGCAAAACAAAAGAGGGGTCACGATCACCAAAGTACTTATATTCTCCTAGGCTACCTAAATCTAGTATATTGTACCGGTCTCACGAAGCTTTTTCTAGAATAAAACTCCTTATTAAGGACAACAAGCAGCCCACCCTCTATATTTGCGAAGGTTTATTGGACTGTCTGAGACTTGAAGAGTTAGGGTACGCAGCAGTAGCGATCTTAGGCTCAAGCCTTTCTGAACATCAAGCACAAATTATAATCGACCTCGCCAACACCCTCCCAGAAGTTTCTCCACTTCATTTAAGAATATTTTTAGACCGCGATCAAGCTGGCCTTAAAGGTTCAGCTATATCTATAGAGAAAATTTTAAATAAGGATACTCAACTTCGAGTTGAGATTTCATTTATTTGGGTTCTCGATGAAGATATTCCCAGCGAATCATTGACTGCGAAAGACCCTGACGAACTGCTGAGCAACTACAAGCACATAGATGAAGCTGAGGTTTTTCTCAATCGATCTACGCATCCTGCGGCTCTCGCACTCATATCAGAAAAATTAAAAATCTCGCCTTCTTCCATCCTGGATGACAACGCTTGGAGTTCAATACCCGCCGGGGCGAAATTTCGAGTAGGACAGTATCTATCAGCCGTATCCCAAGGTTTTCCAAGAAAGCTTCTCGTTATAAATGGCTCGCCGCTAAGTGAAGAAAAAACTTGGATACAAGAACTAGCCAGTTATAGCGAACCGAAAAAACTCAAAGAAAAAACTAATTATCATATTTATCCAGACCAAAACGCTGCTCTGAAATTAAATTTAGCGAGAGAGTTAGCCCAATCTGGCGCTAATAAGGGGGAAGTTCTTTCGGATATAGCCGCTTGGCGTAGGCTGTCATTAGCTGCGACAACGTTTAATGAAGGAATTGCATCGCGCTTAAAGCAAAATCAGTTTCAACCTATCGAGCCTTTTGACGCTGTGCATGTTTCACGTGGATTTGGCAAGACTGAACCGCGACTGAAGTCGATGCCCTGCCCAGAAGACTTGATAGCCCAACAATATATTATTAATGAGTTGCTATCTGAACAACTAGACGACGGTACAGATCTACAATTTAGCGAATTTATCCCAGCAGTTCGTTACTACCGGAGCCTGGATAAGCAAAAAACCACGGGAGAACCTAATGGCTCATCCTTTGAAGAAACACTAAGCTTCGCCTATCAAATTGATATGGATGTTCTAGAAGGTCGACACCCACCATCATCGGGAGGAATATTTCGACCTTACTTTGATTGCTGGAAGGAATTCATAGCATCGCTCCTTTCGCAAGGCAAAGGAATGAATCAAGTACACATGGTCCGACTTGATTTAAAGCGTTATTATGACAATATAAAACGCTCTGTAATGAAAAGTATGCTTCAAGAATGCATAAGCTCCGCCTTTGCAAACTTGGATAGTTCCGAACATTTTGCTCCTCTATTCCAACCTAAGGGTTTTATAGGTGAACGTAATCGAGCTGTGGTAGATTTTCTTGTAGATCAAAGTTTTGGATTTTACTTCTATCACCCAGATACAGGAGAGTCAAAAAAATCTGATCGTGAGCGAGGAATCCCCCAAGGCCCAGTTTTATCGGCATGGTTAGGTAACAGTTTACTTTTCAAACTGGATTCAAAAATAAGGAGTAAGCTCAAAGAGTACAACTATGAAGGGCAGTCACGTGCAGGGTATGCGCGTTACGTTGATGACGTCGTAATTATTAGCGACAGCCTCGATATCCTGAACGTGCTCAGAGCTGTTGTCGAAGACGTAACCAGTTCACTGGGACTGGAAATGGTTCCAAAAGAAAGTTTTGCACCAATGAGTGCTCAAGATTTCTTAGATGAGCTAACTTCTGGGCGTGCTTTAGCCGTATCAGGACCGCGCGAAGAAACGGAAGTATTCGAAATTGAAGATTTCGAATATGGCTGGGGCGCGTGGCAAGAGCAGCAAATAACTCGGCAAAGTTCACTGGAGCTATTGAGAGACCCACGTTTATATCAGGCATCACCTGAAATAATAAAAAATCAGCTTTTTACTGCCCTCAGAGCTAGCGACCTCAGGCCTTCGGAGCTTAGTAAAGCAGCGCGCTGGACATGGTACATTTCGGCGATTATTTGTCACAATGCAAACAACACAAATGTTATTGGTGTTTATTGGGAAATTTGGAATAGCGTTTGTCAAAATTCACCCTTCGAGTTAAACAAGGATTTACCTTGGGACGACCCATCATTTTACGCATTGGAAGGGTTACAAAGTTTATTAGAGCGAGCAAACAAGATCGATTACGGTTTCGACTCTAGCGAATCTAATGCTCGACAACAAGGCATTATTAGCCTAGCCAGAGTTGCCTGTGAGTCGAGTTTTTTTGAGCCATTTTACTCAACCAGTTCTGATCAATGCCCTGAGGGATGGGGGCAAGGTACACACCAACTCAAACGTATGTTTGTGCAAAGAATCATTTGTATTCAATGGATGGCTAGTCAACTATCAAATCAGTTAATACAGACTTCTAAAACTGATTCGCTTGCGTTAAGCATTATAGAGAAACAGAACGCTCCATTCAGAATCTCCCTCAAGAGGGCTATTATCACAGATACGGAAACTAATGGCCGCAATATTACAGGATTAACAGTATCTGGTGACCCTTTAGGAGAGTGGAATCTGCTGCGTGATGCTTTTTTGTGGCTACATAAAGCAATAGTTTGTTTGGCTATAAACTCGGGAGCTAATGGGCCCGATCCCCTTGCGGATTTTGCACAAGAGCTAAATCTAATATCACAAAAGTCTCAAAATCCGTCAAGTGCCTTCGTCCTAGACAATGATAATTACCTTTCAATTCTTAAATGTCTTCTTCCTTCCTGCGATAATGACGAGCATGCCAGTGATGATCATGATCCATCTGGAGAAGTTATACTTCTGGCATTACAAACATTTGCTGCGATCACTCCTAGAGAAGCCTTGGCGCATCTATTAGTTAATCGGCATCATTTACTGCAAAATGGCGAGACGAAAATACCTTTCCCTCCTCTCCCAGGCATCCCAGCACATGGCCTACTTCTTTATTCTGATCGGTCGAGCGAGTCGAGTTGGGTAAAAATTTCAAAAATATGGTGGGTTACTCTTCCATCACTTAATGCAGATGCAGAGAGTATTCAAAATCCGACCTTTAAAGTGTCAACAGCAGACACCTCCGCACTTGAATTTCGACCGAACTGGAAAGCCATAGTACAAGTTGGAAAACTGGAAATTTTTGAAGCAGAACTAAAAGAAAATAACAACTTTTGGACTCCAAGCTCTCCGCCGGTCTTTGATATCGATGCCTCGAAGTTAAAGTGGATAGCAGATGCATACGAAGCGATCGCTAGAATAAATAAAACCTCATCTTCCAGCCAGCTAGAATATGTACCTGCTTGGCCATATTTAGTCACCAACAACAGACCTGATCACAACGATGAAAGCGTTTTAACAATTTCTTTGTTCACTCCGAGCTACCCCGCGTTATCCCTTGATGGACTTGCCTTCGTTAGAGAGGGTTCACGTGGACTGAGAACCATAGAGGTACCTGAACAATATGGCCGATATTGGCGTACAGGCGTATTTTTATCAGAGCTTTCTGGGTTTCGTCGTGACATTGATACATTTGCTGAACTCGGCCAAAAAACCGCAGATACAGCTAACAAGCAAGAACTACTAGAGCCGGCAACTCACTTACTCAGGAACGTATTACGTAAGCTACGCGGCACTTATTTCAAAGATCAAGTTCTAAGCCCGCTAGAGAATGAAGATCATCTACCTGCAACTGTTGCTAGATCTCTAGAACTTCTTCGTGGTTTCCCTGTAGGTGGGGAGCTGTCTGAAGAGATTGCATATGTTATATCCAGTGAGGCCGAAACAGCAGCAATGCATATTCGCCTGTCCGGAAATATATATCCATTTTCACAAGGACTTTTCTCTCATTACATCGAAAAAGTTGCTCTAAAAGTCATAAACGTAATGCCTACCAGCTGGGGGGCAGAATTAGCAGATAGTGACGACGAGAACTTACTAGCAACCGATAGAATCATTCCTGCATCTTATTTCAAACTCTCTGAGCGTTTTTCTAAACTAATAAACGCACAACGTTCAGTCCCCTTGCAGGCAAGCAGTTTATCCGCCCTCATTGTGGGTTGTAAAATAGCTGCGATTTCCTCATGGGCGCGGGAGCTCGCTTTTATAATTCAGGCTTTAGGCGAAGATCATTGGCCTTACCCCGCTGAAGGAGAGCTTACTCAAACGTGGAAAATCACAGAGAACGGATTTTTGCTGGATCAGGCAGAGGATTCAATTCCTTTCCTAAATGAATATTTTATTAAACAAGTTAAAGCCAATGCCTCGGAGTCAGCATTCACCCAAATAACACCCTTGGGTTGGTTAGTTTTGGTTTCAGGGAGGGTAGGACTATTTGGTGAACACCGAAAGCTGCCCTTAGAACGCGAGTGGGATATAGAAACAAAAAATAAAATTGGAAAGCTAGCCATCCTCCTTTCCGAGACACCTATAAAAAGTGATCATGATCAAGCTACTCTTGATCCAGACTGGCCATTTGAATTTAGTTGCGATAATGCGTTTTCTTCATGGGCCGACCCAGGGGTGCTTGAAGCAATTAATTGTTTTTCAGTTATAGAGTCAAATTTAAAATTAAACATAGAGAAAGCTGTAGGCTCTTGGAAATTCAACTCCTCCGAAAATAGCTTCACAACTATATCTGGCGAAGAATGGTCTATTTCTCGTTGGCAGATCGCACTATCAAGCGGAGTAAAACCTGAACGTATACAACAAGGTTCCAAACTTCTGAGCATCTGGCAAGAAACCTTTGATTGCAATGACAATCTCTTATTGATCAGTGCACGAGATGAAAAACTTAGCAAACTTTTAATTCCCATCCCCCAACGTACCGCTCTTGAGAGCGAAATTAAAGACTCATCTCAATCATCGTTTGAAGAGTATTCCTCCACTCTTGGCTCGAACGCTAAGCCAGTGGATCACACTTCGGAACTTATCGATGCCCAGATTGCTACTCAAGAGGGCTTGGAGCGTTTATCGCCAAGTAACGCTTTTGTATCATCCGATGACATTAATAATATTTCATCCAAGACAAGGAAGTCGGATAATAAGACTCGAAAAGAATGGCGTTCTATTCAAGAAAGGGTATGGGAACCGCGCCGACAGCGTTCGCCAGGACATATTCGAATAGCAATCATGCAATGGGTAGTAAATGATACCTATCGCCACCCAATAGTAGACTCCAAAGATTGGAACAAAGAGCTTCCACCCAATAAAACTGGATCTTCATCTGTTAGTCACTACGAGCTTCGCAGACGAAAATTTTTATTAGAGGCACTGTCTTCTTGTAAGAGCTTTGGCGTGGACTTACTAGTACTACCAGAGTATTCAGTAAGGCCAGACACGATCAAGTGGCTTAGAGAACAAATTAAAAGAAAGCCAGGAATGCCTGCCGTGCTGGCCGGAACATACAAATTATATGGCAACACAACAGATCCAGGGTTCGCGGAAGTTCATGACGGTATCCTGGGACTTTCAGATCACCTGAAAACTTTTTCCACTTTGCCACCAGAAAAACCTAAAACATACCTTTCGGGAGAACACAGCTCTATATTAACGCTTATTGCTCCGTTGAACCTGAGTAACGGGGACCGGTTGGCTTGCACATTCTCACGCAGAAAAAAATACTCATCACTTGCAGCATCTGAAGTTTTCTCGCCACTGTTAGAGCCTTTAGCTCCTCTATTTTCACCGAACTCCCTACTTTCTGAAATCAGGAGACGTGATAGTGATGGCGCCAGAACAGCATTTGATAGCGAAATTAAACCTGAGGAAATTCTGGAGTATTCTAAGCAACTGAGACACCTACTATATAGCACGGAGTTTATATGTTCTGAGCTTTTCCTTCCAATGAGTCCAGTTAACTACAGAGCTTTAGCTGCCGAGCTACAAAAACTGGCCGTTAAATTCGGACACACGATATCAAATGAAAGTGCAGAAGCCATCTTGATCGAAGATTTGATATCTATGTCAGCCTACCTAGGCCTATCGGGAGATGGCGATAGTAGGAGATCTATCATCATTGTACCTGCAATGACTTCCAGATCAGCAGACTATTGGATATTTGGGCAAGCCACTTTGCTATCTGGCGGTGCAACAACAGTTTTTTGCAATGCCGCTTGCAAGAAACAAGCAATCGGTGGAAGTTGCTTCATTGGCAGAGAAAGTTGGAACAATTCAAAAAAATCAATTTTCCATGACCTAATAACTCCCTACGCAGGCTGGTCTAAGGGTATTTATTACAACAACCCTAACGATGCCTTGGGGCAGACAGAACAAGCAGTTGTAATAGCAGATATCGACCCATCCTTCATGCAAGAGGGAAAACCCAGACCTCAAGCGCTGGCAGTTCCACTTCAGCTAGTGGCATACCTTCCAATAGCAGAGTTAACGGAAAAAAACAGGGTTGAGTTCTACACTACTTTGAGTGAAACAACAGCGCTTATTAACACTGCTGAAATGTTCGGCCGAAATATATCCCCAGAAGCACCCGGCGTTCATCAGATTCAAGAGCTAATATCCACTATTTTTGACGAGGACAACGTCAAACCGCTGAGTGATCGTTATAATCATTGGCGAGATTACTGGAGGGCTAATCCAACCGCAGGTATACCTCCAGTTATAACCGACTGGTTAACTGTTGATCCGTATGATGAAAATGACTTAGCGCCAAAAATTTTCATTCCCTCGTTTCCGCCGAGTGATGATTAAGGCAACTAATTTCTATAAACCTCGAAGAGGGATTTGAGGTCTTCTAATCTCCGAAGACCTCACTCGGCACTTCACTAACCATCAGTGTATTGAGCACACCTTTACTGTATGCACTTAATTACTTTCAGCCCCATTTTTCTCTTCAAAAAATTATCACATTGCACCTACGAGTGAACCCGCAGGCATGCCCCACGGATACGATGAATACGATGAAACGTTCACCTCTGAATATCTGAACTGCCTCGGCAATTACCTACTGCTTTCCAAATCCCATAACTGTGCCGTGGGAAATATCGTATTTGCCAGGAAACTGGCTACCTACACACACAACGCACAGCAGCGAGAAATAGCCACGTTCGTCGCCAATAAGCAGCTTTGGGGAAAGGACGCGATTCAGCTAAGGCACGACAAAATAATTGAAGCATTGATGACAGAGCTCTGAGGCGGTGCTCACCCTAGGACGCGCTAGCGAGCTCAGGCTTCAGGTCAGGCTCAATTTGAATAAATTGCTACTCGTCAGTGAAGCCCCAGTTCGATTCCACTGAGTGCCATAACTAGCTGATTTATTTATAGTTACTAGTTGGGGTACGCCAAATTTTCCACCGAATTCCAGACCCGCAGAAAACCTAGCCGCGCCGAATGCTACCGTTCGTCTGGTGCCGCACCATACAAGGTTCATAGAAGGCTTTCAGAATCTCTGCCCCCCTGACAAACCCGCCTTCTGGCGTTTTTTTGTTTTGGCGCTCCGTCGGACTCCGCTCTCCGATGCGCGCAAGAAGCGGCTGGAGGTCAAGCGGATGCTGGCGGAACTCTCAGTGAACCGGGCACTGGATCAGGTCGACCCGATTGCCTGCTACGCGGCGCGTAAAAATCCTGCTCGATCCATGGAGTGCTTGCTCGCGATATCAGGTTTTCCACGGACGTCATTCAGTGGGTGCCATGGAAAGTCTCTTGCATTAATATCCCGCCATCACAATAATGAGATCGATTATCATTTATACCTCGGTATCTCTCTCATGTCGGCGCTTGATCATTCGGCTCTTCATCGGTTGTACAGCGAACACAACAGTTGGCTGAAAGGCTGGTTGCGTGTGCGCCTGGGCAACGCCGCCGATGCGTCGGACCTGGCGCAGGACACGTTCCTGCGAGTGATGACGGCGCGCAATGACGCACCCATCCGCGAACCCCGTAGTTATCTGAGCGCCATCGCCCGTTCGCTGCTGATTGATAAATCCCGTCGCCGCACCATTGAGCAGGCTTACTTGCAGGCGTTGGCCCAGCGGCCGGAACCGGTGGATGTTTCGCCGGAGATTCGCTTGTCCATCATCGAGATGCTGGTGGCGGTCGATAGCCTGCTCGATGAGCTGGGCCAGCGCACGCGGGAAATTTTCCTGGCGGTGCAGCTCGAAGGACTGAGCTACGTGGCGGCGGCCGAGCGGTTCGGCGTGTCGGTGACCACGGTGAAAAATCATCTGATTCGCGCCATGACCCAATGCCTGTTGCTGGTGGATAACTGATGTCCTCGTCCCTGAACCTGGAGACGCTGGAAGCGGCCGCCACGTGGTACGTGCAGCTCAATGACGGTGCAGCCTGCGAAGCGCGCACGCAGGCGTGGCAAGCGTGGATGCAAGCCAGCCCTGAACATGCGGCCGCTTGGTCGCGGGTTGAAAAGCTTCAGCAGCAGTGGGCGATGATGCCGCAGCAGGCGGCGTTGTCCGGCCTGGGTGCAGCGCAAGCGCAACGCCGTGACGTACTAAAAATGCTTGGTATGCTGATGGTCGTCGGCGGCGGTTCATGGCTGGCCGTTGAGCAGGTGCCGTACCGCTCGATGCTGGCGCAACAGCGCACGGGCATCCGGGAACGTCGCTCGCTGCGCCTGGACGATGGCTCGCAACTGGAACTGAACGCCGACACTGCACTGGACATCCATTTCGACTCCAGACAGCGGCTGATCCAGCTATTCCGAGGCGAAATCATTGTGCAGACCGCCAAGGACCCCGCCCAGCGCCCCTTCATGGTTCAGACCGCGCAAGGGGGCGTACGCGCGCTCGGCACCCGGTTCAGTGTGCGACAACTGCCCGAGCAAACACGGGTCGGTGTGCTAGAGGCCGCGGTTGAAATCAGCCCGCAGCGGCATGCCGATCACGCGCTGCGCCTGGAAACCGGCCAGCAGGTCACGTTCGATCTCGATCGGGTGGGCAGCCCCCGCCCCCTGCCAGCGGGTTCGACCGCCTGGGTGCAGGGAATGCTGAGCGTAGACGACTGGCGTCTGGGGGATTTCATCGAGGAGTTGGGGCGCTATCGCCCGGGCGTGCTGCGCTGTGCCGCAGAGGTTCGGGGGTTGAGCATTTCGGGCGCCTTCCGCATCGATGATACGGACACCGTGCTGGAAAACCTGGGTAAATCCTTGCCGGTGAAAGTGCGTTACCTGACGCGCTACTGGGCCAGCATTGAACCTGTGTGAACCCGCTTCGCAGAATCTTCACCGGCAACCTTGCTGATTTCGATTCTCATCCGTCAATGACATAAGCCGCGATATAGCGGGTTTCTGCCATGACAACGGAAGGATCACTGAATGCCCCCGCTTCCCCTCAAAACCCCGACGCTGCTGACGCGCGCCGTTCGCCTGGCCGTGCTGGGCGCTTCCCTCGCCAGCCTGTCTGGCCTGGCGCTGATGCCGGTTCAGGTCATGGCTCAAAACCTAACCGCTTACCAGATCGCCCCCGGGCCGTTGGGTTCCGCCCTGGCCCAGTTTGGTGTGCAAGCGGGGGTTACTCTTTCGTTCGACACCGAGCAGGCTCGTCATCTCACGACAGCCGGGCTCAAAGGCTCATATAGCATCGAGGATGGGCTGTCGCGCCTGCTCGCCAACAGTGGACTGCAAGCGCAACGTCAGAGCAATGGCGGGTACGTTCTGGTCGCGAACCGCACCGACGATGCCCTGGAACTGGGGGCCACGCAGGTCACTGCCAACCAGTTGGGTACGGTGACCGAAGGCACCGGCTCCTACACCCCCGGCACCATTGCAACCGCTACACGCATGGTCTTGACGCCACGACAGACACCACAATCGATATCGGTGGTCACCCGCCAAGCCATGGATGACTTCGGCCTGAGCGGCATCGATGACGTGATGCGCCACACGCCGGGCATCACCGTCTCCACCTACGACAGTGAACGTACCAACTATTATTCTCGCGGCTTCGCCATCCAGAACTTCCAGTACGATGGCATCCCGATGACCCGCAACGCCCCCTACTCGGCCGGGCAGACGCTGACTGACATGGCGATCTACGATCGCGTCGAAGTACTCAAAGGCGCGACCGGCCTATTGACCGGTGCCGGTGGCCCTGGGGGCACCATCAACCTGGTGCGCAAGAAGCCCACTTCCGAGTTCAAGGGCCATGTCGAACTGGGCGCGGGCTCCTGGGACAACTACCGCTCGGAAATCGACGTCAGCGGCCCGTTGACGGAGACCGGCAACGTACGTGGCCGCGCGGTCGCTGCCTATCAGGACAAGCATTCGTTCATGGATCACTATGAGCGCAAGACCAGCGTGTTCTACGGCATTCTCGAATTCGACCTGGATGAAGACACCCTCCTCACCGTCGGTGCGGACTACCAGGATAACGATCCAAAAGGCTCAGGCTGGTCGGGCAGCCGTCCGGTATATGACTCCGCGGGCAATCCGATCAGTTTGCCGCGCTCCTTCAACAATGGCGCGAAGTGGAGCAAGTGGGAGCAGTACTCGCGTACCGCGTTCGCAACCTTGGAGCACACGTTCAACAACGGCTGGGTGGCCAAAGGGCAATACAACCACCAGATCAATGGCTACAACGCCCCGCTGGGCTCGCTGGCCGAACCCAATCCGACGACCGGGCTGTCCTCCATCTACGCCAACAAGTACACCGGTGAAACCGTCAGCGACAGCGGCGATTTCTACCTCACAGGCCCTTTCAGCATGCTCGGTCGCGAACATGAGCTGGTCATCGGCTCGTCGATCTCCTCTTCACACTGGGTGGGCAAGGACTACTACAACCCGACCTACACCAACAACGTCATCGACTTCTACAACTGGAACGGTGACAGCATCGAGCCAGACTGGGGCGATGTCGGCTTCAAGAACGACGAGACCACCCGCCAATCGGGCGTGTACATGACCGGGCGTTTCAGCCTGATGGATGACTTGCACCTGTTGCTGGGCACGCGTATCGCCAACTATCAGGTAACCGGTACCAGCGACACCAAGGATACTGGCAAGGTCATTCCTTACGCCGGCCTGGTCTATGACCTCAACGATAACTACTCGCTCTATGCCAGCTACACCGAAATCTACTTGCCGCAAACCGCATATCGAGACAGCAGCAACAAAATGCTGGAGCCGGATGAAGGCACCAACTACGAGCTCGGCCTCAAGGGTGAGTTCTACGGCGGACGCCTGAACACCAGCCTGGCCTACTTCGAGGTTCATGAGGAAAACCGCGCGGAATTCGACTCGACCGCAGACACCTCGCTGGTTGCCAACCCTTATAGGGGCATCACCGCCAAGACCAAAGGCTATGAAGCGGAAATCTCCGGCGAACTGGCGCCCGGCTGGCAGTTGCAAGCGGGTTATACCCACAAGATCATTCGCGATCAGAGCGGCACCAAGGTCTCCACCTGGGAACCGGAAGACCAGGTCAACTTCTACACCACCTACAAACTCACCGGCTCTTGGGACCGCCTCACTCTGGGCGGCGGCGCTCGCTGGCAGGGCGAGGGATGGCAGCTACTGAACAACCGCCCGAAGAAAACCACCGACAAGTTCTCGCAAGACCCTTACTGGCTGGTCGACGTGATGGCGCGGTATCAAGTGACTGACAACGTTTCCGCCACCCTCAACGTCAACAACGTTTTCGACAAGAAGTACTACACCAATATCGGGTTCTATAACTCGTCGTACTACGGCGATCCGCGCAACGTGATGCTCGCCACTCGCTGGGATTTCTGATTTCCGCGATCAAACCGGTTTCCGTTCTGCGGCTCATGCAACAAAGCCCTCGTATCGCTACGAGAGCTTTGTTGTTTCTGGGATATTGATATCCCTACCCCCTGCCTCCGTCGCAACTCGCCAAGACCTATGCATTCTTTAATTTCGCAAAAAATCCAGGATCGCTTGACTGGTAGCTTCCGCTTTCTCCTCAAGCACCCAATGCCCAGTATTTTGCAAGATCAAGGAATGGGGTTGCGAGGTAATGTGCTGCACTTGCTCGGCCAACGTCTTGCCTCTTGAGTGATCCCCGCCAATGGTGAGCACCGGGAGGGTCAGTTTATTTTCAGCGAACTCTTGGTTGTCATTTGCGTCATGCTCTATCCACGCCGAATAAAGCTTGAAAGCTGCGCCCATGCGCCCTGACCGGGAATAGTCGTTCAACAAGGCCTCACGCACCTCTTGCGTTACCTTGGGATTTCCTGGGTAAACGAACTCATCGAAAAACATGTCCAGGTAAATCTTTTCTTTACCCTTGATCATTTTTTCGGCGGTGCTTCCAAAGAAGCGAAAATGCCACTTGCTCGAGATACCGGTTGCGGGATTGCCATTAAAGGGAATCTCCCACCCTGGAATACCCGGGATAAAGCCGTCCATTAAGACGATGTGTTTGGTTTCGTATGGATAAAGTGCGCCGTAGGCATAGGCGACAATCAAACCCATGTCGTGACCCACAACATCAACCCGATTCATCTGCAGTTTTTTAATCAGCTCATGCAGATCCAGCGCCATGTTCTTCTTGTCGTACCCACTGGCTGAAATATCCGTTTCTCCGGCACCACGATAATCAGGAACGACAGGGGTGTAGCCAGCGCGCACCAAGCGCCCCATCACGGCCTCCCAGTTCCTCCAGCTTCCCGGAAAGCCATGGATCAGAAGTACCGGTCTTTCACCGTTACCGCACACCAGATAGTGCATGCGAATGCCGTTCACATCCGCGTATTCACTTCTAAATACTTCACCATCAATGACCATGCCAGGCCCTTCCATCAATGGAATCGTTGCATGCGACTGAGCGGAAGAGGCTGGAAAAGCCAAGATGTCGGAAAGAATAAATTGCCTCATCCTGAAGACCACCTTGAGCCAGATGACTTCTTCCACACTGCGTCCAGACTGGACAAACCTAGCTTGGATGTATCCACAATAAATTCGCCACTGTCAGGACTGACAGTGGCGACGAGTGGATATCGACGATTTTCTGTAATCGCTTCGCCAGCGCCCCATGAAAAGAAGGTTTCAGACCACTGGACTCCAGCCAGTTAGAAGCTACAAGCCAGGTAAAATCTGGATACGCAATTTTGGATTCGCCAGCATCGCGCCACGATTGCCCCTCCTCCAATCGCTGACTACTCTTCAACAGTCGCTGCCAATTCAGCGACCGGGCGTAGGAAACCCGAAGTAAATCAAGGCGTATCAGCTGCGCCTCGCTTACTATTGCAGGCGCTTTTTCTGTGTCTGCGATATGCGTTATGGCGGCTGTGCGCGGGACACCTTCGGGTGTGCCGGGTGCCTTGATTCCCGGTTTTCCTACCCCGTGCATGGCCGCCACCCAATCCCGTAGGAAAGGACGGTTGCGGCTCTCACAGTCAAGGAGCCAGACAATGCCAAACCCGCAAGACCTCAAAACCCCAGGCCTAACCCCCTTCTGCTACCACTCCGACCGCCCTTTATTCCGCGTCAACAGCGGCATACCCATCGGCGAAGCCCTGTCCCACGCTTCCGATCTGCTCCACGTTGCCAAGGTCCTGGCCGAGGACGCGGCGATGATTCGCGGTACGGATCGGTATGCCTGGGCGTCGTGTTATTTGCAGGATATGAGCAAGGCCGTCATCGACGACGTGGTGAAGGTGCTGGAGGCGCCGGGGAGTAATCCTGCTTAAGGGCCGCAGGCCCAATGCTACCCGCTGGGTCGAGCAGCATTGGGTTTCTTCTGTATGACGGGAACGATTGAAGAAGGGCTGCTTCGCAGCCCAGCGGGAGCAAGCTCCCTCGCCACGGATTAGGGACAGAACACAATGACTGACTGCAATGAGTTTGTGGGATTTCTGAATGGGCTGTATTCCCTCCACCCTGCCCCTGTCCAAACAGTTTGCAACGTATTCATCTAATCAAATCTCCCGCCGATAGCCTCAGATAAGCGCATGGAATACCGCAAGGCTCTGCTCGCGCTCGACTACACTTTTCCAGAATTCCCCCGCTCCAGGAGCAGTAAGCGATGAAGATCCGCACCAAGGTCATAGGCTCGGGGTTGGTCAGTCTTTCTTTTGCGTTGCTGCTCGGCGGTATCGGGTTGTGGGGTTATCACTCCATGACCGAGGCTCTGGTGCAGAACGAGACCAGCATTTCCGCCATGCGCAAGCACATGGAGGCGGACATGATGCACGACGCCATTCGTGCCGACGTACTCGCCGCTCTGCTGGTCAAGCCGGGGGATGCCCAGGGGACGAAGGAGGTGCTTGAGGCGTTCGATGAGCATACGCAGCGGATGCGCAAGGTCATTGCCGAAAATGCCGAGGCGAAGTTGCCGGGGGATGTCGCCAAGGCGATTGTCGAGCTCAAGCCACAGGTGGAGACCTACATTGATAAAGCCAAGCAAATAATCAGCAAGGCACTGAGCGGTGCCCAGGATGGCCAGGCGTTGCGGGCGGAGTTCGACGGGGCGTTTTCGGCGTTGGAGGAGCGCAACGAGGCAGTGAGTGAACTGATCGAGAACCAGGCGCAGTCATCCCGCGAGCATCAGGACGGCAGCATTCAGAGCTCGGAGCGTTGGCTGATCGTGACGTTGCTGGCCACCTGCGTGGCGCTGGCGCTGTTGTCGTGGAGCCTGCTCAAGGCGGTGCTTACGCCGCTGAACAAGATCATCCTCAATACCCAGGCGATTTCCCAAGGGGATCTGCAGCGCTCCATGGGCACGCAAAGCAAGGATGAGCTGGGCCAGCTGCAAGGCGTGATCGAGCAGATGCAGACCAATCTGCGGCAGATGATCGCCACGATCCGCGGCCAGAGCGATGAGTTGCATGGCACGTCCCGGAACCTGGGCGATACGGCGCGGCAGATTGTCTCCAGTGCCGACCAGCAGGCCCAGAGCGCGACCAGCATGGCGGCGAGCATGGAGCAGATGATGGCGAACATCAGCCAGATCCATCAGCACGCCGATAGCGCCCGGACGATTTCGGCGCAGTCCGAACAATTGGCGAGCAGCGGCGGCCAGGTGATTCTCGGGGTGGTGGAAGGCATGAACCGGATCGCCGAGGTGGTCAACCAGTCTTCCAGCAAGATCACCGCGCTGGACGCCTCGTCCGAAGACATTCATTCCATCATCCAGGTGATCAAGAGCATCGCCGAACAGACCAATTTGCTGGCGCTCAACGCCGCCATCGAAGCCGCCCGCGCCGGTGAAGCGGGCCGTGGTTTTGCGGTGGTGGCCGACGAAGTACGCAACCTGGCGGCGCGCACCACCCAGTCCACCCAGGAAATCACCGCGATGATCGAGCGCATCCAGTCCAGCGCACGGGATGCGGTAGCGAACATGCAGGCGTGTGTCAGCCGCGTGGACGAAGGCGTCAACCTGGCCCAGCAGGCCGGAGTATCAATCAGCGAAATCCGCACCGGTGCCCGGCATGCGGCCGAAGTGGTGGAGGAAATTTCCCAGACCATTGCCGAGCAATCCAAAGCCAGTGATGAAATGGCCCAGCGGGTGGAGTCGATTGCCGAGCAGTCCCGCGAGAACACCCGTTCGATTCACAACCTGACGCAAACAGCGGATCAATTGAACGATGCGGCGGGATCGATGCAGGCTTCGGTGCAGCAGTTCAAGATTTGATCGGATACCCGTGGCGAGGGAGCTTGCTCCCGCTGGGCTGCCTGGCAGCCCTTTTCAAACCTCGCTCACCTCGAACACAAACGAAATCTCCCGCTTCTGGGCACTCCAGACGTACCGAATATGCTTGCCTTGCACCGGAATCGAAACCGCCGGCGGGCGAAACGCGGCCACGCATTCGTGGCCGGGCAGGCGGACGCTGTTGTACAGCAACCCCCAAGACAAGGTTTCCCGCAGCTGCCGGGCGAACACCTGGGATGGGCCGTAGGCCGTAGGGTCTGGGTTGTGGAGGTGAGGGTAGTCGTGGCGAATGTCGTGCAGGGGTTTGACGACCTTGTTGACGTAAGTGCGCATGGTCAACTCCAGGTCTGGCTCATTGGTCGCCCCGAGGAATCGCGCCTGGTGGTAGCAGGTCTCGGCGATGGCGGCTTCCTGGCTGCTGGCGGCGTAGTAGACACCGAAGGTGCCGTCGCTGAAGCGGCTGCTTTTGCCAATGTGGGTAAACGCCGCCATCACCGGCGAGGAGCCGGGCCCGGAAACACGGTCCTCGGGACGGACCCGGGACAGCACGCCGGCCTGTTCCATCAGCCGATCGTTGGTCAGCGCTTCCAGGGCGTAGGCCGTGGGCAGGTCTTCCGGGTCGAGTACGTCTTCAAACAGCGAAATCGGAGGGAAGCTGCTGTTGACGATCCGATAGGCCCGTTTCCATTGCGGGTCCGCCAGTGGTGGCATCATTAACCGCGCACTCCGTCGAGGTATCGGCGCACATCGGCGATGTCCACCACCCGCCCGGTCAACATGTAGGACAGCGCCGACTGGCCGTTGAACGGTGCCGCGGTATTCGGGCTGCTGACCCACTGATAGGCACGGTCCCGGCTATTGCTGAAGATAATGCTCAGCGCCTTGTGGATACCCATGAGGTAGGAAATGCGCTCCAGCGTATCGCGAGGCAGCCTCACGTTCTCCGGCAACTGTTTGTATTTGTAGAAGGTCGTGTTGCCCACCTTGCCCAACAAGGTGCGCTGCTGCTCGACGCTGCAACCCCAGAGCGCCATGAGGTTGAAGAAAAACTTCAACGCGACTCGACCCGCATCCGGGGAGTCCAATTGTTGCTGCGCGTTGAGGGTGATGGAGGAAGTCGCCATGGCTTTGGCTCCTTTTTAGCGGGGTGGTGCTTAGAGGATAGTACACATATGGATTATTTTTAAGTTTTTATTCGCAAGTGGACTCCAGCGACACTCTATTTGAACCCATTCGGCATGGCTTTCCAGGCCAACAAACGCAACCAGGTTCTCACTAATGGGTCTTGGCCAGCATCCACTGGGCAAAATCCGCAAATCCCGCATAAGCTCCAACCATCGCCTCCCGGCGCTTTTCGGCACAAAATCGCGACAAGCGTGGCAAGGTGCATGATGATAGCCGGCATGGCCACTTGGCCGGCCCAGGTGCACAACAATAGCGAGCCCACTTAAGCAGAGGGCATTACCTCATGGATAGCAGAACCCTACGCAACCTCATGCGTATCGTGCAGACTGGCTCGTTGTCGGCAGCGGCCGAGCATTCGTGCCTCACGGTGCAGGCGTTGGCGGCGCAGTTGAACAAGGTCGAGGAACAGTTCGGCTTCCGGTTGTTCCGGCGCTCGAACAAGGGCCTGACGTTGACGAGCCAGGGCTCGGAACTGACCCCTTTCATGGATCAGGTGCTGATTGCCACCCGGCAATTGGAAGAAAAAGTCGCGGCACTCAAGACACCGCGACAGCGCACGCTCAGAGTGGCGCTCAATACCACCCTGCCGGCGGAGTTCAACCGACGGATGATCGATCGATTGATCGCTGTGTTCCCCCAGTATCAATTGGAATTCAGCTACGCCGAGTCGATGGAGAACCTGAGCAAGCTCAGGAACGAAGATTTTGACCTGGCGATCCTGATTGGGCAGCAACAGGGCGGTTTTACCAGCATCGCCATGCCGGATGTGCAGGTGCAGGTGGTCGGTGCCCATTGTGGTGACGAAGACGACTCCCTTGGCCTGCTCGGTGACAAGTTTCAGGTGCGTCCGGCAGAAGAATGTCCGTATTCCCACAGCTTCCTGCGCTTTCTCGACGCTGGCCTGGGTGAATACGGGTCGAGCCAGCGCATGGTGTATTCCTGCAGTGAGACGCTGACATTGTCGTTGATCACGCAGCTCGATGGCCTGGGGCTGGTGTCCCGGGAGGCGGCGCTGCGCAACGGCCTGGCGATTTTTCCGGACTTCGAGGATTTCCTCGAGGTCCGTCTGGCGGTGAACAATCCGGAGTTGTCTGGCCAGGCGCTGCACGATGTGGTGGACCTGACGCTACAGGAACGAACCGAGCGCGATATACGCCGCCGTGCCCAGCGCCACACTGAGAAACAGGTTGCGGCTGAAATACGCACATAACAGCGTCGGAATCGCGGCATAAAACTCAGGGCGGTCGAGTTGTATCTGCTGGTCCTTGATCAATAATGGGGTCAGGCTGATGGCAGCGACGATCGCCACTGGCAGGTATTCCAGGGCACGGGCGACGAAGGGCGGCCAGTGGTCGGTATTGACCTGCAACGGCAGGGCACGTGGCAGGAAGGTCACGGCCATCATCAGGACCACGACCAGGATCAGGAACGTTTGGTCAGGCATACGCCCACCCCGCAGCCAACGAACGTGGCAATGAAGACATTGAACGGCGAGCTGCCCAGCAGGCTCAGCCCGCCCATGCAGACGACGGCCGCCAGGGCCGCGATCAGTTTGTTGCGGGTGTCGCACAACGAAACCAGCACATAGAGCATCATCGCGGTCAGCGCATAGTCGAGCTGGTACTTGATGAGGTGCGCCGCGTATTGCGCACACACCGCGCCCAGCAAGCCACCGAGCACCCAGGACGTATGGCAGAACAGGTTGAAACCGACCAGGTAGCGCACGCTCACCGGCGCCCCGCTGCCGAGCTTGACGCTGTGGAAAGCGAATGACTCGTCCGTCAAACCTGCCGCGTAGCACCAGCGCTCGAAACGACTGAGGCCCAGCGCACGCAGGGCCTTGGCCATGTAGACCGACATCAGCATGTGCCGGGCATTGATCAGGAACGTGGTGAGCACGATGGTGGTCAGTGACGCACCGCTGGAAATCAACGCCAGCGCCGCGAATTGCGAAGCCCCCGCGTAGACGAACAGGCACATCGCCACCGGCAACCACAGGGGCAGCCCGGCGTTGACCGCCATCAGACCGAACACAAACGAAACCGTGAAATAACCCGCTACCACCGGACTGGCTTCAGCAAAGGTACGCGAGGCTTGTGGTTCGACCGCCAGCGGCTGGCTGGAAGTCTTGTTCATAAATCCCTCTCGAAGGTGATTTCACCCCGAGGCTCACAGAACCCCTGGGCGGCCCAGAAACGCTTGCCGGCCAGATTAGCATCGTCGACGAAAAGGAACATGCGCAGCACGCCTACCCGCTTCATGTCAGCCGAGGCGGCCTCGACCAGGCGCTGGCCCAGGCCTTTGGTGCGATGCTGCGGGCTGACCGCCAAGTGATTGATCGTGCCACGGGTGCCGAGCATGCCGCCGATCACCGCGCCCACCACTTCGCCGCTCGCATCGATGGCCAGGTACGCGGTGGTGGTGTCCTGCAACAACACACCGCGCAAGAATCGGGCATCCTGCCATTCGCAGAACGACACTTCGTCGAAACCGCGAAAGAACCGCTCCAGTCGCTCGGCGTCCCGGACCATGGCCCGGCGCAACAGGACTTGCTGCGTCGGGTCGTCCATGGGTTCGAGCCGTTCAGCGAACAATGTCGAAAGCGGTCCCGGGCCGCGAGAAGGAAATGGCCAGGATCTGCCGGTAGGCCATGTCATGGCTATGGGTGTTGCGCGCCGGGGTCACGTAATGGCGCATGTCGCGGTCCAGGAAGAACGTGGTGTCGAGGATGTCCTCGTAGGTCGTCGCCGCCAGTTGCTCTTCCTGGGCGCTGTACAAACGGCTCTCCGCCCCCGCCACATTCTGGCGACCCCAGAAGTGCACGCCGCTGAACGGATAGCCGTCGCAGTGAATCCCTTCAGGGGTGATTTCCAGTTGTTTGCCCGGCTTGATCTCGATGCGGATCTGATGGATCTGGCACTGCCAGATTTGATCGTGCAAGTCCTGGGGCAGGACGTTCTTGTACACCTCGAAGTCCGTATCGATCAGGCTGCGCATCACCGGCGAATTGATCACTTCGTTGGAGAAGTCCTGGAAGTGACGCTCCAGTCCGCCGACATAGCTGTTGTTGGCCTTGGACTGAACGTAGGCCCGGTGTTCGAGCTGCTTGAGCTCTCGGGTCGTGGGGTTGTATTCGAAGTCGCTGTAGCGGCGAAAACGCATGCCTGACTCGGCCTGGCCGTAATAACTGTCGGGCTCCATGTTTTCCCAGCTTTTGGTCAGCCGGACAAAATCGCCGAAATGACCGTAGAGGTTGAAGTCTCCACCGCGAACGTTGACGTATTTGTCACGTCTCAGCGCTTCGCCCACTTCCCTGTTCAGAACGATCATTTTTCATAGGTCTCCACTGCATTGAGCGGCCTAATCTAGTAGGTGCAGGATTTACGTCCATGAGAAAGTATTTGAGGCATTTCAAGCGACGCTTGAAACGGAGGGCGAAGTTGCATTAGTACGACTTTTTCTCGGGAAAACAGGCTGTTTCAGTAGCTTTTCTTGCGCGAAAAGCCAAAAGAACCCGAGTTTGGCGTCGCAACGCTATTCACTTCAGGCAGGTATGAATCGGTTGTGGCGAGGGAGCTCGCTCCCTCGCCACGGTTTTACAAGCTCGTGACCCGGTCAGGCATCAGAAGACGTTGATCGGGTAATCCACGAACACCCGCAGCTCATTGCCGCTGACGTTGTATTCGCTGGACTTCTGCGACACCCGCAACACGGAGCTGCGCAACCTGACGCTCAAGTCCTTGGCCGGGCCGCCCTGGACCACGTACTTGAACTGGTTGAAGATCTCGCGCTCGGTACCGCCTTCGCTGGTGGACGTGGTGATGTTATCGCCACGCACATAAGCGACGTTGTAGGTCAGGCCCGGAACGCCGAAGGTGGTGAAGTCCAGGCCGTAGCCCAACTGCCAGCTGCGCTCATCCTCGGCGTTGAAGTCGGACCAGTAGGAGTTGGCCAGGTAGATCGTGTTGCCGCCGTCACCCACACGATTCTGCCCGCGCTGATAGCCACCGTAGGCGTAGCCCAGGTTGCTGTCGCCGGTGCTGCGCTGGTGAGCGAGCGTGAAGCTGTGCGGGCCGGTGGCGAAGGTGGCGGCCAGGCTCCAGATCTTGTTGTCGTCGCCGGTGACGTTGTTTTCGCGAACGTAGCTGTTGTCCAGCTTGGTGCGATAACCGTTGAAGTCCAGGGTCAGGGACTGATCCTTGGCCAGCGGGAACACGTAGTTGGCGTTCACGTATTGCTTCTTCAATACGTCCTCGACATCCGAGGCGTAGAGCGAAGCCTTGAACTGCTCGGTGAACTGGTAGCTGCCGCCCAATACGTTGATCGACTTCAGGCCACCGCTGTCGCGGCCTTCGGCGCTCTTGCGCGATTCGGCGGTGAAACGACCGGCATTCAGTTCCAGGCCCTTGATCTCCTTGGAGGTGATCAGCGTGCCGGTGTAGCTTTCCGGCAGCAGGCGCGAGTTGTCATAGCTCAGCACCGGCAGGGCCGGCATCTGGTCACCGTAGGCCAGTACGGTGTTGGAAACGCGGAACTTGACCGCGGCACCGAACTTGGACAAGTCATCGGCCGCGTTGCCGCTGTCACCTTGCTTGAAGAAATCGATGCCTTGCGCACCGCTACGACCTTTGCCGCCGTCCAGACGCAATGCGTACAGGCCGAAGGCATCTACACCCACGCCCACCGTGCCTTGGGTGAAACCGGACGAGAACGTACCGATGGCCGCCTGGCCCCATTCGGCCTTGTCCTCGTTGCCGTCTTTGTAGTCGCGGTTGATATAAGCGTTGCGCAACAGCACTTTCAAGCTGCTGTCTTCAACGAACCCCTTTGACTCCGCCTGGTCGTTGGCCATGGCGTGTGTCGTGCTCAAGATCCCCAGTGCGATCAAACTAATGCGCTTGTTCAACATGATTATTTTCCTTGTACGGGTTGATACGCACCGCGGCGAGCAGCCGAAATGGCGCTTTCTGCGCTCTTTTTCGGACTCTTGCTCCTGAAAATAATGAAAAGGCCCGCCCACGTTTGATCGTGTCGGGCCTTTTTATTATTTAAGAGTCATGGCTGTCAGCCACGGGCGTAGGGCGAATCCTAGTCGCGCCCTCAACAGTGTGTCAATTTCGTGAATCGTCTGTGATTGGGCGAAAAACATCTAAGAATCGATCAGAACGAACAGCCATCCAAACCGCAAGTCGCTGATGGCGCAAAGGCCTGCTACGGCAGGGTTTGCTTGAGCCATGGGACGAAGGCCTCGGGCTTGCCCAGCCCCCCCTGTGGGAGCGAGCTTGCTCGCGATGGCTGTGTGTCAGTCAACAGCCGTGTTATTGATCCACCGCTATCGCGAGCAAGCTCGCTCCCACAGGGATTTTGTGTGAGTTCGAAAACCAGCGGGCACAAAAAAAGCGCTGCCATCCCGGCCAGCGCTTTTTATCAATCCGTCGAATTCTATCCTTGCATCACATCCCACAACGCTTCCAACTCAGCCTCGCTGAACAGGCCAGCGGGGTAACGCTCAACGATCACCCGGCGCGGATCAGGTTCTCTGATCTGACGCGTTCCGTTGGACTTCAACCACTGCGCCAAGGCTTGAAGCGACTCACCATTGACGGCCAAGGGATGGCATGTGCGCTCGCTTGTCATATTCATTCCAGCGCCCTCTCCTGGTTGATGAGCGGCTAATTTATCCAAGGTTTATGACAAAACAACTCAGCTCCATTCCCCGGAACTGCCGCGTATCCGATACAAGAGCTATGCCAATGTATCCACGCCCACCCATGAACAGATACAAAAAAACCCACGGCCCAATCGGGCCGCGGGCTTGCCGGGATGGATCCAAAATCGCCGACTCAGGGCCGGCGCAGGCGCTATCAGCAGGCTGTTACATCGCCACTCATTTTACGTATGGCGCGGGTTGCTGTTGGGTAAGGCAATGAATGTTCCCGCCGCCCAGTAACAGTTCGCGTCCGGGCACCATGACCACTTCGTGCTGCGGGAACAGGTTCTGCAGGATATCCCTGGCCGGTGCGTCCAGCGGGTCGTCAAAGCTGGGCGCGATGATGCCGCCGTTGACGATCAGGAAGTTCACATAGGAGCCGGCCAGTCGCACGGTTGGGTTGCGCTCCTGGGAACCTTCCACCGCATCCACGCCCGCGCATTCCTCTTCGGTGGCATACATCGGCCCCGGAATCGGCATTTTGTGCACTGTGAACGAGCGTCCCTTGGCGTCAGTGCTGTTTTGCAGCACATCCATCGCCGCATGGCAGCGGGTGTAGTTCGGGTTTTGCGGGTCGTCGGTCCAGGCAAGCAGGACTTCGCCCGGACGCACGTAGCAGCAGAAGTTATCCACATGGCCGTCGGTTTCGTCATTGAACAGACCGTCCGGCAGCCAGATGACCTTGTCCACCGCCAATTGCGCGCTGAGCACCGCCTCGATCTGCTCACGACTCATGTGCGGGTTGCGATTGCGGTTGAGCAGGCATTCCTCGGTGGTGATCACGGTGCCTTCGCCATCCACATGGATCGACCCGCCCTCGAGCACAAAACCTTCGGTGCGATAACGCGGGCTGCGCTCGATCTCGAGGACCTTGCTGGCCACTTGCGAATCCCGGTTCCAGGGCGCATACAGGCCACCGTCAAAACCGCCCCAGGCGTTGAAATCCCAATCGACACCGCGCACTTCCCCGCTGTCATTGATCACGAACGTAGGGCCGGTATCGCGGACCCAGGCATCGTCGCTGGACATTTCCACCAGGCGGATATTCGGTACATCGAGGCGCGCCCGGGCATTTTCGTACTGGGCCGCGGACACCGCCACGGTCACCGGTTCAAAACGGGCGATGGCCTTGGCGACCGCCACGTGGGCGGCCTGCGCGGGCTTGCCGCCCAGGCGCCAGTTGTCCGGACGCTCGGGCCAGATCATCCAGACCTGGGTCTGGGTCGCCCATTCGGCAGGCATGTGGAAACCATCCGCGCGCGGAGTGCTGTGCAACGTTGTCATGGGTCATCTCCTGGGCGATGGGCAGTGGCAACTTTATAAACGATAAATATCGACTAATAAAGCCACAAAAACTAAACACCATCAAAAAAAAGCGAAAAACACCGACAAAAATCGATTTAAAAAGGTGCGCCAAACCCTGTGGGAGCGAGCTCGCTCGCGATAGCGGTCGTTCAGCCACATTAATACTGGCTTGGACACCGTCATCGCGAGCAAGCTCGCTCCCACAGGAGAACAGCTTGGCGTTCCAGATCGATTACAGCCCCTCGTCCAATACCTTCGCCAGCATATCGACAAAGAAATCCACGCTCTGACGCGTGGTCACCATCGGTGGCTTGATCTTGAGGATGTTCAGATAATCGCCAGTCGGTTGCATGAAGATCCCCAACTCCCGCAGGCGATTGCACAGCGCCATGGTCTCTTCAGTAGCCGGCTCCAGGGTCTCGCGATCACGGATCAGTTCCACGCCCAGGTAGAACCCGGAACCATGCACCGCACCGACCAATGGATACTGGTCGATCAAGGCCTCCAATCGAGCCTTGAAGTGCCCGCCAACCACCCGTGCGTTTTCCCAGAGGTTGTCTTCTTCCATGACATCCAGCACCGCCATGCCGATCTGGCAACTGACCGGGCTGCCACCGGCCGAGGAGAAGAAGTACCCCTCGGCTTCCAGCGCCTCGGCGATTTCCCGGCGGGTGATGACCGCACCCAGCGGCTGGCCGTTGCCCATGCCCTTGGCCATGGTGATGATGTCCGGCACCACGCCTTGCTCTTCGAAGCCCCAGAAAAACTCGCCCATGCGTCCGTAACCGACCTGCACCTCGTCGGCGATACAGACCCCACCGCGCTCGCGCACCATCGCATAGACCTGCTTCAGGTAACCGGGCGGCAGTGCTATCCCACCGGCGTTGCCGTACACCGGTTCACAGATGAAACCGGCGAGCTGACGCTTGCTCTCGGCAATTTTCGCCAGGTTGTGCTCGACGCTGCGCACGTAGTCCGGCGCACTGTCGGGACCGCGAAACTCGCCACGATAGGTGTTCGGGGCAGTCACCGGGTGCACCCAGTCCGGGCGGCTGCTCAGGGCCTGGGGGTTATCGGCGATGGACGTCGATACCGCATCGGCGGCCACCGACCAGCCGTGATAGGCCTCCAGCACACTGAGCATGTCCCGTCCGCCGCTGTAGGCCCAGGCCAGGCGGATCGCCAGGTCATTGGCCTCGGTGCCGCTGTTGACCAGGAACACCCGGTCCATGTTCGACGGCGACAGCGCCAGCAGGCGTTCGGAAAACTCGGCGATCGCCGCGTAGTGGAAACGCGAGTTGGTATTGAGCAGCGACCATTGCCGGGCAGCCACCGCCGCCATGCGTGGATGGCCGTGGCCCAGCACGGCGACGTTGTTGAGCATGTCCAGATACGAGCGGCCCTGCATGTCGATCAGGTGGTTGCGCCAGCCACGCTCGATGCGCGGCGGATCGACGTAATAATGTTTCTGCGAACGGGCGAAGCTCGCATCGCGGCGAGCCAGCAACGCCTCGGGATCAACCTGCGGCTCGGCATCGCAGGCCAGCCCCAGCAGCACCGCCGGCGAAGGGCAAAGCGCCTGCCAGGCCAGGGCCCTGGAGGGCGTGCAGAACAGCGGCGGATTCACCTGGGCGCCCCGGCACAACTGGACCTGCAACGGCCCTGTCACTTCACCCAGCACCTGCCCCTTGACCAGCGCCGCCCCGGAATGCAGCGGCGAAGTCACGCCCCACAAGCGCACGCTCAACTGCGCACTGTCCAGTTGCAACATGCCGTCGGCGGCCTTGTGCACAACCCCGGCGAACGGTGATTCGAGCGGCGTGCCCTGGGGCACACTCAACGCCACGTGCAACGGATAAGTGTCGGGTTCCACGGCGCTGTCCGGCCGGGTGCGAGACAAACGGTACTGCCCGTAGCGGCTGGCGGCCAGGCCGTGAAGCCCGGCGGCTTCGTCCAGCAGGCGCTGGTCGATACCCGGCTGCTCCCAATTGCCGGCCTCGAAATGCGGGCTCAGCACACCCAGGTCGATCAGGGCGAACTCACGCCCCACCAGGGTCGGCAACAGCGGCGCAAAGCCCTCGCTGGCAATGGCCGGCAGGCTGTGGCCGACGGCGGTGAGAATCGCCGCTTCCATCAGTTCGAAGGGCACCGAGTGAGCCACTCGGAAAATCTCCCACTCATGGGCCAGGTTGTCGCGGCTGTATTGGTTGTCCGGGTCGATGGAAACCTGCTGTTCACCGCTGAGCACCAGCACCGCGGCGCGCGCCACGATCAGTGGCCACAGCGCCAACAGCTCCTGGTGCTGCAAGGGGTTGACTGCGTGGTAGGCCTTGATCGCCGGCAAGATGAAGAACGGATCGCCGTCGGCGTGATGCAGCAGGGCCGCGCACGTCACCGACAAGTCAGTGATGCGCCAGGTACGGACCAGGTCGCCGAAATCGATGACGCCCTGCAATTGCCACTGGCGCTGGGCATCGCGCTGCCAGACCACGTTGTCATCGGTGATGTCCATGTGGATCGCCTGCACCGGCAAGCTGGCCTTGAGCGGTTGCAAGCGCCGCTCGGCCTGTTGCGCGACCTCGGCGACCAGATGGCGCCGTTGTTCATCCTCGATGACAGGCAACAGGTACTCGACCAGGGCCGGGGCATGGCGCGCATCCCATTGCAGGGTGCGCTCCAGGCCCGGGTGGTCGAATGTCGCCAGGGCCAGGTCCATTTCCGCGCACAGGCGGCCCAGGCCCGTTACAAGCTCGGGCGTCAGGTGCTTGAGTTGCGTGAGGGACTGGCCGTCGATGTACTCCAGCAGGCGCAAGTGAATCGCTTGGCCGTCGACGTCCAATGTCAGCAGGTCCAGCCCATTGCTGGCGCAAATCACCCGCGGGACTTTCACCGCGTCGTGTCCGGCCAACTGTTTGAGGGCTGCGTGTTGGGCCTGTATTTCCGGGACAGCGTAGTCGCCGTGGCAAATTTTCAACACAAAGCGCCCGCGCTCGCTGTCAACGCGGTAGTTGAGGTCCTGGTTGCTGCCAAGGGGTCGCAGGTCGCCACTGAGTCCGTAATTCGAGCGCAACAGCACCAGCGCTTGCTCGGCGCTGATCTGTGGGCTTGGCAAACTGGCACGGTGAACCAACGTAGCGAGTGGCATACAAGGACCCCTGAAGTGGTTTTGTTTGGATGCCTATCTCGCCACTGAGCCGGAGGATAAGCAACCCCTCTGTTCAAAAATATGCACAGCACTCCTGAGGCAATGCATGGGGAGAGTGTGTCCTGGGGATATTCGCTTGCGCCGCTCCCGCCATGCCGACAAGCTATGCTCCCTATGCTTTGTCGTCCCACGGAAAAAGGCTTAACCGGATGCGCATTCTCATCACTGGCGGTGCTGGCTTCATCGGCTCGGCGCTCATACGGCACTTGATTCTCGATACCGAGCACCAGGTCCTGAACCTCGACAAGCTGACGTACGCTGGCAATCTCGAATCGCTGAGCAGCATCGATCACGACAGCCGCTACAAATTCGTCCAGGCCGACATTGTCGATCAAGCGACCGTCAGTGCGGTGCTCGCGCGATTCAAGCCGGAAGCCATCATGCACCTGGCGGCCGAGTCCCATGTAGACCGCTCCATCGATGGCCCGGCAGACTTCATCCAGACCAACATCGTGGGCACCTACAGCCTGCTGGAAGCCACCCGCGCTTATTGGCAGGCCCTGGCCGAGCCGCAGAAACGCGCGTTTCGCTTCCACCACATCTCCACCGACGAAGTGTATGGCGACTTGCACGGCGTGGATGACCTGTTCACCGAAACCACCGCCTATGCCCCAAGCTCACCGTATTCGGCGAGCAAGGCGGCGTCCGACCACCTGGTCCGCGCCTGGCAACGCACCTACGGCTTGCCCGTGCTGTTGACCAACTGCTCGAACAACTACGGGCCGTTTCACTTCCCCGAGAAGTTGATTCCCCTGGTGATTCTCAATGCGTTGGCCGGTAAACCGCTGCCGGTCTACGGCAACGGCCAGCAAGTGCGCGACTGGCTATTCGTCGAAGACCATGCCCGGGCGCTGCTCAAGGTCGTCACCCAGGGCGCGGTCGGCGAGACGTACAACATTGGCGGGCACAACGAGCAGAAAAACATCGACGTGGTGCGCAGCATCTGCGCGCTGCTCGAAGAGCTGGCGCCACGCAAACCCGAAGGCGTCGAGCACTATGCCGACCTGATCAGCTTCGTCCAGGATCGCCCCGGCCACGACCTGCGCTATGCCATCGACGCCAGCAAGATCGAACGGGAACTGGGCTGGACACCTCGGGAAACCTTCGAGACCGGACTGCGCAAGACGGTGCAGTGGTACCTCGAGAACCTGGTGTGGTGCCAACGTGTCCAGGACGGCAGTTATCAAGGCGAGCGCCTGGGTTCGCTCGACAACAAGGATGCAATTGCATGATGAAAGGCATTGTCCTGGCCGGCGGTTCCGGCACCCGCCTGCACCCGATTACCCTCGGGGTTTCCAAGCAGCTCTTGCCGATTTATGACAAACCGATGATTTATTACCCGATCTCGGTGCTGATGCTCGCGGGCATCAAGGACATCCTGATCATTTCCACCCCCCAGGATCTGCCGCAATACCGCAACCTGTTGGGCGACGGCCAACAGTTTGGCGTGCAATTGAGCTATGCCGAGCAGCCATCGCCCGATGGCTTGGCCCAGGCGTTCCTGATCGGCGAACAGTTCATTGGCAACGACTCGGTGTGCCTGATCCTGGGCGACAACATTTTCCACGGTCAGTATTTCGGCGAGCAATTGCAGACGGCTATCAACCGGCCAAGTGGCGCGACGGTGTTCGGCTACTGGGTCAAGGACCCCGAGCGATTTGGCGTGATCGACTTCGACTCGGAAGGGCGGGCGATGTCCATCGAAGAAAAACCCACTGCGCCTAAATCCAGCTACGCGGTGACCGGCCTGTACTTCTACGACAACGACGTGATCGAGATCGCCAAGGCCATCAAGCCATCCAAACGCGGCGAACTGGAAATCACCGACGTCAACAACGCCTACCTGCAACGCGGCGACCTGCACGTCGAGCGCTTCGGCCGCGGTTTCGCCTGGCTGGACACCGGCACCCACGACAGCCTGCTGGAAGCCTCGCAGTACGTGCAGACCATCGAACATCGCCAAGGCCTGAAAGTGGCGTGCCTGGAAGAAATTGCCTACCAGCAAGGTTGGGTCAGCCGCGAGCACATCCTTGAGCGCGCCCAGTATTTTGGCAAGACCGGCTACGGCCAGTACCTGTTCAAGATCGCCGGAGAAACACGTTGAACGTCATCGCCACCCGTCTGCCGGACATCCTGATCATCGAACCGAAAGTCTTCGGTGACGATCGGGGGTTTTTCTACGAAAGCTTCAATGCCCGGGCGTTTGCCGAGGCGACCGGCTGCACCCTGCCGTTCGTCCAGGACAACCACTCACGCTCCACCCGGGGCGTGTTGCGGGGCCTGCACTATCAAATCGAACAGACCCAGGGGAAACTCGTACGTGTCACTGCCGGGGAGGTGCTGGATATCGCGGTGGACATTCGTCGCAGCTCGCCGACCTTCGGCCAATGGGCAAGCGTTCGCCTGTCGGCGCAGAACCATCGGCAGCTGTGGGTGCCACCAGGGTTTGCCCACGGCTTCGTCGTGCTGAGCGAATCGGCAGACTTCCTCTACAAGACCACCGATTACTACTCACCCTCGGCCGAACGCTGCATTCGCTGGGACGATCCGCAACTGGCCATCGATTGGGCGCTGGAAGGCGCGCCGATCCTCTCGGCCAAGGACCAGAACGGCAAGGCCTTGCACGAGGCAGACCTGTTCCCATGAATCCCCCCCTGCGCATCCTGATCGTCGGCCGCAATGGCCAGGTTTCCCGGGCGCTCCAGTCGCGCCTGAGCGGCATGGGCGAGTTGCTCGTACGCGGCAGCGACCAACTCGATCTGGCGCAACCGGACTCCCTGCGCGCACCCATCGAGGCCCTGAGCCCCGGCCTGATCATCAATGCCGCCGCTCACACGGCCGTCGACCAGGCCGAGAGCGAACCGGAACGGGCGTTTGCCATCAATGCCACGGCACCGGGTATCCTGGCCCAGGCAGCGCTCGACCTGGGCGTCCCGTTGATTCACTACTCCACCGACTACGTCTTCGATGGCCTCAAGCCCGCCCCCTACACCGAGGATGACACGCCCAACCCGCTGAGTGTCTACGGGCGCAGCAAACTGGCCGGCGAACATGCCATCGGCCAGGCAGGCGGCCAGCACCTGATCCTGCGCACCAGTTGGGTGTTCTCCACCGAGGGACGCAATTTCCTGCTGACCATGCAACGCCTGTTGCAGGAAAAACCGCAGCTGCGGGTGGTGGCCGATCAGATTGGCGCACCGACCTGGGCGGGCACCATTGCCGACAGCACCGCCCAACTGATCGAGCGCTGGCAGGCCGGTCAACCCGGAGCCTGGGGCACCTATCACCTGACGGCCCGGGGCGAGACGTCCTGGTTCGGTTTCGCCCAGGCCATCGGCGAAAACCTGCTCGAACGGAACAAGTCGTGTGCACTGCTAGAGCCCATTGCGTCCAGCGCTTACCCGACGCCGGCCCCTCGACCGCTGAACTCGCGCCTGGACTGCAGCCGCCTGCTCAAGGAGTGGTCGGTGAGCCAACCCGACTGGCGAGACGCGTTGCAGCAGTGTCTTGCCGGACAAGCCTGGTAAGGCCTTACAAATAGTATTTGCGGGGCAACTAGGCATAATACGCCTGTCACCACAGGCGCCCGATGTCCATGAACTCCACCCTTCCCCGCAGACCCCGTTGGCGCAGCCTGGCCTTGCTTGCGCTGTGCCTGGCACCGTTGCTGTGGCCGCTCGAGCACCTGGCCGAACGTTATTACCGCAGCGAACTGGCCGGACAGAACCGCCAGACCCTCGACCTCTACGTCGCCAACCTGTTGGGCACGCTGCACCGCTATGAGGTGCTGCCGCAGATTCTCGGCGACCTGCCGGCCTTGCGCGCCGTCTTGTCGACCCCGGACGACGGCGTGACCCAAGGCAACGCCAACCGGCTGCTGAAAAACATCAGCGCCCAGACCGGTGCGGAAGTCATGTACCTGATGGACCCCACCGGCAAGACCCTGGCGGCGTCGAACTGGGACAAGCACGACAGTTTCGTCGGGCGCAACTTCGCCTTCCGTCCGTACTTCATCGAAGCCATGGCCGGGCGCCTGGGGCGCTTCTTCGGCTTGGGCACCACATCGGCCAAGCGCGGTTATTTCTTCGCCGCCGCCGTGCACGACCGCGAAAAAGTCATCGGCGTGCTAGTGGTCAAGGTCGACCTCGACCACACCGAAAGCCTGTGGGGCAAGACCCCGGAACAGTTGCTGGTGACTGACCACAATGGCGTGGTCATCCTCACGTCGCGCCAGGAATGGCGATTTCGCGCGACCCGGCCGTTGGGTGACGACGAGCGCAAGGCCATCAGCGCGGTACAGCCTTATCCGACCCGCGACCCCAAGCCGCTGAACCTGGATGCCAACGCCTGGCTGACCCAGACCCAGGCCATCGAAGAAACCGGCTGGAGCGTGAGCATTCTCGCCCCGCGCACGCTGATCGACCGTCCGGTGCGCACCGTGGTCGCCATCGGCGGCGCGGCATTGCTGGTCTTGATGCTGTTGCTCGGCTTGATGATGCAACGCCGGCGCCATTATCTGGATCGGATCGCCTTCGAAGCCAAGGCCCGCCACCAGCTGGAAGGGCGGGTGGCCGAACGGACCAGCGACCTGGAAGGGCTGAACCGACGTTTGAAGCAGGAAGTGCTGGAGCGCGAGCAAGCCCAGCAGGAGTTGGTCCGTGCCCAGGATGACCTGGTGCAAGCCGGCAAGCTGTCGGCCCTGGGCACCATGTCGGCGAGCATCAGCCACGAACTCAACCAGCCGCTGGCGGCGATTCGCAGCTACGCGGAAAACGCCGAGATATTGCTCGACCACCAACGCACCGAGGATGCCCGCGGCAACCTCAAGCTGATCAGCGAACTGACCGGGCGCATGGCATCGATCATTGCCCACCTGCGCGCCTTTGCCCGCCGCGATCGCCATGCCCCGGAAAGCGTCGCCCTGCAACCGGCGCTGGACGACGCCCTGGCGCTGCTCGCCAAACGCCGGCGCAGCATGGAAGTGGAACTGATCCGCGACTTGCCGGCCGCCACGCTGTGGGTCGAGGCCGGCGAAACCCGCCTGCGCCAGGTACTCGGCAACCTGCTGGCCAACGCCCTCGATGCGCTCACCGAGAAAGGCCCGCCGCGCAAACTCTGGCTCAGTGCCCAGGCCACCGACACCGGCGTCAGCCTGTACATCCGCGATAACGGCCCGGGTTTTTGCATGGAAGCCCTGGGCCGCGCCGGTGAGCCCTTCTACACCACCAAGACGCGCACCCAGGGCCTTGGCCTGGGGCTGGCGATCTGCGACACCCTGATGCGCGCCTTCGGCGGCGAACTGTCGTTCGCCAACCACAAGGAAGGCGGCGCCCTGATCACCCTGAAGCTGCGCGCCGGCGCGCCCGGGGTGAGCCTGCAACCGTCCGAGGACCGAAGTGTATGACCATCGATAACCGGATTGAGGTGGTGCTGATCGATGACGATCCCCATCTGCGTCAGGCCTTGAGCCAGACCCTCGACCTGGCCGGCCTGAAGATCCTGCCCCTGGCCGAAGCCAAGGGCGTGGCCGGGCAACTGCCCCGTGACTGGCCGGGGGTGGTGGTCAGTGATATTCGCATGCCGGGCATGGACGGCCTCGAACTGCTGGGCGAACTCCACGCCCAGGACCCGGAACTGCCGGTGCTGCTGATCACCGGCCATGGCGACGTGCCGCTGGCGGTGCAGGCGATGCGCGCCGGGGCCTACGACTTCCTGGAAAAACCTTTTGCCAGCGATCATCTGCTCGACAGCGTACGCCGGGCCCTGGCCTTGCGCCGCCTGGTGCTGGACAACCGCAGCCTGCGCCTGGCCCTGAGCGATCGCCACGAACTCAGCGCCCGCCTGGTCGGCCAATCGGCTCCGATGCTGCGCCTGCGCGAGCAGATCGGGGCACTGGCCGCCACCCGCGCCGACGTGTTGATCCTCGGTGAAACCGGCGCCGGCAAGGAAGTGGTCGCCCGTGCCTTGCACGACCTCTCAAGCCGACGCAATGGCCCCTTCGTGGCGATCAACGCCGGAGCCCTGGCCGAGTCGGTGGTGGAAAGCGAGCTGTTCGGCCACGAGCCCGGTGCTTTTACCGGCGCGCAGAAACGCCGTATCGGCAAGTTCGAGTTCGCCAACGGTGGCACGCTGTTTCTGGATGAAATCGAAAGCATGAGCCTGGATGTCCAGGTCAAGCTGCTGCGCCTGCTGCAAGAGCGCATGGTGGAACGACTGGGGGGCAACCAACAGATCCCGCTGGATATCCGCGTCATCGCCGCGACCAAGGAAGACCTGCGCCAGGCCGCCGACCAGGGACGTTTCCGCGCCGACCTGTATTACCGCCTGAACGTCGCGCCGCTGCGCATACCGCCGTTGCGCGAACGGGGCGAGGATGCGCTCATGCTGTTCCAGCATTTCGCCAACGAAGCCAGTGCTCGCCATGGCCTGCCACCCCACGGATTGCAACCGGCGCAACGGGCGTTGCTGCTGCGCCACAGCTGGCCGGGCAATGTCCGGGAACTGCAGAACGCCGCCGAACGCTTTGCCCTGGGACTGGAACTGGCCCTGGACAACAGCGCGCCAGACGGCAACCCCGGCGCACCGGTGGAACTGGTCAGTGGCGGCTTGAGCGAGCAGGTGGAAAATTTCGAGAAAACCCTGATCGCCGCCGAACTGGCGCGCCCCCACAGCTCGGTGCGCAGCCTGGCCGAAGCCCTGGGCATCCCCCGCAAGACCCTGCACGACAAGTTGCGCAAGCATGGCCTGACCTTCGGCGACAGCAGCCAGGGTTCGGCCGATGAGTCCGATTGAATTATCGTCATTTCCCCGTCAAGCAAGAGGCCCCGCAATGAACCGCGACAGCCGTTACCTGGAATCGATCCTGCACCACGACATCCCCTTGACCCGGGACATGGGCCTCAAGGTGCTCGATTGGCAGGCCCGGCAACTGCGCCTGTCCTTGCCCCTGGCGGCCAACGTCAACCACAAGAGCACCATGTTCGGTGGCAGCCTGTATTGCGGCGCCGTACTGGGTGGCTGGGGCTGGCTGCATCTGGCCCTGCGCGAGGAAGGCATCGAAGACGGGCATATCGTGATTCAGGAAGGGCAGATCAGCTATCCGCTGCCAGTGACCCGCGATGCGACTGTCGTCTGCGATGCGCCCGAGGAAAAGCTGTGGAAGCGCTTCCTGGCCACGTATCGGCGCTATGGCCGGGCGCGGCTGACTTTGCAGACGCAAGTGTTGAACAGCGGGAGCGAGGACGTGGCAGTGCAGTTTGAGGGGCAGTACGTGTTACACCGCTAAAGCAACGCAGCCCCCTGTGGCGAGGGAGCTTGCTCCCGCTGGGCTGCGAAGCGGCCCCAAGATTTTGCGGTTGCTGCGCAACCGAGCGGGAGCAAGCTCCCTCGCCACAGGAAAGCAGGTACGGTTCAGGAACGGGCCAACTCCAGTAACTTGCCCCGCCACGGCGCTTTGGCCGGCAACGCCAGGAATGACGTATTCAACAGCGACTCCCGCGGTGGATAGCAGAACGGTTCGCCGCTCAAGTCCAACACCTCGCCCCCCGCACCTTCCAGCACCCCCTGGGCGGCGGCGGTGTCCCACTGGGAGGTCGGCGCCAGCCGGGGATAACAATCCGCCGCGCCTTCGGCCACCAGGCAGAACTTCAACGAACTGCCAATACTGGTCAGTTGCAGCTCGCCCAGGCTCCCGCTCAAGCCCTCCAGCAGGCGTTCCTGCTCCGGGCTGGTGTGCCGGCGACTGGCGACCACGGTGAACGCTTCGCTCGGCGCCAATACATCACGAACCGCGATAGGCAAAGGCACACCGCCCTTGTCGCCACGCCAGGCACCCAACCCTGCGCCGCCGACGTAAAAGCGTCCATTGGTCGGCATCGACACCACACCGAACACCACGCGACCCTGCTCCACCAAGGCGATATTGACGGTGAACTCCTCGCTGCCGGAGATGAACTCCTTGGTGCCATCCAACGGGTCCACCAGCCACCAGCGCTGCCAGCCGGCGCGCACGCTTTGGGCAATATCGGCGTCCTCTTCGGAGAGGATCGGAATATCCGGGGCCAGCGCCGTCAACCCGGCCACGATCACATCATGAGCCGCCATGTCCGCGGCAGTCACCGGCGACTCGTCGGCCTTGTGGTTAACCTGCACGTTGGCGCGCCAGAACGGCAGGATCGCGTCACCGGCCTGGAGCGCCAACTCGACTACCGGAGCCATCAACGAATGAGGGAAAGTCATGACAGGAACGCTCCACGCTGGGCCAGCAGGTCACGGGCCAGGTACAGCGCCGCCAAGGCCCGGCCCTCGGTGAATTGCGGGTTCTGCGCCAGGGCCGAGAGCTCACGCAGGTTGACCTTGTCCACCCCCATCGGCTCGGGCTCGTCGCCCTCCAGGCGTTCTTCGTACAGATCGGTGGCCAGCACCACCTGGATCTTCTGACTCATGTAGCCAGGGGACAGCGACAACTCGGTCAGGTGTTCCAACTGTCGTGCACCGAAGCCGGCTTCTTCCTTGAGCTCCCGCTCAGCCGCCGCCAGCACGTCTTCCCCTGGCTCGATCAAGCCCTTGGGCAGGGACAGTTCGTAGGCATCGGTGCCACCGCAATACTCTTCCACCAGCACCGCGTGGTCGGCGTCGAGCATCGCCACGATCATCACCGCGCCGTAGCCCGCACCGTTACTCGCCAGACGTTCATAGGTACGCTCCACACCGTTGGAAAACCGCAATTTCAGTTCTTCCACACAGAACAGGCGGCTGGTAGCGACGATCCGGCGATCGAGTATGGTGGGTTTCTGGCGCATAAACGGCTCCCTGGGCGATAGCAGGCTACTATACCCGGCCTATTCTGATTGTTTGTGTCGGATATCCGATTACCGCTGGAGAAGTTTTATGGCCTTGCTGCCCTGGCATGAGATCGATACGGTTCTGCTGGACATGGACGGCACCCTGCTGGACCTGCATTACGACAACCATTTCTGGCTCGAACACCTGCCCCAGCGCTACGCCGAACTGCATGGCGTGAGCCGGGCGATGGCCGAGATGGAGCTGCAACCCCTGTTCGAGCGCAACGCCGGCCAACTGCAGTGGTATTGCCTGGATTTCTGGAGCACTGAACTGAAGTTGCCGGTGCGCGAACTGAAGTTGGAAACCGCCCACTTGATCGCCTTGCGCCCGGACGCCGATACGTTCCTGACGGCCATCCAGCGGGCCGGCAAGCGCGTGGTGATGATCACCAATGCCCACCGCGATTCGTTGTCCTTGAAGCTGGAGCGCATCGAACTGGCCCCCTACTTCGAACGCTTGATCAGTTCCCACGACTACGGCTTCCCCAAGGAAAACCCGCAGTTCTGGGACGCGCTGCAAGCCGACCTGAATTTCGACCCGGCCCGCAGCCTGTTCATCGACGACACCCTGCCGGTGCTGCGCAGCGCCCGGGATTTCGGCGTGGCGCACCTGTTGGCGGTCAGCGAGCCGGACAGTCGCAAGGGGCCGAAGGATACGGGGGAGTTCGAGGCCCTGGGGGATTATCGGGACTTGATTGCCGGGCTTTGAACCGCGCCATATTCATCGCGAGCAAGCTCGCTCCCACATTGGTTTCGCGGCGAACCAGGAAACCCTGTGGGAGCGAGCTTGCTCGCGATGAAGACAATACAGACCTGCAAGTTACTCGGGAATACGCAACACCTGCCCCGGGTAGATCTTGTCCGGGTGCGACAGCATCGGCTTGTTGGCCTCGAAGATCTTGTTGTACTTGTTTGCGTCGCCGTATTCGGCCTTGGAAATGGCGCTGAGGGTGTCGCCCTTCTTCACCGTCACGAAACGCGCCGCCTTGGCCACCGGGCCCGTCACGGTGATCTGGTCGTCGACACTGCCGACGCCGGCGATGTTGCCCACCGCCAACAGGATCTTTTCCTTCTCTTCCTGGCTCGCGACTTCACCGGTGACGATGACTTTGTCGCCCTCGACGGTGGCCTGAACGTTCGGATTGCCCAGGCCGACCTTTTCAATGTGCTCTTTCAGTTGTTCGCTGGCATTGGCATTGCCGGGGGTCAGCAGGTCGATCAGCTTTTCACCGGCTTCCTTCACAAAGCTAAAGATACTCATGGCACACGCTCCTTGATTTAAATGTCCAGACGCAAAGACTAGACCAGGCAAGACGAACCCGGTTCCCAGCCGACCAATGACCCCGCCACGCGCAAGCGCTAGAATCCGGATCTTCCCGCGCCCTGGAGCGAAGATGGACATCAAGCAGCTGAAATTTCTCATCGCGCTGGACGAAACCCGTCACTTCGGCCAGGCCGCCGCACGCTGCCACATCACCCAGCCGACCCTGTCGATGCGCCTGCGCAGCCTTGAAGAAGAACTCGACCTGCCGCTGGTCAACCGCGGCCAGCGCTTTGAAGGTTTCACCGCGCCGGGAGAACGGGTGCTGGCCTGGGCGCGCACGGTGCTGGCGGCCTATGACGGGCTGCAGGCCGAAGCGGCGGCTTGTCGGGGCAACCTGGTGGGTACGCTGCGCCTGGGCGTGGTGCCGTTGTCGGACTTCGACCCGCTGGCGATGATGCAGCGCTTGCACACCGAGCACCCCAGCCTGCGTTTCGAATTGTCGTCCCTGAGCTCCGAACGCATCCTCGAACAGTTGGCGAACAACCGCATCGACCTGGGCGTTTCCTACCTGGAACGCCTGGACAACGAACGTTTCGAGGCACTGCCCTTCAGCCCCACCCGCATGGGCTTGCTTTACGACCAGCGTTATTTCTTTTTCGGTGAACAACCGCTGACTTGGGAAGCCTTGATCGAACTGCCCCTGGGCATGCTCACCAGCGGCATGCATTTTCGCCAGTCCATCGACCACAATTTCCACAGCCGGGGCCTGACCCCACAACCGCTGTTGCAAACCGACGCGGTGCACCAATTGTTACAAGCTGTGCACGGCGGGCTGTGTTGCGCGGTGATGCCCCTGGACAGCGGCCTGGACGTCCTGACCGAGGATTTGCGCATCCAACCCATTGAAAACGCCCAGACGCTAGTCCCGCTGGGCCTGATCATGCGGCGCGGTGCCCCCCGCTCGGCGTTGGCAGAGGCCTGTTTTGCCCTTTACCAGAAATCAGCGACGACTTCTTGATCGACGTCATCTATTGGAAGATCAGTAATAGCGATTAGACGTGGCAGATTGCCGCATTTAGTCTTAACACTATTCCTACTTTCAGTGATGCCCATGAACGACAAGCCTCCGGTCAGTCCAGCGCCAGCGATGGAAACATCCACGCCGGTCGCCAGCCAGAGCTATGGCTACTGCAATCTGGACCACTCCCAATCGGACAGCACCGCGCTGGCCGAGGAAGTGGCGCTGGCGATTGCCTATAACGGCATCAGCCAGGCAGTCATGCTGGTCACCCCGACCGACCTGGAAGACTTCATCGTCGGTTTCAGCCTCGGCAGCGGCATCATCGAAGATTCATCGGACATCTATGACCTGCAACTGAGCGGCACGGGTGCCGCGCACTATGCCCAGGTGACCATCGCCAACCGCGCCTTCTGGAACCTCAAGCAGCAACGCCGGCAGTTGGCGGGCACCAGTGGCTGCGGATTGTGCGGCGTGGAAGCGGTGGAACAGGCCTTGCCAAACCTCAAGGTGCTGCCCGGCGCACCACTGCCCGCGGCGCAATGGCTCGATGGCCTGCGTGAGCGTATCAGCCAATTCCAGCCCCTGGGCCAACATTGCGGCGCGGTACATGCGGCGTTGTTCATGAACGCCCAGGGTGAATTGCTGCTGGGCCGCGAAGACATTGGCCGACACAACGCCCTCGATAAGCTGATCGGCGCGTTGATCCGGCAACAGGTCCCAGTGGCCGGTGGCGTGGCGATCGTCACCAGCCGTTGCAGCCTCGAACTGATCCAGAAAGTACTGCGCGCCGGCATCCAGACCCTGGTCAGCCTGTCCTCGCCCACGGGCCTCGCCGTGCAGTGGGCCCGCCAACACAACCTCAACCTCATCCACCTGCCGCAGAAAAGTGCGCCGCGGGTCTACAGCCCTGCGATGGAGAAACAAGCGTGAGCAATCATCAACAAGCCGACCAGAAACCCGTACCACGCTACAAGCCCTACAAGGGCCCGGCCGGTGGTTGGGGTGCGCTGATCAGTGTCGCTCAGGCCTGGTTGACCAGCGACAATGCGCTGAAAAACCTCCGCATGATGCTCAAGACCAACCAGAATGGCGGTTTTGACTGCCCTGGCTGCGCCTGGGGCGACTCTCCCGAAAGCGGTATGGTCAAGTTCTGCGAGAACGGCGCCAAGGCCGTGAACTGGGAAGCCACCAAGCGCCGCGTCGACGGTGCATTTTTCGCCAAGCACAGCGTGACCTCGCTGCTGGAGCAGAGCGATTATTGGCTCGAATACCAGGGTCGCCTGACCGAACCCATGCGCTACGACGCCGAAACCGACCGCTACAAGCCCATCAGTTGGGAATCGGCGTTCGCCCTGATCGGCAAGCACCTGCAAGGGCTGTCCAGCCCCAACCAGGCCGAGTTCTATACGTCGGGCCGGGCCAGCAACGAAGCGGCCTACCTGTATCAACTGTTCGTGCGCGCCTACGGCACCAACAACTTCCCCGACTGCTCGAACATGTGCCACGAAGCCAGCGGCGTAGCGCTGGCCCAGAGCGTGGGCGTGGGCAAGGGCACGGTGACGTTCGATGACTTCGAGCACGCCGACGCGATTTTCGTCTGGGGCCAGAACCCTGGCACCAATCACCCGCGGATGCTCGAACCACTGCGCGAGGCGGTGAAACGTGGTGCCCAGGTGGTGTGCATCAACCCGCTCAAGGAGCGGGGCCTGGAGCGCTTCCAGCACCCGCAGAGCCCGATCGAAATGCTCACCAACGGCAACAAGCCGACCAACACCGCGTATTTCCGCCCGGCCCTGGGTGGCGACATGGCGATCTTGCGCGGTATGGCCAAGTTCCTGCTGCAATGGGAGCGTGAGGCGCAGAACAGCGGCGCGGCGGCGGTGTTCGACCATGCGTTCCTCAATGAACACAGCACCAACGTGCTGGATTACCTGGCGGCGGTCGACGATACGCCCTGGGAACAGATCGTCGAGCAATCGGGCCTGACCCTGGTCGAAATCGAGCAGGCGGCGCGCATGTACGCCACAAGCCAGAACGTGATCATGTGCTGGGCGATGGGCATCACCCAACACCGTCACTCGGTGGCGACCATCCAGGAAATCGCCAACGTGATGATGCTGCGCGGCAACATTGGCCGACCAGGCGCAGGCCTGTGCCCGGTTCGCGGCCACAGCAACGTGCAGGGCGACCGGACCATGGGCATCAACGAGCGTCCACCGGTGGCATTCCTCGACGCGCTGGAGCGGCGCTTCCAGTTCAAGGTACCGCGGGAAAACGGCCACAACGTGGTCGAGGCGATCCACGCCATGGCCGACGGCCAGGCGAAGGTGTTCATCGCCCTGGGCGGCAACTTCGCCCAAGCCACGCCGGACAGCCATCGGACCTTCCAGGCCTTGGCCAATTGCGAGCTGACGGTGCAGATCAGCACCAAGCTCAACCGCAGCCACCTGGCTCACGGCAAGGACGCGTTGATCCTGCCGTGCCTGGGCCGCACCGACATCGATTTGCAGACCGAAGGCGCGCAAGCGGTGACCGTGGAAGACTCCTTCAGCATGGTGCATGCCTCATTCGGCCAGTTGCAGCCGCTGTCGAACCAGATGCGCTCCGAACCGTGGATCATCGCCGGCATCGCCGCCGCCACGCTGGGTAGCCGTCCGGTGGACTGGAATTGGCTGGTGGCCGACTACAGCCGCATCCGCGACCTGATCGCCGATACCATACCCGGCTTCAAGGACTTCAACGAAAAGCTGAAAAACCCTGGTGGATTCTATCTGGGCAACAGCGCTGGTGCGCGTCGCTGGAACACCCCGTCGGGCCGCGCCAACTTCAAGCCCAACCTGTTGCCGAGCGACCTGGTGCATGAACGCACCCGTGCCACCGGCCAGTTGCCCGACCTGATCATGCAGTCCATGCGCTCCCACGACCAGTACAACACCACCATCTATGGCCTCGATGACCGCTATCGCGGCGTCAAGGGCCAGCGTGACGTGTTGTTCGCCAACGAAGCGGACATCATTCGCCTGGGCTTCAAGCCGGGGCAGAAAGCCGACATCGTCTCGCTCTGGGATGACGGTCGCGAACGTCGGGTCAAGGGTTTTACCCTGCTGGCGTTCGACATTCCGGCCGGGCAGGCTGCGGCCTACTACCCTGAAGTGAACCCGCTGGTGCCGCTGGAAAGCACGGGCGACGGCAGCCACACGCCGACGTCGAAATTCGTCGCGATCCGCCTGGAAGCGGCGAGCGAGAATGGACTGATCCTGGCCAAGTCGGCCTGACACAGTATTGTGGCGAGGGAGCTTGCTCCCGCTTGGTTGCGCAGCAACCAGAAAAGGGAGTCGCAGCCCAGCGATACCCCCTCGCTACAGAGTACTTTCCAGCGCCCACAAAAAAGGCCGTTTTCCATAGAAAACGGCCTGTCCGAAGTAGCTAAAGACCGGCCAATTCGCGTTAAGTTCCGACCGTAAAACAATAACTTAGAGAATTGTGCACAAGTCGTGTTACTCGTCGGATTTCTATTGTAACCAAGCGAAGCGAGCCTCAGGATCGCGCCGTCATCCCTTTGAGGCTCCTCTATGAAGTTCTCCTCCATTCTCTTGTTGTCCCTTAGCCTGGCCAGTGGCATCGCTTCCGCCGGCGGTACTGCCGAAGCAGGTGTGGGCGGCGCATTGGGCGGGGTTTTGGGTTCGGTCGTCGGCCAGTCCCTGGGCGGCAACACCGGTTCCACTATCGGCGCGGCGCTGGGCGGTGCGGGCGGTAGTGCGGTCGGCGCAGACAAACACAGCCGCGGCGAAGCGGCGATCGGCGGCGCGCTGGGCGCGGCCGGCGGTAACGTGGTCGGCCGTAGCGTCGGTGGCAGCACCGGCAGCCTGATCGGTGCGGCGGCGGGCGGTGGCGCGGGTGGCGCCCTGGGTAACTACATGGGCAAGGACGATGACGATGACCGTCGTTATGACGATCGCCGTGGTGATCGCCGCTACTACCGTGACGGCCATCCAGGTCGCGGTCATGCCTACGGCCACCGCAAAAAACATCATCGCCACTACCGCGACTAACGGCTGATCGATACTAGCCGTTGAAGATCGCAGCCTCCGACAGCGCCCAGCGCTGGCAGGAGGCTGCGATTTTTTGTTTCAGACCACCAACCGCTCCAACGCCCCACGTAGCCGATCCGCAATTGCCACCGGCCGATTCGACGCCCGATCCACGAATACGTGAACAAAACGCCCCGCCGCACAAGCCTCCTCCTCGCCCGCCTTGAACACCGCCAGCTCATACTGCACCGAACTGCTGCCCAACTTGCCAACTCGCAGGCCGATTTCAATCCGGTCAGGAAAGGCGATCGAGGCGAAGTAGTCGCAGGCCGAACTCACCACGAACCCCACCACGTCTCCGTCATGGATATCCAGGCCGCCGACTTCGATCAGGTAGGTATTCACAGCGGTATCGAAAAAGCTGTAGTAGGTGACGTTGTTGACGTGACCGTACACATCGTTGTCGTGCCAGCGCGTGGTGATGGGCTGCAAGTGTGGGTATTCGTTGCGTTGGGGCATCAGCTGTCCTTTACGGTTGTTCAATGGTCTTGACGTGGCACGGGGCTCAGGCCTGCGCGAATCCCTTGCCCTGCGCCGCCAGCTCGCCAATCACACGCGCGGGCTTCCATTGGTCGCCCTGCTTCGTTTCGAGCTCCAGCAGGCGTGCGTGGATGGCTTCCAGCCCCTGCCCGTCAGCCCAGGCCATCGGCCCGCCCTTGTCCGCAGGGAAGCCGTAGCCGTTGAGGTAGACCAGGTCGATAGCGTGGGCCGACTCGGCAATGCCTTCCTGCAGGATCTTCGCCCCCTCGTTGACCAGCGCCAGCAGGCAGCGCTCGAGGATTTCCTCCGGGCCGATCTCGCGACGCTGGAAACCCAACGCCTCACTGACCCGCAACACCAGCGCATCGACCTCGACATCATGCTCGGCCTGTCGACTGCCCGGCTCGTAGTGATAATACCCATTGCCGCTTTTCTGGCCGAACCGTCCCAGTTCGCACAGACGATTGTCCACCTGCACCTCGGGCGCATCCTGGCCCTTGCCCGCCAGCTCACGGGCACGCCACTCCAGGTCGATGCCAACGACGTCGTACATGCGAAACGGCCCCATGGCGAAACCAAAGCCTTGCAACGCCGCATCCACCTGATGGGGGAACGCCCCCTCCAGCAACATCTTGCGCGCTTCCAGCACATACGGATGAAGCATCCGGTTGCCGATGAAGCCGTGGCAGTTGCCCGATATCACGCTGACCTTGCCCATGCGCTGGCCCAGCACCAGGGCCGCATCCAGCACCGCTTTGGAGGTTTGTGCGCCGCGAACGATCTCCAGCAGCTTCATGATGTGCGCCGGACTGAAGAAATGCAGGCCCAGGACCTGGGCTGGCCTGCGGGTGACGGCGGCGATGGCATCGATGTCCAGCGCCGACGTGTTGCTCGCCAGGATGGCCTCGGGCTTGAGCAGGCCGTCCAGTTCGCGAAAGATAGTCTGTTTGAGCTCCAGGTTTTCGTAGACCGCTTCGATCACCAGGTCCACCTCACGGATCGCCGCGTAATCATCCGCCCGTGTCACCCGGGCGATCCGCGCATCTGCCTCACCCTGGTCGATACGACCCTGGCGCACACCATGGGCATAGGTCTCGGCCACGGCAACCAGTGCCTGCTCGAGCATCTGCGGATTGTTGTCGACCCACTGCACCGCCACGCCGGCGTTGGCCAGGCACATCACGATGCCCCGCCCCATGGTGCCTGCACCGACCACCGCGGCGCGCTGAATATCGAAAGGTGTCTGGCTCATGTTGGCTCTCTTGTTGGCGATCCGAAGACAGCCTTCACCTTAGTCAGCCGCCGAATGTTTTTGAAATTTATTCGTGTGATGAAGGGCATTCAGCGGATGGATGCAGCTCACAGATGCGCTTGAGTCCACTGGCGAACTTCGGCGTATGGATACGCTTCCAGTGCGGCGTAGCCAGGGATCTTCCGCGCCTTCAATCGGGTGAACAGCGGCACACTGATCCCGCACAGGAAGCGGGTGAGGCGCTCGGCAGACGGCACGCTGCCGCTGTGCTGCTCATGCTTGTGGATAAAATCGCCACACAGCGCCTCGAAGCTTTTATCCACAAGCGCCGGCAGCGCAGGCGGCTCCGGCAGGCGAGCGATCTGCCCATGGCACACCGAACAATGGCCACACGGGTGGGGTGCACTGTCGTCGCCGAAATACTGCGCCAAGCGATGACCCAGGCAACGGTCGGTGGCGAACAATTCGAGCATGGCGTGGATCCGCGCGATTTCACCGTGTTCGTGCCGGGTGAAATAGGCATGCAGCTCGGCACTCAAGACCTGCACATCCAGGTCCGCTTCCAGCACGCTGTACACCTCGGTCATCTGCTTGCTTTCCAGCTCGATCCAGCCCTTTTCCTGGAAATAATCCAGCGCCTTGACCACACGATTACGCTCAGCGTGGTACTGCCGGTACATCCCGTCGAAATCCACCGTGGCCCAGCTCCGGGCGCGACTGGAAGTCTGGATGATGGCCGCGACGAAGTCCCTTCGCTCACCTTCGAAGCGCTCCAGCAGCTCCTGGGGCTCGGTCAGGAACTTGAAGCGATACTCCGCGAAATAGGCATAGCGCGGCGCGATCAGCCGGCGCAACTCCAACTGGACCAACAACGTCTTGAGCGGCAGTTGCCGGATGTTGCTCTGGTCCGCCAGCGGGCCCAGCAAGAACTCCCATTGCCCATCGGGGGCAGCGGCCTTCAGTTCGTCGAGCACGCAACGAATGCCTGCGAGCTCCGGCGTATCGCCGTACACAAAGTTCTCCAGCACGTTGAGACTGTCGCGGTTGGCCAGCACCAGGCAATCCGATGGCTGCCCGTCGCGCCCGGCCCGGCCGATTTCCTGGCTGTAGTTTTCGATGGACTTGGGCAGGTCGAAATGCACGACGTTGCGAATATCGCTCTTGTCGATGCCCATGCCGAAAGCGATGGTGGCGACGATGCAATTGGATTGCCCGCCCATGAATCGCCGCTGGATGGCTTCGCGTTGCTCATGGGGCAAACCGGCGTGATAGGCCTCGGCCTCGATACCGTGCTGGCTCAGGTGCTCGGCGATCTGCTCGGCGGTTCGCTGCAAGGTGACATAGACGATGCTCGGCTGCCCGACGCGCGCGCCTAACCACTGCACCAGCCGTGCGCGCTTGGCGACACCCGGTACGGGCTCGACCAGCAGATTGAGGTTAGGTCGGTAGAAACCGGTCGTCACCACATCGGCGGCGGCAATGGCGAATTTCGCCTGCATGTCGGCGATGACCTTGGGCGTGGCGGTGGCCGTCAGCAGCAATACCTGGGGAATATTGAACTGGTGCTGGTAATCGGGAAGCTTGAGGTAGTCAGGTCGGAAGTTATGCCCCCATTCCGAAATACAGTGGGCCTCGTCCACCACCAGCAACGAAATCGGCACCTGCTGCAGGAAATTGCGAAAGCGCTCGTTCTTCAGGCGCTCCACGGAAATCATCAGGATCTTCAACTCGCCCGAACGGGCCCGCGCCATGGCGTCGTTGGCTTCGTCACGGCTCTGGGCCGAATCGATACTGGCCGCCGCGATGCCGTGGCGCTTGAGGAACACCAACTGGTCCTGCATCAACGCCAGCAGTGGCGAAACCACCAGGGTCAGGTGCGGCAAGAGCAGGGCCGGCAATTGATAACACAGGGACTTGCCCGAGCCGGTGGGGAAGATGGCCGCCGCCGACCGACCGGCCAGCACGGCGCCGATGGCCGTCTCCTGGCCGGGACGAAACTGTGGATAACCGAAAACCTGTTCCAGGGTGCTGTGCATGCGCGGTCGCTCCTTTGACTGCTGCGAGACCCAAAGACTAGCGGGACAACGCAGCGCGTCGAGAAAAGGTCGGGGGTAAAAACGATACTGGATGATACAGCGTCGAGCGCCTTTGCCTTGCCACGAGCAGATACAAATCCGGGCAATTTGATGTCTCGTCCCGACTTCGCCACCACGGTAAGGTGCGCCGAAAACTCATGCTGTACGTCAAGGCCAGGAAGCCTGACGCTCGATTTCAATTCTTCAAGGAACGAACCATGCCACACCCATTTTCCGCTCTACGCGCGCTGACGATCACGTCGGCCTCATTGCTCGCCGGTTGCTTGACCATCCCCGATCCACCCGGCGTGGATCCCACCCAGTTCGAAACCCCGGAGTATCACGCTCAACAAGGCTTGGCCGTCGTCAAGGCATCAGCGCTCTACGCTCGTGGCGGGACTGGCCAGGATGTTGTCGTGGCGTTGATCGACTCGGGGCTCAACGCCAGCCTCGAGGAGTTCGAGGGCAGACTGGGTGATCCTGGATTCGACCATGTCGAAGGCCGTCCCGGCACCGTTGACCGCATCGGCCATGGCACGCAGATGGCCGGTATTCTCGCCGCCAACAAGGACGACCGGGGCATGCACGGCATCGCGTTCAATGCGCGGTTGATCCCCTTTCGCTTTGGCGACGACAACGAGCCGTTTTTCTTCGACAGCGAAATCGCCCGGTCCTGGCAAAGTGGTTTTGACAAGGGTGCCCGGCTGTTCAACAACTCGTGGGCCAACGCCATTCCCGCCACCGAGATCAATGAGGCGCGCTACAACCAGGTGATGCCCGACTCCCTGGCCGTCGCTCGAAAACTGGTCGCGGACGGCGCCGTGTTGGTCTTCCCCACCGGTAACGAACTCAAGCGCGAGCCCCTGGCCGAGCCAGGACTGCCAGTCGCATTGCCAGAGCTGGAAAAAGGCTGGATCGCAGTGGTGGCGTTGAAGAACGACGGTAGCGCCATCAATGGCAAATCCAACTATTGCGGCGTCGCAGCCGCCTGGTGCATCGCCGTTCCCGGCGGCGACGCCGGTGCACAGGCCGGCCTGCTCACCGTTGGCAAGGACGGCCGCTACGTGCAGACCGCTGGCACATCTCCCGCCGCCGCGTTGGTCAGTGGCGCACTGGCGGCGCTACAAAGCCTTCACCCGCAACTCAGCCCGCAGCAGATACGCGAACATCTGCTGGCGACAGCCAACCGCACAGGTATCTACGCCAACAGCGAAGCCTATGGCAGAGGATTGATGGACCTTGAGGCCGCCGCACTACGCATGCCTGAACAAATGGCTGACTGAACCCAAACCCCTATCGCTCGCGAGCCTGGCAGCAATCGACTCGCGATACCCATGAACACTTTGCGCCTGGCCCACCAACGGCAGGACGCCCGCGGTTCGCAGCTTGAAAAAGGAATTAACCATGTCGCACAAACTGAACCTACCTACCGTCCTGATGCTGTCCCTACTACTGGGCGGATGCATGAAATTCCCCGACGACCCGCCAATCCTCGCGACGGTCAAAACCGCAATCGCGACGCCTGCGATTTCTTGATTGCAGCGTTCTTCTTTTTCCAACGGGCAACGATTTCCCCCTAAACTTTCCACCGGTACAGACGCACCTCTTTTATTCTGGACATTTCATCATGCACCTTGCGCCAGACTTCCCCGATGACCATGCCGTGCGCCAACTCATGGAGCTGCTCCACGAAGAAATCGGCCTGCCTGAACGCAAGACGATTCGCCTGGGCACTGCGATCAATCTCGACTTGGGTTGCGATGGCGCGGACGCCCGGCACCTGATGGAGGCACTGGAGGAGCGGTTCGCCATCGAGCTCATCGACTACGACGCCTACCGCTATTTTCAGCCTGAAGGGTTCGATGTGTTTCAAAAGCGCAGGGCCAAGGGCCGGGGGAACAAGCTGCCACTGACCATCGGCATGCTTTACAAGGCGATCAAGGCACAGCGATGGGATACGCGGGAAGTGGAAGAGGCCTAGCTGATCGGCGCACCTCAAATAGCCGCCCATGAAAAAACCGCCCATGAAGGGCGGTTTTTTTCATTCACCAACCAAGCCTTACAGCTGCGGCCCAGCAGCCTTGATCGCGTCGCTCACGTCGAACTTCTTGAAGTTCTCGGTGAACAGGCCGGCCAATGCCTTGGCCGCTTCGTCGTAGGCGGCTTTGTCGGCCCAGGTGTTGCGTGGGTTCAACAGGCCAGTCTCGACGCCTGGAACAGCCAGCGGCACGTCCAGGTTGATGATGTCCAGGTGTTCGGTTTCAGCACCGATCAGCGCGCCGCTCTGGATCGCCGCGATCACCGCACGGGTGGTCGGGATGTTGAAGCGCTTGCCGACGCCGTAGCCGCCACCGGTCCAGCCGGTGTTGACCAGGTAGACCTTGGAGCCGAAACCACGGATGCGTTTGATCAGCAACTCTGCGTACTCACCGGCCGGGCGCGGGAAGAACGGGGCGCCGAAGCAAGTGGAGAAGGTCGACTTGATGCCACTGCCCGAACCCATTTCGGTCGAGCCCACCAGTGCGGTGTAGCCGGACAGGAAGTGGTAGGCGGCTTGTTCTTCGCTGAGGATCGACACCGGCGGCAGTACGCCGGTCAGGTCGCAGGTCAGGAAGATGACGGCGTTTGGCTCGCCACCGAGGTTTTTCGGTGCGCGTTTTTCGATCAGCTCACGCGGGTACGCAGCGCGGCTGTTCTGGGTCAGGCTGTCGTCGGCGTAGTCGGCTTTCTTGGTGACCGGGTCCAGGACGACGTTTTCCAGTACGGCGCCGTGCTGGATGGCTTTCCAGATCACCGGCTCGTTCTTCTCGGACAGGTCGATGCACTTGGCGTAGCAGCCGCCTTCGATGTTGAAGACCACGCCCACGCCCCAGCCGTGTTCGTCGTCACCGATCAGGTAACGGCTTTCATCGGCGGACAGGGTGGTCTTGCCGGTGCCCGACAGGCCGAAGAACAGGGTCACATCGCCCTCTTCGCCCATGTTCGCGGCGCAGTGCATCGGCAGCACGTCAACGGCTGGCAGCAGGAAGTTCTGCACGGAGAACAGGGCTTTCTTCATTTCACCGGCGTAGCGCATGCCGGCGATCAGCACTTTCTTGGCCGCGAAATTGATGATCACGGTGCCGTCGGAGTTGGTGCCGTCGCGCTCAGGCTCGCAGACGAAGTTCGGCGCGTTGAGGATCTGCCACTCGTCCTTGCCACCGGCGTTGTATTGCTCGGGGTTGATGAACAGGCAACGGCCGAACAGGTTGTGCCACGCCGTCTCGGTGGTCATCTTGACCGGCAGGTAGTGCGCAGGATCGGAACCTACATGCACATGGGAGACAAAACGCTCGCGCTCGCCCAGGTAGGCTTCGACGCGGTTCCACAGGGCATCGAACTTGTCGGCCGGGAACTTGCGGTTGATCGGGCCCCAAGCGATGGCGTCCTGGGTGGTTGGCTCTTCCACGATGAAACGGTCGACTGGCGAGCGACCGGTACGATGACCGGTACGAACAACCAGCGCGCCAGTATCGGCAAGCTCGCCTTCACCGCGATTCAGGGCTTCTTTGACCAGATCATCGACACTCAGATCGGTGTACACGGCGTTATTGGCTTGCGTCATGAGATTCCCCGTCGGCCCGTGGCCGAGTGCTCCAAACGTTTTGTAGTAGGAAGTCGCGCACTACTACCCGAAAAAAGTGGGCCGGATTATGCCAGAAAAGCCCAAAAAAAGTAGGGCCCTCCCGTCAGTACGGCGTAAATCCGGCGTTTGCCAGGAGATTTACCTGCGCTGAACCGTTTTAGTGTCGAGTATCTGACGGTGTGTCGACACCCGCACCGGCGAACAATTGAGCGATGTCCGCCGCGTCGAACAGGTAGCGCTCATTGCAAAACTGGCAGTCGATCTCGATGGCGCCGCCATGCTCGATCACCAGTTGCTGCGCATCTTCCAGACCCAGACTGACCAGCGCATTGCCGGAACGTTCACGAGAGCAACTGCATTGGAAGCGCAACGGCTGGCCGTCGAACAAGCGTACCTGCTCCTCGTGGTAGAGGCGATGCAGCACGGTTTCGTTGTCCAGGCTCAGCAGCTCATCGGCGCTCAGGGTGCTGGCCAGAGCGGTAATGTGCTGCCAACTGGCGTCGCGTTCCTCGGTGTCGCGAAGGCGATCGGCGGGCAGTTGTTGCAGCAGCAAACCGCGCGCGCGCCGCCCGTCGGCGTAGAGCCAGAAACGGGTATTGGTCTGCTGGGACATGACGAAGTAGTTGGTGAAGCACTCGGCCAGGGTCGCGCCGTCGAGATCGACGATGCCCTGGTAGCGCTTGCCATGGGTGGGGTCCACCGTCAGGGCCAGCACGCCGTTGGGCATCATGTCGGCCAGGGTCGCGTCGGGCGCGATCTGCTCGGCGTGATAACGGGCCAGGCCACGGATCTCGCGCTCGCTGGAGCACTCGATCATCAGCAGCGGGACCGGACCTTCGGAACGCGCCTGGAGAATCAGCAAGCCATCGAACTTCAAGGTGCCCACCAGCAACGCCGCAGCCGCCATCAGCTCGCCGAGCAGTTGTGCGACCGGCTCTGGATAGGGGTGCTTGGCGAGGACTTCGGCGTAGCTACGCTCCAACGCCACCAGCTCGCCACGGGCGTCACTGTCATCGAAGATGAAACGTTGGGTGTAGTCGGTATCCGGTAAATCAGTCATAGGATCTGGTATCTGAGGTGATGACAAATGATGGCGGGCATTTTATGGGCATTCAGGGTGGGTTCCAAGCAAGGCTTGGGTTTGCCTGACGGGAAGAGACCGATGACTCAATCCGAATGGTCATTGTGGCGAGGGAGCTTGCTCCCTCGCCACGGGCCTTGCGCCAGCCTTTTTATTCGTTATTGCTGCCATGAAACTTGAACAGGTCCCGGCGCTGCTTCTTGCTCGGCTTGCCATCGGTACTGACCCCCAGGGCGCCGGCCTTGCGTTGCGCGGCGGCGGCTTCACGCTTGGCGATGCTGGCTTCGGTTTCGCGATACAACGCCTGCGCTTCAGGTGCGCCGCGACGCACGATCGACAGGGCCTCGACCACCACGGTCTTTTCATCGAACCCGGTGCGGATGACAAACTCATCGCCGATGCGGGGCTCCTTGCCCGGCTTGCAGCGCTCTCCCCGGTGATGGACCTTGCCGCTTTCGATGGCGGTCTTGGCCAGGGCCCGCGTCTTGTAGAAGCGCGCCGCCCACAACCATTTATCGAGACGGACCTTGTCGTCTTCTTCCTTTTTTTGTGCCACTGCAATTCCTCTTTCTGCCATTAACCGGAACTGTACTACCGTTTTTGTCGAGCGCACGAATCAGGCCCGACGGATAGAATGCCCGCCAAACCGACGCCACACACATCGCTTCGGCCGGAATCGGTTACAAGCACACACAAGTGCGTAGATAACTGTCGCCATTTTGTGATTATTCTGCGTGAATACCGCGATTCGCGGAGTCCACGATCCGATGCACTGATCGCAGGTTTTTTTATTGAAGACTTTTGACCATTTGACCGTTGTCGGTCTGCGCGAGTGGGTGGCGCTCCCGGATCTGGGAGTCGTGGGCCTGCGGGCAAAAATCGACACCGGGGCCAGCACCTCCAGCCTGCATGCCACTGACATCGAGCCGTTCGAGCGCGATGGCGAAAAGTGGGTGCGCTTCACGGCGCACCTTGGCACGGTGGTGCAGTTGCGCCATCGCCGCTGCGAAGCCCCGCTGGTGGCGCGCAAGACCATAAAGAGTTCCAACGGCCACGCTCAGGTCCGCTACGTGATCAGCACCACGTTGGCGCTGGGTGACCGGGTCTGGCGGGTCGAGTTCACCCTCGCCTGCCGAAAATCCATGCGATATCGCCTGTTACTGGGTTCCAAAGCCTTGATCGACGGCCAACTGGTGGTCAATCCAGGCACCAAATATGTTCAAGAAAAGCCGGCATTCCCGGTGTCCACTACCTCTGCCACAGGTGTTGCATGAAGATCGCTGTGCTGTCGCGTAATCCGCGTCTGTATTCCACTCGTCGCCTGGTTGAAGCCGGGACCGAACGTGGCCATGAAATGGTGGTGATCGATACCCTGCGCGCCTACATGAACATCGCCAGCCACAAGCCGCAGATCCACTACCGTGGCAAGCCGCTGGAAGGGTTCGACGCGGTGATCCCGCGCATCGGCGCATCGGTGACGTTCTATGGCTGCGCCGTGTTGCGCCAGTTCGAAATGATGGGGGTGTTTCCCCTCAACGAGTCCGTGGCCATCGCCCGTTCCCGGGACAAGCTGCGCTCGCTGCAATTACTGTCACGGCGCGGGATCGGCCTGCCGGTCACCGGTTTTGCCCACTCGCCCGACGACATTCCCGATCTGATCGCGATGGTCAACGGCGCACCGCTGGTGATCAAGGTGCTGGAAGGCACCCAGGGCATCGGCGTGGTCCTGTGTGAAACCGCGACGGCGGCGGAGTCGGTGATCGAGGCATTCATGGGCCTGAAGCAGAACATCATGGTCCAGGAATACATCAAGGAAGCCGGTGGCGCCGACATTCGCTGCTTCGTGGTCGGCGACAAAGTGATTGCCTCGATGAAACGCCAGGCCAAGCCCGGTGAGTTCCGCTCCAACCTGCATCGCGGTGGTAGCGCCAGCCTGATCAAAATCACCCCGGAAGAGCGCATGACCGCCCTGCGGGCCGCAAAAGTCATGGGCCTGGCCGTGGCGGGCGTGGACATCCTGCGCTCCAACCACGGGCCACTGGTGATGGAGGTCAACTCCTCGCCGGGCCTGGAAGGCATCGAGACCACCACCAGCAAGAACGTGGCAGGGATCATCATCGAGCATCTGGAAAAGAATGGCGGGCCGAACATGACCCGGACCAAAGGAAAGGGCTGAGTCAACACAAAACCCTGTGGGAGCGAGCTTGCTCGCGAAAGCGGTACATCAGTGACGAACAGGTTGACTGACACACCGTCATCGCGAGCAAGCTCGCTCCCACAGGTGGCCCGCATTCGGATCGGTTATACCGCATCCCTTGGCAGCATCAACCCCAACGGCAACCGCACCCGAGCCTCCAGCCCGCCACCGGCGCGGTTGCGCAACTCGACGTTGCCGCCGTGCATCGAGGCGATACGCTTGACGATGGCCAGGCCCAGCCCCGTGCCTTTCCCACCCCGGGCGCGATCGCCCCGGGTGAAGGGGTTGAAAATGGCTTCCAGCTCCGAGGGATCGATGCCGGCGCCACGGTCCATGACGCTCAGCACCACGTAAGGCGCGCTGGTGTCGCCAGAGACATAGGCCGCGACTTCGACGCCGGCGCCGGCATGGTTCAGGGCATTGCCGATCAGGTTGTTCAACAAACGCTTCATCGACACCCGGCGCAACGGGAACGGCTGAATCGGCTCCAGGCGCAGGTGCACTTTCTCGTCGTTCTGGTTATAGGGCGCGACCACTTCCCGCACCAACTCGCTGAGGTCCACCTCTTCCACGGACTCATCACGCCCGTCGCGTATGAACGCCAGGAACTGGTCGAGAATCGCGTCCATGTCCTCGATGTCGCGGACCATCTCGTCGGTCAGGTCGGTGTGCTCGCCCATCAACTCCAGCGACAACCGCAGCCGGGTCAAGGGCGTGCGCAGGTCGTGGGAGACGCCCGCCAGCATCAGCTCGCGTTCGCGCCCGGCCTGTTCCACATCCTCGGCCATCTGGTTGAAGGCGCGGTAGACCTCGGTCATCTCGCTGGGCGTATCGCTGATGGGCAGCCGCACGCTGCGACCCTGGCCCAGTTGGCGGGCGGCGTAGACCAGGCGTTTCAACGGTTGGTTGAGCTGGCTGACGAAGATCCACGCCGATGCGGTCGACAGCAGGCCGATGGCCAGGAACCAGCCGAGCACGTTCCAGATTTTCTGGCCGCGCAACGGATGCGGATACAACGGCACTTTCAGCCAGCCATCCCCCAGGCTTGGAGCCCGCACCCAAAGCGCCGGCGGCGAATGCATGCGCAATCGCACCTCGGTATCGGCGCCCAGTTCGGCTTGCATCTGGCGTTGATAGATCTCGCTGTAGGGCCAATGCTGCTCGCCCTCCGGCACGCCGGCACCGACGACACGGATCAGCGTCGCCGCCTCGGCAATTTTCGCCCGGTTGGTTTCGTCCGCCGCCCAATAGGCCCGCAGGGTCAAGGCAACGCCGTGGCTGTACTGTCGGTCCACGAGCACGTCTTCGTTCATCAGCAGGTACACCAACGTCAGTGCCTTGGAAAAGAGCACGACGATCAGCACCAGCCAGAGGGTGCGGGAGAAAAAACTCTGGGGGAACCAAACAGGGGTTTTCATGAATAACCGCTACACACTTGCAGGAGCGAGCGATGCTCGCACAATGACAGACCGCGAGTCGCCTGGAAGAAGACATTTCAACCGGCCAGGCCACCCGCTCCTACAAATCGCCGATCACTTGCTGGCGGCGCCATCCGGCACGAACACATAGCCCACGCCCCAGACGGTCTGGATATACCGCGGCTTGGAAGGATCAGGCTCGATCATCCGGCGCAGGCGGGAAATCTGTACGTCGATGGAGCGCTCCAGCGCATCCCATTCACGACCACGGGCCAGGTTCATCAGCTTGTCGCGGGTCAGCGGCTGGCGAGCGTTCATCACCAGGGCCTTGAGCACGGCGAACTCACCGGTGGTGAGCATGTGGACCTCATCACCGCGCTTGAGCTCACGGGTGGCCAGGGACAGTTCATAGTCGCCGAAGGTCACGCTTTCATCTTCGCTGCCCGGCGCGCCAGGCACCGGTGCCGACTGGCGACGCAGCACCGCCTTGACGCGGGCCATCAACTCGTCGGGGTTGAACGGCTTGGCCAGGTAATCGTCGGCGCCCAGTTCGAGGCCCTTGATACGGCTCAGCTCGTCGCCCTTGGCGGTGAGCATGATGATCGGGATCTGGTTGTTGGCGCCGCGCAGGCGGCGGCAGGCGGTCAGGCCGTCTTCACCGGGCAGCATCAGGTCGAGTACGACCAGGTTGAACACTTCACGGGCCAGCAACCGATCCATTTGCTCGGTGTTCGGTACGGTGCGGGCACGGTAGCCCTTGCTGACGAAAAAGCGTTCCAGCAGGCTGCTCAGCCCTGGATCGTCGTCAACAATAAGAATTTTTTCGCCTTCAGCAGTTTGTGCAGTGCTGCTCATAGGAAGCTCCTTTGATCTCGGCGCGCATTATGGCCTAGCTGCCGTTATACGCACCGTGTGCATTGTTAGCAGATTTTTCCTCTATCTCCACAAATCCAGGTATCAAGCCTACAGACCATGTCCCCCCCTCAGGACGGAACGCTGGTTATAATGCGCGGCCTTTTGTGCCAGGGAATGTCGGATCGTGATCCCGACGTGCCATTTTTTCAGCCTTGGCAAGGCAACTTTTTGAATTTCGCGGGTCAACAGGCAGCCTTTTGACCCAGGCAGCGGCGCATGCCAGGCCGCTCAACCAGTCTCGCCGAGCCCGGTTTCTGTGGTGGCGAGCCTGATTTCACAATTTGTCAGGTGGTTTTATGGACAGCATCAACAGCCGCATCGCCGAGGAACTCGGTGTACGCCCACAACAGGTCGAAGCGGCCGTCGCGCTACTCGATGAAGGTTCCACGGTACCTTTCATCGCCCGTTACCGGAAAGAAGTGACCGGCAGCCTCGATGACACCCAGTTGCGGCATCTGGAAGAGCGCCTGCGCTACCTGCGAGAACTCGACGAACGGCGCATCAGCATCCTGGCCAGCATCCAGGAGCAGGGCAAGCTGACCCCGCAACTCGAGCGCGACATCAAGCTGGCCGACACCAAGACTCGTCTCGAAGACTTGTACCTGCCCTACAAGCAAAAGCGCCGCACCAAGGGCCAGATCGCCCTGGAAGCCGGCCTCGGCGAGCTGGCCGACGGCCTGTTCAACGACCCGACCCTGGCCCCGGAAACCGAAGCTGCGCGCTTCGTCGATGCCGAAAAAGGCGTGGCGGACGTGAAAGCCGCGCTGGAAGGCGCCAAGTACATCCTCATGGAGCGTTTCGCCGAAGACGCCAACCTGTTGGAAAAACTGCGCAACTTCCTCAAACAGGAAGCAATCCTCAGCGCTCGGGTCATCGCGGGCAAGGAAGAGGAAGGCGCGAAGTTCCGCGACTACTTCGAACACGACGAACCGCTCAAGAGCATGCCGTCCCACCGCGCACTGGCGATTTTCCGGGGTCGCAACGAAGGCATCCTCAGCTCCGCCCTGAAGGTCGGTGAAGAATTGCCGGGCACCATGCACCCGTGCGAAGGCATGATCGGCCAGCAGTTCGGCATCCAGAACCAGAACCGCGCCGCCGACAAATGGCTGGCCGAAGTGGTGCGCTGGACCTGGAAGGTCAAGCTCTACACCCACCTGGAAACCGATCTGCTGGGCGAGTTGCGCGACAACGCCGAGACCGAGGCGATCAACGTGTTCGCCCACAACCTGCACGACCTGCTGCTGGCCGCACCGGCCGGCCCCCGCGCCACGCTGGGCCTGGACCCGGGCCTGCGCACCGGTTGCAAGGTGGCGGTGGTGGACTCCACCGGCAAGCTGCTGGATCACGCCACGGTCTACCCGCACGTGCCGCACAACAAGTGGGACCAGACCCTCGCCGTGCTCGCCGCCCTGTGCGCCAAGCATTCGGTGGACCTGATCGCCATCGGCAACGGCACCGCCAGCCGCGAGACCGACAAACTGGCCGCCGAGCTGATCAAGAAATACCCAGCCATGAAAATGACCAAGGTCATGGTCTCCGAGGCCGGCGCTTCGGTTTACTCGGCATCGGAACTGGCTTCCAAGGAATTCCCCGACCTGGATGTGTCGATCCGTGGCGCAGTGTCCATCGCCCGTCGCCTGCAGGATCCACTGGCGGAGCTGGTGAAGATCGACCCCAAATCCATCGGTGTCGGCCAGTACCAGCACGACGTTTCCCAACTGAAACTGGCCCGTGGCCTGGACGCCGTGGTGGAAGATTGCGTGAACGCCGTGGGTGTGGACGTGAACACCGCTTCGGTGGCGCTGCTGGCGCGGATCTCCGGCCTGAACGCCACGCTGGCGCAGAACATCGTCACCCACCGTGACGAACATGGCGCGTTCAAGACCCGCGCCGCGTTGAAGAAAGTCCCACGCCTGGGTGAAAAAACCTTCGAACAGGCCGCCGGCTTCCTGCGGGTCATGAACGGTGACAACCCATTGGATTCGTCGGCCGTCCACCCCGAAGCCTACCCGCTGGTGCAGCGCATCGCCGCCCAGACCGACCGCGACATCCGCTCGCTGATCGGTGATGCCGCGTTCCTCAAGCGCCTGGACCCGAAGAAATTCACCGACGAAACCTTCGGCCTGCCCACCGTCACCGACATCCTCCAGGAACTGGAAAAACCGGGCCGCGACCCGCGCCCCGAGTTCAAGACCGCCGAGTTCCAGGACGGCGTCGAGGACCTCAAGGACCTGCAGCCGGGCATGATCCTCGAAGGCGTGGTGACCAACGTCACCAACTTCGGTGCCTTCGTCGACATCGGCGTGCACCAGGACGGTCTGGTGCACATCTCGGCACTCTCCGAGAAGTTCATCAAGGACCCGCGCGAAGCGGTGAAGGCTGGCGATGTGGTGAAAGTGAAGGTCATGGAAGTCGACATCCCGCGCAAACGCGTCGGCCTGTCGATGCGCATGAGCGACACACCGGGCGAGAAAATCGACGGTGCCCGTGGTGCTCGCCCTGGCTCGACACCCCGTCAGTCGCAGAACACCGCGCCGCGCAAGGAAACCGCCACCGCAGCCCCGGCGAACCACGCCATGGCCTCGTTGTTCGCCAACGCCAAGCAGTTGAAGAAACGCTGATGGATACGCCGGCCGGGTTGGTGGAAAGCGCTTTTTTCAAGCTGCTCGGCTGCCGCTTGCAGAGCCTGGGGGACGGGGTGGCGCAAGTCGCCCTGGGCCTTGAGCCGCCGTTGCGCAACCGCGGCGGCAAGCTGCACGGCGGTGCACTGTTCAGCCTGGTGGACATCGCCATGGGCCTGGCCTGCTCCAGTGTCCATGGCTTTGACCAGCAAAGCGCGACCATCGAATGCAAGATCAACTACATTCGCGCCGTGTCCGACGGCGAAGTGCTGTGCACCGCCCGGGTCATCCACCCGGGCCGGCGCACGCTGGTGGTCGAAGCCGAGGTGATGCAGGGCGACAAACTGGTCGCAAAAGCGCAAGGCACGTTCGCTGTCCTATAGCTCCCTGTCATCGATTTGAGTTAATTTCGACGCCATGAATGCAGTGTCGGGCTTTCCTGTGGGAGCGAGCTTGCTCGCGATAACGGAGAGTCAGTCAAGATCAACGTTGCTGATCCACCGCCATCGCGAGCAAGCTCGCTCCCACAATGGGGTTGCGGTGGCTAGCTTTTGGCACGAAAACCAGGCGAAAACGCCAGTTTTAACTTCACCCTTGTAGACCGTCTTGCCCACCCCCATATTGGGGCGACTGACGCGTGAAGGAATTCAACTTGAGCGACCTTTTAAACCGCCGCCTGGCCTTGCTCGGCGAGCGCGCCAACCTCTCCCTGCTCGAACAGTGCCTGCACGGCATCGAGCGTGAATGCCTGCGTGTCACGGACGATGGGCGCCTGGCGCAGACTCCGCACCCCAAGGCCCTGGGTTCGGCGCTGACCAACGAACAGATCACTACCGACTATTCCGAGTCGCTGCTGGAGTTCATCACGCCGGCCCTGGCCAACCCGGCCGATACCTTGCGCAGCCTCGACAAGATCCACCGGTTTGCCTACAGCAAACTGGGTGACGAGTACTTGTGGAGCCCGTCGATGCCGTGCCCACTGCCGGCGGAAGAAGAGATTCCGATCGCCTACTACGGCACCTCGAATATCGGCCAGCTCAAGTACGTCTATCGCAAGGGCCTGGCCCTGCGCTACGGCAAGACCATGCAATGCATCGCCGGGATCCACTACAACTTTTCCCTGCCGGAAAAGCTCTGGCCCCTGCTCCGTCAGAACGAAGCCGCCGATCTGAGCGACCGTGACTTCCAGTCGTCGGCCTACATCGCGCTGATCCGTAATTTCCGCCGCTACAGCTGGTTGCTGATGTACCTGTTCGGTGCCTCGCCGGCCCTGGACGTCGGTTTCCTGCGGGGCCGCCCGCACCAGTTGGAACAACTGGACCCGGACACCTTGTACCTGCCCTACGCCACCAGCCTGCGCATGAGCGACCTGGGTTACCAGAGCAACGCCCAGGCCGGCCTCACGCCATGCTACAACGACCTGCCGAGCTACACCGACAGCCTGCGCAAAGCGGTGGCGACACCCTACGCGCCGTACGTCGAAGTCGGCACTCACCAGAACGGCGAGTGGGTGCAGCTCAATACCAACATCTTGCAGATCGAAAACGAGTACTACTCCAACATCCGTCCCAAGCGTGTGACCTACACCGGCGAGCGACCGATCCAGGCCTTGATGGCCCGGGGTATCCAGTACGTCGAAGTGCGCTGCCTGGACATCAACCCGTTCCTGCCGATGGGCATCGACCTCACCGAAGCGCGGTTCCTCGATGCGTTCCTGCTGTATTGCGGCCTCAATGACAGCCCGCAGCTGGAAAACAACGAATGCGGCAACGCCACGAGCAACTTCCTGACCGTGGTCAAGGAAGGTCGCAAGCCAGGCCTGCAATTGCAGCGCCAGGGTCAAGCGGTGGACATGCAGGCCTGGGCCGTGGAATTGCTGGAAAAAATCGCTCCGCTGGCCGCGCTGCTCGACCAGAGCCAGGGTGGCGATGCCCATCGCCAGGCACTGGACGCGCAATTGGCGAAAGTCCGCGATCCGTCCCTGACGCCTTCCGCCCAGGTGCTGGCCGCCATGGCCGAACACCAGGAAAGCTTCGCCCAATTCTCTCTGCGCCAAAGCAAGGCCCACGCCGAATTCTTCCGCGCCGAGCCGTTGCCTGCCCAGGAACAAGCGACATTCGAAGAGACCGCGCGCGAGTCGCTGGTCCAGCAAGCTGAGCTGGAACAGAACGAGGTGGGGGATTTCGATGTGTTCGTGGGTTCTTACCAGGCAAGCATCCTGGCGATCAGTAACTGATCAGCCCGCCTTGGCGGGGATACTCTTGTGGCGAGGGAGCTTGCTCCCGCTCGGCTGCGCAGCAGTCGTGAAATGGGGCCTGCTGCGCAGTCCAGCGGGAGCAAGCTCCCTCGCCACGGAGGCCTCAGTCGTTTCCGGATGTTTTTTTCGCAAATAAGCTCATTCGAAAAAGTTATTTATTTCTGAATTCTTAGATCATTTAGTCTCCTCGAACGCCGAACGTCCGGCGGCCTGTTGAGGAGATTTTCCATGTCTTTGCGTTTCCCCCTTCGCCTTCTCGCGGCCGCCTCCCTGGCAGCAACGAGTCTTTTTGCCCAGGCAGCCGACCTGACCGTCGCTTACCAGACCACCGTCGACCCGGCCAAAGTCGCCCAGGCCGATGGCGCCTACGAAAAAGCCACTCAAGCCAAGATCGACTGGCGCAAGTTCGACAACGGTGCCGACGTCATCACCGCCATTGCTTCGGGCGATGTGCAGATCGGCTACCTCGGTTCCAGCCCGTTGACCGCGGCCATCACCCGCAAGGTCCCGGTGGAAACCTTCCTCATCGCCACCCAGATCGGCGCCGCCGAGGCCTTGGTGGTTCGTGACGGCTCCGGCATTAATTCCCCGCAAGACCTGATCGGCAAGAAGATCGCCGTGCCGTTCGTGTCCACCGGTCACTACAGCCTGCTCGCCGCGTTGAAGCACTGGAACATCGACCCGTCGAAAGTCACCGTGCTCAACCTGGCGCCACCGGCCATCATCGCCGCCTGGAAGCGTGGCGACATCGACGCCACCTACGTCTGGGACCCAGCCCTGGGTGTGGCCAAGGAAAACGGCAAGGTGCTGATCACCTCCGCGGAGCTGGCCAAGTTCGGCGCACCGACGTTCGACGCCTGGATCGTGCGCAAGGACTTCGCCCAGAAGCATCCTGAAATCGTCACCGCCTTCGCCAAAGTGACCCTGGACGCCTACGCCCAGTACCGCAAGGACCCACAAGCCTGGCTGGCCGATACGTCCAACGTCGACAAACTGGTGAAGCTCTCCGGTGCCAAGGCCAGCGATATCCCGTTGTTGTTGCAAGGCAACGTCTTTCCCCTGGCGGCCGATCAGGTCGTGAGCCTCGGCGCACCGACCACCCAAGCCATCACCAATACCGCGGCGTTCCTCAAGGAACAAGGCAAAGTCGAAGCCGTGCTGCCGGACTACGCGCCTTACGTCAGCGCCAAATACATCACTCGCTGATCAAAAAAAGGAGACATGCGATGGCCTTGCTACAGCTGGAGCGCATCAGCGCACAGTACCCCGGCGCGGCGGAACCGGTGCTGGCGGATATTTCCCTGACCCTGGGGCCGAAGCAGTTGCTGGTTGCCCTCGGTCCGTCCGGCAGTGGCAAGACATCGCTGTTGAACCTGATTGCCGGGTTCGTCGAGCCCAGCGCCGGGCAGATCACCCTCGACGGCACGCCGGTCAAGGGCCCGAGCGCCGAACGCGGCGTGGTGTTTCAGGACGATGCGCTGCTGCCGTGGCAGGACGTACTGGCAAACGTTGGGTTCGGCCTGGAACTGGCCGGCGTCCCCAAGGAAAAACGCGAGGCTCGCGCCCGGGAAATGCTTGCCCTGGTGGACCTGGCCGGTTTCGAGCAACGCCGCGTCTGGCAGCTCTCCGGCGGTCAGAAACAACGCGTCGGCCTGGCCCGGGCGTTGGCGGCCAACCCGCGTGTGCTGTTGATGGACGAACCGTTCGGTGCGCTGGACGCCTTCACCCGCGAGCAGATGCAGGAACTGTTGCTGCAGGTCTGGCAGCGCACCGCCAAGCCGGTCTTCCTGATCACCCATGACATTGAAGAAGCCGTCTTCCTCGCCACGGACTTGATTCTGCTGGCACCGAACCCGGGGCAGATCGTCGAACGCCTGAGCCTGGATTTCGGCCAGCGCTACGGCGCCGGGGAATCGGCACGGTCGATCAAGTCCGACCCACGCTTCATCGAAACCCGCGAGCATGTGCTCGCCAAAGTGTTTTCCCAACGCAGCGCCACTCGACCTCAGGAGCGCGCATGAGCAGCTACGAAATTCCCGCCGGGGTCCGTGACGCGACGACCCGGCCCGCGGCCAGCGGTTTGAGGCCCCACCTGAGTACGCGTTGGATCAGCGGCTTGACCCTGATCGCGTTGCTGGCAGCCTGGTGGGCCGTCACCGCCAGCGGCCTGATCGAACCGCTGTTCCTGCCCCCGCCGTCGGCCGTGCTGCAAAAAGGCTGGCTGCTGGCGACCCACGGCTACATGGACGCCACCCTCTGGCAACACTTGGCCGCCAGCCTTGAACGCATCGGCCTGGGCCTGTTGTTCGCGGTGCTGACGGCGGTGCCGGTGGGCATCGCCATCGGCGCCAACCGCATCGCGCGCGGTGTGCTCGATCCGTTGATCGAGTTCTACCGGCCGATTCCACCGTTGGCGTACCTGCCATTGATCGTGATCTGGTGCGGCATTGGCGAGTTGTCGAAGGTGCTGTTGATCTACCTGGCGATCTTCGCCCCAATTGCCATTGCCACCGCCACCGGCGTGCGCACCGTCGACCGGGCCAAGCTGCGCGCGGCGCAGTCGTTGGGCGCCACGCGGGCACAGTTGATTCGCCATGTAATCGTGCCCAGTGCCCTGCCGGACATTCTCACCGGCATCCGCATCGGTCTGGGTGTGGGCTGGTCGACACTGGTGGCCGCCGAACTGATCGCCGCCACCAGCGGGCTGGGATTCATGGTGCAGTCAGCGGCGCAGTTCCTGGTCACCGATGTGGTGGTGTTGGGAATCCTGGTGATCGCGCTGATTGCCTTCGCCATGGAAATGGGCCTGCGCGCCCTGCAACGCAAACTGGTGCCGTGGCACGGCCAGACCCATTGATACCCAATGACCACGCCGACCATTCGGCGCCCAGACCGAGAACACAGCGATGAACCGCCCGACCATTACGCCTTTTAGCACCGCCCTCGGCGCGCAGATCGAAGGAATCGATATCCGCCAGCCGCTGAGCCTGGCCGACCGCGATACCCTCGAGCAGGCGCTGCTCGAACATCAGGTGCTGTTTTTCCGCGACCAGCCGATCGAACCGCCACAGCAGGCGCGCTTCGCCGGGTATTTTGGCGACCTGCACATTCATCCGATCTACCCCAACGTACCGGAGCAGCCTGAAGTATTGGTGCTCGACACCGCCGTCACCGATGTCCGCGACAACGCCGTGTGGCACACCGACGTGACCTTTCTCCCAACGCCAGCCCTCGGCGCGGTGCTCAGCGCCAAGCTGTTGCCGGCGGTGGGTGGCGATACGTTGTGGGCCAGTGGCATCGCCGCCTATGAAGCCTTGTCGAGACCGTTGAAACGCTTGCTGGAAGGGCTGACGGCGACTCACGATTTCACCCGATCCTTTCCCTTGGAGCGCTTTGGCAATACCGCCGAAGACCTGGCGCGCTGGGAAGAGGCACGGCGGAAAAACCCGCCGCTGTCCCATCCGGTGATCCGCACCCATCCGGTGAGCGGACGTCGTTCACTGTTCGTCAATGAAGGTTTCACCACGCGTATCAACGAACTGTCGGAGACCGAAAGCGAGGCGATCCTGAAACTGCTGTTCGCCCACGCCACCCGCCCGGAGTTCACCCTGCGCTGGCGCTGGCAGGTCAACGACGTGGCGTTTTGGGATAACCGTGTGACCCAGCATTTCGCCGTAGATGACTACCGCCCGGCCCGGCGGGTGATGCACCGGGCGACGGTGTTGGGGGATGTGCCGTTTTTTCGCTGAACGCACCACTCACCTGTGGCGAGGGAGCTTGCTCCCTCGCCACAGGTGTTTGTGTTACTCAGCTGACGAAGGCTTTTCCCAAAGATTGATCCCGCCTTCCTGGGCAAACCGGTCGATTTGCGCCAGCTCTTCGGCGCTGAAGCTCAGGTTCTGCAAGGCTCCGACGTTCTCGATGATCTGCTCCGGCCGGCTGGCGCCGATCAGGGCGGAGGTGACCCGGGGATCGCGCAAGGTCCAGGCCAGGGCCATTTGCGCCAGGCTCTGGCCACGACGCTGGGCGATCTCATTGAGGGCGCGCACGTGGGCGAGGTTCTCCTGCGACAAGTGCGAAGCCTGCAACGAGCCGCCCCCCGGACGATTCACCCGCGCATCGGCCGGAACGCCCTTGAGGTACTTGTCGGTCAACAGCCCTTGGGCCAGTGGGGTGAAGGCAATCACACCGGTCCCCAATTCGTCGGTGGCGTCCAGCAGGTCTTTTTCCACCCAGCGGTTGAGCAGGTTGTAGGCCGGCTGGTGGATCAGCAGCGGGACTTTCCATTCCTTGAGCAGCGCCGCCATTTCCCGGGTCTTCACCCCGGAATACGAGGAAATGCCGATGTACAACGCCTTGCCCTGCTGCACCGCAGTGGCCAGTGCACTGGCGGTTTCTTCCAGTGGCGTATCGGGATCGAAGCGGTGGGAATAGAAGATATCCACATAGTCCAGCCCCAGGCGTTGCAGGCTCTGGTCGAGGCTGGCCAGCACATATTTGCGCGAACCGCCGCCCTGGCCGTAAGGCCCCGGCCACATGTCCCAACCGGCCTTGCTGGAGATGATCAACTCATCGCGGTACTGCTGGAAATCTTCGCGCAGCAACCGGCCGAAATTGATCTCGGCGCTGCCGTAGGGCGGGCCGTAGTTGTTGGCCAGGTCGAAGTGGTTGATGCCCAGGTCGAACGCCGTGCGCAGCAAGGCACGCTGGGTGTCGATGGGCGTACTGTCGCCGAAGTTGTGCCACAACCCCAGCGACAACGCCGGCAGCACCAGCCCGCTGCGACCGACGCGGCGGTAGGGAATGGACTCGTAGCGGTTTTGTGCAGCGGTGTAGGTCATCGAAAAGGCTCTCTGTTCGGACGGCTGGTGTCAGAAGCTAACATTTCACAGACGCCTCGGTCAGGCTGAAAGTTCGCGCAAGGCCGCCGCTGCCAGAAAACCCGAACGCGAGCTATAACGCTGGTCCCGTCGCACGGTTTGGTCGATGCGCTCAAGCAATTGCTCGGGCAGCGTGGCGTTGAACCGCACTGACTTTCCGAAATAGGGCGTGACATCAAACTCAACCACCCCCCATATCCCCCCGGCGTATTGCGGATCGTCGAGATGATCGTCGATTTCATGGATCTGCGGCAGCGGTTCGCCGTCGGCTATCAAGCCTTCATAGTGCAACGAGAGCGCCTCTTTCACATTTTCGAATGCCTGGCTCACAGTACTGCCTGCGGAGAAACAACCCGGTACATCCGGGACCGTCACTCCGTAGTCGGAATCGGCATCCTTGTGCAGAACGACCGGAAATTTCATGTGGACGAATCCTTCCTTCAGATCCGGCAACCGCAGCAACCGGTCTGATAACAATGCATCCCCATCGGGGATTTCGTAATCGGTCATGGGCTTCATTTCAGGCCCACCTGTTTCAATATGCTATTGATCGTGCCTCTGGGCAGATCGGCGCCAGGGTGCTTGATCGTCACCCTTCCAGCCTTGGTGGAATGCTTGTACTGATGATGGCTACCCTTGACAGCCACCAGATACCAACCGTCCTCTTCGATCTTCCTGATCATTTCCCGACTTCGCATCACCTTTGCCCTATTCGACAACTCTGCCGGAAAACTCTAGCTGCGAAAAAGGCCCCCAATACACACAATACACACCCAGAAAAATATTAGTTCAACTCTCCAACAAATGCACCGCCATCACCACTCGGTCATCGCGCCTGCGCAAACACCTCCGCCACCCAATCCACGAATACGCGAACCCGTGGCGACATGTGTCGATTGTGGGGATAGAGCACCGACACCGGCATGGAAGGCGGCGGGTAGGCGGTGAGGACTTCCTGGATCATTCCCTGCCGGATCGGTTCTTCCATTCGGTAATGCGGGCATTGGATCAGGCCCATGCCGGCGATGGCCGAGGCGGCGTAGATCTCGGCGCCGGACACCGACAACGAGCCCCCGATCGGCACCTCCTTGAGTTCGCCATCGACCATGAACTCGAACGGATAGAGTTTGGCGGTGGTCCGCGAGACGTAATTCACCGCCCTATGGTGCTTCAAGTCATCGAGGCTCTTCGGCTCGCCATACTGGCGCAGGTAACCGGGGCTGGCACAGGTGATCTGCCGAAGATTGGCGACACGCCGGCCGATCAATGACGAATCCGCCAGCGTACCGGAGCGCAGCACGCAATCGACGCCCTCGGCAATCAGGTCGACGAAACGATCGGCCTCGCTGATGAACAGTTCTATTTCGGGGTAGCGGGCCATGAATTGCGGCAACGCCGGAATCACAAAGTACCGCGCCTGGGTGCCATGCAGGTCTACTCTGAGTTTGCCTTTGGGCGCCACACCGCGAAATGCCAGTTCAGCCTCTTCAAGCTCCGCCAGCAATTGCACGCAGCGTGGGTAGTAGGCTTCGCCGTCGAGGGTCGGGCGCACCTTGCGGGTGCTGCGCTCCAGCAAACGAATGCCCAGCCAGGCTTCGAATTGATTGAGCGTATGGGTCAGCGTGGCCCGGGGCATATTCAAGTCTTCAGCGGCCAGGGTGAAGCTGCTGCGCTCGTATATGCGGACAAATACCCTCATCGCCTTGACCTGATCCATCTGAATCCCGTGCCTTGATTGTTGGAAAATATTGAACAGTCAAGGCAACTCTCGGGCATTTATCGCCAAGAGTAAACATGTGAATCTGGTTTCAACGAATCACGACACTTCAACCTCAAAGGAACCTCACATGACTGTTCAAAACTCGAAAGTTGCCATCGTGACCGGCGCCTCCCGCGGCATCGGAGCAGAGATTGCCAAGCAATTGGCCAGCGAAGGCTTTGCCGTGGTCATCAATTACGCCAACAGCGCCACCGAAGCCTCGAAACTGGTGGTTCAACTGCGCCAGGCCGGCCATCAAGCCATAGCGGTCAAGGCAGACGTGTCCTCTTCTGCGGATGTGCGGCGGATGTTCGATGAAACCGAAGCGAAACTGGGCAAGGTCGATGTGTTGATCAACAACGCCGGCATCCTTCAGGTCATGCCCCTGGCGCAACACAGCGACGAGCTGTTCGAGCAGACGTTCGCCATCAACACCCGTGGCACCTTCAACACCTTGCGCGAAGCCGCGACCCGCCTGAACGACGGAGGCCGGATCGTGAATTTTTCCAGCAGCACCGTAGGGCTGAACCTGCCCGGCTACTCGGTGTACATCGCCAGCAAGGCGGCGGTGGAATCCCTGACCCAGGTATTCGCCAAGGAACTGCGCGGTCGCCAGATCACGGTCAATGCCGTGGCTCCCGGCCCGGTCGCCACCGAACTGTTCATGCACGGCAAGAGCAAAGAACAGGTGCAGCACTACGCCAAGATGCCGCCCCTGGAACGCCTCGGCCAGCCGCAGGACATTGCCAGCATCATCGCGTTCCTGGTGAGCCCGGCCGCTGGCTGGGTGAATGGGCAGGTCCTGCGGGCCAATGGCGGGCTTGTCTGAAGCTTCGCCCGGCGGGGTCCGGCAAACCGCTATCGCGAGCAAGCTCGCTCCCACAAGGGAGTCAGCGGCCCTCCAAGAAGGAATCACTTGCCCCTGTGGGAGCGAGCTTGCTCGCGATGAGGCCGGTAAAGATGGAAAACCTACGGCCTCGCTCAGCGCACCAAATGCAGGAACTGCAGGTGCCGCTCGTACTGGTCGAGGATGTCGTTGATGATTTGCTCCTTGGTGTAGCCCACCAGGTCGTAATCCTGGCTGCCTTCGCTCAAGTGCACCTCGGCACGGTAGTAGCGCCGGTTGTTGAGCTCCTTCGAGCCCATGCCGCCGCGGGCGAAGGACGGCGTGAAGTAGCCGCGCATCTGCACCTGGTAGATGAACGGATGCTGCTCGCCGTGACCGATCTCCAGGCTGACGCTGTCGTTGGCCGGGTCGGGCTGGGTCACCACCGTCAGCCCCTTCTCGACGAACACCGCGGTCACCTCTTCAATGGCCGGGCGCACCGTGGTGTCGAGGAAACGGTACACCTCGTCACGGGACGGGAAATGCACCGCCTGGCTCAAGCGCTGACGCCAGCCGCCCGTGCCCCGGCGCGATCCCGACACCGGTGCCAGGGAATGCAGTTGCGCGATCTGCTTCTGGGACTCCAGGTAAAACGCCTTGTGCAGGCCCCACATCATCAACAGCAAAATCAGTGAGAACGGCAAGGACGTCAGCACCACCGCCGACTTCAAGGCATCGATGCTGCCGGAGAACAACAACGCACTGGTCACCAGGGCCGTCATCGCGCCCCAGAACACCCGCAGCCACTTCGGCCCATCCTCATCGGGATTGCCGCCCTTGGCGGACAGCGTCGAAAGCACCACGGTGCCCGAGTCAGCGGACGTGACGAAGAACACGAAGCTGATGAATACGGTGACCGCGATGACGGTCTTGCTCCACGGGTAGGTTTCCAGCAGCAGGTAAAGGCTCATCGACGGGTTTTCCAGGGCGGACATGCCCAGGGCACTCATGCCGTGGTTCAGCACTTGGTCGATGGCGCTGTTGCCGAAGATCGACATCCACGCCAGGGTGAAACCCAGGGGGATCAGCAGCACGCCAAACACGAATTCGCGGATGGTGCGGCCACGGGAAATCCGCGCGATGAACAGGCCCACGAACGGCGACCACGCGATCCACCAGGCCCAGTAGAACACCGTCCAGCCGCCCAGCCAGTCGCTGGGCTTGTTGTAGGCGTACAGGTCGAAACTTTTCATCGGCAAGGCGCCGAGGTAATCGCCGATGTTCTGGATCAAGGTATTGAGCAAGTGCTGGGTGGGTCCGGCGAACAACACGAACAGCAACAACGCACAGGCCAGCAGCATGTTGATGTCGGACATGACCCGCACGCCCTTGTCGACACCGGCCACCGCGACGATGATCGCCGCGCCCATCATCAGCACGATCAAACCAACTTGAATCCACTGGGTGTGAGCGATGCCGAACAGGTAGTCGAGCCCGGAATTGAGGTGCAGCACACCAAAACCCATGTCCGCGCCGAGGCCGAACACCGTCGCGATAATGCCGAAGCCGTCCACGGCGTAGCCGATGGGGCCGTTGATACGCTTGCCGATCAGCGGGTACAGCGCCGAACGCAGGGCCAGCGGCAGATTGTGCCGGTAGGCGAAATACGCCAGGGCCATGCCGACGAACGCGAAGACGCCCCAGCCGTGCAGGCCCCAGTGCAAGAACAGGATCTGCATGGCTTGGCGCGCCGCCTCGGCGGTACCGGCCTGGCCTTGGGGCGGCTGCACCATATGGGTCAGCGGCTCGGAAACGCAGAAGAAAAACAGCGTGATGCTGATGCCAGCGGCAAACAGCATGCCGGCCCAGGACAGATAGCTGAATTCGGGCTCGTCGTGGTCGGCACCGAGCTTGATCTTGCCGTAGCCGGACAAGGCGGTGACCACCACGAAGACCAGATACAGCGTCATCGCGAGCATGTAGTACCAGCCGACCGTATTGGCCGCCCAGTTCTGCGCGGCCAGCAACCAGGCGCCGGCCTGGGCGGGCATGGCAATCACCACCAGGCCGAACAGCAGGATAAAGGTCGCGGCGAAGTAAAACACCGGCGGGTTCATGCGGACCAGGCCGCTGGGTGGCAGGGACGAAGCACTCATGGGCGAGGCACCCCGGGCAACGAAACGGCGAGGGTCGAAAACGGACTCGGCAAAAGCAAGCCTCCTTATTGTGAGCGGGCAGCAAACCGACGGTTTAACTTGAATGAACGTTCAAGTTAAACATGAATAGGCAGCTAAGGACTAATCGCAGGGCTCAACGGCATGCTTCCTACGCTAGCCTACGGGAGGGTATGACGTTGCCTGGTGAGCATTCGTTCAGTGTCTAAGCCATATACACAGCCCCCTGTGGGAGCGAGCTTGCTCGCGATGGCGGTATGTCAGTCAATACAGAGGCCAACTGAACCACCGCTATCGCGAGCAAGCTCGCTCCCACAGGATTTGAGGTGTTCATAAATCATGTGTCACTCCCTGCCCGTCGCTGGTTTACTTCCAAACAAATGATTGCCGGTTGCCCACGAATATCCGCGTGCCTATAGTCCAGACATCGCCTACAACCAGTACGGACCCATGATCAAAGAACAGTTGTCTCGCTTTAACCGTCTCGACCTGCTCAGCCATCCGACACCGTTGGAAAAACTCGACCGCCTCTCCACCTGGCTCGGCCGGGACATCTATATCAAGCGCGACGACCTGACGCCCCTGGCCTTGGGCGGCAACAAACTGCGCAAGCTCGAATACCTGGCCGCCGACGCCATCGCCCAAGGCGCCGATACCCTCATCACCGCCGGGGCGATCCAGTCCAACCACGTACGCCAGACCGCCGCCCTGGCCGCGAAGCTGGGCCTGGGTTGCGTGGCCTTGCTGGAAAACCCCATCGGCACCGAAGACAGCAATTACCTGGGCAACGGCAACCGGCTGCTGCTGGAGCTGTTCGACGCCAAGGTCGAGCTGGTGGAAAACCTGGACAACGCCGACGAGCAATTGCAGGCCCTCGCCGGGCGCCTGCGCAGCAATGGGAAAAAGCCCTACCTGGTGCCGATTGGCGGTTCGAACGCCTTGGGCGCGCTGGGGTATGTGCGCGCCGGCCTGGAACTGGCCGAGCAGATCAAGGACACCGGAATCGAGTTCGCTGCCGTGGTACTGGCCTCGGGCAGTGCCGGGACCCACAGCGGCCTGGCGCTGGCGTTGAGTGAAAGCCTGCCGGCGCTTCCGGTCATTGGCGTCACGGTTTCGCGCAGCGAGGAGGACCAGTTTCCGAAGGTCCAGGGCCTTGCCGAGCGCACGGCAGCGTTACTCGAAGTCGCCCTTCCGGAAGCGTTCAAAGTGATCCTGTGGGATGAATATTTCGCCCCCCGCTACGGCGAACCGAACGCCGGGACACTGGCGGCGGTCAAGCTGCTGGCCAGCCTGGAAGGTCTGTTGCTCGATCCGGTCTACACCGGCAAGGCCATGGCCGGCCTGCTCGATGGCATTGGCCGCGACCGTTTCGAGGAAGGCCCGATCATCTTCCTGCACACCGGCGGCGCACCGGCGTTGTTTGCCTATAACGCAGTCTTCTGAAGATGTGGAAACCCTCAATGTGGGAGCGAGCTTGCTCGCGATGAGGGTGTGTCAGCTAATTGGAGTTCGGCTGATCCACTGCTATCGCGAGCAAGCTCGCTCCCACAGGGGTCATTCCAAACAGGCATATATGGTTGATTTAATATTATTTTCCAATCTATAAAAGCCAACTTATAGTCTCGCCGCAGGCGCATTTGCCGCGAGACGCCCAGGTTGCTTTAAGGCAGGATGTGGCAATCTTTTCGGATCGCGGCTACGCCTTATCTCAGCCAAAATAACCTCTTCATAAGAAAACACAGGGGCTTGTCATGAATTTTTCCGCATTACGTCGCAACCTGTTGGTCGGTTCGCTGGGCCTGGCATTGAGCGCCGGGCTGTTGGGGCAAGCGGTTGCCGGTGAGCAACTGCAGAAAATCAAGGATGCGGGCGTTATCAACGTCGGTCTGGAAGGCACTTATCCTCCGTTCAGCTTCGTCGACGCCGACGGCAAGCTGGCCGGTTTCGAAGTGGAATTTTCCGAGGCCCTGGCCAAGGAACTGGGCGTGAAGGTCAAGCTGCAGCCAACCAAATGGGACGGCATCCTCGCGGCGCTGGAATCCAAGCGTCTGGACGCGGTGATCAACCAAGTGACCATTTCCGAAGAGCGCAAGAAGAAGTATGACTTCTCCGAGCCCTATACCGTTTCCGGGATTCAGGCGCTGACCCTGACCAAGAATAAAGACTCCATCAAGACCGCCGCCGACCTGGCCGGCAAGAAAGTCGGCGTAGGCCTGGGCACCAACTACGAACAATGGGTAAAGGCCAACGTGCCCAGCGCTGATGTACGTACCTACGAAGATGATCCGACCAAGTTCCAGGATCTGCGCGTAGGCCGCATCGACGCCATCCTGATCGACCGCCTCGCCGCGCTCGAATATGCCAAGAAAGCCAAGGACACTGCCGCCGCCGGCGAAGCCTTCTCCCGCCAGGAAGCCGGTATTGCCCTGCGCAAAGGCGAGCCCGAACTGCTGGCAGCCGTGAACAAGGCCATCGAGAAACTGCGCGCCGACGGTACGCTGAAGAAACTTTCGGAAAAATACTTCAGCGCTGACGTTACCCAATAATGGAAGCAGCTCTTCAACTCGCACTGGACTCCGCGCCCTTCCTGCTCAAGGGCGCGTATTACACGGTCATCCTCAGCCTGGGCGGCATGTTTTTCGGCTTGCTGCTGGGGTTCGGCCTGGCGCTGATGCGCCTGTCGCGCTTCAAACTGGTGAGCTGGATTGCCCGCATCTACGTGTCGTTCTTTCGCGGCACGCCGTTGCTGGTGCAGTTGTTCGTGATCTATTACGGGTTGCCGCAACTGGGCATCGAGCTGGATCCGCTGCCAGCGGCGCTGATCGGTTTCTCGCTGAACATGGCCGCCTATGCGTGTGAAATCCTGCGGGCCGCCATCAGTTCCATCGAGCGCGGCCAGTGGGAAGCGGCGGCGAGTATCGGCATGACCCGCGCCCAGACCCTGCGCCGGGCCATCCTGCCGCAAGCCGCACGCACGGCCCTGCCACCGTTGGGCAACAGCTTCATTTCCCTGGTCAAGGACACCGCGCTGGCGGCGACCATCCAGGTGCCGGAGCTGTTCCGCCAGGCGCAGTTGATCACCGCGCGAACCTTCGAAATCTTCACCATGTACCTTGCCGCCGCGCTGATCTATTGGGTTCTTGCCACCGTGCTCTCGCACCTGCAGAACGTCCTGGAAGCCCGGGTCAATCGGCATGACCAGGAGTCCTGACCCATGATTGTCGTGGAAAAACTGACAAAGCAGTTCAAGGGTCAGGTGGTGCTCAACGGCATCGACCTGAAGATCGAAGAAGGCGAAGTGGTTGCGATCATCGGCCCCAGCGGCTCGGGCAAGACGACGTTCCTGCGTTGCCTGAACTTCCTCGAAGAGCCTACCAGTGGCCGGATCAAGGTCGGCGACATCGAGATCGATGGCAGTCGTCCGCTGAACCAGCAACAAGGCCTGGTGCGCCGTTTGCGCCAGCAGGTGGGCTTCGTGTTCCAGAACTTCAACCTGTTCCCCCATCGCACCGCCTTGGAAAATGTCACCGAAGGCCCGCAGGTGGTGAAGAAAATTCCCCGCGCCGACGCCGAAGCCCTGGGGCGCAAGCTGTTGGCCAAGGTCGGGCTGGCCGGCAAGGAAAACGCCTACCCACGGCGCCTTTCCGGCGGCCAGCAACAGCGCGTGGCGATTGCCCGGGCGTTGGCGATGGAACCAGCGGTGATCCTGTTCGACGAGCCGACCTCGGCCCTTGATCCGGAGCTGGTAGGCGAGGTCCTGGCAACCATTCGCGGCCTGGCCGAAGAAAAGCGCACCATGGTCATCGTGACCCACGAAATGGGCTTCGCCCGAGACGTGGCCAACCGTGTGGTGTTTTTCGACAAAGGCGTGATCGTCGAACAAGGCGAAGCCAAGGCCTTGTTTGCGGCCCCCAAGGAAGAACGCACGCGACAGTTCCTCAGCAAGTTCCTCTCTGCCGGACACGGCGACCAGTAAATCAGTGTTATCACTTCCAGGGATGGAAGTGAGGCCGCTGCACAACTAACACGACATCGCCTTTCTTTTATCCGAACGACACAACTTGCAATTTACACCCGACTAAAAGCCTCCGTTTTTATATAGGAAGTAACCTATATATAACTCTCGCAACATTTTCCCTCCGCCTTCCTCACAAACTTAGTTGTCAGACGCGGCCTCTAGCCCTTCTCGAAAAAACCAACGAGCCTAGGAAATTGGCCTGCCGCGCCGCTCATTCTTAACATGCACACGTAGGACGTTTCTGAAGCCTTTCACAACGAGTTATTAAGCAACCGGCTCTATTGACACTGAAACTGTAGAGCCCTTATCTAGTGCCCGACAGGCGACGCACCGTATTTTAGTTTGTGCAGTGACTAAGCACAGACAGCCCCTATGGCTACACCCATAACATATACATCGCGATGATCTATCGCCTTTTGATCTTCCCGAAACGGACTTAGTTTTCAAGCATCAAGGAGAACACCATGACATGTAAGTCGAAGAGTCCTGAACTGGCCGCCCCCACACTGGCCAATGCCCACCCTACTGGCATCAATATCGCCAACGCCGCTCACCTGGAGGTGGCTATTGCGCCTTACCCCGGCATGGACACCGGTGACCTGATCGAACTGTTCTGGGACAACTGCTACGTCGGTTCGCGCGTGCTGTCGCAGGCCGACGTGCTGGGCAACATCACGATGCGGATCCCGGAGAGCTTCATCGTCAACGGCACCTCGCGCATCCATTATCGGGTGATGCAGGTCGGACGCGGGCCGGCGCTGTCGGCCAAGCAACAGGTGCTGGTGAAGCTCGATTGTCCCGGCGGCCAACCGTTGGCCCTGAGCGGCGATGAAAACCAGGGCTTGGCGCCGGTGCGCATTCCCACCACCATCCGGCGCCAAGGGGTGAACCCGAGCCAGATCAAGCGCGGCGTACCGCTGACCATCGAACCCTACCTGAACATGGCCGTCGGCGATGCCGTGACCCTGCGCTGGGGCGATGTGCGCATGGACCTGCCTGCGCTCACCGCCAGCGAGGTCGGCCAGCCGATCAATATCTGGGTCCCGCCGCAGATCATCCTGGAGGCGGGAGAAGACCTGCGCCTGGAAGTGACCTACTGCATCCTCGACCGCGTGGGCAACAACTCCCACTGGGCACCGCCACGGACGTTGAAGATCGGTTGCGCCAATCCCTATCCGAAGAAGCCCTCGAAAGAGGCCCTCATGGCCGCTGAACCGCGACATCGAGCGCCTTGATACAGAGCGCTTTTGGTGGCGAGGGAGCTTGCTCCCGCTTGGGTGCGCAGCGCCCACCGGTAAAAGAAGGGTTGCTGCGCAACCCAGCGGGAGCAAGCTCCCTCGCCACAGAGGACTCCTTCCAATTGAATCTAACCTATATATATTCCTAAAAGTTAGTTCAAAAATAATTTACACACGCTTAGGGTATATAAACCGGACCACCGGACATTCTAGATTTTTGCTCGCCGTCTTCATCGCGGCGTTTCTTGAGATGTGAGGTGGGTATGGAACGGAACACAATCGCCCCAGTGCAGTATGCCAAGGCACTGCCCGCAGCCACGGAGTGGCTGTAATGTCGGATTTGGCGCAAGCAAAGGTCCAGAGCGACCTGGACATCGCCCCCCTGCTGTTGCCCGCGCAGGTGTTGCGCAACGATGCCGAGGCGATCAAGGCCGCCCATGAACTGGCACAGGTCGCCCGTCAGCAAGCCGCGCGTCGTGACCAGCAACGCAAGCTGCCTTGGGCGGAAATCGAGCAATTCACCCGCAGCGGACTGGGCAGCATCGCCGTTCCCCGGGCCTACGGCGGCCCACAGGTTTCGTTCGTCACCCTGGCCGACGTGTTCGCAATCATTTCCGCCGCCGACCCGGCCCTGGGGCAGATCCCCCAGAACCAGTTCGGCGTGCTCCAGCTGATTCTCGGTACCGGTACCGAGCGGCAGAAAAAAACCCTGTTGCAGAGCGTGCTCGAAGGCTGGCGCATCGGCAATGCCGGGCCCGAACGTGGCACTCGCAACACCCTTGAACTCAAGGCGCGGATCACCGCCGACGGTGACGGCTTCGTCATCAATGGCCAGAAGTTCTATTCCACTGGCGCACTGTTCGCCCACTGGGTCGCGGTCAAGGCGCTGAATGACGAGGGCCGGCAAGTGCTGGCGTTCGTGCGGCGTGGCACCCCGGGCCTGCGCATCGTCGACGATTGGTCGGGCTTCGGCCAGCGCACCACCGCCAGCGGCACCGTGCTGCTGAACAATGTGCGGGTGGATGCCGAGTTGGTCCTGGAGAACTGGCGCATCAATGAAACGCCCGGTGTGCAAGGGGCGATTTCCCAACTGATCCAGGCCGCCATCGATGCGGGCATTGCTCGTGGCGCCATCGACGATGCCATCGCCTTCGTGCGCGAACAGGCCCGGCCCTGGATCGACGCCAAGGTCGACCGGGCCAGTGATGACCTCTACGTGATCGCCGACATCGGCAAGCTGAAAATCGAGTTGCACGCCGCCGAAGCGTTGCTGCGCAAGGCCGGACAAGTATTGGACCAAGTCAGTGCCGCCCCCATCACCGCACAATCGTCCGCCCGCGCCTCGATTGCCGTGGCCGAAGCCAAGGCACTCACCACCGAGATCGCCCTGCAAGCCAGCGAAAAACTGTTCGAGCTGGCCGGCAGCCGCGCCACCCTCGCCGAATTCAATCTTGATCGCCACTGGCGCAACGCACGGGTCCATACCCTGCACGACCCGGTGCGCTGGAAGTATCACGCGGTAGGCGCCTACCACCTGAACGGCACCTTGCCGGCCCGGCATTCCTGGATCTGACGACCCGACCTCTGGAGCAGTACATGACGTTTTCTCAACACGTCGCGGTGATCACCAGCGATGAACAAGCCCTGATCGTGGCCAGTGACCTGGCCGATGACTTCAAGCGCGACAGTGCCCTGCGCGACCGCGAGCGGCGCTTGCCGTACCCGGAACTGGAGGCCTTCTCTCGTTCTGGCCTGTGGGGCATCAGTGTACCCAAGGCCTATGGCGGCGCCGGGGTGTCCAACGTCACCCTGGCCAAAGTCATTGCGCTGATTTCCCAGGCCGACGGCTCGCTGGGGCAGATTCCGCAAAATCATTTCTACGCCCTGGAGGTACTGCGGGTAAACGGCACTGAAGCGCAAAAACAACGCCTGTACGCCGAAGTGCTCGCCGGGCAGCGTTTTGGTAACGCACTGGCCGAACTTGGCACCAAGACTGCCCATGACCGTACCACCCAGCTGCGCCGCGACGGCGAGGGTTATCGCATCAATGGCCGCAAGTTCTACGCCACGGGGGCTATCTATGCCCAGCGTATCCCCACCTCGGTGGTGGATGAAAACGGCGTGCAACAACTGGCGTTCGTCCCTCGTGACAGCAAAGGCCTGACGGTGATCGACGACTGGAGCGGTTTCGGCCAGCGCACCACAGGCAGTGGTTCGGTGGTGTTTGAAAACGTGTATGTCGCCGCCGACGACATCGTGCCCTTCCAAAGTGCTTTCGAACGTCCCACACCGGTGGGGCCACTGGCGCAGATTCTTCACGCTGCCATCGACACCGGCATCGCCCGCGCCGCCTATGAAGACGCCTTGCATTTTGTCCGCAGCAAAACCCGTCCCTGGATCGATGCCACCAGCGACGTCGCCACCGAAGACCCGCACACCCTCAAGAGTTTCGGCCAACTGAGCATCCGCCTGCATGCCGCCGAAGCCCTGTTGGAACGCGCCGGTGAATTCCTCGACCGGGCCCAGGCCGACACCGGGGCCGACACGGTCGCCGCCGCCTCGATTGCCGTGGCCGAAGCCCGTGCCATCAGCACCGAAACATCCCTGGCCGCCAGCAGCACGCTGTTCGAACTGGCCGGCAGCCAGGCGACCCTGGCCGAACATGGCCTCGACCGTCACTGGCGCAACGCCCGGGTGCACACCCTGCATGACCCGGTGCGCTGGAAATACCACGCCGTGGGCAACTTCTACCTCAACGACGAAAAACCGCCGCTGCGGGGGACCATCTGATGGCGGCCGGCAAAAAAAAGATCCTGCTCAACGCGTTCAACATGAACTGCATCGGGCACATCAACCATGGGCTGTGGACTCATCCCCAGGACACCTCGACTCAGTTCAACACCCTCGAATACTGGACCGCCCTGGCGCAATTGCTCGAGCGCGGGTTGTTCGACGGGTTGTTCATCGCCGACATCGTCGGCGTCTATGACGTGTACCAACAGTCGGTGGATGTCACGCTCAAGGAATCAATCCAACTGCCGGTCAATGACCCATTGCTGCTGGTCTCCGCGATGGCCGCCGTGACGAAAAACCTGGGCTTCGGCCTCACCGCCAACCTGACCTACGAACCGCCCTACCTGTTTGCCCGACGCATGAGCACCCTCGACCACCTGAGTCGCGGCCGGGTCGGCTGGAACATCGTCACCGGCTACCTGGACAGCGCCGCCAAAGCCATGGGCCTGACGGCGCAAGTCGAGCATGACCGCCGCTACGACCAGGCCGATGAATACCTGCAAGTGCTCTACAAACTGTGGGAGGGCAGCTGGGAAAACGACGCTGTGATCAACGACCGCGAGCAGCGGATCTATGCCCAACCGGAGAAAGTGCACAAGGTCCGCCACCAAGGCGAGTTCTACCAGGTCGAGGGCTATCACCTGTGCGAACCGTCGCCCCAACGCACCCCGGTGCTGTTCCAGGCCGGCAGTTCCGAGCGTGGTTTGCTGTTCGCCGGGCGGCACGCCGAGTGCGTGTTCATCAGCGGCCAGAACAAACCGGCGACCAAGGCCCAGGTGGACAAGGTCCGCGCCAGTGCCATCGAGGCCGGACGCAACCCCGGGGACATCAAGGTGTTCATGGGCCTGAACGTGATCGTCGGCGAGACCGAGGCGGCCGCCTGGGCCAAGCATGCCGAGTACCTGAGCTACGCCAGTGCCGAAGCCGGGGTGGCGCATTTTTCCGCGTCGACGGGGATCGATTTTTCCCAGTACGAACTGGACGAGCCGATCCAGTACGTCAAGAGCAACGCCATCCAGTCCGCCACCAAGACCCTGCAGAACAACGACTGGACCCGGCGCAAATTGTTGCAGCAACACGCCTTGGGCGGTCGCTACATCACGGTGGTGGGCTCGCCCGAACAGGTGGCCGATGAGCTGGAGTCGTGGATTGCCGAAACCGGCCTCGATGGCTTCAACCTGACTCGCATCGTGACACCGCAAAGCTACGTGGACTTCATCGACCTGGTGATCCCCGAGTTGCAGCGACGCGGCTCGTACAAGACCGAATACGACAACGGCACCTTGCGGGAAAAGCTGTTCCGCGCAGAGGCCCATCTACCCGAACAACACACCGGTTCGACCTACCGCCAAAAAGCGCACGGCTCAATTAATCAATGACTGGAATAACCGACATGACCACGCAACTCCTGACCCTGCCAGTCAAAGCACTGGCCCTGGCCCTCGGCCTGTTCAGCTCGGCGCTGTTTGCCGCCGACGCACCGCTGAAGATCGGCACCACCGCCGCGTTCGCCATTCCCCTGGAGGCAGCGGTCGAAGAGGCCGGCAAGCAAGGCCTGAAGGTCGAACTGGTGGAGTTCAGCGACTGGATCGCGCCCAACGTCAGCCTGGCCTCCGGTGACATCGACGTGAATTACTTCCAGCACATCCCGTTCCTGGAAAACGCCAAGGCTGCCGCCGGGTTCGACCTGGTGCCGTTTGCGCCGGGGATCATCAACAACGTTGGTCTCTATTCGAAAAAATACAAAAGCTTCGACGAACTGCCCGAAGGCGCCAGCGTCGCCATTGCCAACGACCCGATCAACAGCGGTCGCGGCCTGCAACTGCTGGCCAAGGCCGGGCTGATCAGCCTCAAGCCGGGCGTCGGCTACAAGGCCACCGAAGACGACATCGTCGCCAACCCGAAGAAACTCAAGATCCTGCAAGTCGAAGCGGTGCAACTGGTGCGCGCCTATGAAGACGCCGACCTGGTGCAGGGTTATCCGGCCTACATCCGCCTGGCCAAGACCTTCGATGCCAGCTCGGCCTTGCTGTTCGACGGCCTCGATCACAAGGAATACGTGATTCAGTTCGTGATCCAGCCCAAGAGCCAGAACGATCCACGGCTGATCAAGTTCGTCGACATCTACCAGCACTCGCCAGTCGTGCGCGCCGCCCTGGACAAGGCCCACGGCAAGCTCTACCAGGCCGGTTGGGAAGGCTGACATGAACGCCGTCAACGCGCGACTGCGCGACGAAGCTCCCGCGCCGCAAAGCGCCGACCAGACTGAACTGCATCCAGAGTTGAACCGTGCCCACGTGCGCTTCATCGGCCTGGGCAAGACCTACAACGGCAGCCAGGGCCCGGTGGCCGCGCTGCAAGGCATCGACCTGGCGATCCAGCGCGGCGAAGTGTTCGGCATCATCGGCCGCAGCGGTGCCGGCAAGTCTTCGCTGATCCGCACCATCAACCGGCTCGAACAACCCACCAGTGGCCGGGTGTTGATCGACCGGGTGGACATCGGCGAGTTCGATGAAGACCGCCTGGTGGAGCTGCGTCGGCGCATCGGCATGATCTTCCAGCACTTCAACCTGATGTCGGCCAAGACCGTGTGGCAGAACGTCGAACTGCCGCTCAGAGTCGCCGGCGTGCCCAAGGAGCAGCGCCAGCGCAAAGTCCGCGAGCTGTTGGAGCTGGTGGGTCTGCACGGCAAGCACAAAGCCTACCCGGCGCAGCTTTCGGGCGGGCAGAAGCAGCGCGTCGGGATTGCCCGGGCGCTGGTGCATGACCCGCAGATCCTGCTGTGCGACGAGGCCACCTCGGCCCTGGACCCGGAGACCACCCAGTCGATCCTCGGCCTGCTGCGCGAGATCAACCAGCGGCTGGGCCTGACCATCGTCTTGATCACCCATGAAATGGCAGTGATTCGCGAAGTCTGCGACCGGGTGGTGGTGCTTGAGCAGGGGCGGATCGTCGAGCAGGGACCGGTCTGGGAAGTCTTCGGCAACCCGCAACACGAGGTCAGCCGGACCCTGCTGGCGCCGTTGCAACACGCCATCCCGGAAGAACTGCAAAGTCGCCTGCAGGTGCTGCCGGCGTCGGCGGACGCGGCTACGGTGCTGCGCTTGCAATTCACCGGCATAGATCGCGAGGAACCGGATCTTGCCGCCTTGTTCAGCGCCCTCGGTGGGCGAGTGCGCTTGCTGCACGGCGGCATCGAACGGATTCAGGGCCACGGGCTGGGGCAATTGCTGCTGGCCGTGAGCGGTTCGTCGTGGGGCGCCGAGGAACTTCGTCAACGGGCGGGCAATTGGGCGCAACGGGTGGAGGTGCTGGGTTATGTGGTTTGATCGGTTGCTGCAAGGTTTCATCGACACGTTCCTGATGGTCGGCGTGTCGTCGTTGATCGCGTTGCTGGCGGGCATACCGCTGGCGGTGATCCTGGTCACCAGCGGCAAGGGCGGGATCTATGAAGCGCCGGCCTTGAACCGGGCCCTGGGCGCGTTCGTGAACCTGTTCCGCTCGATACCGTTCCTGATTCTGATGGTGGCGCTGATTCCGTTCACCCGGCTGATCGTCGGCACCACCTATGGCGTGTGGGCCGCGGTCGTACCGCTGACCATCGCCGCCACGCCGTTCTTCGCCCGTATCGCCGAAGTCAGCCTGCGGGAAGTCGACCATGGCCTGATCGAAGCGGCCCAGGCCATGGGTTGCCGCCGCTGGCACATCGTCTGGCATGTGCTGCTGCCCGAAGCCCTGCCGGGCATCGTCGGCGGTTTCACCATCACGCTGGTGACCATGATCAACTCCTCGGCCATGGCCGGGGCAATCGGTGCCGGTGGCTTGGGCGACATCGCCTACCGCTATGGCTACCAGCGTTTCGACAGCCAGATCATGCTCACGGTGATCGTGTTGCTGGTGGCGTTGGTCGCCGTGATCCAATTGGGGGGTGACCGCCTGGCGCGGGGCTTGAACAAGCGCTGACTGGAGGAAGCAGTTGACCTGTGGGAGCAAAGCTTGCTCCCACAGGTAGACCGATGATCTTGCGGTATAGTCGGCTGACGCTCCCCACCTAAGCCCCCAATCATGAAACACACCACCGACGACCTGCACACCATCACCGCCACGACCCTGAGCCATTACAACGCCGTGGCAGAAAGCTTCCGCGAAGGCACCCGCGACCATGATGTCAGCCAGAACATCGACGCCTTGCTGCGCCATATCCAGGGCCAGGCACCGCTGCACATCCTGGATTTCGGCTGCGGCCCGGGGCGCGACCTGCGCACATTCACAGCCATGGGCCATGTCGCGGTCGGCCTCGACGGTTCAGCGGAATTTGCCCGCATGGCGCGCCAGGACAGCGGTTGTGAGGTGTGGCAGCAGGACTTCCTGGAACTCGACCTGCCGGCCGAACGCTTTGACGGGATTTTCGCCAACGCGGTGCTGTTTCATGTCCCGGTCCAGGAACTGCCTCGGGTACTCCAGCAACTGCACGCCACGCTCAAGCCCGGCGGCGTGCTGTTCAGCTCCAACCCTCGGGGCGAAAACCAGGAGGGCTGGAACGGCCAGCGCTTCGGCGCTTATCACGACCTCGAGGCCTGGCGCACATCGCTCACGCAAGCGGGCTTTGTAGAGCTGGAGCATTATTACCGGCCGGCGGGGCTGCCGCGGGAGCAACAGCCTTGGTTGGCAAGTGTCTGGCGCAGACCTGCTTAGGATTTGAGGGCGCCATCGCGAGCAAGCTCGCTCCCACACTCGATCAGTTCTGAACTCATGATCTGCGAGCACCGCAGCTCCCATGTGGGAGCGAGCTTGCTCGCGATAGCGGTCCAACAGTCAATGAAGCTTGATGGCTTGGCCTCATCGCCTGGAAGCTTCACTCCTGTTTTTTCAACCATTTCTGCGACAACTGCTCCAGCCTCCCGTCATCCTTGATACGCGTCAGGGCGTTATCCAGGCTGGCCTTGAACGCCGGGTTGCCCTTCTGGAACGGAATCACCAGGCTCGGCGGCGGGCCGCTCTTCTCTTCTTCCGGCTGGAACGACTGCGCCATGACCAACGGACGCTGCGGCTCCTCCTTGCTCGCCAGCAGTTGTGCATCCGGACGGCTGTAAGCGGCACTGAGGTCGAAACGTTCGGCCAGTTCCGGGGTCATTGCTATGTGGTTGATGGCAACGTCGTACTTGCCACTCTCCACACCGGGCAGCAGATCCCCGGCATCGGTGACCACGAAATCGGGCCGTACATCGAGTTCCGCCGCGAGCATTTCACCCAGTTCCACTTCGAAACCGGTGAGTTTGCCGTCTTCCTTGAAGTTGAAGGGCGCGGTGTTGGCCTCAAGGGCAATGCGCAGTTCGCCACGGTCATTGATGTCATCGATCAGTTCGGCATGAGCCAGGGGGCTCAAAAGGGGTAGCAGGCAAATCAGGCCAGGCAGAAAGCGCATGGTCACTCCTTTGTATTTATACAAGCGACGCTCGTTTCAGGCTCGCTTTGCTATGGTTGTTGCAGGCTTCGACAACGATTGGTCATGAAGTTGTGATGGCCAGGCGGATTTCATGGAAAAACTGGAGAAAAAAATGAAAAGCTTTATGTCTCGTGCCGCGTTGGCCGGTCTGTTATTGGGCGCTTCGATGCTGGCAAGCGCCGCGACACCGGCGCCTAAAGGTGCTGAAGTGTTCATCGTTTCCCCGGCAGACGGCGACACCGTCGCCCAGGAATTCACGGTCAAGTTCGGCGTCAAGGACATCGCCCTGGCCCCCGCCGGCGATGTGACCAAGAACACTGGCCATCACCATTTGCTGATCGATGTCGACACGTTGCCTGCGGCAGGCGCGCCGATTCCAAACGACGCCAACCACATGCACTTCGGCAAGGCACAGACCCAGGCCACCATCAAACTGGCCCCGGGCAAGCACACGTTGCAATTGATCCTCGGCGACAGTGGCCACATGCCGTTCGACCCGTCGATCGTGTCCGAGAAAATCACTGTCACCGTGAAATAACGCCTGACTGGCTGACACAACACAACCCGGTGGGAGCGAGCTTGCTCGCGATAGCGGTGTGCCAGTGGATAGATCGGCCAACTGAACCGACGCTATCGCGAGCAAGCTCGCTCCCACAGGTTATGTGCTCGACAAAAAAACGGGAGCCCCTTGCGAGGCTCCCGTTTTTTTACTGCAAAGCCAGCCTGCTTAGAACAACACGCGGCAACGAATCGTGCCATTGATGTGCTGCAGCTTCTCTTGCGCCAGGTCCGAGTATTCGGCGTCGACGTCGATCACGACGTAGCCGACTTTCTCGTTGGTCTGCAGGAACTGACCGGAAATGTTGATGCCGTTTTCGGCGAAGACCTTGTTGATCTCGCTCATCACACCCGGGATGTTCTCGTGGATGTGCAGCAGGCGATGCTTGCCAGGGTGTGCCGGCAGGGCCACTTCCGGGAAGTTCACCGACGATACCGACGTACCGTTGTCGCTGTACTTGACCAGTTTCTCCGCCACTTCCAGGCCGATGTTGGCTTGGGCTTCAGCGGTGGAACCGCCGATGTGCGGGGTCAGGATCACGTTGTCCAGGCCACGCAGCGGGCTTTCGAAGATGTCGTCGTTGGAGCGTGGCTCCACCGGGAACACGTCGATGGCGGCGCCGATCAGGTGCTTGTCCTTGATCGCTTCGGCCAGGGCGTCGAGCTTGACCACGGTGCCACGCGCGGCGTTGATCAGGATCCCGCCCTTCTTGATGGCACGGATTTCCTTCTCGCCGATCATCCACTGGGTGGCGGCGGTTTCCGGTACGTGCAGGGTCACGATGTCGGACATGCCCAGCAGCTCGTGCAAGTCGTTGACCTGGGTGGCGTTGCCCAGGGGCAGCTTGGTCACGGTGTCGTAGAAGAACACTTGCATGCCCAGGCCTTCAGCCAATACCGACAACTGCGTGCCGATCGAGCCGTAGCCGACGATACCCAGCTTCTTGCCGCGGATTTCGAAGGAGTTGGCCGCGCTCTTGATCCAGCCACCACGGTGGCAGGAAGCGTTCTTCTCAGGGATGCCGCGCAGCAGCAGGATCGCTTCGGCCAGCACCAGCTCGGCGACGGAACGGGTGTTGGAGTACGGCGCGTTGAACACCGCGATACCGCGCTCGCGAGCCGCGTTGAGGTCAACCTGGTTGGTGCCGATGCAGAAGCAGCCGACCGCCACCAGTTTCTTGGCGTGGTCGAAGATCTCTTCGGTCAGTTGAGTACGGGAGCGAATGCCGATGAAGTGAGCATCGGCGATCTTTTCCTTGAGCTGGGCTTCCGGCAGAGAACTGGTGATGTACTCGATGCTGGTGTAGCCCGCCGACTTGAGGACGTCGACAGCCGATTGGTGGACGCCTTCGAGAAGAAGGAACTTGATCTTGCTCTTATCGAGAGAAGTCTTGCTCATCTGCGTAAACCTGTGTCCCGGAGAAAAATGGCAGGGAATCGGACAGCGCATGCTGGCCCGACCGGCGTGACAGCCGTCGCCGCAGAACAGCCGTTGGGCACTACGCTGCGGGGTCGGTATGCTAGCATACGCACCCCGCTAAACACTCATTCCTGCGACGTGAAGCGTTCTCAGGATGACCATGAATTGTTCGAGAGTTCTATCGATGACCCATCCTGCCGTGATAGATGAGCTGAAGACCCTGGTTGAGCCTGGCAAGGTCTTGACCGATGCCGACTCCCTGAACGCTTACGGCAAGGATTGGACCAAGCATTTCGCCCCGGCGCCTTCGGCCATTGTCTTTCCCAAGACCACCGAACAGGTCCAGGCCATCGTGCGCTGGGCCAATGCGCACAAAATCGCGCTGGTGCCATCGGGCGGGCGCACCGGGCTGTCCGCCGCGGCCGTGGCTGCCAACGGCGAAGTCGTGGTGTCATTCGACTACATGAACCAGATTCTCGACGTGAACCTGACCGACCGTACTGCCGTGTGCCAGCCGGGCGTGGTCACCGAACAGCTACAGAACCAGGCTGAGGAACATGGCCTGTACTACCCGGTGGACTTCGCCTCGGCAGGTTCCAGCCAGATTGGCGGCAATATCGGCACCAATGCCGGCGGTATCAAGGTCATTCGCTACGGCATGACTCGCAACTGGGTGGCGGGCATGAAGGTCGTCACCGGCAAGGGCGACCTGCTGGAGCTGAACAAGGACCTGATCAAGAACGCCACCGGCTACGACTTGCGACAGCTGTTCATCGGCGCCGAAGGCACCCTAGGCTTCGTGGTCGAGGCCACCATGCGCCTGGACCGCGCGCCGAAAAACCTCACCGCCATGGTGCTCGGCACCCCGGACTTCGACTCGATCATGCCGGTGCTACACGCTTTCCAAGGCAAGCTGGACCTGACCGCCTTCGAATTCTTCTCCGACAAGGCCCTGGCCAAGGTCCTCGGTCGTGGCGACGTTCCGGCACCGTTCGAAACCGACTGCCCGTTCTACGCCTTGCTGGAATTCGAAGCCACCACCGAAGAAGTCGCCAACCACGCCCTGGAAACCTTCGAGCACTGTGTGGAGCAGGGCTGGGTGCTGGACGGCGTGATGAGCCAGAGCGAAACCCAACTGCAGAACCTGTGGAAGCTGCGCGAGTACATCTCCGAAACCATTTCCCACTGGACGCCGTACAAGAACGATATTTCGGTGACTGTTTCGAAAGTCCCAGCTTTCTTGCGGGAAATCGACGCGATCGTCGGCGAACACTACCCGGATTTCGAAATCGTCTGGTTCGGCCACATCGGCGACGGCAACCTGCACTTGAACATCCTCAAGCCGGAAGACCTCAGCAAGGATGAGTTCTTCGCCAAATGCGCGACCGTGAACAAATGGGTCTTTGAAACCGTCGAGAAGTACAACGGCTCGATTTCCGCCGAACACGGCGTGGGCATGACCAAGCGCGACTACCTGACCTATAGTCGTTCGCCGGTAGAAATCGAATACATGAAAGCCGTGAAGGCTGTCTTCGACCCGAACGGCATCATGAATCCGGGCAAGATTTTCGCGATTTGATACCTAAAACACCTGATGAACCCAAGAAGCAGGAGTCGGTAATGAGCTATCAGCACCAGTATGTCGACGGTACACGTATTCATTTCCCGGTGGGGAAAGTGGTGTGCATTGGCCGTAACTACGCCGAACATGCAAAGGAACTGGACAACCCGGTGCCCACCGAACCCTTGCTGTTCATCAAGCCGGGCAGTTGTGTGGTGCCACTGGAAGGCGGCTTCAGCATTCCCGCCGACCGTGGTTCGGTGCACTACGAGGCGGAAATCGCCGTACTGATCGGCAAGCCGCTGTCCACCAAACCCAGCGCTGAAGAAGTACTGGACGCGATCTCCGGCTTCGCCCCGGCCCTGGACCTGACCCTGCGGGACAAACAGGCCGAGCTCAAGGCCAAGGGCCTGCCTTGGGAGGTTGCCAAGTCCTTTGACGGTGCGGCGGTGATTGCCCCCTTTGTTTCGAACGCTACGTTTGCCGACCTGACTGACATTCCCGTGCGCCTGACCATCAACGGTGAAGTGCGCCAGGACGGCAACAGCAGCCTGATGCTCAACCCCATCGTGCCGATGATCCAATACATGGCCGGTTGCTTCTCGCTGCAGGCCGGCGACGTGATCCTCACCGGCACCCCGGCGGGCGTCGGGCCGCTGAATGCGGGCGATGAGCTGATCCTGGAACTGCCAGGGGCGAGCCGCTTCGAAAGCAGCGTTCGCTAACGGCCAACCCTTGCCCCCTTGTGGGAGCGAGCTTGCTCGCGATAGCGGTGTGCCAGCCAACACCCATGTTGAAGGTGATGGCCTCATCGCGAGCAAGCTCGCTCCCACGGGATATACATGACGCATCTGCGATCATTTACCGTTTTTTTCACATGCCATCCGGATAATTCCGGGGAATGCGGCATCTGAGCCAGCCACTCCCCTAGCCGAATTTTCTGGAACGCATTCCCCGATGGCCAAAACCCAAGCACTGCCTGCCGCCAAACCTGCCCGCCGCTCGCGCTTCGCCCTGCCCTGGTATGCCTGGTCGCTGCTGGCGGTGGCCGCAGCCTATGGCCTGGCGTTTGCGATGCACTGGGACGACCGCGGCCTGCTTTGGCTATCGGAACACTTCCAGAGCCCGGCCCAGCGCCAGGAAAGCATCTGGTTGCCGGACTACCACGCCGTGATCGACGCCAAGCCGCTACCAGGCATGGAGAAGGACGAGGCGTCCGATGTGGCCTACAACCCACAAACCAAGACCCTGTTCGCGGTCATGGGCAAGAACCCGTTCCTGGTGGAACTGACCCTGCAGGGCGACGTGCTGCGCAAGATGCCTTTGGTGGGCTGGAACAACCCTGAAGGCGTGACCTACATGACCAATGGCCTGTTGGCGATTACCGACGAGCGCAATCACATGCTGTCGATCGTCCAGGTGGATGCCAACACTCGCGAACTGAACAGCACTGACTTTCCTCACTATGATCTGGGCGCCTCGCAGAACCAGAACAAAGGGTTCGAAGCGATCGCCTGGGACCCACGCAACCAGCAACTGTTGCTCGGCGAAGAACGCCCGCCGGCACTGTTCACCTGGAAAAGCGATGGCAGCCAACTGCTCAAGGGCGACAAGCAGATCCATGTCAGCAATGAACTGGACCTGCGCAACCTCTCGGCATTGGCGATCGACCCGCGTACCGGCCATACGCTGGTGCTTTCGGCCGACTCCCACCTGCTGCTGGAACTGGACGAAAAAGGCGAGCAAGTCAGCTTCATGACCTTGCTGGGTGGCTTCAACGGCCTGAAAGACACGATCCCTCGCGCCGAAGGCGTCACCATCGACGACGCCGGAAACCTGTACATAGTCAGCGAGCCGAATCTGTTCTATCGTCTCGAAAAACAGCGCTGACAGGACTAACTCTGTAAGGTAAGTTCCCTTTCGTTGTAGGGTGTGGCACACCGCCATTAAGTTTCAGTTCAGGCAGCCGTGGTATTTCCACTCACCTGTTCTCATCCGAGCCCACCCCAACATGCGTCGACTCGCCCGTCCCAAACCCTTGATCCTGATATTGCTGACGCTGGCGCTGATCCTCCTGATCGCCGCCGGTCAACACCTGCGCCTGTTCGAGCGCGCCTGGTTCAACCTCAACACCTATTGGAAACCCACCAGCGAAGAGACCATCGCCCTGGACCAATACCGAGTCACGGTGGAGGCGCAGGTGATCGACGGCCTGGACGATGACGTTTCCGCGCTGACATTCGATCCGGTCCGCAAGAGCCTGTTCACCGTGACCAACCAGAATTCCGAGCTGATCGAGTTGTCCCTCGATGGCAAGATCCTGCGGCGCATCGCCCTGATCGGCTTCGGCGACCCGGAGGCGGTGGAATTCATCAGCGAAGACACTTACGTCATCACCGACGAGCGCCAGCAGCGCCTGATCAAGATTCACCTGGAGGACGACACCCAGTTCCTCGACGCCGCCGACGCCGAGCAAATGACCCTCGGCGTGCACATGAGCGGCAACAAGGGGTTCGAAGGGCTGGCCTACGACTCAGTGGGCAAACGCCTGTTCGTGGCCAAGGAACGCGACCCGATGCTGATTTATGAAGTGCATGGGTTTCCCCACCACAATCCAGAAAAGTCCTACGCGGTCCATGTGATCAACAACCCCAAGCGCGATGCCGGGCTGTTCGTGCGCGACCTTTCAAGCCTGCAATACGATGAACGCAGCGGCCACTTGCTGGCGCTGTCCGATGAATCGCGGCTGATTATCGAATTGGATATCGACGGCCGGCCATTGAGCACGCTGTCGTTGAGCAAGGGTGGCCAGGGCCTGCAAAAAACCGTGCCCCAGGCCGAAGGCCTGGCCATGGACGACGATGGCAACCTGTACCTGGTGAGCGAGCCGAACCTGTTCTATGTGTTCAAGAAGCCGCAGCCTTGATGCACCACAAAACCTAATGTGGGAGCGAGCTTGCTCGCGATGGCGGTGTGTCAGCCAACATCAATGTGTCGGATAGACCGCTATCGCGAGCAAGCTCGCTCCCACAGGGACTGCTTCACTCAAAAGAGCTATTTCGCCAACTTACTCAGCCCGCAGGGTCTTCACCCCTTCAGCGGTTCCCAGCAACAGCACATCCGCCGGACGCGCCGCGAACAAACCATTGGTGACCACGCCAACGATGGCGTTGATCTGGCTTTCCAGTTCCACCGGATTGGTGATCTGCAGGTTGTGCACGTCCAGGATGATATTGCCGTTATCGGTCAGCACGCCTTCGCGGTACACCGGGTCGCCGCCCAGCTTCACCAGTTGCCGGGCCACGTGGCTGCGGGCCATGGGAATGACTTCCACCGGCAATGGGAATGCGCCCAGCACCGGCACCAGCTTGCTGGCGTCGGCGATGCAGATGAAGGTCTTGGCCACCGCCGCGACGATCTTCTCGCGGGTCAAAGCCGCGCCGCCGCCCTTGATCAGGTTCAGGTGCGCGTCGCTTTCGTCGGCGCCGTCGATGTAGAACTCCAGGTCGCTGACGGTGTTGAGCTCGTACACCGGGATCCCGTGGCCCTTGAGGCGTGCGGCAGTCGCTTCGGAGCTGGCGACCGCGCCGTCGAACGCGCCCTTGTGTTGCGCCAGCGCATCGATGAAGCAATTGGCCGTGGAGCCGGTGCCGACCCCGACGACGCTCTTGTCATCCAGTTTCGGGAGGATGAGGTCGACGGCGGCCTGGGCCACGGCCTGTTTGAGTTGATCCTGGGTCATGCGGGCTCCGAAGGTGCCGAGAGGGAACGAAAGGCCGGCATTATAGGCGTAGAAACCGTGGCGAGGGAGCTTGCTCCCGCTTGAGTGCGAAGCGCTCATCGCTTTTTCTGGGGCCGCTGCGCGGCCCAACGGGAGTAGGCACCCTCGCCAGCGCGGGCTCGCTGCCTTCAAACCCCTTAATTCGTGTGGTCGCCCGGCCAAAAGCCGGGTTAGACTCCTTGGCCCTGCCCAACCCGCTCAGTGATGCTTTCCGATGCTTGAACAGTACGTCAAAAAGATCCTCACCTCGCGCGTTTACGACGTTGCCGTAGAAACCCCGCTGCAGACCGCTCGCCAGCTCTCCGAGCGGCTGGGCAACAGCATTTTGCTCAAGCGTGAAGACTTGCAGCCGGTGTTCTCGTTCAAGATTCGCGGCGCCTACAACAAGCTGACCCAGCTCAGCGACGAAGAACGCGCTCGCGGCGTGGTCACGGCTTCGGCGGGCAACCACGCCCAGGGCCTGGCCCTGGCGGCCAAGGTGCTGGGGGTCAAGGCCACCATCGTGATGCCCAAGACCACGCCGGAAATCAAGGTCGAAGGCGTGCGCTCCCGTGGCGGCAAAGTAGTGCTGCACGGCGATTCGTTCCCCGAAGCCCTGGCCTACTCGCTGAAACTGGTGGACGAAAAGGGCTACGTCTACATTCACCCGTATGACGACCCCCACACCATTGCCGGGCAGGGCACGGTGGCGATGGAGATCCTGCGCCAGCACCCTGGGCGCCTGGACGCGATTTTCGTCCCGGTGGGCGGTGGCGGGCTGATTGCCGGGATCGCGGCCTACGTGAAATACCTGCGCCCGGACATCAAGATCATCGGCGTCGAACCGGACGACTCCAATTGCCTGCAAGCGGCCATGGCCGCGGGCGAGCGCGTGGTGCTGCCGACCGTGGGGCTGTTCGCCGATGGCGTTGCCGTGGCGCAGATCGGACAGCACACCTTTGATATCTGCAAGCACCACGTGGACGAAGTGATCACCGTCAGTACCGACGAGATCTGCGCCGCCATCAAGGACATCTACGACGATACCCGCTCGATCACCGAACCTGCCGGCGCCCTGGGAGTGGCCGGGATCAAGAAATACGTCGAGTCACGGGGCATCAGCGGCCAGACCCTGGTGGCCATCGACTCCGGTGCCAACGTCAACTTCGACCGCTTGCGCCACGTCGCCGAGCGCGCCGAGCTGGGCGAAGGCCGCGAAGCGATCATCGCCGTGACCATCCCCGAGAAGCCGGGCAGCTTCAAGGCGTTCTGCGAAGCCGTCGGCAAGCGCCAGATCACCGAATTCAACTATCGCTACAACACCGGCAGTGAAGCGCACATTTTCGTCGGCGTGCAGACCCACCCGGAAAACGACCCGCGCAGCGCGCTGATCGCCAGCCTGACCGAACAAGGCTTCCCGGTGCTGGACCTGACCGACAATGAGCTGGCCAAGTTGCACATCCGCCACATGGTCGGCGGGCATGCGGCCCATGTCATCGATGAAGTGGTGCTGCGCTTCGAATTCCCGGAGCGCCCGGGCGCGCTGTTCAACTTTCTCAACAAGCTGGGTGGGCGCTGGAATATCTCGATGTTCCACTACCGCAATCATGGCGCGGCGGATGGCCGCGTGGTCGCGGGGCTGCAAGTGCCTCACGATGAACGCCACCTGGTCCCCGCCGCCCTGGAAGAAATCGGCTATCCGTACTGGGATGAAAGTGACAACCCGGCGTACCAGCTATTCCTGGGGTGAATCCCATAATTGCGACTGTTTGGACTGGGTGGACCTGTGGCGAGGGAGCTTGCTCCCGCTTGAGTGCGAAGCGCTCAGCGCTTTTTGGGGCCGCTTCGCGACCCAGCGGGAGCAAGCTCCCTCGCCACGGGGGTCTAAGCTGTTGAGCACGTCATAAGGAAATCGAACGATGGAAACGTTAACCGCGCTGAAAATCGCTCACGTCGTCGCCACGGTGTTGCTGTTGGCAGGTGCCCTGGGGCTGGCCGTCTGGGTCTGGCGCACGCGACGCAACGGCGACGCCACGGCGGCCGCGCGCACGCTGCAACGGCCGCGACTGTTCGTCTGGCTGGTGATGATCCTGGCACTGGCGAGCCTGCCCTTCACCGGCTGGTGGATGGTTCATCAAGTCGGCTGGCCACTGGGCCAGACCTGGCTGCTGGCTTCCAGCGTGCTCTACACCTTGGCGGCGCTGGCCGGGTTCTGGCTATTGGTACGGTTGAACAGACTGCGCAAGCTGCCGACGGCGGGCAGTGGCAAATTCACCTTGGCCCTGGCGCTGTTCAGCGTCGTCTGCTTTATCGCCATTGCGGGGTTGATGGGGGCCAAGCCGGTCTAAGGCGTTGGACCGTGTCGCCCCTTTCGCGAGCAGGCTCGCTCCCACAAGAGGTTGCGTGATCGACGCAAATCCCCTGTGGGAGCGAGCTTGCTCGCGATAGCCATTTTCAGCCGCGCAACGAAATCACCGGCCAACCCCGCCTCTCGGCCTCGGCCCGAAGGTTCGGATCCGGATCCACCGCCACCGGGTGCGTCACCACCTCCAGCAACGGCAAGTCATTCATCGAATCGCTATAGAAATAGCTGCCGTCGAGGGAATGCCCCGTTTCTTCCAGCCAACGGTTGAGGCGCGTCACCTTGCCCTCGCGAAAACACGGGATGTCGGTGCTGCGGCCGCTGTAGCGCCCGTCGACCATCTCGCATTCGGTGGCGATCAGGGTTTCGACGCCCAGGCGCTCGGCAATCGGCGCGGTGACGAAGCGGTTGGTGGCGGTAATGATCACCAGCTTGTCGCCAGCGTCACGGTGCTTTTCCAGCAGTTCGATGGCCTGGGGCAATACGATCGGCTCGATGCAGTCGCGCATGTAGTCCTGGTGCCACTGGGCCAGCACGTGCATTTCGGTACGCCCGAGGATTTCCAGGCAAAAATTCAGGTACTCGGCGTTGTCGAGCTTGCCGGCCAGGTAATCCTGGTAGAACGCGTCGTTGCGTGCCTTGTACGTGACAGCGTCCAGAAAACCGCGCTCACACAGGTAATCGCCCCACGCGTGGTCGCTGTCGCCGCCCAGCAATGTGTTATCCAAGTCGAATAAAGCCAGCCGCATTGCAGTTACTCGCTGAAAAATCTGAAGAAAGGCGTCCAGAATACGGACTTTTCACAAGAGTGCACATAAGCTAGGGGCGCTCGTTGCTGCTTTCACAACCTTTGTGGAACAATGCGGCGACATGCGTTTGCGAGGTTGTTGCCGTGATCGATCCCGATGGTTTCCGTCCCAATGTGGGGATCATTCTTACGAATGATGCTGGGCAGGTGCTATGGGCTCGCCGTATCAATCAAGACGCCTGGCAGTTTCCCCAGGGTGGGATCAACCCCCAGGAGACGCCGGAAGAGGCCTTGTACCGCGAGTTGAACGAAGAAGTGGGGCTTGAGCGAGAAGATGTCGAAATACTCGCCTGCACCCGAGGCTGGTTGCGCTATCGTTTGCCGCAACGCCTGGTCCGCACGCACAGCCAACCGCTGTGCATCGGCCAGAAGCAGAAATGGTTTCTCCTGCGCCTGATCTCCAACGAGCAGCGGGTGCGGATGGATTTGACCGGTAAACCGGAGTTCGATGGCTGGCGCTGGGTCAGCTATTGGTATCCGTTGGGCCAGGTGGTGACATTCAAGCGCGAAGTGTATCGACGCGCTCTCAAAGAGCTTGCCCCGCGCCTGCTGACGCGCGACTGACGACGGAGTTCGACCCCGAGCCATGCTCAATACGCTGCGCAAGATCGTCCAGGAAGTTAACTCCGCCAAGGATCTCAAGGCGGCGTTGGGGATTATTGTATTGCGCGTCAAAGAGGCCATGGGCAGCCAGGTCTGCTCGGTCTACCTGCTGGACCCCGAGACCAACCGTTTCGTGCTGATGGCCACCGAGGGCTTGAACAAGCGCTCCATTGGCAAGGTCAGCATGGCCCCCAATGAAGGCCTGGTCGGCCTGGTCGGCACGCGCGAAGAACCCCTGAACCTCGAAAACGCCGCGGATCACCCGCGCTACCGCTACTTTGCCGAAACGGGCGAAGAGCGTTATGCCTCGTTCCTCGGCGCACCGATCATCCACCACCGCCGCGTCGTCGGCGTGTTGGTCATCCAGCAAAAAGAGCGCCGCCAGTTCGACGAAGGTGAAGAAGCCTTCCTCGTGACCATGAGCGCGCAACTGGCCGGCGTTATCGCCCACGCCGAGGCCACCGGCTCGATCAGCGGCCTGGGTCGCCAGGGCAAGGGCATCCAGGAAGCCAAGTTCGTCGGCGTGCCGGGTTCGCCGGGCGCGGCGGTGGGCACGGCCGTGGTCATGTTGCCGCCTGCCGACCTCGACGTGGTGCCGGACAAGACCATCACCGACATCAACGCCGAGCTGGGCCTGTTCAAGACCGCCATCGAAGGCGTGCGGGCCGACATGCGTGCCCTGTCGGCCAAGCTGGCGACGCAGTTGCGCCCGGAAGAACGCGCGCTGTTCGACGTTTACCTGATGATGCTCGACGATGCCTCCCTGGGCAGCGAAGTGACCACCGTCATCAAGACCGGCCAGTGGGCCCAGGGCGCGCTGCGCCAGGTGGTGACCGACCACGTCAACCGCTTCGAACTGATGGACGACGCCTACCTGCGCGAGCGCGCCTCGGACGTCAAGGACCTTGGCCGCCGGTTGCTGGCCTACTTGCAGCAGGAACGCCAGCAGACCCTGGTCTACCCCGACAACACCATCCTGGTCAGCGAAGAGCTGACCCCGGCCATGCTCGGCGAAGTGCCCGAAGGCAAGCTGGCGGGGCTGGTCTCGGTATTGGGCTCGGGCAACTCCCACGTGGCGATCCTGGCCCGGGCCATGGGCATCCCGACGGTGATGGGCCTGGTGGACCTGCCGTATTCCAAGGTCGACGGCATCCAGATGATCGTCGATGGCTACCACGGCGAGGTCTACACCAACCCCAGCGACGTGCTGCGCAAGCAGTTTGCCGACGTGGTGGAGGAAGAAAAGCAACTGTCCCTGGGACTGGACGCGCTGCGGGACCTGCCGTGCGTGACCCTCGACGGCCACCGCATGCCCTTGTGGGTCAACACCGGCCTGCTGGCCGACGTGGCCCGGGCGCAGAAGCGTGGGGCCGAGGGTGTGGGCCTGTACCGCACCGAAGTGCCGTTCATGATCAACCAGCGCTTCCCCAGCGAAAAGGAACAGTTGGCGATCTACCGCGAACAACTGGCCGCGTTCCACCCGCAACCGGTGACCATGCGCAGCCTGGACATCGGCGGCGACAAGTCCCTGTCCTACTTCCCGATCAAGGAAGACAACCCGTTCCTCGGCTGGCGCGGCATCCGCGTGACGCTCGACCACCCGGAAATCTTCCTGGTCCAGGCCCGCGCCATGCTCAAGGCCAGCGAGGGCCTGAACAACCTGCGCATCCTGTTGCCGATGATCTCCGGCACCCATGAACTGGAAGAAGCCCTGCACCTGATCCACCGGGCCTGGGGCGAAGTGCGCGACGAAGGCACCGACGTGCCGATGCCGCCGGTGGGGGTGATGATCGAGATCCCGGCGGCGGTGTACCAGACCAAGGAACTGGCGCGGCAGGTGGACTTCCTGTCAGTGGGCTCCAACGACCTGACCCAGTACCTGCTGGCCGTGGACCGTAACAACCCACGGGTTGCCGACCTGTACGACTACCTGCACCCGGCGGTGCTGCAAGCCCTGCAGAACGTGGTGCGTGACGCCCATGCCGAAGGCAAGCCGGTGAGCATCTGCGGTGAGATGGCCGGCGACCCGGCGGCCGCGGTGCTGCTGATGGCGATGGGGTTCGACAGCCTGTCGATGAACGCCACCAACCTGCCGAAAGTGAAGTGGATGCTGCGCCAGATCAACCTCAGCAAGGCCCAGGAATTGCTGGCGGAAGTGATGACCATCGACAACCCGCAAGTGATCCACAGCTCCCTGCAACTGGCGCTGAAGAACCTTGGGTTGGCGCGGATGATCAATCCGGCTTCGAACAAGACGCTCTGATCCTGCTGCGCCCCTATCGCGAGCAAGCTCGCTCCCACAGGGTCTCGGTTGTTCACAAAATTTGTGTTCACTGACGATCTACTGTGGAAGCGAGCTTGCTCGCGATGAGGCCAGCAATGACACAGCAAAACTAAACCCTGACCTCCACCTCCCCCAAATGCCCCCCATGGGGCCCGAAACTGCGCTCGACCATCTGCCGCGTCCCATCGGCATGGACAATCAGCGCCGTACTCGCCCGCGTCCCGTAGGCCGGGCTGGCAATGAACACACTCGATAGCAGCATCTCGGTCGCCAGGCCCACGCCCGTGTCTGGCAGTTCCGCCACCGGCGCGGGTTGTGGGTCGTTCAGCAGCGCCAACAAGGCCTGGGGCTGCGGATCGTCCAGCACCTCGCCCAGGGCCGCCCGGGCCTTGAGCAATTTGGGCCATGGCGTGTTCAGCCCAGCGTTCGACAAACCATAGACGCCCTCGGCCAGACGCTGGGGCTGGGTATCGCGGGCGTTGTGGTGCCACAGCTCGGTGCCATCGCCGAGCAGCAGGTTGAAGCCACCATACTCGTTGGCGCGGGGCACGATCTCGCTGAGGTAATCGGCAATCGACAGATTCCCGGTCAGGAACCGCGCTACCAGTTCACCGCGCGACTTGAAGGCCGGCACCTGGCCCGGGTCGCGAATGTTGGTCAGGGCGGCGAAACGACCTTCGGCACCAATACCGAGCCAGGTGCCACCGGCTTCGAGATCGCGCCCGGCATGGACATGGGGCGCGTCAGGCCATTGGGCCAGGGGCAAGGTCGGCCGGGCGTAGAACTCGTCGCGGTTGGCCGCCACGATCAGCGGTTGGGCGTGGCCGGGTCGCCAGGCAAATACGATCAGGCACATCAGGTCGTCCTGTTAATAATGCCAATCCATTGAAAGAGTAGAGCCGAACACAGCCTTTGTGGCGAGGGAGCTTGCTCCCGCTGGGCTCTGTAGGAGCTGGCGAAGCCTGCGATCTTTTGACCTTTCGCTTGGGATTCAAGCGTCAGGGGAAAGATCGCAGCCTCGTTGCACTCGACAGCTCCTACACCCAGCGGGAGCAAGCTCCCTCGCCACGACAGCAGTTCGTCCCCCCAATATCTCCAGGGTTCTCAGCCCACTCTACCCACACATCGCCCCGGCATCCATCGCCTTCAGTGGAGCCTGGGGCCCTGGATCCGTTACCATGCCGCTCTTATTTCGGGGATGGGCGGGGAGAGTCTGGTGGAATTTGTGCTCTATCTGCTGCTCGGCGCCTGCGCGGGGGTGCTGGCCGGGTTGTTCGGCGTGGGGGGCGGGATCATCATCGTCCCGGTGCTGGTGTTCAGTTTCACCCTGCAGGGTTTCGATCCGCAGGTGTTGACGCACCTGGCCGTCGGCACATCCCTGGCATCGATCATCTTCACCTCGATCAATGCCGTGCGCGAGCATCAGCGCAAAGGCGCGGTGCGCTGGCCGATTTTCGCCTGGATGACGGTGGGAATCCTGATCGGTGCCGGTTTCGGTGCGATCACCGCCGAAGCGATTTCCGGCCCGCACCTGCAAAAGATCATCGGCGTGTTCGCCCTGATCGTTGCCATGCAACTGGCCCTGGACGTCAAGCCCAAGGCCAGCCGCACCGTACCGGGCAAGGCCGGGCTGACCGTGGCCGGCACCGTGATCGGCTGGGCCTCGGCGATTTTCGGCATCGGCGGCGGTTCGCTGACCGTGCCATTCCTGACCTGGCGCAGCGTGCCGATGCAACAAGCGGTCGCCACGTCATCGGCCTGCGGACTGCCCATCGCCGTGGTCAGTGCTTTGAGTTTCATGATTCTGGGCTGGCACGATCCGCTGCTGCCGGCCCATAGTCTCGGATTTGTGTATTTACCGGCGCTGCTGGGCATCGCCTTGACCAGCATGGTCTTCGCCCGTTTCGGCGCGCGACTGGCCCATCGCCTGTCGCCACGCTTGCTCAAGCGGCTGTTCGCCGCCTTGCTATTCTGCGTGGGCTTGAGTTTTCTGTTCTGACGCAATCCTGGCTTAATCCCGAGGTGGCAGCGTCGCCCGGGCATTTTTGACGTTTACGAGGAATATCAATGCTGCCTTACCCGCAGATCGATCCGGTGGCCCTGGCCATCGGCCCGCTGAAAATCCACTGGTACGGCCTGATGTACCTGATCGGCATCGGCGGCGCCTGGCTGCTGGCGTCGCGCCGGCTCAACCGCTTCGACCCGACCTGGAACAAGGAGAAACTCTCCGACCTGGTGTTCTGGTTGTCCATGGGCGTGATCGTCGGCGGACGCCTGGGCTACGTGCTGTTCTACGACCTGAGCGCCTACCTGGCCAATCCGACGCTGATCTTCGAAGTCTGGAAAGGCGGCATGTCGTTCCACGGCGGGTTCATCGGCGTGATGCTGGCGGCGTTGTGGTTCGGCAAGCGCAACAACAAGTCGTTTTTCGAGCTGATGGACTTTGTCGCGCCGATGGTGCCGATCGGCCTGGGCGCCGGGCGCATCGGCAACTTCATCAATGCCGAATTGTGGGGCAAGCCGACTGACGTGCCATGGGCGATGATCTTCCCGCCGTTCAGCGACCCGGCGCAATTGCCACGCCACCCGTCGCAGCTGTACCAGTTCGCCCTCGAGGGCGTGGCACTGTTCCTGATCCTCTGGCTGTTCTCGCGCAAGCCGCGGCCAACCATGGCGGTATCGGGCATGTTCGCGCTGTTCTATGGCATCTTCCGTTTCATCGTTGAATTCGTCCGCGTCCCGGACGCCCAGCTTGGCTACCTGGCCTGGAACTGGCTGACCATGGGCCAGGTGCTGTGCCTGCCGATGATCATCGGTGGCCTGGCGTTGATCTGGCTGGCTTATCGTCGTGCACCGGCTGCGGCGGCCAAGGTTTAAAATTCGAACTCCGGGGCGCTGGCCTCGGGTTCAAGGACACAGGTAACCCATGAAGCAATATCTCGATCTGGTGGCCCACGTCATCAAGAACGGCACCAAGCAAGCCAACCGCACCGGCGTGAACACCATCAGCTTCCCCGGCGCCATGCTGCGCTATGACTTGAAGGACGGCTTCCCGGCCATCACCACCCGCAAGATGGCCTTCAAATCGGCCATCGGCGAAATGTGCGGTTTTCTCCGTGGTGTGAACAATGCCGCCGAGTTCCGCGCCCTGGGCTGCAAGGTCTGGGACCAGAACGCCAACGAAAACGCCCAGTGGCTGGCCAACCCGTTCCGCCAGGGCGACGACGACCTGGGCGAGATCTACGGCGTGCAATGGCGCAAATGGCCGGCCTACAAGCAGATACCCCTGAGCAACCCGGCGGCCATCGAGCAGACGCTGGCCCAGGGTTACCGGAAAATCGCCGAAGGCGAAGAAAACGGCCAGGCCTACGTGGTGCTGTACAAAGCCATCGACCAGGTTCGCCAGTGCGTCGACACCATCATCAAGGACCCGGGCAGCCGCCGTATCCTGTTCCACGGCTGGAACTGCGCCCAGCTCGATGAAATGGCCCTGCCGCCGTGCCATCTGCTGTACCAGTTCCACCCGAATGTCGAGACCAGGGAAATTTCCCTGACCCTCTACATCCGCTCCAACGACCTGGGCCTGGGCACGCCGTTCAACCTCACCGAAGGCGCCGCCCTGCTGAGCCTGATCGGTCGCCTGACCGGCTACACGCCGCGCTGGTTCACCTATTTCATCGGCGATGCCCACGTCTACGAAAACCACTTGGACATGCTCAACGAACAGCTCAAGCGTGAGCCGTTCCCGATGCCCAAGCTGGTGATTTCCGAGCGTGTGCCGGAGTTTGCCAAGACCGGTGTGTACCAGCCGGAGTGGCTGGAGTTGGTGGAGCCGGGCGACTTCTCCCTGGAAGGCTACCAGCACCATGCGCCAATGACCGCGCCGATGGCGGTCTGAACAACACCACCCTCCCCTGTGGGAGCGAGCTTGCTCGCGATGAGGCCATTACACTCAACATAGATGTTGACTGCCAAGCCGCTATCGCGAGCAAGCTCGCTCCCACAAAGGCTCAATGCCCATGACTGCGCCCCACATGCGAATGCTCCACCTCCGGCGCCACTGCCCCGCTCACCTCCAGCCGCTGCAAGATCCCGCATTGATCCAGGTCCGGCCCTTCGCCACAGCGATGGCGCAGGTCGATCAGTTGTGTCTGCAGGGCCAGTAGGCCATCGATACGGGCCTTGACGTGCTGGATGTGTTCGTCGATCAGCGCATTGACGCTTTCGCATTGGTCTTGGGGGCTGTCACGCAGGGCCAGCAGGCTGCGGATTTCTTCCAGGGTCATGTCCAGGGTGCGGCAGTTGCGGATGAACGTCAGCCGCTCGGCATGGGCCTGGGTGTAGACGCGGTAATTGCCGTCGCTGCGGGCCGGTTCCGGCAGCAGGCCTTCGCGCTCGTAATAGCGGATGGTTTCGACCTGGCAGTCGGTGATTTTCGCCAGTTCTCCGATCTTCATGATGCGACCTCCCAAATAGGTGCTTGACCCTATAGTGGCTACAGGGTCTTTACTGCGCAACAGGCACTTTTCACGGACGTCACCCGATGAGCGATTCCCTTCATACCCACAAACCCGACCACGGCCATGACCACGGGCATTCCTGCTGCGCCTCGAAAGCGGCGCCAGCGGTGGTCAACCTCGGCAAAACGCCGACGGACGGTGCGCGGCTGAGCAGTTTCCGCATCGAAGCCATGGACTGCCCTACCGAGCAAACGCTGATCCAGAACAAGCTCGGCAAGCTCGAAGGCGTGCAGCGACTGGAATTCAACCTGATCAACCGCGTGCTGGGCGTGACTCACGATTTGCCCAGCGACGCGCCGATCATCCAGGCCATCGAGTCCTTAGGGATGCAGGCCGACCCGCTGACCCCGGGCCAGAAATCGCAAACCAACGACCTGCCCGCCCCGGTCAAACCCTGGTGGCCATTGGCGCTGTCCGGCGTGACGGCCTTGGGCGCCGAGCTGATCCATTTCACCAATGCCGCGCCCAACTGGGTGGTCGCGCTGGTGGCGTTGGTGTCGATCCTCAGTGGTGGCCTGGGCACGTACAAGAAGGGCTGGATCGCCCTGAAGAACCGCAACCTGAACATCAATGCGCTGATGAGCATCGCCGTGACCGGTGCCGTGCTGATCGGCCAATGGCCGGAAGCGGCGATGGTGATGTTCCTGTTCACCGTGGCCGAGCTGATCGAGGCCAAATCCCTGGACCGGGCGCGTAACGCCATCAGTGGCCTGATGCAGATGGCCCCGGAACAGGCCACCGTGCAACAGGCCGATGGCAGCTGGCAGGTGCAAGAGGTCAAGGCCATTGCCCTGGGTGCGCGAGTGCGGGTGCGCCCCGGCGAACGCGTGGGCCTGGACGGTGACGTGGTCGCCGGCCGCTCCACCATCGACCAGGCACCGATCACCGGCGAAAGCCTGCCGGTGGAAAAAACCGTCGGCGACAAAGTATTCGCCGGCACCATCAACCAGGCCGGCGAACTGGAATACACCGTGACCGCGGCGGCCGACCAATCCACCCTGGCGCGGATCATCCACGCTGTGGAACAAGCCCAGGGCTCCCGCGCACCGACCCAGCGTTTCGTCGATCAGTTCTCGAAAATCTACACCCCGGTGGTGTTTGCCCTGGCCTTGGCCGTGGCCGTCATCCCCCCGCTGTTCATGGGCGCGGCGTGGTTCGACTGGATCTACCGGGCGCTGGTGCTGCTGGTGGTCGCCTGCCCCTGCGCGCTGGTGATTTCCACGCCCGTGACCATCGTCAGCGGCCTCGCCGCCGCGGCGCGCAAAGGCATCCTGGTCAAGGGCGGCGTGTACCTGGAGGGCGGCTACAAGCTCGACTACCTGGCCTTGGACAAGACCGGCACGATCACCCACGGCAAACCGGTGCAAACCGACTACGTGGCCCTCGACCCGACGGTGCAAAGCACCGCCCCGGCCCTGGCCGCCAGCCTCGCCGCCCGTTCCGACCACCCGGTGTCCCGGGCGATTGCCAATGCGGCGGTGGATAAGCAACTGGCCCCGCAGGTTGTGGATAACTTCGAGGCGCTTGCCGGACGCGGCGTGCGCGGCGACATCGGCGGCCAGACCTATCACTTGGGCAATCACCGCCTGGTGGAAGACCTCGGCCTGTGCTCTCCCGAGCTGGAAGAAAAACTCTTCGCCCTGGAAAAACAAGGCAAGTCGGTGGTGCTGCTGCTCGACGCTACGGGCCCCTTGGCGCTGTTTGCCGTGGCCGACACCGTAAAGGACTCCAGCCGCGAAGCCATCCGGCAATTGCACGACCTGGGCATCAAGACCCTGATGCTCACCGGCGACAACGCCCACACCGCCGAAGCGATTGCCGCGCAGGTGGGCATGGATCAGGCGCGGGGCGACTTGTTGCCGGAAGACAAGCTGCAAGCCATTGAGGCGCTGTATGCCCAGGGTCACCGCGTCGGCATGGTCGGCGACGGCATCAACGACGCCCCGGCCCTGGCCCGCTCGGAAATCGGTTTCGCCATGGCGGCGGCCGGCACCGACACGGCCATCGAGACTGCCGACGTCGCGCTGATGGACGATGATCTGCGCAAGATTCCGGCGTTCATTCGCCTGTCGCGGCAGACGTCCAGCATCCTCAAGCAAAACATTGCCCTGGCGTTGGTGATCAAGGCGATTTTCCTTGGGGTCACCTTCGCCGGGCTTGCCACCATGTGGATGGCGGTGTTTGCCGACATGGGGGTGAGTTTGTTGGTGGTGTTCAATGGGTTGCGGTTGTTGCGCAAGTAAAAGGCCAGGGTGACTGGCCTGGCCTCATCGCGAGCAAGCTCGCTCCCACAGTGGTTCTCTATTGCTGCGCGCAGAATATGTGCTCACTGAGGATCCTGTGGGAGCGAGCTTGCTCGCGATAGGGCTGCGCAGCAGCCCAGCGGGAGCAAGCTGCCTCGCCACAGAAGCAGTGCATGGCAGTTCTCGTCGCAATGACGATCAATCGCGCTTGGGCTCGCGGATCTTGTACCAGGCCACATACAGCGCCGGCAGGAACAGCAGCGTCAGCAGCGTGGCGATGACGATCCCGCCGATCATCGCGTAGGCCATCGGCCCCCAGAACACTTCCCGGGCAATCGGGATCATCCCCAGGCTCGCCGCGGCGGCCGTGAGCAGGATCGGCCGGCGCCGGTGTTCGGTGGCCTCCACCACCGCGTCCCAGGGCTCGTAGCCGTCACGTTCGTATTCCTCGATCTGGGTCACCAGGATCACCGAGTTACGGATGATGATGCCGATCAAGGCGAGGATCCCGAGGATCGCCACGAAGCCCATGGGCGTGCCCGTCGGCACCAGCGCCAGCACCACGCCGATCAACCCGAGGGGCGCGACGCTCGCCACCAGGAACAGTTTCTGCACGCTGTGCAGCTGGATCATCAGGAAGGTCGCCATCAGAAACAGCATCAGCGGCACGACGCTGGCGATCGGCCCTTGGGCCTTGCTGCTTTCTTCCACCGTACCGCCCGTGGCGACCTTGTAACCCACCGGCAGGCCGGCGGCGAACTTATCGATGTCCGGTTGCAGTTGCTTGACCAGGTCGGTGGGTTGGATCTCGTCGCGCACCGCGGCCTTGATGGTGATGGTCGGCTTGCGATCACGACGCCACACCAACGGCTGCTCCAGTTCATAGCGCACCGTGGCAAACGCCAGTAACGGAATCGAGGTGCCACTCGGGGTGACGATCTGCAGGTTCTGCAGGGTTTCCGGCGAACCGCGCTCGGCATCTTCAGCGCGGCCGACCACATCGATCAGGTAGATATCGTCGTTGACCTGGGTCACCGGCGAGCCACTGACGATGCTGTTCATCAGCCTGGCCACATCATCGGAAGACAAGCCCAATTGCCGCGCCTTGTCCTGGGCGATATCAATGCGCAAGACCTTGCCCGGCTCGTTCCAGTCGTAAATGATTTCGCCGATGTGCGAGTTCTTATCCAGCTCGGTGGCCAGCTCGATGGCGTGCTTGCGCACCTGGTCGACGTCCTTGCCGCTGACCCGGTACTGGATCGGCCGGCCCACCGGCGGGCCCATTTCCAGGGCCTGCACGTAGCTGCCAATGCCGACGAAATCCTCGCGCAGACGCTTTTGCAGGCGCTCGGTCAGGGCGTTGCGCGACTCCAGGCCCTTGCTGACGATCACCAGTTGCGCGTAGTAGGGGTTCTGCAACTGCTGGTCCAGCGGCAGGTAGAAGCGAATCGCGCCTTCGCCGATGTAGGTGCTCCAGCGCGCGATGTCCGGGTCACCCTTGAGGGTCGCTTCCAGGCGGTCGACGGCTTTGCGGGTCTCGTCCATCGAGGTGTTTTGCGGCAGGTTGAGGTCCACCAGGATTTCCGGTCGGTCCGACGATGGAAAAAACTGGTTCTGCACGAAGCGCATGCAAAACACCGCCAGCACGAACAGCAACACCGTGATGCCAATGGCCCACCAGCGATTGCGCATCGCCCACAGCAGGCCGCCGTTGAACGCCCGGCCGATCCGCCCCGGCTCGGCGCTGTGAGGTTTGACGTTGGTGCTGAGAATATGCACGCCGATCACCGGGGCAAACAGCACCGCGACGATCCACGACACCAGCATCGCCACGGCGATGACCGCGAACAGGGTGAAGGTGTACTCACCGGCGGAACTCGCATTCAGGCCAATGGGCACGAAACCGGCGACAGTCACCAGGGTCCCGGTGAGCATCGGGAACGCCGTCGAGGTATAGGCAAAGGTCGCGGCCTGTTCCTTGCTGTCACCTTTTTCCAGGCGCGTGACCATCATCTCCACGGTAATCATCGCGTCGTCCACCAGCAGGCCGAGGGCGATGATCAACGCGCCGAGGGAAATCCGCTGCATGGTGATGCCGCTGTATTCCATGAACAGGAAGACCATCGCCAGCACCAGTGGGATCGAACAGGCCACCACCAGCCCGGCCCGTACGCCAAGGCTGATGAAGCTGACGACCAGGACGATGATCACCGCCTCGAACAAAGCGCTGGTAAAGCCGCCGACGGCCTCTTCCACCACCTCGGCCTGATCCGACACGGTGTGCACGCCAACGCCCACCGGCAGGTCGGCGGTCAGTTCGTTCATGCGCGCATGCAGCGCCTTGCCGAAATCCTGGATGTTGCCACCCTTCTTCATCGCGATGGCGAGGCCAATGGCCGGCGTGCCGTTGAAGCGGAACATCGGTGTGGCGGGGTCGACATAACCCCGGCTGATATCGGCGATGTCGGCCAGCCGATAGAACCGGTCATTGAGCCGCAGGTTGACGTTGGCCAGGTCTTTTTCCGACTGGAACTGCCCGGACGTACGCACGGAAATCCGCTCCGGCCCCGCGTCGATCACCCCGGCCGGCGTCACGGCATTCTGCGATTGCAGACTCTGCACCACCTGGCGCTGATCGATGCCCAGCGCAGCGAGTTTGCGCGTGGAGAAGTTCAGGTACAGCACTTCATCCTGCTCGCCGAGCATTTCCACCTTGCCCAGCCCGGGCACGTCGCGAATCTCGGCGCGCACCTGCTCCACGTAGTCGCGCAACTGGCGCATCGACAGACCGTCGCCGGTGAAGGCGTACACCGAACCGTACACGTCACCGAACTCGTCGTTGAACCCCGGGCCTTGCAGCCCCTGGGGGAAGTCGCCACGAATGTCGTCGATCTTCTTGCGTACCTGGTACCAGATCTCGGGGATGTCCTTGGCCCCGGTGGTGTCGAGCAGGTACACGAACACCGTCGATTCGCCCGGACGGGTGTAGCTTTTGACGTAGTCGAGGGAGTCGAGCTCTTCGAGTTTCTTCTCGATGCGGTCGGTGACCTGCTTGAGGGTTTCTTCCTGGGTCGCGCCCGGCCAGCGGGTCTGGATGATCATGGTCTTGATGGTGAACGACGGGTCTTCCTCCCGCCCCAGGTTCATGTACGAGAACACGCCCATCAACAGCGCCACGAACATCAGGTACCAGACGAACGACTGATGCCGCAGGGCCCATTCGGATAAGTTGAAAGGCCCTTTCATCGTGCGTCCTCGTCGAGTTTCACTTTCTGCCCCGGCTTGAGGCTGTTCACGCCGGCGCTGACCACGCGGTCGCCGGCCTTGATACCGTTGGCCACCAGCACCGCGTCATTGGAGCGTTCGAGAATCCGTACTTCGCGGGGGGAGACGGTCTGGTTCTGCGGGTCAATGAGCCAGATGCGCACCTTGCCGTCGATCTCTTGCAGGGCGCTGAGCGGCAGCTCGATGCGCGGTTCGATGGTCGAGCTCAGGGTCACGCTGATCGCCGTGCCCAGGCGAAAACCTGGCGGTGTGTCGGTCAGCGTCAGACGCGCGCGGCGGGTGCGGGTAGCGCTCTGGGCCTGGGGTTCGATCTCGCGCACGATGGCGCTGGTGTGGATCGTCGGGTCCAATTGCGCCGCGACCTCGAACACCACGTCCGTGGGCAGGCGCTCGACCAGCCCGGCCGGCAGGTCGATCACCGCTTCCTTGACGTCCGGGCGGGCCAGGGTCACTACTTGTTGGCCGGCGGTGACCACCTGCCCGGCTTCGGCATTCCAGGCAGTGACGATGGCGTCATGGTCGGTACGCAGCTCGCTGTAGTTGAGCTGGTCGCGGGCCTGCTCCACCGAGGCCCGGGATTGTTCGAGAGAGGCGCCGGTGGTTTTCAGATCGGTCTGGGCGATGTCCAGTTGCGCCTGGGCCCCAACGCCACGGTCGAACAATTGCTGCTGGCGACGGGCATTGGCCTGGGCATTGATGTACTGCGCCTCGATCCGCGCCAGGTCACCTTGGGCGGCGCGCAATTGGTTCTGCTGGTCGGTGGGGTCGAGCGTGGCGAGCAAGTCGCCCTTCTTCACTTCAGCACCGACATCGACATTGCGGCTGGCGATACGTCCTGGCACGCGGAAACCCACGTTGCTCTCGTAGCGCGCCTGGATATTCCCGGCGAACCGCCCGAGTGCCTGCTGGTCGAGGGCCCGGACCTCAACGGACAACACCGGGCGCACCGGTTCGGGCGGCGCTTCTTCCTTGGAGCAGGCGGCCAGCAACAGGCCGGCCGAGACCATCCACAAACGCTTCATGGCTGGGCTCCCGGCTTGGATTTTCCATAAGTGTCTTCAGCGATCTCGACGCCTACGCCGGGGTGCAGCAATTGCCCGCCCGCGGTGACGATTTTCTCACCGCCCTTGAGGCCGTCGCTGATGATGACCTTGCCGGTCAGGTAGCGGCCGACCGTCACAGTTTGCAACTGCGCCTTGCCTTCGCCATCCACCAGCCATACGGCCGGCTCACTGAGGTTCTTGGTCAGGGCCGACCAAGGCAGCTCGAAAGCGGTCTTGCCGGCGGACTTGGCCGTGGCGCTGACCACCGACCCCAGGCGCATGCCTTCGGGCAAATCTTTGAGGGTGACCTTGACCTGCACGGTGCCGGTCTGGGCAGACACTGCGGGAGTGATTTCGCGTACCGTGCCGGTGGTCTTGACGGCGGGGTCATCCAGCAGACTGATGGTGATTGCAGGGTCCGACGATGGTTCGCTCAACAGCGATTCGTAGATGTTGAACACCGCGTCGCGCTCGCCGTCCCGGGCCAAGCTGAAGATCGGCTCCGTGGCCTGCACCACCTGGCCGACTTCCGCCTGGCGCGCGGTGATGATGCCCGGTGCCTCGGCAATCAGCGCGGTGTAGCTCAGTTGCTCACGGGCGTTGGCCAATTGGGCCTGGGCGGCGGTCAGCGCACTCTGGCTGCTGCGCAGTTGAGCCTGGGCCGCGTCGTATTCGCTCTGGCTGGTGTAGCCCTTGGGCAGGAGTTTCTGCTGGCGCACGAACGCCGCCGCACTCTGCTTGACCCGCGCCTGCTCGGCAGCCACCTGGGCCTCGGCGGAGTCGACGTTGGTCTGCAGGTCCCGGGGATCGAGCCGGGCCAGCACTTGTCGGGCCGAGACCCGGTCACCGACATCGGCCTTGCGCTCGATGATCTTGCCGCCCACACGAAACGACAGATCGGCCTGCACCCGCGCCTGGACATCGCCGGTCAGGGTCACCGAGGCTGCGTATTCACTGGGCACGGCTTGCTGCACGAAAACCCGCGGCAGGGCTTTTTCTTCGGGCTTCTTATCACCGCACCCCGTCAACAATGCACACACGCCCAAACCAATAACCCATTTGATTCCGGGACCAGTCATGCAGACTCCTTTGCGTTGTACGGACGTACCAGTGACGATACGACTGTGAGCTTAGAACAGGGTTCACTGAAAGCACAGCAATCGGGCAGACTTGCTCCTGACGCCCGTGCAAAGGAAACAGGCATGCTCAAGACATTGGCGGTGGCCAACTACCGATCGATCAATAAATTGGTCATCCCCCTGGGCCGGCTGAACCTGATCACCGGCCCCAACGGCAGCGGCAAATCCAATCTTTACCGTGCCCTGCGCCTGCTGGCCGAGACGGCCCAGGGTGGGGTGGTCAACGCCCTGGCCCGTGAAGGTGGACTCGACTCGACCTTCTGGGCCGGCCCGGAGGAAATCAGCCGCCGCATGCGTAACGGCGAGGTGCCGGTCCAGGCGATTGTGCGCCAGGGCACCAAGCGCCTGCGCCTGGGTTTCGCCGGGGAAGACTTCAGCTATTCGATCGCCCTGGGCTTGCCGGAACCCAGTCGTTCAGCGTTCTCACTGGACCCTGAAATCAAGCGCGAATGCATCTGGGCCGGCCCGGTGTTCCGGCCCGCCAGCCTGCTGGTAGACCGCAACGGGCCGATGATCCGTGCCCGCGAAGGCCGTTCCTGGGATGTGCTGGCCCAGCACACGCCCACCTTCGACAGCCTGTTCGACCAGGTCGGCAGCCTGCGCACTTCGCCGGAGGTCCTGCAGATGCGCGAGTTCATTCGTCGCTGGCGCTTCTATGACCATTTTCGCAGCGACGCCGACGCCCCGGTGCGCCAACCGCAACTGGGCACCCGCACGCCAGTGCTGCACCACGACGGACGCGACCTGGCCGCCGCCCTGCAGACCATCCTTGAAATCGGTGACGACGAAGCCCTGCATGCCGCCATCGGCGACGCGTTCCCCGGTGCCCGCCTGAACATCGAGAAGCTGCAAGGCGGACGTTTCGCCATCGCGTTTCAACAACATGGCCTGCTGCGTCCGCTGTCCGCCGCCGAACTGTCGGACGGGACCCTGCGCTATCTGTTGCTGGTGGCCGCCCTGCTCACCCCACGACCGCCTTCGCTGATGGTGCTCAACGAACCGGAAACCAGCCTGCACCCGGACCTGCTGCCGGCCCTGGCGCGGTTGATCATCCGCGCCTCGGCAAATTGTCAGGTCTGGGTCGTGTCCCACGCCACACGCCTGATCGCCGCCCTGGAACAGGATGAGCAGTGCAATTGCATCGTGCTGGAGAAAGATCTTGGACAGACCGGGATCGTCGGGCAGCGGGCGCTGGATGAGCCGGCGTGGCACTGGCCGGATTGATTGGCGCCTGTAAACCGAATCGCGAGCAAGCTCGCTCCCACACACAATTCCCCTGTGAGAGCGAGCTTGCTCGCGAAGGCGCGCTGAAGGTCTACACAACCCTCAGAGAATCACCCCTGCCATTTGCCACCCTCGACAATCACACTCTCCGGCTTGGTGTCATCGCTCAGTTCCTTGCGCACGTATTGGTCGTACAGCTTGAGCAAGTACTTCTCTTCACCCAGCTTCGCCAACTCGGCATTGACCCAATCACGCAACTCGATATTGCCCTTCTTCACCGCCGGTGCAATCGGCGCTTCGGCGCCCAGTGTCTGCTCCAGCACGCGATAGCCGGGGTTCTGCTTGGCCCAACTGAACAGCACCAGATTGTCCTGGGCATAGGCATCGCCACGCCCGTTGGCCAGGGCTTGCAAGGACTCGGAATTTTTCTCGAACTTGAGCAGCTTCCAGTCCGGGTGATTTTTGGTCAGCCAGATGTCCGCCGTGGTGCCGGTGGTGACGATAGTGGTGCGGCTCGCCAGGTCATCGAGGCTTTTCACCGCGCTGGCTTGTGGCACCAGCGCCTGCACCGCGACTTTCAGGTTCGGGTTGGTGAACTCCACAGCTTCCTTGCGCTCCGGGGTCACGGTCATGTTGGCCAGGATCAGGTCGACCTTGTCACTTTGCAGGAACGGAATCCGGCTCGCCGGTTCGACCGCGACGAACTCGACCTTGTTTTCATCGCCGAGCAGGTCCTTGGCGAATCGACGACCGATGTCGGTATCGAAGCCGACATAACGCCCCGCCTCATCGACGAAGCCAAACGGTGGCTTGTCGGTGAAGACGCCGACAATCAATTTGTCCCGCGCCTTGATTTTGTCCAGGTAGCTGGTCGACGCGGCGCTTGGGCTGGCAGCGTTCGGCTTCGGCGGTTCTTCGGTTTTATTGCAGCCGGCCAGCAAAGCGGCGGCGAGCAACGGCAGTAGCAGCAGAGAAGATTTGGCAGTTTTCATGACAGTTCCAGTTCCTTTGTTTGAGTCGTTTTGGGTAGTGCGGCGACGTAGGAGAACTTCTCCAGGAACTGCTGCGCTCGTGCGGTTTGCGGGTTCGTAAAGAAAATCTCGGGAGGGTTTTGTTCAAGGATCCGCCCGGCGTCCATGAACACGATGCGGTCAGCCACGGCGCGGGCGAAGGCCATTTCGTGGGTGACGATCAACAGCGTCATGCCTTCGCGGGCCAGGCCCTGGATGACTTCCAGCACTTCCTTGACCATCTCCGGGTCGAGGGCGGCGGTGACCTCATCGAACAACATGACCTTGGGGTTCATGCACAGCGAACGCACGATGGCGATGCGTTGCTGCTGGCCGCCGGAGAGCTGACGTGGAAAGGCATCGCGCTTGTCCAGCAGCCCCACCCGCGCCAGCAAGGCTTCGGCCTGGCCGCGCGCTTCGCGGCGGTCGCGCTTTTGCACTTTGACCGGGCCGAGCAGCAGGTTATCGAGCACGCTCATGTGCGGGAACAGGTGATAGCTCTGGAACACCATGCCGATCTGCTGCCGCACTTCGCGCCAGTCGGTGCCCTTGTCCAGCAACTCGCGACCGGCGAATGCCAAACTGCCGCTGTGGGCCACTTCCAGACCGTTGAGACAACGCAGCAAGGTACTTTTGCCGCAACCACTGGGGCCAAGGATGACGATCACTTCGCCCGATTGCACTTGCAGATCGATGCCATCCAGCACCTGCTGTTCGCCGAAAAACTTGTTGAAACCCTTGAACTCGATCAATGCGCTCATGCTTGCGTCCAGCGCCGCTCCAGCACGCGGGAGGCGGCCGAAAGCGGGTAGCAGATAAAGAAGAAAAACAGGAACAGCGCACCGTAGATCAGCACGGACTCGTAGGTGCGCTCGATGATCTGCTGGCCGACCTTGATCACGTCCACCACGCCGATCAGCACGGCCAGGGAGCTGGTCTTGATGATGCGCGTATAGACGTTGATGGTCGGCGGTGTCATGCGTCTCAACGCTTGCGGCAACAGCACATGGCCGTAGAGTTGCGGACCGTTCAGGCCAATGGACAAGCCCGCCTCGCGCTGGCCGCGCGGCAACGAATGCAATGCACCGCGTACCACTTCACCCACTTCACTGGCGCCCCACAACGACAACACCAGGACCGCACACCAAAAGCTTGGAAGGCTCAGGCCGAAAAAGATCGGCAGGCCGAAGAACAGCAGGTACAACCAGACCAGCACCGGGATCGCCCGGAACAACTCCAGGTAGACCCGCAGAACGACATCCACGCCTTTCACACCCAACGTCCGCAACACCCCATAAAGCACGCCGCCCACGGTGCTGAGGGCGATGCTCAGGAAGGAAATCGACAAGGTTTGCGCGGCGCCCTTGCCCAGTTGCGGCAACGACACCCACAGCAACTCAAGACCCGAACTGGCCATGCTGGAGCCTCCTTTCCAGGCGGCTGAGCAGCAGCGACAGCGGCAAGAACAGCAGCACGCAAATCAGCGTCAGCACGGCGAGCATTTCATAGGTCTTGTAGTAGAGCGCGATGTAGCTTTTGGTGGTGTAGAGAATCTCCGGCACCGCCACGGCCGAGACCACGGTGGTCTCCTTGAGCAGGAAAATGAAGTTGGCGAACAGCGACGGCAGGCTGAGGATCCCGGCCTGCGGCAGGATCACGTAGCGCAGCAACTGCCCGTGGGACAGGCCGATGGAACGGCCGGATTCCAATTGCGCCTGGGGCACCGCGTCCACGCCCGCCCGCAGCACTTCCGTGAGATAGGCGCCACCCAGGAACGTCATGGTGATGATCGCTGCGGCAAACCCCGACACCTTGATGCCCAGCGCCGGCAAGGCGAAGTAGACAAAGAACAACTGAATAAGCAGCGGGGTGTTGCGGGCCAGCTCCACATACAGCCCCACCAGGCGTTGCAGGTAAGGTGTGCGCAACACCAGGATCGTTGCGTTCACGAGCGCCACCAGCAGCGAGGTGGCGATGGCGATAAGGCCGACTTGCAGCGTCACGCCCACGGCCTTGAGAAACGCCGGGAGGGTGCTGAGGATAAAAGCGTAATCGAAGTTCATTGAACATCCTGGACGTCGCTCGGTAAGCGACGGTCGTGCGGTCCATGGGCAGCGGATAGCTACTCGGCAGGCACTGACTTTAATGGCATAAGAACTGTAATTTAAATACCGTTAAAGCATATTGATATCACGCAAAAAACTATCCCCGGATTTGCCGCGAAGAACAAAGACGACTATTTTCCTTGCGCCGCAGGGAGGATCTTTTTCGCCATCCCCCCTCACCATTACAAGGAAGAAAACATGGCTGACGTAAACGTGCCGCAGCGACTGGAACCGCAGGACATATTGAAATTGTTGATGGCGTTGCGCAGGGCGTTGAAGAGCGGGGAGACCTGATCCATCCCCTGTGGAAGCGAGCTTGCTCGCGATAGCGGCCTGTCAGTCACATCAGTGTTTATTGATGAACCGCCATGGCGAGCAAGCCCCCACAATAAAAAACGCCGACGCTGTATCAGCCGTCGGCGTTTGAAACCATGAAAGGGTGTACCGCGCGAATCAGAACGCCGGCAGTACCGCACCGCTGTATTTCTTCTCAATGAACGCCTTCACTTCAGGGCTGGTCAAGGCCTTGGCCAGTTTCTGGATGGCCGGGCTGTCCTTGTTGTCCGGACGGGCCACCAGGAAGTTGACGTAAGGCGAATCCGAACCTTCGATCACCAAGGCATCCTTGGCCGGGTTAAGACCCGCTTCCAGGGCATAGTTGGTGTTGATCAGGTCCAGGTCGACCTGGTCCAGCACCCGCGGCAGCATGGCCGATTCCAGTTCCTTGAACTTGAAGTTGTGCGGGTTCTTGGCGATGTCTTTCGGCGTCGCCAAAGCGTTTTTCGGGTCTTTCAACTCGATCAGGCCAGCCTTCTGCAACAGGAGCAGCGCACGGCCGCTGTTGCTGCCTTCGTTGGGCAGCGCGATGGTCGCGCCGTTTGGCAGGTCAGCCAGCTTCTTGTACTTCTTCGAGTAGCCACCGAACGGTTCGACGTGAACACCGATCACGGTCACCAGGTTCGTGCCTTTGCCTTCGTTGAAGTTCTTCAAGTACGGCAGGGTCTGGAAGTAGTTGGCATCCAGGCGTTTCTGGTCAACTTGCACGTTGGGTTGGACGTAGTCGGTGAAGACCTTGATTTCCAGGTCCACGCCTTCCTTGGCCAGGGCTGGCTTGATCAGCTCGAGGATTTCAGCGTGGGGCACCGGCGTGGCGGCCACGACCAGTTTCTCTGCGGCCTGGGCCAGGCCCGACGTCAGGGCTGCCGCCAATGCGGTGAACAACAGAACCTTTTTCATGCAGTGTCCTTATCGAAAATCACAGTCGTCATGGACGACGGCTAAATGAGGGTGTGCCAGTGAAGTGCTATCGCTGGCGTGATGCGGACGATACCGATATTTTTTATTCCTTAACAATATCTTTTGTTCAAGTTCATATTCATTTTACTCATATAGCTAACACCGCTTTTGTGGCGAGGGAGCTTGCTCCCGCTCGGTTGCGCAGCAACCGCAAGATATTGGGGCCGCTACGCAGCCCAGCGGGAGCAAGCTCCCTCGCCACAAGAGCGGGTCAGCCACGCTTACAGCGCCGAGCCCAAGCGACTGAGCAGCGCCTTGAGTGCGGCACGCTCACCTTCCGATCCCCCTGCGATGACCTGCGCCACTTGCTGCTCGATCAGCTCCGGCACGCCAGGCTGGAGTGGCAAATTCAAATGCTCCGGCAAAATCTCCTCGCCCGTACTCACCAGCAATGCGAAGTGAATGACGTTTTCCAACTCGCGGGTGTTGCCCGGCCAACTGTGCTGTTCGAGGGCATGCTGCGCCGCTTCACTGATCAGCGGCACGGCCAGGCCGAGTCGCTGGCTGTAGATGCCCAGGAAGTATTCGGCCAGGGACAGAATATCGCCCACCCGTTCACGCAGGGCTGGCAGTTCCAGTCGGCCTTCGCCCAGGTAGTGATAGAGCCGTTCGTGGAATTTCCCGGCCGCCACCGCTTGCGCCAGGTCAATGCTGGTGGCCGCGACCAGGCGGACATCCACCGGACTGGGCTGGTGGGCGCCGACACGGGTGACTTCGTGGTTCTCCAGGGCCGCCAGCAACTTGATCTGGATCGGCAGCGGCAAATCGCCGATTTCATCCAGGTAAAGGGTGCCGCCGTTGGCCGAACCGAACCAACCGGCCCGGCTGCTGGCCGAGCCGCTGTAGCTGCCGGCGGCATACCCGAACAGTTCGGCGTCGGCGTAGGTCGGGCTGATAGCGCCGCAGTTGACCGACACAAACAATCCGCCGCGATCGCTTTCGCGATGGATATGCCGGGCCAGCAGTTCCTTGCCGCTACCGGTTTCGCCGCGTATCAGCACCGAGATCGCACGGGGCGCCAGTTGCTCCAACTCCTGGCGCAACTGCCGTGAACGGGGGTCGACGAACACCAGCGCCTTGGCGCGAATGCTCAGGGGGCTTTTTTCCGCATCGGGAAAGGTCAGCAAGGGCTGACCGAAGGTTTCATGCAAACTCATGGCAGGCTCCCGCCCCAGACCGCCGGGAGACGGGGGGCGCTAAAAATTCAGGCGCGACGCAGGGCGTGATGCTCCATGCGGTTTTGCAGACGATAGAGATAAGCGAAACCCTGCTCCCAACGCTGGTGGCCGGACTTCACGTTGATATGCCCCGCCCCGGACAGGATTCCGGCCTCGGCCCCCCAGTTGCGCGCCAACTCCAAGGCTCGCGGGGCGCTCACGGCGGCGTCGTTGTCGGAACTGACCACTTGGCTTGGGAACGGCAACAGGTCGCTGGGAATCGGCGCGAAGTTGCGCAGCGCCGGGACGCAGGCTGGCCGCTCGACATCCGCCGGCGCCACCAGCAACGCCCCACGCACCTGCCGCAAAAACTGCACCGGCGCGGTGGCGGCCCAATGGGCCACCGTGATGCAACCCAGGCTATGGGCAATCAGGATCACCGGGGTGCTGTCGGCGGCCACGGCCTCGGCCAGCGCCGCGACCCAGTCTTCACGCCGGGGCGTCACCCAGTCGGCCTGCTCGACCCTGGCACTGTTGGGCAGGCTGTTCTGCCAGTGGGTTTGCCAATGATTTTCCGGCGATCCTTGCCAGCCCGGCACAATCAGGTAGCGAATCGATTCGTTGCGCATGGGTGCTCTCCTGCGTGTCTGTTCCCGGACGAGTATAGGGAGGAGAGCTATATTATTTAAGGAATAAGAAGCTATTTGTTAATAATTAAAACGAATAACAGGTTAACCCCTGTGGGAGCGAGCTTGCTCGCGATAGCGAACGGTCAGTCGGCATTGATGTAACAGACATACCGCCATCGCGAGCAAGCTCGCTCCCACAGGCCTCTCAGGCAGGGCGCTCGCTACGCCCCTTGCGCATCAACACATCCAACTGGTCTATCACTTCCGCCCAGTCCGCATCCTCGAGGATTTCCTCGCGCAGCATTTGCCGCTGGCCCTCATTCCAGAAAAACGCATCGGCCAAGTGCAACCCGGGCTTGAGGGGTGAATGGGTGGCGATGAACTGATCAATGCCAATGGCGTCATCGGGCAAGCCCAGTTGCTTGAACAATGCGCGAAGGGTGTGGATCGGCGGTTCCATAGGGGGCTCCTGGACATGAATGGATGATGGGGTCGTTCCTAGGCAGTCTAGCCCCTCGCCGACCGCCAGACTGATCAAAATTCAATCAACCCCCGACTCGACTAGACTTTGAATAAACATCCCGACGACGACACGTTGTGGAGGATCCCGTGAACATTCACTGGTTGACGGTTGCGCTGCTGGCGATCAGCGGAGCCGCGTTCGGCGCCGATGGCCTCATGCCGCCAGGCACCGATCCCCTGGGCTTCTGGCTGATCGCCGTTGGCGTGGCCTTGCTGGTCTTCGAGGCAGCCTTGCCCAATTACGGCGTCGCGGGGCTGGGTGGCATTGTCTTGTGTGTGATTGGCGCAGTCATCCTGACCAACGCCGATGTACCGGTTCCGCTGATGCTCGGCCTGGGCCTGATCAGTGCCTTGCTGTTGCTCGCACTGCTGGTCCGTGCATTGAAAACGCGGCCGCGCCAGCCCATCAGCGGCGATGCCAGACTGCTGGGCAGCGTCACGGCGGTGACCGCGTTGCAGGCCGGCAACAATCATCATGGCTGGGTCCAGTTGGAAGGCGAACGCTGGCAGGTGGCAAGCGCGACGCCGCTGCGGCCTGGGCAAGCGGTGCGGGTCATCGCCCGCAAGGGTTTGCTGCTGGAAGTGGCCGCCGCTGACTCCGGAGGGGTATGAGATGGGCATGCAAATCGGTTTTGTGCTGCTGTTGCTGCTGGTGATCGCGCTGGCGGGAGCGACATTCCGGATCCTGCGCGAATACGAGCGCGCGGTGGTGTTCCAGCTAGGACGGTTCTGGCAGGTCAAGGGACCGGGGTTGATCCTGCTGATTCCGGTGGTACAGCAGATGATCCGCGTCGACCTGCGCACCATTGTCCTCGACGTACCGCCCCAGGACGTGATCACCCGGGACAACGTCTCGGTGAAAGTCAATGCGGTGCTGTATTTCCGTGTGCTCGACCCGCAGAAGGCGATCATCCAGGTCGAAAATTTCCTCATGGCCACCAGCCAACTGGCCCAGACCACGTTGCGCGCAGTCCTCGGCAAGCATGACCTGGACCAACTGTTGGCCGAGCGCGAGCAATTGAATGGTGACATCCAGCAAGTGCTCGACGCCCAGACCGACGCCTGGGGCATCAAGGTGGCGAACGTCGAGATCAAGCACGTGGACCTCAACGAATCCATGATCCGCGCCATCGCCCGCCAAGCCGAGGCGGAACGGGAACGCCGGGCCAAAGTGATCCACGCCGAAGGCGAGCTGCAAGCCTCGGAAAAACTCATGCAGGCCGCCGAAATGCTCGGGCGCCAGCCAGGCGCCATGCAACTGCGCTACATGCAGACGCTGGGCTCGATTGCCGGGGATAAAAGCTCCACCATCGTCTTCCCCTTGCCGATCGAATTGCTCAAGGGGATGGCGGAGTTGTCGCCCAACAAGCCGTGATGGGTTAGACAAGGCACAAGCGTGCCCCTGTGGCGAGGGAGCTTGCTCCCGCTCGGTTGCGCAGCAACCGCAAGATCTTGGGGCCGCTACGCAGCCCAGCGGGAGCAAGCTCCCTCGCCACAGGACACTCCTGAATTCAAGACCTTCTCAGACACTCGAGCGCTTCGTAAGGCCCCTGCGCCCAGTGCAGGACCCGCTCCCGCAACAGCGCCGAAGCCTCCCGGCGCTTGTCCTCGCTGTCGCCAACAAACGCCTGCGCCGGCTGCTTGGCATGCTGCCCCACCGTCGCGAACACGTGCCCGCATTGCTCATCATCGAGCCCGAAAAACGCCGCCAACCTGCCCGTCATCGCCTCGGGCAGTTCGGTGTAGTTGACCGCCATCCCAGCCAATGCCCGGCAGTGTTCCAGACCTGCTCCCAACAGCCGCCCCACCCGCCGCGAGATGAAATCTTCCTGGCTGCCGAACGGCAATCCATCGTCCAGGACCGTCGCCCCGATCATCCCCGGCACCATGTGCATGCCGGGACGCCGCAGGTGGGAGACCGAAATTTCCAAGGGGTCGCGGTACACGAACAGCCAGGGTGTGTCGGGAAAGCACTCACGCAGCAGTGGCAGTTCACCGATGTTCCAGGCGTCGAGCTTGACCACCAGGCGTTGCTCCACACCTCGGCGGCGCTGCCCGTAGGCCGACATCAAGCCCTTGAGTGCCACACACCGCTCGGCCGGTGGCAAATCACTGCGCAGCAGCGTATCCAGAGGTGGCGGTTCCGAGATAACGATATGGTCGTCCAACTGGGCGAGCATCTGGCTGATCAATGTCGAACCGCAACGGGAGGCATGGAAAATGAATGCGCTGGGCTCAAGTCCCGGGGTTTGTCGTTGCCACTGACCGAGTGCGCCCAAGGGCGTCCGGCGGCGGAACGCCTGGTTGAAGGGCAGGCGCAGGGCGTCTTCCACCGCATCGCCAAAGAACGGCTGCGACAGTCGCGCGTCGCCGAACCAGCACCAATCGACCCACCACTGCCCGGCCTCTTGCCAGAGGCGGATCGGCAACCAACCGTGCAGGTTCAGGTCTTCCACGGTTTTCTCCACTGCTGGCGACCGTTGCGCATGGCGGCCCGCAATTCTTCCCGGGTGAAATGAAGCCCTCGTTCAGCTCCCAGCGCCAGGCTGGACTCAATGAAAGCGTCGAGGTCGTGCAGGCTCTGCAAGGTACGGGCGAGTTCAGGATCGCTTTCCACGCGCTGCTGAAAACGGGCGAAGTCGCTTTGCCTGACACCAGCGGCGGGGGTGGTGGGCAGCCCATCGGCAATCTGCTGGGCCAGCCACGGCCCGGGGCGACAATCGAGCACCAGATGAACCCGCGAATGAGCACTTCGGTTAACCACCCTGTGAGGCCGCGCCAGGTCGAGAAACCAGCACTCGCCGGCCGTCAGCGGAATGATTTGTCCATCCAGGAAAAAGTCCACGTCAGGTGGGCTGAGCAACGGAACGTGCAGGCGCAGGTCGGCGTCCGGCCCGCCCAGATCATAGTCGCGATGCTCGTGGATGCACCCACCAGGCCCCAGCCGCAGTAGCCGGGCCGAGACGATCTCCAGGGGCCAGTCGCGCAACGCCTCATGCCAGCGACCGTCCGCCAGCCAAGGCGCACGCTGACTTGGCTGACCGCGCCCGGGCGACAGCTCGGTGACGGCATCCGCCGCCGAAATCAGCGCCACCCCGCTCCAGTCGCCGCTGTAATAGGCACTGTTGAAATGCCCTTGCCAGCGCGCGTCTTCAATGGCGGCCAGTGCCTGCAACAGCAACGGCAGGTTCACCGCCACCGGCAGCCGGGAAAACGCCGGGCGCGTCATGCCCAAGGCCCGTTACTGGGGCACGGCGGCCGTTGGCACGTTGATGTTCCCTTGGGCCCAGGCCGCTTCGCGGTTAGCCAGCGCCGTCGCGATCGATTGCACTGCGGTCGATTGCACTTCGTTCGGCATTGGATCGAGGCCGGCGCTGGCGAAGATCTGACCGTAGGCGTTGCGCAGGTCGGCATAGGCCAGGTCTCGGCGCAGATCAGCCTGCAGGGTGTTCAGTTCGCCCTGGATCAGGTCCAGCTCGCCAATGCCGGCAGCCTGGTGACGGCTGCGCAACTGGCCAACGATCTGCCCGTCGATGTCCGACAGTTGCTGGCTGGTCTTGAACTGGCGCAGGGCTTCGCGATAGTTGGCGTTGGCGACGTACAGCTGCGCCAGCACGGCAATCGACATCGCCTGGCGCCGCGCCGACGCGACTTCTTCACCGGCCTTGGCCACGTCGATGGCCGCCGGAGCGGAGATCACGTTGAACAGGTTCCAGGTGACTTTCACACCATAGTCAGCCCAGCCCTGCTCCACCAGGAACGAGTTGCTGTCGTAGTGTCCGCCAGCGGAAAACTCCAGCCCCGGCAGCAGGCGCAACATGGCCTTGCGGGTTTCGGCGGCGGTGATGCGGGTCTGGTAATCCTGCTCGCGCAGTTCCGGGCGGCTGGCCAGGGCTTCCTGTTCGAGACGGGCCAGGTCGACCTTGAGTTCCGGGATGGTGTATTCATCCTGGGTCGCCAGGGTCAGCTCGGTGCCCAAGGGCAAGTTGATCAGGGTCGCCAGCTCAGTCTTGGCCAGGGACAGTGCCCGGCGCTGCTCTTCAAGCTGACGGGTGGCCTGGATCAGCGAGCGCTGGTAACCCAAGGCCTGCACCGGGTCGCCGATGCGCTGTTCGCTCATGCTCTGGCTGTTGCCACGCGCCGCGTCCACCCGGACCATCAGGCTGTCGATCTGCTTGAGCAGGCGCTCGGCGGCCATGGCGCGCCAGTAGGCCGAACGCACGTCCTGGACGATGGTGTTGATCACCTTGCGCCGGCGCTCCTGCACAATCAGGCGCTGGTCCCCAGCCTGCTTGGCACTGATGTAGCTCACACCGAAATCGAGCACGTTCCAGACCATGGTCAGGTCCGCCACTTCACGGTCACGGTCCTGGGAGGTCGACGGTTCCAGGGACTGGGTACCGGTTTCCACGCTCTGGCTGCTGGAGGCATTGACGTTGTTGCGGCCCACATACCCGGCGTCCAGGGCCATGCGTGGCAGCATGTCGAAACTGGCCAGGTCCAACTGACGCTTGGCCAGGGCCTCCTCCATGATCTTCAAGCGACCTTCGAGGTTGTACTTCACCGCCCGGGCCATGGCCTGGTGCAGGGTCAGGGGGCCGCTCAGCGGTTCCTGGTCCTTGTACATGTTCTGCAGGTCGGTTCGAGCGCGCTCTTCGCTGACGCTGCGATCGATCGGCTCGCTGGTGACCGCACACCCGCTGACCACCAACGCCAGCAAACTCATACCGAATAACTTCTGACTTCTATTCATTCCCTGGATTGCCCCTGGCTGCCCCAATATTTTTTAGAATTCAGGCCTGCGCCTGGCTGATGCCGACCTGTCGTAACGCCGTTGCCAGGCTGTCGACCTGACGCTGTTCAGTGTCCTTGAGCTGTTGCAGCTGCTGGCCCAAGGTCGGTGCGCCGAACACTCCGCGCAGCCCTTGGGACACATCGCCGCCCTGCATCGACTGGCTGCCGAAGGCATCCATCGAGTCGCCCTCGGAAGCGGAGTCCTGGGTGAACAGGGTCGAAAGCGTGCTGCTGCCGAACACCCCGCCATCGCCTCCCCCAAAGCCCAGGAACCCCTGGCCAGAACCATCGCCAGCGGCATCGTTGCTGAACACCTGGGCGATATAGCTAGGCGCCAGTTGGCCCCGATTGATGAAAATATCCCCAATCGGCTTGAGGCCACCGCCAACGTCCCGCTGCTCGAACAGCGGCGGGAAGCCCAGCGGCGAACCGAGGTTGCCGGTCGGCGGGGTGAAGACGATCGGCTGCAACGGCACCTCGGACGGCGGGGTAACCGTGACCGGGTCGGACGTCAGGAACTCCGGCGGCGGCTTCACATCGTTGGGTACCACGGTGTTGATCGCATAGTTGTTGGACACCGCCACGCTGGCCCCGGTGTTGCCGGTCAGGTCGCTGACGTTGCTGGTGTCCAGGGCGATGAAATTGCTCGGGTCAGTGAGGTTCACCGTGGGCGTGAACGTCGCGGTCCAGGTCCTGCCGCCGTCGCTGCTGGTCAGGTTGGTCAGCTCGCCATTGGTGACGCTGAGGTCCGACAGATCGAAATTGCTCACCGCCTCGCTGAAGGTGATGGTGACCTGGGTCGTCTCGCCCACGGTCAGGTTCGGATCGGCCACCACGATGGTCGCTGTCGGCCGGGAGGCATCGAGTGCGTAGTTGCTGGAGATCGCAATGCCTGCCCCGACGTTGCCGGCGAGGTCCTGTACGTTGCCGGTGTCCAGCAGGATCAGGTTGGTGGCATCGCTGACGCCTGCAGTGGGCGTCAGGGTCGCCGTCCAGGTCAGGCCGCCGTCGCTGCTGGCGAGGTTGGACAGCACGCCATTGGCCACGCTCAGGTCCGACAAGTCGAAACCGGACACCGCCTCGGTGAAGGTGATGGTCACGGTGGTGCTCTGGCCGATACCCAGGGTGGTATCGCCCAGGGAGATGGTCGCGCCAGGACGGGTCGTGTCGATCGCGTAGTTATTGGAGTTCACCACGCCGACACCGCTGTTGCCTGAGGCGTTGACCACGCCGCTGGTGTCCAGGGTGATCAGGTTACTGGTGTCGGTAATGCTCGCGCTCGGGGTGAACGTCGCCGTCCAGGTTACGCCGCCATCGGAGGACGAGACGTTGCTCAACGTGCCGTTGCTCACGCTCAGGTCGGCATTGTCGAAGCCGCTGACCGCTTCCGAGAAGGTTATGGTGACCTGTGAGGTTTCCCCTATCCGCAGGGCACTGTCAGCCACCACGATCGTGGCAGTCGGTACCTGCGTCTCGACCGCATAATTGGCTGAGTCGGTGGTACCGGTCCCGGTGTTGCCGGCCGCATCGCTTACGCCGGTGTTATCCAGGCTGATCAGGTTGGTGGCGTCGGTCACGCCCAGGGTTGGCGTGAAGGTCGCGGTCCAGGTCAGGCCGCCATCGCTGCTGCTCACGGCGCTCAGGGTGCCGTTGGCCACGCTCAGGTCAGCGTTGCTGAAGCCGGTTACCGCCTCGCTGAAGGTGATGGTCACCTGGGCGGTTTCACCCGGTTTCAACACCGAATCGCTCAGTACGATGGTGGCGGTCGGACGCTGGCTGTCGACGCTGTAGTTGTTCGAATCGGTGGTGCCGCTGCCGACGTTGCCCGCCAGGTCGGCGATGCCGCCATTGGCGAGGGTGATGAGGTTGCTGGTGTCCGTGATGCCAGCGGCAGGCGTGAAGGTCGCGGTCCAGGTAATGCCGCCATCATTGCTGCTCAGCCCGCTGAGGGTCCCGTTGGCGACGGTCAGGTCGGCAGTGGTGAAGCCCGTCACGGCCTCGCTGAAGGTGATGGTCACCAGCGAAGTTTCACCCGCAGCGATGGCGGTGTCGGTGTCGGCAACGATGATAGTCGCCGTTGGGCGCACCGTGTCGATCGCGTAGTTGTTCGAATCGGTGGTGCCGACGCCAGCGTTGCCTGAGACGTTGACGACACCGGTATTGTCCAGGGTGATCAGGTTGCTGGTATCGGCAATGCTCGCACTCGGTGTGAACGTGGCCGTCCACGTGACGCCGCCGTCGGAGGACGACACGTTGCTCAGCGTGCCGTTGCTGACGGTCAGGTCGCTGTTGTCGAAACCGCTCACCGCTTCGTTGAAAGTGATGGTCACCTGGCTGGTTTCACCGATGCTCAGGGACGTATCGGCCACCAGGATGGTCGCCGTCGGCACCTGGGTATCGACGGTGTAGTTGGCGGAGTTGGTGGTGCCGGTACCGGCGTTGCCGGCCGCGTCGCTCACGCCGCTGTTGTTCAGGACGATCAGGTTGGTGGCGTCCCGCGTGCCGGTGGCCGGGGTGAAGATCGCCGTCCAGGTGATGCCGCCATCGCTGCTGCTCACGGCGCTCAGGGTGCCGTTGGCCACGCTCAGGTCTGAATTGTCGAAACCACTGACCGCCTCGCTGAAGGTGATGGTCACCAGTGAGGTTTCGCCGACGCTGAGGTTGCTATCGGCCATCACGATGGTCGCGGTCGGACGCAGGGTATCGACAGCGTAGTTGTTCGAATCCGCCGTGCCGGTGTTGATGTTGCCCGCCACATCGGCGATCGAACCACTGTTGAGGCTGATCAGGTTGGTACTGTCGCTGACTCCCGCACTCGGGGTGAAGGTCGCGGTGAAGGTAATGTTGTCGCTGGTACTCAGCCCGCTCAGGGATCCATTGGCCACGGTCAGGTCAGCCAGGGTGAAGCTCGTCACGGCCTCGCTGAAGATAATGGTCACCAGCGAGGTTTCGCCAATGGCGACGGTTGGATCGGCCACGACGATGGTCGCGGTGGGGCGCACGGTGTCGACCGCGTAGTTGTTCGAATCGGTGGTGCCGACGCCCGCGTTGCCCGCGCCGTTGATCAAGCCGGTATTGTCCAGGGTGATCACGTTGCTGGTATCGGAAATGCTCGCACTCGGCGTGAACGTGGCCGTCCAGGTCACGCCGCCGTCGGAGGACGAAACGTTGCTCAGGGTGCCGTTGCTGACCGTCAGGTCCGAGTTGTCGAAACCGTTCACCGCCTCATTGAAGGTGATGGTCACCAGGGAGGTTTCGCCGATGCTCAGGGACGTATCGGCCACCACGATGGTCGCCGTCGGCACCTGGGTATCGACGGTGTAGTTGGCGGAGTTGCTGGTGCCGGTACCAGCGTTGCCGGCCGCGTCGCTCACGCCGCTGTTGTTCAGGACGATCAGGTTGGTGGCGTCCCGCGTGCCGGTGGCCGGGGTGAAGATCGCCGTCCAGGTGATGCCGCCATCGGTGCTGCTCACGGCGCTCAGGGTGCCGTTGGCCACGCTCAGGTCTGAATTGTCGAAACCACTGACCGCCTCGCTGAAGGTGATGGTCACCAGTGAGGTTTCGCCGACGCTGAGGTTGCTATCGGCCATCACGATGGTCGCGGTCGGACGCAGGGTATCGACAACGTAGTTGTTCGAATCCGCCGTGCCAGTGTTGATGTTGCCCGCCACATCGGCGATCGAACCACTGTTGAGGCTGATCAGGTTGGTACTGTCGCTGACTCCCGCACTCGGGGTGAAAGTCGCGGTAAAGGTAATGTTGTCGCTGGTACTCAGCCCGCTCAGGGAACCATTGGCCACGGTCAGGTCAGCCAGGGTGAAGCTCGTCACGGCCTCGCTGAAGGTAATGGTCACCAGCGAGGTTTCGCCAATGGCGACGGTTGGATCGGCCACGACGATGGTCGCGGTGGGGCGCACGGTGTCGACCGCGTAGTTGTTGGAATCGGTGGTGCCGACGCCCGCGTTGCCCGCGCCGTTGATCAAGCCGGTATTGTCCAGGGTGATCACGTTGCTGGTATCGGAAATGCTCGCACTCGGCGTGAACGTGGCCGTCCAGGTGACGCCGCCGTCGGTGCTGATCATGGTGCTCAGGGTACCGTTGCTGACGGTCAGGTCCGCATTGTCGAACCCACTGACCGCCGAGTTGAAGGTCACGGTAACCACTGAAGTCTCGCCGATGCTCAAGCTGGTATCGGCAATCACGATAGTCGCCGTCGGTACGTTGGTGTCGACCTGGTAGTTGTTGGAGTTGGTCGTGCCGGTGCCGGTATTGCCCGCGGCATCGCTGACGCCGGTGTTGTTCAGGGTGATGACGTTGGAAGTGTCGCTGACCCCCAGGGCCGGGGTGAACGTGGCGGTCCAGGTGATGCCGCCATCGCTGCTGCTGACGGCGCTCAGGGTGCCATTGGCCACGCTCAGGTCCGAATTGTCGAAACCGCTGACCGCCTCGGAGAACGTAATGGTCACCAGCGAGGTTTCGCCGACGCTCAGCGCGTTGTCGGCCACCACGATGGTCGCGGTGGGGCGCAGCGTGTCGACGACGTAGTTGTTGGAGTCGGTGGTGCCGCTGCCAGCGTTGCCCGCCCCATCCACGACGCCCGTGTTGTTCAGCGTGATCAGGTTGGTGGCATCGCTGGTGCCGACGCTCGGGGTAAAGGTCGCGGTGTAGGTAATGTTGTCGCTGGTGCTCAGCCCGCTCAGGCTGCCGTTGGCGACCGTCAGGTCAGCCAGGGTGAAGCCGGTCACCGCCTCGTTGAAGGTGATGGTCACCACCGAGGTTTCGCCCAGGGCGACGGCGGTATCGGCGACGACGACCGTGGCGGTGGGGCGCGCGGTGTCGATGGCGTAGTTGTTGGAGTCGGTGGTACCGCTGCCGGCGTTGCCGGCGGCGTCTGCCACGCCGGTGTTATCCAGGGTGATCAGGTTGGTGGCGTCGCTGATGCTGGCGCTCGGGGTCAGTGTCGCGGTCCAGGTGATACCGCCGTCGCTGGTGCTCAGCCCGGTCAGGGTGCCGTTGGCGACCGTCAGGTCGGCGGTGGTTAAACCGGTCACTGCTTCGTTGAAGGTGATGGTCACCAGCGAGGTTTCGCCGATTCTCAAGGCGTTGTCAGCGACCACAATCGTCGCGGTCGGGCGAGCGGTATCGACGGCATAGTTGTTGGAACTGGTGGTGCCGGTGCCAGCGTTGCCGGCCACGTCCAGTACGCCGGTATTGGCCAGGACAATCAGGTTGGTGGCGTCCGTGGTGCTGGCGCTTGGGGTGAGCGTCGCGGTCCAGGTGATGCCACCGTCGCTGCTGCTTAGTCCGCTCAGAGAACCGTTGGCAACGGTCAGGTCGGCCAGGGTGAAACCCGTCACCGCCTCGCTGAAGGTAATCGTCACCAGGGAGGTTTCACCGATATTCAGGGCGTTGTCGGCCACTACGATCGTCGCGGTCGGGCGCAGGGTGTCGATGGCGTAGTTGTTCGAGTCGGTGGTGCCGGTACCGACGTTGCCGGACAGGTCGGCAACGCCGCTGTTGTTCAGCACCACCAGATTGGTGGTGTCGGTGATAGCGGCGTCGGGTGTCAGGGTTGCGGTCCAGGTGATACCACCGTCGCTGGTGCTCAGCCCGGTAACTACACCGTTGGCCACCGTCAGGTCTGCGACGGTGAAACCGCTCACCGCCTCGTTGAAGGTAATGGTCACCAAGGACGTTTCACCGGCGCTCAGCGCCGTGTCGGCGACCACGATAGTGGCCGTCGGGCGCAGGGTGTCGATAGCGTAGTTGTTGGAGTTGGTGGTGCCGACACCGGCATTGCCACTCAGGTCTGCGACACCGGTATTGTTCAGTACCACCAGATTGGTGGTGTCGGTGACAGCGGCGTCGGGTGTCAGGGTTGCTGTCCAGGTGATACCGCCGTCACTGCTGCTCAGGCCGCTGAGGGTGCCATTGGCCACCGTCAGGTCAGCCGTGGTCAACCCGCTGACCGCCTCGGAGAAGGTGATGGTCACCAGTGAGGTTTCACCGCTCCTGAGGGCCGTGTCAGATACCACGATGGACGCCGTCGGTGCCACGGTGTCGTTGACCACGTAATTGTTCGAATCGGTGGTGCCCACGCCGGCGTTACCGGCGAGGTCCGCCACACCGGTGTTGTTCAAGGTAATGATGTTGGTGGTATCGGCGATATTGCTTGCCGCCGTCAGCGTGCCGGTCCAGGTGATGCCGCCGTCGCCGCTGGTCAGCGTGCCGACGGTGCCGTTCTGCACGGTCAGGTCCGCCGCGGTCAGCCCCGTGACTGCCTCGGAGAAGGTAATGGTCACCTGCGACGTGCCGCCAGAATTCAGGTTGGTGTTGGCTACGACGACGGTCGCGGTGGGCGGCGTTTCGTCCGGCGTGTAGTTGGTATTGATGGTGCCGCCATCGCCATAGACGTTGGCCACCGAACTCGGCGAGACACCTGCCGTGCCGGCACTCGTTCCACCGGTACCGCTGCCGCCGACGTTGCCGGCCAGGGCCGCGAAGTTGGCCGCGGTAATCAGGATCGAACCCTTGTTCCAGATAGCACCGACACCCACGCCACCGGCGCCGCCCGCCTGGGTGTAGCCACCACCGGCACCGCCGCCACCGCCACCGCCGCCCGCCCCGATGTTGTTGGAGATGACCGAGTTACCGATGATCCGCAGGGTTGCGCCCGTGTCGTTGTAGATACCGCCAACCGCGCCACCGCCGGCACCACCGATGTCGTTATAGCCGTCGCCACCACCGCCGCCACCGATGGACAACCCACCGCTGCTGGCCGTGCCACCGGAGGAACCGGTGCTGTAGCCGGCATACACAGCGCCGCCGATACCGCCGGTCGCGGAGCCGCCACGGCCACCGATGTTGAAGAAGCCGCCCCCGGCACCACCCTGGTTGGCCGAGCCGTTGGAACCTGAGGAGTTGAGCGTATCGCCGCCACGCCCGCCGATCCCGCCACCGAGCGCGCCACCACCGCCGCCGCCGCCACCTGCGTATTCCGGCGTCACACCGCCGCCACCGCCACCGCCCGCCGCCACGTTAGCCGTGACCGTGACGTTACGCAGGGTCAAGGTACCCGCGTTGTTGATCCCGCCGCCCTTGGCCACCAGCGCATCGTCACCACCGTTACCGCCGTTGCCCGACACAACGCCGCGGGTAATCACCAAGCCATCGAGGGTGGCCGTGGTGCCGGCCGTCACGTTGATCACCTGGGTGCGGAACTGCCCGTCCAGGGTGACATCGGCGACGTTGTCGTTGTTGAGGTCACCGTCGATCGTGACGTTCTTGTTCACCACCAGCACCTGGGTCAAGGCGACGGTCATGCTGCTGTTGAAGGTGACGATATCGCCGTTCTGGGCGGAAGCCAGGGCGGCGCGCAGGGAGCCCACGCCGGAATTGGCATTGTTGGTGGCGGTCCAGGTGGCCAGGCCCCACTGGTATTCACTCATGGCATTGGCCGACAGCACGTTGGCGCTTTCGATGTTGCCGGTGGCGATTTCCAGGTCCCAGTCACCGCCCAGGCCCGTGCGGTCGTTCGACGCGGCCACGTCACGGCCGGTCAACTGTGCCAATGAATCCACCAGACTCAGGCCACGCTCGCCTTCGGCGGTGTAGCAGCCGTAGATCAGGATATCGCCACCGGCATTCATGTCCTGGCCGATCTGCGCCAGCACTTCGCTGCGGGCCTGGACGTTGTCCGCCGACAGGTAGCTGTTGCCCAGCCACAAATCACCGGCGTTACCGTGGGCGATGATCTGCACCGAGCTGATGCCCTGGTGGGTGTCCAGGTAATCGGCGATCTGTTGCAGGCCGTCCTTGGTGGCATCCAGTTGCACCACCTGGGTCCCGGGTGCCACGCCTTCGAGCAGGCTGGCGGAATCCTTGACCCGGGAATCGACAAACACCACGGATTTGCCCGGAATGGCAGCCTGGGTGGCATCGACCTGGCCTTGCGGCGCATGAGTGTCGGCCGGCTGGTCCGCCGTGGGCGTCTTGGCCGCCTCTGCATTGGGTTGCGCGTCTGCTTGCGCGGCATCGGCCACGGTGGCGGCCACCGCGCCGTCGAACAGCATTCGCGGCTCCAGGGACATGATCATTGGCGATGCCAGGGCCTGTGCGCCCTCGGTTACCCGCGATTTGCCTTTGCTCCACCACATGACGATCACCTGGACTCGAACTTCTTGAACGCAAATGAAAAAAACCGCTGTCAGCTGACAGCGGCGTCGGTTTTCATACGAATGACATTGGCGGCGCTTGCAGACCCATCGCGCCAGAACGACAACTCGGCATACTTTTCAAACAGATCCGGCGGCAACAGGGTGCGCCGGGCTTGCGGCGCAACCTTGGGCTTGACCTTGTGCAGGCCGGCAACGCCCAGGGCCTGGTCGAAGGCCGGTGCGTCGTAGGTCAAGTGATTGAAATCGTGTTCGAACCAGGGCTCGCCGATGAACTCGTACACCAGGCGCATGACCCGCTCGGGGGCCTGGCTCAGTAGATCGTAGTCAACGATCAGCAGCGACTCGGCGTTCTCGCCGTAATAGGCCTCTTTGAGCGCCGTCCAGGCAAGCCCCACCAGGCGATTGCGCTGGGCCAGGGTTTCGCAGCGGCTGTAGACGGTATTGCGCTCGTCATCGTCGTTGAACAGCTTGGTGTTCTCGAACGGATTGGCGCGATAAAGGCGCTCCAGGCTGTCGAGGATCCAGGCGACGTTGCGCACGCAAGCGATGGTCTTGGCCTGGGGGAACAGGTCCTGCAGGGCAGGCAGGCGGGCACACCATTGGCGATTGGTGTCGAAGATGACCGGTTTATCGGCTTTGTCGGCGTAGTAGGAATCGAAGAGGCCACGCAACAGGCGGCGGCGCAGGTCGGTGTCAATCACCGAACCGAACTCGCTGCCGGCGCTGCATTGCTGCAGGACGGTGCTGAACAGCGAACCGACGGGACTGGTCATGCCGGCATGAAAGCGCGGATTCTGCAGCAAAATGGCAGAAAGCAGGGTCGAGCCTGAGCGCGGTAAACCGGAAATAAAGTGAAACTGCGGCAATCCCTTCACCTGTTTTGTAGTCCTTTTGTACCGCCAAGCGTAGCCGATGAAATAATCTTCGCCTAGTAGTACTTTGATATCAGATTCGCCTAGGCTAAAAATAAAGATGGACGGTAGAAACTCTCGTGAACCTGAATCGATTAAGCCGTTTCGCGAGATTTTTCCGCCCGCTTCGCTCGGCAAAATCAAACATCCCGGTCTACGCTCAGCCGTGCGTGACCAGGCCAGGGAATAAAGGAGTCGGGCTGATCGCACTCTTGTCCTTTATGCGCCGGGCATTGCGAAACCCAATCACCTGAAGGATGAGGAATCTATGGAAGTATTCATCGGCACTATCCAGTCATTCGCCTTTAACTTTGCCCCCAGGGACTGGGCCCTGTGCAACGGGCAGACGCTTTCCCTTTCTCAGTACCAGACCTTGTTCGCCTTGATCGGCGTGACGTACGGAGGCAATGGCCAGACCACCTTCATGCTGCCCAACCTGCAAGGCCGCCTGCCCTTGGGCCAAGGCAACGGCCTGGGCCTGACCCCACGCGTCATCGGCGAGATCTCCGGCACCGAAAACGTCACCCCGACGCTGAACAACCTGCCCATCCACACCCACACCCTCTCGGGCGTCACCGCCTCGACCACCCTGCAACTGGCGAACCCGGCCAGCAATCCAGTGAACACTCCCACGGCCACCAACTCATTCATCGGCACCTCGGGCACCGGGCCAGGCTCGGCGGCGATCTACTCCGACCAGATCGGTGCCTCGCCAGTACCGCTGCAAGGTGTCAGCACAACCGTCAGCGGCACGATTTCCCCCGCAGGCAACGGAATGCCATTGGCCGTCATGAACCCCTTCCTGGCCATCAACTTCAGCATCGCCCTTCAAGGCTACTTTCCGTCCCGTAACTGATGAACCGCCGGAGGGCTGCGGTCCTCCGGCCTTTTGGAGTGTCGACATGCTGCAACAGGTTCATAGCCGCCATTTCCAACCGCTGCTGGGCCAGACTGGCAACCTGATCCTGCCCGATGGCAGCTGCCTGCCGGTGCGCTTCGAAACCCTTGAAGAAACACCTCGGGCGAAGATGCCGAGCACCGAGCGCATGCCCTTCAGCGTCGAGTTCAACAGCCTGGAGAGCACCGCGTTCGTGGACGGCCTCTGCGGGCTGGAGGTGCCGGAACTGGGCAAGATCGAGGGGGTGTTCGTGTCACGGATACCGCCCATGGGACGGGATCCGGCGCTGGGATATTTCTACATCGCGTTTAACTAAAGACTGATGATCCCTTGTGGGAGCGAGCTTGCTCGCGATGGCGGAGGGTCAGCTTGCATCCATGTTGGATTTACCGCCCTCATCGCGAGCAAGCTCGCTCCCACATTGAACAGGTGGCAAGTCAGGCACTGTTCAGTTGCCTTTCGGATACCAGACCAACCGCTCCGCCGCCGGGTTGCGCTCTTGCACTTCGAAGCCCAGCGCCAGGTAGTGCCGGCGCGCATGGGGGTTGCTGGCCCAGACCACGGTCGCCACCGGGCAACGGATCTGTTGCGCGGCTTTCTGCACCCCTTGCAACACCGCCCGGCCATACCCCTGCCCACGCGCCTGGGGGATGAACGCCAGGTACAGCACGCGAATTTCATTGGGGCCGAAATCCGTACTCAAGGCACCGATCGCGGTGCCGAGTTTTTCCACGACGTAATGCATGGCGTCGGGGAAGTTCTCGCCCAACCCTTGCTCCTGCACCTGGAACTGCTGGGCAATCACCTGCTGCACCTGTTCGGGGTCACCGTCGATCCATTGCAGGTCCGGCCGCGCCGCCTGGTACAGGCCCTGCAGGAACGGACCATCGCTGACCCGCGATGGACGCACCACCAATCCCTCTGCCGCCACTGAATCCATGCTCGCTCCCTAGGACTAGAACCCGCTTTCCCTTACACCCAACGCCGCCAACCGTCGCCAGGCCGCTCCCAACACCGACTCGCCCTTGCCCTGCAACACCGCCACGCCACGCAGCGGCTGCGCCGGAGCGGACGCGTCGTCCAGCGCACTCAGGCGCACACCGTATTGGGCCTGCACCGGCTCGGCCCGTTGCTGCGAATCGCGGCGCACCGCAATCGGCCCATGGTGGTCGGACGTCAACGCTTGTTGTTCGACCCAGGCCACGCCGTTGGTGTCGATTTCATTCAACTGCACGGCAATCGACGTGTGCATCGGATCGTCCGCGATGAACCGTCCAGTGGCGCCCGGCCCGACCCGCCAAAGCTCGGCTTCGGTGAGGTACCCGCGCAACCGCGAATCGGTCTGCACCACCCGCGCCAGCACCTGCGTCGGTGACAGCCAGCGCCCTACCGACAGTTGCGGCAACACGTCGCGCACCTGGCCGGCATGGGGCGCACGCAACAACAGCCGTTCACGCTGGGCCACCAGGCCCCGGTACTCGGCCACCGCTTCGGCCAGTTGCTGTTCGATGATGCCGGCATCGGCCGCGGTTTCGCTGCGCCCGGCCTGACGGCGCATCTGCAACTGCTGGATCTGGATTTCCCGGCGCACGATGGCCAGGCGCGAGGCCATGTCCGGCGATTCCAGTTCAATCAATACATCGCCCTGGGCCACGGTCTGGCCGTCGTGCACATTCACCTGCTTGACCCGTGCCGCCACGGGCGCATGCAAGGCACTGGCCCGCCCGGCCTCGAGCATGGCCGGCACTTCCACCGCACTGCGCCAGGGCAACAGCAACGCCAACAGCAACGCCAGCAACACCAGGCCGCTCAGGAGCATCCGCCCACCGCGGGCTTGCTCACGGCGACTCCACCATTGCCGCCACTCACTCACGATGGGCATAAAAATGAACCACACCAATTCCACCATCATCAGAAAAATGCCCAGCACCTTGAAGAACAGGTGATAGACCGCCAGGGCAATCCCGAAAAACAACAATGCCCGCCACAGCCAGGAGCCGTATCCCCAGACCAGCAAACGCCGGCGCATCTTCGGCGACCAGGGTTCCGGCGCCGCCGCGCCATAACCGAACAAGGCTTCGCGCAGGCGCCAGCGGCACAGGGCGAACGCCCGCCCCTGCAGGTTATCCACCGCCCAGAAATCACTGAGCAGGAAATACCCGTCAAAACGCATGAAAGGGTTCAAATTGATGATCAGCGTGGTGATCCAGGTGGCGCTGGCGAGCATGAACGCCGCGGTGCGTGCCGGCCCGTCAGGCAGCAGCGACCAGGCCAGCAGCGCGATGCACGCCAGCAGCAATTCGGCCAGGACTCCGCCGGCACCGATCAGCAACCGTGCGCGACGATCGTTGATCCGCCAGGCGTCGCTGACGTCGGTATAGAACATCGGCAACAGCACCATGAACGCCACGCCCATGCTTTGCACACGACAACCGGCGCGCTTGGCCATGAAGGCATGGCCGAACTCATGGCACAGCTTGGCGAAGAGCAACGCCGTCCCGAAGGCCAGCGCACCGCCCAGGCTGAACAGGTGCGGAAACGTCGCGATGAAGCGCTGCCAGTCCCGCGACACCAGGAAGATGCCGAGGCCCAGGGTCAGCGGCAGGCCATAGCGCAGTATCCCGGGGCCGAACCGCGCCAACCAGGGCCAGGCCCGGTTGAGAAAGGCGTCCGGGCGCCACAGCGGTATGCGAAAAAACAGGTATTGATGCAGCAGGATCTGCCACAGGCTCTGGCGTTGTGCGGCGGTCTTGAAGAGGTAACTGTCGCGCTGTTGTGGGTCCATCGCGCTGATCAGGTCATGGCCGCGCAGGAAACCCAGCAGTTGCTCCAGCGACTCGCCATTGAGCGGCAGGCCCGGCTCGCGGTTTGCGGCTTGCAGCACCTGTTCCGGATCGCCCAGGGACCAATGCCGCAACATGCGCATTGCCGCCGCGCCAAGCTTGAAATAGCGCCCGCGCACCGGATCGGCCAAGGTCCACTGCGGCGAACCGTCCGGGTCCGGCGCCGCCGCGGACAATTGCAGGTCCGGCCGCAGGCTCGGCAAGTCCATGCTACAGGCCTACGCTCTGGCGCAGGCCGGCCAATGGCCGCCGCAACAGGTACAACGCCAGCGGCGCGCGGTCGCCAAAGACCTTCGCCGTGCCCCGCAGGCCGATGCGAGGCGCCGTGGCATCGAAACGCGCGTCCAACCGATACGCCAGTTGCCCGGCGGCGGTAGGCTGCGCTTCATAGGCCGAGCGCTCGAGCCAGGCCAGGTGCCGCTGCAACGGGTCGCTGTCGAGAAACAACGCCACTTGCGCACCGGGCTCCAGGGCGATCGCGTCGCCCACCGCTAATTCAATACGCAGCTCGGCCTGGTTCGGGTCGGCGATTTCCATCAGTCGCTCGCCAGTCTGCACGGGCTTACCGAGCCAGCGCTCGGCGTCGGCGAACACCGCAATGCCGTCGCGCTCGGCGCGTACTTCGCTGCGCTTGAGCAATTCAAGCGCGTAGTTGCGCTCGGCGCGTTTCTGTTCGACGCGGGCGGCCAGCAAGTCAATCTTCGAACTGGATTCAGCGTCGGCAAACGAGCGCTGGGAATTGGCCTTGAGTTCGGCCTCAGCCACGCCCAACGCACGCTCGGCCACATCGGCCTGGGCCTTGAGGCTGGTGCTTTCGAAACGCAGCAACAGGTCGCCGTTCTTGACGGTCTGGTTGGGCTTGACCAGGAACTCGGCGATCACCCCATCCAACGGCGCCGCCACCACCTGCCCGCCCAGCGGCACCACTTCGGCCGGGGCCAACACGGACTGGCGCACCGGGATCAGCAAGCCCAACAGCAACACCGCCACCAGGGCGACCTGGCGCTTGCGCGTCCAACGCAGGCGCCACGGCTTGCGCGGTTGCAGCGCCAGCCACGCATGGCTGTAGGTGTCCCCCAGTTGCGACAGCAGCACTTGTTCGGGTGGGGTCCAGGGCAGGTCCCGGGCCAGCCACAAACCGCCGAATACCTGGCCCTGATGATCGACCAACGGCAGCCAGAACACTTGCCCGGCGGACAGGCTTTGCCAGTCCGCCCGGATGGATTCGCTCACCCCATCGGCGGCGATCACCCGAGCCTGATTCAACAGGCCCTGTTTGAATAGCTGCGCCACCGCCTGCTCGACAAATGCCACGAATGGCGCATTCGGCTCCACGGTACTGACGCCGGTCACCGCCTGGACCTTGCCGGCGATCAACAACGCGGCATGACGAAAGCCGAACAGGGCCTGGCCGTCATTGACCAGGCTGTAGCTCAATTGTGCCGGCGTTCGTGCGGCCCGGGTCTGGCGTTCAAGGTCAAGGAAGCGGGCAAACACCTGCTCGGCGCTGCCCGATACCGGCGCGTTCACTTGGGCTCCGCGAAACGCGCCGTGCCACTCATGCCGGACAGCAGGCCGCTGGCGTCCGGCACGCTCGCCACCAGCAACAGGGTCTGGCTACCCTCGTCGATGCGCGCGCCCAGGCGCTTGACCGTCGCTTGCAACGGCTTGCCGGTTTCATCGGGGACGAAGGTAAAGGGCTGGCCAGGCTTGAGCCGGTCCATCCAGCGTGAAGGCACCAACAGGTGGATCTCCAGGGTGCGGTTGTCGACCACATCGAGCAACGGCGCGCCGGCCGCCACACTTTCATAGCGCTGGACCTTGCGCGCCACCACTTGCCCGTCGAAGGGTGCAACGACGCTGCAACGCTTGACCTGAACCTGGTACACCTGGGATTGGGCCTGGGTTTCATTGAGCCGGGCTTCGGCCCGTGACACTTCAAAACGTCCGACCGATTTCAGGGCCGCCAGTTGCCGGTTATGCGCCAGCTCTTCACTGGCCCCCCGGCTTGCCGCCTGGGCCGCGTTGAGCTGGGCCTGATAGGCCGAGCAATCGAACCGCGCCAGGATATCGCCCTTCTTGAACGACTCGCCCTCGCTAAACGGCAACTCGACGATGCGCCCGGCCAACTCGCTGGCCAGCACCGCCTGGTCTCGCGCCCGAAGCACCCCACGTGCCTCGTTGCCACTCGGCGCACTGGCCGTGACACCGCTTTCCAGCAGAGGATCGTCCGCGACAGGCGTTTGCGCCTGCACGCCGCACGTTACAAAGGTCAATCCCACAACCCAACTACTCAAACGTCCCATGCCGTTACTCCCTGACGGATGGGCGGAGTCTACGACAGCGGTGGGGGGCGTCAAGGGAGTAGCGTTGAAGAGATTGTAGATTCCCCATGGCGAGGGGATTTTAGGCGCCACCCAACCTTCAGGCACGCACATCATCCGGTGGCGAGGGAGCTTGCTCCCGCTGGACTGCGCAGCAGTCCCAAACCCTGGCGCCTCGGCGTGTCAGGCAGATCGCATTCAAATTGCTTGGGGTCGCTACGCAACCCAGCGGGAGCAAGCTCCCTCGCCACGGGTTATGTGATTGACAGCCTTCGCGCTGCCTACTCCACCAACGTCAACTCCCCATCCAGATACACCACCTCACGCCCCAGCCACGTCACATCCACCTGCGGCAGCACCGCCGAAGGTTTACGCAACTCACGCAGCAAGGTCGAGCCGTGGGACAAACGCCCACCCATTCGCGCAATCACGGCCCGGGCGCTTTGATAGTGTGCATGGCGACCAGGGTCCAGAGTGTCTTCCAACAAAATGTCCTCGCCCAGAATCCCCTGGGCCTGCCCCGGATAAATCATGAAGCCGCTGGCCTGCTCGGTGCCTTCACGACCGTCCTGCCAGAAGCTGCCATCGCGGGTGCGGATGTCGGGGTGCGGCGCGAACCAATGCGCTCGGTCAGCCGTCGGCATGGCGTGATGCAGGCGGAAGAACATCCGCATCAGGTTGTCGCGATACCATTCGCGCACTTGCAGGTAGTAACCGCGCAAGCCCGGCAGGCCGGTCGAATGAGCCAGGCGAATCGCCAGGGGCCATTGTGGAAAGGCCTGCAAGGGCAACTCGGTTGGTGCTGGGCGTGGCGTTGCCGGGTCGGTTTCCCAGGGCAGGCGATGGGGGCTGTGTTCAAGGTCGTCATAGGCGGTCGGCGGTCGCCCCAACAGGTCGCCGCCACTGCTGGCCAAGGCGCTGGCGATGCACAGGTTGCCTTGCACCACGAACACATAGAAGCGGGTGAACCAGTCGGCCAATTGCTGGCCGTCGACGCCTTGTGTGGTCAGTTCGTGCAGCTCTCGGTCAAAACGTCGCAAGCCGTTTTCCAACGTCAGCAAATGCCCACGGGCGATGCGTTGCATGCGCAGGAACAACGGTAGCGAGCGCAACAGGCGCAGTGGCCGCCAAGGCAGGTGCGGTGTCGCGCCGCCGACCTCGCCGGCATAGCTGCTGGCGCTGATGCCCCAGTCAGCCAGTCGGGCGAGAAACAAATCATTGTTGATGTACGACGCACCGCCAAACACCGCCGTGAACGGCTCGTTGTCCTGCAACACCCGCGAGTCCCAGCGCGCCATGATCGCCGGAATGCTCGCCGCCGCGCGGCGCTGGGCGTACTCCACCAACACGCTGGGTTGCGGCGGAAGGATCTCGGCGATGTTGGCAGCGGTCAGGTGGCGGCGCCAGCCGTAGTCGCTGATCGGCCGGTATTGCAGCAGCCACAGCTGGGTGCCGTCCCAAGCCCATTCGACGTCGCCGGGCACGTAGTGGAAGACCCGCAGCACGCCTTGCAGGAAACGCCACAGCACGTCTTCGGTCAGGCCATGGGCTGGCTTGAATGTGCCGCTGTTCCATGACTCACCGAGGCGGGAAAGGATCGCGCGTTCGGGGCTCACCTGACCATCGGCCAACGACTCAAGGTGACCTTCGACCCACTCCAGCTCGACGGATAGGTGGCGCACGAAGGCGATCCCCGACAACCGCGGCGTGATGAAACGCTGGACCACCACTTCCTCGACACCCGCCGCCGTCAACTCGGCAATGCGCACTGGCACGTTGTGCGTCGGTTCACGCAGGAACGTGGTGCTCAGGCCGGCATTCGCCGCATCGGCCTGATCTTCGCCGTAACTGGAGGAACGCACGGCCCAGATAGCTTCCTGCTGGCTCCTCAGGAAGTTCGGCAAGCGCGGATCATTGCAGTCGTTGAGCGTCAGCGCCGCAGGCACCGGCTGCCCAGCCAGTGCCGCCAGACGCAAACGGCCGCCCTTGGTGTGCGCGACGAAACCACGCTCGCCGGACTCCAGCCATGCGGCGAACTCGGCCGGGGAGTCGATCCACGGGTAGTGACCCCAGCCGGGTTTCAGGCTGATGGTCAGATCGGCACGGGCCAGAATGGCGGACCAGGCCGCCGCTTGGGCGACGCCCAGCACCTTGTCCTGATCGCCCCAGACCAGTTCGACCGGGTCGGTGATCCATTCCAGCAGTGGCAACGCGGTGTCCGCACGCAGTTGATCCCAGAGCGGCACAAAGGCGCGGCAGCGGGCATACCCGGCGCCCATGCGCTGGTATCGCGCGGGCGTCCAGGTCTGGCGGGAGAATTTGTGGGCAAACAACGTCGGCCTATTCGAGAGCAGCCAGTGGATGGTCTTGCGTATCGGCAGCGGCGACATCAACGCCGGCAATCGTCGCTGCCACAAAAACGCGCCCACCGGCGCCAGCAACACGCTGCGGCAAAAGTGTCCCGGCTGACGTTGCAGCGCATGCAGCACCAGCAACGCACTCACCCCCACCGCCATGATCGCGCTGCCCTTGACCGTCACCGCCAGCAACGCCTGGGCGTAGGCCGTCAGGTCCTCGCCAGGGGCTTGGGGGTTGTTGCCGAAGCCGGGCAGTTCCAGCGGCACCACGTCGTGGTGTTGAAAATGCGGCAACGCGTCGTCCCACCAATCGGCGGCGCTACCGTTGCCGGCCAGCAGGTACATCCGGGGCTTGCTCATGGACGGTCCTCAGGCCAGATCGCGCAGGGCAGCGTCGAGGGTCGGGTAACGGAACGTGTAACCGGCCTCGACGAGACGATTGGGCACCACGCGCTGGCCGTCGAAAAACAACTGGGCCATCTCACCCGCCAGGGCACGCACTGGCGCGGCTGGGATGTGGAACCACACCGGACGCTTGAGTACCTTTCCGACTCGCTCGGCGAACAGCGCCTGACTGACGGTTTCTGGCGCCACCAGGTTGTAGGTGCCGCTCAGGTTTTCGTCATCGAACGCACGGGCGATCACTTGGATGACATCGTCGCGGTGCACCCAACTCATGATTTGCCGACCATCGCCCATCCGCCCGCCGAACCCCAGGCGAAACGGAATCAGCAGCGGCAGCAATGCACCACCCGGGCCGAACACCACGCCCAGGCGCATCACCACCTGTCGCACGCCCAGTTCGGTGGCGGGCAGCGCTGAAGCCTCCCAACACGCGCAGAGTTCAGCCATGAAGCCCTCGCCCCGGGTGGCGCTTTCATCGAGGCTTTCGCTGGCGTCGCGCACGCCATAAAAACCGACGGCCGAGGCCTGTATCCACAAGGCTGGTTTGTGTCGGGCGTTTTTCAACCAGGTCATCAAGGTTTCGGTGGTGTTGACCCGACTCGCAATGAGTTGCGCCTGGCGCTTGAGGCTCCAGCGCGGCCCGGCCACCGGCGCGCCCGCCAGGTTGATCACGACGTCGAAGGTTTCATCATGGCCCAGTTTGCCCAACGAACGCAGGCACCGGGCACGGCCGTCAAACAGATAGGCCGCTTTCAAGGGATCGCGGGCCAGCACGCTGACCGTGTGCCCGGCGTCGAGCAATTGGTTGACCAGGGCCTCGCCGATAAACCCGGTGCCCCCCGTCACCAGCACGCGCTTATAGGCACCGCCCGCGAATGGATTGGCCGGTCGGCCTTGACGCTGCATGCGCAATGCCGCTAACCCATCACGAATCCCCGAGGCCGTGACGCCGATGGCGAACAAGGTCAGCAGCCAACCGCGCCAGCCGAAATCGATCGCAACCAAGCCGGTCGGCAAACTCGCCCACTGCGCCAGTTGCACACCGTACAGCGCGAAAAACGCCCCGCCGTTGACCGCCAGCACCGTGTGCATGATGCGCTCGATGGCGGGCAACTTGCGGGTCCGGTCCTCGACCACGAAATCCCAGAGCGTCAGGCCGATCTCCAGCGCGAACAGCAAGCCAATGACAATCGCCCACGTCCCCTGGAAGGCCAGGTGCGCCATGCCCAGGAACAGAATCCCGTAGAAACACGAACGCAGGGCGTGGATCGAGAGCTCCAGGCGAGCACTGTGGCGATAGGGCAAGGCGACGGTGAGTTCGTGGTGATACAGGGTATCCAGCGCGCCCAGGATCGCCTGGGCGATCAACAGCGTGATGGCCCAGTCCAGCAGGGAAAAGTCAGGCATGCGTTGAATCACTCGGCGCGTGGTCAGTCAGGGAAGTGCGGCGGTCGTGGCGATAGAGCCAGAACAGCGGCGGCAGTAATAGCAGCAACGCGAGACTGTCGAGCCACAAGTGCGACCAGACGCGCGCCTGGGCGGAAATCAACATGTCCTGGGGCGCCCAGAGCAGGATGCCGGCGATTATCCAGGCCCAAGGCATGGCGCTTTTCAGTCGATTGCCGATGTGCACGAGGGCGAGCATGTACAGCGCGTAGCTTTGCAACGTGGCGCCGAACAAGGCCAGCCACCAGACCTGCTGTGCGCTGGCCGTCGCGGGCACTGCGGCGGCGCCCCAGAAGGCCTGTTCGATGCTCTGCAGATAGCCATCGAGCAAGCCCGAATGGCCTGCCCAGCTCAGGGTGATGCCGGCAAGCAGATGCATCAGGGCGGCAGCATAAAGCCAAGCGACCAGGGCTTTGCGAAGGGGGCTTTGAGGGACTGGCATTCCGTGTCCTGAAGGCTTGCTGGAGGGTCGCAAGTCTAATGGAAAAGGAGGTGGCTTTACTTGGCTAATTGGATGGGTGTGCGCTCGTACAGCCGAAGCGCCCTCGCCCTGGGCACTCAACGCTTACATAAGCAAACCGATGGAGCGGCTTGAGGCCCGGATGTCAGGCTGATAGGGCTGCGGTGAATTGACGATAGCCATCGCGAGCAAGCTCGCTCCCACATGGTTTTGTCAACACCGTTCAACTGTGGGAGCGAGCTTGCTCGCGATGACGCCAGCCCAGACAACCCTCACTACAGGGTGCATTCACCCCACCGATCAGCGCTGCATCCCCCAACGCTTCACCGTCACCCGCTCCAAACTGTCGAACACCAGGTTCTCCACCAGCAACCCGATCAGGATCACCACCGCCAACCCGGCAAACACCTTGTCGGTGTACAGCTCGTTGCGGTTCTGGAAGATGTACCAGCCCAGGCCGCCCTTGCCGCTGGTGGCGCCGAATACCAGTTCGGCGGCGATCAGGGTGCGCCAGGCGAAGGCCCAGCCGATCTTCAGCCCGGCGAGAATCGACGGCAGCGCCGCCGGGATCAGGATGAACAGCACAAAACGCAGGCCCCGCAGCCCATAGTTGCGCCCAGCCATGCGCAGCGTTTCCGACACACCGAGAAACCCCGAATACATGTTCAACGCCAGCGCCCACAACACCGAATGCACCAGCACAAAAATCAGACTGTTCTGCCCCAGGCCAAACCACAGCAGCGCCAACGGCAACAGGGCGATGGCCGGCAGCGGATTGAACATCGACGTCAACGTGCTGAGCAGGTCGCGGCCCAACTGCGTCGACACTGCCAAGGTGGTCAAGCCAAACGCCAGGATGATGCCCAGTAGATAGCCCTTGAGCAGCACCACCAGGGAAATCCACACCTTGCCCAACAGCTCGCCGCTGAGCAAACCGTCGTACAAGGCGCTGGCGGTCTGCAAGAAGCTCGGCAGCAGCAGGTCGTTGTTCTGATAACGCGCCACGCCCTCCCACACCACCGCCAGCAATAACAGGATCAAACTTTTGCGCAGCCAACCCTGTTGCCAGAGGCGCTGGCCCAAGGGCAACTCGCGCTCTAATGGCACGTGGGTCAAAGGTTGCAGATCGACTTCGTATTCTTCGCGCGCAGGCGATAACTGGCTCATGAAAGGCTCCCCTTAATACGCGATACGGATGTCGGTGAAATCCAGCTCATGCTCGGTTTCAGGCGGCAAACCTTCATTGAACAGCAGCCCATGAATCCGCCGTGCCGTGTGCTGGAACCCCACGCCGCCGAGGCTGTGCAGATCGTATTGATGGCTGTGGATTTCCGCCCGGACCCTTCCTGGATGTGGTGATAAAAGCAGGATGCGATTGCCCACCACCAACGCTTCTTCGATGGAGTGGGTGACGAACAGCAGGGTGAAACGCACCTCTTCCCAGAGCAGCAGCAGTTCTTCCTGCATCTTGCGTCGGGTCAGGGCATCGAGGGCGGCGAAGGGCTCGTCCATCAAGAGGATTTTCGGCTGCATCGCCAGCGCCCGGGCAATCGCGACGCGAGCTTTCATGCCACCGGACAACGTGTGAGGGTAGGCATCGGCAAACGCCGCCAGGCCCACTTTGTCGAGGTAATGCAGCGCCCGCTCCTCGGCCTCGCGACGCTTGAGGGTGCCGGACGCCAGCAGCGCGAACATCACGTTCTGCTTGACGGTTTTCCACGGTGGCAGTTGGTCGAACTCCTGGAACACCACGATCCGGTCCGGTCCCGGCGCGTTGACGGTTTGGCCTTGCAAGCGGATCTCGCCTTCGCACGGCGTGATGAAGCCACCAATGGCCTTGAGCAAGGTGGACTTGCCGCACCCGGACGGGCCAAGCAAAACAAAACGGTCCGCAGGGTCGACCTCGAAACTCACTTGATGGGTGGCCCGCACCACCCGCTGCGGGGTGCGGTATTCCAGGCTGACGTTATCCACCGACAACAATGCCGTGTCGGTGCGGGTGGGGTTGCTGGCCGCGTGGCCTTGCAAAAGCGCGTTCATGACAATCAGCTCCCCTGCAACGGTTTGGCGTCCTGGAAGAAATAATCTTCCCACGACGCCGGCTTGTTCTTGATGGCGCCGACGCGGTAGAGGAATTCCGCCAGCGGGTAGGTGTTTTTCGGGGTGACGGTGAATTCGATCTGCGGGTTGTCGATGATTTTCAACAAGGTCGCCCGGTCGATCTTGGCCTTGGTCACCCGCAGGTAGGTGTCCGCCGCCGCACCTTTGTCCTTCTGGGCGAACTCGGCCGCTTCGGTCAGTGCTTCGACGAATGCCTTGTAGGTCTTCGGGTTTTCATCGCGGAATTTCTCGGTGGCGAACAGCACCGTGGGTGAGTTTGGCCCGAGCACGTCATAGGAGTTGAGCACCACATGGACGTTGGGGTTTTGCAGGGCCTGGTCCTGGAACGGCGGGTTGGAAAAATGCCCGGTCAACTCGGTGCCGCCGGCAATCAACGCCGCCGTAGCGTCCGGGTGCGGGACGGCCAAGGTGTACTTGTCGAGGCGATTGAAGTCCTTGTCGCCCCACTGTTTGGCGGCGGCGTATTGCAGGAAACGCGACTGCACCGAAACACCCACCGCGGGCACCGCGATGCGGTCCTTCTCGGTGAAGTCGGCAATGGTCTTGACGTTGGGGTTATTGCTCAACAGGTAATAGGGAAAGTTGCCCAACGAGGCCACGGCCTTGACGTTCTGCTTGCCACGGGTGCGGTCCCAGACGGTCAGCAACGGCCCGACGCCGGCTCCGGCAATGTCGATGGAACCCGACAGCAATGCATCGTTGACCGCCGCCCCGCCGGACAGTTGGGTCCAATCGACCTTGATGTCGATGCCCTCTTCCTTGCCGTGCTTCTCGATCAATTGCTGGTCGCGGACCACGTTCAGCAACAGGTAAACGATGCCGAACTGCTCGGCGATCCGAATCTCGCCCTCGGCGTGGGCGCTGGCCGGCGCAACCAGGCTGCCGGCCAGCAAACTGAAGCCCAGGCCGATGGCGGCGGCCAGCGGAGCAAAAGCAATGCGTTTGGACATGGTGATTCTCCGGGCTCTTTGCGCGAGGCGCAGCCGATCAGAAAGGGGCGTCGCCCTGGATGGTGGTGCGATACAGCTTGCGGCGCAGATGGCTCGGGCAACCGGCGGCCAGGTGGATCAGCGAGCGGTTGTCCCAGAACACCAAGTCATGGGGCTGCCATTGATGGCGATAGATGTTTTGAGGCAACACGCTGTGGGCATACAGCTCCGTCAGGATGGCTTTGCTTTCATCCTCCGGCAGGCCGACGATGCGGGTGGTGAACCCCTCGCTGACGAACAATGCCTTGCGCCCGGTTTCCGGGTGGGTGCGGACGATGGGGTGCACGACTTCGGCCACCTGGGCCAGTTGCTCCGGCGTCAACGTCGGGCGCCAGTTGCCTTCGAATTTGGTTTCGCTGTAGCGCGCGGTGTAGGAATGCGCCGCCGAACGGCCCTCGACCGCTTTACGCAGCGTTTCGGGCAAACCGTCCCAGGCCTTGTGCATGTCGGCAAACAGCGTGTCGCCGCCTTCGCTTGGCAGTTCCTGGGCGTGGAGCATCGAGCCGAGGCTGGGCAGTTCCTTATAGGAAAGGTCCGAATGCCAGAACTTGCCTGCATCGCCCAGGCCGATGGATTGGCCGTTTTCGATGATGTTGGAAACGATGAGGATTTCCGGATGCCCGGTCAGCAGGAACTGCTTGAGCACATGGATTTGCAGCACGCCAAAACGGCGGCTGAAGGCGATGTGCTGTTCGGGGGTGATGCGCTGGTCGCGGAACACCACGACGTGATAGTCCAGGTGTGCGCGATGGATGCGGGCGAAATCCTGGTCGTTGATGGGCAGGGACAGGTCCAGCCCAACGATCTCGGCGCCGACGGCATCGCGAAACGGGAAGATTGCGAACGACTGCGGCGCGATGGTCGCGGCATTTGAATCTGGAGAAAAAGAGACGGCTGGCATACATCACTCCCACGCACGGCGCGCTTCAATGGGCGCGCAATCGATCAAAACTCACGGGGTCACCGTGTTGGTTTGTGTCGTGCGGCGTGCCGATTGGTCGGCAGGTACGCAGGGGGATGACTTTAAGGGTATAAGAATTGAAATTTAAATACCGTTAATGAATAACGATATGGCGTTTAGCTCAGGTGGCAGAAACTGTGGGAGCGAGCTTGCTCGCGATGGCGGTGTGTCAGCGACAGATAGGTGTCTGACCTGGTGCCATCGCGAGCAAGCTCGCTCCCACAAGGGGGTTCGGCACCACAAAAGCTATCCAGCCACCGATTGGCGGCTGTGGAGGACACAGGCTTGAAAACTAGCGCTCGTGCAACGCCTCGGACCGGGCCTTGATGATCGGTTTGAGCAGGTAGCTGAGCACGGTTTTCTTGCCGGTGATGATGTCCACCGACGCCACCATCCCAGGGATGATCAGCAAGGGTTTTTCAGGCGTGCCCAGGTGGCTGCGTTCGGTGCGCAGCTTGATGATGTAGTAGGTGGTTTTCTTGTCTTCATCGGTGATGGTGTCGGCGCCGATCTGTTCCAGCTTGGCTTTCATCCCGCCGTAGATGGTGTAGTCGTACGCGGTGAATTTCACCGTGGCGTCCTGGCCGGGGTGCAGGAAGGCGATGTCCTGGGGACGGATTTTCGCTTCCACCAGAATGGTGTCGTCCAGCGGCACGATTTCCACCAGGTCGCTGCCGGGCTGGATCACGCCGCCGATGGTGTTCACCAGCAATTTATTGACAATGCCGCGCACCGGCGACGTCACCAGGGTCCGGCTCACCCGGTCTTCCAGGGCCTTGCCGGTGGCCTGGGCCTTGTTCAGGTCGGTGCGGGCTTCGTTGAGCTGGGTCAGGGCTTCGCTGCGGAACTTGCCGCGGGTCTCGTCGATCTTGCGCTGCACTTCCTTGATCGCCGATTCGGCGCGGGGGATCGCCAGCGTCGTGGCGTCCAGTTGTCCACGGGTCTCGACTTCGGCGCGCTTGAGCCGCAGCACTTCTACCGGCGACACCGCGCCCTGGGCCACCAGCGGCTCGGACATGTTGATTTCCTGGCGTTGCAGCGCCAGGCCGGAGCGGTACTGCGCCTGCTTGGACACGAACTCGCGCAGTTCCTGCTGGCGCTGGATCAACTGCTCCTGCAAGCCGCCGATTTCATCGTGCAGCTGCTGGCGGCGACTGATGTACAGCGACTCTTCGCTGGCCGCCTGGCCCGGCACCGCCTTGAGTACATCGGCCGGGAAATTCAGCGGCCGGTCATCGACCTCGGCGCTCAGGCGCTCGACCCGCAACAACATGGACAGCCGATCAGCCTCGGTTTCGCCGACGTTGGAGACAAACCGCGTATCGTCCAGGCGAATCAACGACGCGCCGACGTCGACGATCTGCCCTTCCTTGACGAACAGCTCAGCGACGATGCCGCCTTCCAGGTTCTGGATTTTCTGGATCTTGGACGATGGGATCGCCTTGCCGTCGCCCTTGGTCACTTCGTCGATCTCGGCGAAGTTGGCCCAAAGCATCAGGAATACAAAGAAGCCGATGATGCCCCAGATCGTCAAACGCACCACCCGGGGAGCGTCCTCGATCAGGGCTTTGTTGACCTCGGGCAGCGGTTGGCCGTGCAGCGAGTCGGAACCTTTGAAATAGCGGCCCACCCCGCCCTTTAAACCTGGCTTAAGCAACACTGATCTGCCCCTTCTTCAGCGCTTCCATGACAGCCGCTTTCGGGCCATCGGCGAGGATCTGTCCACGGTCGATCACCAGCAGGCGATCCACCAGCGACAGCAAGGATGCCCGGTGCGTCACCAACAGCACGGTCTTGTTTTCCACCACGGCGGCCAGGCGCTGCTTCAAGCGTTCTTCACCGGTGTTGTCCATGGCGCTGGTGGGTTCGTCCAGCAGCAGGATGGGCGGGTTGAGCAACAGCGCCCGGGCCAGGGCGACGTTCTGGCGCTGGCCGCCGGACAGGTTCTGCCCGCGCTCGCCGACTTGCAGCTCATAGCCTTGCGGATGCAGGCGGGCGAATTCATGCACGCCCGCCAGCTCAGCGGCCTGGAGCACCAGTTCGTCTTCGACGTAACGGGCGCCGGAGGTCAGGTTGTCCCGCAGGGTGCCGGCCAGCAGCTGGATGTCCTGGGGCACGTAGCCAATGTTGTAGCGCAGCTCGCTGACGTCGATCTGGCGGATGTCCACGCCGTCCACCAGCAAGGCACCGTCGTCAGGCTGATACAGGCCCACCAGCAATTTGGCGAGGGAGCTTTTGCCCGAACCGCTGCGACCGATGATGCCGATTTTCTCGCCGGGCTTGATCACCAGGTTGATGTTTTTCAGCGCGGCGTTCTGCTGGTTCGGGTAGGTGAAGTTCAACTGACGGCATTCAATGGCACCCTGCAACACCTTGCGGCTGAGCGGGCGCTCGTCGAAATTGCGCTCCTGGGGCAGCTCCATCATCTGGTCGACCGAGGTCATGGTCACCCGCGCCTGCTGATAGCGGGTCAACAGGCCCGACAGCGACGCCAGTGGGCTGAGGGCACGGCCGCTGAGCATGTAGCAGGCAACCAGCCCACCCATGCTCAGGTTGCCGGCGATGATCAGGTAAACGCCGAAGACGATCATGATCACCCCGGCCAATTGCTGGATCAGCAAGGTGATGTTCATCGCCAGCCCGGACAGCATCTTCACTCGCAGTTCGAGGCGACTGAGGGTGCCGATGGTCTGTTCCCACTGGTATTGACGCTCGCTCTCGGCGTTGTTGACTTTCACCGCGTCCAGGCCGGCCAAGGTCTCGATCAGACTGGACTGGCGCTCGGCGCCCAGGGCCATGGTGCGCTCCATGGTCGCCACCAGGGGCTTCTGCAACGCATAGCCGATCAGCAAGGCAATCGGGAACGCCAGCACCGGAATCCACACCAGGTGCCCGCCGATAATCGCGATGACCATGAAGATCAGCAGGGTGAACGGCAAGTCGATCAGGCTGGTGAGGGTCAGCGAAGCGAGGAAGTCCCGCAGGCTCTGGAACTCATGGATGTTCTGGGCAAAGCTGCCGACCCGCGCCGGGCGGTACTTCATGGACATGCCGACGATGCGTTCGAACAGCGTCGCCGAGATGATCAGGTCGGTTTTCTTGCCCGCCAGGTCCAGGCACAGGCTGCGCAGCATCTTGAGGATCAGGTCGAACACATAGGCGCCGGTGATACCGACAGCCAGCACCCACAGCGTCGACTCGGCCTGGTTCGGCACCACGCGGTCGTAGACGTTCATCACGAACAATGGCGCGGCCATGGCGATGATGTTGATCAGCAGGCTCGCGGCGATGGCATCGGCGTACAGCCAGCGGGACCGTTTGAGGGTGTCGCGAAACCATGAACGCGCCCGGGGAATGAGCGTGCCGTGGTTGACGTCAAATTTATGCTGCGGTTGGGCGAAGAACACCTTGCCGCTGTAGTCATCGGCCAGCAGTTCGCGGCTGACGGTCACCTCACCGCCGTCGCTTTCGCTGAGCAGCAGCCGCGCCTGGTCGTCACCGACCCAGCCCAGCAACACGGCGCTGCGGCCGTCTTTGAGCAGCAACAGCGCCGGCATGGCGATGGTCGGGATCTGCTCGAGCCTGCGTTGCAGCACCCGGCCTTGCAGACCGGCACGGGCCGCCGCGCGCGACAATAATTCGACGCTCAGCCGTTGCTTGGGCAGTGGCAGGCCAGTGGTGAGCATCGCTGCGCTGGCCGGCTTCTGATGCAGCATGCAGAGCGCCAGCAGACCGTCCAGCAGCGGGTCGTCGTGCAGCGTGCGCGGGTCATGAACTAGTTCGACTGGACTGACTTCTGATTCCACGCTCGGCACTCTGACTGATTAAAACGGGTGGTAGGACTCAATTCATCCCAGGCAATTGAACCTTGGGCTTCATGTCGTTCTGCACAACCGATGCCAACGGTGCGACCACCCCCTGGCTTTTCAACAGCTGGCCCATGGTTGCCTTGATCCGGTACTGGGTGAACAGCTGCACATTCTTGATTTCCGCCAGGCGACGGGAAGCGCTGAACAGTTCGTTTTCGCTGTCGAGCAAGTCGAGCAGGGTCCGCTCGCCGAGGCTGAACTGCTTCTGGTAGGCGGTGCGCACATTGGCGCTGCGATCCACGTATTGCTGGGCGACCGGCACCTGGGCGTTAGCATTGTTCAAGGCGTTCCAGGCCAGGCCCAACTCTTCGTTCAACTGGCGCAGCGCGTTGTTGCGGATGTCCAGGGCCTGGTTGGACAGGTACGACTTGGATTCCAGGTCGGCCTTGTTGCTGCCACCGGCATACAGGTTGAAACGCATGCGCAGCATGGCCTGCCACTCGTTGTTGTGGCCGTTCTGACCGTCCAGGTCATTGTCGGCCGTGCGACCCAGCTCAGCGTCGAAGCGTGGGTAGAAGCTCGATTTGGCGGCTTCGTACTGTTGCTCGGCGGCGGCGATGTCGGCTTCGGCCGAACGCAGCACCGGGCTGTTTTCCAGCATCTGGGCGCGGGCTTCGGTCAGGTTGGCCGGCAACAGCGCCAGAAAGTCGGCGGGACGCTCCAGTTGATCGGGCATTTGGCCCACGGCGCTGAGGAAATTGGTCTCGGCGTCGGCCAGGTTGGTTTGTTCGGTGATCAGGTTGTTGCGGGCCTGGGCCATGCGCGCTTCGGCCTGGTCCAGGTCGGCGCCACTGCCCACGCCTCGGGAGGTGCGCAGCTTGATCTGGTCGAAGATGCGTTCATGACTCTTGAGGTTTTCCTCGGCCAGGCGCACGAACTCACGACGGGTCAGCACATCCAGGTAGACCTGGGCCACCGTCAAACCGGTGCGCTCGGAGGCATCCAGCAACGAGTAGGCACGGGCATTGACGGTGGCTTGTTGACGCCCCACTTCGCTGGACGTGGCAAAACCGTCAAAAACCATTTGTGACAGGCGCAGGCTCGATTCACTGCGGTTCAGGGTTTCCCAATGGTTGTTGCTGCCCGACCGAGTGGTGACGCTGTCGGTGCCTTCACGGCCATACCCGGCTGCAAGGTCCACTCTAGGCAGGTAGCCGCCCTTGGCCGCCTTGAGTTGGTAGTCAGCCGCCAACCGGCTGTTCACTCCGGCCTGGATTTCCGGATGGACATCCAAGGCCTGTTGCATGGCTTGCGGCAAGGTTTGTGCTTGTACGAAATTTGCGGCGAGGGCGAAGGGTAAAGCCATGAACAAGTGCGGACGCATGGTGGTTTTTTCCTGAAACTCTTGTCTTGAATCACAGCGAAACGTGGCGCTGCATCGGATGATGGCAACCGGAATGACCGTATGTCGGAAAGTTCGAAACAAGAACTGGATCAAGCACCGAAAGGACAGGTCGCCGCTTAAATATCAATGTGACATTACTGAAGCGATTGTTTAGGATGGCCGACATAAGGTCAATAGTTTGGCATAAACAAATAAATCGGAATTAAGCAGCCAAATTTTTGACACAGTGAACCGTCAAAACAACCTTACTTAGTTAAAGAGAACGTCCAGACCGCCGAGGCCCAGAGGCCCCCGGGTCCATGGAAGTCTACTGAACGTGGCACCCGGAGAGTCTTCAATGAGCAGTGTTATTGCCGTCGTCAAAAGCATTGTTGGTCAGGTTTTCGTCGTATCCCCAGAGGGCATCCGGCGCGTACTCATTGAAGGTGATCGCCTGAACGTAGGCGACCAGTTGGACACCGGCCCTGCCGGCGCCGTCACATTGGAACTGGCCGATGGCCGCACCCTGGACCTGGGTCGCGATACCCAGTGGAGCGCCAGTGCCCCGGACTCGTCCATCGACCTGGCCCAAGCCACTGCCCAGGCCGCGCCGTCGGTAGAAGAGCTGCAACAAGCCATCGCCGCGGGCGCCGACCCGACCACTGCCCTTGAAGCCACGGCCGCCGGTGCCACTGCCGCCGGTACGGGTGGTGCCGCCGGTGGCGGTCACAGCTTTGTGGTGCTGGATGCCACCGCCGGCAGCGTCGACCCTACCGTCGGTTTCCCCACGGAAGGTCTCGCTGCGGCTGCCGCCACCGATAACAACATCCTGGGTGGCGATACCACGGATACGACCGCCAACGCCGTGCTCAATGCGACGATGACCCTGAGCGCCACACCGACCCTGACCGAAGCCGGCGGCGTGCTGGTGTACACCGCGACAGTCACCCAGGCGCCTCAGACCGCGCTGACCGTGACCCTGTCCAACGGCTCGGTGATCGTCATTCCTGCCGGACAAACGACCGGCAGCGTCAACGTACCGCTGGCGCCGAACGACACCGTCTATAACGACGCCACCCAAATCAGCGTGACCGTCACTGGCACCACCGGCGGCACCGGCATCGCCGTGACCGTGCCCACCACGCCAGCCGTGACCCAGATCACCGATACCGTCGACACCACCACCGTCAGCTTGACGGCAGGTAATACCGTCAACGAAGGCGGTCAGATCACCTACACCGCGACCCTGACCAATCCGGCCCAGACGCCAGTGACCGTGACCTTGAGCAATGGCTCGGTCATCACCATTGCCGCCGGCCAGACTAGCGGCACAGTGGCCGTGGATACCCCGGCCAACGACGTCTACAACAACGGCAGCACTGTCAGCACCACCATCACCGGTGCAACAGGTGGCAACTTCGAGAATCTGGTGCCAAGCACCGTACCAGCGGTGACTACGATTACCGATTCGGTGGACACCACTGGCCTGACCCTGTCCGCCAGCAACACCATCACTGAAGGCGGTCAGATCACCTATACCGCGACCCTGACCAACCCAGCCCAGACGCCAGTGACCGTGACCTTGAGCAATGGCTCGGTCATCACCATCGCTGCTGGCCAGACGACCGGCACCGTTAACGTCGAGACGCCAGCCAATGACGTCTATAACAACGGCAGCACTGTCAGCACCACGATTACTGGCGCGACCGGCGGTAACTTCGAGAACCTGGTTCCAAGCACTGCGCCTGCGGTCACCACGATCACCGATTCGGCGGATACCACTGGCCTGACCTTGACGGCCAGCAACACCATCACCGAAGGCGGTTCGATTGTTTACACCGCGACGTTGACCAACCCGGCCCAGACTCCGGTGACCGTGACCTTGAGCAACGGCTCGGTGATCAACATCGCAGCCGGTGCTACCACTGGCACCGTTGCCGTAGAGACCCCGGCCAACGACGTCTACAACAACGGCAGCACTGTCAGCACCACCATCACCGGTGCGACCGGTGGCAACTTCGAGAACCTGGTACCGAGCACCGCACCAGCGGTGACTACGATTACCGATTCGGTGGACACCACTGGCCTGACCCTGTCCGCCAGCAACACCATCACTGAAGGCGGTTCGGTCACCTACACCGCAACCCTGACCAATGCCGCTCAAACCCCAGTGACAGTGACCTTGAGCAATGGCTCGGTCATCACCATCGCTGCGGGCCAGACCACCGGCACCGTCAACGTCGAGACGCCAGCCAACGACGTCTACAACAACGGCAGCACTGTCAGCACCACGATTACTGGCGCGACCGGTGGCAACTTCGAGAACCTGGTGCCGAGCACCACGCCTGCGGTTACCACCATTACCGACTCGGTCGATACCACTGGCCTGACCCTCTCGGCCAGCAACACCGTTACCGAAGGCGGTCAGATCACCTATACCGCGACCCTGACCAACCCAGCCCAGACGCCAGTGACCGTGGCCTTGAGCAATGGCTCGGTCATCACCATTGCCGCCGGCCAGACTACCGGCACAGTGGCTGTGGACACCCCGGCCAACGACGTCTACAACAACGGCAGCACTGTCAGCACCACGATTACTGGCGCGACCGGTGGCAACTTCGAGAGCCTGGTGCCGAGCACCACGCCTGCGGTTACCACCATTACCGATTCGGTCGATACCACTGGCCTGACCCTGTCCGCCAGCAACACCATCACCGAAGGCGGTTCGATCACCTACACCGCGACCCTGACCAATGCCGCTCAAACCCCAGTGACAGTGACCTTGAGCAATGGCTCGGTCATCACCATCGCTGCAGGCCAGACCACCGGCACCGTCAACGTCGAGACGCCAGCCAACGACGTCTACAACAACGGCAGCACTGTCAGCACCACGATTACTGGCGCGACCGGTGGCAACTTCGAGAGCCTGGTGCCGAGCACCACGCCTGCGGTTACCACCATTACCGATTCGGTCGATACCACTGGCCTGACCCTGACGGCCAGCAACACCATCACCGAAGGCGGCCAGATTACCTACACCGCCACCTTGACCAATGCCGCTCAAACCCCAGTGACCGTGACCTTGAGCAATGGCGCGGTGATCAACATCGCCGCCGGTGCTACTACCGGCACCGTTGCCGTGGACACCCCGGCCAACGACGTCTACAACAACGGCAGCACTGTCAGCACCACCATCACCGGTGCGACAGGTGGCAACTTTGAGAATCTGGTGCCGAGCACCGCGCCTGCGGTCACTACGATCACCGATTCGATAGACGCTACTACCGTGACGTTGACCTCTACGCCGACCGTAAACGAAAACGGCACCATCACCTACACCGCCACCCTGACCGGCGCCGACGGTAAACCCGTCACCGCGCAGAACGGTCCGGTCACTGTGACCTTGGACAGCGGCAAGACCATCACCATCGCCGCCGGCGCAAGCTCGGGCGTGTTGGACGTAGCGGTTGGCAATGACGTTTATCAAGGCCCGACCACCGTCACCGAGTCGATCAAAGATGCATCCGGTGGCAACCTCGAAGCCATCGCTCCAAACACCGCGCCTGTCAGCACCGTGGTCAGTGACGTCAACGACACCACCACCGTGACGCTGACCGCCACACCAACCGTGAATGAAAACGGCACCATCACCTACACCGCGACCCTGACCGGTGCCGATGGCAAACCGGTCACCGCGCAAAACGGTCCGGTCACCGTCACCCTCGACAGCGGCAAAACGATCACCATCGCAGCCGGCGCAAGCTCCGGCGTGCTCGATGTCGCTGTAGGTAACGATGTTTACCAAGGTCCAACGACAGTGACTGAGTCGATTGCTTCGGCATCCGGTGGCAACCTTGAGGCCATCGCTCCAAACACCGCGCCAGTCAGCACCATCGTCAGCGACGTCAATGACACCACCACCGTGACCTTGACTGCTACGCCGACCGTGAACGAAAACGGCACGATTACCTACACCGCCACCCTGACCGGTGCCGATGGCAAACCCGTCACCGCGCAAAATGGTCCAGTGACCGTCACGCTCGACAGCGGCAAAACGATTACCATCGCCGCCGGCGCAAGCTCGGGTGTGCTCGATGTCGCTGTGGGTAACGACGTCTACCAAGGCCCGACGACGGTAACTGAATCGATTGCTTCCGCATCTGGCGGCAACCTCGAAGCCATTGCACCAAACACCGCGCCAGTCAGCACCATCGTCAGTGACGTCAACGACACCACCACGGTGACATTGACTGCTACGCCGACCGTGAACGAAAACGGCACCATCACTTACACCGCCACCTTGACCGGTGCCGATGGCAAACCCGTCACCGCGCAAAATGGTCCTGTGACCGTCACGCTCGACAGCGGCAAGACCATCACCATCGCAGCCGGCGCAAGCTCCGGCGTGCTCGATGTCGCTGTGGGCAACGACGTCTACCAGGGCCCAACCACCGTCACCGAAAGCATCAGTACCGCCACGGGCGGTAACCTGGAAGCCATCGCACCGAACACCGCGCCAGTCAGCACCATCGTCAGCGACGTCAATGACACCACCACCGTGACCTTGACTGCTACGCCGACCGTGAACGAAAACGGCACCATCACTTACACCGCCACCCTGACCGGTGCCGACGGCAAACCCGTCACCGCGCAAAATGGTCCAGTGACCGTCACGCTCGACAGCGGCAAAACGATCACCATCGCTGCGGGCGCAAGCTCGGGCGTATTGGACGTAGCCGTCGGCAATGACGTGTACCAGGGCCCAACGACGGTGACTGAATCGATTGCCTCCGCATCGGGCGGCAACCTCGAAGCCATTGCACCGAACACCGCTCCAGTCAGCACCATCGTTAGCGATGTCAACGACACCACTACCGTGACGCTGACCGCTACGCCGACCGTGAACGAAAACGGCACGATTACCTACACCGCCACCCTGACCGGTGCCGATGGCAAACCCGTCACCGCGCAAAATGGTCCAGTGACCGTCACGCTCGACAGCGGCAAAACGATCACCATCGCAGCCGGCGCAAGCTCCGGCGTGCTCGATGTCGCTGTGGGTAACGATGTTTACCAAGGTCCAACGACGGTTACTGAGTCGATTGCTTCCGCCTCCGGTGGCAACCTGGAAGCCATTGCACCGAACACCGCTCCAGTCAGCACCATCGTTAGCGATGTCAACGACACCACTACCGTGACGCTGACCGCTACGCCGACCGTGAACGAAAACGGCACGATTACCTACACCGCCACCCTGACCGGTGCCGATGGCAAACCCGTCACCGCGCAAAATGGTCCAGTGACCGTCACCCTCGACAGCGGCAAAACGATCACCATCGCAGCCGGCGCAAGCTCCGGCGTGCTCGATGTCGCTGTGGGTAACGATGTTTACCAAGGTCCAACGACGGTTACTGAGTCGATTGCTTCCGCCTCCGGTGGCAACCTGGAAGCCATTGCACCGAACACCGCGCCTGTCAGCACCGTGGTCAGCGACGTCAATGACACCACTACCGTGACGTTGACTGCTACGCCGACCGTGAACGAAAACGGCACCATCACTTACACCGCAACCCTGACCGGTGCTGACGGTAAACCGGTCACCGCACAAAACGGTCCGGTCACTGTGACCTTGGAAAGCGGCAAAACCATCACCATCGCCGCGGGCGCAAGCTCGGGCGTATTGGATGTGGCGGTAGGCAACGACGTCTACCAAGGCCCAACCACGGTAACTGAATCGATTGCCTCGGCATCGGGCGGCAACCTCGAAGCCATTGCACCGAACACGACTCCAGTCAGCACCATCGTCAGCGACGTCAACGACACCACTACCGTGACATTGACCGCTACGCCGACCGTGAACGAAAACGGCACCATCACTTACACCGCAACCCTGACCGGTGCTGACGGTAAACCGGTCACCGCGCAAAACGGTCCGGTCACCGTCACCCTCGACAGCGGCAAGACCATCACCATCGCCGCCGGCGCAAGCTCGGGCGTGCTCGATGTCGCTGTAGGCAACGATGTTTACCAAGGTCCAACGACGGTGACTGAGTCGATTGCTTCCGCCTCCGGTGGCAATCTGGAAGCCATCGCACCGAACACGGCTCCAGTCAGCACCATCGTTAGCGATGTCAACGACACCACCACGGTGACCTTGACCGCCACACCAACCGTGAATGAAAACGGCACCATCACCTACACCGCCACCCTGACCGGTGCTGACGGTAAACCGGTCACCGCGCAAAACGGTCCGGTCACCGTCACCCTCGACAGCGGCAAAACGATTACCATCGCCGCCGGCGCAAGCTCGGGTGTGCTCGATGTCGCTGTGGGTAACGACGTCTACCAAGGCCCGACGACGGTAACTGAATCGATTGCTTCCGCCTCCGGTGGCAACCTCGAAGCCATCGCGCCAAACACCGCGCCTGTCAGCACTGTGGTCAGCGACGTCAACGACACCACCACGGTGACCTTGACCGCCACACCAACCGTAAACGAAAACGGCACCATCACTTACACCGCCACGCTGACCGGTGCCGATGGCAAGCCCGTCACCGCGCAGAACGGTCCGGTCACCGTGACGTTGGAAAGCGGTAAAACGATCACCATCGCCGCAGGTGCCAGCTCGGGCGTGTTGGACGTAGCAGTTGGCAATGACGTTTACCAAGGTCCAACGACGGTTACTGAATCGATTGCCTCGGCATCCGGCGGCAACCTCGAAGCCATCGCGCCAAACACCGCTCCAGTCAGCACCATCGTCAGCGATGTCAATGACACCACCACGGTAACGTTGACCGCCACACCAACCGTGAACGAAAACGGCACCATCACTTACACCGCCACCCTGACCGGTGCCGACGGCAAGCCCGTCACCGCGCAAAACGGTCCGGTCACTGTGACCTTGGAAAGCGGCAAAACCATCACCATCGCTGCGGGCGCAAGCTCGGGCGTCTTGGATGTGGCTGTCGGCAATGATGTTTATCAAGGCCCGACCACCGTCACCGAGTCGATCAAAGATGCATCCGGTGGCAACCTCGAAGCCATCGCGCCGAACACCGCTCCAGTCAACACCGTGGTCAGCGATGTCAACGACACCACCACCGTGACGTTGACCGCTACGCCGACCGTGAACGAAAACGGCACCATCACTTACACCGCCACCCTGACCGGTGCTGACGGTAAACCTGTCACCGCGCAAAACGGCCCGGTCACCGTCACCCTCGACAGTGGCAAAACCATCACCATCGCCGCGGGCGCAAGCTCGGGCGTATTGGACGTGGCCGTCGGCAACGACGTGTACCAAGGCCCAACGACAGTGACTGAGTCGATTGCTTCCGCCTCCGGTGGCAACCTGGAAGCCATCGCACCGAACACCGCGCCTGTCAGCACCATCGTTAGCGACGTCAACGACACCACTACCGTGACCTTGAACGCTACGCCGACCGTGAACGAAAACGGCACGATTACCTACACCGCCACCCTGACCGGTGCCGACGGCAAACCGGTCACCGCGCAAAACGGTCCTGTGACCGTCACCCTCGACAGCGGCAAAACGATCACCATCGCTGCCGGTGCAAGTTCCGGCGTCTTGGACGTAGCGGTAGGCAACGACGTCTACCAAGGTCCAACGACGGTGACTGAATCGATTGCTTCGGCATCGGGCGGCAATCTGGAAGCCATTGCACCGAATACCGCTCCAGTCAGCACCGTGGTCAGCGATGTCAACGACACCACCACGGTGACCTTGACCGCGACACCAACCGTGAACGAAAACGGCACCATCACCTACACCGCCACCCTGACCGGTGCTGACGGTAAACCGGTCACTGCGCAGAACGGTCCTGTGACCGTGACGTTGGAAAGCGGCAAAACGATCACCATCGCCGCTGGCGCAAGCTCGGGTGTATTGGACGTAGCCGTCGGCAATGACGTGTACCAGGGCCCAACGACGGTGACTGAATCGATTGCCTCCGCCACGGGCGGCAACCTGGAAGCCATTGCACCGAACACCGCGCCTGTCAGCACCGTGGTCAGCGACGTTAACGACACCACCACCGTGACCTTGACCGCGACACCAACCGTGAACGAAAACGGCACGATCACCTACACCGCCACCCTGACCGGCGCCGACGGCAAACCCGTCACCGCGCAAAACGGCCCGGTCACCGTGACGTTGGAAAGCGGCAAGACCATCACCATCGCTGCTGGCGCAAGCTCAGGCGTGCTCGATGTCGCTGTGGGCAACGACGTGTACCAGGGCCCAACCACCGTGACCGAGTCGATTGCCTCCGCATCCGGCGGCAACCTCGAAGCTATTGCACCGAACACCGCGCCAGTCAGCACTGTGGTCAGCGACGTCAACGACACCACCACAGTGACCTTGACCGCCACACCAACCGTGAATGAAAACGGCACCATCACCTACACCGCCACCCTGACCGGTGCCGATGGCAAGCCCGTCACCGCGCAAAATGGTCCTGTGACCGTCACCCTCGACAGCGGCAAAACGATCACCATCGCCGCCGGCGCAAGCTCGGGCGTGTTGGACGTAGCGGTTGGCAACGACGTCTACCAAGGCCCGACTACCGTCACCGAAAGCATCAGTACCGCCACAGGCGGTAATCTGGAAGCAATTGCTCCAAACACCGCGCCAGTCAGCACTGTGGTCAGCGATGTCAATGACACCACCACGGTAACGTTGACCGCCACACCGACTGTGAATGAAAACGGCACCATCACTTACACCGCCACATTAACCGGTGCCGACGGTAAACCCGTCACCGCGCAGAACGGTCCGGTCACTGTGACCTTGGACAGCGGCAAGACCATCACCATCGCCGCCGGCGCAAGCTCGGGCGTGTTGGACGTAGCGGTTGGCAATGACGTTTATCAAGGCCCGACCACCGTCACCGAAAGCATCAGTACCGCCACGGGCGGTAACCTGGAAGCCATCGCGCCAAATACCGCGCCAGTCAGCACCATCGTCAGCGACGTCAATGACACCACCACGGTAACGCTGACCGCTACGCCGACCGTGAACGAAAACGGCACCATCACTTACACCGCCACATTGACCGGTGCCGATGGCAAACCCGTCACTGCGCAGAACGGTCCGGTCACCGTAACTTTGGAAAGCGGCAAGACCATTACCATCGCCGCCGGCGCAAGCTCGGGTGTGCTCGATGTCGCTGTGGGTAATGACGTCTACCAAGGCCCAACCACCGTCACCGAAAGCATCAGTACCGCCACAGGCGGTAATCTGGAAGCCATTGCTCCAAACACGGCTCCAGTCAGCACCATCGTCAGCGATGTCAACGACACCACCACGGTGACCTTGACCGCCACACCAACCGTGAATGAAAACGGCACCATCACCTACACCGCCACCTTGACCGGTGCCGATGGCAAACCGGTCACCGCGCAAAACGGTCCGGTCACCGTCACCCTCGACAGCGGCAAAACGATCATCATCGCCGCTGGCGCGAGTTCGGGCGTGCTCGATGTCGCTGTGGGCAACGATGTTTACCAAGGTCCAACGACGGTTACTGAGTCGATTGCCTCGGCATCCGGTGGCAACCTTGAGGCCATTGCACCGAACACTTCGCCAGTCAGCACTGTGGTCAGCGACGTCAACGACACCACCACGGTGACATTGACTGCTACGCCGACCGTGAACGAAAACGGCACCATCACTTACACCGCCACCCTGACCGGTGCCGACGGCAAACCCGTCACCGCGCAGAACGGTCCGGTCACCGTGACGTTGGAAAGCGGCAAGACCATCACCATCGCTGCTGGCGCGAGCTCGGGCGTGCTCGATGTCGCTGTGGGCAACGATGTTTACCAAGGTCCAACGACGGTGACTGAGTCGATTGCTTCCGCATCCGGCGGCAACCTCGAAGCCATCGCTCCGAACACCGCGCCTGTCAGCACCGTGGTGAGTGATGTCAACGACACCACCACCGTGACTTTGACCGCCACACCAACCGTGAATGAAAACGGCACCATCACCTACACCGCCACGCTGACCGGTGCCGATGGCAAGCCCGTCACCGCGCAAAATGGTCCAGTGACCGTCACGCTCGACAGCGGCAAGACCATTACCATCGCAGCGGGCGCAAGCTCGGGTGTGTTGGACGTAGCGGTAGGCAACGACGTCTACCAGGGCCCAACCACCGTCACCGAAAGCATCAGTACCGCCACGGGCGGTAACCTGGAAGCCATCGCGCCAAATACCGCGCCAGTCAGCACCGTGGTCAGCGACGTCAACGACACCACCACGGTAACGTTGACCGCCACACCAACCGTGAATGAAAACGGCACCATCACTTACACCGCCACCCTGACCGGTGCCGACGGCAAACCCGTCACCGCACAAAACGGTCCGGTCACCGTGACTTTGGAAAGCGGCAAAACGATCACCATCGCCGCCGGCGCAAGCTCGGGCGTATTGGACGTAGCCGTCGGCAACGACGTCTATCAAGGCCCGACCACCGTCACCGAGTCGATCAAAGGTGCATCCGGTGGCAATCTGGAAGCCATCGCGCCAAACACCGCGCCAGTCAGCACCATCGTTAGCGATGTCAACGACACCACCACCGTGACGTTGACCGCTACGCCGACCGTGAACGAAAACGGCACCATCACCTACACCGCCACGTTGACCGGCGCCGACGGCAAACCCGTCACCGCACAGAACGGTCCTGTGACGGTTACCTTGGACAGCGGTAAAACCATCACCATCGCCGCCGGCGCAAGCTCGGGCGTATTGGATGTGGCTGCTGGCAACGATGTCTACACCGGTGCTCCGTCCATCACCGAAACGATCAATTCGGCTTCCGGCGGCAACCTCGAAGCCATCGCTGTCGACAAGACCGGCGCGTCGACGGCGGTGGGCGATACCGTCGACAACACCACCGTCAGCATCAGCGGCAGCACGTCCGTCACCGAAGGCCAGACCGCGACGTACACCGTCAGCCTGACCAACCCGGCGCAGACGGAAGTGACCGTCAAGATCGTCTACAGCGGCACCGCCGCCGACGGCACGGACTTCACCGGTGTCTACACCGTGAAGATCCCGGCCAACGCCACCAGCGCTACCTTCAACGTGGCGACGCTGGACGACAAGATCACCGAAGGCACCGAAAACTTCGTGGTCAAGATCGACTCGGCCACCGGGGGCAATTTCGAACACCTGGGCGTCAGCGGCACCAACGGCAGCGTCAGCACCTCGATCATCGACAACGATGCGCCGCCGGTACTCGACCTGGACGCCAACAACTCCAGCGGCAAGACGGGTGCCGATTACCAGGTGACCTTCACCGAAGGCACCACTGGCCCGGGCGTGTCCATCGCCGACACCGACCTGAAGATCACCGACCCGGACAGCACCCTGCTGACCGGCGCCACCATCGTGCTGACCAACCGTCAGCCTGGCGATGCGCTGAACCTGGGCAACAGCGTCAACGGCATCAGCATCAACGCCAACAGCACCGACGGCAAGGTCGTGCTGACGCTGTCGGGCAATGCGACGCTGGCCGACTACATGCAGCAGATCAAGAACATCAGCTTCATCAACAACAGCGAAGATCCGAGCACCGTACCGCGCATCATCACCGTGACGGTGACCGACGGCAGTAACTACTCGAACACCGCGACCACTACCGTGAACGTGGTCGGGGTTAACGACGCGCCAGTAGCCACCGGTGGCGCGGTGACCGGTACCGAAGACACTTCGCTGGTGCTCGGCTGGTCGACGTTCGGTATCAGTGACGTGGACAGTGCCGCCGCCAGCCAGGGTGTGAAAATCACCGGGCTGCCGGGTGACGGCAAGCTGCAGTACCTGGACGGTGCAACCTGGAAGGACGTGGCCAACAACCAGACGTTCACCAAGGCCGACATCGACGTCGGCAAGCTGCGCTTCACCCCCGATGCCAACGAATCCGGCGCCAACGGCAACCCGACCGGCGTGGGCGATCAAAAGGCCGATTACGCGCAAATCAGCTTCCAACCAACCGACGGCCAGGCGCTGGGCAATACCAGCACCGTGAAGATCGATATCACGCCGGTCGCCGACGCACCGAGCCTCAACGTGGCTGGCAACAGCGTGACCTCCACCGGTCTGATCAAGGAAGTCTGGACCGGCCTGTCGGGCCTGGGCACTGATGGCAGCGGCGCGCCGTCCGGCACGCTCAAATCGGTGATCGATGCCGCCGGCACGCCAAACAGCAGCACCAACGTGACCAACGTACAGTCCGACAGCAACGTCAACCCGGGCACCGCGTCGAAAACCTCGGGCCTGATCTTCCTCGAAGCCGGCAAGACCTACACCTTCAGCGGCACGGGGGATGACAGCCTGCTGGTGACCATTGGCGGCAAGGATGTGGCGGGCATTACCTGGGGCGCAGGCGGCAAGCTGAACGGTTCGTTCACGCCGACCACCAGCGGCTACTACACCCTGGACATCTACCACCACAACCAGACCGGCCCGGGCAGCTACGACGTGAACCTGTCGGTCAACGGCAGCACACCCGTGGACCTGAGCAGTGCCGGCGTGCCGCTCTACACCGGCGTGACCGACCTGGCGAACGCTGGCGTGACCGTCTCCGACCTGCACGGCAGCAACGGCGAAGGCTACTACGACGGCTTCAAGCTCAACGAAGGCGCCGAAGGCACCAGCGTGCACCTGTCGAAGATCACCACCGCCCTGACCGACACCGACGGCTCCGAAAGCCTGAGCGTGAAGATCGGCGGCATTCCGGAAGGCAGCGTACTGAGCGACGGCGCGGGCCATACCGCGACCGTGGGCAGCAACGGCGAGGCCTCGGTCACCGGCTGGAACCTGGGCAGCCTGACCCTGACGCCACCGACCTACTACAACGGCCAGTTCAACCTGACCGTGACGTCGACCTCTACCGAAGCCCTCGGCGGTTCGGCGGTCAGTACGGCGCAGATCCCGGTCACCGTCTACCCGGCGACCTACAACGCGGTCACCGCCACGTCTGGCAGCGACAACGTCACCGGCACCGACGGCAACGACATCGTGGTCGCCGACATCGGCGGGCTGACCGTGGTGCCGGGGGTCAACTACAACATCGCCTTCATGGTCGACAGCTCTGGCAGCATGAGCGACTCGTCCATCGCAGCGGCCAAGGCCTCGCTGACCTCGGTGTTCAACACCCTCAAGCAAAGCTTGGGCAGCAACTCCGGCACGGTGAACATCTTCCTGGCGGACTTCGACAGCCAGGTGAACAACACGGTCTCGGTCAACCTCAACAACCCGAACGCCTTGACCCTGCTCAAGGGCGTACTCGACTCGATGGTGTCCGGCGGCGGTACCAACTATGAAGACGTGTTCAAGACCACGGCGAACTTCTTCAAGAGCACCGACGCCCTGAACAATACCGGGGCGAAGAACCTGACGTATTTCATTACCGACGGCAAGCCGACTTACTACCAGACCGGCGAACAGACCAATCCGACGCTTTACGGCACCGTCAAGCTCGATGATGTCTTGAGCGCAGCCAATTACAGCGTCGGCAAGTATTACACCCAGACGATCGACAGCACGCACAAGTACACCATCTACGAAAACGGCGAGATGTACCTGTCGACCAAAAGCGGCAAGAAATGGACCGACAGTTATGTGGGCACGGTGCATGCCGAGGGCAATGGCACCTTTGAACTGTCGAACCAGGGCGGCACCGGCTATGGCGAATACTGGAACTATGTCGATTCAGCAGCGGGCTCGACCGACAGCTTCACGCTGCTCAAAGGCTTGAGCAGCGTGGAAGCCATTGGCCTGAACAGTGATGTGACCCTGAACGACCTCAAGCCTTACGATTCGGACTCGACACCACAGACCAACATCGACCCGAACAACCTGGCCAACTCGATCATCGGCCACACCGAAGCGACCCTGCCGGGCGCCGATACGGTCAACGGTGGCGACGGCAATGACATCCTGTTCGGCGACCTGGTGAGCTTCAACGGCGTTGCCGGCGAGGGCTACCAGGCCATCCAGGCGTTCGTCGCCCAGCAGAACGGCGTGGACGTCAGCAAGGTCACCACCAGCAACGTGCACCAGTACATCACCGAGCACTACACCGCGTTCGATGTGTCCGGTGCCCACGATGGCAACGACACCCTGCTGGGCGGCGCCGGCAACGACATCATTTTCGGCCAGGGCGGCAACGACACGCTCAACGGTGGCAAGGGCAATGACATCCTGCTGGGTGGCACGGGCAACGACACACTGATCGGCGGCCAGGGCAATGACACCCTGATCGGCGGCCTGGGGGGCGATACCTTTGTCTGGAAGTCCGGCGACACCGGCACCGACGTGATCAAGAACTTCAACGCCGGCGAAGGCGACCGGATCGACCTGCGGGATCTGTTGCAGGGCGAAACCGGCAGCACCATCGACCACTTCCTGAAGATCAGCACGGTCGATGGCGTGTCGTCGCTGCAGGTCAGTACCTCTGGCCAGTTCAATGGGGCCAACGGTGCCGCAGCGGCGCCGGACGTGACGATCAAGCTCGAAGGCAACAACTGGTCGAACGTGAACCTGAACTCGTTGATCGCCGGCAGTGACCCGACCATCAAGGTCGATCACAACAACAGCTGAACCTGACACAAAACCCGTGGCGAGGGAGCAAGCTCCCTCGCCACGGGATAAGTGTTCATACTCCCCCACAGTTGGCCTATGCTGCCCAGCATGACGCCGCTTCATACATGAGGGATGCCCGATGTTTTATGTGCAACGCGATGCACAAGGCCTGCTGGTGCGCGTAGAAGCCACCGCTTATGCCGAAGCCACCGAGACCTTGCCGGCCGACAGCCACGAGATCCAGGACTGGTTCGCCAACCAGGCGGTGGAAAACAGCCTCAAGCAACTCAAGCAGAGCGACCTGGAGATGATCCGGGTACTCGATGACTTGATCCAGGTGCTGACCAGCAAAGGCGTCATCCGCGTCACCGACCTGCCAGCAGCGGCCCAGGCCAAGCTGATGGACCGCACCCAGGCCCGGGAAGCACTGGGCGGGTTGAGCCGGTTGATCGACGATGATGAGAAGGGGTTGATCTAGCCTCAAATGACACAACCCGATCCCTGTGGCGAGGGAGCTTGCTCCCGCTCGGCTGCGCAGCAGTCGCAAAACCAGGCAACGCGGTCTGCCTGAAGAGCTGCTGGGGGCCTGCTTCGCAGGCCAGCGGGAGCAAGCTCCCTCGCCACAGGGGGTCGTGTTGTCTGGGCTGACGCTATCGCGAGCAAGCTCGCTCCCACACAGGTTTTTGGTCGTTTATAGGATGTGTGTCCACCGCCGAGCCCTGTGGGAGCCGAGCTTGCTCGCGATGGCGGTGGGTCTGCTTGCATCAATGCTGAATGTGCCGCCTTCGCGAGCAAGCTCGCTCCCACAGATCTGACGGGTGTACGACCGTGAGAACCAGGTCGGCTATAAGGCCGCCTCGTCCTGGCTTTTGATCTGGGGGCCCCGTTAACCACGCTGGCCGAACGCAGGCATTGCGCAGTGGGCATCCCGGCATGGATGCCGGGATAGCCGCGCTGGGCCATGGATGGCCCTTCGCGGCGGGCCCACGGAGCAATGCCGGAGTGAGGGCACACCGAGCCTAGGCGAGGTGCCGAGTGGTGGGGCAAAGACCTTTTGGTTACTTTTGGGGCGTTTGCCAAAAGTGACACGCCGTAAGGGCGTAACCGCCAGCCGCCGTTACCGCAGCAATGGATATACACTCGGCCAACAAACATCCAGGCCGGCTACCAGGCCGCCTCGTCAACAAGCCTCACCCCCAACGCCGAGGCTCCCCAACCAACTGCCCCTGCACCCCAAACAACCCCATCTCCCGAATCACCGCCAACTCCCCCTCCGTCTCCACCCGCTCGGCAATCAACGGCAAATCGATACTGTGAGCAGCACGCTGAATAGCCTCGATGAACAAACGCTTGTCACTTTCCTGATCAATGGCGCGGATATAACTGCCATCGATTTTCAAGTAAGCCAACCCCAGCCGCGACAAGTTGCCGATCATGCTGAAGCGCCCACCAAAACGCTGCAAGCTCAGGGAAAAGCCCAGCTCACGCAATTGCCGGGTCAACTGCTCCAGCACGGCCTGCTCCGGCAATTGCTCTTCACCAATCTCCAGGGTCAAGCGCGACCCAAGGTTGGAATGGGCCCGCAGGATCTCAAAGATCTTGTTCAGCGCCTGAGGATCGGCCAAGGTCGCCGAAGACAGGTTCAACGCCAGGGACTGTTCATGCCCGGCCATTTGCCTGAGCACTTGCTCGAGCATCAAACGGTCCAGGCGCGCGGTCCAGCCGAAGCGCTCCAACCAGGGCAGGAAACGCCCGGCGGGGATGGTCTGGCCCTGCTCGTCCAACAACCGCGACAACACTTTGTAATGCAACACCACCTGGGTGTCCTGGGCGGCCACCACCGGCTGGAAGTACAGCTCGAAGCGCTGATGACTCAAAGCCTGGTCGAGCAAGGTGTGCCAGGCATGGTGATCGTCGCCAACACTGGCCGACGCGCTGTGGTCCAGACACGCCCAACCCGGCTCACCCTGGCTCTCGGCCTGGGCCAGGGCCTGGTCGGCAAGCTGGAGCACCGCTTGGGGCGAGTCGCCGTGGACAAACGGCGCCAACCCGATAGAGGCCACCGAAGCCACGTCCGTCGCGCCAGTGGCATGCAGGCTCGTCAGGGCTGCTTCGAGGTTCTGCGCCAGTTGCAGCGCCTCCTCGCGCACCAGCCCGGGAGCCAGCACCGCGAACTCGCCGCCGCGAATACGCGTGACCAGGTTGAGGGTTTCCGGGTAGCGGGCGCACTCACGCTGCAATTGCTCACCCACCGCTATCAACAGCTGGTCAGTGCGCTGCCCGCCCAACCGCTGGTTCAAACCGGCCAGGTCCTTGACCCGCAGCAACAGCAGATAACCGGAACTGGCCTGCTCCGGGTTACTCACCCGGGCGTTGAGCTGCATTTCGAAGTAGCGCCGGTTGGCCAGGCCCGTGAGGGTGTCCTGGTAGGACTCGACCCGCAGTTTCTCGCTGCGCTCGGCCTGCTCCTGAAACAGCGCCTTGAGCTTCTCGACCATCTGGTTCATCGCCTGCACCACCCGCCGCAACTCAGGCGTACGGGGCAACTCCGGCAGGCTCAGGAACTCACGTCGGGCAATGGCATGGGACTGATGCACCATGTAGTCCAGCGGCTTGAGCTGGCGACGCAGCAGCAAGGCCCCCAGCACCGCGCTCACGGCGCCACACAGCAACAGCCAACCCAGGCTGCCCAACGCGCTTTGCCACAGCTTGGCGAGGGCGAACATCGGGTGGCTGATCACTTCGACCCGCGCCGCCTGCTCCCAGCCGCGACTGACGATGGCGTCGCCACCGGCTGGTTCCAGGCCGATCAGCTTGACGAACCATTGCGGCACGCTGCCGGCGTCCGGCGTGCCGGTGCGCTCGACCAGGGTCTTGTCGGTGGCCACGTCGACCACGCGGATGCTGGCGTAGTAGCCGCTGTCGAAGATCGAACTGACCATCAGTTCCACCATCGCCGGGTCGTCGATGTTCGGCGTCAGCGAGAGCGCCAGCGCCGTGGCCGCGTCCTGGGCGTGGGAGCGCAACTGGTTGACGTACTGGGCCCGCGAGCTCTCCAGGCTGACCATGAAGCTGCCGCTGAAGGCAACCACCAGGAACAGACAGATAGCGATCAACAGCTGTTTGAACAAGGACATCTGAGCGCGCGCTCCTAGTTAGTCGTCTCGACCGGAAAACCTTCGGCCTGCATTTTCTTCAACACATCCTGCCACCGGGACAGGCGCTTGGTGTCACCCACTTTCTTGTTGCCCTTGGCGCCCGGCAGCCACAGCCCTTCGGCATTGAAAGAGTAGACCGGGAGCAAGTCGGTTCGCTGGCTGGCCGGCAGGATCCCGTCGATCAGGCTGTCGAGTACCAGCGGCATCGCCTCGGGCGTGGCGTAATAGGTGAGCACCATGTGGGCACGGTTCTGCCGCAAGGCCTTGACGTAGGTGATGCGCAGCTTGTCACTGGACACCCCGAGATGGCGCAGGCTGAAATACTTGGCGATGGCGTAGTCTTCACAATCGCCGGCGCCCTTCCACAGGGCCTGGATCGGCGTTTCCCAATAGTCGACTTCACGCCACAGGTCGATGTCTTCCACGTAGCGCACCTGTTTGTTGAAAAACAGGTTCACCACCTTGAGCTGTTCCAGTTCCGGGATCTGTTTCTGGGTCGCCAGCAATTGCTGCCACGCGTCGATCCGTTGCTGTCCTTCCCCCAGCGGACCATATAACGCTTGCGCCCGCCGGCTGATCTGCGCAAAGTCCCAGTCGGCCTGCAGGCCGCCCAGCATCAGGCCGGCCAGCAACAATGCCGAACACAGCCAGCGCAAGGACCTGAGGACAGGGAACGATGCAGCCAAGGGAAATACGTCCGAAAAGGGTCGTTGGAAATTCGTTGGATGGTGACGCCTGGCCCACTAAAAGACAATGGCAAGGTGCAATCACCACAGGCAGACTAAACTTTAGTTCAGGAACCTCCAGACGAGAGACTTTGACGGCTCGCCAACCTGTGACTAACGTGAGCCTGGATCCAATTTTTACTACCAATCAGGGTGCGTTGTCGTGACACAGAAGCCCAAACCGCTCAGCACTATCCAGATCAACGGTCCCATTCCCGCTGACCAGGCACGCTCGATCATCGAAGAGTCTCTGCGCGAGGCCATCCTCGATGGACGCTTGCCTTGCGGTACCGCCCTGCGCCAGCAGGAACTGGCCGACCTGTTCGGCGTGAGCCGCATGCCGGTGCGCGAGGCGTTGCGCCAGCTCGAAGCGCAGTCGCTGCTCAATGTGGTTCAGCACAAGGGCGCCGTCGTGGCGCCGTTGATCACCAACAATGCGGTAGAAACCTACGCCCTGCGTTCGGTCCTGGAGTCTTTCGCCTTGCGCCTGTCCATCCCCTTGCTCGATGACAGCGACCTGGAACTGGCCGCCCAATACATCGAACAACTGGAAACGGAAACCGAGCACGCCGAGATCGGCAAGCTCAACCGGCTGTTCCACATGTCGCTTTATCACAAGGCACCCAACGGCAAGCTGCTGGACCTGATCGAGCGCGAGCTCAATGAAGAAGAGCGCTTTCTGCGCTTTCATCTGTCGTCCATGGGCCTGGGCAAGTTGAGCCAGGACGATCATCGCGCGCTGCTCGAGGCCGCACGGGCCAAAGACATCGATAACGCGATCGTATTGCTGGAACTGCACCTGGAAAAAGCCTCTGTCACCATGCGCCGGTACTTGGAACAGCCGTCGAAGCTGTGATCCCACGTCGGCGCTCCGTCCGGCGTAAAAATTTCTTACATATCCTTCCGACTCACTTGTCGCCAGCACGGCGCGGCCTGGCCGTGGCCGCGTCTCGTCGCCCCATCAGTTCAATGGCACTGCCATCGATTTGGGCTCACTCTTGCGCTTGTCGATTCAAAACAGACCTGAAGAAGTCAACGCCTGGCTGAGGCCAGGCGAATCGAAGCCAATACGCAAGGAGCGTCGTCCAACCGGCGGGATGATCGGATGTCCGACCGACGTCCTGCCCATAAAAATAAAACTTCCTTATTCCCCGATCCCTGAAGTGCTCCGAGTGAGGCATTCACTCGAACTATTCGATTCTGATACTCCTAAATCGGAAGGAGCTTCTTCGCCCCAATAAAACTTATATTAAAAGTTTTAAAAGCCCTCTTCGCGCCCAATAAAACAGCCACTTTAAATAATTAAAAAAGTACTTGCCGCCTACTTGTTCCGTGTATTAGTTTTTTATTCGCCGCGTTAACAGCGGCCCTTCCGATTTGCGAAAACCCAAGCAAACAAGGGCATCGCAAGCCGAAAGCACGATTAAAAGAGAATACTTAAGCCACTTTGGCAATTCATGGATTTCGGTTCAGGCACCCGCTCGCCCTCACTAACTAACGAGCCGCCTTCCGGACAAAACATCATTGATGAGGACGTTCCAATGCAGCCATCCAAAGAACAACTATCTCTAAAAAAACACGAACTTGGCCAACACCCGGTTTTTTCCGAGATTACATCAATCGATCTGTTGCGCCGCTTTATGGAAAGCCATGTCTTTGCCGTCTGGGACTTCATGTCGCTGACCAAGCGACTGCAACGCGAGCTCACCTGTGTCCACCTGCCCTGGCTACCGCCGGCCGACCCCCACGCGGCCCGCTTGATCAATGAGATCGTGCTGGGGGAAGAGTCGGATGACCGCCCTGGCGCCGGCTATTGCAGCCATTTCGAACTGTACCTGGACGCCATGCGGGAAATCGGTGCCGATACCCGCGCCATCGAGCAGTTCATCACCCTGCAGCAAGAAGGCGTCAGCCCCGAGACCGCGCTGGACAGTGTCGAGGTCGAACCGGCGGCGGCACGGTTCGTCCGCCAGACCTTGCACACCGCCCTGCACGCCCCGGCCCACAGCGTGGCCGCCGCCTTCGTGCACGGTCGCGAGAGTGTCATCCCGCAGATGTTCCAGCGCATGTTGGACGCCTGGGGCATTGGCCTGGATCAGGCACCGACCTTTCGTTACTACCTGCAACGGCACATCGAAGTCGATTCCGAAGACCACGGGCCGGCGGCAGAAAAACTGTTGGCACGGCTGATCGATGGCGACCCGCAGCGCGAAACCGAAGTCCTGGCCGCCGCACTCGCCGCCGTCCACAGCCGCGCCGCCCTGTGGGACGGCCTGCGCCAAAGCATGACCCAACCGGTTGCGCAGGTGATGCCATGAACGCCATCCCCTACCAATCCTTCGCCGACGCCTGGGAGAGCCGCGCCACGATCCGTACTCGGCCACGGCGCCGGGTCGAAGACGACGACAAGCTGATCTTCCCCATGAGCCGCCAACCGCTGGTGCACAGCCAGACCTTCCTCAGCCACTGTGCGCAACTGCGCGACTTTGTGCTGGTGCAGAGCCTCTACAAGTTCATCAACGACGTGGTGATTTTCGAGACCGAACTGGTGGACCACACCGCCCGGCGCATCGCCAAGAACCGCTTCGGCATCGAATTCCCGTTCGCCTGCCGCTACGACGCGATGACCGTGGTGGTGGACGAGGATTACCACGCGCTGGTGGCGATGGACTTCATGCAGCAGACCATCGACATGACCGGCATCGATCCCATCCCGTTGCCGGGGCAGATCGAACTCAGCCGCGCCATACCGGCGACCCTGGCCCGAGCGCCGGAGCATTTGCTCAGCGCCGTGGAGCTGATCTGCATCGCCATTGCCGAGAACACCGTGACCAACGAAGTGGCCGCCTTCGCCCGGGACGATTCGGTCAAGGCCTCGATCAAGGGGTTGATGGCCGACCACTTGCTCGACGAGGGCCGGCACTCCGGTTTCTGGACGCGACTGGTACAGATCTACTGGCGCACCGCACCCGAAGAGGATCGCGCGGCGATCGCACACTTGATGCCCGGTTTCATCGCCCAGTACCTGGCGAGCGACCTGCAACAAGCGTTCGACTTCGAGCTGATCGCGCACCTGCCCGTCGACGAATCGGTACGCCAATCGCTGCGTGAAGACGCCAGTGCGCTGGCGTACCCCATCAATCGCTTTCACCCGTTGGTGGGCAACATCACGCGCTTTTTCCGCGGCAGCTCGATGCTCGCGTCCCCCTGCGTACGCGACGCCCTTGCCGATTACCTGACCCCATGAGGACCTTTCGATGAGACGCCTCGACATTGCAGTGCCTGGCATCAGCCAGGCCATGGCCGAACTGGCCCGGGAACTGGAACTGCACGGCCACGCAGTGGTTCGGCACTCGCCGGCCGGCCACGACGCGGTCGACCTGTTGATCGACGACGGGACGACACCGCGAGCCATTGAAGCCCGTTCATGCCTCCAGATCCGCGTGGCCCTGTGCACGCTGCCCGGTGAGGCACTGCCGCAACCGGTGCTGGTTTTCCACGACGGTGCGCAGCGGCTGTTGTGCCAGGAAGTGATCGCGCCGCAACGCGATGGCAATGGCCAGTCCTTGCGCCTGCGTACGCTGGCGACGCTGGTCGAGACCGGCGCACGGCTGGTCAGCCAGTTATCCCGGGACGAAACCTGTTTCAATCACTGGCCAACGGTCCACGCTGACGCGGTCGACCCGCCCCTGCTCGGGCTCGATGCGCTGGAGCCGCTGGCCTTCGAGCACGGCCTCAATCGGCCGGCGGTGCCCTGGCTGCTGGCTGCCGCCGACGTGCCGGTGATGCACAGCATCGAACAGCGCCTGCTCGATGACGCCACGCAACCGGCCTTGTGGGTCGATGAGCAATTCATCGACTACAAATCCTTGCGCCGCCTGGCGCTGGGGATGCAACAGCCGATGCTGGAAACACTGCAAAGCGCCGGACCTATAGGAGCAGGGAGAGCTGAACCTGTGGGGGCAGAGAGCACTGAACCTGTGGGAGCAAGGCTTGCCCGCGATGAAGACACCGAGGTTCTCAACCAAACCGCGTCATCGTTCATCGGGGGCAAGCCTTCCTCCCACAGGTCTTCCTCCCACAAGGTGATCGGTGTGTGCCTGCCCAAGTCCGCACACCTGTACGCGGCGATCCTCGCAGTGCTGGGTTGCGGCGCGGTGTACCTGCCGCTGGACCCGCAACACCCGGCGCAACGTCGACGCTTTATCCTGGAGAATGCTCGGGCGGACCTGCTGCTGCACGACGGCAACAGCGACCTCGGCGACCTCTCGCTGCCAACGCTGAATGTCCATCAACTGCCAGCGCCCAAGCCCGGCATCCCGGTTTCGCTGATCCGGCGCACGGTGAACATCGACGAACCGGCCGTGGCGATCTACACCTCCGGCACCACCGGCCAACCCAAAGGCGTATTGCTCAGCCACCGCAACCTCAGCCATTTCTGTGCCTGGTACGGCGACTACGTCGGGTTGCAGCGCGACAGCCGGGCGTTGCAGTTTTCCACCATCAACTTTGACGCGTCGCTGCTGGATATCCTGCCGACCTTCATCCACGGCGCCCTGCTGGTGGTGCCCAGCGAAGACCAGCGCCGCGACCCGCAGCAATTGGTCGCGTTGATTCACCAGCAGCATGTCAGCCACGCCTTTCTACCGCCTGCGCTGCTGAGCGTCATGCCCCTCGATGCGCAGCTGGGCCTGACGCACCTGATCACCGGTGGCGATGTCTGCGAGCCTTTCGTGATCGAACAACTCGCGCCCCAATGCCGGTTCCACAACATCTACGGCCCGACCGAAACCACGGTGCTGGCGACCACACGCCAGTTCGGTGTCGGCGACAACAACCGCAACCTCGGCGTGCCCATCGCCAATGGCCGGGTCCTGATCCTGGACGAACAGTTGCAACCGGTTCCCCAAGGTGCCCCCGGCGAGTTGTACATCGCCGGCCCGGGCGTCGGCCTCGGCTATCTGAACGACCCGGCGCTGACCGCGACGCGTTACCTCGACCTGGCGCTGCCCACCGGGCAAGCGCTGCGGGTCTATCGCACCGGCGATATCGGCCAGTGGACCGACAACGGCATCGAACTGTGCGGCCGCCGCGATAACCAGGTAAAGATCCGCGGCTTTCGGGTCGAGCCCGAGGAAATCGAGCACTGCCTGCGCGACAGCCAGCTGTTTCGCCAGGTAGCGGTGGGGGTCGATGAAAAGCGGCGGATCCTGGCGTTCCTGGTTCACTCCGAACAGACGCCCCCCGGCGCAGCCCTCCAGGCGCTGCGCGAGCACGTGCAGAACAGCTTGCCCAGCTACATGCACCCGGCGGCCTACGTCGAATTGCCCAGCCTGCCCTACACCAGCAACGGCAAGGTCGATCGCCGGGCATTGCTCGCCATGGCGGTGCAGGTGCACGTCGACGGCCAACGGCGCCAACCGCAGAACGCCCTGGAAACACAACTGCAGCAACTGTGGGCCGAGCTGCTTGAATTGCCGGTCGACGACATCGCCACCGACGAGAGCTTCTTCAACCTTGGCGGGCACTCGATCCTGCTGTCGCGCCTGCTGCTGAGCATCCGCCAGGTGTTCGGCCGCAGCCTGTCGATCAACCGCTTCATCGAGGCGCCGACGCTGATGACCTTGGCGAAGTTGCTGGACGACCCGGAGCACAGCAGCGCATCGACCCTCAGCCCCCAGGCCTTCATCGATGCCGAGGCCGAGCTCAACCTCGATCCGCTGCCCATCAGCCAATGCGGCGATGTGCACAAGGTGGTGGTGACCGGCGCCAACAGCTTTCTCGGCGTGCACATCGTCGAAGCGCTGCTGGCCTGGGGCGCCACGGAAGTCGCGTGCCTGGTGCGCGGGAGCGCCGAACACAGCGCGGCCGAACGTTTCTCCCAGGCCTTGCGGGACAATCACCTGACCCACCTGGACCTGGACCGCGTCAGCGTGTATGCCGCCGACATCACCCAACCGCAATTGGGTTTGCCGGACGACGTCTACGCCCGCATCGATAGCACTTTCGGCGCGCTGGTGCACAACGCCGCCCACGTCAACCATGTACTCGACTACGCGTCGTTGGCACGGGACAACGTCGAGCCGATTTTCGAGTGCCTGCGCCTGTGTGAAGGGCGCAGCAAGAAAATCTTCAATTTCGTCTCCACGCTGTCCGCCTCCAGTGCTTTGGATGCCGATGGCCAGGTGCTGGAACAGCCTGCCGCCGAGACGCCGCCGATCTACATCAAGAACGGCTACAACCTGTCCAAATGGGTCGGCGAACGGATCCTGCAACGGGCCCGCGATCGCGGGGTGTGGGTCAACCTGTTCCGCCCCGGCAACATCAGCTTCAACAGCCTGACCGGGGTCTGCCAGCCCCACAAGAATCGCTTGATGCTGATGCTCAAGGGCTCGATCCAGCTCGGCCAGGTGCCAGACCTGTCACTCAATTTCGACCTGATGCCGGTGGATTTCCTGGCCCGCTTCATCGCCTTCCACGCCAGCCGCTACCAGCCCACCCAAGCGGTGTTCAACCTGCACAACCCGCAGCCTTTGAGCTGGGACGCTTACGTCGCGTCGTTCCGCGACAGCGGCCGGGAATTTTCGCTGGTGAGCGTCGCCGAGTGGCAACGGCAACTGGCGCGGGTCGATGCCGACAATGCGTTGTTTGGCGTGCTGGGTTTCTACCTCAACGGCTTCGAGGAAGACATCGGCGACATCTCACTGATCAGCCACGACAACGCCCGCGCCGGCGTGCGGCAGATGGGCGCCAGCTATCCGGAAAAGTCCCCGGCCCTGCTACGTCGCGGCGCCGACTACCTCAAGGCCATCGACTTCATTTGAAACACCCTCAACCCAAAGCAAGGAGCAAGACCATGAGTGCATTGCAACCCGACACCCTGATCAAAAACCCCCACGCCTGCCAGGTCGAAACCTCGGTGGAGGTCACGGCCGACGCGGCGCGCGTCTGGGACGTGGTGGGTGATTTTGGCGGATTCAACCGCTTCATCCCGGCGCTGGAGCACATCGAAATGACCGGCGAAGGCGTGAGGTCCCTGCGCAAGAAATTCTTCCGCGATGGGCAGAACCTGGTGGTGGAACAGCTCAACAGCCGTGACGACCAGGCCATGCACATGACCTGGACGCTGATCTACAACACCCTGGGCATCGACAACCTGTGGGCGGCCATGCGCGTCGACCCCCTGGCGGACAACCGCTGCCGCGCCACCTGGACCATCATCGCCGACCACACCGACGCCCACACCCCGTCGGGCTTCAGGGATTTCCTCCAGGGCTTCGCCGATGAGGCGGTGGGGAATGTGCAGGAGATGTTCAAGTAAGCACCAGCCCCCTGTGGGAGCGGGCTTGCTCGCGAAAGCGGCGGGTCAGTTGGCGGTGATGTTGGCTGGGCTGCCGCCATCGCGAGCAAGCTCGCTCCCACAAGGGTTCTCGGGTGGAGACAGGGTTTGTGTCCACCACTCATTCCAGTGTGGGAGCGAGCTTGCTCGCGAAAGCGGCGGGTCTGTTGGCGGTGATGGTGGCTGTACCGACGCCATCGCGAGCAAGCTCGCTCCCACATTGAGTTGGCGTGAACCCAAGACCCAGGCTCACCGCCAATCCCCTGTGGGAGCGAGCTTGCTCGCGATGGCGGTGGCTCGGCTTGCGGCTGGGGTCAGATCTTGAAGCTGTCCACCAGTTGCTTCAGTCGATTGGCCTGTTGGGACAAGGCATCGCAATCCTTCAGGGTTTCATTGAGGTTGGCCACGCTTTGCTGGTTCAGCAGGTTGATGTGGCTGACATCCATGTTGAGGGTTTCGACCACGGCGGTCTGTTCTTCGGTCGCGGCGGCCACCGACTGGTTCATGCCGTCGATCTCACCAATGCGCTGCGTCACGCTGACCAACCGCAGACCGGCCTGGTTGGCCACTTCCACGCTTTCTTCGCTGGAGGTCTGGCTGGCGTTCATCGTGGTGACCGCTTCACGGGAGCCGACTTGCAGCGAGGTGATCATCTTGTGGATTTCTTCCGCTGACTCCTGGGTACGGTGCGCCAGGTTGCGCACTTCATCGGCCACCACCGCAAAACCGCGGCCGGCTTCACCGGCACGGGCCGCTTCGATGGCAGCGTTCAAGGCCAGCAGGTTGGTTTGCTGGGAGATGCCCTTGATCACGTCCAGGATGTGCCCGATGTTGTCGGTACTGGCGTTCAGGGTTTCGATCTGGGTGCACGAGAGGCTGATCTTCTGCGACAGCTCGGTCATGGCCTGGATGGTTTTTTCCACCACCTGGCGACCGTCATCGGCCTGTTCGCTGGCACCGCTGGCATGCTGCGAGGCATCGGCGGCATTGCGCGCGATTTCCTGGGTCGCGGCGCCCAACTGGTTGATGGCCGCGGCCACGCTGTTGGTGCGCGCACTCTGCTCATCCGAGCCGACGAGCGAAGCGTTGGACGAAGTCATCACCCGCTGCGACAGGTCATGCACCTGGCGGGTAGCGGAAGACACTTCCGAGATCGACGCATGAATCCGCTCCACGAACTGGTTGAACGAACCACCCAGCACCGCGAACTCATCCTTGCCCTGCACCACCAGGCGTCGGGTCAGATCGCCTTCGCCCTGGGCGATGTCCTGCATGGCGCGACCCATGGTGGTCAACGGACGCATCAATACCTGGATCAGCATGCTCAGCAGCAACGCAATGGCCGCCACCGCGACGAACATCGCGATCAACGCCGACGTACGGAACTGGCTCAACGGCGCATAGGCCTTGGCCTTGTCGATCGACAGGCCGATGTACCACTCGGCGTTCGGCAGGCCCGCCACCTGGGTGAACGAAAGAATGCGGTCCTTCCCATTCAGCTCAACCTCCTGGATACCCTTGCCAATGCGCACCGGGGTGCCGGGGTAGATGTCCTTGAGGTTTTTCATCACTTGGTCTTTATCCGGGCTGACGATCACCTGACCGTCGCCGCTCACCAGGAACGCATGGCCAATACCACCGAAGTCCACGGAATTGATGATTTTCACCAGGGTTTCCAGGCTCAAGTCGCCGCCCACCACGCCGAGCAGTTCGCCGTTGTGCTTCACCGGCAGGGCAACGGTCACCACCAGGCCACCCACCGCCGCCAGATAAGGCGGGGTCAGCATGGTTTTATCGGCGGTCACCGCCTGTTTGTACCAAGGGCGCTGACGCGGGTCGTAGCCGTCAGGCATTTTCGCGTCAGGCCGTTGGGTGAAGACACCGTTGGCCTGGCCCACATAAGTGAACTGGAAGTTGGACGTCAGCGCCGGTTGGTCGACCAGCCCCGGCAAATCGGCAGCCGCCCCCTGATGCGCGATGTTTTGCGCCAGGTTTTCCAATACCAGTATCCGGCCACTCATCCAGTTCTGGATGCTGCTGGCCGTCAGGTCGCCGGATTGCTCGATGGACGACTCAAGGCTGCTACCAATGGTGTTGCGCTGCAAATAATCGTTGTAGAGCGTGAACAGGGCAAAAGCCAGAACCACCACACCAGAGGCGGCGAGAAGGATTTTGTGGCTGAACTTTAGATTCATCGAGGGGGCTTCTTATGCAAGGAGTGGGGGTGCATTCCAGATTGCAACGTTCCATATAACAGCGCGGGCGGTTGTCACTTCGCTCCACTTTGGTGCACGCATATCAGTCTGTCGGCAAGCCTGTACAAATAATTAGAGATTCGAAGAAATAGGCGACGGGAGGACAAGGCGGGCGAACGGTGGTTGCAAATTCGCCGGGCGATGATGACAATGCGACCTATTATCATTTGTAACATCCAGGCTGTTGCGTCCATGTCATCTCCCGAGTTTGCAGTACAGGCGCTCTACAGCCGGCATCACGGCTGGCTCAATACGTGGCTGCGCACCCGGTTGGGCAATGCCGCCGACGCGGCGGACCTGGCCCAGGACACCTTCGTGCGCCTGTTGCAGCGTAGCGAACGCCTGGAGCTTAGGACGCCACGTGCCTTTTTGCGCACCATCGCCCAAGGCCTGGTGATCGACCATTGGCGGCGAGCGGAAATCGAACGCGCCTACCTGGAAACCATCGCTCACCTGCCGCCAGCCCAAACCCCTGGCGCTGAAGCCCAGGCCTTGATCCTGGAACTGCTCGAAGCCATTGCCCGGATGCTCGAAGGCCTCAAGCCGAAAGTGCGCAGGGCCTTTCTGTTGGCCCAGTGCGAAGGCCTGACGTACAAGCAGATCGCCGAACAGATGGGCATCTCGCTGCGCTCGGTGGAGCGCTACGTCGCCGATGCGCTGTACCACTGCTATGTGTTGCGCTATGAAAGCTGAGCCGGCGGATCACTTGCAGAGCCGCCGCAACGGCCCGTCGCAACAGGTGGTCAGGCAGGCGATCAACTGGCTGCTGCGCCTGCGCAATCACACCGCTCACCCGACCCTGCGCCAACAGTGCGACACCTGGCGCGCCGCCCACCCTGAACACGAACTGGCCTGGCAACGGGTGCAATCGCTGCACAGCGAATTGACCTCGAACCTGCGGGCGGTGCCCGGTGCCCATGTCGCCCTGGATACCCTGGAAAACAGTGCCCAGCGCCTCAGTCGTCGCCAGGCCCTGAAGTTGCTGTCGGGCATCGCCGTGGTGAGCGGCGCGGCATGGCTGGGCAAGGACCTGGGCTGGCAAGCGTGGAATGCCGATTTCGCCACCGCCACGGGTGAACGCCGAGGTTTCCAGTTGCCGGACGGCACGCGGCTCGAACTCAATACCCACAGCGCCGCCAACCTGGACTTCAGCGCCCGGCAGCGCCTGATTACCCTGGCCCGCGGCGAAATCATGGTCACCTGTGGCCGCGACCCGGGGCGGCCGCTGCTGGTGAAAAGCCGGCATGGCCTGTTCGAAGGGCTGGAGGGGCGCTTCGTCGTGCGCCAGGACAGCGACTGCACGCGCTTGAGCGTCACCAGCGGACCAGTCGTCATCCGTTCGCACCCCAGCAGCGCTGGTACGCCCATCCAGGTCGAGGCCGGGCAAAGCTATCTGATCACTGCATCGACAGCGGCCCTGGCGCCGCCGCTGGACATGGACGCAGGCGCCTGGGCTGACGGCTTGATCGTCACGCGCAACATGCGCCTGGAAGACTTCCTCAATGAAGTAGGACGCTACCGCCCGGGCTATCTGCACTGCGCGGCGTCGATTGCCGACCTGCGCCTGTCGGGGGTGTTCCGCTTGGAGGACACCGACAAATTGCTGGCCGTCCTGCCCCGCACGCTCCCGGTACAGCTGCGCTATCGAACCCGTTGGTGGATCACGGTGGAACGCCTGGCTTGATTTTTTTGGCGGGTTTCAGGCCGGCGTCCGGCTAGGACAGTAAGCACCCCTTATCTGCCTTCAGCGACTCCTACGGAACCTACAATGACTGAGCGCGTACCTCTCAAGAACCCCTTCGGCTTCTCTTCGCAACCTGGCCTGTTGCGCCAGGCGATTCACGCCGCGCTGTTCTCCACGGCGCTGGGGGTCAGCGTCGTGCCGATGCTCGCGGTGGCCGCACAAAACGGCGTCACCGCCAGCCGTCAGAGCTACAACATTGCCCCCGGCCCATTGAGCGATGTGCTGAACCAGTTCGCCCGCCAGGCCGGGATCACCCTGGCAAGCACCCCGGCGCAAACCGGCGGCGTCCACTCCCCGGGGCTCAAGGGCGAGTATTCGCCCGACCAGGCCCTGAGCCAGTTGCTCAGCGGCTCAGGACTGGTTGCCGTCAGCCAGGATGGCAGCAGCTACGTGCTGCAAACCGAGACCGCTGGCAGCACACTGGAATTGCCGACCACCGACATCAAGGGCTTCGCCCTGGGTAACGCCTTGGGCAGCATGGAAGGCTACAACGCCACCCATAGCCAGGTCGCCACCAAGACCAGTACCGCCCTGCGGGAAACCTCCCAGAGCGTGTCGGTGGTCACCCGCGAACAAATGGATGACCAGGGCGCGCAAACCGTATCCCAGGCCATGCGCTACACCCCCGGCGTGCTGACCAACCCCTACGGCGCCACCCACCGCTACGACTATGTGGCGATGCGCGGCTTCAACGACGGCTCGGTGGATAACATCTACCTCGACGGCCTCAAGTCCATGGGCGACAGCGGCACCTACAGCTCCATGCAGGTCGATCCGTACTTCCTCGAGCGGGTCGACATTCTCAAGGGCCCGTCCTCAGTGCTCTACGGCCGCAGTTCGCCGGGCGGCCTGGTGGCGCTGACCAGCAAGAAGCCGCTGTACGAGGCCTATCACCAGATCCAGGCCACGGTCGGCACCCAGGGCCAGCGCGGCATGGGCTTCGACTTCAGCGGCCCGGTGGATGACGAAAAACGCATCACCTATCGCCTGATCGGCCTGGCGGACAGCTCCGACACCCAGTTCGACCACAACAAGGAAAAACGCTTCGCCCTCGCCCCCACGGTGAACATCGACTTCAGCGAGGACACCTCGCTGACCCTGCAAGCCTACCTGCAGCATGACCCCGACGGCGGCTACCACGGTGGCATGCCGGCCGACGGCACCTTGCATCAGCGCAACGGTCGACGGATTTCCGAGCACTTCTTCGAAGGCGAACCCGGCATCGACCGCTATGAGCGTGACCAGCAGTCGTTCGGCTACCAATTCGAACACCGCTTCAACGATGTCTTCACCGCCCGGCAGAACTTCCGTTACCTGGATTCCGAGGTCAAGAACGATCAGGTCTATGCCTACGACTGGACCACGCCCACCAGCAACGAGCTGAACCGCTACTACACCGGCGCCGAAGAAAAGCTCCATTCGTTCATCGTCGACAACATGCTGCAGGCTGAATTCTTCACTGGCGCGACCAAGCACACCGTACTGATGGGCGCCGACTACCAGCGACGCAAAACCGTGGTCGACTGGACCAGCGGCAGCCTGGCGCCGATCAACGCCTTCGACCCGGTCTACGGCAACTCGGCCATCACCTACTTCAGCCCCACCAGCTACCTGCGGCGCCTGGAGCAGACCGGCGTCTACCTGCAAGACCTGATCGAAATGGACAAGTGGCGCTTCTCCCTCGGCCTGCGCCAGGACTGGGTGCAAACCTCGGATGAGAACCGCATCGCTGAGTTCGGTCGTCCGAAAGGCACCGAGATCAACGACAAACGCACCAAGCTCACTGGCCGTGCCGGGGCGCTGTACCTGTTCGACAACGGCCTGGCGCCGTACATCAGCTACTCCGAGTCGTTCAACCCGAACTCCTATGCCGACAGCGCCGGCAACCCGCTGCCGCCGACCGATGGCAAGCAGTGGGAACTGGGGTTGAAGTACCAGCCGCCGGGCACGGATGATTTGTACACCGCCTCGCTGTTCCGTATCGACCAGGAAAACCTGGCGACCAAACTGCCCCAGGACAACTTCTACCGCGCCATCGGTGCCGTGCGCTCCCAGGGCCTGGAGCTGGAAGCGCACCTGCAGTTGACCGAACAATTCAAAGTGCTGGGCAGCTACACCTTCACCGACATCGAATATTCGAAATCGATGGTCAGCACCCTCAGCACGCCCACCAACATCATCGAAAACAAGGGCAACTCACCGACCCAGGCCCCTCGCCACATGGCCTCGGTCTGGGCGGACTACAAGTTCGACAGCGGCACCCTCGATGGCCTGCGCCTGGGTGGCGGCGTGCGCTATGTCGGCTATAGCTGGGCCGATGCGGAGAACACCATGAAGGTGCCGTCCTACACGTTGTTCGATGCCTCGATGGGGTATGACCTGGGCAAGGTCGGCTTGAAGGGCGTGGACGTGCGCCTGAACGCGAACAACCTGACGAACGAAAGCTACGTCGCCTCGTGCGCGAGCCTGAGCTATTGCTACATGGGCGAAGAGCGCAACGTGGCGGCGACGGTGAGTTACCAGTTCTAAGCGTCACCCGTTCCCCGTGGCGAGGGAGCTTGCTCCCGCTGGACGCGAAGCGGCCCGTTTTTTGGGGCTGCTGCGCAGCCCAGCGGGAGCAAGCTCCCTCGCCACAGGTTCTGTTCTGGCCCTTCGGATGGGTTAACTTCAAACCCGAACCGTATCCCCTTCCTCCCGCACCACACCTTCCTGGCGCACAAACCGATTCGCCCGCCCGAACGTGCCGAAGTCATTGAACCGCACGCCCATCTCCCGCATCACCTTGTGAGCCACCGGCACCGTCAGTTGGCGAATGTAGAACGGTTCCTTCACCACGAAATGATGAATGCCATGACTGCTGCCGAAGTTGAAGCAGAACGCCTGCAACGGCCACAACCACCAGGGATTGAGCACCTGGGTTTGCTGGATGACATTGCCCGGCTCGATGTCGCCGTAGTAATGCATGTTCGAACTGACGAAATGCAGGCAGAAGGTGCGCAACACGTTCGGCCCGATGATCACCACCGCCGCGATGTCGATCACCCGCATCGTCGCCAGCGTGGTGGCCGACCAGTCAATTGAAGTCCCCAGCAGACTGGCGACACCGTTGGCCCCGTGGAAACCGAGGAACACATACCAGGCGCCCCAGTGCAGCAACGCCAGCGGGAAATAAACCTTCAGCGTGCGCTTGAGGATGCTGCGCTTGTGCACCCAGGTCTTGGCCCGCAGCAGGCGGATGAAGGCCGACATCACGTTGTCACCCACCATCAGCAACCGCGCCAGCCCCCAGGGTTCGCCGTTGGTGATCGCCCGCTCCTCCATGTCGGCCTCGCTGCCGGACACCTTGTGATGGTTGAGGTGCAGGTGGCGGCGGATCCACGGGTTGATCGTGCTCGGCCGCGCCAGCCACACCAGACCCATCATCAGGTTGTGGGGCAGGCGCTGCTTGCGGAAATACATGCTGTGGATCAGGTCGTGTTCCAGCTCGTGGGTCAGGGACGCGAAAAACCCGTTGAGCAACAGGCACGCCCACCCGGCCAGGTAACCGTTGATGTAGAGCAGCGCCGAACCGATCATCCCAGCCAGGGCCAGTGCCAGGATGCCCGCGCCCAACGCATCCTGGTGGCGCAGGATCGGATAACGCTGGCGCAGTTCATCGCCCCGGGCCAGGACCACCTGGCGAATATGGGCCGCTCGTTGTTGTGCATTCAATCGCTCGGGGCTTGCGCAAGTGCCGTGCATGGCTTACATCCTCTATTAGAGATGTGCTCATCCTGCCGGGCGTTGTCCCATGGGGTGGTAGCCGTAAACGCCAACCTGTTGACCGCAAGCGCCAATCGTCATGACGGAACCGACCTCCCTCGCCAGTTGGACCCGCGCCCTGCGCAAGCAGCTCGATGCATTGGGCCTGGACAGCCATGCCCTGTGCGTCGAGGCGGGTCTCGACCCGCAATGGATGGACGACCCGAACGCCCGTTATCCGCTCTCGGCCACCACGCGCCTGTGGGCCTTGGCGGTGCAGGCCAGCGGCGACCCGGCCATCGGCCTGCGGGTGTCGCGCTTCGTCAGCCCCACCACGTTTCACGCACTGGGTTATGCCCTGGTGGCCAGCGGCAGCCTGCGGGAAGTGTTCGAGCGGATCGTGCGCTATCACCCGGTGGTCAGCGATGCACTGACCCTGCAACTGAGCCGCGGCGAAGACCGCTACCGCTTCAATCTCGATGTGCCCCAGGGCAGTCCGGCACCGGCCTTTGAAGCCATCGATGCGTTCGCGGCGATTTACGTGCGCACCTGTCGCAACCGCCTCGGCCGTGATTACGCACCACTGGCGGTGTACCTGCGCCGCCCGGAACCGGCGGACCCCAGCCCATGGCACAAGGTGTTTCGCTCGCCGGTGCATTTCGGCGCCGCCCTGGATTGCCTGGAGTTCAACCTCAGCGACTTCGACAGCCACCTGGACGACGCCAACCCCGAACTGGCCGAGCACAATGAAACGGTGCTCGAACGCACCCTCGCACAGCTCAAGCCTCTGACCTGGGAACGCAAGGTACGCGCAGCCATCGAGGCCCAACTGCCCGAAGGCGAACCCAGCGCCGAACGCATCGCCCAGGCCATGCACCTGAGCCTGCGCAGCCTGCAACGACATCTGGCTGACGAAGGCTGCCGTTTCGACGCACTGCTCAACGAATGCCGGGAAAACCTCGCACTGCTGCACCTGCGTGATCCCCAATGTTCGCTGAGCGAAGTCAGCTACCTGCTGGGCTTTGCCGATACCAGCAGCTTCAGCCGCGCGTTCAAGCGCTGGACCGGGATGACGCCGGGGCAGTTTCGGGATGGGTTGCGCTAGGGATTTGCGTTGGCTGGGCTGGCCCTATCGCGAGCAAGCTCGCTCCCACATTGGGAACGGTGTGACCGCAATATCTGCGACAACACAACCCCCCTGTGGGAGCGAGCTTGCTCGCGATGGCGGTATATCAGTCCATATTGATGTCGACTGACCTGTCGCCTTCGCGAGCAAGCTCGCTCCCACAGGGTCCAGGGCAGGTTCAGATTGTGGTCAACCCGCGCAATCGCTCGATGTCGAGGATTTCGATCTCGCCATACCCCAAGTGGAGAATGCCTTGGGCCTGCAAGTCCTTGAGGATCTGGTTGGTGGTCTGGCGGGACAGCGAGAGCATCAGCGCCAGTTGCTCCTGAGGCAGTTGCAAGACCCGGCGCGGCGGTTCGATTTCGCCGTAGCCTTCGGCGATCAGCAGCAGGCGGTGGGCCACGCGGGCCGGGGCGGACATCAGGCTCAGGTGTTCGAGGTTGATGAAGGTCAGGCGCAGTTTGTGACTCATCAACAATGCCAGATGCCGCCAATAGATCGGTTGCGCTTGCAGGAAGGCCAGCAATGGCGCCTGGGGCACGTGCAGCAGCGTACATTGACCCACTACGATCGCATCATGGGTCCGTGGCTGGCCATCGAACAGGCAGATTTCACCGAACCAGTGAGGTGCCTCCACCACGCTCAGCAACGCCTCCTTACCCTGCTCGTTCACCGCACCGACGCGCACCGCGCCTTCCAGCACGGCATACAGCCCACAGGGTGGATCGCCGCGCTGGAACAGCCGATGCCCCGCTGGCAGGCGGCGCACTCGCGCCATGCCCAGCAGACTATTCTGTAACTCATCAGGCAGATGGCTGTACCAGTGGCCGGCCATCAGGTGTGAGTGCCAGGGATGCGAATTCATGGAAACTCCGGGACAAGTGTCGGCTAACTGACAGAACGCCTCGTGGTACCCGGGCATCATGCAGGCATCACCTCAGGAGGAACAACAATGAAAAGCCTCGTCGATCATCTCAGTCAATACGCTGCTTATCACCGAGACCCGCGCAACATCGCCAGTCATTTCATCGGGATTCCGCTGATCTTCGTCGCCGTCGCCGTGCTGCTGTCACGACCTGGTTGGCCGCTGGGCGCGATCCTGATATCTCCGGCATTGCTGGTGGCCGTGGCCAGTGCCTGGTTCTATCTACGCCTGGAAGTGCGACTGGGTGTGCTGATGACGGTGCTGCTGGGCCTGGCGGTATGGCTGGGTCAGACACTGGCCGCACAAAGCACAGCGGTGTGGTTGAGCAGTGGCCTGGGGATGTTCGTGGTGGGCTGGGTGATCCAGTTCGTCGGCCACTATTACGAAGGCCGCAAGCCGGCGTTCGTCGACGACCTCACCGGGCTGATTGTCGGGCCGTTGTTCGTGGTGGTGGAAGCAGGCTTCCTGCTGGGGCTTCGCGGCGAACTGAAGCGGGCCATCGAAGAGCGCGCCGGGCCGGTTGCCGTGCGCAACCAGCGTTCGGCGGCGTGAAAAAACCATGCCCCTCTGTGGGAGCGAGCTTGCTCGCGATAGCGCTCGGCCAGACACATCCGTGTCGACTGATCCACCGCTATCGCGAGCAAGCTCGCTCCCACAAGAGTCAAGCCTTACCGCTCAAGCGTTACAGGGCTCCGAATTCGATCCGTATCGTCAGCGCACCGGTGTTATCTTTCAAGCCAGATCCGTACTGCCCGGTCAGGTCATCGTTGATGCACAGTTGCAGCTCCCCTTGCTGATTGCCCGGAACCTGCGCCAGATCACCCACCAGGAACGGCTTGCCACCGTTGCCCACGCGACCGATCAAGGCGCCTTCGGCGGCACCGGGCAAGGCATAACTGCTGTAGTCGATGTGCCGCGAACCGCCATTTCCATCGACATTGCCGCCCTGCGGACTGGCACACCATAGCCCACTGACGTAGCGGACCAAACGCGGTACCAACCCGTTGACCTGCACGCCAGTGCCCTGCCAGGCGATGTTGGATTGGACCTGCATCGTCACCGCCTTCAGGTCGTTGGCTATGGTGTCCCCGGCCTGGAACGACAACGCCGCAATCGTCAGGCTCGGGTTCGAGGTGCCGGTGCTGGGGAAGACGCCATCGCCCACCAGGAACAGGTTCTTGTGGTCCCAACTGCGCTGGTACTTGTCCACCACCGACTTGGTCGAATCATCACCCATGCGGTAGGTGCCCATCAGGTGCCCGGCGCCCTGGAAGGTGTAATCCTCTTCTTTGTACCTGAACTTCCCTTGGCCAATGGGTGCCGTCAGCTCCACGGCGCCGAGCAGGTTCTGGATGATATGGCTCGCCAATGCCTTCGCCTGCCTGAAGCCTTCCTTGGTGTAATCGGACAGGTCGTAGTGGATTTCCGGCCGAAGAATGCCGAGCCCGTCCGTGAGCTTGTCCGTCGAGGGCACGATGTAGCTCTTGGCCTTGTCGGGCTCCTTCTCCACCTGCTCCACCAAAAAGCCGATCCGGAACTGGCGGATGAACAGGTCGTTGAGCCGTTGAATCAGGGCCGTGCCGTAAAGCGCTTCAGTGGGCGGCGACGGGTTCTTTTTCGATGGCAACGGGTTGGTGCAGCTTTTGTTCTTGCCGTCGATAAAATCGGCCACGGTGACGTAAGGGTCGCCCACCGGCCAGTTCCAACCCTCGTTGCCGATTTCGATGCGCCACGCCGCTCGCTGGCTGCGAAAGTCGCCGTCACGCAGGCTCTCGATGCCCGCCGTGGACACCGGCCCCCGGTACGGGAACACCGTCTTGCCTTCCGGCATCAGCCCCCACGCCAGGTAAATCGGATGGTCGGACAGGCTGCGCCCGACCTGGCCGCTGCTGTTGGCCACGCCATCGGGCCAGGCCGGGGTCTTGGAGTTGAGCAGCAATTTAGGGGTCTCGATGGCATGGGCCGCGATCACGTAACGCTGCCCGATGGCCACGCCGGTGCCCGTCTTCGGTCCCTCGCCAAGCTGGTATTGAATGAATTCGACGCCATTGATGTTCTTGTCCGGGCCCACGGTCACTTTGCTGGCCACGGTCCGGTACATGACCCGGACCTTGCCGGTGGCCAGGGCCTTGTTCAGGGTCACGGTGGCGTCGTACTTGGCCTGGATCGGGCAGATCGGCGTGCAGTTGGTATTGCCGGCACACACCCGGCGCCCGGCATAGGGCTGGGAGTTGCGCCCGGCCGGGGTCGGACTGACCACCAGCGGCAACCCGTCGAAGCTCTTGCCGGTCACGGCCGTGACAAAACTGCCATCGACCAACGACAACGGAATGCTGTGCATCGGGAATGAATAGCCCTCGGGGAATGTCATGCCCAGGTAGGCCTGGTCGGCGACATTGGCCGACACCCCGATTTCCGCCTCCGCCCGGCAATAGGCGCTTTGCAGGTCGTCGTAGCCGATCGGCCAATCCACCCCGACGCCGTACTTGCTCTTCAGGCGGAAATCGTTCGGCACCATGCGCAGGCACGTCCCGACCCAGTGCCAGGTCGTACCGCCGCCCACCCGTTCATAAGTGCTGTTGAAGGGCAGCGGGCCCTTCTGCACCAGGTAGCTGGTTTCCGGCTTGTTCCAGCCAAGGATCAGGTCGGCGATGGTCGCTCGAGGCGCATTTTCCTTGCTCGGGTCACGCGGCGAGTCCAGGGTCGACACTGGCGGATAGGGCGACTCCGGGGTCTTCAGGGTGGCGGTGTAGAAACGCTCCAGGTATTGCGCACGGTTGGCCGGGACCTCCGGACCCGATTCGAGCACCAGCACATCCACGCCAGCCATGCCCAACTGATAAGCGATGATGCTGCCGGCCAGCCCCGCGCCAACGATGATCACCTCGGCTTGTTCGGTACTCATGACGAGGCTCCTTGCGTGTTGGCAGGCACGCCGGTGTAGTCCTCAAGGCTCGGTGGCGTGGTGTTCCAATAACCGAAAAACATCTCGCTGTAGCCCATGGGATGGGCCTGGGCAATTTTCCAGGCCCAGCTCTGGATGTAGGCCTGGTCGGACACCACCGTCGAATCGGTCGAGGCGTAGTTACCGGTGGCATAGGGCTGATACCAGACGCCCAACAACCACAGCTTCATGATCGAACGCGCGGCGCGGGCCGCTTGCGTGACAGCCGGGTTCGATCCGTTCATCAGCACCGCTTGGGCGATCTGGTCAGGGGGCACATTGTCCGCCGCCAGCGTGGCGTACTGAGTCAGCAAGGCGTTGAGTACATCAGGGGTGATACGCGGGGTGATGAACGCGAGAAAAGTTGGCGGCAGCCCCACCTGGTCGATCGCCGGTGCCAGCCGATCCACGGGAATGCCAGTCAGGGCCGAAGACAGGCCTACGAAATTGTCCAGATCACTGCTCATGGTTGACTCCTTGTCCGCCAGTGGACTGTGCACGTTCGAGTAAATAGGTGAAATCCGCGAAGCTGGTGCGCGCAGACTCGGTGACATGGGTGGCCGCGTTGCCGTGACAGGCCATGCAACTGGAGGACGCCTGGGGCACGGTGCCCTGGATATAGGTTTCCAGCGTGGCGTTGGCCAGGAACAACGGCGCGGGGCTGCCCAGCGGGTTGGCGGCCGATACCTGGCAGTTCTTGGGCGGGTCTGACGGCCACTGGGTACTGATCAGTTGATAGTTCGCCCAGACACTCTGCTTGTTCACCGTACGCAACAGCGTTTGATAGGTGGTATTGAGGTTTTTGGTGGCTTCGGTCAGCGGCACTTCCCGCACGATCTGCGAGGGTGTCGCCTTGACTGCCGGGTTCCACGGCCGTGGCGGCGGCTGGTTGATGTCGCTTTTGCTGGCCGCGTTGTAGAACAGATAAGGCCCCGTGCGCTGGGCCACAGGCGTGGTTTTTTCCGGCACGTTTTTCACATGCTCGAAGGTTGACCAGACCCATTGCGCCGCGCTGGTAGTCTTATGAACCATATGCAATCCCACCAACCCGACCGGCTCGGACACGCATGACTCCGCGACGATCGGCCCATGGCTCGGGTCGTTGTTGCCCGGGGTGTAGACCAGTGCATCGACGGTATGGAAATCCTGGCGGTTGTCGTTGGGGCCCAGCACTTTCCACGATGCCTTCACCATCACCGCGCCGACCTGTTTGGTCTGGGTGGAACCACAGCTGAACGCCACGGTGTTGTTCGGATTGGCGGCGAAGAATTTCTGCTGGCCTTCGATGCTGTACAGGCCGTTGTCGACGATGCCGTCGAACATCGATTGGTTGACCACGATTTCGTTGCGCGTATAGGTACCGTTCTGGTCCACCAGCGGGCCGCTCTCGAAGGGCTGGATAAACTCATCCAGCACATCGGGCACCTTGCCCATCTGCTGCAACAGGCGACCGGGCTTGAGCGACTTGCACGCTTCAGGGAGAGTCGCCGATGCGTTCCAGGGCAGCGGCGTCTGGCCCTTGGCGCGGAAAATCTGGTAGCTCTCTTTCCAGCTCTCCCACACGGTGGCGCCATCCTGCTTGCCGATAGGCGTGCCGGTATTCGGATCACCGTTATCCAGCGCCGGCCAGTTCAGGGCGATGAAGGTCTGCCACGACAGCTCATCGAAATCGGCTTGCAGGCTGACCAGTGAAACGGGGTGGGTCACCGTGACATCGAAGGGTATCTGGGGGGACAACGCAGGGGCGGCGCTGGCGGCCGGGACCAGCAAGACGCTTAATAATGCATAGCCAAACGGGCCATGCCGACTGACTTCCATTCTCATACTCATCTCCTTGGCATCAGGGTGCCAGGAGATAACACCGGTCCGTCGTTGGACTCTCTCTCGCCTCCTGGCAAGTCAGAGTCTAGGTAGGGTTTGAGATGGGAAAAGGCGTTGAAGTAGAACCAATCGAAGCAAGGCTGGGTAGAGTTATTCAGATTCTGATCGGGGGCAGTGAGGACGCCATCGCGAGCAAGCTCGCTCCCACAATCGATCTCCATAGGTACACAAATAGTGTGTTCACTGAAGTTCTACTGTGGGAGCGAGCTTGCTCGCGATGCTTTTAGAGGTTGGAAACCTTCTGCCAGACCTTCGGCTTGAAGAACAGCGTCTCGCCCTTCGCCAGGCCCACCAGGCTGTCATGGTCCTTCACCACTTCCGCCTCGATCAGTTCGCTCTGGCCTTCCACCTTCAACGTCACCCGAGTGGTCGCGCCCAGCGGGCGAATGTCGCGCACTTCGGCGGCGTGGTGGTCTTCCAGCTCCGAGCGCGACAGCGAGACTTCGTGAGGACGGAACAGCACATGCTGGTCCTCCCCCAAGTGCAGGCGGTTCGAGTCACCGAGGAAGTGGTACACAAAATCACTGGCCGGGTTTTCGTAGACATCGCCCGGCGAGCCGATCTGCTCGATCACGCCCTTGTTCATCACCACGATCCGGTCGGCGACTTCCATGGCCTCTTCCTGGTCGTGGGTCACGAACACCGAGGTCAGGTTGATGTCCTCGTGCAGGCGCGCCAGCCAGCGGCGCAGTTCCTTGCGGACCTTGGCGTCGAGGGCGCCGAACGGTTCGTCCAGCAACAGTACCTTGGGTTCCACAGCCAGGGCGCGGGCCAGGGCGATCCGCTGACGCTGGCCGCCGGACAGCTGCTCCGGGTAGCGGTCGGCGAGCCAGTCCAGTTGCACCATGTTCAGCAGTTCGTGGACCTTGGTCGCGATCTGGCTTTCGTTCGGGCGCTGGTTCTTGGGCTTCATGCGCAGGCCGAAGGCGACGTTGTCGAACACCGTCATGTGACGGAACAAGGCGTAGTGCTGGAATACGAAACCGACGTTGCGATCACGCACGTCGTGGCCGGACACGTCCTCGCCGTGGAACACGATGTTGCCATGGTCCGGGGTTTCGAGGCCGGCGATGATCCGCAGCAACGTGGTCTTGCCGCAACCCGACGGCCCCAGCAGCGCGACCAATTCACCGCTCTGGATGTCCAGACTGATGTCGTCCAGGGCCCTGAAGGCGTTGAAATTCTTGCTGACGTTACGGACTTCGATCGACATGACTTATTCCTCCGCGGCGCTGGCGCGCAGGCGGTTGATTCGGTTTTCGCTCCACTGCTTGAGCAGCAGGATGAAGAGCGCCAGGATCAGCAACAGGCTCGCCACAGCGAACGCGGCCACGTGGTTGTATTCGTTGTAGAGGATCTCGACGTGCAGCGGCAGGGTGTTGGTCACCCCACGAATGTGCCCGGACACCACCGACACCGCGCCGAACTCGCCCATGGCCCGGGCGGTACACAGCACCACGCCATAGATCAGCCCCCACTTGATGTTCGGCACGGTGACATGCCAGAACATCTGCCAGCCATTGGCGCCCAGCAGGCGCGCGGCCTCTTCTTCCTGGGTGCCTTGTTCCTGCATCAGTGGGATCAGCTCACGGGCCACGAACGGCACCGTGACGAAGATGGTCGCCAGGACGATGCCCGGCAGCGCGAACACGATCTGGATGTCGTGATCCGACAGCCACGGCCCGAACAGGCCCTGGGCGCCGAACATCAGCACGTAGACCAGGCCCGCGATCACCGGCGACACCGAGAACGGCAGGTCGATCAGCGTTACCAGCATGCTCTTGCCGCGGAATGAATATTTGCTCACGCACCACGCGGCACTGACGCCGAACACCAGGTTCAGTGGCACCGAGATCAGCACGGCGATCACCGTGAGCTTCAAAGCCGACAATGCGTCGGGTTCGAAGATCGCGGTAAAGAATGCCCCCAGGCCGGACTTCAGCCCTTGGGACACCACGATGAACAGCGGCAACAGCAAAAACAGCGCGAAAATCAGCCAGCCAAGGCCGATCAGCACGCGCCGCGACGTCGCACTGCCGCGACGGGCGGCGTTGGTGGAGGCTGCGGAAATAGACGATTGGGACATGTTCGCGCCTCCTTATGGGGTTTCGATGCGCCGCTGCAGCAGGTTGATCAGCAGCAACAGGACGAAGGAAACCACCAGCATCAGCACGCCGATGGAGGTGGCGCCGGTGTAGTCGTATTGGTCGAGCTTGACCATGATCAACAGCGGCAGGATCTCGGTTTTCATCGGCATGTTGCCGGCGATGAAAATCACCGAACCGTACTCGCCCACGCCACGGGCAAAGGCCAGGGCGAAGCCAGTCAACCAGGCCGGCAACAACGCCGGCACGAGGATGTGGCGGAACACCTGCCACGGCTTGGCACCCAGGCAGGCGGCGGCTTCTTCGACTTCACGGGGAATATCGGCCAGCACCGGCTGCACCGTGCGCACCACGAACGGCAACGTCACGAAGGTCAGCGCCAGGGTGATACCCAACGGGGTGTAGGCGATCTTGAAGCCCAGGTCGGTGGCGAACTGGCCAACCAGGCCGGTCGGCGCATACAACGCCGTCAACGCAATACCGGCCACGGCGGTGGGCAGGGCGAACGGCAGATCGATCATCGCGTCGATGATCTTGCGGCCGGGGAAGGTGTAGCGCACCAGCACCCAGGCCAGCAGCGTACCGATCACGCCATTGATGATCGCGGCGTACAGCGCGGTACCGAAACTGAGTTTCAAGGCCGCCAGCACCCGCGGCGCCGAGATGATCGCCCAGAACTGTTCCCAGGTGAGTTGGGCGGCATGCACGAACATCGCCGCCAGGGGTATGAGCACAATCAGACTGAGGTACACCAGGGTGTAGCCCAGCGTCAGCCCGAAGCCGGGTATGACGGGGGATATGCGACGCGACATAGAAGTCCTTGATTTACTGTGGGAGCGAGCTTGCTCGCGATAGCGGCGCATCAGTCAACATCAATGCAAACTGAACCGACACCATCGCGAGCAAGCTCACTCCCACAGGTTTGTGGCTTAACTGGCAGGCACTAAGACAAAACCCAGCTTACTGCGCCTGATAGATCTGGTCGAACACGCCGCCATCGTTGAAGAATTTCGGTTGGGCCGTTTTCCAGCCGCCGAAGTCCTTGTCAATGGTCACCAGCTCCAGTTTCGGGAATTGGCGGGAGTACTTGGCGGCCACGTCCTTGTCACGTGGACGATAGAAGTTTTTCGCGGCGATTTCCTGGCCGGCCGGGCTGTACAGGTGCTTGAGGTATGCCTCGGCGATCTCGGCATTGCCCTTTTTCTCGGCGTTCTTGTCCACCACCGCCACCGGCGGTTCGGCGAGGATCGACAACGACGGCACAACGATGTCGAACTTGTCGGCGCCACCGTCTTCCTTCAGCGCCAGGAAGGCTTCGTTTTCCCAGGCCAGCAACACGTCGCCCTGACCGTTGTTGACGAAAGTAATGGTCGAGCCACGGGCGCCGGTGTCGAGGATCGGCACGTGCTTGAACAGCGCCTGCACGTATTCCTTGGCCTTGGCTTCGTCACCCCCGTTGGCCTTCAGGCCGTAGGCCCAGGCAGCGAGGAAGTTCCAGCGCGCACCGCCGGAGGTCTTCGGGTTCGGGGTGATGACCGACACGTCGTTCTTGATCAGGTCGCCCCAATCCTTGATGCCCTTGGGGTTGCCCTTGCGCACCAGGAACACGATGGTGGACGTGTAAGGCGTGCTGGCATCCGGCAGGCGTGTTTGCCAGTCCGCTGGCAGGGACTTGCCCAGCTTGGCGATTTCATCGATGTCGCCGGCCAGGGCCAGGGTCACCACGTCGGCCCGCAGACCGTCGATCACCGCCCGACCTTGCTTGCCCGAACCACCGTGGGACTGCTGGATCTTCACGCTGTCGTCCGGGTGCGCTTTCTTCCAGAAATTGACGAATTCGGCGTTGTAATCCTGGTAAAGCTCGCGCGTCGGGTCGTAGGACACGTTGAGCAGCTCGTAATCCTTGGCGACGGCGGAACCTGCAAAAACAGCACTGGCCAGGGCGGCCAGGGCATAACGACGAATGGACGACATGGTGAAAGCTCCTGGAATTCTGGTTTTCTTATGGCTTATAAATCGTGAGACCTGAACAAATCGAACCGCTGTGTGAGCAAAGCTTGCTCGCGATGAAGGCACCACAGTTCCCCAGAAATCGAGGCGCCTGTTTCGCGAGCAAGCTTTGCTCCCACAACCAGACTGTTTCAGCCCGGTTTATGGCTCGGCTGCTGCAAGCGGAATTTTTCCTTGCGTTCGATCTGGACCACCTGGGCGTTGTGCACAGTGATTTCCACTGCCCCAAAGCGTAGATCGCGCAACGCGCTCTGGATCTCGCGCAAGATGGTTGCTTCGTCCTGGCCGTCAACACTACGTAGAGATGCGCTCATGCTGCTGCTCCTTTAAATGAATGCCTGGCAGTGGGCGGCACTGCTTGCGGCGTGGGAGCAATACTAGATAAGTGCGGATATTCTTAAAAAGACTATTTAAGAATTTTTATATAACCAAAATGATATTGAGCTTTCCGCCCCCCTACGGCGGCTGTGATTGCGCCATCGCGAGCAAGCTCGCTCCCACAGGGGAAGCGGGTTAGCGCGCATATCACAGGCAACACAAAACAACGGTGGGAGCGAGCTCGCGATAGCCGAGTGTCAGTCAACATCAATGCCACTGACGATCAAGCAATGACCGGCGCGCAGTCCCAATCCAACTGCGCAGCCGCCACCGGCCGACCAAACCAGTAGCCCTGCCCCAGCTCACACGCCTGCCCAAGCAAAAAGGCCGCTTGCTCGCGCTGCTCAATACCCTCGGCATGCACTTGCATGCCCATGCTGTGGGCCAGGGCGATGATCACCCGGACGATCGCCGCGTCATCTTCATCCCACGGCAACCCCGCGACAAAGCCCTGATCAATCTTGAGCTTCTGCACCGGCAAGCGTTTGAGCCGCAGCAGCGACGAATAACCCGTGCCGAAATCGTCGATGGCCAGGCGCACGCCCAATTCCCGCAGGCGGTGCATCTGCTCCAGCGCCACCTCCGGGTCTTCCATCACCGCGCTTTCCGTCACTTCCAGTTCCAGGCAGGCCGGATCCAGGCCCGTGTCGTGCAACACCTGGGCAACCTGCTCGTACAATTCGCGATGGGCAAACAACCGACTCGAGACGTTGACGGCGACGAACGACAACGCCACGCCCGCCTGCTGCCACCGGCACATCTGCCGACAAGCCTGGTCCATGACCCAGGCATCGACCTGGGCAATCAGGCCGGTACGCTCGGCGATGGGAATGAACTCGGCCGGCGACACCAGCCCCCGCGTGGGATGCTCCCAGCGCACCAGCGCCTCGACACCGATCAGACGGCTGCTCGCCAAGTCGTGTACTGGCTGGTAATAAACGCGCAACTCCTGCTGCTGCAGCGCGCGACGCAGTTCGAAGGCAATTTCGACCCGTTGCTGCGCATGGGCGGTAAGTTCTTCGGTATACAGGGCGTAGCCATCGCGTCCGGCGCTCTTGGCCTTGAACAACGCCGAATCGGCATTGCGCAACAGTTGCCCGGCGTTCAGGGCATCACCGGGGAACAGGCTGATGCCGATGCTGGCGTTGATGAACAACGCGTGCTCATCGAACCGCAGCGGTTCTTTCAAGGCGTCGAGGATGCGCCGGGCCAACGCCGCGGCCTGGCCAGGCTGGGAGCAGTTTTCCACCAACACCGCAAATTCGTCACCCCCCAGCCGGGCCAGGGTCACGCCCGGGGCAAACAGCCCGCGAAATCGCTCGGCCACGCCTTTGAGCAACTCGTCGCCGACGTTGTGGCCGAGGCTGTCATTGATGTTCTTGAAGTGATCCAGGTCCACCAGCAACAGGGCACAGCCACGCTTGTGCAACTGCGCCGACGCCAGGGCCTGCTCGGTGCGGTCGGAAAACAGCAGGCGGTTGGGCAAGCCTGTCAGCGGGTCGTGATGGGCCAGGTAGGCCAGTTCGTGCTCGGAATCCTTGATGGCGCTGATGTCCGAAAACACCGCGACATAGTGGCTGACTTGGCCGTTGTCATCATGAATGACGCGGATCGTCTGCCATTGCGGGTAGATCTCACCACTTTTACGCCGATTCCAGATCTCGCCACTCCACTCGCCCAGGCTGGCCAGGGCGGCAAATATGTCGCGATAGAAATCCGGCCCATGGCGACCGGACTTGAACAGATTGGGACGCTGGCCCAGCACTTCGTCCCGGGCATAACCGGTGATCGCCATGAAAGCCCGGTTCACATGCACGATCAAGCCGTTGCGGTCGGTCACCAACACCCCTTCGCGGGTGCAATCGAAGACGGCGGCGGCCTGGCGCAAGCGCTCGCGATCGACACCGTGCTCGCCCTTGGCGAAAAACCGCGAGATCCGCGCCCGGGCCAAGAAGATCAGCCCGGCGCTAAACAGGATCCAGGCATACCCGTTGATCAGGAGCCAGCGCTGCCTGTCGGCGAATTGATCGAAGAAACTGCTCAATAAATAACCAATCAGCTGCAGCCAGACGACTGACAACACGAGGTAAAGCAGCGCTACGCGCATGGCACTGCGTTGATAAGCAGGCATTCGGCCATCCATGTCCCTACAAAGAGGTGGATTATAGAGGAAGAAACATTCAGCCACTCTTATCTGAAAGGCCGACTGGTTTTATCTGTGGGGCTGGTGATAATGCAACGGCGGTTTCTATCTTTATCGAGGGCCCTACAGCCTATGTGGTACGAAGGTTTTCTTGGCTTGTCGGCCTGGTCACTGGTGGCAGTCACCCTGCTGATGACCCACGTCACGATCATTGCCGTCACGGTCTATCTGCACCGTTATTCGGCCCATCGCTCCCTGGAGCTCAACGCCGGTCTCAAACACTTCTTCCGTTTCTGGCTGTGGCTGACCACGGCGCAGAACACCCGCGAGTGGACTGCCATCCACCGCAAGCACCACGCCAAATGCGAAACCGAGGATGACCCTCACAGTCCGGTCATCAAGGGCTTGTCCACCGTGCTGCGCAAAGGCGCCGAGCTGTATCGCGCCGAAGCGGAAAACCCGGAAACCCTGCGCATCTACGGCAAGAACTGCCCCGACGACTGGATCGAGCGCAACCTCTACAGCCGCTTCCCGCTGCTGGGCGTGGCGATCATGGGCGTCATCGACCTGCTGCTGTTCGGCACCATCGGCATCACCATCTGGGCCATCCAGATGATGTGGATTCCCGTCTGGGCCGCTGGCGTGGTCAACGGCCTGGGCCATGCCGTGGGCTACCGCAACTTCGAATGCCGCGACGCGGCGACCAACCTGGTGCCCTGGGGCATCCTGATCGGCGGCGAAGAACTGCACAACAACCACCACACCTACCCCAACTCGGCCAAGCTGTCGGTACGCAAATGGGAGTTCGACCTGGGCTGGGCCTGGATCCGGGTGTTCAGTTTCCTGCGCCTGGCCAAGGTCCAGCGCGTTGCGCCGATCGCCCACCGGGTCGAAGGCAAGGGTCACCTGGACATGGACACGGCCATGGCGATCCTCAACAACCGCTTCCAGATCATGGCGCAGTACCGCCGGCTGGTCATCGCGCCGCTGGTCAAGCAGGAACTGGAAAAAGTCGATCACTCGGTGCGTCACCAGTTCCACCGGGCCAAGCGGCTGCTGTCGCGGGAAACCAGCCTGCTGGACGACCGTCACCACGTGCGAATCCAGAACATGCTCGAACACAGCCAGGCACTGAAGGTAATCTACGAGAAACGCCTGGCCTTGCAGCAGATCTGGGTCAAGACCAGCAGCAACGGCCACGACATGCTCGCCGCCATCAAGGAATGGGTCAACGAGGCCGAAGCCAGCGGCATCCAGTCCCTGCGGGACTTCGCCGACCAGCTCAAGACCTACTCGCTACGGCCTGCCACGGCCTGACCAGGCAACTCCACCACTGTGGATGAGGGCTTTTTTGTGGCGAGGGAGCTCGCTCCCGCTGGGCTGCGCAGCAGCCCTTCTTTTCTTGTGAGCGCTTCGCGCTCAAGCGGGAGCAAGCTCCCTCGCCACAGGTCCAACACTTGGCATCTGACTCGCTAAATCCCCACGCCCTTCGTCGCCTGAAAAGGAACTTCGCCCCGAATCCCCTATCTCAAAGAGCACTTCGCCATCCAGGCGGGATTTGGAGAAAAGTGCGTGCAAAACAACAGCAGTGCACGCTCTTTGAGATTTGTGCCGATGGTCGACAAGAACCTACAGGATTACTCCCTACCTCATTGGCCCGAAGCGGCCCAGACGCTCATGGCGCTGATGCACGCCCAGGGCGAAGTGGCGCGCCTGAGCGAACGTGAGCAACTGTTCAGCTCGCTGCTGGTCAGCGTCAATGCCGTGCTGTGGGCGTTCAACTGGGAAACCCGACAAGTGCTGTATGTCAGCCCCGCCTACGAACGGATCTTCGGCCGCCCCGCCGGCCTGGTCCTGGCTGACTACAACGAATGGCGCGACGCAATCTACCCCGACGACCTGGAGTACGCCGAACGCAGCCTGGCCGAAGTGCTGGTCAAGGGGGCCGTCGAAGACCGTGAATACCGCATCATCGCCGGCGACGGCCAGGTTCGCTGGCTGAGCGACAAATGCTTCATCAACCGCCAGGCCGAGCCCGGGCAACCGGTGATCGTGGTCGGCATCGCCGAGGACATCACCGAAAAGAAGCTCTTGGAAAGTGAGCTGCAGCGATTGGCAACCACCGATGTGCTGACCCAGAGCAGCAATCGCCGGCACTTTTTCGAATGCGCCCACCGTGAATTCGAGCAGGCGCGACTACAAGGGACGCCTATGGCATTCCTGTTGCTGGACATCGATGACTTCAAGGTGATCAACGACACCTACGGTCATCAGGAAGGCGATACCGTGTTGCAGAAAATCGCCGAAAGCGGCCGGTCCGTGCTGCGACGCGGCGACCTGTTCGGGCGGATCGGTGGCGAAGAGTTCGCTGCGGTGTTCCCTGGCTGCCCCCCCGACATGGCATTGCAAGTGGCTGAGCGGTTGCAGCGGGAAATCCAGCGCCTGATGTTCCGCTGCGGCGAACAGACCTTCGGCATTACTGTCAGCCAGGGCCTGACCGCCATCACCCCCGAAGACCAGTCCCTCGACAGCCTGTTCTCCCGCGCCGACGCGGCCATGTACGAGGCCAAGCGCAAGGGGAAGAACCGCATCATCGCGGCCTGACGCCAATCGCCGTGAATTGAACCCAGTCATGCCACGGATCCTGTGGGAGCGAGCTTGCTCGCGATGAGGGCCTGACATTCAATGATGGAGTGACCGTCATGCCGCCATCGCGAGCAAGCTCGCTCCCACAGTTTTGGTTTCGAGGCGGATGCGAAATGCCGAGCCACCGCCAATCCCCTGTGGCGAGGGAGCTTGCTCCCGCTCGGCTGCGCAGCAGTCGCAAAACCGAACAGCGCGTTCTGCCTGTAAGCATGCTGGGGGCCTGCTGCGCAGGCCAGCGGGAGCAAGCTCCCTCGCCACAGGTTCTGGCCTGTCTGGGCTGACGCCATCGCGAGCAAGCTCGCTCCCACAGGGGTTGGGTGGCGGTGCTACTTGCGGCGCAACCGCATCAGTTCCGGCAGTCCGATCTTCAGCAACCGCGCCGTGCGCCCCTGGGCCAGTTCTTCAAGCCCTTCATGCTCGGTCAGATGGGCCATCTGCGCCGCCATGTTCATCACCAGCGCCTCGCGGGAATAAACCCCACCACCCAGGCTATAGGCTGCCGCGATCAACTCACGCAACTCCAGCGGCAGGCGCCAGCGAGTGCGCAGCGCCGAGCCGAAGCCGGCGCCGTATTGATCGAGGGCGTTCCCGACTTCTTCCAACTCATCCAGTTCGCCCCCCGCCTGCGTCCATTCTTCCAGGCAACGCAGTAGCGCCAGGTCGCCCAAACGATGCAACAGCCCCGCGCAGTAACAACGCTCCGGTTCCAGATCCAGCAACCGTGCCAGGATCCGGGCGTACTCGGCGGTGTGCAGTGACAATTCCCAGTAACGCTTGGCATAGTCCGCCAGACAGGGAACGGTGAGCCGGGCGCAGCGCTTGAGGGTCAGGCCGAGGATCAGGTTCATGCTCTGCCCGGTGCCGAGCTGGTGCAGCGCCTGGGCCACAGTCTGCACCGGGCCGCCACCCTGATGCTGGGCAGCGCTATTGGCCGCCGCAATCAGCACCCCGGTGATTTGCGGGTCGGTGCGGACCTCTTCTTCCAGCAGTTTCAGATCCAGGCCCGTGGGGTTGAGGCAGCGCTTGACCGCCACCTGCACATCGGTCATCAGCGGTGCGCCTTCGGACAGATCACGCCGTCGTTCCAGAAAAGCTATCAGGGTCAGCCCCGGGCCGGGGACCGGCACATCGCCGACGGTTTCTTCCGTGCCACTCAACAGCAACCCTTGCAGACGCAGGGTCAGGCTTTCCCGGTTCAACGGCTTGGTCAAATACGCCGTCGGCGCCAGTGGAACGACCTCACGCACACTGGCGCTGTCGTTACGCCGACTCATCAGAATGAACGGCAACGGCGTAGCTCGATGTTGTTGGCGAAGACCACGCAGGATCGTCAGGCCATCGACACCCGGCAGCTCCCAATCGGCGATGACCAGGTCGTACGCGTTATGCGCCAGCAAATCCAGGGCCTGTTGCCCCTCGCCGCAGGTATCCACTCGGGCATCGCAGCGCACGCCCGACAGCACTTGCTCAAGCATCTCCCGGGACGCAGGGTCGGCCTCGGCGATCAACACACGCGGTACAGCGGGTAAAACCACAGCAGTCATGCAACATCGCTCCCTTGCCATACATGCACCTTAGACAATGAAGGCCGTTCCAGACAGCTCAAACCTGCGGGATATGCCCGCGGACATGAAAAAACCCGCCGAAGCGGGTTTTTTTGTGGATCAGTGCACAGTCAGCGTTCGTCAGATCAGAGCTCGGAGAAACACTCTTCGATGATCGCCAGGCCTTTGTCCAGTTGCTCGTCCGGCGAGGTCAGCGGCACCAGCACCCGCAGAACGTTGCCGTAGGTGCCGCAGGACAGCAGGATCAGGCCCTTGTCACGTGCCTTGGCCACCACCTGGGCCACTGCCGCTGCGTTCGGCTTGTGGGTGTCGCCGTTTTCGAACAGCTCCACGGCGATCATCGCACCCAAGGCACGGACTTCACCGATGACCGGGTACTTCTTCTGGATGGCCTTGAGGCCCGTGACCAGACGCTCGCCCACGGCCTTGCAGCGGTCCAGCAGGTGCTCTTCCTCGAAGACTTCCATCACCGCCAACGCCGCCGCGCAAGCAATCGGGCTGCCAGCGTAGGTGCCGCCCAGGCCACCTGGGGCGATGGCATCCATGTACTCGGCCTTGCCGCAGACACCGGCCAACGGGAAACCGCCGGCAATGGATTTGGCGAAGGTGGTCAGGTCAGCAGCAACACCCATCTGCTCCATGGCGAAGAAGGTGCCGGTACGGCCAGCGCCCGTCTGGACTTCGTCAGCGATCAACAGAATGCCGTGCTGGTCGCACAGGGCGCGCAGGCGCTTCATGAACTCCTTGGGCGCCACATAGAAACCACCCTCGCCCTGCACCGGCTCGATGATGATTGCAGCGATGTCACGGGGCTCGGCGTCGTTCTTGAAGATGCGTTCGATGCTGGCGATGGAATCGTCGATGCTCACACCGTGCAGTTCGTTCGGGTACAGCGCGCGGAAGATACCGCCGGGCATCAGGCCCATGCCGGCCGAGTACGGCACGACTTTACCGGTCAGGCCCAGGGTCATCATGGTGCGACCGTGGTACGCGCCGGTGAAGGCGATCACACCGGCACGGCCAGTGGCGGCACGGGCAATTTTCACGGCGTTTTCCACCGCTTCGGAACCGGTGGTGACCAGCAGGGTTTTCTTGGCGAAATCACCGGGCACCTTGGCGTTGATTTTTTCGCACACTTCCACGTACGGCTCGTAGGCCAGGACCTGGAAGCAGGTGTGGGTCAGCTTGTTCAACTGCGCGGTCACGGCGGCGATGATTTTCGGGTGCACGTGGCCGGTGTTCAGCACGGCGATACCACCGGCGAAGTCGATGAATTCACGACCTTCAACGTCGGTCACCGTGGCGTTCTTCGCCGACTCGGCAAAGATCGGGTGAATCTGGCCGACGCCGCGTGGAACAGCGGCGGTGCGGCGGGCCATCAGGTCTGCGTTGGTCTTGCTCATTAAAATGTCCTCATTCGCCGCTCATCGGTCGGCGTAGTTCAAGGAATACATGGCGGGAAGGCAACTGCGACAGCATGCGATGATCGACTGCCACAGCGTTCCCGGCCACAAGAAACAGAACGGGTGAAACACGCAAAGGGACAGCGCTCTCGTGCCCTTTGCGCTTGAAGCGGATCAGATACCCAAGCAGAGGTATTTGATTTCCAGGTAGTCCTCGATGCCGTACTTGGAGCCTTCACGGCCCAGGCCCGACGCCTTGATACCGCCGAACGGCGCGACTTCGTTGGAGATCAAACCAGTGTTGACGCCGACCATGCCGTATTCCAGGGCCTCGGCCACACGGAACACACGGCCCAGGTCGCGGGCATAGAAGTACGAAGCCAGGCCGAACTCGGTGTCGTTGGACATCGCAATCACTTCGGCTTCGTCTTTGAAGCGGAACAGCGGCGCCAGCGGGCCGAAGGTTTCTTCCTTGGCCACGGCGGCATTGTTCGGCACATTGGTCAGGATGGTCGGTTCGAAGAAGTTGCCTTCCATCGCCTTGCCGCCCGACAGCACGGTCGCGCCTTTGCTGACCGCATCGGCAATGTGCTCTTGCACCTTGGCGACCGCTTTCTCGTCGATCAACGGACCGGTGGTGGTGCCGTCTTCCAGACCGTTGCCGATCTTGAGCTTGGCCACCGCCACTTTCAGTTTCTCAGCGAAGGCGTCGTACACCGAATCCTGGATATACAGGCGGTTGGCGCAGACGCAGGTCTGACCGTTGTTGCGGTATTTGGAAATGATCGCGCCTTCGACGGCCTTATCCAGGTCCGCGTCGTCGAACACGATGAACGGCGCGTTGCCGCCCAGTTCCAGGGAGACTTTCTTGATGTCCTTGGCGCATTCGGCCATCAGCTGGCGACCGATCTCAGTCGAGCCGGTGAAGGACAGCTTGCGCACGATCGGGTTGCTGGTCAGCTCGCCACCGATGTCGCCGGCGCTGCCGGTGACCACGCTCAACACGCCTTGCGGAATGCCGGCACGGTGCGCCAGCTCCACCAGGGCCAGGGCCGAGAACGGGGTTTGCGAAGCAGGCTTGATGACCATGGTGCAGCCGGCAGCCAGGGCTGGGCCGGCCTTGCGGGTGATCATCGCCGCCGGGAAGTTCCACGGGGTGATGGCCGCGGTCACGCCGATCGGCTGCTTGATCACGATCAGGCGCTTGTCGGGCTGGTGGCCGGGAATCACGTCACCGTAGATGCGCTTGGCTTCCTCGGCGAACCACTCGATGAACGAGGCGGCGTAGACGATCTCGCCCTTGGCCTCGGCCAGCGGTTTGCCTTGTTCCAGGGTCATCAGGCGACCGAGGTCGTCCTGGTTTTCGATCAGCAATTCGTACCAGCGGCGCAGCTTGTTGGCGCGCTCCTTGGCGGTCAGGGCACGCCAGGCCGGCAGTGCCTTGTCGGCGGCTTCAATCGCCCGGCGGGTTTCGGCGGCGCCCATCTTCGGCACCGTGCCCAACACTTCGCCCGTCGCCGGGTTGGTGACCTTGATCGTCTGACCATTGTCCGCATCGACCCAAGCGCCATCGATAAAGGCTTGCTGGCGGAACAACTGGGTGTCTTTAAGCTGCATGTCGGCTTTCCTTAACAGCACCGCGCGCACGCGGAGCGAATTAGATTTGTAGAAAGGCGCCTCGGGGGCTGCCGTCAGGGAAATCATTCACCGGGCTGAAGCACAGAAATAACGCACATAAGCACAGACGTGCGGTTCAGCACCCAGACAAGAGCGTTTGAAATCTCAAACGAATCCTAGGGCCGATGGGGGTGAAGGACAATAGCCTGTTCGAAAAAAAGAACGAAAAAACCGAATTTGCCCGTTTTTTCTGATCAGCGTAGCCGATGCCCACCTAGGCTTATGAAAACACCGGCAAATCAGCAGCATGGACGCCCGCATTGCATATGAGTATCATGGCGCCCGCGTCGCACCAGTAGCTCAGCTGGATAGAGTACTGCCCTCCGAAGGCAGGGGTCGTGGGTTCGAATCCCGCCTGGTGCACCATATAGCAGTCTAGACCTGTCTCAGACAGTCTACGAAACACCCCAAGAAGCCCGCCCTGTGCGGGCTTTCTTGTTTCTGGCTATATCATGTGTTCAATACCTGATGCATCGAGTGAATCGCTGAGGTTTCCAGCACTTTCTTCATGACCTCGAACTGTAGACCCGGTCGGATGGGAACCCCAAACCTGTCGTCGTCATAAGGAAAAGGTTCGGTTTCACCTGTTTTGCAATAGCCCCGACGCTCATACCACTTTATCAACGTGTCCCGCGCTTCAAGCACCGTCATATGAATACACTCAGCGCCGCGTGATTGGCACCATTGCTCCGCGGCGGCGAGCAAGCGCCGTCCACACTGAGCATTCTGTTTTTTTGGATCGATTGCCAATGACCCGAGATACCAAGTCCCCGCCTGCACTGGCTCAACCCATACACACCCGAGGATGTTTTCTCGCTTCTTCCATACCAATAACGAAGCGAGCGGTTTCTGTGCAATCTCAGTCCTGAGCGTTGTTTCCGAAATACGGTCTCCGCTAATCAGACCCGTTTCTGTCGTCCAACTTGCTCCTTCCCCTTCGCCGCGATATGCCCGATTGAGTAATAAAACGACTCCAGCAACATCTGCATCACAAGCGGGTCGCAAGCTGACAGGGTTAAGACGATCAACGCGCTCAGCTAGAGACTCCTCGGCCAAGCGATTTTCCAGAGTATCCAGCTGTTCCAGAAAAGAACCCGACATCCCGGCTAATAAGTCGCGAACCACGATATCAATAAGTGGCCATACGACTTGGCGGCCTTGATCGACGGCAGCCCTCCCCGCCTCCGTCAGTTCGACGAGGGACTGCCGCTTGTCTTTCTCCCCCCGGCTCGAGACAACGAGCCCTTCGTCCGTCAGCCGGTTTACACTTTTTGTCATTGCAGGCTGGCTCACCCGGATGGCTCGGGCGAGATCCCCAACAGTGCAGCCTTTGGAACCATCGAGCAGCACGAGAACCGGAAACAGCCCTGGTGGGACTAATGTACCCACATCGCTAGCCAACAGACTCGCATCTGCTTGCATCTGCTCGGCAAGTCGCTTGAGACGGCTGCCTAAAAAGACATGGGGCATTTCTCGTAAAATATCCATAACACCTCCGGGATTTGTATAACTAGTTATACAAACTCCCTGGAGCTTGTCAAATCAGGTGGCTGTAGAGATGGTCTGAATGGGCACAGAAGCCGCCAAGCCCGGCTGCGCCCCGATGGTCGTAGCCGCCAGGACGCCAGACGCGATTCTCAATGGATCATCAGCCCGTCGGTTTAACTCAACGCTTGCGCAACGCCTCCAACCGCGCCGGCAGGTCTTCCTCGGGAAAGCGCTTGTGCAGCGCCAGCAGCTTCTCATCAGCGGCCTTGCTCTCACCCGCCTCGCGCAAGCGCAGGATTTCCATCAGGCCTTGCTCCAGCGATGGCAATGCTGCCGGCGCGGATTTGCTCATTTTCGCCGCGGGCTTTTCCGCCAAGGATTGCACAGGGCTTGCCGGGGCCCGGGCCAGTTCGCCCTGGGGCGCCATTCGGGTGATCGGGGCCGGGGCGGGCATGGCCGGTGGTGGTGCGGCGGCAACGGCAGGCGCTTGCCGATCGGCGGAAAACTCCATCGAGGCGGGTGAGGCCAGTTCCTCGTGGGGCACGGGTGAGCGCAATACCAGGCCGATCATTAGCGCCACGCCGGCGACCGTGGCGAATGCCATTTGCCAGCGCGGCCGTTGGCAGGCTTGCAGCCAGCGTTGCCACAGGCTTGGCGTGGGTGTCGGTGCTTCGCGACGGGCGGTGGCCAGGATGAAGGCGTCCAGGGAAGCCGGCGGCTCGCCGCTGGTGTGTTGGCGGAAATGCTCGATCAGCACTTCGTCGTTGGGTTCCGGGATATGTTTGGCGTCGATCATGCGGGTACCTCCTCGGCCAGCAGTCGCTGCAATTTCTGCTGGGCGTAACGCAAGCGGCTTTTGACCGTTTCCAGCGGGGCACCGGTCAGGGCGGCAATCTGTGACAGCTCCAGGTCGCCATGCAGGCGCAGCAGGAAGACCTCTCGCTGATCCTCGGGCAAGGCCTGCAACGCGGCGTCGAGACGCGCCTGGTCGCGGCTCAGGCTCAGCTGTTGCTCGGGGCTGCTGGTGTCGTCGGGCTGGACGTGCAATTGCTCGTCATAACTGTCGTGCAACGGGTTGTGGACACCCTGTTTGCGCCAGTGGTCGATCAAGCGGTTGCGGGCAATCTGGAACAACCAGGTACGAAAACTCGCCCGGCCTTGTGGCTGGGTGGCACTGCGAATCAGGCTGAGCCAGGTGTCCTGGAAAACTTCCTCGGCCAGCTCGGCCTTGTTGCTCAAGGACAGCAGGAAACGGTAAAGCCCTTGCCGATGGCGGGCGTACAGGACTTCGAAAGAAGCCCCGTCGCCATTGCGGTAGCGGGCCAGCAGCGATTCGTCGCTGGGAGAGTCAAGCGCAGCGGGCATGTGGGGGGCGAACTCCTTTCCGGTCATTGCAACACAGTCCTGGCAGACAACAAGGGAAGCCTGTGGGAGCGAGCTTGCTCGCGATGGCGTCGGATCAGTCAATGACGAACATGATCGGTCTACTGCTATCGCGAGCAAGCTCGCTCCCACATGTGATCCTTGCTGTGCCCGGGCTCAGCGCTTGGCCGCAGGCTCCAGGCTCTGGGCCAGTTCCACCAACTGCACAAACTCCGAGCGCAGCCCAAACGGATCATCACCGCGGGCCGAGCGCGCCAATTGCGCAGTGTCCTTCAAGGTCATCGTCCCAGTGTAGCGTCCATCACCCTTGAGCTGTTGGGCGAAGGCGGCAACAGCGGCCGAGAAACGCAGGTCATCGCTGGGCTTGCGGTCGTTCTGCACGCTGGCAATGGGGTGTTCGATCAGTCGACTGCTTCCGCCCTCGGCCGGCTTGTAGCGTACGCGCAACATCGCCAATTCACCTGACGTGCTCTGCGACTTGGGCGTGCTTGCATAGCGCAGCGGTTCCAACCAGCCCGGCGCGCCCTTCGGCACGATTTCATACAAGGCCGTCACCGTATGCCCGGCGCCGATCTCGCCTGCGTCGACCTTGTCGTTGTTGAAATCTTCACGCTTCAACGCGCGGTTCTCATAACCCAGCAGTCGATACTCACTGACCTGGGCGGGGTTGAACTCCACCTGCAACTTCACGTCCCGGGCGACCACCGCCAGGGTGGAACTGAGCTGGTCCACCAGGACCTTGCGCGCTTCGAGCAGGTTGTCGATGTAGGCGTAGTTACCGTCACCGGCGTCAGCCAATTGCTCCATCAGGTGCTCGTTGTAGTTATCCACACCGAAGCCCAGTGTCGTCAGGGAGACGCTGCTTTTACGCTGGTCCACCGCCATCTGCTTGAGGCTGTCGAAATCACTGACGCCGACGTTGAAGTCGCCATCGGTGGCCAGCAGGATGCGGTTGATGCCTTTGTCGATGAAGCTCTCCCGCGCCATCTGATAGGCCAACTCGATACCCGAGGCACCTGCGGTGGAACCACCGGCGTCGAGTTGATCGATGGCATTGCGGATTGCCACCTTGTCGCGACCCGAGGTGGGCTTGAGCACCACCCGGGATTCACCGGCATAGACCACCAGGGACACCCGGTCCTGATCGCGCAATTGGTCCACCAGCAGTTTCAGCGTGCTCTTGACCAGCGGCAGGCCTTCGCGACGGTCCATGGAGCCGGAAACGTCCACCAGGAAGACCAGGTTGGCCGGCGCCAGGTCCGCCACGGCGCGGTCGCTGGCCTTGATGCCGATGCGCAGCAAGCGGGTGTGGGGGTTCCACGGTGATGGGGCGACTTCGGTGGTCACACCAAAGGGTGAACCGTCGGTGGGCAGGGCGTAGCTGTACGGGAAATAATTGACCATTTCCTCCAGCCGCACCGCCCCTTCGGGCGGCAGGCTGCCTTGATTGAGCAAACGTCGCACATTGGCATAGCTGCCGGTATCGACATCCACGCTGAAGGTCGACACCGGCGTTTCGGCCACGCTGTGAATCGGGTTATCCGGAAGCTTTTCGTACTGTTCACGCGGTTCGGCACGGTAACCCGCGGCAATGGCATCGTTCGCCACGCTGGGAGCGGGCATCGATGCCGGCTTCATGAGCATGCGCTTGACCGTCGACTGGGGCCCTTGGGCGATCTCGCCTTGTGGCACCACGCTGGGCGCCACAGGTACCGGCTCGGACGGCTGGGCAGCCTCTCGGGAGGAAGACAATCCACAACCGGCCAGCGCCACCAGCAAAGTCACGGCGAAGCCCTGGGCAGCAGGACGCATAAAGGGAAATGGACGGGACATGGGCTGAACCTCGTGAATGAATGATCCGTTCACAGAGTCAGACGCAGGGCGCAAGGGGTTCGGGTTAACGACCAAAAATTTTTTTTGAAGCGCCGCAAAGACAGGGCTGGCCACCCCGAAGTGGCCAGGCCGTTACCGCGATTGGAGCCATCGCCTGCACGCTGCAGCAGGCATGGCTAGCGGGACGGAATGCCCCGCAGATCATCGGCGATGAAGCGGCTCAACTGGCCGGTGTAATAGTCTTCGACATCGGCGTTGCCTCTGTTCGTCAGGGCGCCTGCCATGCCTCGCATGACCTCCAGTTGCCCAATCGCCCCACCTGGCATCAGCCCCTCGCGGGCCTGGGCAAAGTGCAACACCTCGACACCGGCCTTCTTCACCTTGACCTGATAATTGAAATCGACACTGGCCAGATACGTACCGTCGGCAACGATATGGCTCATGAAGCCACCTTGGGTATCTTGAATACGGCGGGCATAGACGGCGTTGACATCCAACAGATAGTCAGCGGTTTCCTTGCTGGAGGCATAGCGATCGCCGTCAAGCAGGCGGACGATCAGGTCAGTGTGCAACCGGTCACGGACTTTTTCGTCGGGCAGAAAGCGTTCGTTTTTACCTACGACTTCAACGTTGAACGTGTCGATCCAATAGGTGGCGGTCTCGGGGATCGCCACCGGCGCAGGAGAAATGTAGTAATCGGGCTTGGAAGCGCAACCTGCCATAAGGCAGAGGGCCAGAAAGAGGGTAAAAATGCGCATGGTTGAATTCGTCCCTGAGCGGTAGCGGCATAATCGCGCCTGCATTCTACGGGGTTTGAACGAGCGCTCAAGTCAATCGGCCCTTACGGAGCACGGTTCCATCCTGTTCACCCCCCGATGTCCACCACCGTTTTCCCCGCCCCGCGCCCCTCGGCTACCTGGGCAAACGCCTCATTGACGTTCCCCAGGCCAAACCGGCGCGGATCCACCTTGATCCGCAGCTGTCCTGATTCAACCAGCCTCACGGCCTCCCGCAAGATCCACCCATGATGCTCGCGTCCCTTTCCGGTCAGCAGCGGCAGCAACGTAAACACTCCGGAATAGCTTGCGCCCCGGAACGACAATGGCGCGAGGCTGTGCTGGCCCCAACCGAGGCAGCTGAGCACATGGCCGGTGTAGGTTTTTACCGCGTTGAATGAAGCATCCAGGGTCGAGCCACCAACGGTGTCGTAAACGATGTCGAAGCCTTCGCCATCGGTGTACAGGCGCACGTAGCTGTCAGTGTCCTGGGTCCGATAGTCGATGGCTGAGGCGCCCAGTTCGCGGATGAAATCCAGGCTGCTGGCCGAACCCGTGGCGTAGACCTCGGCGCCCCGGGCCTTGGCGATTTGCACAGCCATTTGACCGACTCCCCCCGCGCCGCCATGAATCAGCACCTGTTGCCCGGCCCGGACGTTGGCGCGGTCTACCAATCCTTCCCAGGCCGTGATGAATGCCAGTGGCAAGGCGGCCGCATCGCGCATGCTCAATGAGCGGGGCTTGGGCGCGATCAGGCGGGCATCGACCGCGATGTACTCGGCCAGCGCGCCTTGCGCCCCGCCGATTCCGCCGGCCATGCCGAACACCTCGTCGCCAGGTGCGAAGTCATCCACGCCTTCGCCCCGCTCAACCACCGTCCCGGCCAGGTCGATCCCCAATACGGCGGGCAACGGCTGGCGTGCATGGGCACCGCCTCCCGCCGCGATCTTGGTATCCAGCGGGTTGATTCCGGCGGCATGTACCTTGATCAATACCTGGCCTTTGCCGGGAACGGGCCGGGCGATGGAACGGACAATCAGCGGCGCCTGAGCGGTTTCGGCAACGGCGGCGAACATGGTGTTGTTCATGACGGTAAACCTCCAATAAGTGGGCAGGTTCATCATGCGAGCGAAGACGCATTCCGATAAGTGAGCAACAATGGATAGGATTTATTCCAGACAGAGGCCAAATCCTGATGGATCTGCTCGATGCAATGCAGGTGTTCGTGCGCGTGGTGGAGCGCGGCTCGTTCTCGGCGGTCGCCAGGGAGCTGAACCTGGGCCAACCGGCGGTGAGCAAACAGATCCGCGCATTGGAGCAACATCTGGGCGGGGCGCTGTTCGCCCGCAGCACTCGCCATCTGGCGCTGACCGACCAGGGGCAGCGCTTCTACACCGAGAGCAAGGACATACTCGCCAGCGTGGACGCCGCACGGCTCAGTTTCGCCAGTGGCCAGGAACAGATCGCCGGCCTTCTGCGTGTGGCGGCGCCCGTCAGTTTCGGCCGGTTGTGTATCGCGCCCCTGGTGGGCGAGTTCCTGGCGCGTCACCCACAGCTTCGTATCGATTTGAGGCTGAGCGACCAGAACGAAGATGTATTGAAGGAAAACATCGACCTTGCCATTCGCATCGGCGTGGTGAAAAACGAAGGGCTGGTGGCGATTTCCCTCGGTGATAGCCCGCGCCGGGTGTACGCATCTCCTGCTTATCTGCAACAGCACGGCACGCCCCTCGAACCGGCCGACCTGGCCGGCCATAACTGTTTGGCGTTCACGCTGCTGGAGCATTACGACGTCTGGCGATTCGAGCAGGATGGCCTACAGCACAGCGTAACGATCAAAGGCAACGTCACCTGCAACAGCAGCGAGGCGATCCGGGAAATGGTACTGTCGGGCCTGGGCGTTTCGCTTTCACCGCAGTGGTTGTTCGCAGCCGATGTCCGCCAGGGAACCGTCTGCCCCCTGCTTGCCGACTACCAACCGCTGGCGCTGCCCATCAGCGCCGTGTTCAGTCACGACCGACGTCGCTCGGCACGGACTCGAGCTTTTGTGGATTTTCTGCGCGAGCGTCTTTGAACCGCCGGGCTAGGATTCACAGGCCAATGACGGCTGCGCAGCCTTGCCATGCCGTCCCGGGAAATACGCCGCCGCAGCCACGCCCACCGCCCCCATCACCACGCAATACCCCACGCACACCCACGGGCTCCACGGCACCAGGGCGATCAGCATCAACGGTGTCATGCTGGCCCATAGCGCATAGGCGATGTTGTAGGTGAGCGAGATGCCCGACACGCGGATCTTCGGCGGAAACAGGCTGACCATCACCGACGGCACCGCGCCGACCACACCGCAACCCAGGCCGGCCACGGCGTAGGCCAGGCCCAGCCAGGCGCTGCCGCTGATCAGGCTGGCGTAGAGCACGGCAATGCCCAGGGGCAGCAGCAGGCTGTAGAGCATGACGGTGCGCCAGGCGCCGATGCGGTCGACGATGAGGCCGGCCAGGACGCAGCCGATGTTCAGGAAGACGATGCCCAGGCTGCTCAGGGCGAAGGTGTGGCTGGGCGTCATGCCAAAGCTTTTCTGCATCACGGTCGGGGTGATGACCACGAACACCACCACGGCAGAGGTCAGCACACAGGTCAGGATGGCGGCGGGCAGCAAAGCCTGGCGGTGGTCGCGCAGGACCGTGCGCAACGGCAGTTCCGCAGCGCCTTCGCGATCGGCTTGCAAGGCCATGAAGATCGGCGTTTCGCTCAGCCAGCGGCGCAGCCAGACGCCGATCACACCGAAGACGCCCCCCAGCAGGAACGGCAGGCGCCAGGCGTAATCGAGTATCTCCGCCGGCGTGTAGATCCGCGCCAGCGCCGTTGCGGTCAGGGCGCCCAGCAGGTAGCCGAAGGTCAGGCCGGCCTGGAGGAAACCCAGGGCATAACCGCGATGATGCAGCGGCGCGTGTTCGGCCACGAATACCCAGGCGCTTGGCACCTCACCGCCCACGGCCGCGCCCTGCAGGATACGCAGCGCCAGTAGCAGCAACGGGGCGAAATAGCCGATTTGCGCGTAGGTGGGCATCACCCCGATGAGCAGGCATGGCAAGGCCATCATCAGGATGCTCAAGCTGAACACTCGCTTGCGCCCCAGGCGATCGGCAAAGTGCGCCATGAGAATGCCGCCCAAGGGGCGAGCCAGGTAGCCGGTGGCAAAAATCCCGAAGCTTTGCAGCAGGCGCAGCCAATCGGGCATTTCCGGCGGGAAGAACAACTGGCTGAGGGTCAGGGCGAAGAACACGAAGATGATGAAATCGTAGATCTCCAGCGCACCGCCCAAGGCGGCCAGGCCCAGGGTTTTGTAATCGGATCGGCTGAATCGGTCACCGGGTAGAACAGGGGTGGCAGTCATAGGCGGATTTGAACGATAAGTTGAAAGAGGGCGACGGCTCAGTCGTCGCGATCAGTGTCCACCGGTTGAACCGGTGGCTGGCCTGGCTCGGCGTCTTCGGCCTCGTCGGCAGGCAGGAAATCCTTGCGGCTCTGGGCTATGGCCCGGCGTATTTCGTCGCCCTTGGTGGGGCAGTTCAGGAGGCGGGCGATGCCGTCGGGTTTCTGCGTCATCGCCATCCTCCGGCATGAGTGAACAGGGGCTCGATAGTGCTCGCTTTTGGCGCGCGATGCCAATTTTGTGTCTGAGGGGCGCCATTGTGGCGGGGGCTGCTTTGCAGCCCAGCGGGGATAAATCCCCTCACCACAGAGGTTTGCGTTGTTCGGGTCAGCGGTGGTAGCGGCGCACTACGCTGCTGTTGCGCAGGACGTGACCTTTGATTTTTTCCATCAGTTGGGCCCGGGTGAGGCCGGCGGGGAAGGCTTCCGGCGGCAGGTCCAGGGCGAAGAGCTGGATCAGGTAATGGTGAGCGCTGTCGCCGATGGGCGGGCAAGGGCCGATGTAGCCGTGGGTATTCTTGCTGTTGATGCCGCTCATGCCTTCCAACGAAGACTTGGTACCGGCGCCCACTGGAATTTGCCGGGTGGTGGCCTTGATGCCGTAGTGGATCCAGTGGTCGACACCCTGGCCCCTCTGGCCGTCCGGGTCCAACATGACGATGGCGTAGCTGAGGGTGCCCGGTGGGCCGGCGTTCCAGCTCAAGGCCGGGGAAATGTTCTTGCCACCACAGGTATTGGCGTCACTGGCCGCCGCCGCGGTGAAGAGGCGGTCGTCCGACACGCCAGGGATACTGAGGGTAAAACGCTCCTCCGCCTGGGCTGCCCCTTGTGCGCACAGCACCAGGGCGACGGCCGCCAGCCAAGGGGTGAGAATGTTCAATCGAGTCATACCGGGGCACCTTGTGCGTGTCTGGCCATGGACGGCTTGCGAACTATAGCCGCAGCTTCGCCAAGGGTGCAGTGACAATTATGCTGAACCTCGTTCCGGCCCTCGACTCCAAAGGGAAACGCCTGCCGGAGAACACTCATGTCTCTGCATCAAGTCGCCCGTTTCGCCGATGTTCGCGAAGACCGCGGCCTCGAAGTCAAAATCCACGACACGTCCATCCTGTTGCTGCGTTCAGGCGATCAGGTGCGCGCCTTCCAAGGTAAGTGCCCCCATGCAGGCGCACCACTGGTCAAGGGCGCGGTGTGTCATGGACGGCTGATTTGCCCGTGGCACAAGGCGGCGTTCCGGGCTGAGGACGGCGCCCTGTGCGAGCCGCCAGCCCTCGACAGCCTGGCGCGCTATCACGTCGAAGTGCGCGGCGCTGACGTCTGGGTCGATGACCAACCGCTGCCGGCCGATAAAATTCCGCCGGCCGATGACGCGCGCACCTTTGTCATCATCGGCGCCGGAGCGGCGGGCACGGCTTGCGCGGCGGCGTTGCGGGAGAAGGGGTTTGGCGGCCGGATCCTGTTGATCGACCGCGAAGCCGAAGCCGGCTACGACCGTACGGTGCTGAGCAAGTATGTATTGGCCGGCGACATGCCGGTCAACGAGACGGCGCCGCTGCGCGATGAAACTTATTTCACCCAGCAACGCATCGAAAGGCTCCACGGCGAGGTCACGCATTTGGACCCCAGTGCCCGGCAAATCCAGCTCGCCGATGGCCGGCGCCTGGACTACGACGCCGCGCTCATTGCCACCGGCGGGGAGCCGAAGAAGCCAGCGCTGCCCGGCATCGATTTGCCGCAAGTCTTCGTGCTGCGTTCGATCGCCCATGCCCGGCAGATTCTCGACACTGTGCGACCAGGTCAACGGGCGGTGATCATTGGCGACAGTTTCATCGCCATGGAGGTGGCCTCATCCCTGCGCAAGCGCGAGCTGAGCGTCACCGTCTTGGCCCGGCACCCGGTGCCATTCGCCGCGCAATTGGGCGAGAGCGTCGGTCAGGCCATCCTGGCCCGGCACCGGGCCAACGGCGTGGAGTACCGCACCGACGGCGAAGCGGCACGGATCGAGGGCGCGCACAAGGTCGAAGCCGTGGTGCTGGATAACGGCCAGCGTTTGGCTGCGGACCTGGTGATCGTCGGTATCGGCGTGCATCCGGCCACCGAGCCGTTTGCCCAGTTGCCACGGGAACAGGACCAGTCGCTGTCCGTTGACGCAGGCATGCGTGTGGCTGATGGCTTATGGGCCGTGGGTGATATCGCGACATTTCCCCTCAACGGCACGCCTGTGCGCATCGAGCATTGGCGCCTGGCCCAGCAACAGGCGCGCATCGCCGCCGCGAACATGCTCGGCGGCGACGAGCACTATCTGGACGTGCCGTTTTTCTGGACCTATCACTTTGGCAAACGCTACGACTACCTCGGGCACGCTGAACATTGGGACGAGGTGGAATTCAAGGGCACGCCCGAGCATCCGCCCTTTATCGCCCTGTTGGGCAAAGACGGCCTCGTTGCCGCCGCCGTGGCCTGCGATGAAGGCCGGGCCATGGCAGCGCTGGCCCAGCGCATGAAGCAGCCGTTGCCGGTGGACGAGGCATGGCGGCTGGTTCGGGATTTCTCGTCGTAGATCTGTCCCACCCAATCCCCTGTGGGGGCGAGCTTGCTCGCGATAGCGGTGGATCAGTCACTTCAATGTGGCTTACACGACGCCATCGCGAGCAAGCTCGCTCCCACAGTTTTGTCTTGTGTTGACCGAAATATCCGCCACACCCCCAATCCCTCTGTGGGAGCGAGCTTGCTCGCGATGGCGGCGGGTCAGCTTGCATCAATGCACAGACTGATCGGCCGGCAAGTGGATAACCCGTGGCCGCTCCAATGGCGCCAGGGGCGGTGGCTGCAAGTCCGGGCTGAGCAAATGGAAATGCGGCACGACGTGGCTGATGTCGCCGTCCTGGTTGTTGTGGATGATCTTCGAGCCGGGCTGGCGCAGCGTGTCCAGGCGCTCGCCGGTCAACTTGAAACTGGCGCTCAAGCCCTGGTCATCCACCACTGGCGCCGGCAGCCGGCGCTGGGCGAAGCTGCGGCTTTTGCGCTGTTGATAACGCGCCCAGGTAATCAGCAGCACCGCGTTGACCAACGCGATCCACCCATAGACCTGCAAAGTCCCCAGTGTGTCGAACAGCGACCCTCCCAGGCGCGGGCCGGCTTGGCTGTCGAGCAGCGGCCACAGTCCGTTGACCAGCAAATACAACAGCCCCACCCACGCCAGCACGGTGAAAAGCGCATCGATGACCACCAGAAAAGGCCGTTGCCGGGTCCTGACAATTTTCATCGGATCACTTCCTCTTCCTGATCATCGAACGGTTTGATACCGCGATCCGGACTGATCCAGCGCGCACGCTTCTGATGCTGCCCGAACAGCACTTTGGGAAAGCTCACCAGGGTGGTGAAGAGGCTGATCAACCAGAACACCAGCGGGTACCAGACCACCCAGAACATGATGTGCCACAGACCTTTTTCGTAACGCCGATCGATCAGGATGCTCACCGCGAACTGCAGCAGGCACACCACGGCCAGCAACAGGCCGGTGAAGGCTGGCGGCATCAGGTGATCCACGGCGATGGCCGCTGGCATTTCGACGAATTTGCCGGCGCCCCAGAAGATCACCGACAGCAGGAAGGTAAACGCCCAGCCGGTGGACAGGCAGTATTCGAACAGCAGCGGCCACAGGTAGCGATGGCGGTATTGCCAGATGCCACGGATGTTCTTGAACAGCACCTCGGCGCCCCCCTGGGCCCAGCGCAGGCGTTGCCGCCACAGGCCGCGCAAGGTTTCGGGCATGAGGATCCAGCACAGCGCGCGCGGCTCGTAGAAGATGCTCCAGTGATCCAGTTGCAGCTTCCAACTGATGTCGATGTCTTCGGTGATCATGTCCGGGCTCCAGTAGCCGACCCGGTGCAGGGCGGTGCGACGGAACGCAACGATCACGCCGGACACGGTGAAGATCCGCCCGAAGACCCGCTGGGTCCGCTTGATCAGGCCGATGATCGAGGAAAACTCGCCGACCTGGACCCGGCCTATCAAGGTCGAACGGGTGCGGATGCGCGGGTTGCCGGTCACCGCGCCGAGGCGGGCGTTGTCCAGCATCGGCGCCACCAGGTAAGCACAGGTGTTCGGCGCCAGCAGCGCGTCACCGTCGATGCACACCAGGTATTCGCTGCGCGCCGCGATGGCCCCCATACGCAGGGCCACGGCCTTGCCCTGGTTTTCCGCCAGGTGCAAGACGCGCAAGCGCGGGTCCTCGGCTGCCAGTTGGTCGAGCATCTGGGCGGTGTTGTCCTTGGAGCCGTCGTTGATGGCGATGACTTCGATGTTCGGATAATGCTGGCCCAGCGCCGCGTGAATGGTGTCGGCAACGTTGTCGCCTTCGTTGAAGCACGGGATCAGGATGCTGATCAGCGGCTCACCTGCCAGGGACGGTGGCAAGGTGTCGTCCTTCCACGGCCAGTGGCGTTCCCAGTGCAGCCAGAAATACAGGCCGCCGGCGATCCACAGCCCGGACATGAACAGCGGGTAAAAGAACACGAAGTCCATCAGGAATTGCCCGGTGACCAGGAAGATCAGGCCCAGGGGCACCCCAAGGACGATCGCCAGCACCAGCAGGGCGAGCAGTCTGTCGAGCATGTCAAGGATTCCACTTGTTGGAGAGCGCCGGCCGCACGGTTTTCACGGCGGGCTGGTCTTCGATGAAGTTGTCCGGGTAGTAGCCGAAGCTGGTCACTCCCTGGCGCTTGAGGCGCCCCATCCAGTCGGCCAGGAGTTCGCCGTCGATGTCGGTCACCGGTTGGCTGTCCCAATCTCGCGCCTGCAATTCGAACACCGTGCGCTTGAGTGCACCGGGCCGGCTTTTGACGGTCTGGACCAGACGTTCCAACCACGGGCCGGACTGCGCACGGGTCTGCTTTTCCATCAGCGGCATGGCCATCGGTGCCGTCCAGTCATAGGCGCCGAGGAAATCGTCGAGGTTCTGGGCGAACCAGGCTTCGCTTTGCGGGTTGAGCATCGGTTCGGCAAAGATATTGCGCGCCGTCAGCACCTGCGGACCACGAATCGCCCGGACCTTGGCGGTCAGCTCATGGGTGAAGTCGATCAGGTAGCGGCTCTTGAAGCGGGTCCAGCGTTGCATCGCCGCAGGATCGTCCCGCAGGGCGGCGATGGACGTCGGCAAGCCGTGGGCGGCATAGACTTTCAGGGCCGCGGGGCTGGCATCCTCGAAGTCGGAAAACACCGCGTCGTCATGGTACAGAACGCCATCCAACGAACTCATCCGCGCCAGGTCCTCGTAGATCTCGCCGATGACCTTGCGCACCTTCGGGTCGAACGGCGACAGGCGCACGTATTGGTCCGGGGCGACGCCGGTCTTGCCGGTTTCCGGGTCCCAGCGTTGTACCCGTGGCAGCTTCGCGTCCAAGGCGAAACTGAGCACTGGCATCCAGGCATAGACCTTGGCGTTGGCCCGAGTGCGCAGTTGCCAGGCGACCCGGTCGAACAGGTCGGCGCGTACCGGCAGGTGGCGGTTGGGGAAGTACAACGAGTGCACCAGGCCGTCGCCTTTGGGATCGGCAAAGGCTTGCAGGAACACCGTATTGGCGCCCAGGTCGGAAATGCGCTGGACCAGCTTGCCAACGTTGGCCTCTTGCTGCACCGGGTCCGGGTCGTAGACGTAATCCAGATCGACATGCACCACCCGCATCGGGTCAATCGTCTGTACGGACACGATGCTTTCGGCGAAATGGGCACCATCCGGATCGGACGACACCAGGAAGCGTGGGCCGCTCATCAGGTTATCCAGGCTGTCGAGGCCGTCCTCCAGGGTCAGGGCCATTTGATAGCCCTCGCTGCCAATCACCTGCAACGCAGTACCGTCGGCTTCACCGTAAGGCCAGACCCAAACGCGCGGGCTATAACCGGCGACCTTGCGGATTTTCTCGGAAATAGCCGCCACGTCCTTGCGCAAGCGCGCCTGGAAATCGGCCTCGGTCTCGTAACGACCGGTGGCAGGGTCGTAGCGCCGGGTCGTCGCCGCAGGTTGCTGGTTGCCCTGCGGGTTGGCGAGCACGCCTTTGTGATTGGCATCGGTGTGGGCGGCGATTTCCACCAGGCCCGATTTCGACACCTCGCGAATCTGCTCCCAGGTCAGGAACTCGGAACGCTTGCGCGGCACCCCGGCAAAATCCACCGTCTGGTTCAGCGGCGTATCCACCCAGCTACCGACCGGAGCCAGGATAGCCGGCCAGTTATAGGCACGCAGGATGGGCATGACGCGGGTATAGAAGCTCGAGTAGCCGTCGTCGAAACTCAGCAGCACCGCACGGGGCGGCAGTTCCGGGCCGCCATTGCGGGCCGTGATGATCTGGTCCACCGTGACCGGCTGGTAGTTGTTTTCCCGCAGCCACGCCAATTGCTCGATCAGCCGCTCGGTGCGCACAGCCACCAGCGCCTGGTCCGGGTCTCGGTCGTCGACATCGTGGTAGGCGATGCCGAGCACATGGTTCTTCGGCCACGGGGCGTCGTTGGCCGCCAGCGGACGCTGCGAAGGCGGCGTGAACGCCGGGGCTTGCTGGGCACAAGCGCTGATCAGCAAGACCCCCAGCAGAAGGATGAATCGCGAAATAACAGGCATCTTCAAACTCTTCTAGAAGCGATAGGTGAGGTCGACAAGCAGGCGCAAATCGCTTTCGCGATCGCCGTCGTAGGGGCGGTTGAGCCAACTCAGCGCGGCACCTGCCTCTAGCACGTCGTTCCAGATGAAACGCTGGCCGTAGCCGAGCAATCCCATGGCCCCGGTGTTGTAGTCACGCTGGCTGTAGGTACCGGCACCGACCTGGAATTGCTGGCTCCACGTGGTTTCGTAGCGGCGATACAACACGTGGTTGGCGCTCACGGTCGGCATGACGCTGAAATCCGCTTTCGGGTTGAAATAAGGCACTTCGTTGGAACCGCTGTTGCGGCTGGCGCCGACTTCCAAACCCAGCTCCACTTGCAGGCGCGGGGTGCTGTAGATGCCCTCGCGGCCGGTCAGCTGGGTTTCGAGGCGGTTGTTGCCGTCACTGAAATGGGACGGGCTCAGCGCCAGTCGCCACTCGCGGCTTTCATTGGCCCGCCAACGGACGAAACCACTCCCGCCGTTGGCGCGGATGCCGCTGTTGAGCGCCCGCAGCGGGGTATTGGCCGAGAGGTAATCCAGGCTGCCGCCGTACTGCCAATGGTCGTCGATGTCTCGGGCCACGGCCACGCGCGCACCTTGCTTGTCGCCGGAACCATAGGCGTGATTGGAGACCTCGGCCTCCAGCGTCATGTCCCGGGTGCGACGCTCCACGCCCAGGCGCTGCCAACGGTGGTGGCCAGTGCCTTCCTCGAAATCACCGGTGGCGTAGCCGGCACCGCCGAACAACCGCCAGTCTTCATCGATAGGCGGGCTGTAGAGCAGCGTTTCGATACCAAAGTCCCGGCTACCAGTGACTGCACCGGCGTCACCGTTACCCCCGCCATAGCTCTTGCCGGTGTAGGCCTCGATGCGCAGCTCGGCCATGTCGTGTACCTCGCGCTGGCGCTGCAGACGTTTGACATGGGCGTTTTCCGGGTAGCGGGCGACCACGTCGTCGGTCAGTGCATCCAGCTGCCGCCACTCCTGCAAATCCATGGCAGCGCGAGCCTGGGCGATTTCCAGGTCGCGGTTGCGCGGAATCGTCGCCTCGACTTCTTTGAGCAGGTTTTCCGAACGGCGCGGCCAGTCGCGGGCCTGGTACAGATCGGCCTGGGCCAGGCGCATGCCAGTATTGCCGGGGCCCTGGCTGACCAAGGTTTCCAGGCGCGTTTCGGCAGAGGGCAAGTCGGCGCCGTACGTGCCGGCCTGGGCGGCGAGTTGCTGAGCGTCCATCCATTCATCGTTGGGGTTGCCGATCGGCAGGCCCTTGAGCTCGATGCGCGGAGGCTGGGCTTTCGCCATGTCTTCGGCCAGTGCACGGGCGTCTTCGGATTTTTCACTTTCCAGCAACGCATAGTAGAGCGCGGTGCTGTCTTCAAAACGCTCCGCAGGATCGGCATCTGGCGCGGTCAGGACCCGGCGGTACAGATCGACGGCAATCTCCGGCTCACGCTGTTCCAGATAGGAAGAGGCCACCCAGCGCAGGGCATAAGTGGGAATGCTCACGCCCTCGGCGATCAGCTTCTGGTATTCGGCAATCACTTCTGCTCGACGGGCGCGGGCATTGAGCGCGCCCATGCGATCGATGCGCCAACGGAGTACGTCGTCATGGGCCTCGGTCACCGGGGTCCAGGTGGCGAGCAACTTGTCGTAGTCGGCCAGGGCGCGGTCGGCAATGACGAAGCGCTCCTGTTCGCTGCGACTGGCCATGTCCGCCAGGCGCACCCGTTCGGCGGCGACGTCACCCTCCAGGCGTCGTTGCACGCCACGGTCGATCAGCCCCGGCTGCAGACGCGCCAGGCGCAGCGCCGGCTCTGGCAGCCGTGCGCGTTGCAGGGCGTAGATGTATTCGCGCGCTACCTCTGGGCTGTTGCCGGCGCGCGTGAAGGCCTGGTCGTATTCGAACAGCGCTTCGTGGGGGCTGTCGGCGCGGGTCAAGGCATAACCCAGTGCCAGTCGACGCATCGGATCTGTCGGCTTGGCAGCGACCAGGGCCTTGGCGCGGGTGACGGCTTCGTCGGGCTGCCCCGCATCGGCCTGGGTCAAGGCCAGGCCGAGTTGCAGGTCGGGGTTCTGGGGGGCGATCACCAAAGCCTGGCGGTACAGCTCGGCCGCCGAATCCCAACGCTTGAGGTTGCGATAGGCTCGAGCCGTCGCAGTCAGCGCCTGGACGGGCAGCGCTCGATTGCGGCCCTGGGTCTCATAGACCGACACCACCTCGCTATCGAGGCCGGCCCAGCTGGCGATCTGCAGGTGGTCACTGATCTGCGCGGCGCTGGCCTGGCCGGCCGGCACCTGGCGCAACGCAGTCAGCGCAGGGGTGTAATGGCCGGCACGGGCGTCGAGCACCATTTGGTCATAGGCGGTATCGGCAAACGCCAGCATCGGCCAGCACAATTGGCTGCACAGCGCGACGCGAAACAACGGGCGCAAACCACGTTGAATAAAAGGACCCACAGTACGCGGCATTCGTCAGCATCCTTACATGGCCAGCCGGGTCGCAGTGCCCCCTTGCCCATCAAACAGGAAGCCGGATCAAAGGAATCCAGCCAAGCTCTAATGGGCCTAGTCTTGCACTCTCAGGCGGGTCATCTTCAGGAACGCCACAATTCTTCAGAATCGATACAGATTTCGGCCCAGGGTGATCCGTGGGCATAAAAAAACCCGGCCGTGCGTCATGCACGGGCCGGGTCTTGGGTGTGACTTGAACGGCTTACTGGATGGCGACGCCGCCGCCCAGTTTGCTCATCACAAATGCCGAGAATTGTTCAACGGTCATTTTCTGGCCATTGAAATCGACCTGGTTGTTGGCGTAGTGCAACTTGGTGACAACGTCGTTGCCTTCAAGGGTCGCCAATTGAGTGCCGACGGCCATGGCGCTAAACATATCGCTGGTAGCGGTGGCTTGATCGGCGATCAGCTTGGCATCCGTCTGGCCTTCCATTTGTGCCTGCACGGTCATCAGGTCGACCAGCATCGGCTTGGAAACCTTGAGATTGAAATCCAGCAGGGCGAGCAACTGACGTCCCAATTCATCCGGCGGCAGGTCCATGGACTGCGGCTTGGTCAGATCAACGATCAGGCTGGCACGGCTTTCACCGTTGGCAGTGTTGAACGACAGATTTTCCAAGGCCACCTGCGGGGCACCGGCCAAGAGTTTTTCCAGATCGGCTTTGACCTGTGCTTCCTCAGCTTCGGTCAGGCTCAACTCTGGCGCCGGTTCACCGGCTGCAGCGGCTTCGGCGGCCGCTCTTTCGTAGGGCTGCAGCTTGGTCTGGTAGATCTGCATCAGCGACATGGTGGCCGGGATGTCCAGATTCTTCAGACTGACCGCCATCTGCGCCGAACCAATGGTCTTGTCGTTGAACGACAACTCACCGATCTTGTAATCGGCACGCCCCGAAGCACTGGTGCCGTTCTCACTGCTGCTGTTCTTCATTTCGAAGTTCTTCAGGCCCAGCACCGACTTCGGCTCACCAAACGTGGCCTTGGTGCTGCTCATCAGCAGGGTGTTGTCACCCATGTAGTAACCGTATGAGCTTTTGCTCAGGTTACTGGCCAATGTCAGGCCGTTCAGCTCGACCTGCACCGGCGTCTGGTCTTCGGCAACGGTGGTCAACTTGAAGCTGTCCATGTAGCCGTCAGCCTTGACCTTCTGGCCTTGGGCGCTGGCGGCCAGATCGATCTTGAGACCGGAGAAGGTGAGCTGGGACTGCTCATCCAACTTGGTGTCCAACGGCAGCAGCTCGTAGGTGCCGTTGATGGATTCGTCGTAACCCAGGTTGACCACACCTTTGAGCGGCGACTGGTCCTTGGTTGCAGCGAACCACTTGTCAGTCAGTGGATTGCGCTCAAGAGCGGTGTGACTGGTGGCCATGACCGGCAGCCACTTGAGCGTAATCAAGCGCGAGAATGGCAGTGGGCCGTGCTCGATCCGGTCGACGAAGAGCAGCTCGACCGACTCACCACCGAACATCTCGCCTTCGCCTTTGAGACGGTAGTGGGCGGTGCTGCTGAATGTGCCACGGTCCATGGAAACCAGCTCCAGGGCGGCAGTGCTGTTGGACCCGGACAAGGCTGTCTGCATCTGCTTATTGCTATCGGCAATAGCATTTTTCAACACGCCTTCGAGTTTGGTCCCGGTGTACCAGGCGCCGCCCGCGCTGATAGCACCGACAGCCACAACGATTCCCAGAAGTACGCTTGCTGATTTATTCATGAGTGACCCGATCGATATCCATGGTTGAAGAAAGCCGTCGTCTTCCCTGACCCGCCAAAGGGGTGGCTCGACGCCGCAAAGGAGGGGAGATTACCACCAGGCACCCCTGCGGGCCCAATGTTTATAGGGGTAAAAGCGTTTTCTTGAGAGGTGGTCTACGAATATTGGACTTCGATCTCGTCGAGCTGATGGTCGAAAGTCTTGAGGCGGGCCGTCCAGGTGTACACCAGCACTTCGAAATCGCGATTGATCACCGCCGCCCCCGATGACTCTGCGCGCGAATCGCAAAAGTCCAGTTGATAGCGCTCCCGGGCCATGGCGTTAGCCACGTCGCACAATTCACGGGCGTTGTTGAGCCAGTGCCAGCCGTCCTGGGTGACCTGCTTGTCCAGGGCCGCGCACTGGACTTTCAGGGCTTCCAGGCTTTTTTCCAACGGGGTACCGGTGAGCTCGCCCATGACTTCCTGGAATGTGCGGCCAGGTTGCCAATAACTGCCCCAGAAATAACGGTCAAACACCGTTTCGACGCGGCGCAACGCTACCTTGGTGTCCCAAATCAGCACCAGGGTCTTGCCTTGCTCAAGGTGTTTTTTCTTGATGCGTTGGCCCTGAAGCGAAGCCCAGGCCACGATTGCGATGGATATCACGCCAATCAACGCTGCCGCGCTATCGAGGAACAGTAGCGCCTTGTCGATTTGATGAGTGAGCATGACGCCATAGAAATAAGTGGCCGAAAGCAGCAGCAATGCTGCGGTGGCGCACCAAAAGCCGGGAGCATAAGGGTTTTTCATTATTGGAATCCCCATGACCAGTGACGTCGTGGGCCCTCTTGGTCGCCAGAGCCCGACTCTCACAGCATAGCAACGGCATGGGGGGTTTGCCGGAGCATCAGAGGCTCGATCCGATTACCGGCCCAAAACGACAAAACCCCTGTCTGCTGAGGCAGACAGGGGTTCTGGAAATTCAATCTTGACGATGACCTACTCTCACATGGGGAAACCCCACACTACCATCGGCGATGCATCGTTTCACTGCTGAGTTCGGGATGGGATCAGGTGGTTCCAATGCTCTATGGTCGTCAAGAAATTCTGTGTCCGACCCGTTCAACAACAACGTGTCGGTAAAATCGATGATCTCTACTAAAAACAAAACCCCTACC